>CAYQUO010000001.1:0-1538 GCA_964420835.1 uncultured Anaerolineaceae bacterium
GGCTTTTGCACAACACCACCGCCCATTTTTGCACTTGACAATGGCCCCCCTCTCCATCCCCCCCCATTTTGGATTGCAACGTGTCCGGTTGTTTTCTTCAGGGAAATGGCCCCTTTCCCCCATCCCCCCCATTTTGGGTTGTAAAATGGGCCCCCTATTCATCCCCCCCATTTTTGTTTTCAAAAATGGGGGGGACAGAGGGGGGGTGCATTTTGGCGCTGCCCTTCGAGCAATCACTCCAACACATTTCCACGCTTGACGGTAAATCCCCCTCTTACCATCCCCCTCATTTTGGTTTGAAACGTGTCCTGATGTTTTCTTCAGGGAAATGGGGGGGACTGAGGGGGGGCGCATCCAAACCCCCCTCTCCGCCCAGGGGAATCGCCCAAAAGCGGGCTCGCGAACCCCTAGGCCCGCTTTCTCCCCTTCGCCTGCGGCGCAACCTCCTCCACCGGAGCAACCGGCGCCGGCTTCGGCACCTCCTCCTGCAATGGCGTCAGCGGCTCAACCGGGGGCAGGCCCCGCTCCCCGGCGGGCGCCTCGCTTTTACCGCCCCGGCGGCTGCCGGCACTCACCAGGTGGATGAGGATGAACGCCAGGCCGATGAACAGCGGCAGCAGGCCGGCCAAAATCCAGGGCCCCAGCCCCAGCGGATTTCCCGGAACCCGCCGGTGCAGCCCCATGGGGTACAGGCCGATCGTCAGCGCCAGGCCCACGGCCGCCACCAGGATGCCCCAGACGAGCAAACGGCTGCCGCCCGCCCGCCCGGCCGCCAGCGGGCTGCCGGGGTGCAGCAGGCCCTTCTCGGCCAGTTTGAGCGTCTCGCGGTAATCCAGGTAGCGCATGAGCAGGATGAAGCCGAACAGCAGCCCAAAAAAGCCCAGCACACCGGCACATACAACAAAACCGATATTGTTCATGATGAATGCTCCTTTCCATTAAGGATATACGGAATGCAGCCTCATCCGGCGCGCAGAGCGGCGGGCATTTTCCGCCGTTTTGCGCCCCCGCTGGTGGGCGCCCTTTCGTATCCTCCCATTTAGGGTTGCTAAAATAAGCCCTCTGTCATCCCCCCCATTTCGGGTTGCAAGGTGTCCGGTTGCTTTCTTCATGGAAATAGGCCCCCTTTCGCTTCCCCCCATTTTCGGTTGCTAAAATAAGACCTCTGTCATCCCCCCATTTTGGGTTGTAACGTGTCCTGATGCTTTCTTCAGGAAAATGGGGGGGACTGAGGGGGGCGCATTTCAGGCAATGCCCTTATACCATGCCCCCCTTTCATCCGCCATTGTATACGGCGAATATGGAGGCGAAACTAAAGGCCCTCCATCTTGGTTTGCCAAAATGGGCGCCCTCTCCCATCCCCCCCATTTTGGCTTGCAACGTATCCGGTTGTTTTCTTCAGGGAAATGGGCGCCCTCTCCCATCCCCCCCATTTTGGCTTGCAACGTATCCGGTTGTTTTCTTCAGGGAAATGGGCGCCCTCTCCCATCCCCCCCATTTTGGCTTGCAACGTGTCCGGTTGTTTTCTTCAGGGAAAT
>CAYQUO010000001.1:1638-323700 GCA_964420835.1 uncultured Anaerolineaceae bacterium
TCCCATCCCCCCCATTTTGGCTTGCAACGTGTCCGGTTGTTTTCTTCAGGGAAATGGGGCCCTCTCGCATCCCCCCCCATTTTGGCTTGCAACGTATTCGGTTGTTTTCTTCAGGGAAATGGGCGTCCTCTTGCATCCCCCCCATTTTGGGTTGTAACGTGTCCTGATGCTTTCTTCAGGAAAATGGGGGGGACTGAGGGGGGGTGCATTTTGGCGCTGCCCTTCGAGCAATCACTCCTACACATTTTCACGCTTGGCGATAGAACCCCCCATCCCATCCCCCCCATTTTGGCTTGCAACGTGTCCGGTTGTTTTCTTCAGGGAAATGGGGCCCTCTCGCATCCCCCCCATTTTGGGTTGTAACGTGTCCTGATGCTTTCTTCAGGAAAATGGGGGGGACTGAGGGGGGGGTGTACTCCAGACGCCGCCCTTTGGGCAACACCCCCTCCGCCGGCGCCCGCCGGCCAAACCCCGCCGCTATGCCTCGCCGCGGATGAAAGCCTCCGTCTTCTCGCGGGCCAGGTCATCGCGGTACTGCACCGGCGGCGTCTTCATGAAATACGACGAGGGCTCCAGCAGCGGCCCGCCAATGCCCCGCTCCAGCGCCAGCTTCAGGCAGCGGATGGCGTCGATCACCACCCCCGCCGAGTTCGGCGAATCCCACACCTCCAGTTTGCACTCCAGGTTCAGCGGCACATCGCCGAACGTCGTGCCCTCCATGCGGATGTGGCAGAACTTGCGGTCGCTCAGCCAGGGCACATAATCGCTCGGCCCCACGTGCACATCCTCCTCATCCAGTTTGTAGGGCAGCATGCTGGTCACCGCCCCGGTCTTGGAGATCTTCTTGGATTCCAGCCGCTCGCGCTCCAGCATGTTCATGAAGTCCGTGTTGCCGCCAAAATTCAGTTGGTAGGTGCGGTCCAGGTGCACGCCCCGGTCCACGAACAGGCTCGTCAGCACCCGGTGGACAATCGTCGCCCCCACCTGGCTCTTGATGTCGTCGCCGATGATCGGCAGGTTGCGCTGGCGGAAGCGCCCGGCCCAGTACTCCGAACTGGCGATGAAGACCGGGATGCAGTTGATCACCCCCACCCCCGCCTCCAGCGCCTGCTCCATGTACCACTTGGTGGCCATCTCCGAGCCCACCGGCAGGTAGTTGATCAGCATGTCCGTGCCGGTCTCCTTGAGGATGCCGACGATGTCGTCGGTGGGCCCGGGAGCCTTTTTGACCACCGCCGAAAGGTACCTGCCCAGCCCGTCGTGCGTCATGCCCCGCGCAACCGGCACGTTCAGGCGCGGCACCTCGCTGAACTTGCAGGTGTTGTTGGGATGGGCGAAAATGGCCTCCGAGAGGTCCTTGCCCACCTTGCTTTCTACCACGTCAAAGGCGGCGCTGAACTGGATGTCGCGCGGCCGGTAGCCGCCCAGGTTCACATGCATCACCCCGGGGATCCGCTCATCGTCCTTGATGGCCTTGTAATACTCAATGCCCTGGATCAGCGACGAGGCGCAGTTGCCCACCCCGATGATGCCCACCCGGATCTTCTTTTCGTTCTTCATGTGCTCAACTCCGTTCCGTGGAATGAAGGCCCGCCCTGTCCGGGCTGCCTTTGCAGGGGGAATTAAACCACAAGTTTTCCCTCCGTGGGGCGCAACTTGCACACCCCTTCAGGCGGATCGTCGCCCCGCCCGGGGCGGCTTGCAGGGCGGGCCGGCCGGCGCGCTGGCCCCATGGTTAACGGGCTCTGAACGAGGAACCACCTGCCCTCCCCGCCATTGGTTCACCCCCCATTTTGGGTTGCTAAAATGGGCACCCTCTCCTATCCCCCCCATTTTGGTTCCAAAAAATGGGGGGGACTGAGGGGGGGTGACTTTCAGACGCCGTCCCCCTGGCCACGGCCCTCCCGTTACTCTCCCTCCCTGCCCGCCATCTCCCCGCCGAACCGCTCCACCTTGCCGCGCAGGAACTCCGCCAGCCCCGGGCTGCCCTCCTGCAGCAGCGGCGCCAGGTCCATGGCAAAACTGGCCAGTTTCACCGTCCCTGCCCGGCGGGGGTCCAGCCCGGCGGCGTTGGCCCGCCGGCGCCCCATGGCCGCCCGCAGAACATCCTTCCCGGCCGCCTGCGATTCGAAGGCCGCCAGAAGCCGTTCCTGCAGCCCGGCCCGCCGTGAAAGGTCCAGCACCACCCGCTCATCCGCGGGCAGCCAGTCCAGCCCGCGCCAGACCTCCACGCCCAAAAAGCGCCCTGGCCGCTCGGCGGATGGCAGGCGTCGCAGCGCCTCGATGGCCGCCCGTGCCGCCGCCGCATGGGTGGGGTGCGGGTCGGCCGGGTCGTGGGTGTACACCGCCTGCGGGTGCGCCACGAAGAGCACCTGCAGCAGGTCCTCCAGCAGGTCCTGGTTGGGCTGCCGCTGCACCGCCGCGCTGGGGTGGTTCAGCATCACCACCGCCGAGTACCTGCCCAGCAGGGCCGCCCGCACCTGCTCGGACATGCGCTGCAGGCGCATCTCCTCATCGCTCATCCCGGCGAAGGCCCCGCCGCGCGCCGAACCGGCCCCGTCCGTCAGCACCACGCCGGTGAACCCCGGCTGCCGGGCGCCGTAACAGGCCAGGATGCCCTCCACGGCCACCAGTTCCAGGTCGTCCGGGTGTGCGGCGATGCCCAGGTGCGTGGTGCGCGCCAGCGCCTGCACGGGCGCCGTACCGTCCGGGACGATGATGCGGGCATTGGGGTTGCTGAAGTCCATGGGTGCTCCCTCCTGCCGGGGCATGGCCGGCCGGCACCTTCATTGTACCCTTGAACCGGGCGCGCGGTTTCCTTTTCCCCATGGCGCGCCTGGCTGGAATGGCCGAACGCCGCACCCCCGCCGCCACCCGTTCCCCCCCTTTTGGATTATAAAATGAGCCCCTTATTTCTCCCCCCCATTTTCGGGTTATACGTGTCCTGATGTTTTCTTCAGGGAAATAGTCCCCATACCCATTCCCCCCATTTTGGGTTGAATAATGGGACCCACACACCCAATCCCCCCCATTTTGGGTTAAACGTGTCCTGATGTTTTCTTCAGGGAAATGGGGGGGACTGAGGGGGGGTGCATTTTGGCGCTGCCCTTCGAGCAATCGCTCCACCACATTTTCACGTTTGACGGCAGGCCCTCCCTTCTCCCATCCCCCCATTCAGGTTTGAAAAATGGTCCCCACACACCCAACCCCCCCCATTTTGGGTTAAACGTGTCCTGATGTTTTCTTCAGGGAAATGGGGGGGACTGAGGGGGGGTGCATTTTGGCGCTGCCCTTCGAGCAATCGCTCCACCACATTTTCACGTTTGACGGCAGGCCCTCCCTTCTCCCATCCCCCCATTTTGGTTCTAAAAAATGGCCCCACACCCATCCCCCCCATTTTGGTTTTGTCAAAATGGGGGGGACTAAGGGGGGGTGCATTTCGGCGCTGCCCTTCGAGCAATCACTCCACCACATTTTCACGCTTGACGAAAGATCCCCCCTTACCACCCTCTCATTTCGGGTTAAACGTGCCCTGATGCTTTTTTCAGGGAAATTGCCCCCTTACCATCCCCCCCATTTTGGGTTGTAAAATGGGATCTTCTCCCATCCCCCCCATTTTTCGGAACCAAAATGGGGGGGACTGAGGGGGGGCATTTCACTCGCTCCCCTTAAACAATCCCCCCGCAGGCTGCCAGCCGAACCCCCGGGGGCCGCCCTGCACACTCAATTGACATACCCGCACGAACAACTGCTCCCTTCACGGCAGCCATCCCCCGGCCGCGAAAGGACCTTCAGCGTACGGCCCAGGCTGGCTGCCTTCCCTACCTGGCCGGTTTTAAGCAGCCAGTCCAATGCCGCCTGCAGGTTGTCGCTCTCCTCCTCCACCCGGGCCAGCCAGGTTGCCCGGTCCAGCCCGCTGAAGCGGGGCCTGCTCTGCGCCGCCCAGGCCAGGTAATGATCCGCATGCCGCTGCCGGACCTGCTCCAGTTCGCCGCTGGCGGCAAGTTGTTCCAGCGCGTAGCCCCGGATCGTTTCCAGCATCCAGTACCGCGATACGCCCTCAACCGGGCCCGTGTTCTGCCGCAGCAACAGGCTGTGGTTCATCAGCGTGGCCAGGCAGCCTGGCACGTCCGGCATTTCCTGGCCGGCTTCCCGCCTTGGGGGGTCGGTGGGCGCCGGGCAGGGGAAGGCGCAAATTTCCCCGGCTGCCAACAGGGTGAACCCGTTGACAAACACGCCCAGCCGGTTCAGCACGGTGCGCTCGCCAGGCGCCAGCAGCACATAACTCCGGGTGATGGCATCCTCCATTTCCTCGTTGTTCGCCGGTAGCACCGCCGCTCCCCATCCCGGCAGCGACAGGCGTTGTTCCACCTGCTGCAGAATTTCCTGTGGGGAGAACAGGTTGATGCAGGCGGCGGATTGCTCGATGGCCAGCGGCAGCCCGTCCAGGCGGCGGCAGATCTCCGCCACCACCGGCACCAGGTCCGGCGTCAAGCGGAATTCCGCCTGCAGTGCCTGCGCCCGTTCGCAGAACAACCGCACCGCGGCGGCCCCGGGGGCTTCAACTTCGGCGTCCTTTTCCGGCAGCGGCAATGGCTTCAGGAAGAACACCTGCTCCCCGTAAAGGCGCAGTACAGCCCGGCTGGTCACCAGCAGGCGCAGGCCGGGTGTGCCCTGCAGCAGTTCCGCCAAAAAACCGGCTGCCGGCTGCAGGTGCTCAAATTGATCGAAAATCAGCAGGGTTTCCTTTTGCGCCAGGTGCTGCAGGATGCCGTTCACCAGGCTGCGCCCGGGCTCCTCCCGCACCCCCAGCACGGCCGCTGTCATCGCCGGCACCAGGGCCGGGTCCTCCAGTGCCCCCAGTTCGACCAGGTGCACCCCGCCCCGAAATTCGTGCTGCAGGCGCCGCCCCGCTTCAATCGCCAGGCGGGTTTTGCCCACCCCCACGGGGCCGGTCAGCGTGAGAAGGCGCTGGTCTTTGCCGCGCAGGCGGTTGATGATGGCGGTCACCTCGCCAGACCGGCCGACCAGGGGCGCCAGGGGCATTGGCAACCCGCCGGCGGTTGCGCCGATGCTGGCTTCGTCGGCGGGCGGCAAACGGCGCGAGGACCTTTCTCCGCCCGCGGCGGCCAGGAAAACCGCCCTTTCCTCCGGGGGCAGAATCAGGCACTGCGCCAGCCGTACTGCCATCTGGCGGGATGGGTGCCGCTCGCCGGCTTCGATCTTGCGCAGGGTGATCACCGCACACCCCACGGAACGTGCCAGCGCGTCCTGGGTCAGGTCCAATGCTTTGCGGCGCCGCCGTACCCAATATCCGAAAGAAGCGCCCGACTCCATTGCCGCATTTCTCATGGTTCGTTCCTGCCATGTTTGATCCACGAGAAAACAGATATATTGTATCATATTTGTATCATAAAAGGATACCCAAAATTGCCAGCCACCGCCTACAATCCCGCCAGATCATATTATTGGCAAGGTATTAAAGGAGGTATCTTATGATGACAGTACTTCGCTTGATCCACATCTGCGCCGGCGTTCTCTGGGCGGGTTGGGCTTTCCTTTCGGCGGGGTTCATCGAACCCGCCGCCAGGGCGGCCGGGCCGGCCGGTGTAAAATTCATGCAGGCGCTGATGGGCAAAACCAGGCTCGTCCAGGCCCTGACGGCCTCCCCCATCCTGGTGGTCCTCACCGGCCTGCTCATGTATTGGAGGGTGTCCGGCAATTTGAACGTGCACTGGCTCTTTTCGCCGGCGGGCCTTGCCCTCACCGTCGGCAGCCTGGCAGGCATCATCGAGTTTCTCTTCGGTCTGGTCTACATCCGCCCGGCGGCGGACAAACTGGCCCTCATCTCCCGGGAGATCGAATCCTCGGGCGGCCAGCCATCGCCCGAACAGTTGGAGCGGCTGGGCGTCCAGAACGAACGCCTCTCCCGGGGCGGGCTCTACGGGGCCGTTTTGCTGGCGGTCTGCGTCATCGGCATGTCCCTGCCGAAGTACCTCTAAAAGGCGCATCCCCCCCTCTTTTCTTCCCCCCCATTTTGGGTTGTAAAATGGGGGGGACTGAGGGGGGGTGCATTGTTGACGCTGCCCTTCGAGCAATCGCTCCACCACACTTTCAGGCTGAACGAAAGATCCCCCCTTCTCTCCCCCCATCTTGCTTCGCAACGTGTCCGGTTGCTTTCTTCAGGGAAATGGGCCCTCCATACCATCCCCCCATTTTGGGTTAAAAAATGGGAATCACACACCCATCCCCCCCATTTTGGTTTCTAAAATGGGGGGGACTGAGGGGGGGCGCCTTTTGAACGCCGCCCTTCCAACCACAACCCCCCTTGCCTTCCCCCCATTATATAAGGCAAAAATGGGGGGAAACCAAAAGCCCCATCTTGGTTTGCAGAAATGGACTCCCCACACCATCCCCCCCATTTTGGGTTGCAACGTGCCCTGATGTTTTCTTCAGGGAAATGGGCCTCCCTTTTCTCCCCCCCATTTTGGGTTGTAAAATGGCCCCCACACCCATCCCCCCCATTTTCCAGGGCGAAAATGGGGGGGGACTGAGGGGGGGTGATTTTCAGGTACCGCCAATCGAACACCAGCCCCCTTGAATTCCCCCCTTGCTTAATTAGAACATACGTGCTACAATCCCTTCGCCATGTCCCAAAAACCCCCGCCGCCGCGTCAGCGCGGCGCACAGCCCGGCAACACCAATGCCCTCAAGTCCGGCATCTATTCCCCCCGCCTGGACGACGCCTTCCCGCCCCTCACCCCCACCTCCACCCCCGATGAGGTCCTCGCCGCCGGCGAATTCGTCCAGTCCCGCTGCAACGCCCTCGTCCAGGCCGCCTCCCGCGGCTATGGCCGCCGGCGCCAGGCCCTCCAGGCCCGCGCCACCCGCCTGGCCCTGGGCTTCCTCCTCCAGGTTGCCGGTGCCACCGGCGGCGCCGCCGTGCCTTGCCAGGCGCCCGGCCCGGGCGGTCGCCTGCCCGCAGGGGCCCAGTCCGTCCCTCCGGGCCTCGCCCGCCTTCTTGCCGCCCTGTCTACCGCCTTCCCGCCCCCGCACCAAAATCAACCGGAAAATCGAATAAACGAATAAACGAATCCCCCCGCCCCCCCTTTACAGCCCTGCCCGGCCGGATTATCATTAACTTACTTAACCATTAAGAAAGTTAACCACAGGAGCAGCCATGCCCGCCACAACCCCCCTCCAGCAAACCATCGACCGGTTCTGGGATACCATCCCCCCCGTGTGGGGGCGCGTGCGCAACAACGCCCGCAGCAACGCCATCCAGGGCTTCAACATCACCCTCATCCAGTTCCACCTCATGCGGCACATCCGCCATGGCGCCCGCACCGTCTGCGAACTGGCCGACAAGCAGCTCATCAGCCGCCCCGCCGCCAGCCAGGCCGTCGATCTGCTGGTGGCCAAGGGCCTGGTCTCCCGCCGGCCGGCCCCCGCCGACCGCCGCCGGCTGCACCTGGAACTCACCCCCGCCGGCGGCCACCTGCTAGACGAGACCTTCCGCCGCAGCCGCCAGTGGATGGAGGAAAAAATGGCCGCCCTCACCCCCGCCGACCTGGAAACCCTCCGCCAGGCCCTGGCCATCCTCAAGGACACCTTTGACCCCGCCCCCTGAGCACCCCGCCGCCCTGCCCCTCCCCATGAACGACCTCCGCCGCATCTTCCGCTACGCCACCCCCTATAAAAAGCAGGCCCTGCTTGCGCTGGTTTTCCTGCTGCTCATGGTGTTCCTCGACCTTTCCATCCCCCGCCTCATCCAGCGCATCATCGACCAGGGCATCCGGCGGATGGACCTGGCCGTGGTGCTGCAAACCGCCGGCATCATGGTGCTGGTCTCCATCACCAGCGCCGTGGTGGCCGTGCTGAACAACATCTACTCCATCCGCGTGGGCGAGGGCGTGGGGCGCGACCTGCGCGCCGCCCTCTTCCACAAGGTGCAAACCTTCTCCTACGGCAACCTCGACCGCTTCTCCACCGGCAGGCTGATGGTGCGCCTCACCAGCGACACGGCCGCCGTGCAGCGCATCGTCCAGGTTTCCCTGCGCATCGGCACCCGCGGGCCGCTGCTCATGCTCGGCAGCATCATCCTCATGTTCGTCACCAGCACCACCCTGGCGCTTTCCATGCTCCCGCTGCTCATTGTCTCCGGCGCCATCATCGTTTATTTCAGCCTGCGCATGGAGCCCAACTTCCGCCAGGTGCAGCAGCGGCTGGACCAGTTGAACACGGTCCTGCAGGAGAACATCGCCGGCGCCCGCCTGGTCAAGGCCTTCACCCGCGCCGGGCACGAGGCCGGGCGTTTCGAGGTCGCCAACCAGGGCTTCACCGCCAGCACCATCCGGGTGATGCAGTTCATGTCGGTCATGTCGCCCCTGCTGACGATGTTCGTCAACGCCGGCATCGTGCTGGTCATCGCCCTGGGCGGCCTGCAGGCCATCCGCGGCAACCTCACCCTCGGGCAGATCGTGGCCTTCACCAACTACCTGCTCACCACGCTCAACCCGCTGACGATGTTGGTGCAACTTTCCTACACCTGGGCCAGCGGCCTGGCCTCGGCCAGGCGCATCCACGAGGTGCTGGATGATCCGCCCGAGGTGCAGCCCCCGGCGGACCCCGTGGAGCCGCCCGCCCGGGCGGACAGCCGGGTGACCTTTGAGAACGCCGACTTCCACTACAACTCCGATACCAGCATCCGCGTGCTGGAGGACATCTGCCTGGAGGCCAAACCCGGTGAGACCGTGGCCATCCTGGGCGCCACCGGCGCCGGAAAGACCACCCTCGTGAACCTCATCCCGCGCTTCTACGACACCACGGCCGGCCAGGTGCGGGTCAACGGCGTCAACGTGCGCCAGGTGCACCCGCATGCGCTGCTGCAGCACATCAGCATCGTCCCGCAGGAGACGGTCCTCTTCAGTGGCACGGTGCGCGAGAACATCTGCTACGGGCGCCCGGATGCCCCGGAGGAGGAGGTGCTGGCCGCCGCCCGGGCCGCCCAGGCGCACGATTTCATCCTCTCCCTCCCGCAGGGGTACCAGACCCGGGTGGAGGAGCGCGGTGCCAACCTCTCCGGCGGGCAGAGGCAGCGCATCGCCATTGCCCGCGCCCTGCTCACCCGCCCGCGCATCCTCATCCTGGACGACAGCACCAGCGCCGTGGACGTTGAAACCGAGAACCGCATCCAGGCCGCCCTGGCCGCCCGCAGCGACGGGCGCACCACCTTCGTGGTGGCCCAGCGCATCAGCACCGTGCTCAACGCCGACCGGATCATCCTGCTGGACCGCGGGCGCATCGTTGCCACTGGTGACCACGCCACGCTGCTGAAGAACAGCCCCATCTACCAGGAGATCTACGAATCGCAACTGGGCGCGGCGCCCAATAACGGCAACGGCCGGGGCACGGGGGGCGCAGCATGACGACCGCCTACCGCACCCCCTCCACCGCCGATATCCGCGCCAGCATGCAGCGCCGGCCCTCGCACCCCGGGCGCATCGAGCGCGCGCAAAACCCCCGCCGGGCGCTGGGGCGCCTGGCCCTCTACCTGCTGCCCTACCGCCTGACGCTCTTCCTCGTGGTGCTGGCGGTGATCCTCTACACGCTGCTCGGGCTGGCCGGCCCCTACCTGATGGGCCAGGCCATCGACCGCTTCATTGCCGGCGGCGACATCCCCGGCCTGCTGCGCACGGCCGGCTGGATGCTGGCCGCCTACCTGGGCAGCAACCTGTTCAACATCCTCTCCAACTGGCTGATGGCGCGCGCCTCGCAGTTCGCCCTGCAAAAACTGCGCAGCGACCTCTTCGGGCACCTGCAAATGCTCTCCATGAGTTTCTTTGACACGCACCCGGCCGGCAGCCTGATGAGCCGCCTCACCAATGACATAGACGTGATCAACCAGACCGTGTCGCAGAACCTCACCTCGCTGGTGGCCGGGCTCCTCTCCATGGGCGGCATCCTCGTCACCATGTTCGTCCTCAACCCGGCCCTGGCGCTGGCCAGCCTGCTGGTGGTGCCCATCATGTTCTGGTTCACCCAGTTCGTCGCCCGCTACACGATGATCGGCTTCCGCGGGCTGCAGGCCAACCTCGGAGAACTGAACGCCGTCGCCGAGGAGACCTTCAGCGGTCAGAAGGTGGTCAACGCCTTCCGCCGCAACGCCTTCGTCAGCGATTCCTTCCAGGGGGTCAACGAGGCGGTGTTCCGCTCGGGGGTGTATGCCAATTCCTACGCCATGCTCCTCATGCCGCTCACCACCGTGCTGGGGAACTTCTTCGTTGTCGTGCTTGCCGGGCTGGGCGGCTGGCTGGCCCTGGGCGGGCTGGCCAGCGTGGGCACCATCGCCGCCTTCATTAACTACGGGCAGAACTTCGTCTCGCCGCTGCGGCAACTGGCCAACCTGTACAACAACATCCAGGCCGCCCTGGCCGGCGCCGAACGCGTGTTCGAAATCATCGACACCGCCCCCGAACTTCCGGATGCACCCGAACCGCTGCCCTTTGCGGCCGTGCGCGGCGACGTGCAGATGCGCGCTGTCCGCTTCGGCTACAGCCCCTCCGTGCCGGTCATCCACGATTTCAACCTGGACGTGAAGGCCGGGCAGACCATCGCCCTGGTGGGTCCCACCGGCGCCGGCAAGACCACCATCATCAACCTGCTCACCCGCTTCTACGACGTCTGGTCGGGCAGCATCATCATCGACGGGAAGGACATCCGCCGCCTGCGCAAGGACGACCTGCGCGGCCGCCTGGGGCTGGTGCTGCAGGAAACCTTCCTCTTCTCCGGCACGGTGATGGAGAACATCCGCTTTGGGCGGCTGGATGCTGCGGACGAGGAATGCGTGCAGGCCGCCTGCCTGGCCGAGGCCGACCACTTCATCCGCCAGTTGCCCGAGGGCTACCAGACCAGCCTCTCCGAGCGGGCGGGCAACCTCAGCCAGGGCCAGCGGCAGTTGCTGGCCATTGCCCGGGCCATCCTGTCAGACCCGGCCATCCTGGTGCTGGACGAGGCCACCAGCAGCGTGGACACGCGCACCGAAGCCCGCATCCAGAAGGCCCTGCTGCGCCTCATGGCCGGCCGCACCAGTTTCGTCATCGCCCACCGCCTCAGCACCATCCGCGAGGCCGACCGGGTGGTGGTCATCGACCAGGGGCAGATCGTCGAGCAGGGCACCCACCAGGAACTGTTGGACAGCAGGGGCTTTTACTACAATCTTTACATCAGCCAGTTCAAAGGCCGGGAGATCTAAGCGCGGCAGGGCGCCGGGGAAATCGCCCGCACCGCATTGCCGTTGCCCCCCATTCGCGCCGGGCCGCTCTTCAGGCCCGGGCCAAAACCGGGGGTGTCCTCCAGCCCCGGCCAGGCATCCGGCTGACCGCCGGCGGCAGCCTTCGGCCTTCCCGGGGCAGCCCCGTTAAATCCACAACATATCAACCCCGGCCTTCAGGGGTTCAGGGCGCCGGGATGCGGTACCAGATGCGCGAGAGGAAGCCGGCGGCGTCGGGCTGGTCCAGTTGCTCCCGCACCTCCGGCACCTCGCCGGCGCAGCCCCAGCCGTACAGGGTGGCGTGCCCGGTGATGTACATGGGGATGAATTCGGCGCCCGGGTTGGCCCGGCAGAATTCGGACATCTCGGCCGTGGGGGTGCGGCTGGTTTCGGCTTTCGAGGTGCAGGGCAGGTTGGCGCCGAAGTTGCAGGCGTACAGTTCTCCGCCCATGCAGCGCCAGGTGGTGCTCTTTTTGAACTCGTCTGCCGGTTCGGCGCCCTCCTGCAAGCCGGCGGCACGGATGTACCCCTGGACGATCACATCGGTGATGTCCGGCCCGCTGTAGCGGGCATCGGGGGCATCCACCGTGCCGACGGCGGCGCAGTAGGCGAAGGGGTCGCTCCAGGAGGAGGCGGTTGTGGCGGAGGGCGCTGCGCTGGTTGCCGCTGCCGTGGGGGAAGCCGTGCAGGCGCAGAGCAGCGCCAGGGCTGCCAACAGGAGGGGGGAAAGGGCGTAATGCTTTTTCATGCGTTTTTCCTCATCCGGGGCAGGGTATAGGGCGGGCTTTCCGGCCGGCTGCCCCGTTCGCAGGGAATTATACTCCTGCAGGCCTCATGCGCGACGGGGACCGGCCGTGGAAGGCCTGGTTCCCCTTTCCCTGGCCACCCATCCGGCAACCTGCAGGGCGGGGGAAGTAGGCAGCCTTCTGCCCGGGGTGCACCCTCCGCCGCCCGGCAGCCGGCAAACCCCGCCGGACTCCGGCACACTTCCTGCACACTGCCTGTTTACCATGAAGCGCGTTCTCCTGTATAATCACTTCAAGCGATGTTCGACCTGACGCTGCTCCCCTTCCGCCTGGACGCCGGCATTGAGGCCAACGACCTGCCGGGGCTGGCCGTCATCCCCGCCCCGCGGCGCTGCCAGCGCAGCCGGCGGCATGACCTGCTGCTGGTGCTGCTCTCGGTGCCCTTTGGGCTGGAGGAGGATGCCCTGCACACGCTGTTCGGCCAGGCGGCCAGGGCGTACTTCCGCGAGCGCGGCTCGGCAACGGCCGGGCTGAAGGCCGCCGCCGGCGAACTGAACCTGGCGCTGCTGGAGGGCAGCCTGCCGGCCGGGCAAACCGCCGCCCGCGGCAGCCTGTTGAACATGGCCGTGCTGCGGCGCGGCATGCTCTACCTGGCGCACGCCGGGCCGGCCCACACGCTGATCGTGCACAAGGACGGGGTGGAGCACTTCCACGACGAGGCCTGCCGCCCGCTGGGCATCAGCCGCACGCCGGCGTTTCGCTACTTCCAGGCGCTCCTGCAGGAGGGCGACCTGGCGCTCTTCTCCCCCGCCGTGCCCGAAGCCTGGGCCGGTGATGGCCTGACCGGCGCCAGCGGCCTGACCTTTGACCAGTTGCGGCGGCGCGTGCTGGTCCAGGGCGGCTCGGACCTGCAGGCCGCCTTCATTAAGTTCTCGGAGGGCCGCGGTAGGGTGCGCGCCCTGCGGCCGCAAAAACCCGCCCCCGTTTCCCCGGCTGGGCGCACGCTGCCGCTGGATGCCGCCCCCGCCTCGCTGGAACCGATGGCCGTGCCCGCGGAACCGGCCGAAGCCCTGGCCCCCGCCGCAGTCACCCCCGCAACCACCCCTTCCGAAGAGTTCCCCGCCCCGGGTGAGGCCCTGCCCGCAACACCCCCTGCCGAATCCCCGGCTGCCGATGAGCCGGCACCCGCAGCCGCTCCGCTTCCGGAAGATTCGGGTGCGCCGCCCGTGCCGGTGGGCCCTGCGGTCCGGCATCGCCCGTCCCCGGGCGCGCCCGTTCGCAGCGGCGGCAGCCCAACCCCATCCCGCATGCCGGCCGCCGCCGGGGAGACCCGCAAACCGGGCGGGACGCAACGGTCCGCCTCCAGGGCTCCTGGCCTGAAGCGCACGCTGGCAAAATTGTACCTGGGCGGGCGCGCCGCCCGCCAGCGCCTGCGCAGCCGCTGGCAGGCCTTTGCCGGAAAATTCTTCCCGGAAGGCAAACTGCCCTTCCAACCGCTGCCGCAGAGCACCATGCTGTTCATCGCCATTGCCGTGCCGCTGGTGCTTGGCGCGGTGGGCACGACCGTTTACTATCGCACCGGGCGCTCCGGTCAGCATCGCCAGTACCTCGAGGCTGCCCAGGCCGAGCAGCAGGCCGCGGCCGCCTCGGATGACCCCAATGTGCAGCGCACGCACCTGGCGGCCGCCCGGGCTGCCCTGGACCAGGCCGAGGACTTCGGCGTCAGCGACGGCTCGCAGGCGCTGCGCCGGGAGGTGCAGACGGCGCTGGACAGTCTGGAAGGCGTAACCCGCCTGGGCCTGCAGCCGGACCTGGCCGGCAGCCTGCCCATGGGGGTGAAGATCACCCGCCTGGCCAACTCCATAACCGGCGACCTCTACGCCCTGGACGGCGCCTCGGGCCGCGTGCTGCGCCTGCTGGTGAGCAGCCAGGGCTACCAGTTGGACACCCGCTTCCAGTGCGGGCCGGGCCCGGTGGCCGACCGCCTGGTGGGCCCCCTGGTGGATATGGCTGCCATCCCTTTGGACAATGATTTTGGCGCCTCGCTGCTGGCCGTCGATGTCGACGGCAACCTCCTGTACTGCACGCCCGACAAGGGTCCCACCGTGGCCACCCTGGCGGTGCCCGCCAGCGGCTGGGACCGCATCAGCGCCATGACCGTCGACCGGGGGGTGCTCTACGTGCTGGACCCGCCCAACAACGCCGTGTGGTTCTACACCGGCAGCCGGCAGCGCTACAACAGCGACCCGCGTCTCTTCTTCGACTCGCCCCCCGAGGGCATGGATACGGTGGCCGACATGGAAGTGAACGGCGAGGACCTCTACCTCCTGCGGCGGGATTCCCTGGTCATCTGGTGCACCTTCCGCGAGTTCAATGTGCTCCGGACGAAATGCCAGGTGCCGGCGCCCTACCGCGATGCCCGTCCCGGGCGCGACAGCACGGAGGTGACCTTCCCGGGCGTTGCCTTCACCCAATTGAAGACGACCTCCGCCCCGGATTCGTCCCTGTACCTGCTGGATGCGGCGTCGAACAGCCTGTACCACTTCAGTTTGCAACTGAATTTGCAGCACATCCTGTCGCCGGCGGAAGGCGGGGATTACCCCCTGCCGGCTGCTGATGCGATGAGCGCCTTCACCATTGTGCCCGGCCGCAAACTGGTGGCGGCCTTCGAGGACAAGATCTACTCGGCTGTGATCCCATAGGCGGAGCCATGCAACCTTTGAAGGTGCGCATCCCGCCCCAAGGAACGCTGGCAGGGATGGATACGGGGGGTGGCAAATGGCCGCAACGGTTGGGCTTCAACGAGCTTACCCTGAAGCCCCAGGCACACCTGGTGGCAACGATCGGTGAACACCCCCTGCTGGCAACCATGGAGGTTGGCAGGGGGCGCTCGCTTGCCTGGACCTCGGATATCGGCCCGCACTGGTGCCCCACGGATTTCATCGAGTGGCCGGGGTACAAGCAGCTGTGGGTGAACGCGGCACACTGGCTGGCGAAGAAGTAACCTGATGGTGGATATCCAACCGGCAGGGAGGGAGTGTATAATGGCTCCCTCCCTGTCCTGTTTTTCGGGCCAGCGGACCGCGTGCTGTTGATGGCGAGCGGACAACCTGATGCGGGAAGGAAAGCCCCAGGTTGATCACCTGTTATTCTTTTCGGCAGCCATATTGCAGGAACGCCTGACCGTTGTACAGGTGGCGGGAGCGGCACTGATCCTGGGAGGTGCTGCATTCGGAGAATTTACCGGGCGAAGGAAGCTCCCCGACAGCTCATAGACATCATTCCCAACGATCGTGTGCATTGAACTGAATCCATTCCCGTCCTATAATGAACTAAGGTGAGAAACAATTCAAGGGAGGGCGGACCGTTCCGCCCGGGAATTGAAAAATGCAACCACTGAAGGTGAATATTCCTGAAAAAGGGATCCTGGCTATCTTTGATCACGCCAGGAACGACGGGATCCCGAAGATTCCCGATGCTGTAAAACGCCGGTTGTTGGAATTGCTGGGCGCAACGGTCCGTTTCGCCTGGCTTGATGGCACGAACGGAATCTACCATTACAAGGATCGCTACAATTCCAACACTGCTCCAAGCCCCGGGCTTGGGGAGGAGAGCCTGGAATACATCAACCTGATTCGGCAGGATCGGACGGCCGGTGACTGGGAGAAGATCGCTGAACGGGTACGCAGGGCCAACTTTATCCTGCTGGCTGGCGGCCACGCCATGAACCACCGGCGCTTCCTGGAAGGCAGCCCGGTCTGGGATGCCATCCTGGAGGTGCTGGCCGGGGGAGGAGTGCTGGCCGCTGGTGACGGCGGGGCGGTTGTGCTGGGCGAGGAGGGCTGGGTGCATTATTCCTACCTGGGCGTGGACGGCTTCGGCTTGGTGCAGGATTCCTGCATTATTCCACAATCCGGGCGACACCCTACTCACAACAGAAAAGGGATGGAGGACGATGACGAGGAGGATTGGGAGCTCGAAGGGCTGACCCTGGTGGAGATCGAATTGAACACCGCCCTGGTCTGTCATGGCGGGAACCTGCAGGTGGCGGGCGAAGGCAGAGTAATCCTGCAGCCCGGCTGGAAGGCCATTGAGCGGTTACTGCCCAAGGGAACAAAATTCGCCTGGAAAAACAAGAAGTACCGCCGGAAAGCCAGCAATAGGATCAACCCATTCCCAGAGATCGAAGTATTGGTGCAGACGCCGATCCCCTCCTTGGCGTTGCCAGCCCATAAGAGCAGGCGTTGAGCCGGCAGGGCAGTCCGGTTCACCGGTTTCCCCTTTGACTTTTCCCTCCCGACTCCCTATAATGAAAGCAAGGGAAACCCCCTGTCCCACTGACCGGCCACAGAATCCCCAAGGCAAGCACTGCAGCTTCCCGGCATTCACCCTGGAGGTGCAAGGTGAAGAAATTTTTTTCGCAGATCACCCTGGTGATCGTTTTTGCTTTAGCCCTGGCATCCTGCGCCCCGCCGGCCGCCCCGGCCGTTCCAACCGCTGCCCCCACGCAGCCTCCGCCACCGACAAAGGCCGCACCGACGCTGGAGCCGACAGCACCCCCGCCCGCCGAAACGGTCCCGCCGCCGACAGAGACCGCGCCAGCCCCGACCGCCACGGAGGCCAAACCCCCGCTGGAGCACAAACTGGTGCCGGTGAACTTCGGCGCCGACCCAAGCATCATCCATGATCACGTGTCGAAGGACACGGCGCCCGAGAAGCGCGCCCCTGCCGGCGATGACTTCACTTTTGGAAAACTGGAGCGCCCCTTCACGGACCAGATGGAATACCTACCCTGGCTGGACATCATCGACGTTTCGCTCTCCCGGCGGGTGGATTTCATGTACTTCAGCCTGTCGCTGGCTGGCAGCCCGCAGGGCGCCCCCGGCGAACCACCCTCCTACGGATTTGAACTGGATGTCAACCTGGATGGGCGGGGCGACTACCTCTTCCGCACCACAACCGTTCCGTCCGGCGAGTGGGGCCAGGATGGCTTGGAGATCTGGCAGGACACCAACGATTCCGTCGGCGGGAATAACGTAATCGTCAGCGACCCCGCCCCCAACGGCTGGGAGGGCTATGACAAACTGCTCTGGCAGGGCGGCCAGGAGGAGAACCCCGACCTGGCCTGGGTGCGCCTGCTGGCCGGTGATGTCCCGCGGGTGGAATTCGCCATATTGCCAACCCTGCTGAAGCCGAACCAGATCTTCCTGTGGGGCGGCTTTGCCGATGGCTTCTGGCGCGACCCGGGCAGGTTCGATTACGTGGACCGCTTCACGCACGTCCAAGCCGGCAACGCCATGAAGGACAACAGCAACTACCCGCTGAAGGCCTTTTACGCCTACGACAACACCTGCCGGGCCCCTTCCGCGTTCGTTGCCAATGGGGCGGAGCCGGGTGTGTGCCCGGAGGCCGTGCCCCCCAGGCAGGGTAGCGGCGGACAGGGACAGGGGTGGTGCTGCAAGCCGAATCCAACTGGAGGCCCGCCGATCTGTGGGCCCTGCTGAGCCGGGCGGCTGTTGTCAATGCTATAAACCAAATGCCGGTCACCGGAAAGTGTGCCGGCGGCGTTGGCTGGAAGGGCCTCCCCTCCGGCTGGCTTTGCGCGTTGAAGTGGCACTTCTCTGCCCGCACGTTTGACTCGGGTGGCGGGCCTGTCTATAAGGTCATGCAGGAAGGGGTAACCATCAAAACCAGGCCTGGCAGGGTTGGGGGCTGTCATCCCCAACACGCTACGCGGCAGCGGGATGGAACTGCCTGCCTGGCAGGGTTGGGCCGTTGCCTGGAAATCCCTTCCCCCGTTAACCCACCTCCTCCAGCAAAGGGGCCCCGATGAACCGAGTTTCCCGTCACCTTTTCACATCCGCCGCCCTCTTCTTCCTTTTGTTCGCCTCCGCCTGCCAGCCCGGCCGCCCGGGTGCGCCCGGCACGGGAACGGCAGACGGCGCCCCTCCCTTGATCAACACCGCTGTCACACCGATCGGGGCGGGGATTGCACCACCAACCCCTGGCAGCCCCTTGCCGCAGGGACAAGATATATCCTATTCTCCGCTGGAAGGCGGCCAGGTGCTGCTGTGGGCCGTCGGGGCGGCTGCCAGCTCCAACGCCGGGGATGCGGCGTACCATGCCTCCCGGGCGACCGGAAAGCCCGATACGTTCCTCTGCGGGGATTACGTAACCGCCTGGCAGCCGTCTGAAGAGGAGCGGGAAGCCTGGCTCGAACTGGACTATCTCCCTCACATCCTCGCAAACGGGATCCATATCGAGCAATCCAACCGGCCCAACCAGGTCAGCCGGGTCGAGTTGTTCACCGTGGATGGGGAGAGGATCACAATCTACGATTCCCGCCAGGAAGCACCTGTCGGGACGGGCGAATGCCCGGCATCCCTCGTCCTCACCGTGCCGGATATGGATGCGCTTGTCCGCTCGGTGCGCATCACGGTAGAACGGGATGCAGATGAAGCCTGGACGCAGATCGATGCGGTGGGATTAACCGGCCTCGTCGCGGAAGGATTGCCGGCATTGGAGCCAACCCCGGTGTGGGCAAACGGGGAAGAGCCGGACGACCCGTTCCAACCCGTCCATTATTCGAACAGGAACCGCATCAGCAGCATCCTTTTCGAGGGCGACACCCTCTGGGCAGCCGGTGACGGCGGCATCGTCGCCTGGGATTTGGGCGGGTCCGCGGAACCCGGGTACATCCATGCCGGCCCCATGGCCACCCATGCCCTTGCTTTCTGCGATTTTGCGGAACCGCTGATCGTCGCCGGCGGCGACAAAGGCGTCTTCACCCTCAGCCGGCCGAGCGATTCGGGGTTCAGCCCCCCCTTTCAACCGCTTGAGCACCCGGGGGGGACGGGTTTGGCCGGGTAACTGCGCTGGGGTGTGATGAGGAACTGCAGCAGGTCTGGGTCGGTTATGCCGGGCATCTCAGCCGATACGATGTGGGCACGCAAACCTGGAAGGAGACCCCGCTGGATGACCGTTTGCCAGGCGACAGCGTACGGCAGATCCGCGTTATTGACGGGAAGGTGTGGGTGGCCACTGCAGCCGGTGTTGCAGTCCTGCAAAACGGCCGCGTTCAGCAGGTTTACACGGCGGGTAACAGCGGGTTGCCCTCCCAATTTGTACATGCCATCGGCACCGATGAATCGTCCACAATTTGGATGGCCACTTCGGGCGGCCTGGCATCCTTTGACGGGCGGTCCTGGCGATCCTGGCCCGCAGATGAGATCAATGCCGGCCCGATGGGCAACCACCTGGTGAGCCTGCGCCAGGACCCGGGCGGCAGCCTGTGGCTGGCGGATTTCTTTGGTTCAGTCTGCGAATTCATTCCCGGTTGGAACCACTGCAGGCAGGTGATCCTGCCGCCGGACCGGTTCAATTCGACTGACGCCTTCGACATCGACGGGCGCGGGCGCATGGCCATCGGCAGCATCACTGATGGGCTGTGGTTGTACTCGGAAGGGGAGTGGACAGCCCTGCGCACCCGCGACCAGCCGCTCAGCAACGCCTTCCTGGCCATGGCAGCCACACCCGACGGCCAGGTGTGGCTGGCTGGAAGGGATGGGCTGCAGCGGTTCCAGGCTTCCCGCCCGGCCGCCCCCTGGATGACCTTTCCCCTGCCGGACAATGCCACGCCGCACAGTTTTTTCGTGGGCAGCGACGGGCTATGGATCGGCTATACGGGCGGTGCGCGGTTCGTGCCCCACCTGAAAGGCCGGGAGGTTGTCGACATCCCCCTGCAGGATCAAGATCCCGGGGTCGACAATACCGTAACGGCCATCAACCGGGATGACGAAGGCAGGCTGTATTTTGGGCTGGGCACCGGTTTGATCATTTGGAACGGGACAAGCCTGCAATTTGAGGACCTGCGCAGCGATGCGGAAAGGCAGGCCGGCCAGGCCGCCCCAAGGGTGAACAGCCTTTATTTTGACAGCGCATCCATGTGGGTGGGGGCAAGCAACGGGCTTTACCGGTTCAGGAATGGCAGGCTGGCGGAAACCTGGGCGGAAAAGTTGCAGGAAGTTTCTTCCTATTACGCATCTTCCGTGGGGGCGATCATGCCCTGTCCGCGCGGCGAACAATTGCTGGCAGGCATCGGCAGGGAACTGTTCCTGTTCGATGGCGGCCGTTTTGAGCGGGTTTTGGAACTGCCCGGCGAAATCCGCAGTATGGCCGCCGGCCCCTACCAGCTGTGGCTGGCCACCGCCAACTCCGGATTCTACAGCGTACCCATGGACGATTCGCCGACCATCTACTGGGAAAATGCATCCAGGAACCGGGAATTGCCGGACCGTTTTGGCTACCAGGCCATCTGCATGACCGATGCATATACATTGTGGGTTGCATCCATGGAGAGCGGGCTGGTGCGAATCCCGGGCATGTTCGGCCAATGATCGCAGAACGGCCGCATCGCATGGGGCCACCCCTGTTGTTACGAACCCGGGGTTGAACCAGGCGTTCCAGGCCATGCCCTGGCAGCGGGCATCCAGCCCTGCTCAAGGCCTGGCGCCCCAGCCCCGCTTGACACAGTTGGCAGGCCTATCTATAATGATGCCCACAATACCTGGTTGAAACACGGCGCCCGGCGGAAGGGCGGCAGCCCCATTTTCCCCAACTGCCGGCGCCCGGAATGCATGGAGAACCCCAATGAGAACCTATAACGCAGGCAACCTGGTGGTGCACCCGCACACCCCCTCCGGCGACCCCGACCGCATTGTGCAGGTCACTCCCGAGATCGCCGGCTGGAGGTACATTCATTTTGAGGCCCGGCGCCTGGGCCGGGGCCGGCGCTGGCAGGCCGAAACAGGCGAAATGGAGGCCGCCCTGGTGATGCTGGGCGGCGTGCTGGATGTCGATTCCAGCGCCGGCTCATGGCAGGATGTGGGGGAACGGTCGAACGTCTTTGCCGGGCTTCCGCATGCCCTGTACCTGCCCCGCCGCACCCGCTTCTCCCTGAGCGCCCGCACGGATGTCGAATTCGGGCTGGCGATGGTGGAAACCGGCCAGGACCACCCGCCGCGCCTGGTGCGCCCGGAGGACATCCAGGTGGAAATCCGCGGCGGCGACAACGCCACGCGCATGATCAACAACATCCTGCCGCCGGGCTCCGACGTGGAGCGCCTGGTGGTGGTGGAGGTGTACACGCCCAGCGGCGGCTGGTCCAGTTACCCGCCGCACAAGCACGACCGGCGCCGGCTGGACGATGCCGGCCGCCTGGTGGAGGCCGACCTGGAGGAGATCTACTATTACAAGATCGACCGGCCGGAGGGTTTTGCCATCCAGTGGGTCTACACCGACCAGGGATCGCCCCTGCAATCGGGCGGCAGCCCCATCGACGCCCTGCTGCGGGTGCAAAACGACGACATCGTCCTGGTGCCCGAGGGCTACCACCCGGTGGTCTCACCGCCGGGTTACCGGACGTACTACCTGAACATCCTGGCCGGCTCGGACCAGGCCCTGACGGCCGTGGATGACCCGCGCTTCAGTTGGGTGAAGCAGAGTTACACCACCCGCAACCCGGCCGTGCCGCTGTACGACATCTCCCGGGCCGCCGGCGTTTCATCCTGAGCCGGGGGTTGTCCATGCCCCCGCGAACACGGAGACGACCATGAGCACGATCCGACTGACCACTGCCCAGGCCATCGTCCGCTTCCTGAAGAACCAGCACGTGGAGCGCGATGGCCGTCAGGGCGCTTTTTTTGCCGGCATGCTGGGTATTTTTGGCCATGGCAACGTGGCTGGCATCGGCCAGGCGCTGCAGCAGAACCCGGACTTCCGCTACGTGCAGGTGAAGAACGAGCAGGCCGGCGTGCACCTGGCTGCAGGCTACGCCAAGATGCGCAACCGGCTGGGCGCCTGGGCCTGCACCTCTTCCATTGGCCCGGGGGCCACCAACATGGTCACCGGGGCGGCCCTGGCCACCATCAACCGGCTGCCTGTGCTGCTGCTTCCGGGCGACATCTTCGCCCGGCGCAACGTGGCTCCGGTGCTGCAGCAACTGGAATCCCCTTCCAGCCAGGATGTCAGCGTAAACGATGCCTTCAAACCGGTGTCGCGCTACTGGGACCGCATCAACCGTCCGGAGCAGGTCATCACCTCCTTGCCGGAGGCAATGCGCCTGCTCGTCTCGCCTTCTGACACCGGCGCGGTGACCCTGGCGCTGCCGCAGGATGTGCAGGCCGAGGCGTTCGACTTCCCGGCAGCACTGTTCGAGAAGCGGGTGTGGCACATCCCGCGCCCCCCGGCTGACCGCGGCCTGCTGCGGCGGGCGGTGGAGGTGATCCGCGGCAGCCAAAAGCCGCTCATCGTTGCCGGGGGCGGGGTTTTGTACAGCGAGGCCACGGCGGCGCTGGATGCCTTCACCCGGCAGACGGGCATCCCGGTCTGCGAAACACAGGCTGGCAAGGGCTGCCTGCCCTGGGACCATCCCCTGAACACGGGGGCGGTGGGCGCCACCGGAACACTGGCCGCCAACCGCCTGGCTGCCGCGGCCGACGTGGTCATCGGCATTGGCACGCGTTACAGCGACTTCACCACCGCCTCGCACACCGCCTTCCAGAACCCGCAGGTGGTGTTCATTAACATCAACACGGCCGAATTCGACGCCCACAAGCATAGCGGCATCCCGCTGACCGCCGATGCCCGGGTGACCCTGGAGGAACTGGCTGAAGCCCTGCAGGGCTGGAAGACCGGGGCGGATTACGGCCGGACGATCAGCGGCCTGAAGCAGGAATGGGACGCCGAGGTGGAGCGCCTGTTCCACCTGGAAAACCAGCCGCTTCCGGCGCAAAGTGCCGTCATCGGGGCGGTTTGGGAGGCAGCCGGGCCGCGCGACGTGATGGTCTCGGCGGCTGGCAGCCACCCGGGCGACCTGCACAAACTGTGGCGCCCGCACGGACCAAACGGCTACCACCTGGAGTACGGCTACTCGTGCATGGGCTACGAGATCCCCGGCGCCCTGGGCGTAAAACTGGCCGACCCAAGCCGCGAGGTCTTCGCCTTCGTGGGCGATGGCACCTACCTGATGATGCCCGGCGAACTGGCAACCAGCGTGCAGGAGGGCATTAAAATAATCGTCGTCCTGATGGACAACCACGGATTTGCCAGCATCGGCGGGCTGAGCGGCTCGCTGGGGAGCGCCGGTTTCGGCACACGCTATCGCAGCCGCAGCCCGCAGAGCGGGCAACTGGACGGCGAACCGCTGCAGATTGACTTCGCCGCCAACGCCGCCAGCCTGGGCGCCAGCAGTCTGCGGGCGCGCAGCATCCCCGAACTTCGCGAGGCGCTGCAGAAGGCCAAGGCCAGCACCCGTACAACGGTCATCGTGGTGGAGACCGAGCGCGAGGTGCGCGTTCCGGGCTACGAATCGTGGTGGGATGTGGCCGTGGCGGAGGTGTCCGAGATGGACAGCGTAAAACAGGCGCGGGCGGCTTATGAAGAGGCGCTGAAAAAAGAGCGCCATTACCTGAAGCCGGCGGGCAATTAAGCGCCGGCACGGGGCTGGTGCGGCAACGGCGGCACCTGCCCGGAAAATCACCTACAACCCGTGGAGGGAAATATGAGCAGGGAACGATTGAACATTGGAATCATCGGCGCAGGGCAAATTGGCCAGGTGCATACCGTCAACCTGGCCTTCCGCATCCCGGAGGCCAACCCGTTGCTGATCGCGGATGTGAACCTGGAAGCCGCCCGGAACCTGGCAGACCGTTGCCGCATTCCCCGCGCGGTTGCCGACTACCGGGAGGTGCTGGCTGACCCCGGTGTGGAGGCGGTGGTGATCTGTTCCTCCACCAACACGCACGCCCACCTCACCGCCGAGGCCGCCCGGGCGGGCAAGCACATCTTTTGTGAAAAACCGCTTGACCTGAGCCTGGAGAACATTGACGCCGCCCTTGAGGTGGTGAAGCAGGCGAAGGTGAAACTGCAGGTCGGCTTTAACCGGCGCTTTGACCCCAATTTTGCCCGCGTCCGCCGGGCCGTGGTGGAAGGCGAGATCGGCAGGCCGCAGTTGCTGCACATCATCAGCCGCGACCCGGCCCCGCCGCCCATCAGTTACGTGCAGGTCTCCGGTGGCATGTTCCTGGATATGACCATCCACGATTTTGACATGGCCCGCTTCCTCATCGGCAGCGAGGTGGAAGAGGTGTACACCGC
Source organism: uncultured Anaerolineaceae bacterium (assembly GCA_964420835.1). GTDB lineage: Bacteria > Chloroflexota > Anaerolineae > Anaerolineales > Anaerolineaceae > CAYQUO01. Next base: position 25,813 of record CAYQUO010000001.1, read on the forward strand.
CGCCGGGGTGACGGTGGACCAGGCCATTGGCAAAGCCGGCGACCTGGATACCGCCGTGGTGATGTTGAAGTTCGCCAACGGCGTGATCGGCACCATCGACAACTGCCGGCAGGCAGTGTACGGCTACGACCAGAGGGTGGAACTGCTGGGCAGCAAGGGGTCGGTGGCTGCCAGCAACAACTACCCCAATGAGGTCGTCTTTTCGCTGGCAGACAACGTCCGCCGCGACCTGCCGCTCAATTTTTTCATGGAGCGCTACACTGAGAGTTATGTTAATGAAATGAGCGCCTTCGTGGAGTCGGTGTTGAAGGACAAACCCACCCCGGTAACCGGAGCCGAAAGCCGAATCCCGGTGGTGATGGGGCTGGCGGCCCGCAGATCCTACGACGAGAACCGCCCGGTGCGCCTGGACGAGATCCAATAAGCAGCCGGGACGATAACAGGAACCCTGCCGCCCTTACCCTTCAGCGGTGAGGGCGGATGTATATATAGGAGACGAACATGATACCCGACTACCAGATCATTTTGCGCTTGCTGCTTGCCGCCGGGCTGGGAGCACTGGTGGGCTTGGAGCGTGAACTGCGCGGTCAGTTCGCCGGGCTGCGCACGTACATCATCCTGGTCACCGGTGCCGCGCTTTCCATGACTGTTTCCATCAACTTGGCCATCCAGTTCCATCCGCTGGCGCCCAATGGAGACCCGGCGCGGCTGGCCGCCCAGGTGGTTTCAGGCATCGGTTTTTTGGGGGCAGGTGCCATTCTGCGCTTTGGCAGCCACGTGAAGGGCCTGACCACGGCAACCTCGCTGTGGTCCATGGCCATGGTGGGGCTGGCGGTGGGGGCCGGGCATATTCATGCGGGATTGGCGGCCACGGTCATCCTGCTTGTGGCCCTGGCCGTGCTGGACTTCGTGGAAGGGCGCTTGATCCTCTCCTATGAGGACACACCCATCCACCTCTGTGCGGAGGAAGGCTCGGCCATCCTGGAAGGGCTGCGGAAGGCCGTTGCAGGCAACCGGGGCCGAATCAGGCATCTGTCCTTTCAAAAGGACCTGGCCACCGGCGAGATGAACGTGGAGGCCATGGCCCGCTTCCGGGAAAGGCAGGATTTGCAGCCGCTGATGGATGCCCTCAGCGCGCTGAAGGGGGTGAAAAACGTCAAGATCGGTTGAGCACTGGGGGGTTAGGGGCGTGGCTGCCGCCGCAGTAGCCCGCCCAGAAGCAACCCGCTGAAGCGAAAGAGCAGGGCCAGGGCGCCCTGCAGCAACAGGCAGGCCAGGAGCACCCGGTTAACGGCCCGCAAGCCGCGGTCCACCGGCGGCAGCAGGTGCTGTTCAAGCCAGGGGCCGGCACCCGCCAGCAGCGCCAGGACCAGGAGCAGCCCGCAGACAAGCGCCAGGGAAAGCCACGGCTTTCGGTCGCTGGCGGAGGGCAGCATGGTGCCGCTGATGCAGAAAGCCAGGTAAAACCAGAGCCAAAAATCCCTTCCGGCGGGCAACGCAGCCAGGGAGGAAAAAAAAGCGGTCCAATCGTCGGACCGGGCGGCAGCCAGTGCGTTGGCCAGCCCGGGCAGGCGGCTGCCGATCCATGCCAGCAGCAGGATGCCGGTGATCAGCGGGGCAGCCCCGATGAGCGAAGCCCGCAGGTTGCCGGTGGCGCCAACCTCCACGTAGCCAAGGCGCAGGCGGCCCCCCGCAAGCCGCTTTGGCAAAATGGAAAAACGCCCCGTACGGACCCCCAGCAGGCGGGCGGAAAGGTAGTGGCTGCCCTCGTGAAGGAGCACGCCCGGCAGCAGGAACAGGGAGAACAGCATCACGGCCAGGTCCTCCCGGGCGGTGAGCAAAATAATGCTGCGCAGGAAAGCCCGCTGCGCGCCGCGCTGTACGATGTGGAAGGCCGGCATCAGCAGCAGGAGAATTGCCAGGCTCTCCAGGCCGGTCGGCAGGGGGATCAACCCCGGCGTGAAGCGGCGAAGGTGACGCTGATGAAATCGGCCGCTTTCAGGCTGGCCCCGCCCAACAGGCCGCCGTCGATCTCCGGCTGGCCGAAGAACTCGGCGGCGTTGTCAGGCTTGACCGAGCCGCCGTAAAGGACGCGGATGGCCGCGGCCGCCCCTGACCCGAAGAGTTCCTCGAGGGGCGGGCGGATGTATTTGTGAACGACCTGGTTGGCGTTTTCGGCGCTGGAAGGTCTGCCGCTGCCGATGGCCCAGACGGGCTCGTAGGCGACGATGATCTTCTCCTGCTGCAGGTTTTGCAGCCCCTGCAGGCCCAGGCGCACCTGGCGGGTGACCACTTCGGCCGTGCGGCCGGATTCGTACTCTTCCAGCGTCTCTCCCACGCAGACGATGGGCACCAGGCCGGCTTCCAGGGCGGCCCTTGTCTTCCTGTTCACACTCTCATCGGTCTCTCCGAAGTAGGTGCGCCGCTCGGAGTGGCCGACCAGGGCATACTGGCAGAACTCCCTGACCATTGCGGCGGAAACCTCGCCGGTGTAGGCTCCGGAAGGCTCCCAGAAAAGGTTCTGGGCGCCCAGTCCCACACCGGAATTTTCCAACAGGCAGGATACAGACATCAAGGCCGGGTAGGGCGGGATGATGACCCGTTCCACGGCGGGGATGGCCTGCAGCCCCGGCAGCATTTCGGTCACCAGGGCAACCGCCTCCTTTGAGTTCTTGTTCATCTTCCAGTTGCCGGCAACAAACGGTTTTCTCATTAATGAATCTCCATTGGATCAGATAATAATTGCTGGTGCTGAATACAGGGGGGAATGGGCGGGTGAACGCCCCCTCGGGGACGACGATCATCTCCGCGGCACAGCCTCTCCGTAATCAAATCCGCTTATTTTATCTTAATAATCAACAATCCGGCAAGGGAATTGTTGACAAATGACATTCAGGGGATGGAGCAGCATGCCAATGTGCCCATTGGTGGCATGAGTTTCGTCAAGCGTTTTAGGATGTTTGATACTACAAGCTCACCCATTCAATCATTACTATATGTCTAATGTTAAGGCAGGAGATCACCGCATTGCCCCTGTTTCAGGGGCTCAAACCGTCGCAAATGGAACTGATGGGACCATTGGTCTACCCCATGGAGTGGAAGGCCGGCGAAACCATCATTTACCAGGGACACCCGGCGGTGCATCTTTTTGTGCTCCTGCGCGGCGAGGTGGCGCTGGATTTCAAGACCTATGACGGTGAGCGGATCGGGATCACCCACATTTTCCCCGGGGGGATCTTTGGCTGGTCCACGGCCCTGGGCAGAGCCATTTACAGTGCCAACGCCACGGCCGTGAAAGACATCACCGCACTTCGCCTGCTGGGGAGCGACCTGCGCAGGATCTGCAAGGAACACCCTGAAACGGGTATAATTCTCCTGGGCAATCTGGCGGACCTCATTGCCGAAAAAGCCAATGCCACGCGCGACCAGGTTTTTGGGCTTTTGTGCCAGGGGATGGAAATGCATCCCCCAAATGGCGGGAAGGACGGGAATGATGACCAGGGTGATACCTGAATATTCCAAGGCGGAGCAGTTGCGCGGCTTGATCGAGCAACTCGACTCCTACATCAACCATTATCATGGGGGCTCGGTGGAACTGGTGTCCTTCGATGGCCGGGTGGTGAAACTCCATCTTGGCGGTGCCTGCGAGGAGTGCCCGTTGAACATGACGACCCTGCACGGGTGGGTGGAAGGCACCCTGCGGCAGTTTTTCCCGGAGATCGAAAGCGTCGAAGAGGCCATTCCGCCCCCTGCCTGACAATTGCAACCACAACACCCGAATAAATAAAAAAACCCCCATTGCCGGTCCGCAAGGGGGTTTGCCGTCTATTCTGTTGCCGATCGCAGGCTCATACTGCTTGCCCGCTGTTCCCATTCCTTAACGGCGCTGCGGATGACATTCCGGGCGGATTCGTCCGGAACGCTGTCCAGGTCACCGAACTGTTCCGTCCCCAGCCAGACGGTGACCCCTCCCCCCTGGGTATCCTCGGAAAGGTGCAGGTAGCCGTTCTCATAGGGTGTGCCGATCACCTTCTCCTGCAGCACCTGGTTGATCTGTACCACGATATTTGTGGCGGCGCCTTCGGGCTCCTCTTCCTGTTCGGAGTGCTTTGCCTGCCCGGGTTGTGGGTGAGGTTCGGGAGGGGGAGGCTGCACGGCAGGCGGGGCGGGCTCGGCGAAGACCAATTCCTCCACCGGCGCGGCAGGCTCGGCTGGGACGGGCTGCTCCAACGGTGGGAGAGGTTTAGTGACCGCAGGTTCATCCGGCACCGGCAAGGGGCCGGGGAATGGCGGCTGATCCACCGTTGTCAGCGGCTCGAAGAATGGCGGTTGATCCACCTGCGGCAGTGGCTCGGTGAATGGCGGTTGATCCACCATTGGCAGTGGCTCGGGGAAAGGTGATGGTTCTGCTGTCGCAGGCTGATCTGCCGGAGGCGCTTCGGCGGGCATTTCCGCGATCCAGGCTTCCCAGTCGCGGCTCAGCAGCCCCACGGCGCGGCGCTGTTTTTCGGTCAACTCGTCAACGCTTCGGATGAGTTTGTCGCCGATGGCGATGGCGATTCGGTTGCCTTCGCGTTCGCGCAGCAGGGTAAGCAGTTCATCGTGGTCGGGGCTGATCTTCTTTCCCCCTGCGCCTGCCTTGTCCCGGTTGCTGATGATCATGATGGCAGCAACGCCCGAAACAAACCCCACCAGGGCGAACACAATTGCGATTAATATCACCATACCAGTGGATGTCATGGCAATCTCGCCGCCTATCATTAATATCTTAATAAGTATACCGGAAAACCGACCTTGCAATCACCTTTCAATTTCGAAAGGTTGGCAAAAAGGGCAATAATGGGTCGAACGCTGGCTGACCAGGATGCGTTCAATGGGTCTTTTGCAGCGGGGGCAGGGTTGACTGGTGCGTCCATAGACCCTGAAGTTGTTTTGGAAACCACCGCCGCGGTAAGCCCAATCGATGCTGGCTCCATTGAGCCGGATGCCCTCCCGCAGGGTTTGGCGAACCGCAGCGAGGAGGCGGTCGGCTTCGCTGCGGCCCAGGCTGCAGGCAGGGCGGCAGGGGTGCAGGCGGGCGCGGTGTAGGGCTTCGTCGCTGTAGATGTTGCCCAGGCCGGCCAGGAAGGACTGGTCTAGGAGGAGGGCCTTGAGACGGGTGCGCCTCGCCTGGAGCATGGCGTGGAAGCGGGCGGGAGCCAGGGTTTCATCCAGGGGTTCCGGGCCCAGGCCGCCGAGCAGACCGCCGGGGTCATCGGTCAGCCACAGGCGGCCGAACTTGCGGGTGTCGTTAAAAACCAGGCGCATTCCATCCACAAAGGAGATGGCCGCCCGGTCGTGCGGTTGAAACGGCTGGTCCGCTGAATCCGGTTCCACGCGCAGGTCGCCGCTCATGCGCAGGTGGATGAGCAGGGTGTGGCGGTCGAGGTGGACAAGGATGAATTTTCCCCGACGGGTCACGTCCCGAACGGTCTGCCCGGGGAGGGCGTTTTCAAGTTCCCGCCAGGTTGGGCTGGCAAGGGCTCCAGGCCAGAAAAGGGTTGCCGAGCGGATGGTCTTCCCGGGAAGGGGGTCGCCGCCCCGCCCGCCCTGGCGCAGCGCCCGGACAATGGTCTCAACTTCCGGTAGTTCAGGCATGGGAGTGCGGGATGGCGGCTGCCGGCGGCATCACTCGTTGAACATTTCGCCTACGCTGCGGCCTTCGTTTGCCCGGCGGATGACCTCCCCCAGCAGTGAAGCCGTGGAGAGGATCGTGATGCGGTCGCCAAAAAAGGCCATCTTCTCCGGGGGGATTGGGATGGTATCGGTGGTGATGAAGCGGGTTACCGGCAGTGCCGAAAGGCGCTCGGCGGCGTTCCCCGAGAGCAGGGGGTGGACAAAGGAGATGTACACATCGCGGGCGCCGTATTCCTTGACGATCTTGACCGCCTGGGCGATCGAGCCGCCGGTGTCCACCTCGTCGTCAACGATGACCACATCCCGGTCGAAGACATCGCCGATGAGGGTGAGGGCTTCAGCCTTGGAGTCGTTGCTCAGGCGCCGTTTTTCAATAAAGGCCATGGGAACATCCAGCCCGGCGGCGAAGTTGCGGCCCTTCTTGGCAAAACCGAGGTCGGCCGTGACGACCACGGGGTTGATCATCTTCGGTTTCAGCGATTTGAGGTGATCGTTGAGGAGGTAAAAGGTGGTGAGAACATCCCCGGGAATGGAGAAAAAGCCCTGGATTTGCCCGGCGTGCAGGTCGAGGGTGATGTAGCGGTCGGCGCCCGCCACTTCGATCATATCCGCCACCAGGCGGGCCGAAATGGGCACCCGGGGCTGGTCCTTCTTATCGGAGCGGGAATAGCAAAGGTAGGGGATGACCGCGGTGATGCGGGCAGCCGAATCCAGGCGCAGGGTCTGGATGAGCAGGAGCATTTCCATCAGGTTCCGATGGACCGGGCGCGAGGTGGTCTGGATGACGTAGCAATCCTGCCCGCGTACACTGCTGTGCAGTTTTACAAAAAGGTTGTCGTTGGGAAACTGGATGACATCCCGGCCACAAAGTTCAATGTTCAGGTATTCGGCGATACGCTCGGAAAGGTCCGGGCTGGCAGTGCCCGCGTACAATTTGATCTCGCCGTACATGCGTTCGTGGCGGTGGTAGGTAACCGACATGGCAAACTCCTTATGGGTGCAGGCGGTTGGGCCCGCGGAAAAGATAAACGGCCTCGCGCACATTGGCCAGGTCGAGCATGGACATGAGGGTGCGCGAAAGGCCCAGGCCAAAGCCGCCGTGGGAGGGGCAGCCGTAACGGAAGAAATCCAGGTAGAAGCGGATGGGCTCAAGGCTGAGGCCCTTTTCCTGTGCCTGTCGGACCAGCACATCATAGCGGTGCTCGCGCTGGGCGCCGGTGGTGATCTCGAGCCCGTTGGCCAGCAGGTCAAAGGAGCGGGTGAGCCCGGGATTGTCGGGGTGGCGCATGTGGTAGAACGGGCGGACGTTGATGGGCCAGTCGGTGACGAAAACGAAATCGTGGCCCATTTCGCGCTTGATGTGGTCTGCCAGGGCGCGCTCGCCGCCGGGGTCCAGGTCGCCATGGCGGTCCGCTGGAAGCGGGTAGTTCTCCTTCCTGAGGATCTCCTGGGCCTGGGCCATGGTGATGCGCGGGAAGGGGATGGAGGGCACCTTGATCTCCCTGCCAAGAAGTTCCTGCACCTCCGGGCCGTGAACGTCCTTCACCCGCTGCCAGGTGTACTGCAGCCAGCCCTCCATGAAGTCCATCACTTCGTGGTGGTCGTCGATCCACGACATTTCCATGTCGACGCCGGTGAATTCCGTCATGTGGCGGGAGGTGAAGGAGGGGTCGGCGCGGAAGACGGGGCCGATTTCGAAGACACGCTCGAAGCCGGCCGCCATGCCCATCTGCTTGTAGAACTGGGGCGACTGTGCCAGGTAGGCCTTGCGCTCGAAATAGGGCAGTTCGAAGAGTTCGGCTCCGCTTTCGCTGGGGCTGCCCATTAACTTGGGGGTGTGGATCTCGATGAAGCCGTGCCGGATCCAGTACTCGCGCATGGCCATCTCGGCCGTGGTCTGCACCCGGAAGATGGCCAGGTTGGCCGGGCGCCGCAGGTCCAGGTAGCGCCAGTCGAGGCGGAAGTCGAGGGCCGGCAGGGTCTCGCCAAAGGGGTCAAAGGGCAGCAGCGGCTCGGCGGCGTTGTTCACCTCCAGGGTTTCCAACTGCAGTTCCAGGCCATTCAGTTTCACCACCGGGTTGTCAACCACGCTGCCGGTGATGGTGAGCGCCGATTCAACCCCCAGGCGCGAGATCTCCGCAGCCAGGGGCTCGTTGCCGGGTATCCAATTGGCCACCTGCACCAGGCCGGTGCGGTCGCGCAGGATGAGGAACTGCATCTTCTTCTGGTCGCGCAGGGTCTGCAGCCACCCCTGAATTTTGACCTTTTGCCCGATGTGCCGGCGAAGGTCACCAATGTTCGTTCTTTGCATCCAGGTCACTCCTGATGAGAATAATGTTCACCTGTCTATTTTACTTCCATCCGGGCCAATGCGGCAGCCGCCTGGCGGGGCGAGGTGCGGCGGGCGAGCAGGCTCCGCAGGGTGCGTTCATATTCCCCGGGGGGCACCCGCTCCTGCCAGCGGGCGAGTAGGTCCCGCTGCAGCAGGGCATCCAGTTCATGCTGCAGGCGCTGCCCGTCGCTGCGCTGCCAGGTCCCGCTCTCCTTCAGCCACTGGCGGTGCTGGTGGATCATGTCAACCAGGTCCGGCAGGCCTTCCCCCGTGGTCGCCACGGTGGGCAGCACCGGCACCATCCACGCCTCCGGCCGGCCCGTGCCGCCGGAAGTGCCGGCCAGCGACAACATGGCCTGCAGCGCACGCACGGCTTCCTCGACGCCCGGCCGGTCGGCCTTGTTGACCACCAGGATGTCGGCGATCTCCAGGATGCCGGCCTTGATGGCCTGCACCTCGTCGCCCAGCCCGGGGGCTTCCACGACCAGGGTGGTGTGGGCCAGGCGGGCAATGTCCACTTCGGTCTGCCCGGCACCAACGGTTTCGACGATGATCGCCTCAAATCCGGCGGCATCCAGCGCGTGGACAACCGCCGGGCAGGTGCGCGAAAGGCCTCCGGCCGAGCCGCGGCTGGCCATCGAGCGGATGAAGGCGCCCGGGTCGGCAGCTAGGTCTCGCATGCGCAGCCGGTCACCAAGAACGGCGCCGCCGCTGAACGGGCTGGTTGGGTCCACCGCCACCACGGCCAACGTTTGGGGCGGGCGGCCCTGGGCGCCCTCCCGAAGGCATTTCCCCAGGCGGTTGACCAGGGTGGATTTTCCGGTGCCGGTGGCACCGGTGACGCCGATGATGTGGGCGTGCCCGGTATGGGGGAAGAGCGCATCGAGAACGACCTGCCCTGCGGGCGATTCGTCCTCAAGCAGGGTTAACAGGCGGGCAAGGGCAATTCGGTCTCCCTCCAGGATGGCGCGGGTGGGGCTGTGGTCGGGAGTGCTCAAGGGGCCGGTGCACCCCGAACAAAGGAGGTGATCTCTTCCACCATGCGCGTGGTGGAGGTTCCCGGGCCGTAAACAGCCCGCACACCAAGGGCAAGCAGCCCGGGGATGTCGGCGGGCGGGAAGATGCCGCCGGCGACCACGCAGATATCCTGCCGGCCGGTGTCTTTCAACAGTTCCAGCAGGCGCGGGATGAGGCTCTCGTGGGCGCCCGAAAGGATGGAAAGGCCGATGACGTCTACATCTTCCTGCAGGGCGGCCGCGGCGATCATTTCCGGTGTTTGGCGCAGGCCGGTGTAGATCACCTCCATGCCGGCATCGCGCAGGGCGCGGGCCACCACCTTGGCCCCCCGGTCGTGCCCATCCAGCCCCGGTTTGGCGATCAGTACGCGGATCTTCTTTTCGGCCATCACCAACTCCTGTGAATGCAACCTGCCCCTTCATTATACTTCACACGGGCTGCAACCTGTTTGGTGTATAATGGGGGAACTGCTCCACCGGTAATGTGAGGGAACACCAGGCCGCCGCGAGAACCGCGGCGGCGGCTGTGTAGAGCCCGGAAGGAGCACCAGCGAACCAGTGTAACCACCCAAGGCAGGAACCACCTATGGAGATCGGCACCATCCAGCAAGTTGACATCGATGAACAGATGCGCAGCGCCTACATGGATTACGCCATGAGCGTGATCGTGGCGCGGGCGCTGCCGGATGTGCGCGACGGGCTCAAGCCCGTCCACCGGCGTATTCTCTTCGCCATGCACGAACTGGGCATGCATTCCACGGGGGCCTATAAAAAATCGGCCCGCATCGTTGGCGAGGTGCTCGGCAAGTACCACCCGCATGGCGACATGGCCGTGTACGACGCCATGGCCCGCATGGCCCAGGATTTTTCCATGCGCTACCCGCTGGTGGACGGGCAGGGCAATTTTGGTTCCATCGACGGAGACGCCCCGGCGGCCATGCGCTACACCGAGGCGCGCCTGGGAAAAACAGCCGAAGAGATGCTGCTGGACATCGACAAGGAAACCATCGACATGGTGAATAATTTCGATGGCAGCCTGCAGGAACCCCAGGTGCTGCCCTCGCGGCTGCCCAACCTGCTTTTAAACGGCTCGGCGGGCATTGCCGTGGGCATGGCCACCAACATTCCGCCGCACAATTTGCGCGAGGTGGGCCGGGCCATCAACTACCTGATCGACCGCTACGACGAGATCGAAGATGTGACCGTGGAGGAACTGACCGAGTACCTCTCCGGCCCGGATTTTCCCACCGGCGGCATCATCATCGGCCGGGAGGGCCTTTTACAGGCCTACAGCACCGGGCGCGGCCGGCTCATCATCCGCGGGGTGGCCCACATCGAGGAATTGCGCGGGGGTCGCCATGCCATCGTCATCACTGAGATCCCCTACCAGGTGAACAAGACCAGCCTGATCGAACGCATTGCCGACCTGTCCCGAGACGGCCGCATCGACGCCATCAGCGACCTGCGGGATGAATCCGACCGCCGCGGGATGAGCATCGTCATCGAGTTGAAGCGCGGCGCGGCGCCCAAAAAGGTGCTCAACCAGCTTTACAAGTACACCCCCCTGCAATCCACCTTTGGTGTGCACATGCTGGCGCTGGTGAACGGCGAGCCGCGGCCGCTTTCGCTGCGGCGAGCCCTGCAACTCTTCATCGAACACCGGGTGGAGGTGATCACCCGCCGCTCGCAGTTTGAACTGGACAAGGCCAAAAAACGGGCCCACATCCTGGAAGGGCTGATGACGGCCTTGAACAACATCGACGCGGTCATCCAGACCATCCGCGAATCGCCGGATGCGGATACCGCCCGCACCCGGTTGATGCAACGCTTTCATTTATCCGAACTCCAGGCCCAGGCCATCCTGGATATGCAACTGCGCCGGCTGGCCGCACTGGAGCGGCAGAAGATCGAGGAAGAACTGCGCGAAATGCTTGCCCGCATCGCCCACCTGGAGGACCTGCTGGCCCACCCCAAGAAGATCCTCGGCGTGATCCAGGACGACATGACGGAGATCAGCGAACGCTTCGGCGATGAGCGCCGGACGCGCATCGCCCGGGACGAGGTGGAGGACTTCAAGGAGGAAGACCTGGTGGCCGACGAGGATACGCTGATCAGCATCACCGAACGCGGTTACATCAAGCGGGTTGGCGCCAGTGTGTACAAGGCTTCCCGAAGCCGGGGCCGCAAGGGTGTGACCGGGCAGGCCATGCGCGAGGAGGACGAAGTGCTGATGCTGCTGCATGCCCGCACCCTGCACACCATCCTGTTCTTCTCGGATCGCGGCAAGGTGTATTCCGAAAAAGCCTACCAGATCCCGGATGCCAACCGCACGGACAAGGGCATCCCAATGGTTAACCTGCTTTCGGTGGACCCCGGTGAGCGCATCACGGCGGCGGTGGCCGTTCCCGGCTTTGACCGGGAGGGTTTCCTGTTCCTGGCCACCGTCAATGGCCGGGCCAAGCGCCTGCCGCTATCGGAACTCTCCAGCGTGCGGCCATCGGGCATGCTGGCCATGAACCTGGATGACCAGGACGAACTGGGCTGGGTGCGCCTGACCTCGGGCAGCGATGAGGTTGTCATCGTCACCCGCAATGGCCTGGCGTTGCGAATGGATGAGAACGAGGTGCGGGCCATGGGCCGGCAGGCGGGCGGTGTGGCGGCCATCAGGCTGGGCCGGGGCGACCGGGTGGCCTCCATGGAGGTGGTGGAAGCGGGAGGAGACCTGCTGCTGGTGACCAGCCAGGGCTTTGCCAAGCGCAGCCCGCTGGAGGATTACCCGGCCAAAAGCCGGGCCGGCAAGGGCGTGATCTCCTTGAGCCAGGGCAACCTGAAAAAGACGGGCGGCGTGGCTGCTGCCCGCGTGGTGCAGGCCGATGACGAGGTGACGTTAATCTCGGCGGGGGGCATGGTGGTACGGCTGGAGGTTAAGAGCATCCCCGTCAGCGGAAGGGCCACCCGCGGCTCGCGGGTGATGAACCTGGCAGCCGAGGATGCGGTTGCCTCGGTGGCCCGCATCCCGGCCGTCTCGGAAGGCGGGAACGGGGACGGTTAATAGATGGGGGGAACGACCTTCTCAAAGGCCAGCAGGGCAAAAGCCCCCAGCACGCAGACCATGAGAAGCAGCAGCAGGGCGATGACAAAACGCTGTTTTGCCGTCATGCCCAGGAAGTTGCCCTTTTCCCTTGCCGGCCGGGCCGGAACGGGCGATTTCGGCGGCTCCTCCTCTGGCGTGGAAATTGAGTCTCGCAGGTCATCCAGCATCCTTCACCTCCCGGGTTCGATCGGGCGCAAACGAACATCACCCGCTTCTATTGCAATCTCTGTGCCATCCTCCAACTGCAGCCTCAGGCTTCCGCCGGGGTTCAGCCCCAGCACCCTCCCGCTCACCCGGGTTGCACCGTCCTTTTCCCCCTGTACCATTTGCCCCTTAAAGGCCAGGCGCTGTTCCCAGGCCTGAAGGAAGGCAGCCTCGGGCAACAGCCGGCGCCATTCCAGCAGGCTGGTGAGCAGGCTCACGAGCAGGGCCTGGCGGTCCACCGGCCTGCCGAGCAGCCCCTCCAGGCAGGCTGCCGGCAGGTTCAACCCGGCTTGGGGTGGCAGGGAGGCCGGGGTGACGTTGACGCCGATGCCGACGACAACCGCAGACAGCACCCCGCCCTGCCAGACGGATTCGGCAAGCACGCCGGCGATCTTTTTCCCGTCAACGAGCACATCATTGGGCCACTTCACCACGCTTTGCAGGCCGTAATCGTTCTGCAGGGTGCTGCTGAGGGCCATGGCTCCCAGCGGGGAAAACAAGCCCGGCAGCCTGGCCTCGGCCGGCAGCGGGTGCAGGACCAGGCTGAAGATGAGCGATGAGCCCGGCCGGCTCAGCCAGCGGCGGTCCAGCCGGCCGCGGCCGGCGGTCTGCTGGTTGGCAACCACCAGGGCCATGTCGGGGGCGCCTTCGGCAGCCCAGCCCAGCGCCACATCGTTGGTGGAACCGGTGCTGTTAAAGTAACGCAGCCCGGCAACCGGGAGCCCCGCCAGGGCATTTTGCAGGCTTTGCCGGTCCATGCCAGGATTGTACCTTAAATCGATAGGCGCCGAATCAAATCCCGGCGGCAGGGAATTTGCCGCCGGGTTGAAGGGAGATAAGGCCGGCAATTGCAGCCGGCCGTGCCGCCTTTACTTATAACTGACCTTGATGCTCTTGGGCTTGGCTTCCTCGGCCTTGGGCACCCGCAGCACAAGCACGCCATCCTTCAGGTTGGCCTCGGCCTTGGCCGAGTTCATCGGCTCGGGCAGGGTCACCGTGCGGCAGAACCTGCCGGAGGGGCGCTCTTCCAACAGGTAGTTGGCGCCTTCCTCGCGGTCGTTGTGCAGTTCGCCCTGGATGCTGACGGTTTCATTGACGACCTGGATGTTCAGGTCTTCGGCTTTTACGCCGGGGATGAGTGCGGTGATGATGTAATCATCCGCCTCGGCTTTCACGTCCACGGGGACGATCACTTCGGGCTCGTAAGCCGGCCAATCGGGATCCATCATTCTCTCCAGCATGCGTCGCCGGCGGGTAAACGGGGTGATGTAGTATGTCATTTCAAACCTCCTGTAAAATCCTATCCTTCTTTTCGGGTTTAACTGCCTTCAGTATATTCGGCCAGTATCAGAGCAATACAAGAGAAGCATCAGCGTATTATCAGAAATTTCACCCTGGCTGCCGCCGCGGAAGGCGGGACGGCTTTCCCCGGGCGGATGCGGGCAGGAGAAAATTTGTGGTATCATCAACGGCAGGCAACGGAGAAATTAACTTCAATGGAAGATCGCATTACCATCATCGAGGGGCCGCCGCCCGTTTTTGAGAGCATCAATGACGGCTGGGCCCTGGGCTTGAATGAAAGCCCATACATGTACGACATGGCCCTCACCCATGTACGGACCTTTAACGGGCCCGCCCTGGTGGAGCGCTGCTACCGCGCCTGGAGCCGCCAAGACCCCATTTATCTCCATTACCGCAACGAAATCGGCCTGGAGGAGAAGGCACCCATCCTGGCTGCCCGCTCGGTGGAGACCGCCGAAGGCCAGATGCTCATGTTGTGGATCCGCCTGGAACCGCAGTTGGAAGATGAGGATATGGAGATCGACCTGGACGAAGGCGACGAGGACCTGACCACGGGAAAATGACACCGCTTGACCCCCACGAGATCCGGGAGCACTTTCCGGCTCTAAAACAACCCCATGTATACCTGGACAACCCCGGCGGCACACAGATCGCCCGGGAGAGTCTGCAGGCCATGGAAGCCTACCTGGTGGAGTGCAATGCCAATCACGGCGGGTTGTTCCCCACCAGCATGGAATCGGATGCCCGCGTGCAGGATGCCCGGGTGGCCATGGCCGATTTTTTGAACGCCGCCCGGCCGGAGGAGATCGTCTTTGGCCTGAATATGACCTCGCTGACCTACAACCTCAGCCGGGCGCTGGGCCGCACCTTTCGTTCCGGCGAAACCCTGCTGGTGACCCACATGGACCACGATGGCAACATCTCCCCCTGGCTGCAGGTGGCCGAGGATCGCGGCATGCGCGTTCGCTGGGTGAAGTTCAACCGCCAGGATGGCACGCTGGACCTGGATGACCTGGCCAGGGCGCTGAAGGAAAGACCCCGCCTGCTGGCCTGCGGCTACGCCTCCAACCTGCTGGGAACAATCAACCCGATTGGCCGCATCCTGGAAATGGCGCACGAGGCCGGTGCGCTGGTGTACCTGGATGCCGTGCAATATGCCCCGCACGGGCCCATCGATGTGCAAAGCCTTGGCGCCGACTTTTTGGTCTGTTCGGCCTACAAGTTCTTTGGCCCGCATATGGGTGCGCTTTACGGGCGCCACGACCTGCTGGAAAACCTGCAGGCCTACCGGGTGCGCCCGGCCCCGCAGGACCCGCCGGGCAAGTTCGAGACCGGCACCGGCGCCTTTGAATCCATCTGCGGGCTGGCGGGTGTGCTGGAATACTTTGAATGGCTGGGCAAAACCTTTGGCGCCGAGCACCGCGAGCAGTACGCCGGCACCTACGACGGCCGCCGGCTGACCTTCAAAACCGCCATGACGGCCATCCGCGCCGGCGAGTTCGAGATCAGCCGGGCGCTGCTGGAGGGGCTGCAGTCCATCCCGGGGGTGACGCTGTACGGCCTGAAGGACCTGCAGAAGATCGACCAGCGCGTACCGACCTTCTCTTTCACCCTGGCGGGCCGCAGCCCGGCCGGGGTTGCCAGGGCACTGGGGGAGAGGAATATCAACATCTGGAACGGCAATTTCTATGCACTGGCTATCACCCAGTACCTGGGGCTGGAGGACAAGGGGGGTGTTATCCGGGTCGGCCCGGTGCACTATAACACGCTCGACGAGATCCAACAGTTCCTGGACGCCATCCGCTCACTCTCCTAGGCTGCGGCCATGAAAAAGAGAACCAAGACCCTCCTGCTGGCTCTTTGCGGCCTTGTGGCTCTTGCCGGAGCCTCCATGGTCGTCCTGCCCTTTCGCCAGTCCATCGCCTGGCATTTTAACGACCTGCGCACCCGGTTGTTCTACAAACTGAACCCGCCGGAGGACACCGTCTTCCGGCCGGAGGAGAACGTGGAGAGCGCGGTCACCGCCACCTTCATGGCCATGACGGCCATGGTGCCAACACACACGGCCACGCTGCCGCCCAACCCCCCCGAGCCGACCATAACGCCCACCCCCCTGCCGGCCGCCATCAGCCTTAAGGGCACCCGCTACATGGACCAGCACGGCATCATGAACTACTGCGCCCCGGCCAACCTGGCCATGGCGCTCTCCTTCTGGGGCTGGGGTGGCACACGCCTGGACCCCGGCAAGTACCTGAAACCGAACGATAAAGACAAGAACGTGATGCCCTACGAGATGATCGACTACGTGAATACCCAGACCGTCTTCAAGGCCATCGGCCGGGAGGGCGGCACGCTGCACCTGGCAAAGGCGCTCATCGCCGGGGGCTTCCCGGTGCTCATCGAAAAGGGCGCTTACATCACGGATACCACGGGCACGCTGAGCTGGATGGGCCATTACAACCTGCTTACCGGCTACGATGACGCGGCCGGCAATTTCATCGTCCAGGATTCCTACTTCCAGCCCGACTACCTCATTCCCTATGCCACCATCCAGGACGAGTGGCGCTCCTTCAACTACACCTTCATCGTGGTCTACCCGTCCAACTACGAAGAGCGGCTGTTTTCCATCCTGGGCGACTACGTCGACGAGCAGAAGAGTTACGAGATCGCCCTGCAGATCGCCTCCAACGAGACTGCCGCCCTGCAGCCGGTGAACCGCTTGTTCGCCTATTTCAATCGCGGCACCAGCCTGGTGAAGTTAAAGGACTACAGTGGGGCTGTTGTCGCCTACAACGAGGCTTTTCGCATCGATGGAGAACTGGCGGAGGCCAAGGACCCCAAACGGCCCTGGCGCATCACCTGGTACGAGACCGGCCCTTACTTTGCCTACTATTACACGGGAAATTATTCGAATGTCATTCAACTGGCAGATAAAACCTTAAGCCAGATGGCGGAGCCGAACCTGGAGGAAAGTTTCTACTGGCGGGCCATGGCAAGGAATGCCCTGGGCGACACCCAGGGCGCCCTGGCGGACCTGCGCGCCAGCCTGAAACATCACCCCGGCTTTGCCCCCAGCGAACAGCTCCTGATGCAGATGGGCTACTCCGGATGATGCGATGCTGACCGTCCTCCATTTTGCAGATGCCCACATTGACATTGCCACCCAGGGGAAACACGACCCGGCCAGCGGCCTGCCGCTGCGGGCGATGGACTTCCTGAAGGCCCTGGATGTGATCATCGACACCGCCCTGCAGGAAAGGGTGGACCTGGTGCTCTTCGCCGGCGATGCCTACAAGGACCGCACGCCCTCGCCCACCTTCCAGCGCGAGTGGGGGCGGCGCATCATGCGCCTTTCGGAGGCCGGCATACCCACCCTGCTGCTGGTGGGCAACCACGACCTTTCCCCGGCCATTGGCCGGGCGAACGCCCTGCACGAGTTCGACACCCTGCAGGTGCCGCACGTGCGGGTGGTGGGGCGGCCCGAGTTCATCCGCAAGGGCGAACTGGACGGCCTGCCACTGCAGATACTGGCCCTGCCGTGGATCACCCGCTCCGGGCTGATGGCCGCCCGCGGCACAGGGGAGGAAGGCGCCACCCCCGTCGACCGGGAGTTGATCGAGGGGCTGGATGGCTTGCTGCAGGGCTGGCTGGCGGAACTGGATGATGGCGTGCCGGCCATCCTAGCCGCCCACGCCTCGGTGGAGGGGGCGGTTTACGGCGGTGAGCGCAGCGTGATGCTGGGCGGCGACATCAACCTCCCCGGGCGCTTTGTGCGCGACCCGCGCCTGGATTATGTGGCCCTTGGCCACATCCACAAGCACCAGAACCTGAACCCGCAGAACAACCCGCCGGCGGTCTATCCCGGCTCGATTGAACGGGTGGATTTCGGCGAAGCTGCCGACGAAAAAGGGTTTGTGATCGCTCGGGTGGAACGTGGCAGCACCACCTGGGAATGGCGCCGCCTGGATGGCCGCCGCTTCATCGACCGGGCCCTCACGCTGAGCGGGGAGGACGCCTTCATGGAAAAGGTGTTCGCCGCACTGCCGTCCGAAGAAGAACTGGCCGGCGCCATTGTGCGCCTGGTGCTCACCTACCCGCGCCCGCTGGAGCCGATGCTGGACGAGCCCGCCCTGCGCCGCCGCATGGAGGGGGCTTTCGAGTTCCACCTGCAGCGTCGCCCGCAGACCGAGGTGCGCCTGCGCCTGGCGGGCGACCAGTTGATCACTTCCATCGGCCCGCTGGAACTGCTCGACCAGTACTGGAAGATCATCAACATCCCCGCCGGGGATGCCGGCCACCTGCAGGAACTGGCCCGCCTGGTCATCGAAGGCACCCGGGAAGCGGAACCCCCGGCGGTGGGCGATGAATAAGGGGGGGTTGCCGTGTCCGTGATCCTTGTGCAGGTTCTTGTCATCCTGCTCCTCATTCTGCTGAACGGGTTCTTCGCCATGGCGGAAATGGCCCTCATCTCGGCACACCCGGCGCGCCTGGAACCGCTGGCCGATGACGGCGACACAGCCGCCCGCACCGCCCTGGAACTGGCCGGGAACCCCCGGCACATGCTTTCCACCGTGCAGGTGGGCATCACCCTCATCGGCATCCTGAACGGCGCTCTGGGCGGCGTGACCCTGGGTGACGAGGCGGCCAAACTACTAGCGCGGGTTCCCTGGCTGCAGCGCCACAGCCTGGAACTGGGTGTAGTGCTGGTGGTGGTTCCCATCACCTACCTTTCGCTGGTGGTGGGCGAACTGATCCCCAAGCAAATTGCCCTGCGGGAGCCGGAAAAACTGGCCCGTTTTGCCGCCCGGCCGATGAAGGCGCTGGCCTGGCTGATGCGCCCGGTCATCTCCCTGTTGAACGGCTCCAGCGCGCTGGGCATGAAACTGCTCGGGCTTTCCAGTTCCAACCGCCCAAGCATGACCGAGGACGAATTGAAGAGCGTGATCGAAGAGGGAACCCGTTCCGGTGTGCTGGAGGAAAGCGAACAGGACATCGTGGAAGGCGTCCTGCGCTTCGGCGGGCGGACGGTGGATGCCATCATGACCGCCCGCATCGACATCACCTGGCTGGACCTGAATGACCCCTTTGAGGTCAACCTGAAGAAGGTGCGTGAAAACCAGCGCAGCCTCTTCCCGGCCTGCATTGACAGCCTGGATGAGGTGCAGGGGGTGCTGCTGGCGAAGGATGTGCTGGCTGCGGCACTGGAACAGCAGGAACCCAACCTGAAGAACCTGGTGCAACCGGTGCTTTACGCCCCCGAAAGCATGCCGGCACTGCGGCTGCTGGAGGAGTTCAAGCGCAGCGGGCAGCGGGCGGCCCTGGTGCTGGACGAGTTCGGCGGCGTGCTGGGGATGGTGACCCCCACCGATGTGCTCGAATCGATCGTGGGCGATTTCTCGGAGACCGACGGGCAGGAGGAGCCCTCCGTGGTGCAGCGCGAGGATGGCTCCTGGCTGATGGACGGCCTTTTGCGGGTGGATGAACTGAAGGAGGTCCTGGACCTGGATGCCCTGCCGGACGAGGAGCGGGTGGGCTACCAGACCCTCGGTGGCATGGTGATGAGTTGCCTGGGCAGCATCCCGGTCAGCGGCCAATCCTTCACCTGGAAGGGCCTGAGGTTCGAGGTCATGGACATGGATGGCAAACGTGTGGACAAGGTGCTTGTGGCCCCCGCCCGCGGGGCGGCTGAAGATGGCGCGGCAGGCACGGAGGAGGAAAACGGCAGCGCATGATCCCCGTCCGACTGCGGCTTTCCGGGTTCCTTTCCTACCGCCAGCCGGCGGAACTGGATTTTAGCGCCTTTGACCTGGCCTGCATTTCCGGCGCCAACGGGGCGGGAAAGTCCTCGCTGCTGGATGCCATCACCTGGGTGCTCTTTGGGCAGGCGCGCCGGCGCGACGATTCGCTCATCCACAGCCGGGCCGGCAGCAGTGCCGATGTGAGCCTGGAATTCATCCACGAGGGCATCCTGTACCGGGCACAGCGCATGAAGGCGCCCGGAAAGAGCGCCGTGCTGGAACTGCAGCAGCAGGGCGAGGGCGGCTGGCGTCCGCTCACCGAACACAGCCTGCGGGGGACCGAGGAGCGCATCCAGCGCATCCTTGGCCTGGATTACGACACTTTTATTAACGCCTCCTTTTTTTTGCAGGGCAAGGCGGACCAGTTCGCCCAGCAGCGCCCCGGGAGGCGCAAGGAGATCCTGGGGAACATCCTGGGGCTGGAGGTTTGGGAGGAGTACCGCGCGGCGGCCAAAACAAGGCGCCAGGCGGTGGAAACCGACCTGGCCGGGGTGGACAGCCGCCTGGAGGAGATCGAAGCTGAACTTGGGCTGGAAGGGGAACGGCGCGCCCGCCTGAAGCAACTGGAGGAGGACCTGGCGCGCCTGGCGACCCTGCGCGGCAGCATGGAAACCACGTTAAAGAGCCTGCGCACCCTGGCAGATACGCTGGAACAGCAGCGTCAACTGGTTGCCAACCTGGAAACCCAGGCCCAGACCGCCCGCCAGCGCCGCGACGACCTGGCAGCCCGCCTGGAGGAACGCCGCTCCGAACTGGGGCAGTACCAGGAGCGCATCCGCAACGCAAAGAAGATCGAAAAAGCCCACAAAGCCTGGCTGGCGGCGCGCGCTGAACTGGAGCGTTGGGAGCAGACGGCTGCCAATTTCCATCAGTTCGAATCCCTGCGCTCCAAACCCCTGCTGGCCCTGGAAGCCGAGCGGGCACGCCTGGAGCAGGAAGGAACCGCCCTGGAGGCGGAGCAGCAGGCCGTGAACGCCTCGGCGGAGGAGGAAAAGGGCCTTGCCGGGCAGACCGCCCAACTGGAGGAACAGATCACCAGCCTTGAAGCCACTGCAGCCGGCCGGCCAGGGCTGGAAGCGGAACAGGCCGCCCTGCAAACGGCCGTGGCCGAACTGCAGGCCGAAAACCGCCGCTGGCGCGAGGCCATGAACGAACTGAAGGAACGCATTGACCGGTTACACGGGGCCACGGGGGCGGATTGCCCCCTGTGCGGACAGCCGCTGGAAGCCGGCAGCCGCGAAGCCCTGGTGCGGCAACTGGAGGAGCAGGGCCGGGAGATGGGCGACCGCTACCGGGCCAACCAGGAGGCGCAGAAACAGAGCGAGGCCCGGGCACGGGAGATCGAATCTGCGCTGCAGGCGGTTCAGAAGGCTGGCGAGGAACAGCGAAACCTGCAGCGCCAGCACGACCAACTGCAGGCCCGCCGCGAACAACTGGCCCGGAAGATCGGGGAATGGGAACAGGGCGGGGGGCGCAGGCTTCCCGAGGTTCTGCGCATTCTGCAGGCCGGCGAATATGCGCCCGAGGCCCGGGCCGAGTTGGCCCGGGTGGACGCCCGGCTGCAGGAACTGGGCTACGATGCAGCCGCCCACGATGCCGCCCGCAAGGCCGAGCAGGAAGGCCGCCAGGCCGACGACGAGATGCGCCAGTTGGAGGCCGCCCGGGCAGCCCTGGGGCCGCTGCAGCGGGAGGTGGGCGAAATGGAGCAGCAGTTGCAGGCCGCCGCAAGCGAGGTTGAGGCGGCAGAGACAGCCTGGCAGCAGGCCCGCGCCCGCCACGAAGAAGAAAGCAAAACCCTGCCCGACCTGCGCCAGGCCGAACTGGACCTGCTGGATACACAGAGCGAGGAGAACCGGCTGCGCCTCGAGGTGGGTGGCGCCCGCCAGGCCGTGGACGTGTTAAAGAAGTTGACCGCCCGCAAGGCGGACCTGGCTGGAAGGCGCGAGGAACTGGCCCGCCTCATCGCCCATTACCGCGTGCTGGACAAGGCCTTCGGACCGGATGGCGTGCCGGCGCTGCTCATCGAGCAGGCATTGCCGGAGATCGAGTCCCAGGCCAACGAGGTGCTGGACCGGTTAACAGCGGGGGGAATGTCGCTCAAGTTTGAGACCCAGCGCGAGTATCGCGACCGTCACCGCCAGGACCGCCAGGAGACGCTGGACATCCTGATCAGCGACTCCACCGGGCGCCGGGAGTACGAACTGTTCTCGGGCGGCGAGGCATTCCGCATCAACTTTGCCATCCGCCTGGCGCTCTCCCGGGTTCTGGCCAGGCGTTCCGGATCGCACCTGCAAACCCTGGTCATCGACGAGGGCTTCGGCAGCCAGGATGCAGAAGGGCGCCAGCGCCTGATCGAGGCGATCAACCTGGTGCGGCCGGATTTTGCCAAGATCCTGGTCATCACCCACCTGGAGGAATTGAAGGATGTCTTCCCGGCGCGCATCGAGGTGGAAAAAACGCCCGGCGGTTCCACCCTGCGGGTGGTGGCATGAGCCTGATCGAAGCCCGCCTGGGGTTGCAGCAGCGCGTGCTGCCCGCCTACCGGGCGGCATTTTTTGATGCCCTGGCCGGGCGCTGCCGCGGCGGGCTGGAGGTGTTCGCCGGGCAGGCGCGCCGCGGGGAGGCCCTGGGCCAGACCGCCCGCCTGGAAAAGGCCCGCCTGACGCAGGGGCGCAACCTGCACCTGTTCGGTGGCAGCCTGTACCTGTGCTGGCAGGACGGGTTGATGGCCTGGCTGGAGACGGTGCAGCCGCAGGCGCTGGTGGTGGAGGCCAACCCGCGCTACCTGCGCACCCGGCAGGCCGTGCGCTGGATGCACCGCCGCGGCCGGCCGGTGATCGGCTGGGGGTTGGGGTTGCGGCCCGGAGGGGGGCTGCCGGCGGGGGTGCTGCGCCGGGGCCTGTTGGGCAGCCTGGATGCCCTGCTGACCTACTCGCCGCAGGGGATGGAGGAATATCAACAGGCCGGCTTCCCGGCGGAGCGCATCTTCGTTGCGCCCAACGCCGTCATGCCCAGGCCCGCCTCTCCCCCGCCGCCGCGCCCGGAGGGGTACCGGGGCGGACGCCCGGTGGTGCTGTTCACCGGGCGACTGCAGGAGCGCAAGCGGGTGGACCTGCTGCTGCGCGCCTGTGCCGCCCTGCCCGGGCGCCTGCAACCAATCCTGTGGGTGGTGGGCGATGGTCCGGCGCGCAGGCATCTTGAAGCCCTGGCCGGCAGCATCTATCCGCAGGCGGAATTCACGGGCAGCCTGTACGGCCCCGAACTGGAGCGCCGTTTTGGCGGAGCCGACCTTTTTGTGCTTCCAGGGACGGGCGGGCTGGCGCTTCAGCAGGCCATGTCCTTCGGATTGCCGGTGATCTCGGCGGAGGCCGACGGCACCCAGGCCTGCCTGGTGACCCCGGGCAACGGCTGGATCATCCCCCCGGGGGACCTGGCAGCCCTCAGCGAACTGCTGCAGACCGCCCTGCAGGACCCTGCCACCCTGCGCCGCATGGGGCGGGAATCCTTCCGCATCGCCTCGGAAGAGGTGAACGTTGAAGCCATGGTGGATGCGTTCGCCCGGGCGGTGAACTTTGCCCTGGGAGGCCGGGCATGCACATCCTGCTGATCGCCGACGGGCGCAGCCCGATCACTCTGGGCTGGATCCGCAGCCTGCAGGCGATCCCCCATGCCGTTTCGCTCATCTCCACCTACCCCTGCGATCCCCCCTCCGGCCTGGAGCATTTTGCCGTGCTGCCGGCCGCCTTTGCCTTCCTGGGTGGCAGCCAGGCCGGCAGAAGCCGAGAACTGAACCGCCCGGGGCGGGCGCGCCGGCTGGTGAGCCGATTTCGCCGGGCCTTCCTGGCCAGCCGTTACCTGCTGGGCCCGCTGACGCTTCTCGGCGCTGCACGGCGCTACCGCCGCCTGCTGGAGGAGGTGAAGCCGGACCTGGTGCACGCCCTGCGCATCCCCTTCGAGGGCATGCTGGCGGCCGGCACCCCGCCGGATACCCCGCTGGCCGTTTCCATTTGGGGCAACGACCTGACCCTGCACGCCCGTGGTTCCCCCTTGATGGGGGCAGCCACCCGGCGCACACTGCGGCGTGCGGATGGCCTGCTGGCCGATACCCGGCGCGACCTGCGGCTGGCGCAGGCCTGGGGATTTGACCCCCAACGGCCTTCGGCGGTGGTGCCCGGCGGGGGCGGGGTGGACCTGGAGGAAATCGACCGGCTGAGGGAACGTCCACCGGACATCCCGCTGGAACTGCTGCCGCGGGGCGTGCCCCTGGTGGTGAACCCGCGCGGCTTCCGTCCCGGCAGTGTGCGCAACGATACGTTCTTTAAGGCCGTGCCGCTGGTGCTGGAACGCCAGCCGAAGGTTTGCTTTGCCTGCTGCGGCATGGCCGGCCAGCCGGAAGCCCTGCATTGGCTGGAGCGCTTGGGCATCGTCGGCCAGGTGCGCCTTCTGCCTTTCCTTTCACAAGTGGAACTGTGGGAATTGTTCCTGCGGGCCGCGGTGACCGTCTCGGTCAGCCAGCACGATGGAACGCCCAACTCGCTGCTGGAGGCCATGGCCTGCGGTTGTTTCCCGGTGGCGGGAGACATCGAATCGCTGCGCGAGTGGATCACCCCCGGCTTGAACGGGCTGCTGTGCCCCCCGGACGACCCGGCCGCCCTGGCCGAAGCCATTTTACAGTCGCTGGAGAGCGAAGCGCTGCGTGCCCGTGCCGCCCGGGTGAACCGGGAGATCATCCTGGAGCGCGCCGGGCGCCGCCAGGTGCGGCAGGCCATCGCCGGCTTTTACACCGCCCTGCAGCCTGGCAGGGCCTCTCCCTGATCCGCAGGATAAAAAAAACCTGCTCAACGCAGGCTGAGGAAACCCGTTTGGGAAAACCTCGGGGGCTCACCACCAAACGCGGAACCAGGTGGCGGCTTCGACCTTGGTGCCACCCGGAAAGGCGTTAATGCGCACGGGCACGACCTGGCGAATGGGCGACTGGCGCACAGTGAATTCGTACTGGCTGATGCCGTTGGTGTCTGTTGGCTCCAGGTAGATGGATTGCACCTCCGAGCCCGGCCAGAACACCTGGGCTTCCAGCACCACCCCGCGCACCGGTTGGAATTGCTGGTCCAGGACGACGACGCTGAGTTTTTGCCAGCCATTCACCTGCACCAGGGGGCGGGAGACGAAGGCAAAAACCCGGGTATGCGTTGGGGAGAGGATGGTGTCCAGGCCGGAGGTGCCCTTGATCGCCTGCCGGCGCATGTGTGCCAGGCCCAGGTCGCTCAGCACCACCCGCTGGCCGGAGGGCATCTCCGGGCGCCATTCCATGCGCACGAACTGGAAGTTCTGCACCAGGCGCCCGTCCTTCTCCTCCACGCCGGAGATCGGGCTGCCAAAGTAGATCTCCCCGTTGTAGCGCTCATAAAAATCCAGGAAACTGGAGCAGACGGAATGACCGGTTTGGGGGAATTGCCGGCAGCCGCCAACCCGGCTGGCTGCCACCATGGGAACGCCCGGTTCGTAAAGCATCTGGCCCAGTGGTGCCAGGACCACGTGGCCGTTCACCAGGTCCAGGCGCACTTTCTGGAAGTACTGCACCTGCCCGCTGCCGCCCTGCGGGTCGGCCATGCCATCGCTCACCGGGTAGCCGAAGACAACCAGCGGGTCCCCTGTGCCCAGGTACACCCGGGCGAACTCGCCGCGGATCCAGTGACCGGTCGCTTCGATGTAAATGTCGCCGCTGTCCTGCGAAAAGGCCTGCATGGGGCCGGCAGCGATGGCAGCCAGGGCCAAAACCAGCACAAATAGGGTAAATCGAATCGCGCCCCGCATACGTAGATATTATACAGAGGTTTGAATCAAAAAACAATCCTATACGCAAGCAAGGGTTAAATTTGCAGGGTATAATGGCATGTGGAGGTGTGAAATGACATCGGGACCGCAGAGGAACATCACCCCGTCCAAGGGGGTTGGTTTTTTCAGGGAGTTGACCACGCGCGCCAAACTGGTCCTTCGCCTGATGGGTGACCGGCGGGTGAGCATCTTCCTCAAGGCGCTGCCGGTCTTTTCGCTGGCGTACTTTCTGATCCCGGACCTCGTCCCTGGCCCGCTCGATGATGCCTTCATCATCTGGCTGGGCTCCTACCTGTTCGTGGAACTTTGCCCCGAATGGGTGGTCGCGGAACACCTCCAGCACCTCAGATCCGTGGTGCCAGGGGAATGGAAGGACCTCTCCGATGGAGAAGGGCCCATCGACGGCCAGTTCCATGAGGAGGTCCCCCTTTATGGGGCGGAGGAGGACGGCGGGCCCTGATCCCGCCGCCGGGCCGGCGCACCCGCCGGCGAACAAGGTTAAGGAGCAAACCCATGAGCAAACAAACCTGGAAGATAAGCCGCATCCGCTATTGTGACCATGCCGGGCGCGAGGTCTCGCTGGAAACGGAGATCATCCTCCCGGCCGAGTTCATGCCGGAAACACCGCCGCGTATCCGCGCCCATCGCTGTTCGATGGCGATGGAGTGCCGGCAGGTCGACCAGCCTGCCTGCGTGTGGTGTGGCAGCAACCCGAGCGTGGACCCGTTCCACGGCTGAACAGGCTTTCCTGCCTTGCCATGGGAATGGCTGCCGGCGCCAGCCCGGCCGTGGGGGTTTTTTTTAAATTACCGTGAGTTTGATTTCACAAAAACATCTTAATAAGATATAATATGTCCATTAAAATTTTGCTTGACTTTCGCCGGCGAAATCATTATAGTAGAAATTGCCGCGGTTTCCAGGCGAATGGGCTGGGAGGTCAGGCAGGGTGTAACCCGGGAACGGGTTGCAACCGGCGCCTGTGCGGGCTGGGTGCACAAGCCGGCCCAGGCATGGAGAACGATGTCACCGGTGAGGAAGCAAGCAGTACCACAATTTAAGGAGGAGTTAAGATGAACAAACGTTTGTTGCTGTTGATTGCTGTTCTTGTATTTGTCACCTTGGCTTGCGATATTGGCGGTATCGGCGCCCAGGCCACTGAAACCCCGCCACCGCCACCCACGGAAGCACCCCCGCCACCTCCAACGGTGGAAGAGCCCGTAGCTGAGCCGGGCACCACGGGAGAAACCCATGTTGTCGAGGAGAGCAGCGGCTACTTTGTGGACGAGTTCGACGGAGACCTGGAGGACTGGGAGCATTTTGTGATCGTTGGCAACCCGGATGGCAAGTACATCCGCCAGGTGGGCGGTGACCGCGTCAAGTTCGAACTGCCCAAGCAGGACACCTCGGTTTATTATGATAAGACCGGTTTCGTCATGGAGGACGTCCTTGTTGAGACTGAGGTGGAAACCGTGGGCGGTGACGACAACGGCATCATGCTCTTTTGCCGCCGCTCGGACAAGGGCTGGTATGAGATGCGGGTGCACACGGTGGGGCGGTTTGCCGGCACTTACGAGGCCTACCGGTTCGACCCCAAGTTGCGCTCGCGCAACCAGAACCCTTACGTGAACCTGTTGAAGGACATCGAGCGGATCTCCACCTACGAACTTAAATCCGGCTTCCAGGTCAACAAAATTGGACTGCTTTGCCAGGAGGACGAGATCCGCATCATGATCAACGGCGTTGAGGAGTTGCCATTGAACCGAAAGACCGACATCATCCGCGACAGCACGCTCAAGGAAGGCACGGTGGGCCTTGGCGTCATGTCCATGGGGTGGGGCCCGGTCAATATCGAGTTCGAATCGATTTCCGCCTCTCAACCCTGATCCATTGCAGGCTTAACGGGCCATTCAAAGGCGGGCGCATTGGCGCCCGCCTTTTTTTGCCTGTGATACAATCATCGCGTGACCTTCTCCGGGGGCTCCCAGCATGCCGGTTAATTTCCAGCAGATTCAGCAGCAGGTACGGGATTATGTCGCTCGGGCGCCGCGGCGCCGGCAGGAACTGCAGCAGCGCCGCGACTTGGCCCTGCGCCAGTTTGCCCTCTACCGGGAGCGCCTGGAGGAACTGGGCCGGCTGGCCGAACAGGCAGCCGCCCGCAACGAAGCCCTGCGCAGCGCCCTGCCTGCAGCCGGACCGCTGGATGCCCGCCACCCGGCACCCCCGCCCCCGGCTGAACCCTACGTGCTGCTGGCCGCCGACGGATCGCAGGTGCACCCCGACCGCCACGAACAGGTGGAGTTTGCCGTAATCAATGCCGGGGTGTTCCGCATCCTGCCCGGGCAGGGGCAGCCGCCCCGGGAACTGCGCGGCAGCCGGCTGCTGGTGGATGAGGAACTGCATCCCGCGGAAGGCCCGGTTACCGAGGAGGGGGTTTCACTGCTGCGCGACCTGAGCGAACGCCAGGCGCTGGCCGACCAGGTGGAGCGGGAGGAACTGCCCGTGGTGGCCCTCACCGATGGACCGCTGGAACTGTTCCGGGAGCCCAGCCAGCGGGCGGATTATCAGCGCCATTTTCGCGAATACCTGGAGGCCCTGCACCGCCTGGCGGCTAGGAGGACAGCCCTGTGCGGCTACGTGGACCGGCCGCGCTCCGACCTGGTGGTGCGCCTGTTGGAATTGACCCTGTTGGACCCTGCCGCCCCGGACCCCGGCCGCGCCGGCCGCCCCCTGCAGCAGGTGGGCGATGCTGATCTCTTCGGCCCCCTGCTGGCGCCCGGTGAACGCTCGGCCGTGTTCGGTATCCAGTCCCTTTCCGCCCGCCATTTCCGGGCGGAACTGGCGCTGCATTTCTTCTACCTGAATGTGGGTCCGCAGGAAAACGGTCAACTGGCCCGGGTTGAAATTCCCCGCTGGGTGGCTGATGACCCGGCGCTTTTGGGCATGCTGCAGGCTGTGCTGGTGGAACAGGTGAAGCCCGCCGGCGGAAGGCCTTATCCCTACGCCCTGCACCGGGCGCACGAGGTGGCGCTGGTGGGCTTTGAGGAAAAGAACCAGTTGCGCGACCTGATCGTTCACGAGATGCTGCGGCAGGGCATCCCTGTCCGGAGCATCTCGAGCAAACAAGGAATGAAGAACATCTCCGAAAAACGAGCGAGGTATTCAAAATGAGCGTGATCGAGATTGGCCGCCTGCTGCGCTCCGGCACTGCCGGCTGCGTAATCGGCTGCCAGGCTGACCGCCTGGAAACGCCTGCCTTTGGCGCCATGGTGCGCATCCCCATCGGTGGCCCGCAGCCGCTGGATATTTACGGGATCATCCATGACATCCACATCGATGACGACGGGCTGGTTCGCCAATTGGTGACCGCCGGCGATGTGCCCGAGGAACTGATCCTGGACAACCGCCTGAACCGCAACGTGCCGGTGGAGATGAGCGTGTTGTTCATCGGCCATGCCGCGGGTGGCGGCCTCCGGCACCTGCTGCCGCCGCGCCCGCCGCTGACCCTGGAGTCCATCTACCTGTGCTCACCGGCCGAGATCTGTGCCTTCACCGCAGCCGGGCGCTTTGGCTATTTCCGGCATATCCTGCGCGCCGTGGACCTGCCCACTGCCGAACTGCTGGCCGCCCACCTGCTGCAGGCCGCCCGGGCCCAGGGCTCCGCCGGCAACCCCGCCTGGGTGGCCGATGCCGAGCGCGAACTGATCACCCTGCTGCGGGATGACTACCCGACCCTGATGTCCGTGTTGGGCGCCCTGGCCGATGCCGACCTGCCCGCCTGACCCCCCCAGAGGAGCAGCCCAATGAACGACTTCCACGCAAATGAAAATCAAACCCCCGTGGCCGGATCCATCGGCTACATCGTTGGCGGCAGCCTGAAGGAGAACCTGCGCGCCCGCCTGACCCTGCCGCCCGAACAGGTGCAGGAGGGCAGTTTTGTGGTCATCGAGAGTGACCTGTGGAGGTTCTATGGCCTGGCGACAGACCTGCAACTGGGCGCCACCGACCCGCGCTTCGCCGACGAGCAGAGCGAGGTGCGCCTGCCGGCCAGCCTGGCCGCCCACCTGCATGGGCAAACGCTGTTCACCACGCTGGAGATCCTGCCGGCGTTGATGCTGGAATGCGGGCCGGACCCGGCTTCTCCGGAATACGCCGCCTGGCGCCTGGAACACCCGGAGGACGACCGCCCGCGCCCAATCAAGACCATCCCGCGGCACCATGCCGCCGTACGCCTGGCCACGGAAGGCGACGTGGCCGAGATCTTCGGGCAGCCGGGGAAGGGCGGCAACTTTGCCATCGGCACCACCCGCGAGCAGGGCCACCCGGTATGCCTGGACCTGGACAGGCTGATCCTGCGCTCGGCGGGCATCTTCGGCGCCACCGGCACCGGAAAATCCTTCCTGGCGCGCCTCCTGCTGGCCGGGCTGATCCGGCACAACAAAGCCTCGGTGCTGGTCTTTGACATGCACAACGAGTACGGCTTCGATGACCGGGCTTCGGATACCGGGCAGCAGGTGCCCGGCCTGCGAACAAAATTCCCCGCCATGGTGCGGGTGGTGGCACTGGGGCGCGGTTCCATGGTGCGCGAGGACCAGCCGGACTTCCAATTGGAGATCGCCGGCAGCGACATCCAGCCGGAGGATATTGAAATGCTCACCCGTGAACTGAACCTGAAGGAGACCACCCCGGCCACCCTGGATGCCCTGGTGACCAAATTCGGGCGGGCCGACTGGTACCGGCAATTTAAAGCCATGAAGGTGGGATCGGTGTTAAAGGATGAAGAAAGCGGCAAGACCACCCCGGCGCCGGACAGCGTGGCCGCCTGGGCCAACGAAGCCGGGGTGAACGTGATGGCCGCCGAAGGCCTGCACAACAAACTGGGGCGTGTGTTCCGCCTGCCGTACATCACAGACCGCCCGGCAGCCGATACACTGCAGGAGATCATCCGGCTGTTGGAGGCGGGCAACCACATCGTCCTCTCCTTTGCCAACCACGAGACGGACCTGGACTACCTGCTGGTGACCAACCTGATCACCCGGCGAATCCGCGAGGCCTGGGAGAAGAAGACCAACGAGGCGCGCAGCCGGGAGGGCGGCGAACCGCGCCAACTGGTGGTTGTGCTGGAGGAAGCCCACAAACTGCTCAACCGGGAGATGTCGCGCCAGACGGCCTTCAGCATCATCGCCCGGGAGATGCGCAAATACTTCGTCACCCTGCTGGTGATCGACCAGCGCCCCTCGCAGATCGACGACGAGGTGATGTCACAATTGGGCACACGCATTTCGGGCTGGCTGGGGGATGACCTGGACATCCAGGCCGTGCTCTCGGGGTTGGCCGGCCGCGAGGCGCTGCGGGGCATGCTCTCGCGCCTGCAGCCCAAGGAGGAGGTGCTCCTGCTCGGCTGGGGCATGCCCATGCCGCTGCCGGTGCGCTCGCGGCGCTACGACGACCGCTTCTGGCAGGAACTGACCGGAAAGCCGGCCGCCCGGCGCAGCGCGCAGGAATTCATCGATACGATCGCCCCGCAGTGAGAGCGAACGCGGGCTCGTTTGCAATTGGGAACGGGGGAGATCAGGGCCAGATCAGCTTGAAGGCGATGGACGTAAGCGCCCCTAGGATCACACCGCCGACCACCTGGCGCGGGGTGTGCCCCAGTACCTCTTTTAACAACTCCTGGTAAACCTGCTGCCCTTGCAGCAGTTCGCGAAAGAGGATGTTAATGCGCTCGGCATGCATGCCCGCTTGCCGGCGCACCCCGGCCGCGTCGTGAATGACGACCATGCTTATCGCCAGTGCCAGGGCAAAGACAGGGGTGTTGAACCCGTCGTACAGGCCTATTGCCAGGGTCATGCCGGCCATGAGGGCTGCATGCGAACTGGGCATGCCGCCGGTATCCAGCATGACCCCCCAACGCCACTTGCCGTTGGTCAGGCGGTGAAAGGGCGCTTTGAGCAGTTGTGCCAGTGCCCAGGCGGTCAGCCCGGAGATGAGGATGCGGTAATCAGGCAGCACCAGGGGCATCCTCCGGGCCGTTTTCCCCACGTTCTTCCCCTGCAGCCACATCCAGTTGCCTCACGCGCAGTTCAGCCTGTTCCAGCAGTTGCCGGCAGTGACGCACCAGTGCCTGCCCGCGCTCAAACAGGGCCATGGCCTGTTCCAGCGAGGGCTGGCCGCCCTCCAGCGAGCCGACGACCCCTTCCAGTTCGCTGTAGGCTTCTTCATAGGTCATTTCTTCGACCGGTTTTGCTGCCGTTTTGGCCATGTTTCACCTCTCTCACTTTTCGCCCGGCACCCGTGCCGGGAACTGCCCGTCTGCCACCCGCACCTGCAGGCTGCTGCCCGGGGGAGCCTGTTTTACGCTGCGGACGATGGCCCCATTATCCTCCCGGCTGACCACGGCAAAGCCCCGTTGCAACACGCTCAGCGGGTCCAGCGAACCCAGGCGCAGCCCAAGCCCCTCCAGGCCGGACCGCCTCAGGCGCAGGTCCTGGCGGATGTCCCGTTCCAGGCGCATGGAGAGCATGTCGGTTTGCTGCGAGGCATCCTGCACCCGGCGCAGGGGCGAGGCGCGCAGAAGCCGCTCACCGCGGAGGCCCAGTTCATGGCTCAGCCCGTCCAGGCGGGCGCGGGTGTACTCGGCGGCCGCCGAACCCAGGGCTGCCAGGGTTGCCTTCCACTCGGCGATATCCGGCGAGGCGGCCACGGCGGCACCGGTGGGCGTGGGGGCGCGCAGGTCGGCGGCGAAGTCGGCCAGGGTAAAGTCGGTCTCATGGCCCACCCCGCTGATGACCGGGGCTGGAGAATTTACAACAGCCCGCACCACCTGCTCATCGTTGAAGGCCCATAGATCCTCCAGGGAACCGCCGCCGCGCCCCAGCAGGATGACATCCGGCTGTTCGCGCCGGTTAAGCGCCCGGATGGCCGCCACGATCTGGGCGGGCGCCTCGGCGCCCTGCACGGCCGCTGGCGCCAGCACGACCTCCGCCAGCGGGTAGCGGGCGGCCAGGGTGGTCAGCATGTCGTGCAGGGCGGCGCCGGTGGCCGAGGTGACGATGCCAATGCGCTGCGGGCGCTCCGGGATGGGGCGCTTGCGTTCGGGGGCGAACAGGCCTTCGGCCTCCAGGCGGGCTTTCAGGCGCAGGAATTCCTGGTACAGGCGCCCTTCCCCCACCATGCGCAC
Source organism: uncultured Anaerolineaceae bacterium (assembly GCA_964420835.1). Taxonomy (GTDB): domain Bacteria; phylum Chloroflexota; class Anaerolineae; order Anaerolineales; family Anaerolineaceae; genus CAYQUO01. The sequence goes on from CAYQUO010000001.1 coordinate 58,247, forward strand.
CGCGCTGACGTACAACTGGCAGGTGCCGTCACGTTCGTAAAAACTGACTGAGCCGAAAGCCTCCAGCGCCAGTCCGTTCTGCAGGTCCATGCGCAGGCGGGCGGCCTGGCTGCGCCAGACCACGCAGCGGATGGAAGCCTCGCCCTCCTTCAGGCTGAAATAGATGTGCCCCGAGGAGGGAAAGGCCAGGTTGGAGACCTCGCCGAAGACCCAGATGTTGGCCAGGTGTGGGCTGCCCTCGATCCAGCGGTGCAGGTAGCGTGCCAGTTCGGAGACGGTGAGCGATGCGGGGAGAAAAAGGGCTTCCTGTTCCGGGGTATCCATTCCTAAATGAACTTGAGGCGGCGGGCGGCGAAGACGACCATTTTGAGCAGCAGCCAACCATGGCGCCAGCGCTGGATGTTGGTGGTGCCGTAGGTGCGCTCGCGGTAGCGGATGGGCAGGTCGATGATCTTGTGGTTCAGGCGGGCGGCGCCAAAGAGCAGGTCGTAATCGCCGAAGGGGTCAAAGTCACCAAAATAGGAGCGGTTGGCGGCGATCTTGCGGTAGTCGCTCTTCCAGAGCACCTTGGTGCCGCACAGGGTATCCTTGACCGGCTGGCCGAGCAGCCAGGAGAAGATGAGGCTGAAGGACTTGTTGCCCAAAAGGTTGAAGAAGCGCATGGCCTGCTTTTCCATCGGGTAGACCAGGCGCACACCGTTGATAAAATCACCCCTGCCTTCCACCAGGGCCTGGTAAAAGCGGGGCAGGTCCTCCGGCGGAACGGTCAGGTCGGCATCGAGGATCATCAACACCTCGCCGCTGGCCGCCTCGAACCCGGCACGCACGGCGTCGCCCTTGCCCTGGCCCGGTTGCCGGAGCAGGATGGCTGGCTGTTTTTTTCGACGGGCCATCTCCGCTTCGATCGCCTTAAAAGTGCGGTCCCGCGAGTGACCTTCAACAAAGACCAGTTCGGTGCCGGAGCCCATCTGCGGCAGGCGTTCAAAGATCGCCGGGATGTTGCCCTCCTCGTTGCGCGCCGGAACGATGACCGAGACGCGGGGTTTATTGCCGGCCGGTGGGTTGGCCGGGCGGGGGCGGGCGAGGATGAAATTGGACAGCGCCAGGTGGCGGAAGGGCCACAGGCGGACGAGAAAGCGGTCACAAAGGGGCGCCAGCAGCGGGATATCCAGCGGGCAGAGGACCTCCTCCCAATGGCGGATCGCCTCGCAGCCGGCCAGGTCGAGCAAATTAACCGTATCCTCCACGGTCAGCCAGTTCTGCTCCAGGTTGGGGATGGCCAGTTCCATCCAGCGGGCGAAATCCAGCGGCAGTTCCCAAAAGCGGCTGTGATTGTTGATGATGATGCGCGTGGAAGGGAGGCACAGGGGCTTCAGCCGTTCCAGGACCGCCTGCACATCCCACAGGTCGTTGAGGACATCCGAGAGGATGATGAAGTCGAAGGTCTCTTTTAATTCAAGGCTGTGCAGGTCCGCCTGGATGAGGGTGAGTTCCGGGTGGCGCGAGCGGGCCAGGGAGAGCATGGCCGGCGAGAAATCCACCCCCACGCCTGGTGAGGGCTGCAGGCTGGCCAGCAGGTCCCCGCTGCCGCAGCCGAGCTCCAGCACCCGCGAACCGGCAGGCACCAGCGAGCGGTAAACAGCCGCCAGGCGCCGGTGGTAATGGCCGTTCAGGCCCTTCCATCCCGCCAGCAGGGCGGCAACGCCCTCCCAGTGGGCCAGGCGTTCCTGGCAGTAGGCCGCATACCCGGGGTCCGCCGGCCGGGGTTTTTGCTTCATGGTCGCCAAGTGTTCCCTCCGTTCCTTGCAGGCCGGCTGTCCGGCTTCAGGCCTTTGGTGTGGTGATGGCCCGGCAAACCTCTACCCCGCTCAGGGCCATGTGGTAGAGGAAGACGGCGTGCAACAGGTCCCCATCGTGGGGCAGGCCGCCCTGCTGGCGGGCAACGCTCACCGGCCGGTCATAGGTGGCCACCACGTTGGCGGGGACGATCACCCGCCGGCTGGTCTGGGTTGCGTTGGCTGCGGTCTTCAGGTCCAGGGCCATCTCGTAGACGCAAATATCGGTGCAGTCGCCGGCAAGGATGAAGGTGTCCAGTTGCGGGTGGTCTGCCAGCCAGCCGCCCAGCCCGGTGTTGTGGCTGGAGGAGGTGGAATTTTTCTCCAGCAGCAGCATTTGATCATAAAAGGGCAGCGCCTGGATCTCGCGCACCGTCTCGGCCTCCGGGGTGCCGCGCACACAGTGGGGTGGGAAGGCGGAGAACTCCAGTGCCTTGGGGTCGTGGGCGTCCTGCACCAGCACGACCTGGCGGATGCCGTGGTCCCAGCCCGCCTGCAGCAACCGGCAGGTGGCCGGGACGATATCCTTCACCCGCGGGCTGGCCAGGGCACCGCTGTTGCAAAAGCCGTTGGTCAGGTCCACGACCAGGAGGGCGGCCTTTTCCGGGTTGGGGGCTGCCAGGCCGATGGGCAGGTCTGGCAGGCCTTCCAGCCATTCGTCCAGGTAATCCAAAAAAAGTTGGCTGTTCTGCCAAAGGGAATTTGTTTTCATGGGAACCTCCATTCCATATTCCGTAATCCCGTGCCCCGGGGCGGCTTTTTCCCCGCCGAAGGGCTGTTATCCGCCTGCGCCTCCGCCCGCCAGGGGTTTCTGGTAGATGCGGTAGCGCCGCAGCGGCTTAAGGTCCATTTTCAGGATGGCGTTGTTCATCGGGCCGTTATCCTCAAGGACGTAGTTTACCTCCATGCGCAGCCGGGGGTGCCAGGTGGACTGGTAGAGCGCCCGGTAGAGCAGGCTGTCCACGGCCCGGCCCTGGTACCTGCTGATGACGCCGAGGGCGAACATGCGGTACTGGTGCAGCCGGGGCAGCCCCACCAGCAGGCGCAGCCAGCCAAAGGGCAGCAGGCGCCCGTTCATCTTTTTCAGGATCACGTTCACATCCGGGATGGCAATGGCGAACCCAACCGGGTCCCCGGTTGCCTGCTCCTCGGCGAATATCACGCCCTTGGGGTGGATGATGGGTTTAAGGTCACGGGCCATGGCGCGCACTTCGGCTTCGGTCACCGGGGAATAGCCCCAGTTGTTGGCCAGGCTGTCGTTGGAAAGGGCGATGATGGTATCCACCTCCTGGTCCAGCCGCTTCATATCCAGGGTGCGCAGGCGAATGCCGTTGTGCCTGGCCACGCGGTCGGTCAGGGTGAGGATGCGGTCGGGGATCTGGTACCCTTCCGCGTAGTCCACGTAATAAACCAGCAGGTCCTTCACCTTTTCCAGCCCCCAGGCGCGGTATTGGTCGTTGTAGAAGGGTGGGTTGTATGGAGACATGACCACCGGGGAAGGGGTGAAGCCCTCAACGACCGAACCCCACTCCTGGGAGACGAAACTCCACGGGCCGCGGATGCAGTCCGCCCCGGCCTCCTGCAACCACCCGGCTGCGGTGTCCAGCAGCAGGCGCGAACAGGCTTCGTCCGGCGGGCACTCGTAATAACCGAAGAGTCCGACCGGCTTCTTCCAGTAATCATTGGCCAGGGTATCCAGGAAGGCGGCGATGCGCCCCACCGGTCTGCCGGCATCCTCCAGCAGGTAAAGCCGCCAGCGGCAGTGGTCGAGGGTGGGGTTGCGCCGGGGGTTGAACTGGGATTCAACCTCGCTGTACAAAGGGGGGACCCAAACCGGGTCATCCCGGTAGATGCGGTAAGGCAGCCGGATGAAGGCCTTCAGGTCGGCAGAGGTTTCCACGGGGCGGATTTTCATGGTCATTCCTTGTGTCAACCTCGGATGGCCGGATGGCGGATCTCGTTGCAGCGCTCGCAATCCGGGCGGTCACAGAGAAGTGCCAGGGGGTCCAGTGCCAGCACCTCGCGCACAACGCGCACCAGTTCGGCCACCGGCACAGCCTGCACCTCCGCCGGGCCGATCATGCCGGTGCGGACGACATCCTGCAGGAAGAAGTTGAGCGCGTTGAAGCCATCCGAACAGCCGGGGAAATTGGGGCAGGCCACCACGCCCTCGGGAGTGAGCGCCCAACGGGTGAACTGGCGGCGGCCGGCCAGTTTTTCGGCGTAGTGAATGCTGGTGTTAACCCGCTGGTCCACGCCCAGCAGCAGTACCCAGCCGTTGTGATCCATCAGCGTCTGGATGGGCGCCAGGGGCTCCTGCAGGGTCTGTGAACGGATGATGCCGGCTGCATGGATCCCGCAAAATGAGAGGATGGGATGCCCCGAACGCAGGGCGTGCGGATGGAGGCGGCAGGCCTCGGCCAGGGCGCCCATCAACCGGTCCGCCGGCATGTCCGGGTGGTGAAACTCAGCCAGCCGGTTGAGGTCCCCGCCGGAGCCGTAGCGGATGCCGTTCTCGGGCGGCCCCTCTTCGGGGATGATCATGGTCTTGTACGTGAAGGCAGGCATGACGATGCTGTCGCTGGTGGCCATCAGCGCCTCCAGCAGGCTTTCGGCGCCGCCTTCGATGCCCCCAAAGGCGGACAGGGAGGCATGGACGATCACCGGCAACGCCGGGTCCAGGTCCAGCCTTCTCAGGCCGGTCCGGAGGTCGTGATAGGTGAGTGACCGGCTGTCCGTTGTCGTGTTCATGATTCAATGGCATTCATTATACGACATACTCGCTCCATTTTGCAGCCCGGGGGCGCGAATGGGGCGGCTCTTCGATGCTATAATTTGCTCACAGGAGTAAGCCAGGGCACCCGCCTTGAAAAAGCCGCAGGAAGTTCAACCCAAAACGGGGAAAGAGACCCACATCCACCTGGACGGCCGCCGGAGGGCCATTCACCTGCACGCCCATCCCGGCAGCACGGTGCACATCAGCCTGACCGTGGAGCCGGAACCGGGCAGCCCGGTGGGGCCATTGCCAGGAACGGAAGCCCCATTGCCCGAAAAACCACCGGGCCTGCTGCAACGGCTGGCCGCCCGCAGGGCCTTTCGCAGCGCGGATGGCTGGTTGTTGGCCCTGTCGCTGGCCATCTACCTGGCTGTGCGGCTGATCGGCCTGGCCCAATACCCGATCTACTTCTTTACCGACGAAGCCGTGCAGAGCGTGCTGGCCTCAGACCTGCTCCGGGATGGCTTTCATGGGGCCGATAAGCAGTTTCTGCCGACGTATTTCTACAATTCCTACCAATACAACCTGGGGACCTCGGTGTACCTGCAGGTGCTCCCGGTGGTACTTTTCGGGCACTCGGTGTGGGTCACGCGGGCGGCATGTGTGCTGGTGTCGCTGCTGGCCGGCCTGGCGGTTGGCCTGGCGCTTTGGCAGGTCTTTTCCAGCCGGATGGCCTGGGCGGGGGTGCTGTTGCTCTCCATGACCCCGGCCTGGTTCCTGCATTCCCGCACAGCCTTTGAGACCGGCATCGCCACCAGTTTTTACGCCGGCTTTCTCTTCCTTTACCTGGTGTATCTCAAATCCGGCCGGCCGGCAGCCCTGTATGCGGCCGCCGGGTTCGGGGCGCTTGCCTTTTACAGTTACAGCCCCATGCGGATGGTCATGCTGCTCAGCGGGCTGTTCTTCCTGGTTGGCAACCTGCGCAGGCACCTACAGCACTGGAAGCCCTTGCTGGCAACTGCCGGCATCCTGGCGGTTCTGGTCATACCACAACTGCGTTTTCAATTGGCCCATCCCGGGGAGAATCTGCACCACCTGCAGGTGCTCGGCTCCTACTGGAACCTGGATATCCCCCTGGGGGAAAAACTGGCCGCCTACCTGCGGGAATACAGCCGCGGGCTGGACCCGTTTTACTGGTTCCTGGCCGACCAGAGCGACCTGGCCCGCCATATCATGGATGGATACGGTCACCTGTTGCGGACGACCGCCCCCCTGCTGCTGGCAGGCCTGGCGCTGGTGCTGCGGCGCATTCGCCAGCCGGCTGAGCGGACCCTGTTGCTGGCGTTGCTGGCTGCCCCCGGCGGGGCGGCCCTGGTCGGGCGCGGCATCACGCGGATGCTGGCGCTGGTCATTCCGGCGGCGGTGCTCAGCGCCATGGGGCTGGAAGCACTGCTGGAATGGCTGTCCCGCCGGGCCAGGCTCCGCCGGTCGGTGCTGCTAACGGGCACCTTTGCCCTGCTGGCCGGCTTCAATTTCTGGCTGCTGCGGGATGCCCTGGTGAACGGCCCCCTGTGGGAAACGGACTACGGCCTGGGTGGGATGCAGTACGGGGCGCAGCAACTCTTCGATGCCGTGCGCCAAACGGTTGCAGAAGACCCCGGCCGGAAGATCGTCCTCTCCCCTTCCTGGGCCAACGGGACCAACAACTTGGTGCTTTTCTTCTTTGACGACCCGGCACCGTTCACCCTTGGCAGCATCGAAGGCTACCTGGTGGAAAAGCAGCCGCTGGACCACCAGACCCTCTTCATCACCACGCCGGCTGAATACAGGCTGGCGAACCAGAGCGGCAAACTGACCGGCCTGGTGGTGGAACGCACCCTTCCCTGCCCCAACGGGCAGCCCTGTTTCTACTTCCTGCATGCCTCCTATGTGAAGAACATCGATGAGATCCTGGCTGCCGAAAAGGCCGCCCGGGCCGTGCTGCAGGAGTTCCAGGTGGAGGTGGCTGGAGAAACCGCCCTGGTGCGCCATTCCTACCTGGATATGGGCACCATCCAGGAACTGTTCGACGGTGACCCGGACAGCCTTATCCGCACCTTGGAAGCCAACCCCCTGGTTGTCGACCTGACCTTCAGCCGTCCCCGATCGCTGAAAGGGGTGACCGTGAAGGTTGGCGGACCTCCAACCCAATTAACCGTGGAATTGTACGACGAGGCGGACAGGCTGCTTATGCTGCAGTCCGTTGAAGTGCCGGACAGCCCCAACCCGCGTGACCTGGACCTCTCCCTCAGGCCAGGGGCTGCGGTCCGGCGGGTGCGGCTGCAGGTGCGCAACACCGACGAAGGCGAACCGGCTCATGTGCACGCCTGGGAGGTGACCTTCCGTTGAAACCGGGGCGCACCAGCTGGTTGTGGGTGTTAATCCTCGCCGGGGCAGTCACGGCGCTGTTTGGGTTCATGCGCGCCTGGGCGGCGCTGAACAATTGGGACCTGCTGAGGCGGCTCAACCTGCCCTTCAACCCCGTTTACCTCCCGGCGGGTGGCATCCTGTGGTTGCTGCTGGGGCTGGCGGCCGTTGCCGCCATCTTCGCCCGCTGGCGGCACGGCCCCTGGCTGATCCGGGGGGTGGCGCTAACGGTGGCTGCCAGTTACTGGGCCGACCGCCTGCTTTTCACCCGTTCGGATGCTTCCCGGACGAACCAGGCGTTTGCCTTCTGGTTCACCCTGCTGGCGGTCGGCGGGAGTTTCCTCATCCTGCTGCTCCCCGACGAGCGGCGCTACTTCCAGGCGCGTCCGGAACGAACCCGGCGGAAGGAGATTGGGGATGGACCCGGGCGGGAATGAGATCGAAGTAAAGTTCTATGTGAATGACCCCGGGGCGGTGGAGAATCACCTGCTGGCCGCCGGGGCGCGGCTGGAACAGCGACGTGTTTTTGAGCGCAACCTGCGCTTTGATGACAGCCAGGGCAGCCTGGCTCGCGCCGGCTGCGTGCTGCGACTGCGCCAGGACCAGGGCGTCCGCCTGGCCTACAAGGGGCCCTTGCAGCCCGGCCGGGATGTGGCCGTGCGGCGGGAGATCGAATTCAGCGTGGGGGATGCCGTTGCCGCGCAGGCCTTCCTGGAGGCGCTGGGCTACCGGGTGGCGGTGGCCTATGAAAAATACCGCACCACCTATCGCCTGGAAGAGGTGGAGGTGGTGCTGGACGAGATGCCTTACGGCAACTTCGTGGAGATCGAGGCCGCCTCGGCGGAACAGGTGAAACGGGCAGCCCTCCTTCTTGGGCTGAACTGGAACGCCCGCAGCACTGCCAGTTACCTGGAACTGTTCCGCCGGCTGAAGCAGGCCCGCGAACTGGGCATGGCCGACCTGACCTTTGGCAACTTCAGCGGCCTGGTCTTTACGGCAGCCGATTTTGACCTGCATCCGGCCGATGCCGGCTGGGAGGCCTGAACGGTTCACTCGGGCGTGGCGTGATAGCCCCTGCGGGCGACGGCCTCCACAATCTGTTCGATCGTCAAGCGGGATTCATCGTATTCCACCACCATCCTGCCGCCATGGTAACTGGCCCGGGCACGCTGAATGCCGGGCAGGTCATCCTCAATGGCTTCCAGCCGCATAACGCAGTTGCTGCAGTGCATGTCCGCTATTGTTAGGGTCACCCTGGCCATTGCGCCCCTCAGTTGAACTGGATGGCCCCGCCGTACATGCCCATCGAGCAGGAGTAATAGAGGACCTTGCCGGCTGCCTGGGCAGGGATGTCCACGCGGGTGACGCCGCTGGCCGGCAGGAACTGCTCCACCCCCAGTTCCGGGATTGTGAAGGCCCGGCTGCAGGAATGCGTATCCTGCGTTAGCAGGGTGAGCCGGATGGGCCTGCCGGCAGGCGCCTGCTGGAAGGCGGGGGCATAGCCATTGTTCTTCACCTCCACCAGCACGTCCACCACGCCCTGCCCGGTCCGGGCGGCCAGGGTTGGCGATGCCGGGTCGTTGGCTTCAACCGGCTGGGATGCCTCGGCCCGGCTTTGAAACGCCGGCGGCAGGCCGGCTGGCGCCGGCAGGGGGGAGGCCAGGCGCAGCAGCAGGTTGCCGGGTGCAAAGGGCGCCCCGGCCAGTGTGAGCCCGGAGTTAATGGAAATGAGGCCGAGCACCAGCAGCACGGCAGCCACGAGGCGCATGAAGTGCCTCTCCATGGCCGCCCCCAGGCGGGTGGCCAGGTAGGAAACGGCGAAGAAGAGCGGACTGGTGCCGAGGGTGAAGGCGAACAGGATGGCCGCCCCGGACAGGGGGTTGCCGCTGCCAACCGCCAGGGCCATCATGGCCTGGGTGATGCCGCAGGGGATGAAAACGGTGAGGGCCCCCAGGAAGAGCGGCGTCACCCAGCCGTCGCCGTTCCTGGCTGTTTTACGGATGTAGCGGCGCAGGGCAGCCGGCGGCTCGAACGAAAAGAAGCGGAAGATGGGGTGCACGTTGAACAGGCGCAGCGCCGAGCCGGCCATGAAGATGCCGATGGCAACCTGCAGGATGCCGCGGCTGAGCGGGGTGAATTGCAGGACCGAGCCCAGTGCCCCGAGGCCGGCCCCCAGCAGGGTGTACGTGATCAGTTTGGCCAGCAGGAAAAGCAGGATCGGGCGGACAAGGTGCAGGCGGGCCGCCAGGCTGCCGGAGGGCCTGCGCCTGCGGGCTGCCTGCACTTGCAGGTCCTGCTCCACCTGGGCGGCCAGCGAAGAGGCCAGCAGCCCTCCCTGCACGGCCAGGCAACTTAACCCGCCGGTGGTCAGGCCGGTCACAAAGGCGATGAGGATCTGGTCCATGGGTCAGGTTCTCCCGGGGAGCCTTTAACCTTCTCCCCTATACAATGAAAAGGGGTCATCCGTCATGCAAAAAGGGGCGTTCAGGATCAACCGGCTTACCGCGGGGCGGGAAGGTTCCCCGGGTCGAAACGGCGCAGGCGCAGGCTGTTGCTGACGACGAAGACGCTGCTGAAGGCCATGGCGGCGGCGGCCAGCATGGGGTTCATCAGGCCGGCGGCGGCTGCCGGGATGAGGATGATGTTATAGAAGAAGGCCCAGAACAGGTTCTGTTTGATTGTCCGTAACGTGCGCCGGGAAAGCGCCACCGCCCTTGGCACGCCCAGCAGGTCGCCGCTGATAAGCACGACCGGGGCTGAGGCCATGGCCACATCGGTGCCGCTGCCAATGGCCATGCCCACATCGGCCTGGGCCAGGGCCGGCGCATCGTTGATGCCATCGCCCACCATGGCCACCACGGCCTTCTCCTGCTGCAGTTTTTTCACGGCATCCGCCTTGTCTCCAGGCAGCACCTCGGCCAGGACGGTTTGGATGCCCGCCTGGCGGGCGATTGCCTCGGCCGTGCGGCGGTTGTCGCCGGTGATCATGGCCACCTGCAGGCCCTGCCCCCGCAGCGCCCTGACGGCTTCCACCGAACCGGGTTTCAACGTGTCGGCAATGCCGATGGCGCCGGCGGGTTTGCCGTCCACCAGCACCACGGCAACCGTGCGGGCCTCGTCCTGCAGCCGGTCAACAGCCTGCTGCAGGCCATCCAGGGGTATGCCCAAACCGGCGGCCATGCGCGGGCTGCCAACGGCCACGTCCCGGCCATCCACCTGGGCGCCAACGCCCTGCCCGGCCTGGGCCTGAAAACCCTGCGGCTCGGAGAGCGCCAGTTCCCGGTTGCCGGCCTCGGCCAGGATGGCCTCGCCCAGCGGGTGCTCGCTGCCCTTCTCCACCGAGGCGGCCAGGCGCAGCAGTTCATTTTCACCGCCGGCGAGGCCCGCAACGATCACATCGGTCACCGCCGGCTGGCCGCGGGTGAGTGTTCCGGTCTTGTCAAAGACGACCGTGGTCAAACGGCCGGCCTGCTCCAGGGCCCCGCCGCTCTTGAAAAGGATGCCCATGCCGGCGCCGCGGCCGGTGCCGACCATGACGGCGGTGGGTGTGGCCAGGCCCATGGCGCAGGGGCAGGCGATGACCAGCACGGCAACGGTGTGGATCAGCGCCCGGGTGAAGGCGCTTGTTTCGGTGGCTGCCGGCGCTGGAACGAGGAAGTACCAGGCGGCGAAGGTGAGGGCGGCAATGAGGATGACCGCCGGGACAAAAACGGCCGAAATGCGGTCGGCCAGCGCCTGGATGGGCGCCTTGCTTCCCTGGGCCTCCTCCACCAGGCGGATGATCTGCGCCAGGGCGGTCTCCCGGCCGACCTTGGTGGCCTCAAAACGCAGCAGGCCCAATTTGTTCAATGTGGCACCGATGAGCGGATCGCCGGGGCCTTTTTCCACCGGCAGCGATTCGCCGGTGAGCATGGATTCGTCCACGGCGCTGCGGCCCTCGATGACCACCCCGTCCACGGGCACTTTTTCTCCCGGGCGCACCAGCACCAGGTCGCCCACGGCCACCTCTTCCACGGGCACCTCCATTTCGGCGCCATCGCGCAGCACGTGCGCCGTGCGCGGCCGCAACTCCATTAATTTTTTAATGGCCTCGCTGGTGCGCCCCTTGGCGCGGGCCTCCAGGAACTTGCCCACTTTGATGAGGGTGATGATGACCGCCGAGGTCTCAAAATAAACGTGCCCGCCAAGCAGCCCGAGGGTGACCGGGATCGAATAGAAATACGCCACCGATGAACCCATGGCCACCAGCACGTCCATGTTGGCCGAACCGGCCCTCAGCGAGCGGTAGGCGCCCACGTAATACTGCCAGCCCACGTAGAACTGCACGGGGGTGGCCAGGGCCAGCAGCACCCAGTTGAAGGCCGGCGAATGGGCGATGGACATGGGCAGCAGGCCAAAATCGCGGCTCATGGAGAGCAGGAAAAGGGGGATGGTGAAGACCAGCCCGGTGATGAGCAGGTGCCGCTGGCGGGCGGTCTCCTCCCGGCGCACACGGGCTTCCACGTCCTCGGCCTCGCCTCCGGTCTCAATGGTCTCAAAGCCGGCAGCGGCGGCCGCCTGGCGCAGTTCTGCCTGGGTGACCAGGGTGGGGATGTAGCGCACCCGGGCGCGCTCGGCGGTCAGGCTCACCTGGGCGGAGAGCACGCCCTCAATGGCCTGCAGGGCCTTTTCCAGGCGGCGGGCGTCATTGTCATCGGCCAGGCGGCGGATGAGCAGGTCGGCCTCGCCGGAGGCCACGCCGTAGCCGGCGCGTTCCACCCGGCTGACCAGTTCCGCCACATCCGCTTTTTGCGGGTCAATGGTGACGGTGGCGCGCTCGGAGGAGAGGTTCACCGCCGCCTCCTGCACGCCATCGGCGCGCTTGAGGTTGCGCTCCACCGTGGCAACGCAGTTGGCGCAGGTCATGCCCGTGATGGGGAGGATGACTTGTTTCGGGCTGCTCATAAGGTTGCCTTCCACGGCCGGGTCAGCCGGCCGGGGGGTAGTTGATCTCCTTCAGCAGGGAGACGATCTGTTCCTCGCTGGCGGGATCCTCGTAGGTGACCTGCGCCTGGTGCTGCTCCACGCTGGCCTTGACCTCTTTTACGCCGGGCAGTTGCATCAGTTCGCTGGTGATGGTGTGCACACAGTGGTGGCAGGAAATTGAGGGAATGCTGTAGGTGACTGTTTTCATGGGGTTCTCCTTTGCCTGTATGTGGAACTGCACTCAAACCTTTGTGGCGGTTTCGAACACTTCGGTGATCTCGCGCAGCACGCGGCTGCGCTCTTCGGGGTCTTCACCCTGCACGGCGGTTACCAGGCAGGAATTGAGGTGCTGGTCGAGGATGAGGGTGCTGAGCTTGTTGAGGGCGGCCTGTACGGCCTGTACCTGGTGGATGATGTTGATGCAGTAGACGTCCTCTTCGACCATGCGCTGGATGCCGCGCAGGTGTCCCTCGGCGGACTTAAGGCGCCGGATCACTTCTTCGTGGTTGTGCATGTTCTCCTTCCTACCCCTCCCCCTTGGGGGGGGTTATTGCAACCATCATATCCCCATTTTCCGCCCGTGTCAAGAGGCTGTTCGCCCGCCGTTCATCCGGCCTGGCAGGCGCAATTCCAATCCACCCTCACGTTGTATAATCATGGGCAGATTTCACGAACAGGGAGGCCTGAAACAGAATGCCCGAAGGGACCTATTCCTTCCCCAGGGGCTTCCTTTGGGGATGCGCCACCGCCGCCCACCAGGTGGAAGGCAACAACCGCAACAACAATTGGGCTGAATGGGAGGGCCAGCCCGGCCGCATCCTCTTTGATCAGCGCGCCGGCCTGGCCTGCGACTGGTGGGGTGGCCGCTGGCGCGAGGACCTGGACCGGGCCATGGAAACCGGCCAGAACGCCCACCGCTTTTCAGTGGAGTGGAGCCGCATCCAGCCGGAGCCCGGCCGCTGGGACGACGACGCCCTCGAGTTTTACCGCCGCATGGCCCGCGGGATGCTGGAGCGTGGGCTCAGGCCCATGGTGACCCTGCACCATTTCACCGACCCCCTGTGGCTGGCCGCTGGCTGGGAGGATGACAAAACCCCGGCCCTGTTCGCCCGTTACTGCGAAAGGGTGGTCGAAGCCCTAAAGGAGTACACCAACCTGTGGGTGACCATAAATGAACCCAACGTGTACACCCAGGGCGGTTACCTGGGCGGGGGTTTTCCTCCGGGGAAGAACGAAGCCGGCAGCGCCGTGCGGGTCTTCACCAACCTGCTGCGCGGCCATGCCGCCGCCTACCGGGTGATCCACCGGCTGCAGCCGGATGCGCGGGTGGGAGTGGCCCACCATTACCGGGGCTTCCTGCCGGCCCACCCCTGGCTGCCAACCGACTCGCTGGCGGCCAACAGCCTGTCGGCGGCATTCAATGATTCCTTTCCCCGGGCCATCGCCACCGGCCGCCTGAAACTCCCCTTTTACCAGGCCAGCCTGCCGGAAGCCGCGGGCACCCAGGACTTCTTCGGTCTGAACTATTACACCGGGGAGAATGTCCTGCTGGACCTGTTCAAGCCGCGCCAGTTCTTCCACCGCCGTTTCTACCGCCGGGATGCCGCCCTCAGCCAGCACGGATTCCTGGACAGCCGTCCGGACGTCTTCTGGAAGGCCCTCAAATGGGCCCGCGGTTACGATCTGCCGATCCTAATCACCGAGAACGGCTGGGAGGACGCCGGGGACGACACCCGCCCGGATTACATGGTGCAGCACCTGAAGAAGTTGTGGTGGGCGGCCAATTCCAACTGGCGGGTGGAGGGCTACTTTCATTGGACGCTGGTGGACAACTTCGAGTGGTCCGCCGGCTGGACACTGCGCTTTGGCTTGTGGGGGTTGGATGAGAACAACCAGCAGCGCATCCGCCGGCCCAGTGTGGACCTGTACGAAGCCATCTGCAAACAGAACGCCATTTCCTCCGACGTGGTGAGCCGCTTCGCCCCCCGTTCCTTCCCCCTCCTCTTTCCGGGCTGAGCCCGGCCTTCCCTGCCAGGCTGGCCGCCGGACGCAACCCGGCCCTGTTCAGCCCAGGGGTTTGACCATGTACAGGCTTCCCCCGTTGTAGCCGCGCGCCTGGTAGTACCGGCGGGTGCCGATGGCCGAGATGACCGCCAGGCGCAGGAAGCCTGCCTGGAGGGCAAGCCTTTCGGCCTCCGCCAGCAGGCGTGTCCCCAGCCCGCTGTGCTGGGCTGCCCCCTCCTGTTCGGATCCCACTGCCAGGCTCTGCCCGTAAACATGCACCTCGCGCACCAGGGCCGCCCCGGCCAGGTCTTCCAGGCCGGTGTCCGGCGCGTCCGGTGCGGGCAGCGAAAGTCGCAGGTAACCGGCCAGGCGGTCGGTGGGTGTGACGTAGGAGAGGAAATGCTCCACGGCGAAGGCCGGGCGGTATACAAGGTCCTGCAGGTGCAGTTCCCCGGCCTGCACCGGCTGGCTGCGCACCTCGCGGCAGCGGATGCAGCGGCAGCGCAACCCCCTTCGGGCCAGTTCGGCGGATATGTCCTGCCGCAGGCTGGTGCGGCGGTTGCCGGCCACCACGTGGTGCGAGGGGATGTCGCGGATGACCCGGTTCAACCGGCAGTACTCGGGGATGGAAGGTTTGAGGTCCGCCACCAGGTTCACCAGCGTTTCCATGTCGTAGGGCTGGTACTCTCCGGACTGCCAGCGCCTGTAAAGCGCCGTGCCGGCCAGCAACTGGGTGGGGTAGATCTTCAACTCATCCGGGCAGATGCCCAGGCCCCGGCCGGCCTCCAGCCACAGGCGGGCAAAGTCCTGCCGGTCCGAATCCGGGGTGGCACCCAGCAGGTTGGGCATCCAGTGGGCCACGATCTTGAAGCCGGCCGCCCGCAGCAGGGCGAAGGCCCGCTGAACTGCGGCCGTGTCGTGGCCGCGGCAGTTGCGGGCCAGGATGGCATCGTCCAGGCTTTGCACCCCCAGTTGCACCTTGGTGACACCCAGGCGGCGCATGTAGCGGATGGATGCCGGGGTGACCTCGTCCGGGCGGGTCTCCACCACCATGCCCACGTTGCGCCGGCTGGCGGTTTCGTTCAACTGTTGGGCTTCCTCCAGCGAGGAGGATTCGCTGCCGTTGAGGGCGTCCAGGCAGCGCTGCACAAAACGCTGGCGGTATTCCGGCGGGTAGGCATCCCAGGTGCCTCCCAGGATGAGCAGTTCGACCTTGTCCACCGGGTGGCCGACGGCGGTGTAGGAATCCAGGCGCGAGCGCACCTGCGCAAAGGCGTCGAACCGGTTCTGGAAGGCGCGCGCCGCCCCGGGCTCGTCGGCCAGGTAACTCTTGGGCATGCCCGGCTCCTGCGGGCAGAAGATGCAATGGCCAGGGCAGGGCTGCGGCCCGGTGAGCACCGTGACCGTGGTGACGCCGGAGAGCGAGCGCACGGGCTTCCTGCGGATGCGTGCCAGCAGGGAATCATCTTCGGGCCATTCCCCGGCGGCCACGCCCTGGCGGTACACCGTCACCAGCGTGTGCTTGGGGACGTACCCTCCGCTGGAAAGCGGGTGGCGGCGGATGGCCTTCATCACCTCGCGGCCGGCGCGCACCTCGTCCAGGACTGTGCGGGCCACAGCCAGCATTTCCGGCGTGTTCTCCAGCGAAGCCAGCCAGGTCTCTGCATCCATGGCAGCCTATGCGGGTGAAAGCGAGGCGCGCACGATGAAGCGGTCCACCGCCCCGAAGCGGTACTTGTAGTCCTCGTCGCCGCGCATGAAATCCAGTTCGGAGTACTGGTTGGTGATGGCCCACTGGATGAGGTTGGCCAGCAGCACCCAGCCGGGGGACTGCTCGCGAAAGGCCGGGTCGAGGCCGGAATTGTAGACCCACAGGCGGTTAAGGTACTGGAAGCTGAGGTAGCCGGCCGCCTTTTTCCCGCCCACCTCCAAAAAAGCCAGGTTCAGGCAATCCACTTCAAAGGCGCAGCGGGCCACCTGGCGCATGAACTCCCGCATGGGCGGGGTGAGGAAGGCTGCCTTCTCCTGGTCGTGGGCCATCAGGTGCATAAAGTCATCCATGGCGGCGTCCAGGGTGGCCGGGTCGTTGTGGATGTGCCAGTTGACCGGCTCGGGCGATTCCTCCGCCCGGCGCAGTTTGCGGCGGATCTCGTGGCGCTGTTTCTTGTCGATTCCGGCCAGGTAGGTCTCCCAGTCGCCGGGCAGGGTAATGAAGGGGGAGTGCTGCAGGCGGGCGTTGTGATACTTCCAGCCGAGGTCTGCAGCGGCTTGCTGCAGCGCTGGCAGGGTGGGGGAGGTTTCGACCAGGTTGTAGAACTCCAGGCTCTGCCAGGCCGGCAACCCGGCGCGGGGCAGGTACCCCAGCAGGCCGCGGCAGAAGGCCGGCAGGTCCTCCGGGGGGCAGAGCAGGTCCAGGTAGTCGGAAACCTCGAAACTTCCCACCAGCAGCAGGGACGGTTTGCCATCGTGCTGCGGGGCGTGGAAGAGCGGTGCGGCGGCGGCCAGCCGGCCCTGCCTGCGGGCCAGCACAAGCGCCAGGCGGGTCCCCGCCGGCCATTCTCCCCCGCCGCGGCTGCGCCACCAGGTTTCCAGGTACTCATGGCGCATGAAGGGGGCATGACAAGGGCTGCCGCCCAGCAGGGCATTCCACTCCTCCAGGGGGACCGCAGAAAATGAATCGCTGATCGAAAACTCCATGGCTGCTCCAGTTTGGTGTTGACTGTGTGCCGCCCGGCTTGGATGCCGGTCGGCCTGGGCATTGCCCTATGCCGGTTCCAACGCCCGGACGGCCCGCCCCAGGATCTCGCCCAGGGCGGTTTCCACCTCCCGATCCAGGGGGGCGGGCTGGTGGGTTTGCAGCAGGTGGGCGGCCTCGCGGCGGGCGCGGGCCGGCATCTCCTCCGCCCCGGCCTCCAGCCAGGACTGGCGGGGCTGGCGCACCAGCAGGTGCGAGCGCAGGCGCGGCTCACGGCGCATGAACTGCAGGGTATGTTCATCCATCAGCAGGTTCCCCTGCTCCAGGCTGCGGGCGATCGCACCCGGCGCCAGGGTATCCTTGTTGACCGCAAAACCCCCGGCTGCCCGGCGGGCGATGGCGGTGAGTTCGTTGTCCATCACCAGTTGCGGGTAACTGATGTACAGGCCGCCGTCCATGTGCCCGGCGCCGGTGAGGATGGTCGCGCCCGCCAGGGCGGGCAGAAAGACAAAATAGGCGTTCTCCATGCCGGCCTGCAAGTCCGAGGCCGGGGAATCGGTGTAGGGGCCGTGCATGTTCACGGGCAGGTTGTAGGCCTCCCGGGCCAGTTGCACACCGGCAGCCGCCACGAGGGCGTTCTCCACCGAGCCGGTCAGGGCGCGGCCGCTGGACATCTCCATGACCATGATGCGCGGGGCGAAGATCACCGGAGACCCCGGGTTGGCCAGTTGGGAGATGACGATGGACGCCACCATTTCGATGTTGGAGACCAGCAACGCCCCGGCCAGGGTCACCGGACCGGTGGCACCGGAGATGGGCATGCTGCAGATCTCCACCGGAATGCCGGCCTCCCCGCAGGCCAGCAGAACGTCCACCAGCACATCCGGCAGTTTGAGCGGGGAGATGGGCGATTCGAGCATGGTCAGCGGCGGGCAGCGCCGCAGGGCCTTGCGGCTTCCGGCCAGCACAACGGCCATTTCCAGGACGTAGGGCAGGCTGCCCGGGTTGAGCAGGCGCATGTTGATGTGCTTGCTGCAGTTGGAGGCCATGGCCAGCAGGGCGTGCAGGTCGCGGGTGGCCGCCGGGCGGTCCTGCGGGTAAAGCGGGGCAACGATGTCCAGGTTCGGCAGGGCATCCACCAGGCGGGCGTAATCGGAGGTATCCTGCAGTGTGGCGTCGCGCACCTGCCCGCTCTCCATGTCCAGCACATGTCCTGGGCCGCCGCCGTTGCGGGCGTACAGCCCTTTGCCGGGTGCGATCTCCAGGTCCTGCGCCGGGAGGCGCCCGCCCAGGGTGAACTCGCCCGGCGCCAGGGCCAGGCAGTGCTCCACCAGGTCCGCCGGCAGGCGGACCAGCCGGCGGGCAAAATCCACCCGCGCCCCGGCTTCAGCCAGCAGGCTCAACCCGCCGGCATGCATCACCGTGATGCCCGTGGTTTGCAGGTGTTCGAGCGTCTGCTGCTGGATGGCGGTGATGTCTTTTTTGGACAATATCTTCAATGCAGGGCAGGTCATGATTGTGGCATCCTTTCAGAAATATCCTGCCGTCACACCCCAACTGCCATGGCGGTGTACGGGCCATCCTTTTCAGTCCCAATTATAAATGAAGAACACCCCCGTCTTGGGGGTGCTTTCATTCTGGGCCGTGGCCGGCGTGGAAAAACGGCTGGCAGGCTTGGATGCTGCGGCTGGCTGTGAAGGGCCGGGGCAGGCCTTGGGGGCGGGGAGGGGGGGTTCGGCCTTCGTTCGAAGGTTCAGCCTTCCTCTCCCAGGAGGTCGCTGATCACATCGCGCGCCCAGTAGCGTGCCTGTCCCTGGCGGGAAAGGCGGCGGACGGCATCCAGGTGATTGCCCAGGGTGACGATGGACGGCTCTTCGCTGGTACGGTCATCCTGGTTGCCCACCTGGGGCAGGCCAATGGCGGAAACCAGCCCGTTGCACAGGCAGCGCCGGCCTTCGGTGTTGCGCTCCAGGCCGCGCTTGGAAACAAAGGAGGACAGCGGGGCAGCCGAACAGCGCTGGAAGAGACGTCGACTGCCGTCCTCCCCCGGCTTGGAGAGCCCCGGCTGCTGGAGGATCCCCAGGTCACAAACACGGCGCCGGCGGGTATAGACCTCATCACTGGAGAGGGTGCCCTCCAGTTGGGCGACCTTGAACGGAAAACCCGTCGGCGAGTAAAGCGTTGTGCGAACCAGCCCGGCATCGCTGATGCCCTGCCTTAACTTGGCAAAGATGGCGTTCCGGTACTCCGGTCTAAGGCCGGATTCTTCCGCCAGGGCGAAGGCTGTGCCCACCTGGACGCCGCGGGCTCCGGCCGCCTGGGCCTGGGCAAGTTTCTGGCGGCTTCCGTACCCGCCTGCCAGCCAAAAAGGCAGGCCAGCCTGGCGGATGGCCTCCAGGTCCGGTTCATCTTCGGGCCCGTAAACCGGCTGCCCGCTCTCATCCAGTTTGAGTGGCCCCTGCGGGGCGGCGTTGTGCCCGCCGGCGGTGTGGTGCTCGATAATGAAACCATCCGGCGGGCCGGACTGGCTCTGCGCCAGGGCCAGCACCAGGTTCTGCAGCGAAACAATGGCCAAAAAAGCCGGGCGCTTGAGCGGTTCTCCGGCGAGCCGGCCTCCGGCCACCTGCCGGGGGTCGAATTGCAGGTTCAGTTCCTCTCCCGCCTCGCGGTAAAGCACGGTAAGGGGCTGCTGGACGGGTTCGTGGCGCGCAAGGCGGCTGCAGGCCTGCGGCAGCCCGTCCGGGTTGCCGGCCCCCACCACAACGCCGTCCACCCCCGCCAGCATGGCCCCGTACATGCAGTAGACCAGCGGGGCTTCGATCTTGTTCAGGAAATTTATGAAGACCAGGCCGTTGTGGTCCTGGCGGGCCAGCCAGACCTCGGCAAAACTGGAGGCAATGAGCAGTTCAATGGCTTCCGGTTCCAGCGAAAGCGCCAGTGGCCCCGGGTTGGCAGTTCTTTGAACCTCCACCGCCCTGCCGTCTACCGTGCGCAGGTTGTGCCGGGGGGTGTTCCGGTAGCGGGCGGTGGGCGCCTTGCCGCCCGGGAGGTAGTACCGCTCGACCAGTTTTGCCCCAATCCCGGCGTTGAACTGCCGGTCAAATGCCTGCAGGGCGCGGCAGATGTGCCCGCCTGGGTCGCCCAACTGCAGCAGCCGGGCATGGACGATATCCAGGGCCGTGCCCGAGACGGTTCCGGCGGTGACCCCGGGCTTTTCCATGGCCACCGCCTTGGCCAGTCGCCAGTTGGAGACGTATACCCCCATTCCCCCCTGGATCAGGCGTACGGCGTTGAGATCAAACATCATCCTGTGCTCCTTGCCCGCCATCCAGTCTGCGGCGAGCGGAAGGGGATTTACCTGTATATAACCCCGGAAGGTTGCAGAGGGTATGGTGTGTCCGGGAAATTCCGGCTTCTGTGGAAGGGGGAATCAACAACAGGGCGGGGGCAACCCCGCCTTATGCAGGGCAGAGTCTTCTCGTGGGTTGCTGTTCCCGGCCGCCTACCAGGTGCGCCTGGGCCCGGCGGCGTTATCGGCAGCCACCTGGGCCTTCACCTCCGGGGTAACGCAAACTTTGTCGCCGGGGAAGGCCTCGCGCCAAACGTAGCCTTCAATGCAGTCTTCCGGGCCGGAAACGCGCGAGGCGGCGGCGGCGTTGTCCGCCAGGGTCTGGTTGCGGACAGCCCCGGTGACACAGACATCATCTCCGGGGGTAGCCTCCCGCCAGACGAAACCAGATGTACAGGTGTGGCCAACCGACCTCCCGTTTGCAGCAGGATGGGTCAGGGAATGCCGGGCAGGGCGGGGTTTGCGGCCGGGAAACCGCCCCCAAACCAACCGCCATTGCAGAAGCCAGCCCCGGGTGTTCCAGCGCCGGTCGGGCACCATCCACCGTGCCGGTGGTAGTTCCGAACCCTTTACGGGACGGAGAACACCGCAACGCCCCGGATTGGCCTGCATGCAGGGCACACAGCGAGGGCGCCTTGAGGTAAAATCACTGGCAGGTCGACCCCCACAGGGAGGATGTGCCCTCCCGGCTCCAACGGGGGGAATGGAACCGGAAAGAATGGGAGTCACAACCGCCACAACAGGCCAGGCCAGGTCCGCCACCGTGCTGCACCGCTCGGTCCTGTTGGCATCCATGGCCTTCACCTTCCTCGGCTTTATGCTGCCCATTTACAGCCGGGGCATTGGGGCCAGCGCGGTGGAGATCGGCGGGCTGTACTCCATCTTTACGATCACCGTGCTGATCGGCCGGCCGGTGGTGGGCTGGGCCATCGACCGTTTTGGCCGGCGGCGCTTCTTCATCACGGCCCTGGCCTTTTACAGTCTGACCATGGTGTTGTTTGCCTTTGCCGGCAGCCTTGGCGGCCTGTACCTGGCGCGCATGGCCCAGGGGGTGGCCTCCTCGCTGATGTGGATCACCGTGCGCACGATTGTGGCCGACCTGGCTTCCAGCAGCGAACGGGGCAGCGGCATGGGCAAGGTAAACGAGGCCAGTTACCGCGGCGGGCTGATCGGCGTGTTCCTCGGTTTTGCCATCTTCACCGGCCTGTCGAAAGTGTTCGACCAGGAGACGGCCTGGATCGCCACCTTTGCCGTTTATGCCCTCCTGGCGGCGGCCGGAGCCTGGTACGCCTGGTCCTGCCTTCCGGAGACGCTGCCCGGCAGGGTCAGCCGGCCGGTCAACCGGGCGCCCGTCCAGCGCAAACTGCTCCTGCTGCTGGTGGTGGTCTTCACCACCAACCTGGGGCTGGCGCTCATTACGCCCATCTTCCTCATCTACCTGCAGGACCGCTTCACCACCAACATCACCTCGCTGGCCTGGGCCTTCTTCCCGGCGGGCATCCTGTACAGTTTTTTGCCCTCGCGCCTGGGAAAACTGAGCGACCGCTATGGCCGGGCGCCGATGATGGCGCTGGGCGTTGTGTTCTCGGCCATCCTCTCGATCTGCATCCCCAGCCTGCCGGGCATGGTTTGGCTGGCCGTGCTGTACGCGCTGGAGGCGGTGGGCTGGTCGCTGGCCGACCCGGCCGAAACGGCCATGGTGGCCGACCTGGTGGGGCACGAAGCCCGCGGGCGGGGTTTTGGCTTTTACGAACTGGCCGCCAGCGTGGGGGCCAGCGCCGGGCCGCTGATCGGCGGCTGGCTGTACGATTCCATCGGCCACAGCGCCCCCTTCTATTTCAACGGCGGCATGCTCCTCTTCGGGGCTGCCTGGGTTCTGCTCTTCCTGCGTCAAAGGTCTCCCCGGCCGGCGGATGGCGGGGGTTAGGCCAAGCAACTGGTGGCCAGTGGTGATGTCTGACAGCGCTGCCTGGGCGCATGAATGGGGGTGGTTGCCATTTAAGCATATTTGGATATAATTGGTAAAATTATTAAGACCCAATTCAGGAGGAACCCCATGGCAAAACTGAACACCGGTGACAAGGCGCCCGATTTCATCCTCCCCAGCCACCTGGACAAGCCCGTTCACCTGGCCGACCTGAAAGGCAGGACGGTGGTCCTGGTCTTCTTCCCCATGGCCTGGACCCCTATATGAACGAGCCAGATCCCGTCCTACCAGGCCGCCCTGGCCCGGCTGGCGGGATTAAATGTCCAGGTCCTGGGCATCTCCGTGGATCACGTACCCTGTCTCAAAGCCTGGGCAGAGAGCCTGGGCGGCATCTCCTACCCGCTGCTGAGCGACTTCTGGCCGCACGGCGAGACCGCCGGCAAGTACGGTGTGCTGCGGCCGGACGGGATCACCGAGCGCGCCATCTTCATCATTGATGGAGAGGGCATCATCCGCTATATCGACATTCACGACATCGATGACCAGCCCAGCAACGAAGTGCTCTTTGAAGAGATGCGGAAGATCATCCCTGAGAACTTCAAGCACGAGCCGCCGGCGCCGAAGAAGGCGCCCCTGCCCCGCGGGGGTGTGGTGATGTACTGCAACTCCTGGTGCCCGGACTGCCGGCGGGCGCGCACGTGGCTCAAGGAACATAACATCCCCTTCACCGAGGTGGACATTGACCGCACCCCCGGCGCCGGCGAGCAGGTGCGCAAGTGGGCCGGCGGCAACCAGGTTACGCCCACCTTTGACATCGATGGCACCATCATCGTTGATTTTGACCAGGCACGCCTGGAAAAAACCCTGCTGCAGAAATGAACCAGCCGCGGGCGGGCAAACCCCGCCCGCGTTTTTTTTATCCACCGGCGTTTGTGAGAAATGGGGCATCCCCATGGGAAGTTGCCGGGTGGATGCCTTTGACAGCCCGCCCCGGCTGGGGTATCATAGCGGCGCAATGCCATCCCAACCCGCCTGCAGGGCCCAATGAACGACCCATTCACAGAAAATGACCCCCAACCCGGCGGGAACGCCGCCAGTGAGGCTGCGGTTTCCACCGGCAATGAGGCCGACGACACGGCGGAAGATGCCATTCCGGGCGAAGTGGACGCCAGCGAAGAGAGCCGGCCGAAAAGACCCAAGCCCCTGTTCATCGCCCTGGGGGTTGTGGGCGGCCTGCTGCTACTGGGTATTATGGGCTGGCTGTACTCCCCCTGGCTGAACGACCTGGTTTCCGTCATCCGCACCTTCACCCCCACACCCCTGCCCCCCACCTTCACCCCGCAGCCCACACGCACGCCAACCTTGACCGCCACGGTGACCATCACCCCCACCATCACCCCCACACCCCTGCCAGCCTCAGCCTTTGCGGCCGACCCGGCAGGCATCGACCCGCCCATCCCCGGCGTCGCCTGGCCGGTTTACATCCTGGACGAATCCCACGCGGTCACCCCCGATCCGCCTTTCGATTCCCCGGTCTGGTCCTCCTCGGCACAGATTGCCGCCGACCTGATGACCGAGATCAGCGAGGGGTATTACGTCACCTACGGCGAGGGTTCGGCCACCTGGATGCTGGACATCCAGCCGCCCCCGGGCCTGTATGAGATCCTGGTGATGGACACCTACAATGGCTCGGCCGGTCCGCTGCAATTCGAGGTGAACCTGGACGGCCAGCCTCAAACACCGCTGAACGGGAGCACATCCATCACCATGCGCTCGCCCAGATTAAGCACACCGCCCCAGGTGAGCGACCAGTGGAGGAGCCTGGGCTATTTCGACCTGGACCATGCCGGCAGCCTTTCGGTACATACAGCCTGGGAGGCCCGCGACGAGTGGTCGCCCGTGGCGATTGACCGGGTGGCGGTGGTGCCCCTGCCGGAATCCGCCCGCAGCATGCTGGCCGCCCTGCCAGACGACCGGTTGTACTACCTGGTGGATGATGCCGCCGCCAGCGTGACGGGACTGGATTCCACGCTGCAGGTCAACGACCGCCTGGCCTGGTTCGACCGCTTCCTGCTGGTGACCAATCCCACCAGCGAAGTGCAGGTGACCTGGGCGCTTCCGGAGACCGTGCCCCAGGGCACCTGGGAGGTGGTGGTCTGGATACCGGAGAACCTGGGCAACGCCCCATTGAGTTACATGTTCCTGGTCAACGGCGAAGCCCTTGGCCGGGGGGCGGATGACCAGTTGGAACTGCTCGTCCCCGACGGGCAAGGCAACCGCCCCGGCGGGCAGTGGCTTTCGCTGGGCGCCTGGGAGATCCCGCTGACCTACGCGCCCACCGTGCGCCTGGGGCTGAAGATGCGCCTGCCTGCGGAGGCGGTTGGCGAGGCGGCTGCCGATGCTGTGGCCTTCCTCCTCGTGCCGGGAACCGGGTTCAGCGGCATCACCCCCGAGCCTTGAAACCGCATTCATAAAAACACAGGCTGCCCGCTTGCCTGGCGGACAGCCTGTTGGTTTAATCGCTTCCTGTCGTCGGATTATTCCTTGATGTACCACTGGTCCGGTTTGTAAGGATAATCCAGGAAGAACTGTCCATTGGGTCCCTGTGGCGGATAGAAGTTTCCCAGCCGGTCCCTGGCGATCTCGACAGCCGGTTGAGCCCCGAGAACACCGATCATGAACATGTTTTTGCTGTGGATGTCACCGATCTCCTGGCCGATCTTGATATATTCATCGGAACCAGGTCGTGCCGATTTGAATTGTTCCGTCAGTTCAAACAGGCGTTTGATATCCGCAGGCGGTTCTTCACCGCTTGCGCCACCGCTCTTTTGCCATTCCAGGTAGGGAAGCCCGCATTGCGGTTCAAGTACCGGGTCGCCGAAGGGCGGATAGAAACGGTATTGGTTTCCCAGGAAGATCTGCTCCAGCGTATGACCGCTGGTGAAGGCGGCTAGGTCGTGGTCGTTGTTGGATACCAGCGAGCGATAGGCTTCGGTGGCAACCTCCTTGGTCTCGACCTTGACACCCACGGCTTCCCAGAAACTCTTCAGCAGGTTCATGGCCTCGGAGGATATACCCTGGATGGTGTAATTGGCCAGGATTACCAGCCGTTTGCCATCCGGGCGCAGGCGCCAGCCCTCTGAATCCCGCTTGTTCAAGCCAAGTTCGTCCAGCATGGCGTTCGCCTTATCCGGGTCATATTCGGCTGCCTTGCTGTACCATTCCGGTTTGGCGAAACTGGTCGTGGGGTCCATGGGCACACCGGTGTTGATCTCCTCGCACTCGCCAAAACAGGTTACCTTGTTGACCTCATGGCGGTCGACGGCGATGGACATGGCGTAATTGAAATCCGGATTGGAGAATAGTGCCCGCAGCACGGGGTCTTTGCTGGTGCAGTTGAAGGAAACCACCGTGCCACCCAGTCCGGAGGGAACCAGATAGGTCTTGTATTTCCCATCCGCCTCTTTTTCCTTAAAGACCGGCACCGAGGTGAACTTTAGGGTCTGCTGCTTTTCATCCACCTCCCCTTTGATGACCTTCAATTCAATCACCTGGTTGTCCTGGCTGTAGGTTTCATTGACGGAATCGACATAGGGGAGCTGCTGGCCGGCCGTGTCGACCACATGATAGTATGGGTTGGGAACGGCTACCTGGTATTCGGGCGTTTCCTCAATAACGAGCCAGGCTTCGATGAACGGCACATCACCCCAGCGATGCACGCTGTCCTTCCACTCGCCGTACCAGGTGAAGAAGTATTCCACCCAGGAAGGGAAGCCTTCCGCAACCGCTTCGTCGTTAATGGCCGGGTTGTACTTGATGTGTTTGGTTTCCAGCACGTGGCGGGGGGCAGCCGGCAGGATCCAGGAACGGGCAAGCCAATGGATCAGGCCGGGCGCAGGAACAGCTGTGATGAATTTGAAGGTGACGTCGTCGATGATCTCAACCTTCATGGGCTCGCCGCCGAACACCCATAACGCCGGGACATCCTTGGTCAGGTCTTTGTTGTTAACAATATCCTCCCACCAGAATTGCACATCGGCTGTGGTGAAGGGTTGTCCATCCGACCACTTGTGGCCTTTGCGCAGGGTAAAGGTGAATTCCGTCTGGTCGTCGCTGATGGAATAATCCTTGGCCACGTTCGGGAGGATCGTTTTCAGATCATCTCCATAGCGGACAAAGTTTGCATGCCGCCAACTGAGGATCTCGGCGTTCCCGCTTTCCGGGCCAAGGGAGAGTCCCTGCAACTGACCACCATAGACGCCGATCTCATGGTACGGCACCGTGACCAGGGGTTCAGCGGGCAGGCGTTCGCTCACATCGGCGGGGATGTCGCCGATCTTGGCAACAAGCCGTGGATCGAATTCTGTTCGGCCGCTGAAGACCATTTTTCCACCGGTGAGTTCCTCGAATTCCCCAACCTCATATTGGTTGGGGTATTTACCCGGCGCAACACCCTGCATATCCGCCACCGTGATGGCTGGCGGCTTGTCGGCAGCGGCGGGTTCGGCGGGAGCAGCCGGCTCCGACGGCGCAGCCGGGGCTTCTGCAGGGGGGGCCGGCGGGGGGGTGGCCGCCGGAGCACAGGATGCCACCATTGCCGCAACAACGAGAACGGTGGCCAATGTCAACAGGATTTTGTAAGATTTCATTTTTTGCTCCTTTAATAGGTTGGATTTACCTGGGAGTATGTAGTTGTAACCGGGCATAAAAACGCAAGAGTATCTTTCCTAGTCGCTCTCCTTTCTGTTCTGCTCGGAACTGCAGCATTGCAATGGATCATAAGGTCCTGTAAGTTAATAAAGTTCGGGGAAATGACACGGCCGTCAAATTGCCGGGGGTTGGGAAATGGTCCAAAGGGGTTCACTTCCTGTAAACCATGGGCTGTGAAAATAAACCTTATACGTAAAACGTTTGCATAAATCATAGCATGCTTCGCCTTTAATGTCAAGCGGGCTGCCCGGTTCAATTTCGGACAGCCCATGGTTTCAATATCTCTGGGTGGTTTGCCGTTCAGGGATTGATCTGCATCCGCTGGCGGCGGCGGTCTTTTCGCATTTTCTGTGCCGTCAACTGCCCCATGAGGGCCTTGTACAGCAGCCAGAGCACCGGCAGTGCCCCTCCACCGCAGACCACCAGGCCGGGGATGAAAACCTGGCCAAGGGATTCCACCTTCACCTGGTAGCGGGCGCCGGGACCGGAAAGGCCGGGGTCAATCGGCAGCAGGCGTAGGTAGTACGTGCCATCTGCGGGGGCGATCCAATCCAGCGAAGCGGCGGTGCCAAAATCGGCTGGTATCTGCTCGCCGAGCAGGCTGTAACCGTCCGTGTTGTAAAGTTGCAGGTGCACTGCCGCCCCGCCGCCCAGCGGGTTGGTGCTGATGCGGTACGACTTGCCGGTTTCGGCCTGGAACTGGACCCAGTCCTCATCTCCCATGCCGCAGAGATTGTGCTCCTGGGCCTCTTCCAGCGCCAGGGGAGCCGCGCCGATGAACTGGTCATCGCCCTGCGGCGTTGCCGACTCGTACGGATCATCCGGACATTCGGCTGGAACCTGTACCACGACCTCGGCATCCACCGGCAGATATTCTGCGTTTCCGCCCAGGTCAAAACTGCGGATGCGGAATTCGTACAACCCTCCGGGTTTGGCCAGGAACCAGGCCTGCCTGGACTGCCCCGGCAGGGAGCGCTCCCAAGGGGTCCAATCCAGGCCGCTGTCGCGGTACTGCACTTCGAAGTGATCCACGCGTTCGGCACCCTCGGAGACCTCCCATTCCAGCAGCAGCGCCGTGCTCTCAGAAACCGGGGGCATGGGTTTCATCCGGGTTTCCGGAGTCTGGGCCGACTGCCGGACGATGAAATTCAGGGAACTTTGGACCTCGCCGGCCGGGTTGCGCGCCCAGACCAGCCAGGTGTAGTCCCCCGGTGGCAACTGGCCAACCTCCCAAACTGGTTGAGTCTGCCAGTCCAGCGATTTCTGCAAGCCCGCGGGCCCGGAGAGTTCGCTGCGGTATTCTGTGCCCTCACCACCGGCAGACCAGGTGAGCACCAGCGGGTCCAGGTCCGTTGGTGCCATGTCCTGGGCATTGTGCGGCGAATTGAGCACCGCCGCTTCCGGCAGTTCGGGGCGGGAGAGGACATAGAGCGACGAGATGGTGCCGGCGCCGATGACATTGTCCGAAAGGTCGGGGTCATTCTCGTTGAGGTATTCGTGCACGCCCTTGAAACCAGCCTGGTCGTAGACCGATGCCACCACCCCCACACCCACGCGGATGGAAGCAGCCCGGTCATCCCTCAGGTCGCCAAACTCGGACGGGCTGGCATATTCCCCGTAGCTGAAGACATGGCAGGCGCCCTGGTAGTTCGCCTGGCTGAAAAGCGCCACCTGGTCGGCTTCGGGTTCACAGGTCATGGCGGCGGGGGTTGGCAGGACGGCGGGACTGCACTCATACTCCTTGTTCAGCACCCGCCTGCCAACCAGTTCGCTGGAGTGGCGGCCAGCCTTGTCGGTGATGTCCATGGCCAGCAGGAAGGGCCCATTGGGGATGCCAATCTCGCAGAGGTTCACCGTCGTCGAGAAGGGTGTGCCCTTCAAGGGTTCGCCCACGGATTTCCACTCCCCGTTCCAGTTGGCCAACAACTGCATGGTCGCCACACCCGTGTCATCGCTGGCCCAGCCGATCACCTCCATGGTGGGCGTGGTGATGGTGCTGTCAGGCGCCGGAGAGGTCAGGTTGCCGGTGGGCGGCTGGTTGTCGCCGTTGGTTGAGGTGTAAAGGTTCTTCGGCATGCACTGGGAACCGTATTCGGGGAACTGGGCCGCCTCGGCGCAGGTGCGCGGCCGTCCGCCGTTGACCGTTACATCCTCGAAGGTGATATCGACCGAAGTGCCCCAGTAACTGCTCTTGTTGGTGTGCACGTGGAAGTGCAGGTGGTGGCCGGTGGAGGCACCGGTGTCGTCCGCATTGGCAAGGAACTGCCCCTGGTAGACCTGGGTGCCGGACACCCGCAGGTTGGCCGGGATGCTGTCCTGTGCCAGGTGGTAGTAAACCTGGTAGGTGGTGGGAGTGGTCGTATCGTCCTCCAGGACGAGGAAATTGGTGTTCTTGGTGTTGCCGTTGGGCCACTGCCAGACGGCGTATTTCACCCTTCCAGCCTTGGCGGCAACCACGGGGAACATGGTGCCATCGGCGAAATCAAAGGCGTAGAGGCAGGTTGATGGACAGGTCTTGTAGGTGAACACGTGGCCGATGCTGCCCGAAACCCGCTTGGAAAGCCCGGCCGGCCAGGGCAGTTTGTAACCGGTGTACACCACCCCCGCCTTGGCTGCCTTCTGCACTTCGGGGCGGTAGTTCGCCCGCAATTGGGCCGATAACATCGAATCGGGCACCTGTTCCAGTTGCTCGCTCCAATCCGGGTCGGATTGGAACCACAGCCGCCAGCCTTCATCCTCCCGGCGGGCAATGACCAGGCCGGGTTCGCCGGGGATGATCTCACCGGATTCCCGTTCCACCATCGCCAGCCAGACCAGGGCCATGTCACCGTCCTCCGAGAATTGGAGGTGGTCGATGACCACGTCGTAAATGATGAAAGCCAGCACATCCTCGCGGGTGTGGGTGGCCGCCTGCAGGGCTGCGTTAATCGCCTCCACCCGCGGGTCCGGCGGCGTGGCGTCGGGCGCAACGGCAGGGGACTTGGGCAGCAGTTCGGTGGCTGCCTCCCGGATGGTGCTGCAGCCGGCAAGGACCAGGCTTGTGAGTACCAGAAGGATGATGAGGAAACGGATCCTGGATGCGTTCATGGCAGTTACTCCTTATTTCAGGGCACGTCCAAATGGTTGCAGGTTATGTGCCATGTTTTCCGGCCGGGCATTGCCAGCGAACCCGGCGGCGGTTTCCAGCCGCGATGAGAGCGCATCCACCGCCGGAATTATGCTATACTCTATACGAAAGCCCCGGACCATGCCTAAAAAAGACGATGGCTCCACTGTTCAACTGCTTTACAAAATCAGCCGCGAACTGGCAAATTCGCTGGACCTGCAGACCACGCTGCGGCGCATTCTCTCCCTGGCCCTGGAGAACGTGGGCGCCGAGCGCGGCACGCTCATCGCCCTTAACAGCCGGCAGGAACCGGCCGGCTCGGCACAGGTTTACCACGGTAGAAAGGCCCCCTTCACGCACGAGCGGCTGCAAACCACCCTTGACCAGGGCCTGGCCGGCTGGGTGGTGCGCAACCGTCAACCCGTGCTCATCCCCGATACCAGCCGGGATGAGCGCTGGGTGAACCTGCCGGCAACCGAGGGCTGGGGCCCGGGCCCGCGGGCGGCTCTCTGCGTGCCCCTGCTGGCACGCGACCAGTTAGCCGGTGTGCTGACCATCGTCCATCCACAAACGGGTTTCTTTAACGAAGAGCACCTTAACCTGGCGCAGGCCATTGCCGACCTTGCCGCCATGGCGGTAAAAAACGCCCTGCTGGTTGATTCCCTGCAGTCCGCTAACCACCGCTACCGTGTCCTCTTTGAGGACAGCATCAACCCCATCCTGATCACCGACTGGGATGGCTGCATCCTGGAGGTCAACCGGCAGGCGGTTCACTACACCGGACGCACTCCCTCCGAATTGGTGCAGGCCGGCATCTTTAACATCCTCAAGGGTGGACGGCAGGTGTTTAATGAAGCCAGGAAGGAACTGGAGAAGGGCAACAGCACCACCTATTCAGACCAGGTGGAGGTATCGCCAACGACCATCCACCATGCAGAGGTGCACATTTGCCGCATCGATATAGACGGCCGTGCCATGCTGCAATGGATGCTGAATGACATCTCCGAGCGCCAGGAACTGGACAGCCTGCGGGAGGACATGATCGCCATGCTCTACCATGACATGCGCTCGCCGCTGGCCAACATCATCTCCAGCGTTGAGATCCTTACCATGCTGGCCCCCGAGGAGACCAACCCCGGCATCCAGCCGGTGGTGAACATTGTCCGCCGTTCAGCGCAGCGCCTTCAGCGGCTGATCGATTCCATGCTTGATATCAACCGCATCGAGGCCGGGCAGAGCATTACCAGCCAGCGCCTGGCCAACGCCGCCATCCTGGTCAATGAAGCTGTGGAGACCGTACAGGCCTACATGACGGCCAGGAATCACACCCTGAAGGTGGACGTGCCGGCTTCGCTCCCGCCCATTTACGTGGACACAGACATGATCCGCCGCGTGCTGATCAACCTCCTGGAGAATGCCGCCAAGTTCAGCCTGCCCGGCGGCGAGATCCAGGTTGAAGCCGGCATGGCGGAAGACATGGTCACCTTTCGGGTTCGCGACAACGGCCCGGGGATCCCGTTGGAGAACCAGAAATCCATCTTTGAAAAATTCACCCGCACCCGCCAAAAGGATGACCCGCGCGGCCTGGGCCTGGGCCTGGCTTTCTGCCGGCTGGCCGTAACCGCCCATGGCGGGAAGATACACGTTGAAAGCCGCGAGGGGGAGGGCAGCACATTCATCTTCACCATTCCCATTGCCCCGCCGGAGTGATCAACACCGGCAACAGGAGGTTCCATGCAGGAATTGGTCCCTGACGTATACATTGAGACCGGTTACGCCGGGGTGACCCTGGGCACGCTCAACTGGCGGCATGGCCTCATCCTGATCGATTCGCCCTTCCGCAATGAGGATATCCGCTCCTGGCGGGCAAACCTGTTGACCCTTGGCGGCGGGATCGATCGCATGATGATCAACCTGGACGCCCATTACGACCGCACCATTGGGGCGCGGGTGCTGGACAGCATGGTGGTGGGGCACGAGCAACTTGGCTCCATCATCCGCTCACGCCCGGTCACCTTTAAGACCCAGGGCACCGAAACCGGCGCAGACTGGGAACTCTACAACAACCTGGGGAGCATCCGCTGGTCGCCGCCAGAGGTGACCTTCAGCGAGCAGTTGCAGGTTCATTGGGATGACCGGCCGCTGGTGCTGGAACATCACCCCGGCCCCTCACCGGCGGCCATCTGGGCTTCCCTGCCGGAACAGCAGATCGTGTTCGTCGGCGACCTGGTCACCATCGGCCAGCCGCCCTTCCTGGCCGCGGCGGACATTCCGCAGTGGCTGTTGCAACTGAAAACCCTGCTGACAGCCCCCTATCGAAACCACCTGATCGTGTGCGGTCGGGGCGGGCTGGTCCACACCGATGCCATTCGGGCACAGGTGCGCTTCCTTGAAAAGGCGCAGCGCCAGTTGGAAAAAGCCGCCCGGCGCGATTCTCCGCCCCAGGAGACGGAAAAAATCGCCACATCCCTCCTGCAGGACCTGGACGTGCCGGCTTCCCGCAGGGAGCACTACCTGCAGCGCCTGCGCTACGGCCTTCGCCATTACTACCTCCACCAGTTCCACCCCACATATAACGAGCCGCTCGAGGAATGACACCCGCAGCAGTCACTGATGACCGCCGCTCCCTTGACCTGAGGCGGAACGTTCTGCCCGGAGAATGCTCCGAATGCCTCCCCCCGCCCGACGATCCGCTGCCGGCCTGGCGCGGCCTGGCCTTGCAGGCTCGACTGGATTGTGCGTTGGCGGGTGTGATGGGGCGGTTGAGGGTGGCGCCGGCCGGGGCGGGCGTCCGCCTGTTCGCCATTCCCCCGCCTGAAACGGCCTTCATCCTCGCCCGTTCCATGCCCGGAGGGCGCCGGTTGCAGCGAAGAGGTCCCCTGAACCTGGCCGCCGGCTTCCCGGGGGCAATGGTACAATCCCACTTATGAAACGCTGGCAGTTCTGGCTGGGCTTGGTCGTCAGCGTCGCCTTCCTTTACTTTGCCCTGAAAGGGCTGCAACTCCGGCAGGCCTGGCAGGCGGTCGTTCAGGCCCGGTATTTCTGGCTGCTGCCGGGGATTGCCGTTTACTTCCTGGGTGTGTGGGTGCGCGCCTGGCGCTGGCATTACCTGCTGCGCCCCCTGAAAAAGATCCCCACCCGCACGATGTTCCCGGTGGTGTGCATCGGCTACATGGGAAACAACATCTACCCGGCGCGGGCGGGCGAAGTGCTGCGGGCGGCCATCCTCAAGGACCGCGAGGGCGTATCCATCTCCGCTTCGCTGGCAACGATCATTGCCGAGCGCATTTTCGATGGTGTGGTGATGCTGGGCTTTGTTTTCCTCAACCTGGGGGAACTGCGCAAGGTGCAGGGCGCCTCGGGAATCCTGGGCAGCATCCAGCAGGTGGCGCTGTGGGGCTCGATTGCCTTCATCGGCGCGCTGGCGGTCTTCCTGTTGGCGGCCATGTTCCCCCGAAGGGCCGAGCAGGCGGTTGGCTGGCTGACCGCCCACCTTTTGCCGGGCCGCTGGCGCAGCCGGGCTTCCGGGTTCACCAGCCGTTTCCTGGCCGGGCTGGAATCGCTGCGCCGCCCGGGCGACGCGGTGATGGTGCTGCTGACCACCGTGCTGATCTGGCTGTTCGAGACCGGCAAGTACTGGTTCGTCATGCACGCCTTCCCCTTCCAGGTGAGTTTCTTTGCCCTCATGCTCATGAACGGCATCGTTAACCTGGCCACCACCCTGCCCTCGGCCCCCGGCTACGTGGGCACGTTTGATGCCCCGGGCATTGCGCTGCTTTCGGCCTACGGCGTGCCCGGCGAGGTGGCGGCTGCCTACACCCTCGTGCTGCACGTGGCCCTCTGGTTCCCCATCACCATCCTGGGGGCGGTCTATTACTTCAAGCAGCCGCTGCGCTGGGGCCGTGAGGTGCAGCGGGTGAAAATGGAGACGAACGCATGAAAACAGCCATCATCGGTGCCGGTTTCGGCGGCATGGCCGCCGCCTATGACCTGTTAAAGGCCGGACATTCGGTGGACATCCTGGAAGCCGCAGCCCAGCCGGGCGGGCTCTCCGCCGGGTTCCGCGAACCGAACTGGGACTGGTCGCTGGAATATTTTTACCACCACTGGTTCCACAGCGACCGGTTCATGCTTCAACTTTTCCGCGACCTGGGTGTGCAGGACAAGGTGATCTTCCGGCGCCCGTACACCGTGGTGTACCACGAGGGGAAGTTCTATCCCTTTGATTCCATCCCCGCCGCCCTCCTTTACCCCGGGCTGGGCTGGGGGGTCAACAAGGTTCGTTTTGGATTGGTGGGGCTGTACCTGCGCCTGGCGCGCAACTGGCGCAGCCTGGAAAGGCACACCGTGGACGCCTGGATGCGGCGTTGGGCGGGCAACCGGGTGTACGAGGAAATGTGGGAGCCGCTGATGATTGGCAAGTTCGGTGAGCGCTACGCCCGCCAGGTGAACATGGCCTGGATGTGGGCGCGCCTGCACGCCCGCACCACCCGCCTGGGCACCTACCGGGGGGGATTCCAGGCTTTTGCCGACGAATTCGCCGCCATCCTGGAATGGATGGGGGCGCGCATCCTTTACAAAACGCCGGTGCAGCAGGTGCGGCAAACCCCCGCCGGCGGCCTGGAACTGGCCCTGCCCGGCGGCACGGCAACCTATGACCGGGTGCTGGCCACCACCTCGCCGGCGTTGCTGGCCAGGCTGGCCCCCTCGCTGCAGGGCAACTACCTGAAGAACCTGTTGGAGTTAAAGAGCATGGGGGCGGTGGTGCTGATCCTTTCGCTCTCGCAGCAACTCTCGCGCCAGGGCTATTACTGGTTCAGCCTGCCCAAAAAGGCCGGCTTTCCCTTCCTGGCGCTGGTGGAGCACACCAACTTCACCCCGGCCGAGCACTACGGGGGCGACCATATCATCTACTGCGGCGACTACCTGGAGACCGACCACGAGTACTTCCGCCTGGAGCAGGAGGAACTGGCGCGGTGGTTTTTGCCTTCGCTTAAGCGCATCAACCCAAATTTTGACGATTCGTGGGTGCGCAAAACCTGGCTGTTCCGCTCGGATTACGCCCAGCCGGTGCCGCTGCTGAACCACTCGCGCAACATCCCGGGCATCCGCACCCCCATCCCGGGGCTGTTCTTCGCCAGCATGAGCCAGGTGTACCCCTGGGACCGCGGCACCAACTACGCCGTGGAGATCGCCCGCCGGGCGGCCGCGCTGATGCAGCAGCCCCTCTAAGCCGGGTGGTTGTCATTTTCAACTGCGCACGAACCGGAAAAGCAAGTCCGCAAGGGGTCCTGCGGTCAGGAAAGCAACTCCTCGAGGATGCGCCGGGCCAGGTTGGGGTCGGCCTTGCCGCCCATGCGGCGCATCACCTGGCCGACAAACCAGCCCATTAACGTTGCCTTGCCCGCCTTGTAATTCTCCACTTCCTTCGGGCTTTCCGCCAGAACGGCCGTCACCACGGCGCGGATGGCGCTGTCGTCGCTGACCAGGCCCAACCCTTCCTCCTCGACAATCGCGCCCGGCGCCCTACCGGTGGCCTGCACCTTCTCCAGCAGGCTTTTTCCGGTGGAGGTGTTGATCGTTCCGGCATCCACCAGCCTGATGAGGTCGGCCAGGTGCCGGGGGGTCAGTTTCAACTGGCCGGCGCCGAGGCCCTGTTCGTTCATCAGGCGCAACACATCGTTCATCACCCAGTTGGAGACCCGCTTGGGGTCGCCGCCGTAGGCCTTTGCGGCAGCCTCGAAGTAATCCGAAAGCGCCCGTTCGCCGGTGAGGATCTCGGCGTCGTACTCGGGCAGGCTGTATTCCTGCATAAAGCGGCTGCGCCGTGCCAGGGGCAGTTCCGGCAGCCCGGCCAGGATGGCCTGCTTCCATTCCTCGTCCACCACCAGGGGCAGGAGGTCCGGGTCGCGGAAGTAGCGGTAATCGGCTTCGGTTTCCTTGGTGCGCATCTTGCGCAGTCGGCCGGTATCCTCGTCCCAGTCCAGCGTCAACAGTTCCACCTTGCGCCCGGCAGCCATCTCTCCGGCCTGGCGCTCGGCCTCGCGCAAAATGCCTTCCCGCACGGCTTCAATGGAATTGACGTTCTTGATCTCCGTCTTGGGGTTCAGGTGTTCGGCGCCGGCCGGCCGGATGGAAATGTTCACATCGCAGCGCAGGTGGCCTTTCTCCATGTCCGCCTCGGCAACCCCCAGCCAGCGCAGCAACTGGCGCAGGCGGGTGAGGAACTGGGCTGCTTCCTCGCCGGAGCGCATGTCCGGCTCGGTGACCACCTCCACCAGCGGCACGCTGCTGCGGTTGAAGTCGATCAGCCGGCGGCCGTGGTCGTTGCGCGTCTTGCCGGCGTCCTCCTCGATGTGCATCTTGTGGATGCGGATGGTGCGCACCCCGCCGCCCGGCATGGGCAGGTCCAGGTGCCCGCCAACCCCGATGGGCTGGTCGAACTGCGAGATCTGGTAGCCTTTCGGCAGGTCGGGGTAAAAATAATTCTTGCGGTCAAAATAGGAGACCGGCTGGACCCGGGAATCCAGGGCGGCCGCCAGCAGGACCGCCTTTTCCACCACGGCCCGGTTGAGCACCGGCAGGGTGCCCGGAATCCCCGTGCAAACCGGGCAGATGTTGGTGTTGGGAGGGTCGCCCCAGGAATCGGCCTTGCAGGAACAGAAGGCCTTGCTGTTGGTGTTCAACTGGATGTGGATCTCCAGCCCGACGACGGTTTCAAATTCGTCCATGGGGTATGTTTCCTTCCATCATGCCTGCAGCACGGCCGGTTTGCGGCTGTGCCATTCCTCGCCGGCCATGGCCTGTTCCAGCGCCCGGGCGATGCGGAACAGCGCCGCCTCGGAAAAGGCCGGGCCCAGCAGTTGCAGCCCAATGGGCAGCCCGTCCGCATCCAGGCCCCCCGGCAGAGAAAGCCCGGGGATGCCGGCGTGGTTGGCGGGCACGGTCAACTGGTCGGCGTACTGCATCAGCACCGAGTTGCCGTAAACGGCGGCCATGGGGAAGGCCGTGGTGGGGGTGGTGGGCGTCAGCAGGGCATCCAGGCGGTAATGGCCTGCCGGGTCGAAGGCCTGCTCAAAATCCCGCCGGATGAGCGTGCGTACGCGCTGGGCCCGCTGGTAATAGCGGGCCGAATAACGGGCCGCGCTCATGTGCATGCCCATCAGGATGCGCAGTTTGGGCTGCGGCCCAAAGCCCTCGGCGCGGGTTCGGCGGTACATTTCGTGCAGGTCGCCGACCGGCTCGCTGGTGCGATGCCCGTAATTCACCCCGTCGAAGCGGTGCAGGTTGGAGGCCGCCTCCACCTGGCTGATGACGAAGTAGGCCGGGATGCCGTAGCGGGTGTTCGGCATGGGCACGTCTTCGATGATCTCGGCGCCCATCTGCTTTAACGAACCGGCCGCCCGCCGCACGGCGGTTTCGATCCCGGCCGGCAACGGCTGCTGCCGGTAATCCCCGCTTTGCGGGTCCGGGTAGGTGATCTGGAAATAGTCCGCTGAAAGGCCAATGCGCATGCCCTTCACACCGCCCTCGATGCCGGCCAGGTAATCCTCCACCGGCAGCGAAGCGGCCGTTGAATCGTGCGGGTCGGCCCCGGCGATGGCCCTGAGCATGAGGGCTGCATCCGCCGCCGAACGCGCCAGCGGCCCCGGGCAATCCAGCGAGGAGCCGAAGGCGATCAACCCGTAGCGCGACACCCGCCCATAGGTCGGTTTCACCCCCACCACCCCGCAGAAGGCGGCCGGCTGGCGGATGGAGCCGGCTGTATCGGTGCCGAGGGAGAGCATGGCTTCGCCGGCGGCCACCGAGGCGGCGCTGCCGCCGGATGAACCGCCCGGTACGCGCCCGGGGTTCCACGGGTTGCGCGTGGAGGGCTGGAAGGCGGAGGATTCGTTGGAGGAGCCAAAGGTGAATTCGTCCAGGTTCACCTTGCCCAGCAGCACGGCGCCGGCATCCTCCAGGCGGGCCACGGGGGTGGCTGTGTAGGGCGCGCTGAAGTTGGCCAAAATGCGCGAGGCCGCCGTTGAGGCTGTGCCCCGCACACAGAAGATATCCTTCACTGTGAAGGGGATGCCCGCCAGCGGGCCGGGGTCCTCACCGGCGGCCAGTTTTTGGTCAACCCCGGCGGCCTGGGCGCGGGCCCGTGTTTCGGTGAGGGTGATGAAGGCGTGCACCTTTTCGGTATCATCGGCGGCCGGGGCTCCCGGCTGGATGGACCCCGGGCGGCCATCCACCCGCCGGATGCGCTGCAGGCAGGATTCCAACACCTCACTGGCGGAGGCCCGGCGTTCCCGCAGGAGGGGGTACAGTTCGCTGGCGGTCAGGTCGCAAAGTTCCATGTTACTGCTCCAGGTCGGTGTGGGGGATGTCGGGGACGACAAAGCAGCCCTGGTCCAGGCTGGGAGCCTGCGAGAGGATCTCTTCCGTGTTCCCACAGGGTTCCCAGGCATCTTCCCGCATGCTGGTGCGTGTGGGCTCTGCCCCGGGGACGCCGTGTGATGTCGGCGGCACGGAGGGGTCAAGCGGGATGGCTTCCAGTTCGGCGATCACCCGCAGTTGGCGGTTCAATTCCCGCCGCAGGTATTCGGCCTCCTCCGGGGCAAGTTGCAGCGCTGCCAGGCGCACAAGGTGCTCAAAGGCTTGCGGGTCGATCTCATCGGTCATGGCTGATTTCACTTTCCGTTATTTCGGGCGGCAGGGATCCAGGGGCGGCCGGGCGGTTGGGGAATCATCAACCGGACACCCCGCCGTGGTAGTATAAACGAGTTTTGACGCCTGTCAAGAACTGCTATAATTCCCGGCAAGGAGTGTCATGAACACGCAAACCTACGTCCCGCTTGTTGAACTGATCCGTGGTGAGGCCGTGGAATCCATCCATTACGGTGCGGCAGCCGTGGTTGACCCGGCCGGCAACCTGCTGGCATGGGTCGGCAGCCCGGATGCCGTCAGTTACCTGCGCTCCAGTTCCAAACCCTTCCAGGCGCTGCCTTTCCTTGAGGCCGGCGGTGCCGACCGCTACGGCCTGGATGACCGGGAGGTGGCGGTGATCTGTTCCTCCCATTCCGGAACGGATGAGCACGCCGCCGCCATCGCCGGCATCCATGCCAGGGCCGGCCTCAGCGAAAACATGCTGCAATGCGGTGTGCACCCGCCCCTGGACCCGCAGACCCGGCAGGAGATGGCAGCCCGGGGGGAGGAGCCGACCCCATTGCGGCATAATTGTTCCGGCAAGCACACCGCCATGCTGGCCTTCGCCCGCATGAAAGGCTGGCCGCTGGAGAACTACCTGGACCCGGCCCACCCGGTGCAGCGGGCGG
Source organism: uncultured Anaerolineaceae bacterium (assembly GCA_964420835.1). Classification (GTDB taxonomy): domain Bacteria; phylum Chloroflexota; class Anaerolineae; order Anaerolineales; family Anaerolineaceae; genus CAYQUO01. Next base: position 97,277 of record CAYQUO010000001.1, read on the forward strand.
CATTGCAGGCCTTTGCCGACATGTGCGGGGTGCCGGCTGCGCGCATCCCGGTGGCCCTGGATGGCTGTTCGGCGCCGGTCTTTGCCGCCCCCCTGCGCAACGCCGCCCTGGCCTATGCCCGCCTGGCAGACCCCGCCGGCCTGCCCCCGGAACGGCAGGCAGCCTGCCGCCGCATTTTCAGGGCCATGAGCGGCAACCCCTTCCTGGTGGCCGGGCCCGGCCGGTTCGACACGGCCCTCATGCAGTCCGGCCGCGGGCGCATCGTTTCCAAGATGGGTGCCGAGGGTTACGCCTGCGTTGGGCTGTCGCCAGGCCAACTGGGCAGGAACAGCCCTGCTGTTGGCATTGCCGCCAAGATCTCCGATGGTGACCATCGCCAGAATGACAGCGACGCCGAAGACCGCGCCAGGCCGGCGGTGATGGTCGAAATTCTGCGGCAGTTGGGCGCCCTGGATCAGTCCCAACTGGCTGAACTGGCCGGTTTTTCCAGCCGCACCATCCACAACTGGCGTCAATTGGAAGTTGGCCGGCTGCGGCCGGCGTTCCAACTGGAGCGGGCCGCGTGAAAGCACCATCCCCCGGCCATCCAACGCCGGATCCCAAGCGGGCCGAACAGGCCCGCCGTGTTCACCAGCGCCTGCTGGAGGTGTACGGCCTGCCGGAATGGCAGAACCCAATGCCACCGCTGGATGAACTGGTGGGCACCATCCTTTCCCAGAACACCAACGACCGCAACCGCGACATGGCCTACAACGCCCTGCGGCGCCGCTTCCCCTCCTGGGAGCAGGTGCGGGACGCCGACCCGGGGGAAGTGATCGCTGCCATCCGCCCGGCCGGGCTGGCCAACCAGAAGGGGCCGCGCATCCAAGGCGCCCTACGGCAGATCACCGCCGAGACCGGCGGCCTGGACCTGGGTTTTTTAAAGGACCTCGGCGCAGAAGGAGCGCGCGCCTGGCTGCTGCGCTTCAAGGGTGTTGGCCCAAAGACGGCGGCGATCATCCTGCTGTTCTCGCTCGGCATTCCGGCCTTCCCGGTGGATACGCACATCCAGCGGGTGTCCGGCCGCATTGGTCTGCGCCCGGAATCCATGACGGCCGAGCAGGCGCACGCCCACCTGGCGGCTTTGTTCCCGCCTGAGGCCTACGGGCCGGCCCACCTGAACCTCATCCGCCTGGGGCGAGAGGTTTGCAAGGCCCGCAAACCGGGTTGCCCGGTCTGCCCGCTGGGAGCCCTGTGCGACGCCTATCGGGATGGGCGCTTCATGCCCGGGTGAGCAAGCCCAAAGATCGGCAGGGGGATGAAATCCCCGCCTGTGGTTCAGGCGGGTTCCGGAAAATACATCGAATTGGTGTACAGGCGGGTGAAGTCCGGCACCACCGTCAGTTCCAGGTATTCCATCCGCCCGAGGATGGACTCGGCCTCCCGCCGCAGGGCGGTTGAAAGCAGCATTTGCCGCGCCCCCACCCCGGCGGCATTGCCCACCTGTTTAAAGCGTTCCAGCGGCAGCGGCGGCAGCATGCCCACACGGATGGCGCTGCGCAGGTCCAGGTGGGTGCCGAAGGCGCCGGCCACCACCACGCAGGTCAGTTCGTCGGCTGCCATGCCGGCCCCTGCCAGCAGGGTGTCGATGCCGCCGCGAATGGCGGCCTTGGCCAGTTGGATCTCGTTCACATCCCTGCGGGTGACGACGATGTCGCGCCCGTGACCGCTTTCGGCAGCCGGCACCAGCACAAAGGTTCCCTTCAGCGCGGGATCAAAAAGCCCCCGCCGGTCGAGGATGCCTGCATCCAGCATTTCCCCCAGGGTGTTCAGGATGCCCGACCCGCAAATGCCCACCGGCGGCTGGTCATGGATGGTATGCACCCGGAAGCCTCCATCCTGGTAGTGCACCCGTTCAATGGCCCCCGGCGCCGCCCGCATGCCATCATGGATGTGGGCTCCTTCAAAGGCCGGCCCCGAGGCGCAGGAGCAGGAAAGGATGCGTTTCCCCTGCACCAGGCTGATCTCGGTGTTCGTGCCGATGTCCACTAGCAGCGCCGGACCGGATAGAAAGTGATCCCGGCTGGCCACCAGCGCGGCGACATGGTCCGCCCCCACGTAACCGGCAATGTTCGGCGGCATGTACACCCGGGCTCCGCCGGCGGTGTGCAGCCCGATCTCCGCCGCCTGGAAATTGAGCGCTTCCTGGACGATGGGGACGTAGGGCGCCCGGCCCAGCGGCTCCACGGCCAGGTGGGTGAAGAAATGGTGCATGGCCGTATTGCCCACGGCCGTCACATCCACGATCTGCCCGGCGTCCAGGCCCTCCCTTTGGCAGGTCTCGGCGAGCGAGGCGTTGATGGCCTCCACCAGCAGGGTTTGCATTTGCCTGCGTTCGTCCTCACCGCGGTTCGCATAGGCGATCCGGCTGATCACATCCTCGCCGTAGGCGATCTGCGGGTTCATCAGCCCCCAGGCGGCCAGCGTGACGGCGCTCTCCAGGTCCACCAGGTACAGAGCCACCTTGGTGGAGCCGATGTCCATCGCCAGGCCGAGCATTTTGGCGCCGGGTTCCAGCGACCCGGCCAGGCGGCTGCGCTCTCCATCCCCAATCAGGGCCAGGCGTGTCTTCCAGTCCTCCCGGCGAAGCAGCGCCGAAAGGTTGGCGATGCGCCCCGGCCCCTCTCGCAGGGGCGGGAGGCCTGCCTCTGCCAGGGCATCCTGCACGCGGGTCAGGTCCGAGCGCAGGTCCTGCAGGGAGGGCGGCGGGCAGGAAAGTTCGAAGGGGCGGACCAGGGGGGCGAACTCGGCTGCCGTGCTCTCGCCTTCCACCTGCATCCTCTGCCCGCCGGTGAGCGAGGAGGCCGGGATGTCGAGCCGTACGTCCGCCAGCGCCCGGGCTTCGCAGGCCAGCCGCATCCCGTCCGCCACCTGGGCGGGCTCCAGGGTTTCCTCCTCGGAGGCGCTCAGCGGCGACACCTCGCCCGCAACCACCCGGACCAGGCAGGTGCCGCAAATGCCCAGGCCGCCGCAGGAGGCCACCAGGTCCACCCCCGCCAGGCGTGCGGCATCCAGCAGGCTGGTGCCGGGCGGCACCAGCACCCTCCGCCCGACGGGTTCCAGGTCCACCTTCACCCTTGAAGTGTCGTTCCGGGAATGGGAAGGGTCCATGTCAATTTGCCTTTAAATGTTCGTGGTATCGGTGTCGGCAGGTTTCCTTCCCGCTGCAAAAATCGCAGGGGGTCAGGGAATCGTCCATTTTTTCCCCGATGCCGATGATCAAAGAGATGGATTTGCGCGGTTGCATCATGCAGGCCGCGGTCAGGCACACCCAGGCGGGGTCCGGCAGCAGCAGGTCGAAGATCTGCGGCTGCCCGGCATCCACCGGCCAGCCGATGAGCCCCGGGGAGAGCGAAACAGAAGTTTGCAGGCCGGTTTTGGCCGCCCGCCGGCGCACGCGTTCGCAGATCTCCTGTCCCAGGGCTTCGGCGGCGGCACTGCCGAAGGCGTCCAGTGCCAGGGCCAGGGCCGGGTTGACGGGCAGGACCTCATCCACCCGTTTTTCCAGCGCCGGGCCGATGGTGGCAATGGCAGCCACCACCTCACCTGCTCCGGCAAGGTGCTGTGCCACCAGCGGGCCGCTCAACTGGTGCCCGGTTTCCAGCAGGAGGTTCTCGTGGTGAAATCCCTGCACCATGAAGTTGCGGATGAGGGCTGCCGGTTGGATCAACCCCATCCCCTCCCGTACCGCCTGTTCCGCCAGGGCGTGCAGTGCAGGCCGGCGCTCGCGGATGCGTTGCGGGTCGGCGCCCTGGGCCAGCAGCACAACATCGGCGTTCACCCGGGGAACAAGGTCGCTTGTCAACATGAGGGCAATTCTAACATAGGCACCCCCGGGTTTCCGTGCTGCCCCGGAGGACGCGGAAACCTGCTTGCCCGCTGATTCCGCATGTGTTAAACTCATGGAGTGACCACCCGTATTGCCAAGCACAACTTCTCCCGCCGGCTGGTGATCAGGCGCCGGCAGGCCCGCCGGGCCGGGGAAGAGCGTCCCCGCCGACGCTGGCGCCGCATCGGCTACGGGCTGGGAGCCGGGCTGGGCATTTTTCTGTCCGCTTCCCTGGTGGCCTTCGGCATGCTGTACGCATCGGTCACCAGCGACCTGCCCTCCATGGAGCAATTGCCTCTCCTGCTGGACCGGGAAAACGGCCTGCTGTTGCAGCCCACCCGCCTGTATGACCGCAACGGGCAGACCCTGCTGGTAAGCCTGGAAAACCCCGGCCAGGAACGCCGATTCCTCACCGTGAACCCCACGCAGGCGGAACATTACGATCCCCGCCTGGTGCAGATGACCATCACCCTGTTCGACCCGGATTTTTGGGTCAGCCCCGGGTTCGCCTGGCGGCGACTGGTCTCCCCCCTGCCGCAAACCCTGGCCGAGCGCCTGGCCTCCGACCTGCTGCTTTCCGGTGAGCCGCCGGGGTTGCGCCGCAGCCTGCGCATGCGCCTGCTGGCTGCCCAGGTAACCGCCCATTACGGCCGGGTGCAGGTGATGGAATGGTTCCTGAACAGCACCGGTTATGGCAGCCGTGTCTACGGGGCGGATAATGCCACCCGCCTGTACCTTGGCAAGCCGGCCAGCAGCCTGAGCCTTGCCGAAGCCGCCTTCCTTTCCGCCCTCAGCCAGACCCCGGCTCTGAACCCCTTTGATTCCCCCCAGTCCGCCCGCGACCGCACCCGCCAGGTGCTGCAGCAACTGGCAACCGTCGGTGCCATCAGTGCGGAGGATTATGCGCAGGCCGCCGCTGAGGAACTGGCCTTTCGGCCGGCCCCGCCCACCCCGGATGAGTTCAGCCCGGCCTTTACCCGCAGGGCTTTGGAGGAAGCCTACGGCCTCCTGGGGCGCGAAAGGGTGGAACGCGGGGGTTTGCGCATCATCACCAGCCTGGACACCCCCCTGCAGCGCCAGGCAGCCTGCGCCATCCGGGTGCAGATTCAGCGCCTTACCGGGCAGCCGGAAAAACTTCACCTGCCGGATGGTTCCTCCTGCGAGACGGGCAGCCTGCTGCCCACCCTGCCACCCGGTGGCCCCGACTACCCGCTCACCCTGGCCGGAACGCTGGTCGTATTGGACGTGCAAAGCGGGCAGGTGCTGGCCCTCACCGGTGACCTCAGCCTGCAGGGCGAGAAACCGGTGCTCTCCCCCCGGCCCCCCGGTTCCCTGTTGACCCCATTTGTTGCCCTGGCCGCCTTCAGCCGGTCCTTTTCACCTGCCAGCCTGGTGTGGGACATGCCGGCTTCGCTGCCGGCGGGTTTGGCGGGAACACCCAACCCGGATGGCTCCTTCCACGGCCCGCAGCGGCTGCGAACGGCCCTGGCCAATGATTACCTCGCCCCGCTCACCCACCTGCTGGACCAACTGACCCCGCAGACCGTTTGGCGGTTGACCGAGTTGCTGGGGGTGGATGGCCTGATGGAGGGGAAAGACCCCGGGGCGCTGCTCTATGGTGGAGGTGGTTCAGACCCGCTGAAAATGGCCCAGGCCTATGCCGTTTTCGCCTCCGGGGGTTTGCGCATTGGGGAGGCTGCTGCCGGGGGCGAGCCTGCACCCGCGTTCCTCCTCAGCGTGACCGACGCAAGCGGGCGCTCGCTTCTCAGCCGGGAGGAACCGCAACGCAGCCAGGTCGTCAGCCCCCAGTTGGCCTTCCTGGTTCACGATATGCTTGCAGATGGCGTGGCGCGCCGCCCGAGCCTGGGCTACCCGAATCCCCTGGAGATCGGCCGGCCATCTGGGAGCAAGGTCGGGCAAACGCTTGAGGGGTACGATGTGTGGACGGCCGGCTACACCCCGTCCGTCAGCGTGGTCGCCCGGTTGTTCCTGCCGCAAACCGGGGAAGAGACGCCGCAGTTGGAAACCCGCCAGGCTGCCGGCATTTGGTATGCGGTAATGCAATACCTTGGGCGCACCCGGCCGGCAGAGGGTTGGGAGGTGCCGTCAGGCGTCCAGACCGTTTCCGTCTGCGACCCGTCCGGTATGCTGCCAACCCCAAGTTGCCCGCTGACCGTCAAGGAAGTGTTCCTTTCCGGGAACGAGCCCACCCAGGCGGATACGCTGTACCAGGTTTTTCAGGTGAACCGGGAGACCGGGCGCCTGGCAACCGTGTTCACCCCGCTCGAACTGGTCGAAACGCGCACCTGCATGGTCGTCCCGCCGGAGGCGCTCAACTGGGCCAGGCAGACCGGTGTGCCGCTGCCCCCCGCCGAGTACGATTCCATCCGTCCCCCCAGGCCTTCGGTGGATGCCAACATCAGCGCCCCCGTTCTTTTCGCCTACGTGCACGGCAAGGTGAACATCCTTGGCACGGCAGCCGGCGAAAACTTCGCCTCCTACCGCCTGCAGGTTGGGCAGGGCATTAACCCCCAAAGCTGGGTGCAGGTTGGCACTGATTCCACCACGCCCGTGCACCGGGGAATATTGGGCTCCTGGGACACAACGGGGCAGGAAGGTTTGTACGCCCTGCGACTGACGGTGCTTCGCCAGGACCAGACCATCGAGACGGCGGCCATCCAACTCACCGTGGATAACACGCCCCCCACCGTCCGGGTCAGTTACCCGCGAAGCGGTCAGCAGTTCAGCCTGGCCATTGAGCGGGAGATCATCCTGCAGGCAGAGGTTGCCGACGCCATTGGCCTGCAGCGGGTGGCCTGGTATGTGGATGGAAAGCCTGCCGGCGAAACCAGCCTGGCACCCTACAGCCTGCTTTGGGAACCGGAGGCCGGGGAACACCGGCTGAAGGCGGTGGCTCACGACCTGGCCGGCAACGAATCCGAATCGGAAGAGATCCGCATCAGCGTTGGAAGGTGACCGCCGGCTGTTGATGGCGTTAGAACAGCACCAGCAGGCCGCTGATCATTAAGAGAAGCGGGGTCAGCACGCTGCTGGCCCAAAGCATGTAGGCCACCAGTCGCTGGTCCTCCCGGCGATAGAAGAACAACCCTCCCAGCAGGTCAATCATGAAGACCAGGATCCCGGCTGCCGGCAACAACAGCAGCCGGTCTGCGGTGACCGGCTCCAGTTCCACGCCGGGCGGCGGGTTGCCCAGCAGCACCGGCTCCCGGCCGGGGATGAGCAGGCTGACCCCCGCCAGCAGCAGGAAAATGCAGGCCCCGCCAGCCAGCAGCAGGTTGCGGGCCAGCCGGTCATGCCACACCCGGCGCAGGTAGACTGCCGAGTGGGTGGATTGCGGCTGGATGGGAGCCAGGCTGCCCATTTCCATCGCCTGGCGAAACATGCCCATAAAAAGCCCCGGGTCCTGCGGGGAGATGGCGAACAGGCGGTCTGCGGTGGCCACAACAACCAGGCAATCCACCTCCGAGGCCAGGAATTCCACCGGGCCGTAATCGCGGGTGGTGGCACTGCCCAGGATGGCCCCGGGAACCGCCAGGAAGGGCAGTCTCAGGTCGAAGCCCAGTTCCGCCGCCGGGCGCACCCATTCCACCTCGTGCAGCGGAATATCCTCGCCCCGCAAGCCCCAGCGCAGGCGCAGGCCGTCACGCTCCAGCATGTAATGGGCCCGTAGCAGGGCATATCCCCGGTAGGCTGCCAGCGCGGCCGGCACCAGCAGGAGGAAGGCCAGCAGGAGGAGCAGGATGTAGAAGCCGGTCGACTCCTGCAGCAAAGCCAGCCACACGCTTGCCCCGCTTCCGGCCAGCATCAGAAGCCCGACGGCCGCATGCAGGATCAATCCGCGCCGGCGCGGCGGGTTGAAATACGGGGTGGTCTCCATGGGTGTCCTACAGGGAGTCTTTCAGTTCCTGGCATACCAGGTCCACCTGGTCCTCGCTCATCTTCCCGGAGAAGGGCAGCGCCAGGCCGTGGTCTCCCATCTCCTCGGCAACCGGGAAGTCTCCCGGCTGGTAACCGAAACGCTGGACCATGTATGGCTGCAGGTGAATGGGCGAAAAATACGGCCGGGAGGGAATGCCGGCGCTGGCCAGGCGGCTGATCAGGGCATCGCGGTCCACCTCCAGCGGAAGGCGGATGACATAGACGAACCAGGAGGCCTGCGTGGTTTCGGCCGCCAGGGTGTCATTCGGCAGTTCGACCCCCGGCAGGTGCAACAGGCGGCAATGGTACCACTCAGCCACCTGCCTGCGGGCGGCCAGCAGTTCCTCCAGGCGGCTCATCTGGGCTGCCCCCAGGGCGCAACTGATCTCATCCAGCCGGTAGTTGTAGCCCAGGTGGGTGTGCTGCAGCCAGGTGTCGCCCGGGGCGCGCCCCTGGTTGCGCAGTGAAGCCACCATGGCGGCCATGGCTGCGTCCCCGGTGACCAGCATGCCCCCTTCGCCGGTGGTGATCTGCTTATTGGGATAGAAGGCGAACACGGCCAGGTCGCCCAGCGTGCCCGCCTTGCGCCCTTTGTACTCCGCGCCCAGCGATTCGCAGGCATCCTCGATCAACACCAACTGGTGGGCATCGGAGATCTGCCGCAGCCGGTCGTAATCGGCTGCCTGCCCGAACACATCCACGGCCAGGATGGCCTTGAGGGCGCCCTGCCGGTACATCCCCCGTCGCGGCAGCCAGCGCTCGGCGTTGGAATTGCCCCTGGCCAGGTCCTCGGCGGCGGCGGCCGCCAGCCGGGGGTCGATGTTGCCGGTCAGAGGATCCACGTCCACGAACACCGGCACTGCCCGCTCGTAGAGGATGACATTGGTCGAAGCAACGAAGGAGTAGGGGGTCGTCAGCACCAGGTCGCCGTCCTGGATGCCGGCCGCCAGCACCCCCAGGTGCAGGCCGGCCGTGCCGGAACTGACCGCCAGCGCATGCGGCAGGCCGGTGTAGCGGCGGAAGGCCTCCTCAAAGGCGGCCACCTGCGGGCCCATGCTCAGCGACGGGGTACGAACCACTGACAACGCAGCCTGAACTTCCAGGTCGGTCAGGTCGGGTGAGGACATGGGCACTTTGAAGGTGGTATGGAAATCCACATTCCTCCAATCAATATTTCCCGGGATGACACCCGTATTGTATCAGTTTTCATTCGGCTGGAGAGACGGTACACCTCCAGTGCGGATGAAAAAAACCGCCTTTCGTGTCTGGCGGAACAGGGGGCTGTTCCTGGTTGTGCAGGCGATCAGGCCTCCGGCAGCCCCGTCCGGAAAACCAGCCCAATAACGCCCCCTCTTCGTTCGAGGAATTATTGTTGACCTCGCCCCTCCGCCGGGTGGGATGCCAGCAGGGTTGCAATGCGGTCGCACAGTTCGACCACGTTGATCGGTTTGGTGATGTACTCGTCGCAGCCGGCCTCGAAGGCCTTCTCGGCGTCGCCGCGGAGGGCATCAACCAGGACGGCAATAATGGGCTGGTAGTTCAGGCCGCCCTGGGGCCGGCGCAGTTGCCGGGCCAGGTCGAAGGCGTCCATGTCCGGAAGGTCAAAACTTAACAGCGTGAGCTGCGCTCCCCGCTTTTCCGCCTTCTCCAGCGCCTCCCGCCCGGAGGACGCCACGATGAGGTCATAGCCGGCGTCCTTGAGGACCCTGCGGAGTTGTGCGCGCTCATCTTCATCCTTCTCAATATACAGTATGGTTGGTTTCATGGTTTTCCCTCGCCCTCCATCCAATAGTATTGTAGCCAATAAACGGGGTGGATTCAACCGGGTGCCGCCGTGAAGTTGCGCCGCAGCCGGGGGCGGCTTTCCAGCCTTTCGATACAAGCGCCCATCACCCGGTGAATGGCATCCGTTTTAAAGCATCCCGGTATGGAAATGGGCAGCCAGGGCAATGTCGCCAGGCGCAACCCCTCCTGGCTTGATGGAAGTGCCCGGCTCCCCCGCAGATCATGCAGCCGGTACATACTTGCCGCCTTGCCGTCCCCGGCAGCGGAGAGAAAACCAAGGTAAGCCGGTGGTTTTTGGCAGGCGATGGAATCCTGTGCCGGAGTGCCATCAGGCGCCTGCAGGCGCTGCCAGCCCTGGGCGCCGGCCGGTGGAAGGCCCAATGCTGTTTTGCCCGCCGGGGCGAAGCCGCGGAATGCAAGAATGGCGGGGTTGAAACCCCCGCTTTACGGCTTATAATGAAAATGAGCAGCAGCACAGTCCCGGGTGCAACCATCAGGCGGGATGCCTGTTATACCAATTATGGAACGGAATCAGGCCATCCCGATATGGGGAGAAATGGAAATGAATGATAATGCTCACCCTCACACAGGCTTTAAAACGAACCGCCCGCAGCCCGTAGCCGTGGTAACCGACAGCGTGGGCCAGGTGCCGGCCGGGGTTGTCCGGCAACTGGGCATCACCGTGGTGCCCATGACCGTGATCATCAACGGCCGGCCGTTTTTGGATGGTGTGGACCTGGACCTGGCGGAACTGTACCGCCGCATGCGCCTGGAGAAGGTTGTGCCCTCCACCACGGCCCCCGCCCCGGGCGAGTTCCAACAGGCCTTCCTGCGCTGCCTGGCGGGAGGGGCGGGTTCCGTGCTGTGCATCACGCTTTCCAGCCGGCTCAGCACCACCTTCGGCTGTGCCCTCGATGCAGCCAGGCTGGTGAAGGCGGAGCATCCCAGGGCGGCAATTGAGGTGCTGGACAGCCGCCAGGGGGCCATCGCCGAGGGTTTTATCACCATGGCTGCGGCCAGGGCGGCGGCGGATGGCGGCAGTCTGCCGGATGTGTTGCAGGCTGCCCGGGAGGCGGGCAAACGCAGTGGCCTTGCGGTGACGCTTGAAACGCTGGAGTACCTGGCCCGCGGCGGGCGCATTGGACGGGCGGCTTACCTGCTGGGCTCCCTGGTGAACGTGCGGCCGGTCCTCATAATCAACAAAGAGGGCCTGGCAGGTCCCATCGCCAGTCTGCGCAGTGAAGCCCGGGCCATGGAGAGGATCGTGGAATATGTGGCCGCCCAAACCGCCGGATGCCGGAGGCTGACCCTGGCCGTGATGGACACCGATTCCCCCCGGAAGGCGGACCGGCTGCTGGCGATGGCCCTGGAAAAGGTCCACCCGGCGGAGGTGCTGCGCACGGAGTTCACCCCGGTGATGGGCGTGCATACCGGGCCGGGGCTCATCGGGCTGGGGTACTATTACGAGTAATGCCTTCCGGTGGAAGGCTGTTGAGGTTCCTGGATGGTGAACAATGACTGGAACGGGAATCCCAACCCTGTTGCAGTTCGCCCTGCTGGCTGCAGGCGGTTACCTGTTGGGCTCCATCCCCACTGCCTACCTGGCCGGTCGCTGGCTGAAGGGCATTGACCTGCGCCGGCACGGCAGCGGTACGGTGAGCGGCTCAATGGTCTACGAGCACGTTGCCCGCTGGGCCATCGTCCCCGTGGGCCTGTTTGATCTCTTCAAGGCCTGGCTGCCTGCCTGGCTTACCCTGCACCTTCGTTTGGGGGAGGCTGCCGCTGCTGCAGCCGGCCTGGCAGCCGTGATGGGTCACAACTGGCCCCTCTACCTGGGGTTCACCGGCGGGCGCGGCCTCAGTCCCTATATGGGGTTGCTGCTGGCAATCTTCCCCTGGGGTTTCCCCTGGGTGTTGGCCTTCCTGGCCATCGGCTTTGTCCTGGGCGATTCGGCGCCCTGGGCGCTGGCCTGCCTGGCCACCCTGCCGGTCTTCGCCGGCTGGCTGGGGGCCCCGCCTGCCGTTGGCGGATCGGCCCTGGCCATGCTGGTAATCACGCTGGCCAAGCGCCTGCAGGCCAATGGCCGGCCGCTGCCGGAAGATGACCGCCGGCGGTGCCGGGTGCTCCTGCTGCGCACATTTTTTGACCGCGACATCCCCTCGCACCGGGAGTGGCTGCAGGGAAAGCGGGATGGCCGTTGATTTCGTCCTCTGCTGGCGGTTCCCGGCAGCCAGGCGGGCGGGGGTGCGGATGCCATCGGCCGGCCGGGGTCATCCAGGTGGGAGTGACGGGTGCCGGGCCGAACGGGCTCATCGAAGCTGCCGGGAGGAAGCCAGGGTCCTGGTCTCTGGAAGTTCCGGCCTGGAAGGTGGCACCAGGCCTGAACAGGAATGCGCCCCCAACCACATCCGCCCCCGCCGGGTTCCCAGCAGGCAAATGGGAATGCTCCCGCAGGTCCATCGCTGGTTGAAAAGACCCTGTTGCCGGGGGCCCGCCTTATTGATTATTGCCCTCGAGTTTGCTATAATCACCTTGCGCTTGGCCTTGATGGACTGTTAAGTACTCCTGCAATCATGGTTAAATAGATCACGCGCAGTACCAGAAACTCCACCAGAACCAGGCTCTTCGAATACGAATTGCTTCCCCTGTGTTGAACGAAATCAGGGGAGGTGTTCGGGATTTGGCATCAGGCAGGGCTTTGCGCCCAACCCATTCATTCAGAGGAGGAAGAACATGAAACGTACCATGTATTTACTGGCCGCCCTGCTGGTGGTCACGGCCATCCTGGCCGGCTGCGGCCCCGCTGCCACGCAGGCCCCGGCGGGAGCCGGGGAGGCGAAAGGTCCCACCTTTGCCGTGTATGCGGATAACAGCCATCCCACTACGGCCTGGGACCCGGCCATCGAGTTCTCCAATGGCATCGGCCTGGACAACAACATCTATGAGCAACTGGTTCGTTACGACGCCAGGAACAAGAAGGTGCTCCCGTGGCTGGCGGAATCCTACACGGTATCAGACGACGGGCTCGTCTACACCTTCAAGATCCGCAAGGGCGTCAAGTTCCAGAACGGCGACCCCATGACCGCCGAGGATGTCAAGTACTCCATCGACCGCACCATGGCCATTGCAGCTGGCGCTTCCTACATCTGGTCTTCGGTTTCCAACATCGAGGTGGTGGACCCCGAGACGGTGGTGTTCACGCAGTCCTATGTTGCCCCGCTCGATTTGGTTGCCTCCACCGGCTACGCGGCGATGATCTATTCCAAAAAATGTGTCGGCGAGGACAATGTCTGGATCGATGAAGCCAAGGGCTGCGGGACCGGCCCCTACATGCTCAAGAGCAATGTTCTCATGGATGAAGTTGTCATTGAGCGCTTCCCCGATTACTGGGGCGGCTGGGGGGACAAGTATATCGACACGATCGATTTCAAGAAAGTGTCCGAACCGGCCACCCGCCGCCAGATGATCGAATCCGGCGAAGCCGCCATCACCAGCGGCCTGCCGGCGGTCGATACGGACGCCCTCCGGAACAATCCCAACGTCGAAGTCCATATCGAGCCCTCCCTGCAGAACCTCATCGCCATGTTCAACACGCAGAAACCGCCGCTGGACAACGTGAAGGTGCGCCAGGCGCTGGCTTACGCCATGCCCTATGACGAGATCATCAAAACCGCCATTGGCGGTTATGGCCAGCAGTCCTACGGCATCGTACCTTACGGCCTGTGGGGCTGGAGCGACACCCTGCCCCGCTACACCTACGACCTGGACAAGGCCAGGGAACTGCTCAAGGAAGCCGGTTACCCAGACGGCGGGTTTAAACTGCTGCTGACCTACATGTCTGGCGAGGAACCGGAAAAGGTGACAGCCGAACTTTACAAATCCGAACTGGCCAAACTCAACATTGACCTCGAGATCCGCAGCATGCAATGGGACAGCCAGTGGGAACTGGCCAAGGGAGCCCCGGAAACCCGCCAGGACATCTTCGTCATGTACTGGTGGCCGGATCTGCCCAGCCCGTATTCCTTTATGTACAGCCTCTTCCACACCGAAGAGGAGACTCTCTTCGGCCTGGCCTATTACCAGAACCAGGAATTCGATGACCTGATCGACAAGGCCAATGAGATCACCTCCACCGAGCCGGCCAAGGCTGAGGCCATGTTCATCGAAGCCCAGAAGATGCTGCTCGATGAAGCCATCACCATGTTCCTCTTCGACCGCCAGGACCAGTGGATCACGGTTAAGAATTTGAAGGGCTTCAAGTACAACCCGGCCTACCCCATGACCATGAACTACCACGACATGTACTTTGAGTAGACCGAACCGTTAACCTGCACTGTACGTCTCCGGGAAGCACGCCGGGCTCTCGTCGTGCTTCCCGGATTTCAATTCCATCCTGCCGGCCGACATCCCCTGGCGGCAGGCAGGTGCTGAGGAGCCAGGATGAAAAAGTTCATTCTCCGGCGGCTGTTCCTGGGAGTCATCGTCCTCTTCGGCGTCGCCTTCATCACCTTTTTCCTCACCCGGGTGGTGCCGTCCAACCCGGCGGCCAAGTGGGCCGGACCACGGGCCACCCCCGAGCAGATCGCCAAGGCCACCCGCGACCTGGGGCTCGACAAGCCCCTGGTTGTCCAGTTCGGCAGGTACATTGAAGACCTGCTCCACGGGAACCTGGGCTATTCCCTAAAGACACGCCGGCCGGTTTCCGAGGACCTCAAGCAGACCCTGCCGGCCACCCTGGAACTGGTCATGCTGCCCACCATTGCAGCCGTCCTCCTGGGCATTCCCCTTGGGGTGGTTTCCGCCATGCGCAAGGATACCTGGGTGGACCACCTGAGCCGGCTCTTTTCGGTGGGCATGGTCTCGCTGGCCACCTTTTGGGTGGGGCTGGTGATGCAACTGGTCTTCTTCCGCTGGCTGGGGATCTTCCCGCTGGGAGGCCAGCTCAGCACGGAGATCCGCCTGACGATGGAGGTCCCCAACATCACCGGGTTTCTCTTGCTGGATACCCTGGTGACCGGCAATTTTAGGATCTTTTTTGACGCCCTCTGGCACCTCGTCATGCCGGGCATCACCATCGGCATGTACCCCATTGGCCTGGTGGCCCGGATGACCCGCTCGGCCCTGTTGGAGATCCTGGGGGAGGATTACATCACCGCCGCCCGCTCCTACGGCCTGCGGGAACGCGTGGTGGTGTGGAACTACGCCCTGAAGAATTCCATCGGCCCCACGGCCACGGTTGTAACCCTCTCCATCGGCTACACCCTGGTGAACACTTTTTTAACTGAATCCATCTTTTCCTGGCCGGGCATCGGCAACTACATCGCCACCGCCGTCACCGGCCTGGATTACCCGGCCATCATGGGCGTGACCATCTTTTCGGCGGTTTCATACGTCTTCCTCAACATGATCGCCGATATCATCGTTGCACTCGATCCCCGGGTGCGGGCGTAGGGGAGGGCGGCATGAAATTCATACAAGACTGGTTCAAGGCGCTCCAACCCACCATCCGCGAATGGCGTCTTTCCTTTTACCTGCTCAACCGCAACCGGTTGCAGCGCATCTCCATGATCATCATCGTCATCCTGGTGCTGGCGGCCATTTTTGCCCCCTGGATCTCCCCCTACCCCGACCATGCCATTTCGGCCACCAACCCGGATGACAAACTGCTGCCGCCTTCAACCAAATACCTCCTGGGCACGGATGAGTTGGGCCGCGATCTCTTTTCCCGTATCATCTTCGGCACGCGTATCTCACTGCAGACCGCCGTCCTGGCGATCGGGCTGGCTTTGCTCATCGGTGTGCCCCTGGGCGCCATCGCCGGCGGTTTGGGCGGCGTGGCGGATGAGATCATCATGCGCATCACCGATGTCTTCCTCTCCTTCCCCTCGCTGCTGCTGGCCATTGCCATTTCCGCCTTTATGGGGCCGAATTTGCGGAATGCCATGCTCTCCATTGCCGTTTCCTGGTGGCCCTGGTACACCCGCATCATTCGCGGCATGGCCGTTTCCATCCGCGAGCGGCAGTTCGTCCGTTCCGCCATGGCCATCGGCACCCCCATGTACCGCATCGTCTTCCAGCACATCCTGCCCAATACCATGGCCCCGGTCATCGTCCAGGCCTCCATGGACTTGGGTGGCGTGATCCTCACCATTGCCTCGCTCAGTTTCCTCGGGCTGGGCGCCCAGCCGCCCACCCCCGAGTGGGGCCTGCTCATCTCCACCAGCCGCACCTACTTCCTCAACGCCTGGTGGTACAGCACCTTTCCCGGCATTGCCATCGTCATCACGGTGCTGGTCTTCAACCTGGTCGGCGACGGCATCCGCGAGGTGCTGGACCCGCGAACGAGGAAGTTCTAGGGAGGCCGCCGTGACAAAATACTTTGAGATCCGCAACCTGTCCGTCGGTTTCAAGACCTTTGAGGGTATCCGCAATGTGCTTAACATCGAGGAACTGGGCATTGACCGAGGCGAGACCTACGGCCTGGTGGGCGAGAGTGGCGCCGGCAAGACCGTGCTGGCCCTCACCATCCTGGGCCTATTGCCAAAACCGGCCGGCATCGTCCACAGCGGCGAGGTCTGGCTGGACGGCGTGGACCTGCTGAAGGTCCCCGAAAAGGAAAAGATGGAAGCCTACCGGGGCAGGAAGATCGCCATGATCTTCCAGGACCCCATGTCCACGCTCAACCCGGTCTTCACCGTCGGCCGGCAGATCGAACGGGTCATCGAACAGCAGCAGCGCCTGGCCGGCGGGGCTGCCACAAAGCGGGTGCTGGAGATGCTGGACATGGTGAAACTGCCGGATGCCAAAAGCACGCTGCACAAGTACCCCCACGAACTCAGCGGCGGGCAGCGCCAGCGCATCATCATCGCCACCGCCCTCTCCTGCGGCGCCGAGTTCCTCATCGCTGATGAACCCACCCGCAACCTGGATGTGACCATCCAGGCGGGCATCCTGAAACTCATCGACGAACTGCAAAAGGAACTGCACGTCAGCGTGCTCTTCATCGCCAACAACGTCGGCCTGGTGAACGTCTTTTGCAAAAATGCCGGCATCCTCTACCGCGGCAAACTGGTGGAGGATGGCCCCAGCCAGTTGGTCATCCACAAGCCGGCGCACCCCTACACCGAGACGCTCATCTCGGCCATCCCGCGCCAAAAGTCGGAACAATTGAAATTCGCCAGTTTGGTCATCAAGCCGGAGGCCCCCCGGGGCTGCCCGTTCTACGCCCGCTGCATCCGGGCTGAAGATGTCTGCGCCCTGGCTGTGCCCATGCTGGAAGAACTGCCGGGAAGGCAGAAGGTGGCCTGTTTTTTGGCGGGAGGTAAGTGAGCCATGAGCGAACCCCTGGTCAGAATTGAAGCGCTAAAGAAATACTTCCCCGTCCGCTCGGATGCCTTCTTTGCCCCCAAGAACTGGGTGAGGGCGGTCGACGGGGTGGACCTGGAGATCCAGGCGGGCGAAGTGGTGGGCCTGGTCGGTGAATCCGGCTGCGGCAAGACCACCCTGGTGAACGTGCTGCTGCGCCTGGAGGACCCCACCGAGGGCCGCATGGTCTTTAACGGCATCGACATCACCCGCATGTCTCAGGCGGCCCTGCGCGACCGGGTGCGCAAGGACATCCAGATCGTCTTCCAGGACCCCTTCTGGTCGTTGAACCCGCGCATGCTGGTGCGCGACGTGGTCGGCGAGCCGCTCATCGTCCACCGCCACCCCTCCATGACGGAACTGGTGGAACAGGTGGAGCACCTGCTGGAGATGGTCGGCCTGCCACGCGACAGCGTGTACAAGTACCCGCACGAGTTCTCCGGCGGCCAACGCCAGCGCATTGCCATCGCCCGGGCCCTGGCGCTGCACCCCAAACTGGTGGTGCTCGACGAGCCCACCTCGGCCATCGACATCCTCTCGCAGGCCCAGATCCTGGACCTGCTGATGAAACTCAAGCAGAAACTGGGCCTCACCTACATCCTCATCTCGCACGACCTGAGCGTGGTGCATTACATGTCCGACCGCATCATCGTCATGTACCTGGGCAGGGTGGTGGAGCAGGGCCCGGCCGACGCCGTCTTCAACCAGCCGCGGCACCCCTACACCCAGGCGCTCTTTGACGCCATACCCTCGCTGCAGATGAGCAGCCTGGACCAGTTGAAGAGCCTCGAAGGCAGCGTTCCCAGCGCCATCGACCCGCCCCCGGGCTGCCGCTTCCACACCCGCTGCCCGCAGGCCATGCCGGTCTGCAGCACGGCCGTGCCGCCGATGACCGCCGTCGGTGAACGCCACGAGGCCGCCTGCTACCTGCTGGGCGGCGGGAAGGCGGCCATTTAAGCCGGAGCCTGCCGCCTGGCAGCATGGATCGTATTTCCCCCTGCCCGCCGGGGGGTTTCATCCCTCCGCCTGCCGCCCGTTCGCAGGGCGGGCGACCGGTTTATAATGCGGGTGCACGCCGGATTGGTTCTGCTGCAAAAGTTCCTTGCTGGAAAGGAATCCCGCATGCTCAAACGAACCCTGGAAAAACTCCCGCTGCACCCTGGCTGGCTTTTTACCGCGCTGCTTGCGCTGCCTGCCCTGCTGGCGGCCTGTGCCGTGCCGCCCACGCTACCCCCGGTCCTCCCAGCCGCCCCGACTCCCGGCATGCCCACTCCCACTGCCGCTCCGCCCATGGCTTTGCTCACCCGGGCGGTCCCCCTGGCGGTTTCGCCTTCTCCGGTGGCTACCAGTACGCAGACCCCCCCACCTTTTGATGCCGATTCCATCAGCCTGCCCATCGTCTGTGACCTGGAGCCGGTGGCCGTTCCAACGCTGCCGGCCAAAATCCCCGCCTACCTGGAGGTTGACCCCGATACGGGGCTGCACATGACGGGAACCTGGCAGACCATCCGCCTGGAGGATTACTCCCTGCAGGTGACAGGCAGGGTGGAACGTCCGCTCAGCCTGGCCTACAACGAATTGCGCTGCCTGCCGAAGGTGGAGACCAGCCGCGAACTGGTCTGCCCCGGTTATTTTGCGGACTTTGCCCATTGGTCGGGAGCCTCCATGGGTGCCGTCCTTGAACTGGCCGGTGTACAGCAGGGTTCCCGGTACGTCAACCTGTACTCGGCGGATGGGTATGTTTCCTACGTTTCCCCGGAGGTCGCCCGTTCGCCGGAGAACCTGCTGGCCTATGAACTGGATGGCGAAACGCTGCCCATCCTGCACGGGTTCCCCATCCGGGCCGTGCTGCCGGGGCAGGAGGGCAACCGCTGGGTGAAGTGGCTGGTGAAGATCGAGGTGGAGTAGAGGGCGACACTCCCACCCGGCTGCCGGGGCCGGCCGGGCATGAACAAACCGGGTGGCGTCAGCGGTATTGGCCGGCCTCCATCGGGAACAATCAACCGGGTGTTGGACACGCCCGTTCCATTTCCGCTATAATCAGGTCAGGATGCCACAATCCACCCATACCCCATCCCTTTTTTGGAGGATGCCATGACCCAGATCCTTGAATACGAACTGGCTCGCGCCGCTCACATCCTGGTCAACGACCAGCTTCACCTGCAAAAGGGCGAGACGGTTATGCTGACCGCCGACACCCAGACCGACCCCCGCCTGCTGGATGCGGTTGCCGGCGCCGCCCACACCGCCGGCGCCATCCCCATGGTGGTCAACCTGGTCAGCCCCATGGGCGTGGGCAAGGCCGCCGACCCCATGCTGCCGGTCGAGCCGCTGGCAGCCGCCCTCAGCCACACCGATGCCTGGGTGGAGTTTAACACCCAGTGGCTGCTCTATTCCACGCCCTTTGAACGGGCCATGGCTGCCAACAAAAAACTGCGGTACATGTGCCTGTGCGAGATGACCGTGGACATGATGGTGCGCCTCATCGGGCGCATCGATGCCGCCGCCCTCTCCCGCTTCATGCGCCGGGTGGCGGAGATGAACCGGCAGGCCACCAGCGGGCGGATCACCACGCCCTCCGGCCAGGATATTTCCTTTAAAATGCTGCCAAAAACACGCCCGGTCTCCTGCGATGATGGCCTGGCCGACAAGCCCGGCATGCGGTTCCTGGCCGGGCAGATCACCATCGTGCCGGATTTTGATTCCATCAACGGCACCCTGGTCTTTGATGGCACCATCGCCCCGCCGGTGGGCTTCCTCAAGGAGCCGGTGGTGATGGACATCGCCCAGGGCCGCATCGCCGGGATCAGCGGCGGGCCCCAGGCGGATGAGTTCCGCGCTTGGCTGGATTCCTTCAACGACCCGGCCATGTTCCGCCTGGCCCACTGCTCCTACGGCTTCAACCCCGGCGCCCGCCTCACCGGCATTTGCCTGGAGGATGAGCGCGTTTGGGGGGCCACGGAATGGGGCATCGGCTACCTGCACCCCGTGGATGCCCCGCCGGATGGCATCCAGGCGCCCTCGCACTGCGACGGCATCTGCCTCAAATCCTCCGTCTGGCTGGACGGCGTGCAGATCCTGGACGAGGGCGTGGTCGTCCACCCCGATCTCGTGCCGCTGGCCGAACCGCTCATCCACC
Organism: uncultured Anaerolineaceae bacterium; assembly: GCA_964420835.1. GTDB lineage: Bacteria > Chloroflexota > Anaerolineae > Anaerolineales > Anaerolineaceae > CAYQUO01. Next base: position 117,373 of record CAYQUO010000001.1, read on the forward strand.
CGCGTTAGGGTGGGCCTCATTGGGCGCGACAGATCGCCGGGCGCCCCGGCGGTTTCGCCAGGGGGCGGGGCGGGCAATCTGATCACTGCTGCGGCCGTTGCTTCGAAACCCGGCTTGGCCTCGCATTGACCGCATACCAACCAGGAGACACCCATGAAGACACTTGAAAGACAGGACCTGTACGACATCCTCCTCGGCTGCACCATCCTGGGGACCGGCGGGGGCGGCTCGCTGGAGGAAGGCCTTGAACTGGTTTTCAGCGCCTTTGACCGCGGCAAACGTTTCCGCCTGGCGGATTTCTCCGAGGTGCCCGACGAGGCCTGGATCGCCACGCCCTACATGTGCGGCAGCATTTCGCCCACCACCCCCGAACTGGAGGCCCGCTACGCCCGGCTGCCCGTGCTCGAGGGGCCGGAAGCCTTCCACGCTTATCGGGCCCTCGAGGAGTATTTCGGGCAGGCCTTCTACGGTGTGATCTCCACCGAGCTTGGCGGCGGCAACACCGCCCAGGCCTTCTACGTGGCTGCCCTGCTCGATCGGGTGATTATCGACGCCGATCCGGCTGGGCGTTCCGTGCCCGAACTGCAGCATTCCACCTACTACTTGTATGACCTGCCCATCCACCCCCTGGCCTGCGCCAGCCAGTTCGGTGATGTGGCCATCCTGACGCGCGTGGTCAACGACCTGCGCGCCGAGGCGCTGGTGCGCGCCATGGCCGTTGCCAGCAAGAACCGCATCGGCGTGGCAGACCATCCCGCTCAGGCCAGAGTGCTGCGCAACGCCGTCATCCGGGGCGCCATCAGCCGGGCTTGGGAGATCGGCCGGGCCTTCCGCCAGGCCCGCGAGCAGGGAAAGCCGGGAGCCCCGGCTGCCGCCAGGGCCGGCGATGGGGTGATCCTCTTCCAGGGCCGTGTGCAGCAGCATGGCTACGAGACCGTGGATGGCTTCACCATTGGGGATGTGTACATTCACGGCGAGGGCGATTACGACGGAAGCGATTATCATGTCTGGTTCAAGAACGAACACATCGTTGCCTGGCGCGATGACCGCTGGGACGTCAGCGTGCCGGACCTCATCTGCATCTTCGACGACGAGACCAACATGCCCAACCTCAACCCCCATTTCCGGGAGGGGCAGCAGGTCACGGTCATCGGGCTGCCCTCGCCCGCCGAGTGGCGCACGCCGCGCGGCCTGGGAATTCTCGGCCCGGCCCATTTTGGTTTTGACCATCCCTATGTGCCGCTCGAGATGGGCGGCGGGAAGAAGGAATGACCATGAACGATTTTTCTGAACTGCAACCGGCTGCCGCCGCCATGCTGCGGGTCAACCTGGCCCTCAGGGATGGCGAAAAGGTGGCCTTTGTAACCGATGTGCCCACGGCTGCGGACTGGGAGCGCCTGCCCTGGAGGACGCTGGTGGAGGTGGGGGAGCGGGCCTTCATGGCCCGGCGGGTTTGGGAGATGGTGCAGCCCGGGTTCCCGGCCAACCGGATTGAACTCATCTGCTACCCCCTGACCGGACAGCACGGCAGGGAGCCCGATGCCGCCACCGCCGACCGTCTGCTGGGCTGGGACGTACTGGTGATGATGAATACCTACTCGCTCAGCCACACCGAGGCCCGCGAAAAGGCCAGCAAACAGGGCGCCCGCATCGCCAGCATGCCCGGCGTGGAGGCGGCCATGTTCGCCCCCGGCGGCCCCATGGCGGCCGACTACAAGGCCATCAGCGCCGAGACGGAGCGCATGGCCGCCCTGCTTACCGCGGCCAAACAGGCGCGAGTGACCACGCCCTTCGGCACCGACCTCACCTTCAGCCTGGAGGGGCGCAAGGGCGGCCCGGATACCGGGCTGATCCACAAGCCTGGCGAATTCGGCAACCTGCCCGGCGGCGAGGCTTACGCCGCCCCGGTGGAGGGCACCGCCGAGGGGCGCCTGGTGGTGCCGGCCGGCTGGTACCCGGGCCTGGACGCCGCGCTGACCTTCACCTTCGCCGGCGGGCTGGTCACCGCCATCGAGGGCGGCGGGGCGGTGGGTGACCACTTCCGCAGCCTGCTGGTTTTCGACGATCCCGCCCTGGCTCACCGCCGCAACTGCGCCGAACTGGGCATTGGCACGAACCCCAATGCCAAACGCCCGGACAACGTGCTGGAGGCCGAGAAGATCCTGGGCACCGTGCACATTGCCATCGGCGACTCGTCACACCTGGGCGGCGTCACCCCCTCCGACCTGCACGAGGATTTCGTGCTGACCCGGCCCACCCTGGCCCTCGATGGCGTGAAGGTGATCGGTTAGCCATCCCGGCCTGCCGCAGGGGGGGCGGGAGCCTGGAGAAGAGGCCCAAACCGGCAATGACCCTGAACAGGAGTTCCAAGATGAAAAAATTCCTAATTGAGAATGCTGTTCTTGTGACCGACCCCCTGGAGGGCACACTGGTCCATGATCAATCCGTGGTGATTGAAGGCGACGGGATCGCCGAAGTGGGGCTAGGGGCTGCGCTCCGGCAAAGCCACCCCGACGCGGAGCGGATCGACGGGAAGGGGCAATGGCTGCTGCCGGGCCTGGTGGATGCCCACACCCACCTGTATGGGGCCCTGATCGGGGCCAAGCCCCCCGCCGCCGACCCGCCGCAGAACTTCCCCCAGGTCCTGGAGCGGGTCTGGTGGCCTTGGGACCGCATGTTGACCCCCGCCGACAACGCCCTCTCGGCCCGCATCGGCTGCGTTGCCTCTCTCCATAATGGCATCACCACCATTTTTGATCATCACGCCAGCCCCGGCGCCGTGGAGAACAGCCTGAGCCTGCTGGCAGAGGAGATTGAACACTGCGGCCTGCGGGCCTGCCTGGCGTACGAGGTGACCGATCGCAACGGGCTGCCGGGCCGCGATGCGGGCATGGCCGAAAACCGCCGTTTCATCCTGGAATGCCGCTCCCGGCAGGATGACCGGATCCGCGGGCTGTACGGGCTGCATGCCGTCTTCAGCCTGAGCGATGAAAGCCTGCGGCTGTGCGCCGATGAGGCCGCGGACCTGGGCACCGGCTGTCACCTGCACGTGGCGGAGCACCTGACCGAGGTGCAAAAGTTCGCCCGCGATCACACCGTTTCCATCCTGGAGTTCCTGGCGGAGATCGGCATGCTCGGTCCGCAAACCCTGCTGGCCCATACCGTGCACATCGATGACCGCGGCATTGACCTGCTGAGAACGACCGGCACCTTCAACGTCCACAACCCGTTGTCCAACCTGAACAACGGCGTCGGCATCGCGCCGGTATCCCGGATGCTCGCCCGGGGCCAGCCCGTGTGCCTTGGCACGGACGGGTTTAACGACCTGCCCCAGGAGGCCAGGCTGGCAAAATTGCTGCAGATCAGCGCCCAGGGGAACCCCGGCGCCTTCACGGATGAACAGGCCCTGAAGATGTTGTATGGCAACAACACGCGCCTGGCCGAAACGATCTTTGGCTGCCGCCTGGGCAGGGTCGCGGCGGGATACACCGCAGACCTGATCCTCGTGGCGTATGACCCGGTTGCCCCGGTTGAGCATGTGAACCGCTACGGTCACATCCTGGGGGCGCTGACGGCGGGGCAGGTAAGAACGGCCTTTGTGGGCGGCAAACCGGTGCTGCAGGATGGTGTCGTGCTGGGCATCGATGAAGAAAGGCTGCACAGCCAGGCCCGCAGCGCCTGCAGGGAGATCTGGGGGCGGTTCTAATTCCCGTCCCCCGGCGGTTGGGGGTCCGGGCGCCTGCGAACCCGCACCCACGCCCCGGGTGGGGTTTGCCGGGCATGTTCCCCTGCCCGTGCGCCGGGTTGTGACTCAACTTTGCCGGCAGCCGGGAGGCTGCAGGGAAGAATATTTTGCAAAAAGAGAGGTGCACACCCCATGGCCCGCGTGCTCATGATCATCCCCCCCGAGCGCTTTCGCGACGAGGAACTTTTTGAGACCCGCTCCGTGCTGGAAGGCTGCGGGCATGGCATCACCATCGCCAGCACCCGCCGGGGTGCCTGCCCGGGCTCGCGGGGCGGCTCGGCGGTCGCCGAACGGGCGCTCACCGAGGTGGACCCCGCCGGGTATGATGCCCTCGTCTTTGTGGGCGGGGGCGGCTCCACGCTGCTGTTCAATGACCTGCAGGCGCAGGGCCTGGCCCGCCGCGCCGCCGGTCTGGGCAGGGTGGTGGCGGCCATCTGCCTGGCCCCGGTCATCCTGGCCAATGCCGGTGTGCTTGCCGGCCGCAGGGCCACCGTTGCCGGCACCAAGTCCGGGGTCATCGAGGCTGCCGGCGCCGTCTACACCGGCCCGGGCGTCACCGTGGACGGGCGCATCATCACCGCCAACGCCCCCAAGGCCTCGCGCCTCTTCGGACAACGCATCTGCGAGGTGCTGGCTGGCGTCCCCGCAGAACAGCCCTGATCCGCCCGCCGGATGCCCCGCTGCACCCCTGCTGGGCCGGCCGTACCAGAAACGCTGCCATCCGGGATCATCTGTACAAATTGCCTATGAGGACTTTGATGACCAGGGACCACCTGGCTTCCAGACTGCATTGAACCTTCTCCCTGGTGTACCAGTATTAATAAGTGGTAATAAACAACGCTGGAGAATGCGAATAACCTCCAGCAATGAAGCAGGAGCGGACCGGATCCCTGTTCTTCGCAGAAACGCCTGCCATTGTGCCTGGTTTCCGGCCGCGAATGTATCGCTTAAACCGGCTGGGACTTCGCCCGGAATCGCCGTCTTCCGTCGCCGGAAAGTATCCCTGATCGCTTTCTGCAACGTGGAACCTGCATACTCAAACTTTTCTGCAAGCAACCAGAGGTCATAAAAATCCTTCATACGGCTGTTTACGGCACCCAGGAAAACCATTGCCTGAAATTTTTCTGCGACTGCACTTTCCGGGGGATAACCGTATACCCACGGGGAAGGCATGGCAAACAGGGTCGGATATTGTTGCCTGACGGGCTTTGGGAACACAACATCTGCAAAACCGATGTCAATTTGCATTGGAATTTTCCCTTTGCCAAGAAACCCCGAAAAATTGATCCGTGCTCCTGAATAATCCGCGTTCACTATGATGCGCTCGCCCCGGATGGAATCCATGTCGAAAGTAAGACCATCCGGCTCCACTTCCTGCAGGCACACTTCACGGATGATGCGCTTCAGCACATCCAGGTCATTGGTGACATGTCCCAACAGACCAATATCCCGCGTTGGACGACCGGTTGTTTCCCCCCATATCTGGAACATGAGCGCACCCTTCAAGATAAATTGATCTCCATGGGAGGAACGGAATAAACGGTAAAGGAATCGCTCAATGGCATAATATTGCAATAATTCATCAAATGGCCGGTTCGTTTCATGCGCTTTGTTCAGCAGGCGTTGCCGGATCGAAGCCGATAGGTTTTCAATTTCACTCATGCAACCGCCTCGAGATAAGGCTTGATGACCCCCTCAATCCGATCAACCCGGGAATAATGCAACAGGGTTCCGATATTAAACCCTTCACGTTTACGATATTCCCTCAGAGCCTCCAAAGCCACATCCATCCCGATCTTGTTTCGAAATTTAAAGCAATCCGCGATCGTTTTCTCCGCTGAATAGATTTTTACCTGAATATCACCCAGGTTGTGTATCTCAATACCGGCAGAATACACTTTTGGAGACAGCCAAAAGAACCTGGATGGTGGGTATTCCAGCCGGGGTTTCTCGGCTTCAATGGGAAGAGCCATATAAACCTGGTGGGGGATCTGGGTGGTCAGGTGATGGAATGAGAGGGCTGAAACCAGGCATATTACCCCTTTGGGAACCTTCATTGAAACTAGGATCAGGTCGGTATGATGATGAAATTCGATATCCGGCAGGCAATAAAGCCCCCGGCTTGGGCGAATTAGGTGGCCGGCCTGATGCATCGCGTAAAGCGTACGAGGAGCAACCCCCAACCGGATGGCCTGTTGACATCGCAGAATGCCATGGTGAGAGCGGAAAATGGCATGGGCGCGTTCAAATGAGTTGGTTTTCATCATCCATTGTATAGTATTAACTGTTAATATTCTCAACTACAGTTAATATTATACACGACAAATTTCTCTTAATTGGCTTCGGGTAACCCCCACGTTTTCTTCAGAAAACATTGCCGGGTTTGGATAAAAATCGATAAATCCAATTACTCACCCAGGGTGTGCCCTGCTGCCGGAGGCGCTCCACCGGGGGTTTCCGCCGCCCGCTTCCGCACCATTTGCGCCGACCGGGCACCCGCCGCCGGCTTAGGAAAATTGACAGGGTGGTGAAAAAAAGTTGACGAAATGGATTATTTTGATACAATGGTTCTATTCTTCCGGCAATCTTCTTCCGGTTTTTTTTGCTTTGGGTTTGTGGAAGGGCGGATCCTTAAATAGCGAGGTGGAGAGATGAAATTATACCCGTTTGGCCTTTTCAGGCTGCTTGCCGTCGCCGCGGTTGCCCTTGGGCTGGCGGCCAAGCCGGCCGACCAGGTGGCTGCCCGCCCCCTGGCGGCTCCCACGCCTGCCGTCAGCGTCAGCCTGCCGGCTGCGCCGTTCATCGGCGACACCATCACCATCAACGCCACGTTCTCCAATACCGTTGATACCGGTTACGGACCATACATCGACCTCTTCCTGCCCCTCAGCGGGGCGGATGGGGATGTTGGCGGAACCAACGACGGCATCTCCTTCTTAAGTGCCGCTTTCCTGGGCGCCCCGGTGACCACCGACGTCCTCGACTGCCCGGCCGGCGGAACGGTGACGCACCCGCTCACCGGACTTTCCGTCACCTGCCCGGCGCAGCCCATCGGGCTGTTCAGCCCCTTCGTCTGGCAGATGGTGGTCATCACCCTGCCTTTCGGCTCCTTTGTCCCGGGACAGCCGGATGCCACGGTGGCCATCACCGCCCAGGTGAGCCCCGATGCCGACCTCAACGTCGGGCTGCCGGTCATGGCTGGCGGCGGCTTCATGTTCGGCGCCGACCCGCTGGACAACCCCACTTCCGACCCGGTAATCCAACTCCCCGTCTCGGCCGTCAGCCCGGTTCCCTCCCCCACGCTGATCACCCTGGAAAAGACCTACAACGGCCCGGAGGATGAAACCGCCACCGGCCCCAATTACCCGCGCCAGTACACCGTTACCGCCACCATCGCCCCCGGGCAGACCGTGACCAGCCTGGTGCTGACGGACGACCTGCCGGACAACATGCAGTTCCTGACCATGGTGACCCCCCCCAACGCCGCCTGCACCACGCTCCCGGACACCCTGACCCCCACCCCCGGCGGGACGATCGTCTGCCCGGTGACCCAGGTCGGCAACACGGCTTCCATGACCTTCGAATACTTCATCCCGTTGAATGACGCCGCTGCCAGCCCGGTGATCGACGCCATCAGCGGCGACGACGTCCTGTCGCGGAACAACGCCAGCGCCGTGGGGCAATGGCAGCCGCTGGACGGGCGCGACCCGCTCACCCCGGTGGTTGTGGACCCTGCCGGCTATGAGCACATCCTCACCGACAAATCCATCGCCATCCAGAAGGGCGTGGCGAACGTCACCGATTCGGTCAATTCCCCCAAGGACATTTTGCGCTACACGCTGAATTTCCAGGTCTCCGATTTCTTCGCCTTTGAGGACATCTCCATCACCGATGTGATCTCCGATGGCCAACACTATTACAGCGATGCGACGCACCAGCCGGAAATGAGCATCAACGGCAACGGCTTTACCCTGCCCGCCGCCCCCATGGATCCCGGACACGTGGACGTTGCCTGCAATTACAGCGGCGTCCAGGGCGGCGAATGCGATTCGAATGACCCGGCCCCCGACGATGGAACCACCAGCATCGTTTTCGAGGTCTCCGCGGAGATCATCCGCCTCGGCGCCGATTCCGCCGGGCGCATGGTGGGCGGCTGTGTGCCCAATGCCGGGGTTGGGGCAGGCAATTTCCCCGATTGCTCTGCCTACAACGATGGCGCCACCACCGGCACCATCACCTTTTACACCCAGATCCTCGAGGACTTCATCGATGATTATCCGTCCGGAGATAAATCGGTCGACCAGGGGGACATTTTGGAGAACAGCGTCACCATCGACGGGGCGCTGCTATCCGTTGAGGACGCTTCCACCCCCACCGGGCAGCGCGAAGCCGATGGCAGCGGGGCGGAACTCAGCATCCCGTACGGGGTGATCAGCAAATCGATTTACGCCATCAATGGAAACACATCGTTTCCCATGCCGCCGGGCATTTCACCCGGCGATACGGTGACCTACCACCTGACCTACACCCTGCCCACCAGCGATTTTGAAGACCTGGTCCTTACGGACTACCTGCCTTTGCCCATTTTCGATGCGACGACCGTAAATACCTTCACGGACAGCGTTTGCGGCGTCCCGGCCAGCGGGGAATCGTGCTATGGACCGAACGATACCTATCACACCCTGCCAAACACCCCTGCGCCGGTGACCCCCACCCTGACAAACGATGGCCCCTCCAACAGCGTGACATGGACGTACGGCTGGTACGACGCCCCCGACAACCAGCCCAGCCAGATCGACCTGCTCTTCACCGTCACGGTGAACAACGAGCCCTTCGCCGACGGCCTGTACCTGACCAATCAGGTTCATACACATGAGTACTCCACCAACGCCGGCGACCATCACGTGGATGGCATCGTCCAGGTCCTGCTGCAGGAGCCCGTGGTGCACATCCGCAAGGGGGTGGTCTGGACGGACAAGGCCGGGGCTGTCTTCTCGCCCGCCACCCCGGGGCCGGTCACCTTCAACGCCAGCGGCTGCCCGGCCTTCAGCGGGACGATCTCCTCCCCCGGGCTGGTTGCCAACCCCATCGACAGCAACCTGGCGGGGGTGGATGCCGACGACAGGGTCAAAATGGCCATCGTCCTGGAGAACTCGGGGCGCAACGCCGCCTTTGACCTGAAGGTGAGCGACCTGCTCCCCGCCGGGCTGACCTTTGTCTCCGGCACTGTATGCGTGACCAATGGCGCCGGCACCCCGTTGACCTTTACCGGCGCAGCGGATGATCTCCTCACCACCGGCATCGTCATCGACAGCCTGGGGCGTGGCAAATTAACCGATGGCACCGTCGTTGCCGATGGCAGCAATATCGCCATCATCACCTACGATGTGACCGTTGACGCCACGGCCGAAGCGTCACATGTGTACACCAACACCGCCACCCTGTCCAACTACGCCGGCGTGCCGGGCGGCCCCAACCACATCCCCGACGGGCGCACGGATACCGCCACGGTCACCCCGGCGCCCCCCGCCCTTGCCAAGGAATTTGTCGCATCCGAGATCAACGATGCGCATAACGGCAACACCGAGGTGGTCATCGGGGAACTGGCCGACTACCAGGTGGTGGTGACGCTCCCCGAAGGGGTTACGCCCAATGCCCGCATCGTGGACACCCTGGACGCCGGTCTGGCCTACGTGGGCCTGGTTTCGGCAACCCTTTCACCGGCCCTGTCCATCACCGGCTCCACCACGCCGGTCATCTCCAATAACGGGCATACCGTCACAATTGACCTCGGCACGGTCACCAACAGCGACACGGATGATTCGGTGGCCGAGACGATCACCCTGGTCTACCGGGTGGTGACGCTGAATGTAATGGGCAACCAGTCCGGCACATTGTTGAACAATTCCGCCAGGCTCTCCTGGACGGGCGGGAGCACCACCGTCTCGGCCCCCAACGTCACGGTAATCGAGCCGACGGTGAACACAACCAAAAGCGTTTTCCCCACCGCCTTTGATGCCGGCGACCTTGCCACCTTCACGGTAACGCTCAGCAACCCGGCTTCCGCTTCCACCACCGCCTATGACGTGACCTGGAGTGACACCATCCCCGCCGGGCTCACCTATGGTTCCGGCACACTGGCCCTGGGAGCCTGCTCCGCCGATATTCCTCCCGTGCTCAGTGACGCCACCGCCCCCTTGCTGACCGCCAGCGGCGGCCGCTTCCAGCCCGGGCAATCCTGTGTGATCACCTTCCAGGCAACGGTAAATTACAGCGTCAGCCCGGGGCAGGTTCTCACCAACACCGCCGAAACCCGTTGGACCAGCATGGATGGCCCGGTCAGCGGCCGTTCCTCTTACAACACGGATTCCAATGAGCGCGACGGCAGCGACGGACTGTTGAATGGCGGCGCGCTGAACGATTACCGCACCCAGGGGAGCGCCAATGTGGCCATCAACGCCGTGGCACCGGTGAAGTACCTGGTGGCCACCTCGGAAGCCCACACCGGTTTTGTGGGGAACAGGGAACAGGTGACCATCGGCGAGATCGTGCGCTACCGGTTGGTGACCATGCTCCCCGAGGGCACCAGCGTCAATTTCCAGGTGCGGGATGCCCTTCCCGTCGGGATGATCTTCCTCAACGACAACACCGCCAAGGCGGCCTTTGTTTCCAACGGGCCGGGCATCACTTCAGCGAATGTTGGTACGCTGCCGGTCCCGGGGATCACAGACCCCAATTGTTTCATTTCCGGGAACTCGGCGGATGCCACCACGCCCGCCATCCCGGCCGCCTGCCCTCCCCTGGCGGATTTTAATATTGGAAGCACCAATTCCATTACGACGAACGTCGATATTTATGACACCGGAACGAACCCGCGTTTCAAACTGGGCACATTGACGAACAACGACAGCGACCTGGATGCGGAATACGTGATCGTGGAATTCAACGCCCTGGTGGACAACACCAATACCGGCAGCAATGATGCCGGGGAGAACCGCTCCAATCTCTTCAGAGTATTTATCAACGGCAGCCAGAACAACGGTGATTCCAACTCGGTTGTCGTACGGGTGGCCGAACCGGTGATGTCTGTGGACAAGGCCGTTTCCGGCACTCCCCCGGTGGATGCCGGCGATTCCTTTACCTACCAGGTCAACATCAGCAACAACAACACCGGCACCCCGGCCACCGCCTTTGACATCGTAATGACCGACACGATCGACAGCCACCTGGTCATCAACAGCGCCGCCATCACCGCCACCACCCAGGGGGCCACCTGCCAGGGCGGCACGCCCTACACCCATTCGATTAATACCAGTGGGCAGGATATCACCCTGAACGCCTCCTGCCTGGATGTCGGCGGAAACATCACGGTTGAGATCAACGTGACGGTCGTGGATACCGCCCCCTCCAGCCTGACCATCCCCAACACCGCCCACATCACCTGGACCAGCCTGCCGGGAACCCATGGCACCACCACCAACCCCACCGGCTCCAGCACACCGGGCGCCCCCGGCAGCGACACCGGTGAACGCACCGGCGACAGCAGCGGCGGCAGGACCTGGAACGATTACTCCGCCCAGGACGTTGTCAACGTCAGCCTGGCTGACCCCGTCTCGGTGGTGAAGAACGCTCCGGCCCCGACCGCTTACACCATCGGCGAAGCCATCAACTACCCCATCGTTGTCACCCTGCACGAAGGCACCACCCTCAGCCTGCGGGTGACCGATACCCTGCCGCAGGGGCTGGCATACCTGAACTATCATGTGGATGCAAGCGGCTTTAACGGCACGCTGAACGGCACCCCAACCGTCACCACGGTCGGCGACCCGGCCACCGGGCCCTCCACCACCACCTTTGATTTTGGCGACACTACCGTGAATGCCACCCCGGGTTCGGGAACCAGTTCCTTCACCATCTATGTGGCTGCCCACGTGTTGAACATCCCGCAGAACCAGAACGGCGATAGCAGGACCAACAGCGTGACCGCCATTTATGTGGACCCCGACACCAGCAGCGATGTGACCATGGACGGCGGCACCCAGACCATCACCATCATTGAACCGGACCTCAACATCGTCAAGACCATCGTCAACCCGCCCATCAACAGCGTGGGCTCGCCGGTCTCCTACCGCCTGGTCCTCTCCCACACCGCCGCCAGCACCGCCGATGCTCAGGATGTGCTCATCACCGATGCATTGCCCAACACCTACCTGGACTTTACCCCCGCCGATAACGCCGCCCTCACCATCAACTTTACACCGGCCGCCTGCAGTACCGCCATCAACAACTCGGACCCCGCCACCGACACGGTGAGCATTTCCATCGCCAGCCTGCCGCTGGGCTGCCAGGTGGAGGTGAACTTCACCGCCCTGCTCAAGGTGGCAATCACCCCGGGCCTGGTGGTGACCAATACCGCCAACGTTGGGTATTCCACGGTCCCGGGAACCCCGCCACCCCCGCAGGAAGAGCGCACCTACAGCGACACGGACAGCGTTTCCTTCACCACCAACGACCCGGACATTGAAAAAGCCCTGACCGGGAGCGATGCGGCGCACACCACCGACCCCAGCCTCACCATCGGTGAGACAGCCGAGTACACCCTCACGGTGCATATCCCTGAGGGGACCACCAACACCCTCCAGGTGATCGATACCCTGCCGGCCTCCATGGCCTATGTTTCCGGCTCGGCGGTGGTGGCGGCTGCCACCACCCGCACCGGAACATCCATCCCGGCACCGGTCATCACCGAGGATGCGCTGAACCATCGGGTGGTGTTTGATTTCACCGGTCCCATTGTCATCACCGACAGCGACCCGCTGACCGATGATGATACCTTCACCATCACCCTGCAGGCGGTGGTGCTCAATGACGTGGCCAACCAGGCGGGCGTGACGCTTACCAATACGGCCACCGTGCAGGCGGATGGCGGCGCCATTATCAGCGCCACGGACGACATCTCCCTTGTGGAGCCGGACCTCACCATTTCCAAATCCGTGAACAACCCCGCCCCCACGGTTGACGAGGAGATCACCTTCACCCTCGACCTGGCCCACACGGCAGCCTCGGGTGCGGACGCCCTCGACGTGGTCATTGAGGATACCCTGCCCTCCGGGCTAAACTATGTATCCGGGTCGGCCGTCATGCCCGCCGGTTGGACCTTCACCCTTAACGGCAACGTGGTCACCTTCGAGGGAGATCTGCTGCTTGCCACCGCGACCGCCCAGTTCACCTACCGGGCGGTGGTCGACAACACCACCCCCATCGGCACCACCCTCACCAACACCGCCGTCACCACCTGGACGTCCATGCCGGGCGACCCGACCGAGCAGCGCACCGGGGATGACGGACCGGGCGGGGCGCTGAACGATTACGCCGACCAGGATACCGCGTCGGTGGTCTTCCACGCGGTGGATATGGCGGTGACCAAGTCCGACGACCCCACCACCATCACCCCAAGCCCGCCGGCGCCCGGAGTGCCAAGCGTGCTGCGCTATACCATCAATTACAGCAACCTGGGCAACATCGCTGCCACCAACGTGGTCATCACCGAGACCGTGCCGCAATTCAGCCGCTTTAACAAGACCACCTCCACCGGCGGCAACACCATGCCGCCCACCGGGTGGGATTGCGCCGACCTCTCCCCGGCCGGGACCACCTGTAACTTCAATATCGCCACGGTTCCAGCCGGCGGCAGTGGAACGTTGTATTTTGACGTGGTCATCGATGAATCGGTGCCCGCCAACACCACCGAGATCCTCAACACCGTCACGATCAAGGCGGATGAGAAGGAAACCGACTATACCAACAACAGCGACGATGAGGATACACCGCTCATCGCCGCACCGGACATGGCCATCGAAAAGACCGATGGCGTGACCGTCGTTTCCCCCGGGGTCGAACTCACCTATACCCTCACCGTGCGCAACAATGGCAATGAGGGCGCCACCGGGGTGGTGGTGAAGGATGTTCTGCCTTACAACGTCACCTACGTCTCCGGCAGTGCGTCTCCACCCTACTCTTCGATGACCACCCAGCCCAACCCACCCAACCCGGACCAGACCGTGATCACCTGGAATGTGCCAGGCGAGGTGGCTGCGGGGGATGTGCTCACCTTCACTTTCCGCGTGCTGGTGGATGACCCCATGCCCGCAGGGGTGACGCAGATCGACAATGTGGCCACGGTGGAGGATGATGGCACCAACGGGCCGGATCCCACGCCGGGCGACAACACCACAACCGACACAGATTACCTGGCCACCATGCCCAATGTGAACCTGAACAAGATCGTGAACGGCTCCTCGGAACCGTCCACCGTCCCGCCGAACGTCACCATCGGCGAACGGGTGCTATACCGTGTCACCTTCATCATTCCACCCGGTGACCTGCCCAACATGACCCTGTCCGATTCCCTGCCTTTGGGCATGGCCTTTGGGGAATGCGTGGGCATCACCTCGTCCTCACCGCTCTTGACCAACAACCTGCCCGCCCAGTTCGACACCACCTGCAACACCCCGGCCATCACGGCCGAGCCAGCGGGCAGCCTGGAACCGGCCAACCAGGGGCGCAATGTCCTCTTTGATTTTGGGGATGTGACGAATGCGGGCCGGGTGGATGCAACCCTCACCCTGGATTACTTTGTGTACGTGCTGGACAACGCCGAGAACATCCGCGGTGTCAACCTGGTGAACCATGTGCATTGGAAGTGGGGCACGAACAACGACCTGGAAACCACTTCCACCCCGGTGACCATTGTGGAGCCCACCTTGAGCATTCCAAAAAGTGGTCAACCCCACTATTGCGGTGCAGGGGACCGTGGTCACCTACACGCTCACTATTGCCCACACCCCCCAATCGGACTCGCACGCCTTTGATGTTTTGGCGGAGGACACCCTGCCGTCCGGCCTGGTGTACCTGCCCGGCAGCCTGATGGTCACCAGCGGGCCGGCTCCCGACCTGCTGGATGACACCGCCGCCCCCCTGCTGCGGGTGGGCTGGGATGACCTGCCTCCCAGGGATGCCGCCAACAACCCGATCACGGTGGTCATCCAGTACCAGGCGACCATTACCGCCTGGGCCGCCCCGGGGTCTGACCTCATCAACAATGCCAATGTGGCCTGGAGCAGCCTGCCCGGAGATCTGCACAGCCCGCAATCGCCGAACAACCCGCTCTCAACCGAACGCTTCTACGACCCGGGTTCCTCGGTGAACATATACGGCGCAAGTACTTCCGCCCGCCTCACGATCCCGGACCTGTCCGAAGCACCGGCCACCGGTTTTGCGCCGGGCGTCATTACGGATATCTCCGGCATACCGCAAACCAGCTTCAGGGATGTCGGCAGCGTCACCCTGGTCATCCCCTCGCTGGGGGTGGCACTGCCGGTGGTTGGCATTCCCATTACCCGGGATGGCTGGGACCTCACCTGGCTGGGCGACAAGGCCGGCTGGCTTGAGGGCAGTGCCTACCCCACCTGGGAGGGAAACACCGCCATCACCGCCCATTTGTACCTATCCAACGGCAAACCCGGTCCGTTCGTGAACCTCAAGGACCTGCGTTGGGGCAACCGGTTCTACATCCTGGCGAACGGGATGCGCTACACCTACGAGGTGCGCCTCGTCTCGCGGGTCCGCCCCACCGACAAGACCATCCTGGCACATGAAAAACTGGATTGGGTGACGCTGATGACCTGCGCCGGCTACAATGAGCCGACGAACACCTACAAGTGGCGGGACATCGCCAAGGCGGTGCTGATCAAAGTGGAAAAGGAATGAACACCAAACCCCCGGGGCCAACCCCCGGGGGATTTTTTTGCCCTCACGGGCGGTTTAAGCGCCCCGGGGCAGGGGGTCAAGCCGCCCCGGCCCGCTTCAGGCAGGCCTTCTCTCTTTGGCCTGTTCCAGGGTGATCAGTTCGGAACCGTCCTCGTAGGTGAGCATCTCGCCGTAGCGGCCCCAGGTGATCAGCGTGTTGATCTGCTGGTCGATCTCGTCCGGCGGAAATTCCAGGCTCAGCGCCGTCTGGATGACCTCCGATTTCAACTGCCGGTTCTCGGCGGCCCCCAGCATGGAAAGCAGCCAGCGCATCATCGGCAGGCGCCGCGCCCGTGAGGCGAAAATGTCCTTGCGGGCCAGGATGCCCGCCTCGGCGTAGGCCAGGCCCAGGGGGGTTAATTCGATGTCGCCTTCGGCGATGGTGGCAAAACCGAGCAGTTCGGCGGCCTCGGTGAGTTGCAGCAACTGCCCCGAACTGATGCCCAGTTCATCCTCCAGCCGGTAGATGTCGGTCCGGTTATTTTGGCTTTCCGCCAGGTGCTCCAGCAGGCCGGCCAGGTCGTTCAACCCCACGGAAGGCAGGAGCCGGGTGATCCCCTTTTGGCCGGGCGCCGCCCCCATCTCCTCCTTCTCGGAGCGGGTGCGGCCAGCCAGGATGGCGTACACCGAGTCCACGTGTTTCTGGAACTGGGGGGATTTTCGGCTGCGCGGGTGCGGCAGGTCCACCAGGTGTTCCGCCGTGATGCGCCCCGGCTCCTTGTCCATGATGATGACGCGGTCGGCGAGGTACACGGCCTCCTCGATATTGTGGCTCACCATCAGGATGGATTTGGTGGGGATCTTGCCCTCCGTCCACAGTTCCAGCAGTTCGCCGCGCAGCGATTCGGCGCTCAGCACGTCCAGGGCTGAAAAAGGCTCGTCCATGCAGAGAAGTTCCGGCTCAACCGCCATGGCCCGGGCAAAACCGACCTTCTGGCGCATGCCGCCGGAGAGTTCGCGCGGGTAGGCGGTTTCAAAACCGTCCAGCCCCACCCGGTCCAGCAATTCCTCGGCCTTGTGCGTCCTTTCCGGTTCATCGAGGCCTTTCACCTTCAGCGCCAGCCGGACGTTCTCAATGACGCTCAGCCAGGGGAACAGGGCGAAGGTTTGAAAGATGATCGAGGTGTGCGGGTTCACCCCCCGCAATTGCCGCCCGCGGTAGATCACCCGGCCCTGCGAGGGTTCCTGCAGCCCGGAGATGATGCGCAGCAGCGTGCTTTTCCCGCAGCCCGAAGGGCCCAGCAGGGCGGCGAACTCGCCGGCGTCCAGGCTGAGGTTGACGTCCTCGATCGCCGTAAAACGCCGTGCCCCGCTGCCGTAGATCTGGTAGATGTGTTCCAACTGTAAAAGCGTTTCGCTCATATCGCTCACTCCATGCGGTATTTTTCTTCGGCCAGGCGGTAAAGGCGCCTCCAGACCAGCCGGTTGATGAGGACGACGGCCAGGATCATCGTCAGCGTGGCCGCCAGCAGCATTGGGTAATCCCCGTCGGCCGTGGCCTGCGTGATCAGCGACCCCAGGCCGGGGATGACAAGCGCCCGGCCGCCGAAGTTCTGGTACTCGGCCACAATGCTGGCGTTCCAGGCGCCACCGCTGGCGGTGATGGCCCCGGTCACCAGGTAGGGGAAGATCGCCGGCAGGATCAGCGTGGTCCAGCGGCGCCAGCCGTTCAACTGCATCAGGCGCGTGGTGTAGGCCAGGTCCTGCGGGATGGCACTGGCGCCGGCGATGATATTAAAGAGCAGGTACCACTGCGTGCCCATCAGCATCAGCAGGATGGCGGCCAGGTTTAACCCGCCGTGAAGGTTGACGATGAACAGCAGCAGGACGGGGAAGATGCCGGTGGCCGGGATGGAGGCGGCAACCTGCACAATGGGCTGAAAGATCGCCGCCAGGCGCTGGTTGGTGCCGATCAACACCCCGGCAGGGATCGTCCACAGCAGGGCCAGCGCCAGCGAGACCAGCACCCGCAGGAGGGTTAACCCCAGCCCCTGGCCGATCTGGCTCCACTGCGCCAGGCTGATGGTGGAGACCATCTCCCCCGCTCGGTACAGCCCGTAAAGCGAGGCCAGCGAAGCCAGGACGATCAACAGGCTGGAAAGCCGGCGGGCTGCGTTTGCCCCGCCCTCGTCTTCAGCCGGGGCGGCGGCCTGCTGCAGTGAGTAGCGGTCCACGGATTCGGAAAGCGGGCGGATCGCCCGGTGCCTGAAGAACCAGGCCAGGCGGGTGGTGCGGATCATGGAATAGAACCAGGAGGTTGGCGGGTTGTCGCTTTCCACCATCTCCAGTTTAAAGCGGTCAGACCAGGCGATCAGCGGGCGCCAGACAAGTTGGTCCAGCAGGATGATAATGAGCAGCAGGGCGGCCAGGCCCCAGGCAATGGCCCGATAGTCGCTTTGGCTGGCCGCCTCGTGCAGGTAGGCCCCCAGGCCCGGGAGGCGAAAATCCTTCGAGCCGACGGTGAAGATCTCCGCCGCCATCAGGAAGAACCAGCCCCCCGCCCACGACATCATGCTGTTCCAGATCAGGCTGATCATCCCAAAGGGCAGTTCCAGCGATTTGAACCTTAACCAGCGGCTCAGCCGAAAGGCGGCGCTGGCCTCCCTCAGTTCCTTGGGGATGGTCGTCAGGGATTGGAACCAGGCAAAGGTCAGGTTCCAGGCTTGGCTGGTGAAGATGAGGACGATGGAAGCCAGTTCGGCGGCAAGGTTGTCCGGCAGGAAGGCGTTCAGGCTCAGCAGCACCACCGGCAGGAAGGAGAGGATGGGCACGCTCTGCAGGATGTCCAGCAGGGGCATCAGCAGTTGCTCGGCGCGCCGGTTGTAGGCCGCGATCCGCCCATAGATCAATGAGAAGATCAGCGAGAGGGCATAGGCGGCTGCCATCCTCCCGACCGAGAAGAGGGCATAAAAGGGGAGGACGGAGGGCGAAAGGGATATTTTCCGCCCGGCGATGGATGCGGGCGTGTCGAACGCCAGCAGGGCGCCAATGTACAGCAGCAGGATCACCAGCACCAGGGCGAAGGCATCGCCCCAGGTGATGAGCCGCCCGCTCCGTTGTGAGGAATGGAAGATGTGTGTGTTTTGTGTCATTGACCCGTCACCTCCCGGCTGGCATCTGGCCTGGCGGTGCGGGGATTCCCTTAAATGCCCAGGTCAGGCCGCCGGTTGCTTCTGTCTCGGAGTGTCCGGAGGATCCGGCTGCGGTTGCCCGTCTGTTGAGTCCTTGTTTTCTGTAACCATCGCTCTGATTATAACCCCTCCCGGCAGGCTTGTGGAGGATTGGAGGGGAAAACGCCCGCCGCCCTCCTGCCCTGGAAAACGCCAGCCCCTCACGCGGGTGAGGGGCTGGGCTGCTGCACACAACTGGGCTGCCGGCAGGGATCAATCCACCGGCAGGGCCGGGAGTGCCTTATTCCGGCATTCGAAACCCGTATTGTTCCAGGATGTATTTCGGAAATTCAAACCGCACCGTCTTTTCGGGGTCCACCACCTGGCAGAATTTCAGTTCCCCTGCCAGGCTCATCAACATGCCGGCATCGTTCAGGGGAATCTTCACCAGGTCGGTGAGGAACTGAGCCATGCGGTGGGTGGCTTCCGTGGCCGCCTCGTCAACCGTGGGCGAGGAGTGGATGGCTGCCACCAAGTCCCTGGTTTCCAGGAAGGGCGTTGGCAGCCCCTGCAGCGGCACCACCCGGGCCTTCAAGCGGACTTCGCCGGGGGTTTCCGCCCCGCAGACCACGATCTCGCCGTCGCCCATCACGGCGTGCATGTCGCCGCAGCCGAATAGGGCCCCCTCCACGCCGGCGGTGAAGTACACGCTGGCGCCCTGGCCGATCTCCGTGCAGTCCATGTTCCCCCCGTGCGGCCCGGGCGTTCCATTGGGCACCCTGCCGCTGGCTGGCGCCACCCCGATCACCCCGATCATCGGTTTGGCGGGGATTTTCACCTTGTTTTTAAAGGTCACGTTTTTCCCGTCATAGGTCAGGATGGCGGTCTCCATTTCTGTGATCAGGTCTCCCAGCACCCCTTCCCCGGGGACGGTCACCATGGTGGAGCGCTCGGCCACCTTCACCTCGAGCAGGTCCACTTTAATGACATCCCCCGCTTTTACCCCCTCGATGTGGATGGGGCCGGTGGCCGGGTTGACATGATCCCAGTCCAGCGCGTCGATGAGGTCCGCCTCGGATTTCAGTTGCCCTTCGAAACAATCGTGGGTTTCGATGAGGACTTCCTCCCCCTGTTTTAACCGTAACACCGGCTTCAGGCCAGGCTCAAAGGCAAAAAATACGTGCTCACGTGTGACTTTTTGCATCACATCACCTCCATGATTGGATTCAGGATACGCCTCTGCAGGCAAGCATCCGGCATTTGCCTGGCGGGCTTACACCTGCAAGGCGGGCGGAATCTTCTTGAACCCCTTGGTGATGATCGCCGCGTAGATCAATCCAATTCCAAGCCAGATAAAGCCGAGCGTCTTTGCCTCCACAGCCAGCCCGAACCAGACGAAGCCGATGATCACCAGCCCGATTATGGGCAGAACACAGTAGGTCAGGATGTCTTTGGGACTTCTGCGTTTCTCCCTGATCACATAGTGGTAGATCACCGTGAGGTGCAGGAGGATGAAGGCTGTCAGCGCCCCAAAATTGACCAGGGAACTGATGATGTCCAGCGGCAGGGCAATGGCGATGGGGAAGGTGATCAGGGCCACCAGGACGATGGCCACGAACGGCGATTGGGTTTTGGGGTTGATCCTGGAAAGGAATTTTGGAAGTTGTTCGTCGCGCGACATGCCATAGATCAACCTGGATACCGCCGCCTGGGCGGCAATGCCGTCGCCAAAACCCCAGGCCAGCACGGTGCCGATCAGGCACAGCAGCCGTACCAGGACCCCGCCGGCTTCCTGGGCGATGTAGAAGAAGGCTACATCCACGTTCGGGAAGGTGGAGTAATCCGGCCACACCAGGCCTGCCAGCCAGGTCTGCACCATGAAGAGGATGGCCAGCAAGGCCAGCGCGGCGACCATCGACTTGCCGATCATCTTCTTTGGATTCTTGGTTTCCTCCGCCAGGGTGCTGATGGCATCGAATCCGAGGAAACTCAGCACCGCCACCGAGGTTGCCGCGAACACCATGTCCCAACTGAACTTGTCCGCGTTGAAGAACGGGGCGAAGGTGAAACTGCCGGTGCCTGCTCCATTGGCCACAGCAATGATCGCCGCGACGGTGAAGGCTGCAAATGCCAGTAGTTCGATCCCCAGCATCACCCAAAGGGCCTTGGCCATGATCTCAATGCCGAAGTAGTTCAGGATCGTGTTGATGACGATGAAGATGAGGATCCATCCCCAGAAGGGGATGACCGTTATTTCGGCGGCGAGCCACAAACCCGCCACAAGGTAAACCAGGGCTGGCACCAGGATGTAATCCAGCAGGATCAACCAACCGGCGAAGAAGCCAATGTGCGGGTTCATGCCGCGCTGCGTGTAGGAATATACGGAGCCGGCGATCGGGAACGCCTGCGCCATTCGCCAGTAACTCAACGCCGTGAACACCATGGCCACCGCCCCGATGAAATAGGTGAGCGGTACCATGCCATGGCTGATCTCGGCGACCACCCCGTAAATCCCCATGGGGGCGATGGGCACCATGAAGACCAGGCCGTACGCAAGCAGGTCCCAGAACGACAGGTAACGCCGAAGTTCCTGCTTGTATCCAAATTGCTCAACGCCATCTTTTGAGCCTTCAACAACAGGTTTGTCAGACATAATGCCTCCTTAAATGAATATGATGTTGGGGATTTAGAATAAAACCACCTGGTTAGATTATTGCAGAACCAGGGATGGGTTCCAAGTGTACAAACTCATGCAAACAGCGGGCATTTCCTCGCTGGTCCGGCTTCTCCCCTTCACCGGCCCCCTCAACCCCCGCAAAATCCGCCGGTGTGCCTTTGGCTGCCGGCAATTAGCCCCTCCGCCCCCCTTAACCCGCCTGGAACACCGCCCGGAACGGCCCGATGAACTTGCCCTCCGGCGACCAGTCCACGATGGCGAAGGCCACCCGCTGGAAGGCCCCCTTGAAGTTCTGGTTCAAGGCCCGGGCGAACATGCGGGCCACCTCGTCGCCGCGGTTTCCGAAGGCGCCGCAGCCCCAGGCGCCCAGCACCAGCGAGTCGTGCCCGTGCGCCAGGCCTGCCGCCAGCACCTTCAGCATCCGGTTCCACATCACCGGCCCGATCTTCTGCCGCTCTCCCAGGGCCACCTTCTTGGCCTGCACGGCCGGCGCCGTGAGGATGCCGATGCTCCAGGGCTCCTCCAGCAGCGCGCCCGCATCGTCGCGGAAGACAGGCACCTCCGGCGAGTAGATGATGTGATCGCTGGCAAAGGCGCTGTAGTGCCGGGTGTTGAGGTCGTACATCGGGTTGGAGCGGATGCACTCGTACAGGCCGGTGGAGCGGGCCAGGTACTCCTCCTGGGCCCGGGCGCCCTCCAGGAACCCCCCGCCCGGGTGGGTGGGCGAGGCGAAGTTCAGCGCTGCCGGGTGCAGCCCGGCCTCCAGCAGGCGTTTGCCCGCCGAAAGCGTGGTCTCGTTCACCACCTCGATCTCCGTGCTGAAGTTGCCCGGCTGGTACTCGCTGAAGGCTTCATCGGCCGGGTGGGAGACGGTCCCCCGGCGGGCTTTTTCAACCTGGTCGCGGAGGTCCACCGTTCTGCCGGAGGGCGCCGTGTACCGGCCGCTCTCGCCGATCTGCACCGCTTCGCGCCCGTACGCCATCGCCAGCTCGTATGGGATTTGGCTGGTGAATGTGCTCATGGTTCACCCCCACATGCCGGTGAGCATGCGCCCCATGCACACGCCGTTCATGCTGGCCTGCATCAGTCCGCGGGTCAGGCCGGCCCCGTCGCCCAGGGCGTGCAGGCCCTCCACGCTGGTCTGGAACTGGCCGTCCACCACCAGGCGGTTGGAGTAGAACTTCACCTCCACCCCGTACAGCAGCAGGCTGTCGCTGCTCATCCCCGGCAGGATGCGGTCCAAGGCCTGGATAGTCTCGTCGATGTCCAGCAGGATGCGGTAGGGCAGCACCAGGCTCAGGTCGCCGGGGACGGCGTCCTTCAGCGTGGGGCGGATGATGTTCTTGGCCAGCCGCTCGGGTGTGGTGCGCCGGCCGCGCTTGAAGTCGCCGTAGCGCTGCACCAGCACCTTGCCCCCCGAAAGCATGTTGCCCATCTCGGCGATGTAGCGCCCGTACTCGATGGGCGTCTTAAAGGGCTGGGTGAAGTTCTTGGAGACCAGCAGTGAGAAGTTGGTGTTGGCCGTCTTCAACTTCTCGTCCTTGTAGGAGTGCCCGTTGGCCACCGCCAGGTCGCCGTAGCGCTCCTCCACCACCTCGCCGCGCGGGCTCCAGCAGAAGGTGCGCACCTTGTCCTCGAAGGTCGGGGTGTAATACACCAGTTTGGCCTCGTAGAGCGTCTCGTCGATGCGCCGGGTGATGGCGGCGTCCGTTTCGATGCGCAGGCCGATGTCCACCGGGCCGGGCTTGGAGCGGATGCCGTAGCGCCGGCACAGGCCGTTCAGCCATTCGCTGCCCTCGCGGCCCACCCCCACCACCACCCGGTCGGCCTCGATGCGCTCTCCCTTTTCCGTCACCACCCCGGTCACCCGGCTGCCGCCGTCGGGGGTCTCCCCAATCAGCAGGTCGGCCACCGGCGTGTCGAAGCGCATCTCCACCTGCAGGCTTTGCAACTGCTTCTGGATGGTGTGGTAGATCTCGTAGGCCTTCTCGGTGCCCATGTGGCGCACGCGCGAATCGACCAGTTTGATGTGGCTGCGGGCGGCCTCCAGGCGGATGGCTTCGGTTTCCGCGTCGTGGTTTCCGCCGTACAGCCTGTGGTCGGCGCCGGCCTGCAGGTAGATGTCGTCGGTGTACTCCAGCACCTGGCGGAACTTCTCCCGGCCGATGTACTGCATCAGGTCCCCGCCGATCTCGCCGTCGTAGTTGATGCTCAGTTTGCCGTCGCTGAAACTGCCGCTGCCCGAAAAGCCCGTCGTCAGGTTGCAGGGGTTGCACCCGGCGCACACCCCGGTCTTGCGCTTGGGGCACTTGCGCTTCTCGATGGAATGGCCCTTCTCCAGCAGCAGGATGCGCCGGCTGGGGTCGTTCTTTTTGGCTTCGTAGGCGGTGAAGATGCCGCTCGGCCCGGCGCCGACGATGACGAGGTCGTAGGGTTTGCTGTTCGTCTGGGTTTCCATGGTCTGCTTCCTGCCTTTGCTGATGCGTGTTGGGGCTTGCCGGGATGATTTTACCATTCCTGCCGCCGGATGGCATGCCTGCGCGAGCCGGCGGGCGCGGCCGTGGCTGCCGCCGGATGGCCCGGTGCCGCACAAGGTTTCAAGGGCGGCCGGCCGGCCGCCCCTGCGGGTCGTTGATATGGATCCCCGTCGAAAACCTCACTTCACCGGCAGCACCTGGTATTCGAAGGTGTAGCCGGCGGCTTCGGCGGCGGCCTTCACCTTCCCGCGCACCTCGGCGTAGTTAAAGCGGTAGGTATAGTCCTTGCCGAACTGTTTGGATTGCTCCTCGATCCCCCCTTGGCGGGCGCCGCCGATGGTGTTGTAGGTCTCCTTTTTGAAACCGAAGCCGCTGTCCAGGTCGCCGCCGGTGGAAAGCCCCGAGCCGGCCTCCGTCAGCATCTCCGAGAAGTGCACGCTCCTGGCGGCCTCGTCCACCCGCAGGCGCAGCGAATAGGTCAGTTTCTTCGTCGAGAGGAAGGCCTTGCGCTCGGCGATGACCGCCGAGCATTCCCACAGCCCCTTCTTTTCGCTCCACCTGCCGCCCAGCCCCTGCAGTGACTCCTTCACACTCTCCAGGAAAGTTGCCATCGTTTCTCCTCCAGGATGATCCATGTTTCTACAGTCCCTGTGCAATGCTCATTCCCGGTGCAGCCCCGGCGGAACGGTTTGCGGCGCCCCGACCACGATCGTCTGCGGATCGCCGCCCGGGTGGCCAGGCGATCGGCTGATGTTCAACCTGTGGCCCTGCCCCGTTTCGCCGGTTGGAAAGCGCCCCGGCTTCGGCCTGCCCGGCAGGGGCAGCCTGTGCCCTGCCGCCATACGGCCCCATTCTACCATCAGCCGGCTGCCTTGATGGCCCTTCCCGGCTGCCGGCCGGGAGGTTCAACCCCGGCGTTTCATTGGCTGGGCGGTTGACGTTGCTGGGAAACCGCGCCCAGCACAACGCCAACCCCGGCGCCGATCAACAGCCACAACACCAGGTTGTGCAGCAGCGCCCCCAGCACAACGCCTACTGCAGAGCAAAGCCCGATGGATGTGCCGAGATTCCAATACTTCGAAATGTTCTGTTTCATGATCTGCCTTTCATACCTTCATATTTAAATCAGGATCGATCGATTTACAGGCAACCCGCCGGGAGCCAGTCGCCCTCGTTGCCGTTTTCGCTCCGGTCGATCGGGAGGGCTTCCAATCCCTCCGCCTGTTCCACTTCCATGAGCACCTGGCGCCGTTTGCCCGCTCAGCCGGTTCCTTTTCCTGTGCCTCAAGATAAACGACGTGATCCATCCTCATCTTCCCTTCCCCGTGCATTCCTACTGAAAAACGATCTCAACAGGTGCTGCATTCTGGTTGAAGTAAACACAGTCGCCTTTTTCGTAGTGCCAGACCGATTGCATGACCTCCGGCCGTAGCACCCCGTTCACGGAATGGTACTTTCGAAAGAACGCCGACCAATCAGCCCGGGTTTCCTTCCCATCCATGTCCACGGCCACCCGGTCGCCGGTGCGGAAGGAGAGCAGTTCCCCATCCCCGGAAAAGGTGAATGTGCCCCCGGCGGTTGCGCCGTTCCAGGTGATGCTGGCGGCGGCGTGCGTATCGTCCACTGCGCTCCAGGTGACAAAACCCTGCAGGGCGGCGTTGGGCACCAGCAGGCTTTCGGCCAGCCAGGTGACCAGGCTGGATTTGTCCATGGCCTCACCCTGCTGGTCGAACAGCGGGATGTACCTCGCCAGCCATCCCCGCATGGAGCCTTTCCCGTTCTCAAAGGTATCCAGCCCTTCGAAGGGAATGCCGTGGAGGGAGGAGGAAATGAGCGCAAAACGGTCCGGCCGGCTGACCAGGTTCAATTGCTGGTAGTCGATCTTGAGTGTCCGGCTTTCGGACATCACAAAGTCCACATCCTTAAAATAAGCCCGCATGGCGGACATTTTGCGGGTGCCCAGGTAGCCGCTGTGCCGGAAGTATCTCTGCACCGGGGCCGGCAGCCCCTCGAGGTCTTTTTCCGAAAACACCTCCTGGCTGTATTCGGGTTGGCCGACCCTCCCGGCAGTGATTTTGGCGAACCTGTTTCTCACCGGCGAATACGGGCCAAATACGCTGACAACGACCCACACAAGGGCAAACAATAGAAACAACACACTGATCCACATCTTTTTACTCCGTTTGTTCATGGTCTCTTTCCATTCCGGCAACATTCCGTTCCAGTTTGGCGATCAAAGTGGAAAAGGCCGCGGCTTCCCGGGAGTTAAATCCGAAAAAAACCTCTTCAAGGAAACGCATTTCCATTCCCTCCCGTTGCCGCAGATGGGCCATGCACGCTGCGGTCAGCCTGATCCGCAGCGCCCTGGTGTCCTCCGGGTCGGTTTGCAGGGTTAAAAACCCCTGTTTTTCGAGGATGACGGCGATCTTTTTGACATTTTGCCGGGAGGTGCCAATTCTCGCCGCCACCTCCGTCAGGGTGGGGGCGTCGCTCTCGCACCTCGTCACCCCCGCCAGGAACAGCCATTGTTTTACGGTCAGTTGCGGGTCCAGCCGGTTACCGAGCAGTTGCAGGCGGTTGGCCAGGGTAAAAATGCTGCCGAAGACGTAGGCCTTTTTTTCCGCATCTTCCATTTCGATGTTGCTCCTTTCGCGAAAATAAGTAACCAGTTACGCATATTATACGTAACCAGTTACGTAATGTCAAGGGTTGAAGGCCATTCATTAACCCGTTTTTCGATTCTCTAATCTTCCTTTAACTCCGCCGGATGAATTGGATCACCCCTGCATTGGTTTCCCCGCCTGTGCAGATCCCGCCTGTGCCGGCTGCCCTTCCTGGTGAAACGCTCCTGGCCCAAGTGCCCCCGCGCCTGCCGGTTATTCGCCCTCAGATCTCCCGCAGCCCCGGCAGGATGATCTCCAGCACCTCGTCCATCGTTTTCTGCGGGCTGTAGCCCAGGTCGCGGCGCGCCCGGCCAATGTTGAACCAATGGCTCTGCGCCAGTTCGCTGGCCAAAAAGCGGGTCAGTTTCGGCTCGCCCGGCAGGGGCAGCGCACGCCAGGCCCGCTCCATTGCCCCGCCCAGCGCCCGGGCCGTGCGCAGCGACACCTTGAGCCGGATGGGCGGGTATCCCAAGCGGGCCAGCAGGTTGCGGATCCAGGGCCACAGCAGCACCGGCTCGCCCTGGCTGATGAAGTAGGCCTGCCCGGCAACCGGGGAGCCGGGGGTCAGCCGGTCGGCGGCCAGCAGGTGTGCCCGGGCCACGTCCTCCACGTAGGTCAGGTCCACCCGGTTGGTGCCGTCGCCCACCTGCGGGAACAGCCCGCGGCGGGCCGTGCGCAGCAGCGCCGGGATCAGGTGGCGGTCGCCCGGGCCGATGATGAGGTGCGGGCGCAGCGAAACGGTCAGCAGGCCGCCGCCGGCGGCGGCCAGGGCGCGCTGTTCGCCCAGCGCCTTGGTGTGCGGGTAAGGGCTCTCCCAGGACCCGGGGTAGGGGGTGCTTTCGTCGGCGCCCTCCAGCGGCCCGCCGCCGAAGACCACGCTGGGCGAACTGGTGTACACCAGGCGCGGTACGCCGTGCTCCCGGCAGCCGGCGATGACGTTCTCCGTGCCGGTGACGTTGGGGGCGTAGTAGTCTTCGAACGGCCCCCAGTGGCCGGCCCTGGCTGCCACGTGGAAGACCACGTCCATGCCCCTGCAGGCGGCGCTGACGGCAGCCTGGTCCTGCAGGTCGCCCTGCAGGCAACGCACGCCCAGCGCCTCCAGCGCCGGGTAATGCCCCCGCGAGAACGAAGCCACCTCGTCGCCGCGGGCCAGCAACTGGCGCACCACGGCCAGGCCCAAAAAGCCGCCCCCGCCGGTGACCAGCGCCTTCATTCTCTCCTCCCCAGCCGGCCGGCCGCCCAGCGACCCAGCGCCAGCCGGTCGATCTTGGCGTTGTGCCGCACGTCCACCGGGAAGCCCCGCGGGTAAAACAGCACCCGGCGGATGCCCCTGGTTGCAGCCAGCGCAGCCCCCCGCGACAGCAGTTCCCCCTGCAGAACGGCCTGCTCCGCCCGGCTGCGGCGGCGCCCCGGCGTCGGCTCCACCACCAGCACCGCCTCCTGCCGCCCAGGCGCCCCCACACCCACCACGGCCGTGCGCTGCACCCGCGGGTGGGCGTTGAACACCGCCTCGCAGCACACCGGCAGCAGCAGGCCTTCGGCGGTCTGCACCCGGTGCACCTTGCGCCCGCAGAACCACAGCCGGCCCTGTTCGTCGAAATACCCCAGGTCGCCCATGCGGTGCCACACCGTGTCCCCCTCCCGGATCTTCGCCAGGGCGTCGGCATCGGGACGGTTCACGTATTGGCGCGTCACCACCGGCCCGCGAACGGCGATCTCGCCGGCCTCGCCCGGTGGCAGTTCCAGCCCGGCCTCCCACTCCGGGATGGCCTCATCGCTGATGCGGATGATGCGCACCTCAAGCCCCTGCACCGGCCGGCCCACGCACATGCCGGCCCCCTGTTCGCTCAGGGCGGCCGTCTCCTCCAGGATCTCGCTGCCGCTCATCATCGTCAGCGGCAGGGCCTCGGTGGCGCCGAAGGGGGTGTACACCTCGCCGCCTTCCAGCACCTGCTTCATGTCGCGCACCAGCGCCGGCGGCACCGGTGCCCCGGCCATGTAGATGCGCCGGAGGGTGGGCAGCCGTTCCCCCGTGGACATGCAGTGGTCGGCCACCCGCCGCCAGATGACCGGCGAGCCGAAGGAATGGGTGACGCCGTGGGCGTTAATGTCCTGCACCAGGCGGGCGGGGTTCACCCGGGCGGGATGGGAGGGGTCCAGTTCCGGGAAGGCCTCGGTGGTGCCCAGCGCCGGCCCGAAGAGGGAGAAGATGGTGAGGCCGGGCAGGTCCACCTCTCCGGGCTGGATGCCCACCGCCGTGCGCAGTAATTCCAGTTGGGCCAGGAACATCTCCTGCCGGTACACCACGCCCTTGGGCAGCCCGGTGCCGCCGGAGGTGAAGGCGATGGCCGCCTCGTCGCCGGGGGCCATCTGCGCCGGCGGGAAGGGCTGCGCATCCGCCGGCAGCAGCGAGGCCAGCGCCGGCGCCCGCCCGATGCCAAAGCGGCCGGCCACCACCGCGCACTGCACCGAGCGAAAGGCGGCGGGGAAGAGCAGCCGCAGCAGGTGCGCCTGCGGGATGCCGATGAAGCCTGCCGGGGCGGCGTCCTGCACGCAGCGCAGGAAGGGACGCCAGCCCATGCCGGGGTCGATGATCACCGGCACGGCGCCCAGGCGCAGCAGGGCAAAGGCGGCGCTGATCAGCGTGATCCCCGGGCGCACCAGCAGCAGCACCCGGCTGCCTTTTCCCAGGCCCAGCCCAAAAAGCCCCCGGGCGGTGCGGTTGCACAGGGAGTCCAGTTGCTGGAAGGTGTGGCGGCTGTGGCGCCGCTGTTCCCCATCGCCCCCCAGGGGGAAGATCACCGCCAGGCGCTGCGGGTGGCTGGCGGCCATTTCGGCCAGCGGCTGGGAGAGGTTGCTTAGGGCGCTGAACCGCCCCGCGCCCGGGGGAACGGGCTCAGCGGCTGGGGTTGGGGCTTGGGGGCGGGAGGCGCGGGCCATGGCGGGGCGGGGGGGAACTCAGCCGCCGCCCTGCAAAAACTGCAGCAGCAGCGGCAGGATGCGCTCGTGGGCGTCTTCCACCACGTAGTGGCCGGCGTGCTCGAACACGTGCACCCCGGCCTGCGGGAAGCGCTGGCGCCATCCCTGCAGGAAGGTGTCCACGGTGAAGACCGGGTCGTCGGCGCCCCACAGCAGCAGGACGGGCACCTGGCGGAACTGCGGCAGGGCGGCTTCGATCTCGGCGACCGTGCGGCGGGTGGGGTGGCCGGCTTCCATGGGGATGTCGCGCACGAAGCGCAGGATGGCCGCCCGGCTGCGCCAACTGCGCCAGGGTGCCAGGTAGCCGGCGCGCACCGCGGGGGTGAAGCGCCGCCGCTGCGAGGTGCCCATCACCAGGGCGCCCAGGGCAAAGGCGTTCAGCCCGCGCACCAGCAGGTCGCCCAGCACGGGCGAACGCGACAGGCGAATGGGCCAGTAGAGCACCGGGCGGAAGAAGGCCGAGGTGTTAAGGGCCACGATGCGTCGCACCTGCCCCGGGTGGCGGGCGGCCCAGCCCATGCCGATGGCGCCGCCCCAGTCGTGCATCACCAGGGTCACCGGGCCGGGCTGCAGGTGCTCCAGCAGGGCCTCCAGGTTGCGGATGTGCCGCTCCAGCGGGCAGGGGTAGTGTTCCGGCTGGTCCGAAAGCCCGCAGCCGATGTGGTCCGGGGCGATCACCCGGCAGGTTTGGCTTAACCCGGGGATGAGCGTGCGCCAGTAGAAGGACCAGGTGGGGTTGCCGTGCAGCAGCACCAGCGCCTGCCCTTGCGGCGGGCCCTCGTCCAGGTAGTGCATGCGCACCCCATCGATCTCAAAATGGCGGGAGGTGAACGGGTACAGCGGTCGGTAGTCAGCCATGGCTGCCCCCTGAGCCGCTGCGGGGCTGGTTTTTTGCCGGGCCTACCACTGGATGCCGAGGATCAGGCTGTTCAGCCCGCTGCCGGCGCCCAGCAGGGCGACTTTGTCGCCCTCCTTGAGGATGCCGTCGGCGATGCCCAGGGCCATGCACAGCGGGGCGGCCACCGAGGCGGTGTTGCCCATGAAGCGCAGGTTGGGGTAATCCAGCCCTTCGCGGGGCAGCCCGAGCATGCGGTAAACCGATTTGCGCACCGGTTCGCTCACCTGGTGCGAGAAGACCCGGTTGACCATGTCGGCCGTCCAGCCCAGTTCCTTGAGGAAGATGCCCCAGGCCTGGTGCACCAGTTTGCTGCCCTCCTCCAGCAGGGTGGTGGAATCGGTCAGCATCCAGCGGCGCTGGGCCACGCAGAGCCGGTTGAACTGGGTGGCGCTGTACACCGCCCCGCCCAGCAGGCGCTTGCCGGTCTTCGAGATGCTGCGGTGGGTGAGCACCATGGCCACGGCGGCCGCCCCCAGGGTGAAGGAGGCCAGGTTGTCGCGCAGGTCCTCGCGGGTGATGCCGTCGTTGAGCATGTGCTGCAGCGTGGCCAGCTGGCCGGCGCGCGGCGATTCGGCGGCCACGATCAGCCCGGTCCTGATCTGGCCGAGGTCGATCATGTTGGCCACATTGACCATGGCGGTGAGGAAGCCCAGGCAGGCGTTCACCAGGTCAAAACTCATCGCCTCGGGGCGCAGGCCCAGGTTGTTGTGGACGAAGGCGGCCGTGGCCGGTTCGATGTAGTCGCGGCACACCGAGGCGTTGACCAGGCAGTCGACATCGGCGGTGGTGAGGCCGGCGTTCTCGAGGGCCTTTTTGCCGGCCAGGGTGGCCCCGTCGGAGGGCTCGATGCCGTCGTCCCACCAGCGGCGCTCGGCGATGCCGGTAATGCGCTCGAAGAAGGAATTCTTGATATTCAACCGTCGATAGATGGGAGCCAGCTGCTCTTCAAACCAGGCGGAGGTGACCACCTGGTTCGGGATGACGTACCCCATCCCTTCAATGCATACATCCTTGAACTTCATTCATGCCTTCCCAATTGTGCGGTTTTTTTGCCATTGTACTACTTAAAGGGAAGGTTTTCAAAGGGCGAGCAGGGTATTCGTTTATTCGTTTATTCGATTTTCCGCTGCGTTTTCCTGCGAGGGCAGGTTTTTTTTGACGTGGCAGATTGATTATAGGACAATTGTGCTATTTTTGCAAGGGGGGAATTGCAGGGGGAGCCACAAGCATGATGATGAATGATGGATCATCCCCCCATCTTCGCCTGGAAAAACCGGGTGGAACAAAGGAGGATGCCCCCCTCGATCTTCAAAAAACGGCATATAATAAACCCGGGGGGTCTTAAGCGACAGCCACAAACGAATAAACGGTCAGAAAAGGCGGGTAGCACATGCCAAAACCAACCAAACCCAGCAAACCCAACGGCAACGGCGTGGCCCTCGGCATCGAGCAGGTGCTCTGGGAGGCCGCCGACAGGCTGCGCGGCCACCTCGACGCCGCCGACTACAAGTCCGTCGTCCTGGGCCTCATCTTCCTCAAGTACATCTCCGACGTGTTCGAACAGGTGTACGACCGCGTCCGGCGGGAGGGGCTGAACGACCCCGAGGACCGCGATGTGTACCTTGCCAGCCGCACCTTCTGGGTGCCACGCAAGGCGCGCTGGCAGATCCTGCAGGATAACGCCCGCCAGGAGACCATCGGCAACCTCATCGACACCGCCCTGGAGGCGATCGAGCGCGACAACCCCTCTTTGCGCGGGATGCTGCCCGGCAACTACGGCCGCCCCGACCTGGACAAGCGTCGCCTGGGCGACCTGGTGGACCTGGTGAGCAACCGCATTAACTTCGCCGATGAGGATAGCCGCCGCCAGGATACCATCGGCCGGGTCTATGAGTACTTCCTCTCCCGCTTCGCCAGCCAGGAGGGCCGCAAGGGCGGCGAGTTCTACACCCCCCGCTCGGTTGTGCGCGTTTTGGTGGAGGTCTTGGCGCCCTACCGCGGCCGGGTCTTCGACCCCTGCTGCGGCTCCGGGGGCATGTTCGTCCAGTCCGAGAAGTTCGTGGAGGCCCACGGCGGCAGATTCGGCGATATTTCGATCTATGGGCAGGAATCCAACCCCAACACTTTTAAACTGGCCAAAATGAACCTGGCCATCCGCGGCATCGAGGCCAACCTCGGCAAACAGCCCGCCGATTCCTTTCACGCCGACCAGCACCCCGACCTTAAGGCCGATTTCGTCCTGGCCAACCCGCCCTTCAACATGAAGGAATGGGGCGGTGACCTGCTGCGCGGCGACAAACGCTGGAAGTACGGCCCCCCGCCCGCCGGCAACGCCAACTTCGCCTGGATCCAGCACTTCATCTACCACCTGGCGCCCGGGGGCATGGCCGGCTTTGTTATGGCCAACGGCAGCATGTCCAGCAACACCTCCGGCGAGGGCCAGATCCGTAAGGCCATCATCGAGGACGGCCTGGTGGATTGCATGGTCGCCCTGCCCGCCCAACTTTTCTACAGCGCCCAGATCCCCGTCTGCCTCTGGTTCCTCTCCCGCGACCGCCAGGGCCGCCAGGGGCACACCCTCTTCATCGACGCCCGTAAACTGGGCACGCTCACCGACCGCGTCCACCGCGACCTCAGCGATGCCGAGATCGACCGCATCGCCGGCACCTACCACGCCTGGGTGAATTCCATTGTAGTAGGGGCAATTCATGAATTGCCCCTACAACCAAATGAATTGCCCCTACAACCAAATGAATTGCCCCGACAACCAAATGAATTGCCCCGACAACCAAATGAATTGCCCCTACAACCGAATGAATTGCCCCAACAGGAACCACCTCAACAGGGACAGAAACCGCCCGAACAGGAACCGCCTGCCCCCTACGCCGACATCCCCGGTTTCTGCCGCTCCGTTTCGCTCGACGAGATCCGCGCCCAGGGTTGGGTGCTCACCCCGGGGCGCTACGTCGGCGCCGCCGAGGCCGAGGACGACGGCGAGCCCTTCGCGGAGAAGATGAGTCTATTAATTAAAGAATTAACTCAGCAATTTTCAGATGCTGCCGCTTTAGAAAAACAAATAATAGATAATCTGGAGAATATGGATTATGAGGGGTAGATGGGAATATGTAAAAATGGGAGATGTGTCATTCGTGACAGATTTTTCAGCTAACGGGAGTTTTGCTGATTTAAGGGAAAATGTTGAATATTTATCTGTTCCTGATTATGCAATTCTCATTAGGTTAGTTGATTTTACTCGTAATTGGGATGGGGATTTTGTATATATTACAAAAAATTCGTATAATTTTTTACGAAAATGTCAATTATCGGTTGGTGATGTAATTATTGCTAATATTGGAGCAAATGCAGGTACTATATTTAAATTACCAAATTTGCGGCAACCTTGTGCATTAGGACCGAATTCATTAGTTATTAAAACTGATGATTTCCCAAATACATCAAAGGAGTTTCTTTATTATTATTTTTCAAGTCCGTCTGGTAAGGCACAAGTTCAAAGTATCATTACTGGTAGTGCCCAACCAAAATTTACAAAAACTGATTTTCGCAACCTAAATATTCCTCTTCCCCCTCTCCCCGAACAACGCCGCATCGCTGGCATCCTCGGCGCCCTTGACGACAAGATCGAACTCAACCGCCGCATGAACCACACCCTCGAATCCATCGCCCAGGCGGTGTTTATTAATACTTTTAAGAAATGTGATGGGAAAATTAAGATTGGCACAGTTGAAGAGGATTTTGATTTAACTATGGGCCAATCTCCACCTGGAGTAACTTACAACGAAGAAGGAGAAGGAATTCCCTTTTTCCAAGGCCGAACTGATTTTGGTTTTCGTTATCCGGAAAACCGTGTGTATTGTACATCACCAACACGATTTGCCAAAACAGGGGATACGCTGGTAAGTGTTCGTGCGCCCGTTGGAAATGTAAATATGACAATGGAGGATTGTGCAATTGGCAGAGGTGTTGCATCAATAAGGCATAAGACAGGGAGCCGTTCATATACTTATTATGCGATGAGGTCTTTAAAATATTCTTTTACACGGTTTGAAGCGGAGGGTACAGTATTTGGCACTATCAACAAAGCTGATTTTCACAATTTGGAAATAAACATACCCACATCAGGGCAAGTAATGGAATTTGAGTTGTTTTGTTATCCTATTGATCAATTGATCGAAACGAATGAGGTTGAATCCCGTACACTGGCAAACCTGCGGGATACCCTGCTGCCAAAGTTAATGCGGGGCGAGGTGCGTGTAAAAACACTTGGGTATGCAAAATAAGAAATGGCAGCGACCCACATTGCATTTTCCGATGAATCGAAACAGAATGATGGTAGGTACCGTTCTATCGGATTACTTTCTATGCAATACGATCAATCGGGAAGAATTTCATCAAGGTTACAAATGGCTCTAAATGAATCTGAGGTTAAGGAAGCAAGATGGGAAAAAGTTAGGACTGCAAAATACCGTTTTGTAGCACAGAAAATTATTAAAATTTGTTTGGAAGAAGCCCATCAAAAGGCATTGAGAATTGATGTGTTGATATGGGATACCATGGACGAAAGGCATGTAATAATCGGAAGAGATGACATTAAAAATTTTGAGAATATGTACATCCAATTATTTAAGAATGTGTTTCGTTGTCGATGGCCGATAAATAGGACATGGCTTGTTTATTTTGATCAAAATTCTTCTGTTGATTGGTCTCGTATAAGAAATATCCTTGCTAATACAAATCGGTTTGCCAACTGCGAACCAAATATTCTTCCCGATGGATGGGAAGGTGTCACGATACATTTTGGCATACAAGGGATTAATGAGGGAAATTCCGAAGATTTTCAATTAATTCAGGCTGCTGATATATTTGCGGGAATGGGTCGTTTTTCCTATGAGAATATTGATATTTACAAAGCTTGGGAAAGACAAAATTCTTCACAACCAGTATTATTTGACTATGAGTCAATTAAATGCTTCTCAAGAAGTATGCAAGAACGTTCACAAGTAATGTATTACTTCTTGGATCAAGCAAGAAAATTTGGTTTAGGTATTACCCTTGATTGCGGTCTTTGCACAAAGGATCCTAGCAATCCTATAAACTTTTGGCTATATCGACCGCAACATTCATATGACAAAGCCCCAACCCGATAATAAATGCAAATCACATGATAAATTTCTACAAATTAATAATGTGTTATCTTTCAAGGTTTACTTAGCGCAATAGGTAATCCATGTCCTCCACCCCCCACCCCCACCACCGACGTTCCATCCGCCTGCCCGAATACGACTACTCGCAGCCGGGCGCCTATTTCATCACCGCCGTCACCCAGGCGCGGGAATGCCTCTTCGGTGAGGTCGTGGGCGGCCAAATGCAGTTAAACCCGTTCGGCGCGGTCGTTGAACAAACCTGGCTCGACCTGCCAAAACAGTACCCGCGCCTCGAATTGGACGCGTTTTGCATCCTGCCCAACCATGTGCATGGGATCCTCATCATCCATCCGCCCATGGCGGGGGCGAAAATTGATCCGACCATGGTAGTTGGGGCAATTCATGAATTGCCCCAACAGGAATTGCCCCAACATGAATTGCCCCAACACGAAACGCCCCAACATGAAACGACCCCACGAAACGAATATCTCCCAATAGGGGCGGAAATCGATCCACCCGTGGTGGGGGAAAAAATTGATCTGTCGGATGTTGGGGCGAAAATTGATCCGTCCATGGTAGGGGCAATTCATGAATTGCCCCTACATGAATTGCCCCAACACGAATTGCCCCTACAGGAATTGCCCCAACATGAAACGCCCCAACACGAAACGCCCCAACAAAACGTATCGCCCCCACGAAATGGTTCCCCCCAAACGCCTGCCGAACGCCGGCGCATGACCCTGCCCCTCATCGTGGGGTATTTCAAAATGAACACCGCGAAACGCATCAACCTCTTGCGCGGTTGCCCGGGTGCCCCCGTATGGCAGCGCAACTACTATGAGCACATCATCCGCAACGATGAGGAACATCTGCGAATCCACCTCTACATTGAATCCAACCCCCAAAACTGGCTCACGGACGACGAATACCCGCTGAGGGACCCATGCCTCCCCTGACCGAATCCGATCTCGAACAGGCCGCCATCGACTGGCTGACCGAACTGGGCTACACCTGGGCCTACGGGCCTGCCCTGGCCGTTGACGGCGAACACCCCGAGCGCCCCGATTACCAGGAGCCCCTGCTCCCCGCCCGCCTGCAGGCTGCCATTGCCCGCATCAACCCGCACCTGCCCGCAGCCGCACAGGCCGGGGCCTTCAACCGGGTTGCCCGCCTGGGCCAGCCCTCCCTCCTCCTCAACAACCATGCCTTTCACTCCCTGCTGGTCAACGGCGTGGAGGTCCAATACAAGAACCCCGACGGCCGCACCGTTAGCGGGCGGGCGTACCTTCTCGACTACGACAACCCCGACAACAACGACTGGCTTTGCGTTAACCAATACACCGTGACCGCGCCGCAGCAGAATGGCAGCGTTACCCGCCGGCCGGATGTTGTGCTCTTCGTTAACGGCCTGCCGTTGGCCGTCCTCGAACTGAAGAACCCCGCCGATGAGAAGGCCACCATAGGGACGGCCTATAACCAGTTGCAAACCTACAAGGAAGACATCCCCGCCCTCTTCCACTACAACGAGTTGCTCGTTATTTCCGATGGGCTTAACGCCCGCCTGGGCTCCCTCACCGCCGAAAGAGGCTGGTTCCTGCCCTGGAAGACCATCGACGGCGCTGCCACCGCCCCAGCCGTAATCCCCCAGTTGGAGGTCCTTCTCAAGGGCGTCTTTGAAAAGCGCCGCTTCCTCACCCTCGTCCGCCATTTCATCGTCTTTGAACAGGAGCGCGGCGCCCCTACGGTCAAGAAGATCGCCGGCTACCACCAGTTCCACGCCGTAAACGCTGCCGTGGAGGAAACCCTGCGCGCCGCGTGGGCTGCCGGCCCCCGGGGCGTTGGAGAAATCAGGGGAAAGTACGGCACCCAGGCCATGCAAGGCGGCAAAATCGGCGACCGGCGCATCGGCGTGATTTGGCACACCCAGGGGGCCGGCAAGAGCCTGAGCATGGTCTTTTACGCCGGCCGCCTCGCCCTGCAGCCCGGCATGCAGAACCCCACCATTGTCGTCATCACCGACCGCAACGACCTGGACGATCAACTCTTCGGCACCTTCTCGCGCTGCTCGGAGGTCCTGCGCAGCACACCCGTGCAGGCCACCAGCCGCGAGGACCTGGTGGACAAACTGGGCGGGCGGGTGGCTGGCGGCGTGTTCTTCACCACCATCCAAAAGTTCCTGCCTTCCACCGCCTCTGCCGGGACGCTCTCCGAGCGGCACAACATCATCGTCATCGCCGACGAGGCCCACCGCAGCCAGTACGACTTCATCGACGGCTATGCCCGCCACATGCGCGACGCCCTGCCCAACGCCTCCTTCATCGGCTTTACCGGCACGCCCATCGAGCACAGCGACGCCAACACCCGGGCCGTCTTTGGCGATTACATCAGCATATACGACATTCAGCAGGCCGTTGAGGATGGGGCTACCGTGCCCATCTATTACGAGGGCCGCCTGGCCAAACTGGAACTGGACGAGAACGAGAAGCCCAAGATCGACCCCGAGTTCGAGGAGGTCACCGAGGGCGAGGAGCAGGAGGAGAAGGAAAAACTGAAGACCAAGTGGGCCGCGCTTGAGGGCATCGTCGGCAGCGAAAAGCGCCTTAACCTGGTCGCCGGCGACATTGTGCAACACTTTGAGGAGCGCCTGGCCGCCATGGATGGCAAGGCCATGGTCGTGTGCATGTCGCGCCGCATTGCCGTGGACCTCTACAACGCCATCGTCCGCTTACGCCCGGGCTGGCACGCCACGGATGACCGGCAGGGCGAACTCAAGGTCATCATGACCGGCAGCGCCGCCGACCCGCACGATTGGCAGCAGCACATTCGCAACAAGACCCGCCGCGAAGAACTGGCCCGCCGCTTTAAAGACCCCGCCGACCCCTTCCGCATGGCCATCGTTCGCGACATGTGGCTCACCGGCTTCGATGTGCCCTCCCTGCACACCATGTACCTCGACAAACCTATGCAGGGGCACGGCCTCCTGCAATCGATCGCCCGGGTCAACCGCGTCTACAAGGACAAGCCCGGCGGCCTGATTGTGGACTATCTCGGCCTGGCCTGGCACCTGCAGAAGGCCCTGGCCGCCTACACCGAGGCCGGCCACCCCGCCGACTTGCCCGATCAGGATGTAGCCGTTAACGAACTGATCCGTCGCTGCGAGATCTGCCGTGGGCTCTTCCACGGTTTTGACTGGTCTACGTACACCACCGGCACCCCGGCTGAGAAGATGAAGATCATGCTCCTGGCTGTGGAACACATCCTCGGACTGGAGGACGGGAAAAAGCGCCTGCTGGATGCCGTGCAGGGCTTGTCGCTGGCCTTTGCCCTGGCTGTCCCTCACGAGCGCGCCCTGGCTGTTCGCGAGGAAGTGGCCTTCTACCAGACCGTGCGGGCTGCTTTGATTAAGACGATAAACGGAGGTGGCGAACGCAGCACCGAGGAGATCGACCAGGCCATTCGCCAGATCATCTCTCGGGCGGTTGCTGCCGATGACCAGATCATCGACCTTTTTGGCGCCGCCGGGCTGAAGAAGCCGGATATCTCCATTCTCTCGGATGAGTTCCTGGCGGACGTAAAAAACCTGCAGCAGAAGAACCTGGCCGTTGAACTGTTGCGCAGGCTGCTGAATGACGAGATCCGCTATCGCATGCGCAGGAACCTGGTGCAGTCGCGCTCTTTCAGCGAAATGCTCGAGCGCACCATCCGCGCCTACCAGAACCGCGCCCTTGAAACCTCCCAGGTGGTCGAAGCCCTCATCGAACTGGCCAGAGAGATGCGCGAAGCACAAAAGCGCGGTGAGCAGCTCAACCTCAGCGAGGATGAGATCGCCTTTTACGATGCGCTGGAGGTGAACGACAGTGCCGTTGCCGTGCTGGGCAATGAGACGCTGAAAGCCATCGCTCGCGAACTGCTGAAAACCGTGCGCAATAACGTCACCATCGATTGGGCTGTGCGCGAGTCGGTGCGCGCCCAACTGCGCCTGATGGTAAAGCAGGTTTTGCGGAAATACGGCTACCCGCCCGACCGGCAGGAGAAGGCCACCCGCACTGTGCTCGACCAGGCCGAGGCCATTGCCAAAGATTGGGCGGTGTGAACCCTTGAGGCACAGCCCGGGTTTTTGCTGTTGCGTATAGGGAAATAACGGAAAGGAGGAGTGTTTTCAGTGTACCCCCCCTCCGTCCCCACCGCCAATTGCCCCCCCTCAGTCCCCCCCATTTTTGCAACCCAAAATGGGGGGGAGGTGAAGGGCCCTTTTCCAAACCTAAATGGGATGGATGGCAGAGCGGCCCATTTCCCGTGAAAAACAGCAGGGCAGGTAGGACGAAAATGGGGTCCTCGATATTCCCCCCATTTTCGCCTTTTAAAATGGGGGGAAGATAAGGGGGGTTCTTGTTCGATGGCCCATGGTTGAAATGCCCCCCCTTTGTCCCCACCGCCAATTGCCCCCCCCTCAGTCCCCCCCATTTTTGCAACCCAAAATGGGGGGGATGGCGGAGGGGTCCATTTTTTGGAACCCAAAATGGGGGGATGGCGGAGGGGCCCATTTTTTGGAACCCAAAATGGGGGGATGGCGGAGGGGCCCATTTTTTGGAGCCCAAAACGGGGGAGTGGAGGGGGTTCTGGCATCAACCTTGCAGGTTAAAAAACCGGCCGGAAGGCTGTATAATACTAACAAATCTGTAAGGTTCCGGCCGTGCCTGCCTGCCCTACAATAGGGTCAAGGCTTCTGGCATGCCGCCAAAGCCGCCCGCGGGGCGCGCAGGGTTCACCTGCCGGGCCTGCCTGTTGGGGGGGCGGGCCTGCCGGGGTATTTGTGAACTTGTAAGGGGTTGCCATGGCGAACAAACGAAATGTAATCATCCTGGTGTCCGCTTTGCTGATCATCACGCTGATCTGCTGTGCAGCCGGCGGGGTGTACGTCGTTTCAAACAGCAACCTGGCCAACCAACTGGCGGGAAGGGGCGGAACGCCCACCGGTTCGCAACCCAGCCCAACGCCCACGGCCACCTTCTTCACCCGCACACCCTCGGCCACCCCCACGATCACCAGCACGCCTGGCGTGCCGCCCAACATGTGCGACTGGGCGGTGGTGGAAGGGGAGGAGTTCCGCCCCAATTACACGCTCTTCCCGCCCGGGGCGCCCTTCCAGAAGGGCTGGCGGGTGCGCAACGCCGGCACCTGCACCTGGACGAAGGATTACAAGGTGGTGTTCTACAGCGGCCGGGTCATGGACGCCCCCCTGACCTACATGCTCCCGCAGGAGGTGAAGCCGGGGCAGTCCATCTCCATCATTTTCGACGCGGTGGCCCCCCTGGCCAATGGCCGGCACTACGGCTTCTGGAAGATGCGCAACGCCCGGAACCTTTCGCTGGGCATTGGCAGCGAACGCAACGGTTCTCTGGTCATCGACATCAACGTGGGCGGCCCCTCCTTAACCCCCGACCTGACCCGCACCGCCGCCCCGCGCCCCACCCAGCCGGACCCCGACATGCAGCCCAACAAGTGCGATGCGGTGAAGGTGGTGGAGGAATCCATCATCCCCAACAACACGGTGTTCGTCAACGCCACCTTTACCAAGCTGTGGCGGCTGAAGAACATCGGCGGCTGCACCTGGAGCACGGGCTACGCCGTGGTGTTCGAGAGCGGCACGCAGATGGACGCCCCCGCCTCGCAGGGGCTGCCCAACCCGGTGGAGCCCGGGCAGACGGTTGACGTGTACGTCAAGATGAAAGCCCCCAACAAGGCCGGCACCTACACCGGCAACTGGAAGATGCGCTCGGACGTTGCCACCACCTTTGGGGCGGGCCCCCTGGGCGCCGACCCGCTGACGGTGACGATCACGGTGAACGCGGTGACCGTGCTGCCGGCAACCCAAACCGCCGCCAGCGCCAAAACCGGCACCGCGGCGGTCCGCACCAACACCCCGGTGCGCACCATCACGCGAACCCCCACCATCACCCAAACCCCAACCGCCACGCCCCTGCCGGCCAACCAATGGCGGCTGTTCAGCAGGCCCACCGGAAACACGCTGTACGATGTGAACCTGGTGACCCCCTACGATGGCTGGGCGGTGGGAGCCGGCG
This sequence comes from uncultured Anaerolineaceae bacterium, assembly GCA_964420835.1. GTDB lineage: Bacteria > Chloroflexota > Anaerolineae > Anaerolineales > Anaerolineaceae > CAYQUO01. The sequence goes on from CAYQUO010000001.1 coordinate 158,975, forward strand.
GCACCACCATCCGCTGGAACGGCACGGACTGGAGCGTGGTGCCATCGGGCATTTCGGAAGACCTGAACGCCGTTTCGGCGGTCAGCAGCACGGACATCTTTGCCGTGGGCGCCGGCGGTACCATCCTCCACTGGGACGGCTTCGATTGGAACGACGTGGGCAACCCGTTCTCTGGCCAGTCGGGATGCAACCTGGTGCAGGTGCGCATGCTGGATGCCAGCCACGGCTGGATTGCCGGGGAGAACTGCGGCGGCGCCAGCGCCAGCATCCTGCGCTGGGACGGGTCCAGCTGGTCCAATGCGGGTTACCCGTACCCGGCCGATTCGCTGATGGACATCTACGCCGTCAACGACAATGACGTGTGGGCCTACGGCGCCACGGCCACCCGCCATTGGGACGGCAGCAGTTGGACCACCTTTGTCCCCGGCGTCAGCGGAGCGGTGGGCATGTACGGCGGCAGTTACGGCTTTGGGCGCGGCGGGCCGGATGGCGTGGGAACCTACGGGATCATGCAATGGAACGGTAGCGCCTGGTCCAGTGTTGGCAGCACCACCGCCTGGTGGCGCGATGTTGACCTGGTGGGCAGTTCCTTTGGCCAGGCCGTCGGGTCGATGGTGAGCGCCTGGACCTGCGGCATCAACGGCTGGAACGGCGTCAGTTGGCTGCCCATGGCCTGCCCGACCTCCTACGTTCTGCACGGGGTGGACATGGTCTCCGGCGCGGATGGCTGGGCGGTGGGCGAAGGCGGCGTGATCCTGCGCTACGGCAACATCACCACGCCGCAGGCCACCGGCACGCCGGTCCCCGCCCCAACGCTCACCGGCATCGCCCCCGACCACGGTCTTTCGGCCGGCGGGCAAACGGTCGTGCTGACCGGCACCTTCCTCAGCGGTTCGGGCTTCACCACCACCTCGGTGACCTTCGGCGGCACCCCGGCGACCTCCTTCACCGTTGATAACGCCAACCAGATCACGGCGGTGACCCCGCCGCACGCCGGCGGGCTGGTTACCGTGCAGATCACCACGCCGGGGGGCAACGCCTCGCTGGTGAACGGGTTTGAATACTACCCGCAGCCGACGATCACGAACGTGAACCCGGACGCCGGCCCCGAAGCGGGGGGGCAGACCGTCACCATCAACGGCACGGGCTTTGAAGGCCCGGGCTTCACCACCACCTCGGTGACCTTCGGCGGCACCCCGGCGGCCTCCTTTACCGTTGATAACGCCAACCGGATCACCGCCGTCACACCGCCCGGCAGCGGCCAGGTGAACGTGGTGGTGGTCACCCCGGGCGGCACAGCCACCCGCACCAACGGCTACGCCTACGCTCCGGTGCCCACCATCAGCAGCATATCGCCGGATGAGGGCAACGAATCCGGCGGCACGGAAGTCATCATCACCGGAACGGGCTTCAGCGGCGCCGGCTACACTACCACCTCGGTGACCTTTGGCGGCATCGCGGCAACCTCATTTGTCGTGGACACGCCCTCGCAGATCACCGCCTTTACCCCGCCACACCTCCCCGGCCAGGTGAACGTGGCGGTGGGCACCCCGGGCGGTACGGCCACCCGCACAAACGGCTACCTCTTTCTGCCCGGGCCAACCATCCTCAGCGTATCGCCGGAAGCCGGCGCTTTGGGGGGCGGCACCAGCGTGGTCATCACCGGCTCGGGCTACCAGGACTACGGCATTTCCGTTGATGCCGTAGAATTTGGCGGCGTCCCGGCGACCTCCTACACGGTGGATTCAGACACCCAGATCACCGCCATCGCCCCGGCCGGAACCGGGCGGGTGGATATTTACGTGGAGACCAGTGTGAACGGCGTCACGCTGCCTGGCGGCTTTGAATACATCCCGGCGCCGGTGTTCACCAGCGTTGCCCCGGACCATGGACCCAGCGCCGGCGGCCAGTCGATCACCATCACCGGTACGGGTTTTGACAGCTGGAATTACTGGATCCCCTCGGTGACCATCGGCGGCGCCCCGGCGGCGATCACCTGGAGATCGGCCACCCAGTTGACCGTCACTACGCCACCCGGTGCGGCCGGCACGGTGGACATCATCATCACCACGCCGGGGGGCAGCGTAACCGCCACAGGCGCCTTTACCTACGACCCCTAAGCGCCCCGGTATTGAAAACACATGCCCGGCTTAAACCGGGCATGTTCTTTTAAGGGTTGGGGCCGGGGGGTGTTCAGGGTTCAACGGCGCGCCCGTAAACGCGCTCGAACTCCCGCATGAACTGGCTGGCCAGGGCCGGGCTGCGGATGACGACCACGTTCTCGTCGTTGGTCTTCTCCGCCGCCCGGGTGAAGTTGTAGGACCCGGTGAGCACCCAGTTGCGGTCCACGATCATCACCTTGTGGTGCATCAGCCCGGGGGAGCGGTCCAGGCGGACGGCGATGCCGGCGGAGGCCAGGCGGTCGGCTTCGCCCCCCTGGCTGGCCTGCGTGGCGGCCATCTCGGCATCCAGCACCACGCGCACGTACACGCTGTTCTTCCTGGCGTCGATCAGCGCCTGGGCGATGGGGTCGGAGGTGAAGGAGTAGACCATCAGGTTGACCGATTCGCGCGACTGGCGGATCAGTTCGCTGATCCGCCTCTCGGGCTGGTCGTCCGGCGAGAAATACACCTCCACGGGGATCTGGTTCAGGTTGAACAGCGGGTGCGGGGTGTCGATGCCCGAAGATGGCCCAAAGCGGTCGTAGGTGAACATCTCCTCGAACTCGCTGGTGTAGTCCTGGGCTGCCAGCGTGGAACGGAGCCGCAGCAGGTTGTTGTTGTCCGTATGCAGCCCGTTGCTCCAATTGGCTGAACCGGTCCACACCTCGTAGCCGTCGATCACGGCGAACTTGTTGTGCATCAGGCCTTCCCGCCGGTCGCCGATGATGGGGATGCCGGCCTCCATCAGCCGCTGGGGGGAGGCGGCGTCCATGGCGGTGCTCTCCATGACCAGGCGCACCTGCACGCCGCGGTGGTGGGCATCCAGCAGGGCGTCGGCCAGCCGCCTGGAGGTGAGGTTGTACATGGCCACGTCGATGCTGTGGCGGGCGGAATCCAGCGCCGCGGCCAGGGCCTGTTCAGCGTCCGGGCTTTCGGAAAGCGGGTCGGTGAAGATCACCGAAATGGGCTCACGCTCGACCGTGGGGGTGTGGGTTTCCAGGTGGATGGGCGTGCCGGCGAGGGCGGTGGCGCGGGTTTCCACCTCGTAGGGCGTCAAGGTGGCCGGGAAGGTGAAAGTCGGGGAGGGCGTTGTTGTGGGGGGGGCTGCCGTCTGGCTGGCAGCCGGGGCAATGGCCGCCGGGGCGGTGGCGGATGCCGGCGGGGGTTCGGCCGCCCTGGCGCAGCCGGCCAGCAGCAGGCAGGCGGCCAGCAGCCAGCCGGGCAGCGAAACCCCGGCCGCAGGGAAGCGGGGATTGCGCGGGTGGCGTTGCATCATGCCCCTATTGTATCAACGATTGGGCGGGCGTGCATCCATCGCCGCGGGAGAACCCCCCCCCCCGTGCCGGGCCGCAGCCGGCGCGTGGCTTGTGGCCGGGCGCTCTGCCCGCCCGTGCCCGGCCGGGAACAAGCCCGCCATTGGCCCGGCGGAGCCCTTCCCCTGCGCCGCCATTGGGTGCCACTTCGGACAATTTCCGGGCCAGGTTGTTGACGGGTTTGCAAAATTCCTTATAATAGGGAATAATTCCCCAGGAATTGGATCCCTTGTGCCGCGTTTTTCGCGCCCCGGGATCCGCCAGGGCATGGAGGGCAATAACGGGCGGTGGAGGAAGGGACCAACAACAAGCCATGCTGGTTTGGGCATTCATCCGGGTCAGCCCGCCTGGTTGCCGCGCCCGGCAGTCGCGCGACGCCTCGCAAAAGGCGCCCCAATCATAACGGAGAGGAGAATAGAAAGGATGAGAACAAGGGTCTGGTTCGTCATTAGCATCCTGATGGTCTTCGTGCTGGCCTGCGGTTTGGGCGGCAGCAGCAAGGACAAGGCGGCGGAACCGTCGGAAGGGGGAAAACCCGCCGGCAAGGTGACGGCTGTGATGGACGAGGTTGAGGACGTGGAGGAGGAGGAGTGGGAGGAGGTATACGAAGATGAGTCGGCGCCCGATTCCTCCGCCCCCCTGTACTTCCGCGATGACTTCGACGGCGAGTACAACGAGGACTACTGGTTCCAGGAGGTCGTCTACTCCACCGGCGAGGATTACGACGAGGAGGACGAGCGCGCCAGGCCGCAATACTCCATCAAGCAGCGCCGGGGGGCCTTGCGCTTCGAGATCAACAGCCCCTGGGTGTACCTGTACCATTTCTACGAGCCGCACACCTACAAGGACGTGCGCATCGATTTTGAGGTGGAGAACAAGGGCGTGAACGCCAACAACATTGGCATGGTGCTGCGCTACACCGATTACGGCTGGTACGAGATCATCACCACCAGCGGCGGCTATTACAGCATCATGCGCTTCTACGAGGACGGCAGCAAGGAACTGAAGAAAGGCGGCATCAAGTCCATCCGCTTTGGCCGGGAGAAGAAGAACCGGTACACCGCCATGATCAAGGGCAAGTTCATCACCTTCCTGGTGAATGACGTGGAGATCGCCTACGAAAAGGATGAGGAGATCGTCGACCCCGGCTATGTGGGCATCAACATCTCGGCCGAGCGGGCCCTGCCGGTGGAGGTGGAGGTGAACTGGCTCGAGATCAGCCAGCCGTAACCGTCGGGCCACAGGCCGGGTTGGAGGAGCAACCTCACCCAGCCCGGGCACATCGCATGTAGGATCACCGGGAAGGCACTCACACTGCCTTCCCGTTTTTTTCGGCTCCAACAAGTTGACCTCCTCATTTTTTTCATGGCATCACCAGGCCTGTTCAAAAGCGGGGATGATGAATTCTTAATTGCATGACCCGGTATATTCATCGTTGACATATGGTATCAATATTGGTATCATAATGCCGTGAGAAAAATAGCAGAGATCATCTCAGCCATGATTCGAAATCCAGCGGCAGTAAAATATACTGATCTATGCAAAGTATGTGACCATTACTTTGGAGAACCCAGGCACAAGGGAAGCAGTCATAGGGTATATAAGACGCCCTGGCGGGGTGATCCGAGGATCAATATCCAGGATGACAACGGGATGGCGAAAGCCTATCAGGTAAAACAGGTGCTCGCGGCGATCAGGCGTTTGGAGGCAAAAAATGTTGGAGAATGATTATTATACTTATCGTATCACGTGGTCAATGGAAGACAACGAGTACGTTGGTCTATGTTCGGAGTTTCCAGGTTTAAGTTGGCTGGCAGCGGATCAGGATTCTGCTTTGCTGGGAATTAAAAAACTTGTAGCCGATGTGGTTACGGATATGCGGGCAAACAATGAGGTTGTCCCGGAACCGCTAGCGACGAAACAATTCAGCGGACGATTTATGGTGCGCATCCCGCCGGAACTTCATCGCAAACTGGCCATGGATGCCTCAGATTATGGCATCAGCCTAAACAGACTTGTAAGCGATAAATTGAACAGGGCACCGTAGAAACACAATACCCACAGAACATTTATCATTCATACCGTCATTATTCAACCAGGCCATTGCAATTGGGTTTTTCCCTGCCAGGGCGCTAAAAGACGAAGGGGATGAACAGCCGGGTGTGCTGCATGTATGCCCGGTATTCCTCCCCGAAACGCTCCAGGTTCTCCTCCTCCTCCGTGCGGGCGGCGAAGAACAGCGTGGCGCTGATGAAGACCCCCAGGACGAGCGCCAGCAGGTCGGGCTGCTTGAGGAAAATGCCCCAGCCCAGTGCCATCAGCGAGGCGTACAGGGGGTGCCGGATGTAGCGGTAAACGCCCCCTGTCACCAGGCGGGTGGTCTTTTCCATGCCCAACAGGCCGGCATCCGCCAGGTTCGTCTCCGGCCGGCCGGCCCGCTGCAGCAGGTGGAAACCGTGGGCGGCCAGGGGAATGGAGCTCAGCAACAGCAGCCACGACACAATCTGCAGCGGGGAGAAGGGGTTGCGGAACCAGGCCGGCAGGTTGGCAACCAGCAGGGCCAGCAGCCCCTCGAAGGCGAAAAAGCGGTAGAAACCGTGGTGGTTGGTCTGCCGCAGCCAGCGCCAGGAAAAGGCCACGTTGGCCAATGAGCCGATGATGAGGATACCCCAGCGGAACATGCCTGCCTCCTGCGGCCCCCGGCGCTGCCGGGAAGCCCGCCTATTCCAGTTCCGAGATCAGCGCCTGCGCCAGTTCGGCCGAAATGCCGGCCACGCCGGTGAGCTGCTCCACCCCGGCGTTGCGGATGCCCTCGATGGAGCCGAAGCGGCTGAGCAGCGCCTTCCGGCGGACCGGCCCGATGCCGGGGATGCTGTCCAGCCGGGAGACCAGCCCCAGCCGGGTGCGCTTCTTGCGGTGGGCGGTGATGGCAAAACGGTGCGCCTCGTCGCGGATGCGCTGCAGCAGGTACAGCCCCTGGCTGTGGCGCGGCAGCACCAGCGAGAGCCTGCGCCCGGGCAGGAAGAGTTCCTCCTGCTGCTTGGCCAGCCCGGCAACGGGCACCCGCCCGGCTAGGCCGTACTTGTCCAGCACGCCCAGCGCCCGCCCCAACTGGCCCTTGCCGCCGTCCACGATCAACAGGTCCGGCAGGAGCGCAAAGGCCGGGTCCGGCTTGCTGCCGGGGCCATCGGCGCCCTGGGCGGCCTGCCAGCGGCGGAAGCGGCGGGTGAGCACCTCCTCCATGCTGGCGAAATCGTCCGGGCCTTCCACGGTTTTGATGTTAAAGCGGCGGTACAGGCCGCGCGAGGGCACCCCCTGCTCGAAGACCACCATGCTGCCCACCGCCGAGGTGCCCTGGGTGTTGGAGATATCGTAACACTCGATGCGGTTGGGCGGCTGCGGCAGGTTAAGCGCTTTTTCCAGTTCGGAGAGGGCCTGGGTCTGGCGGTTGGTGTCGGCCTCCCAGCGCGCCTTTAGCGACTGCAGCGTCTCCACGGCGTTCTCGGTGGCCATCTGTACCAGTTCCTGCGGGGCGCCCTGCCGGGGCACCCGCAGTTCCACCCGGTCGCCGCTGCGGCCGGTGTTCAGCCACTGCTGGATGATCTGGGCCTCCTCGATGTCGTTCGGCAGCAGCAGTTCCGGGGGCACATGGGCGGCCTCGGCGTAGAACTGCTTGATGAACTCGCCGATGATCTCGCCATCGGCCTCATCCTCGGTGCCTTCGAGGATGAAGTACTCCCGCCCGATGAGTTTTCCGCCGCGGATGAAGAAGATCTGCACGCAGGCCTCGCCATCGGCCCGCGCCATGGCGATCACGTCCGTATCCTGCTGCTCGGCGGAGATGATCTTCTGTTTCTCCATCACCTTTTCGATGGCCGTAATGCGGTCGCGCAGCACGGCCGCCGTTTCGAATTGCAGCCTTTCGGCCGCCGCCTCCATCTCCTGCCGGATGCGCTCCACAATGGGGGCGGTGTGGCCGTCCAGGAACTGGCACAGGTCGTCAATGGAGCGGCGGTAATCCTCCCGGCTGATGGCGCCAATGCACGGGCCGCTGCAGAGTTTGATGTCGTAGTACAGGCAGGGGCGGGCGTCCCGGCCGGTGATCACCCGGTCGCAGGTCAGGTAGGGGAAGATGCGGCGCAGCACGTCCAGCGTTTGGTGCACGGCCCACACGCTGGTGTAGGGGCCGAAGTAGCGGGCCCCATCCGCCGTCATCTGCCGGGTGACGGTGACCCGCGGGAAATCATCCTGCCAGTGCACCTTGATGTAAGGGTAGCGCTTGTCGTCCTTCAGGCGGATGTTGAAGCGCGGCCGGTGCTTTTTAATGAGGTTCATCTCGAGGATGAGCGCCTCGAGTTCCGAGCCGACCAGGATCCACTCGATGTCGGCGATCTCGCGCACCAGGCGGCGGGTCTTGTTGTCGAGCCCCTCCGGGCTGTGGAAGTAGGAACGCACCCGGCTGCGCAGGTTGACCGCCTTGCCGACGTAAATGACCTGCCCGCTGCTGTTCTTGTAAATGTAACAGCCGGGTTTTGAAGGGATGGTCTCCAGGATGCCCTGGAGTGCTGCACTCAAGCCTGCCATGGTGTGAATTGTATCACCAGTGGAACCGCCCGCCCCCCAGCGGCTGCCGGCCGGGTGCGCTTTGTGGGAGGATCAGGAGGGTTGCTTCGGGTTCCCGCTTTTCCGGTCCTGCCCGATGAGGATCTTCAGGCCTTCCACGGCCACGCGGATCTGCCGGTCCTCGGAGAGCATTTTGTTGAAGGCTTCCAGCCCGTGGCTGCCGCTGGCTTCCGCCGGGTCGCCGATGATGAGCATCACCCCGCCGGTGCGCGCCCGGTGAATGCTGCCCAGGATGAAGAGGATGGCGGCTTCCATCTCGGAGACGATGGCCCCGCCGGCCTTCCAGGCCTCCCAGCGCTCCAGCAGGTGCCCGGCCATCGGCATGCGTTTGGGCTCCACCTCGCCATAGAAGGAATCCTTGGTTTGGGTGATCCCAACGTGATGGCGCAGGCCCAGTTGTTCGGCAGCCTGGCGCAGGGCCAGCACAACATCCACGTCGGCCACGGCTGGGAATTCCAGCGGCAGGTAGTGCAGGCTGGTGCCCTCATCGCGAACGGCCGCGGTGATGACGGCCACGTCGCCCACCTGGTTCTCCGGCTGGATGCCGCCCGAGGTGCCCACCCGGATAAAGGTGTCGGCGCCGGCCTTGATCAACTCCTCGACGGCGATGGCTGTGGAGGGTGCGCCGATGCCGGTGGAGGTGACGGACACCTTCTCGCCCAGCAGCGTGCCGCTCCAGGTGATGTATTCGCGGTTGGCGGCCACGAAGTGCGGGTCATCAAAATAACGGGCGATGCGCTCGCAGCGGCCGGGGTCGCCCGGCAAAAGCACATACCGCCCCGGTTCTCCCGGGCGTAGGTGGATGTGGTATAACTTGTCCTCGGTCTTCATGATTCCCTCCCTGGAAAGATTGGGAAATCCATTATAGCAAAGAAAGCGGGCCTGCCCGGCATCCCGGCGGGGGGCAGGCCGGGCGGAGCATGAAGGCTGGAGGAGGGCACTTTCCATGAGCAACGTGATGAAACACCTGCAAAACATCCTGGCCCACGGCCCGCGGATGATCGGCTCGCCGGCCAACCAGGCCTGCGCCGGCATGATCCGGGAGGCCATGGCGGGTTTTGGCCTGGCGGTTGAGGAGCAGCCCTACCCCTGCACGCGCTGGGTCCATGAAGGCACCCGCCTGGCGCAGGGGGCGGCACGGTTCGAGGCGCAGGCCAACCCCTTCTCGCCGGCCTGCGATGTGACGGCGGCGGTGGTTTCCGCCGGCACGCCCGCCGAACTGGAAGCCCTGGAGTTCGGCGGAAGGGTGCTGGCCCTTTACGGGGACCTGGCGAAATACCCCCTCTCACCCTGGACGTGGTTCCTGCGCGACGAGCGCGACACCCGGGTGTTCGAACTGCTGCGAGAACGCAAGCCGGCTGCGCTGCTGGGCCCGCCGGCGGCCACGGAATTCTACAGCCACCTGACCTATGACTGGGACCTGGACCTGCCCGCCGCCACCACAACCCCTGCCGGCCTCCGCCGCATCCTGCGGCAGCCGGGGGTGCCGGTGAGCCTGCGCATTGCCGCGCACAACCAGCCGGCGGAAGCCCGCAACATCATCGGGCGCACCCCCGGCCTGCAGGGGCAGGGGGAGCGCCTGGTGGTCTGCGCCCACTTTGACACCACGGTCGACACGCCCGGCGCCAGCGACAACGCCGGCGGGGTGGCCGTGCTGCTGGCCCTGGCCGAGGCGCTGGGGCGGCGGGAGCACCGCCCGGGCATCGAGTTCCTGGCCATCAACGGCGAGGAATACCTGCCTCTGGGTGACGACGAGTACCTGCGGCGCAGCGAAGGGTATTTTTCGAAAATTCGCGGCTGCCTGAACATGGACGGCGCCGGGGGGATGCTTTCCAGCACCAGCGTCACCTGCATGGCCGCCCCGCAGGCCCTGGAGGCTGGGCTGCGCAGGGTGGCATCCGCCTTCCCGGGGGTGGTATGGGTGGACCCCTGGCCGGAGAGCAATCACTCCACCTTTGCCATGCGCGGCGTCCCGGCGGTGGCCATCTCGGCGGTGGGCACGCGCGGGGTGGCGCACTTCCCGCACGACGACCTGGAAGGCATGAGCGAAGCCAAACTGGAGGAGGTGTTGCGCCTGGCGCAGGAGGTCATCCGGGTGTTTTCCGGCGCCTCACAGCCCTGATATGCGCTGGCTGAAGCCCTGAGGAGGGCGCCCGGGGGCGCAGTTGTTCAGCCCGTGGTGTCCAGGGGCGCCCGCGCTGAAGACCGGCCGGCTGACCTTCGCATAGACAAACCCGCCGGCGGGGGGAGGCGCCCAACCCATCCCCCGTACCTGCTCCCCGCTGCATGGCCGGCCTGTACCCCCTTCAACCGGTCAGGCAGGCATCTCCTTCACCGTCCACTCCCGGATGAGCAAAATGAAGAACTGCACCATGCGCGCCAGGGCGGCCGTGGAGATGCGCTCGTCATCCCCGTGCATCCGCCCCAGGTCGCCGGCCGCCAGGATCACCGGCGAAAAACGGTACACGCAGCGGCTCAGGTTGCAGAAATGCCGCGAATCGGTGGCGCCCAGGACGAGGTAGGGGCTCACCGGCACGGGGCCGAAGACCTGCCGGATGACCGTTTCCAGGCTTCGGTAGTACGGGCTGGCGGTGTCGGAATCCACCGGGGCGGCATGGGCCCCCTCCCCGGCTTCGATGTGCACCTGCCCGTCGTTGATCATCCGCCGGGCGTGGTTGCAAACATCGGCGATGCTGTCGCCCGGCATCAGCCGGAAGTTCACCCTGGCCTGCGCCAGCGCCGGCAGGATGTTCTCCTTCTCCCCGCCGTTGACCACGGTGACGGCGGTGGTGCTGCGCAGGATGGCCGCCGTGCGCGGGCTGGCCAGCAGTTTTCGCTTTACCAGGCCGCCAAAGAGCCACAGGTTGGCGAAGGCCATCTGGGTGGCGAAGGGCAGGGCGCCGCCCAGGCCCGCCATCATGCGCCGGGCAGCCGCGAGGCGCACCGGCATGGGGTTGGACTCCAGGTGGGCGATGGCCCTGGCCAGCACACCAATGGCCGTGTGTTCCGGCGGCTGCGAGGAATGGCCGGGGGTGCCTTGCACGCTCAACGAGAGGGTCAGGTAGCCCTTCTCGTTGGTGCCCACCAGGGCTGCCGGCCCCTGCACGCCCGGTATCACGCCCTCGGCGAGCATGCCGCCCTCATCGAGCACGGCCGCAAGGTGCACGCCTTCCTCCTCCAGCAGGCGGGCGATGGCCGGGGCGCCCACACCCAGCACCTCTTCGTCATGCCCGAAGGCCAGGTACAACGTGTGTTCCGGCTGGTGGCCGGCCTTTAACAGGCGCTCGACGGCCTCCAGGATGGCGGTCAACTGGTGCTTCATATCCAGTGCGCCGCGGCCCCAAACGAAGCCATCGGCGATGAGGCCGGAGAAGGGCGGGTGCTGCCAGCGCTCTTCGTCCGCCGGCACCACGTCCATGTGGGCCATCAGCAGCACCGGCTCCAGTTGGGGGTCCCGGCCGGGCCAGGTGTACAGCAGGCTGTGTTCGCAGACCGTCCGCCGCTGCAGGCGGGCGTGGAGCGTTGGGTACATTGCCTTCATTTTTGCCTGCAGCGCTTCCAGGGGGGCCGGGTCCGTCGGCTGCCCGTCGTGGGAGACCGTGGGCACCTGCAGCAGCGCGGAAAGCCGGCCGGCAACCTCCCCCTCCTCAACATCGGGCAACTGCACCTGGGCTGCCGGCGGCAGGGGCCGCGCGAAGCGCAGTGTGCGCACCAGGACGAAGGCGGCGGCGAAAAGAAGCCCGACCAGCAAAACGACCAAAAGATTGATGAGCATGGGTTCCCTCACAGAATGGTTGATTTGATCTCATTGTACATGATTGCGTGGGTGCGGCGCGCCGCTCCATCGGTCTCCGATGTCGGCTGGAGGGGGGGTAAAAAAACCACCCCCGCAGGGGTGGTTTTTTAAGCATTCGGTTGTGGGGGTCAACGGCTCATTCCGCTGAGCACCGCCTGAAGCAGGGCATCGGCCACAATGGAGGCTGATTTTTGCCGGTGGGGGGTTTTGGCCACGCTGCTGTTGCCCACCAGGGCGCCGAGGATGGCCTCCAGGCCGCTCTTGCCCTTCTGCCGGGCATCCAGGTAGCCCATCCCGGCGGAGATCACGTCCCCCAGGTCAAGCCCATCGGCGCCCCCGGCCTTCCCGGCAGCCCCGCCGAGCAGGGCGCCCAGCAGGTCACCCCCGGCTGAGGACTGCCCGGAACCCTGTGCGGCTCCGCCGAGCAGTGCACCCAGCAGGTCTGCGCCCGCCCCCGTGGCCGCGGAGGATTGCCCTCCCCCCAGCAGCGCCCCCAACAGGTCCGCCCCTGCCGAACCGGCTGTGGCGGATTGTTTCCCGGTTGGGGTTATCCCGCCCAGGAGGGCATTGATGAGGAGGATGATGTTATCGGGTGTGATCGCAGGCTGTCCCTTCAACTGCCTGGCCGCCTGTTCCAGCCCGCTGGTGTACGCCTGGGCCGATCCGCTCTTGGCGCGGGCGCCGACGAACCGGCTGGCGTAGTCCAGTTTCTCGGAGGGGCTGGCGTTCTTCACCTCGGCGGACTGCACGGCTTTCGAGATCAGGTCAAAAAGTTCGACCATGTGGGTTCCGTGGTCGTGGTTGAAGGTGTCCGCCTGGTCCAACTCGGCCTGGTTTTGTTTCAGGTTGCCGGTAACAGCCTTAAAGATCGTCCCCAAGTCCAAACCATCTGTCATGATGCTGGCCTGCTATTTCTTTTTCATCTCGGCTGGCAGCTCGGGGATCTTGAGCTTCATGCCGACCTTCAGGTGATCGGGGTCCTCCCCCAGGACGTCCTTGTTCAGGTTCCAGATCAGTTCCCAGTAGGGCCGGGTTGCATTGCCGTAGAAGTGCAATGCCAGGCCGCTGAGGGTCTCATCGTGGCCTTTCACCTCGTGGACCTTGATGAGTTTGGGGAGGGCGGCTGCCTGGGCTGCCTCCTGGGCGGCCTTGATGGTGGCGGCCTGTGCTTCGGCGAACTTGCGCTTCTCCTCCTCCGCCTTCTGCCGGGCGGCAATGTCCAGTTTGTCCTGGGCCACCTTGGCCTGGGCGGCCAGGCGGGCGGCTTCCGCCCTGGCGGCGGCTGCCTCGGCTTGGGCTTTCTCCACTGCTGCCTTCTCGTCGCGATTGGTCAGGGCGTCGCCCAGTTTTCCAAACAGTCCTTTTTTCTTCTGGTCATCGGGTGTCATTATTTCCTCCTATAGCGATACGATTTGGTAAGATTTAATATACGTCATTATATGCCGGTTTGCGCAAATTGACAACCGAACTCGATCACGGTCCCGGCCGGGCAGGCGGAAACCCGGCTGGTTAATCGCTCCGCCATCAGGCGCAGGGTGTTCTGCCCGCTGCAGTGGTTGGGGTAGAACCGGCAGCCCGGGGTTTCGCGCTGGAAGATGTCTATGACATGCTGCAGGGCGGCTTCTTTGGCCGATGCCAGGTGCATGCCCCCGATGACCGCGTGGATGGGCTCGCCAAATGCCCGCCCCGCATGCCTCAGCGTGTTCAGGATGCCGGCATGGCAGCAGCCGCAGAGCAGCACCAGGCCCTCCCCCGTTTTGATCACCAGCGAAAGGTCATCGTTATAGGGGTCGGCCTGCCAGCCCCCGGCGGCCCGGATCACGTGCGAATCGCTGCTTCCCATGCCCTCGGCGCGCGGTTGGATGCCGCCCGTGGTCCACACGCCGGGGAGCACCTCCAGGGGTTCATCGCTTAGGCGGAGGTCGAAGTGGGCGGCGAGTTCGCCTTGTGCCTGCCGCAGGCCGATGGCCCGGGCTTCGCCCTGCTGGATCTTAAAGCGCGGGCGGAAGAGATCCGGGTGGGCGAACAGCGGCAGCCGCCTGCCGGCAGCCATCAGCAGGCCCAGGCCGCCCGTGTGGTCCTGGTGGGCGTGGCTGAGGACCAGGGCATCCAGCGCCTCCAGCCGCAGCCCAAGGGCATCCAGGTTGTGGGAAAGGGTCCGGCTTTCCGGGCCGGTGTCAAAGAGCATATTCCCGCCGGGCGTTTCGACCCAAAAGGCCAGGCCGTGCCCGGCCATTAAACCGCTGCCCTCGGCAGCGTGGTTTTCGACCACACATATAATGCGCAGCAAGGGCTTTCCTTTCTGCAGGAGGTTGCTGGTTATCCCGGGTCCGGCTGGAAGAGTTCCCACATGCGCGCCAGTTCATCCTCTTCGCAGCGGATGTCCTGGTGGCGGGTTGTTCCGCCCCCAGCCCGGAGGATGACGCCCCGTCCTTCGACCACCCGGCCAATGTCGGCATGGGGTATGCCGGCCGCCTGCAATGCGGCACAGGCCTCCTGCACCCGTTCCTCCGGGACGGTGGCGGCCAGGGTGCCCGAGGAGATCATCTTCAGCGGATCGAAGCGGAAGGCATCGGCAAAACGCCGCACGATGGGGGGAATCGGGATCCGTTCAAGGTCCACCTGCATGCCCACCTGTGAAAGCAGGGCCATCTCCAGCAGGGTTTCCAGCAGGCCGCCGCGGGTCACATCGTGCATCGAGGTGGCCCCGTGCCCGGCCAGGGCCAGGGCTTCCGGGATGATGCTGACCCCGCAGGTCAGCGCCCGGGCTTCTTCAAGTTCGCCGGCCTGGATGCCAAGCCTTGCCGCCGCCCCGGTGAAATCGGTCGCCAGGATGGCGGTGCCCTCGAGGGCGATCCCCTTGGTGATGAGGACATGGTCGCCAACCCGGGCGCCCCGGGTGCACACCGGCGTTGGCCCGCTGTGCACGCCGAGGGCGGTCACGGCCACCAGCGGCCTGGCCAGGTTGGCCGAGTAGCCGGAATGCCCGCCGATGATCGCCACGCCGGCCTCCCGGGCGGCCCGGGCGGCATCCTGCATGATCTCCTGCAGCAGTGCCTCGTCCTCCCGCCCCGGAACCAGCACCAGCAGCAGGATCCAGCGCGGGGGCGCACCGCTGGTGGCGATGTCGTTGCAGGCAACGTGCACGGCCAGCCAGCCGATCCCCTTGACCGCCCCAACGATGGGGTCCACGTGCGAGACGAGGATGCCCTCCGGGATCTTCGTCAGGGCCACGTCCTCCCCGAACACCGGCCCCAGGATCACATCCGGGTCATCCGTGCTGATGTACGGGTGAACACATTTTTTTAAGACCTCGAGTGAAAATTTGGACAATTTCTGCCTGCCTTCAAACCGGATCGGTGGGTATTAACCTTGCGGGTCGGCCCCCGGGCTGCCTTCCGGGTAGTACGCGCCCGAGGCGCTCCAGAAGCGGGTCCCGTGCCGCAGCACAACGCGGGCCTGGCCGCTTTTTTCCAGTTCCTCCAGGGTCGCCCGGACATCGCGGTTCGGGAAGTGCGCCAGGGTTTCCACCAGTTCGCTTTCCTTCATCGGGTGTCGCGTGATGATGTCAACAATGGCGTCCACCAGGCTGGCGCTGCTGTCGAGCTCAAAGGTGCCGTTGGAAGGCCCGACCACCCGGGCCGCCCGGCCCAGGATGGAAAGGGCCCGCTCCATCCCCGCCTCGTCCGGCGGCTGCACCCAGGTTTCCACCGGCGGACGGGTGGGCTGGAGGATGTGCACCTCGTCGGGGTGGATCTCCTCCAGCAGGGCGGCGATCTGCCCCAGGGCCTCTTCGGTGTCGTTCAGGCCGCCCACCAGCATCACCTCCACCCAGTATTTGCCGCCGTATTCGCGCCGAAAAGCCCGCAGGCCTTCGATATGCCGGGCGAAGGGGACCTGTGGATGGGGGCGGTTGATCCTCCGGTACAGCGCCTCGCTGCCGGCGTCCAGCGAGGGCAGCACGGCATCGGCTTGCAGCAGTTCCCGGCGCACCTCCGGCAGGTACAGCAGGGAGCCGTTGGTGATCACCGCCACCGGCAGGGGGGTGAGCCGTTTTGCCTGCTCCACCAGGTGGCCCAGGCGGGCGTGCAGGGTGGTCTCCCCCGAACCCACGAAGGTCACCCAGTCAATCCCGCCGGGCGGGTGGGCCTCCAGCGCCTCCCGCAGTTGGGCCAAAACCTCCCCCGCCGGCGTATATTCCCTGCGCTGGTTGGTCAGCGGTCGGCTGCGGCCCAACTGGCAGTACACGCAGTTCCAGTTGCAGGTCTTCAGGGGAACGGGGTCAACTCCCAGGGATTGCCCAAGGCGCCGGGAGGGTACAGGGCCAAACACAAATTTCGTCATGCTTCGTCGTTCCTTTTGTGGCGATAACGGGAATGCGGGGGGCTGGACGGAACCGCCTTTTCCATGGCGGCAGGGCCATTATGGCACATTCCGCCTGATTGTGCCAGCCACACTGGCAGAGGGTCGCAGCGGGCTGGGGTTGGGGGCCATGGGTTCATGGCCTGGGGGTGCTCTTGGGGTTCACCAGCACCCCCGGCGGCCCGGCTTTCCAAGGGCCTTCTGTTTCGTGGCCGGGCAAACCACCACCGTGGGTGGGTGCACGCCGGCTTGGGGGCCAGCCAATACGAATTCGTCTTCACTGGCAGCCAGCGTTCCCTCCAGGTCGCGAAGATGCTGCCGTACCTGCCGGTTCATTCTTTGGTCCGGCTCGCTCAAAAGGCGCAACTTCTCCATGTTCACAGGATGTGTCAGGGCCTTGCGGATCGTCATTTTCCGGGCTGCCTCGTTACACTACAATAAGGGGATGAATGCTCACCCCCGGTTCCCGCGGACATTTTTCACCACTTCCCTCAGCGTTCTTACTGAGAGGTGCGCACAATGCCTGTGATAACCGGGAAGCCCGCCCAGGGCGTCCAACAGGTCTTCGGGGGCGATCTGGTTTGCCTCGTCCAGCGTTTTCATTCGGATCATCCTGGTCAGCATGCTGCCGCAGGCGATCGTCGCGCCGCAGCCATCCACCAGGAACCGGGCTTCCAGGATCGTATCACCTTCCAGTCGCAGGTCGATCTGCATGCTGTCGCCGCAGCAACCCTGGAAAATGCCCCGCGCGTCGGGGTTTTCGAAATACCCCATGTTCTCCCGGTGTTCGATCAGTTCCCGGACCTGCGGTGAAAAATCCACCTCCTCCGCCGGGTTGCGCTCTTCCTTTGGGGTGATCATCGGGGTTTGCTGGGTGGCGCGTTCTGCTCCCTCGTTAACCGGGTGTTGGCCGGCTTCAGCCCTGTCGTCGCCCGCTGTATGAATTTCCTGCTCTTTGTGCTTTGCCACGCTCATTTTATTATTCTCCAACTTCCTGTTTATTTTGACAGCGGCCTGTGTCGGTTGCGGTTGCTAGCGTTGCCGGGCTCTTTATCTCATGTTGTTTGCGACCGACATGGGATCACTCGCGGGACAGCCGGCTGCCGCATTTTGGGCATTTCTGGTCCATGCAGCGCTGGCCGACCTGGTGTTCCACCCGGTACCCACACTTGAGACAGACACAGGTGCCACCCGGGCCGGCCCCGGCTTTGTTGCCCCCGCCCTTTCCCCGTCCCTGCCCCTGGCCTCCGCCTCCACGGCCCATTCCAGATCCTAAGTTGCGATTAACCATTGATCCACCTCGTCAAATGGGTCAACACCCTGTCATTCCATCCTGTTGGCAGGCATGGATCATCCATGAACAGGCCCAACACCTGGCGGACAAATTCCCTGTGTTGCGCCTTGGGCTTTTTCACGGGCTCCAATTCTATTCAAGTTCTTCGATCCGCTTCTTCACCGCCTCCAACTGGCTTTGCAGCCAATTGGCCTGCTCTTTGAGAATTTCAGGATCCTCCGGCTGT
Source organism: uncultured Anaerolineaceae bacterium (assembly GCA_964420835.1). Classification (GTDB taxonomy): domain Bacteria; phylum Chloroflexota; class Anaerolineae; order Anaerolineales; family Anaerolineaceae; genus CAYQUO01. The sequence goes on from CAYQUO010000001.1 coordinate 176,751, forward strand.
GCTGGCGGAATCATCCCCGCTCTTTGCCAGCCGGGCATTCCGGTTGCATGGTACAGGGTCCGCCACCCGCGGCCTCCACCCCGAAACCCGTATCCAAATCGTTGCCATCCGCCGATTGGGTTTGTAAATCCCGGTCCATTGAACCCGGCGCAATAACCGGCTCGCCGCCCGGTCATCGGGCCAAATCCCCTCGGCCCTCTTCGGTCACCTCCAGGCATGTCGCTCACCTCCTTTCCTCTGGAATTTGGGACGCCATCCTCCCCCGATTACGCCGGCGCCTTGGGCGAAATGAAGCAATGGTCGTGGTTTGGCCGGTCGGGGAATAGGCCCGAAAGGGGGCGGTATTCCGCCGCTCGAGGAAAGACACCAGCCGGTCCATCACCCTGGGCAGAACATACCGGCCGGTCACCGCCAGGAGGATTGCCCCCGTACTGATCCATTTGGGCGGGGTTGCCACGGTGGCTGGCTGGTGTTGCATCATTTCCTTCTCCCCGGGGATCTCGGTGACAAATTCCCCCTCCACCTTGGCATGCAGCGCACCGGTCGGGCAACTGTCAAGGCACACGCCGCAGGATGTACATTTGGTCGGGTCAATAAAGGCCAGTTGCTCGTGCAAGTGGATGGCACCACAGGTGCAGGCGCTGGTGCAAACCCCGCAGCCGGTGCACAGGTTCGGGTCGATACTCACTTTCATCTTCGTCCTCTCCATGTCTCACGGGTTACATTCCTGCCATTCGTCCTGAAGCGCCCCTATGGTTGGGCGCTTCTGCCACTGGAGATGGCTTCCACCTTGTCGCCCAGGTGCTGTCCCACCGAGCGGTCGCTGGTATCGGAGGGGCAGACGATCAGGATGCAGTGTGCGGTTGCCTGTCCCTTGTTCTCCCAGCGATGAGGAATGTAAGCCTGGAAGATCAGGCTGTCGCCTGCTTCCAAAAGGTATTGCTCGCGCCCGACCGTGTACTCCAGGCTGCCATCCAAGCAGTAAATGAATTCCTGCCCCGAGTGAACGATGGTTCCCGGGCCGCTGCTGGTGCCGGCGTTGGCGGTCAAAAGCAGCGGGGTGGCCTCTCCCAGGGCCAGCCCATCGCCGAGGTCCTCCAGTTGCCCGTGCGGAAAATGTGTCATCGGCCTGTTTTGCTTCTTCTGGTACACAACTTCCTTGGGGATGTGGGTGGTCTCAAAAAAAGCCGTGATCGGCACCTGGAGTGCCGTGGCCAGTTGTTGGAGCGTGTTGACGTTGGGCGAGGTTTTCTCGTTCTCGATCAGGCTGAGCGTATTAAAGTTCAAGCCGCTGATCTCGGCCAGTGACCGGATGGAGTAACCCTGGCTTACCCGTAATTCCTGCAACCGTCGACCCACGTTCACCTCGGTTGTGCCCTGTTCGTTGGTCGCTGGTTGCATTACAGCCTTCAGGCTGGTCCGCCAATGGCTTGGCCGATTGGCGGAACGATGGCGGTTCCTTTTTTGAGGGCTCACTTCCATGGGCACTCCTTTTTTCAATTATACCATTAAAATGGTACAAACAATCCTTTATAATAACAAAAGAATAGTATATCCGATTCAACCATGGGCGAACCTTACCTGGAATTTTGGAAACCCCCTTGGCTGGAGGAATGGAATATGCCGCTTGGGTATCCACTCCCCCGGTCGTTGGTGTTGACCGCCCTGTACTTTTCTGGTACGGGGCAAATGCCCCCGCCTTGTGTTGTATAATCCATCCGGAAAGGTGTGCCTATGTTCGGTAAGTTTGTCCGCATCCTGGGTGGCGACCCCCACAAACGCGAGATCGAAGGCTACAAGGAAACGGTCCTGCAGGTCAACGACCTGGAAGCGCAGTTCGAGGCGCTGAGCGACGAGGCCTTGCGCGCCAAAACGGATGAATTCCGCCGGCGCCTGGCCGAGGGCGAAACGCTCGACGACCTGCTGCCGGAGGCCTTTGCCGCCGTGCGCGAGGCCAGCAAGCGCACGGTGGAGATGCGCCCCTTCGACACCCAACTCATCGGCGGCATGGTGCTGCACGCCGGGCGCATCGCCGAAATGCGCACCGGCGAGGGCAAAACGTTGGTGGCCACCCTGCCCGTGTACCTCAACGCCCTCACCGGGCGCGGCGTGCACCTCGTGACGGTGAACGACTACCTGGCCCGCCGCGATGCCCGCTGGATGGCGCCCATTTACAACCTGCTGGGCCTCAACGTGGGGGTGCTGCAGATGGCCTCCCGCACCGACAACGGCAAGATGGCCTTTTTGGTGGACCTGGAGAAGACCTCGCCCCACGAGGACCAGAACAAACTGCGCCTGGTGCCGCGCCGCGAGGCCTACCTGGCCGACGTGGTGTACGGCACCAACAGCGAGTTTGGCTTCGACTACCTGCGCGACAACCTGACGCTGAGCCTGGAGGACCGCGTGCAGCGCGGGCACGCCTTTGCCATCGTCGATGAGGTGGACAACGTCCTGATCGATGAAGCCCGCACGCCGCTCATCATCTCCGGGCCCTCGCAGGAGGATGGCGCCCTTTACACCACCGCCGCCCGCGTGGTGCGCTCTTTGAAGGAAGAGGACTTCGAGGTGGACGAGAAGAACCGCTCGGTCGCCCTGACCGAGATCGGTGAAGCCCACGCCGAGGAACTGCTGGGCACGGCGCTGCGCGACCCCGAGCGCCCGGAGGACATCACCCCCGAACAGGCCCGCATGCTCGGCCACCTGGAACAGGCGCTGCGCGCCCAGTCCCTTTACAAGCGCAACAAGGATTACCTGGTGCAGGGCGGCCGGGTGATCATCATCGACGAGTTCACCGGGCGGCTCATGCCCGGCCGGCGCTGGTCCGAGGGGCTGCACCAGGCCGTGGAGGCCAAGGAGAACGTGCGCATCGAGCCGGCCAACGTCACCTATGCCACCATCACGCTGCAGAACTACTTCCGCATGTACGAAAAACTTTCCGGCATGACCGGCACCGCCCTCACCGAATCGGAGGAGTTCTACAAGATCTACAAACTGAACGTGACCCCCATCCCCACCAACCTGGATTACAACGCCTCGCTCGAGGGTTCGGGGCTGGAGGTGCGCGAGACCAGGGACGAACAGGGTTACAAGTACCAGTACTACGTGCGCAAGGGGGCCGACGACCCCGAGTACTTCAGGCGCAAGGACTACCCGGACGTGGTTTACCGCTCCGAGGAGGTGAAACTGCGCGCCATCGTCCAGGAGATCATCCGCTGCCACGTCCTGGGGAGGCCGCAACTGGTGGGCACCACCTCGGTGGAGCACTCCGAGCGGCTCTCCGGCCGGCTGCAGGCCGAGCCGGTGCGCCGCCTGCTGCAGGTGGTGCTGATCCGCCACGAGTGGATGGACCAGCACAACGTGGAGATGATCGAACGGCCGGTGGAGGAACTGAAGCCGCTCAGCAGGCCCATCCCGGAACTGAACACCGGAGAACTGCGCAACATCGCCAGGGGGCTGGGGCTCTCTCTCAACTTGGAGGAACCCGCCAACCTGGCCCGCCTGGGCAGGGCGCTGGACGTCCCGGCGGATGACCAGGACCGGCTGCTCAAGGTCATCCAGGGCGGGGTGCCGCACCAGGTGCTCAACGCCCGCGTGCACGACGAGGAGGCCCGCATCATCCTGCGCGCCGGGCAGTACGGCGCGGTGACCATCGCCACCAACATGGCCGGCCGCGGCGTCGACATCAAACTGGGCGGCACGCTGGCCCCCGACGAGGACGAGGAGGCGGCCATTTTGGATGCCGTCAACACCGCCGTGGCCAACCTGGGGCAGGACCCCTACTCCCTGAGCGTGGACGAGCGCTACCGCCTGTTGAAGGGCGCCGACCTTTCCGCCTACGGCCTGAAGGCGCAGGAGCGCCTGGGGCGCTTTTTGGAATACGGCCGCGACATGGAGCGCGTGCGGGCCCTGGGCGGGCTGCACGTCATCGGCTCCGAGCGGCACGAGGCCCGGCGCATCGACAACCAGTTGCGCGGCCGTTCGGCCCGCCAGGGCGACCCCGGCTCCTCGCGCTTCTACCTCTCCCTGGAGGATGACCTGATGCGCCTTTTCGGCGGCCAGCAGGTGGAGGGATTGTGGAAGCGCATCATGTTCGAGGAGAACATGCCGCTGGAGATGAACCTCCTCGGCCGGCTGGTGGAGCAGTCGCAGGAGCGGGTGGAGGGCGCCAATTTTGACGTGCGCAAGCACCTGCTGGAATACGACGACGTGTTGAACACGCAGCGCCAACGCATCTACAGCGAGCGCGACCGGGTCTTCGTCAAGGAGGACCTGCTGGAGGACGTGATGGACATGCTGCGCCAGGAGATCCAGAACCGGGTGCCCCTGGCGCTGAAGGACAGCGAAGGCCCCTGGCGCCTGCTGGCCTGGCTGGACGAGGTGCAGCCGGCGCTGGCCTATGGCCCCGTGTTCATGCCATCCTTCAACCTGCGCCAGGTCATCCGTGTCCTGTCGGGGCGGATCAAGGAATCCGGTGACCTGCGCCAGCCCCTGCTGGATGTGGCCAGGCGTTCGCTGGAACTGGAGCAGGAGCACCTGCTAACTTCGGCCCACACCCTGCTCCAGCGCACCGAAGAAGGCCTGGAGAATGCCCGCCTTGAGCGCATGGAGGGGCTGGAGGCCTTCTTCGACGGCCTGCGCGATCGGGCGGAGGAAGGCCCCCTCAAGCCGCAGGAACTGCTGGCCGAGATGACCGAACTCACCCGCACCCCGCTGCGCCTGCCCGCCGACCTGCTGCGGGAACTGCCCGAGGGGACCGATGCGGTGCAGGACGAACTCCGCCGCCAGGTGGAGGCCCGCCTGGTGCAGGCGACGGTGGGGCGGGCGGCCCGCACCTTGGAACGCCGCCTGGGCGAACCGCTGGCCCTGTCCTCCGGCCAGTTGCAGGACCTGGACTGGCCCGCCGCAGCCGACCTGCTGCTCGGGCAGGTGGAAAACCTGCTCCAGCAGCGCACCCAGCGCCTTTTCGGCGAACAGGGTGCCGTGGCCCGCGACCTGGATGCCGCCATGGCCCGCCTGCAGCCCGGCGGCTACGACGACCGCCTGCTGCTGGGCCTGCTGGGCGTGATGCGCGAGGGCACCCGGGTGGCCTTCGACGAGCGCACCCACCGCCGCGGCAGCGTGTGTGTGCTGCGCCTTAATTACACCTTTTTGGCCGCCCAGGAACTGCAGGGCCTGGAGCCGGAGGAGATCACCCGGCAGGTGCTGGAGCACCTGGAGCAGGCCGTCGCCGCCCTGCAGCGCATCCGCGGCCTCTCGGAGTGGGCCCGCCTGGCCCAGGCGCAGATGACGCTCTCGCAACTGGAGGGCTTCCTGGCCGGGCAGATCGCCGAAGAACTGGGCGCCGAGGCCTGGGCCGGGCTGGCGAACCGGCCGGTGGCGGAAATCCCCGCCGGGCCGGCCGCCCGGGTGCAGGCGGTGCTTGGCCGCCGGCTGCAGAACGAGGCCTTCCGCCAGGTGCTGCTGCGGGTCATCTCGGACCACTGGGTGGACTACCTGACCCAGGTGGAGGCGCTGCGCGTCTCCATCGGGCTGGAGGCCTACGCCCAGCGCGACCCGCTGGTGCAGTACAAGAGCCGGGCCTCCGAGATGTTCAGCCAGTTGCTTTCAGACATCCGCATGGGCGTGGTCTCGCGCCTGTTCACCTACCAGCCGCAGCGGGGCACCAGCGCCGCCTCCGCCGGCGGGCAGGCCGCTGAAGAGGCTCCCGCCTCCGGGCCCCAGCCGGGTGCTGAGGCCGGGCCATCCGGCGGCCGGGGCAAAAAGAAGAAGCGTCGGCGGCATTAAAGCATCTGCCCCCGCGCCCCTTTCTCTTAACGAAGCGCAAAGGTTAACATTCCCCCCATTTCCGCCCTGGAAAAACGGGGGATGAAAGGGGATGGCTGAAGTCTCTCCCCAGTCGGCGGCCCATTCCCCCCATTTTCGCCCTGGAAAAACGGGGGATGCAAGGGGGGTGGCTGAAGTCTCTCCCCCCCAGCTGCCTGTCCATTCCCCCCATTTTCGCCTTGGAAAATGGGGGGATGCAAGGGGGGTTGTTGTTCCAATGCTCCGCCGGCATGCCGGCGCCGGAACCGCACCGCCTGGACCTGCCCCTGCGGATGCCTGCCAATTCTCATCATTGTCCATGCCCGGATGCCCTGCCCGGCAGCCGAATTTGGCCAGGGCGATCGATTGTTGAACGATCCAACAGCCCCACCCGGCCTTCGGCCACCCTTGCCATTTTCTATAATGGAGAGGATGGTTGTTTATTAAAAAGGTTTTTATGTATTATGAGGCATCTTTCATTAAATTCTTTATTGACTACCCTTTGCATTACCTCATTTGAAATCATTATTTTTTCATTCTTTTATATCCTGGTATTTTCGATATTCCAGGCTCTCTGCAGTTTGTCTTCTTGGTGATTTCTAGATAGGGACAATTAATATATTCATCTTCCGTATGAAATATTACATAACCGTTTTCATCGAAAAGCGCGGCTGGGAATCGTTCGAGGTTGTTAAAATAATTCCCCCATTCACTGTATTTACCATCTACAATATTTACTCCCCATAGATCACGTAAAATTTTCCAATTCATATTTCTCGGTGCCATTTTATGATCCTTTCTTCTTGTACCCATGTTATAAAAAAGTGGTGATATATAATTATCACCACGTTCGAATTTAGTATGAAGTTGTATAACGAATTAAGCTTAATACTACTCGTTGTTAAGCAAAATACAACATATAGTAATAAAACTAATATTATTATTAAGTGAAATTATGTTCTAGTGTTATAAGTAATATTTATTACATTACATATCTCACCATTTTCCCCTTCACGAACATTGTTCGCGAACCGTTCTTGTCTGCATCGGCTACTAGTTTATTATTTCAATGTTTCTAATAATAACAAATTCAAATACCTTGTTGCTAAGTTCATCTGATCTATTACAATATGGCTACACTACGACCATCATTCTTAAACGTCTGTCTCATACCGTCAACCTATCTCGTATATGCTTACAGAAATCACTCGCAAAAATGAATAAACGAAAAAACCTTCCCCCCCATTCGTTCCGGTTTAATTGCGAGCGAACGAATGATCCCCCCTCCCTCAAGGTCCCCTCATGAACCGTGAAGCCTACACCCTCTTCTCCCCCGCCCGCATCGGCAGTCTAAGCCTCCCCAACCGCCTGGTGCGCTCCGCCGCCTGGGACCCGGTCATCATCGCCCGCCGCGCCATGCTGGACGAGGTGCTGCAGGTCTACCGGCGCCTGGCCGAAGGCGGCGTCGGGCTCATCATCACCGGCGGGCTGCCGGTTTACGATGAAGACCCCGCCACCGGCCGGCCCCTTTACCACCGCCACCTGGCCATTGCCGGCATCGAACGGTTGGCCGAGGCCGTCCACACCGCCGGCCGCGGCTGCCGGGTGGTGGCCCAACTGGAAACCGGCCACACCGCCGCCGGCCCCTCGGATTACCCCTCCCCCTTCCGGGCGCATGCGCTGCGCCCCCTCACCGCGGGCGAGATCCAGGCCATTGCCGCCTCGTTCGTCGAGGCCGCCCTGGCCATGCAGGCTGCCGGCTTCGACGGCGTGCAACTGCACGCCGCCCACGGCGGGCTGCTTTCGCTCTTCCTCTCCCCGCACGCCAACCGCCGCACCGATGAGTACGGCGGCCCGCCGGAGAACCGCCTGCGCTTCCTGCGCGAGATCGTCAGCGGCATCCGCAGGGCCGCCCCGGGCTTCCCCGTCCTCGTCAAACTCAACGGCACCGACTGCCTCCCCGGCGGCACCGACGCCGCCACCTTTCCCGCCCTGGCCGCAGGGGTCGCCCGGGCGGGGGTGGACGCCATGGAGGTGAGCGGCGGCCTGTGGGATTGCCTGGCCCGCCCGCAAAGCGAACTGGGTTTCCGCCCGGTGCCCTCGCCCGAATCGCGCACCCGCCTGCGCCGCCCCGAAAGCCAGTCCTACTTCCTGCCCTGCCTGCAGGGGGTGGATGTGGGCATCCCGCGCATCCTGGTGGGCGGCAACCGCGACGTGGAGCGGATAGAGCTGATCGTCCGTTCGGGGCAGGCCGAATTCATCTCGCTGTGCCGCCCGCTCATCCGCGAGCCGGATTTGCCCGACCGCTGGCGTGCGGGCCGCGGCAGCCGCCTGGCGGCCTGCATCTCCTGCAACGCCTGCCTGTATGACATGCGGGTTCACCCCGGCCGCCCGGGGCCCGGGGTGGTGCGCTGTGTGCACATCGAGGAGCCGCAACTGCGCCGCCCGGCCCAGCGCTGGCTGACGACCTGGGTGCGCCAGCACCGGGTGAAGCCGGCCGCCGGGGGAACTTCCCCAAAACAGGTGGCATAACCAGCCCAAAAGAACCTTGCGGATCCATGGGAGCCTATATCGCACTCGCCATCGGCTGGGGTTTCACCGCCGCCGTTTTGCCCGGGCCTTTCCAGGCCTACCTGCTCTCGCAGGCTTTGCGGCGCGGCTGGCGCGCCAGCCTGCCCCTTGTGTTCACGCCCCTGTGCAGCGACGGGCCCATCATCGCCGTCGTGCTGCTGCTGCTCAGCCGGCTGCCGGCCTGGTGGCTGCCGCTGCTGCGGATCGTCGGCGGCGCCTTTGTTCTCACCCTGGCCTGGGGGGCCTTCCGCTCCTGGCGCAATTACCCGCCACCGGAACCCGCCGGCGGCCGGGTGCCGCGGGGGTTTTGGCAGGCCGTGCTGATCAACCTGCTTAACCCCAACCCCTACATCAGTTGGAGCCTGGTCACCGGGCCGATCCTCCTGCAGGCCTGGCGGGAGGCGCCGCTGAACGGCATGGCCTTCCTGGCCGGCTTTTACGGCACCTTCACCGCCGGCACGGCCGGCGTGCTGGCGCTGGGGGCCGGGGCCGGGCGGCTGGGCCCGGGGGTGGGCCGGGCGCTGCTGGGCATCTCGGCGCTGGTGCTGGCCGGCTTTGGCCTCTACCAGGTATGCGCCGGACTCCTGGCCTGGTTCCCGCCCGGTTAAGCCGGCAGGGGGGTTTGCCTTTGGCGGGCAGGCTTTGGTAAAATGGACCTGGGATATTCCGCTTGCCCGTCTGCGTGGCTGGGCTGCTAGGTTTCATGATTACCATGGACAACAACATCTTCTTCGCACTGGGCCTCACCATCCTGGCCGGGCTTTCCACCGGCATCGGCAGCCTCATCGGGCTGATGTCGAAGAAGTTCGACCCGCGTTTCCTCACCGTCTCCCTGGGCTTCTCCGCCGGCGTGATGATCTACGTATCGCTGGTCGAGATCTTCGTCAAGGCCCGCCTGTCCCTTTCGGATGCGCTGGGCAGCCGGCAGGGCTACTTCGTCACCGTCATCGCCTTCTTTGCCGGCATGCTGGTCATCGCCCTCATTGACAAGATGATCCCCTCCTACGAGAACCCCCACGAGGTGAACGTGGCCGAGAAACTGGCCTGCTGCCCGGAGGAGGACAAGGCCAGGCTGATGCGCATGGGCATCTTCTCGGCGCTGGCCATCGCCATTCACAACTTCCCCGAGGGCCTGGCCACCTTCATGAGCGGGCTCACCAACCCAACGCTGGGCATCAGCATCGCCGTGGCCATTGCCATCCACAACATCCCCGAAGGGCTGGCCGTTTCGGCGCCCATCTACTTCGCCACCCGCAGCCGGCGCCGGGCGTTCGTGCTTTCGCTGCTGTCCGGCTTTTCGGAGCCCATCGGCGCCCTCATCGGCTACTTCCTGCTGCGTTCGATCTTCAGCGACACCACCTTTGGGGTCATCTTTGCCGCCGTGGCCGGCATCATGGTCTTCATCTCCCTCGATGAACTTCTGCCAACCGCCGAGGAGTACGGCGAACACCACATCGCCATCGGCGGGCTGATCGGCGGCATGGTCGTCATGGCGGCCAGCCTGCTGCTGTTCGCCCAATGATCGCGGTCTCGGCATCCGACCGGTGGAAGGCGGCCAACCCGGAGGGGGTCATCGGCCTGCTGGAACTTTCCGGCGTGGAGCAGCCGCTTTTTTCCACCCCGCTCGACGAGCGCAAGCGGGAGGTGGAGGCCCGGCTGCGGGAAAAGTACGCCTATTTCCTGCGCAAGGAGTTCCTAGCCCTGCCGGTGATGGAGGCCTACAACCGCTATTACCGCCGGTTCGACAAGACCTTCCACGTCCTGCTGCAGGTCGAATCCATTGCCCTCAAGAGCCGGCACCTGCCTTCGATCGTGCCGCTGGTGGATGCCAATTTCATGGCCGAGGTGGAGACCTTTGTGCTCACGGCCGGGCACGACGCCCGCCGCCTGATCGAGCCTGTCCGCATTGACATTTCGCAGCCCGGCGACCGCATGACGCCCATGGGGGGCACCCATCGGCCCATCACCCCGGGCGACATGGTGATGCGCGACCGGCGCAGCGTCCGCTGCAGCATCCTCCACGGGCAGGATGACCTGTCGCCCATCACGGCGGGAACGGCGCACGTGCTGTATGTGGCCTATGCCCCCATGGGCGTGCCCCCGGAATCGGTGAAGGCACACCTGGAGCAGGTGGAGGAGAACGTGCGGCTGTTCGCCCCGCAGGCTGTGCGAGAGCAGAGCCGGCTGCTGAGGGCGGATTGAGCCGCGGACGGAAGGGGGAAAAGGCCGCCCCCGGCGTGCCGCAGGGGCTGCCCGGCAGCGGGCGGATAAGCCGATGGGCCTTTGCCAGGCTGGTGGTCGGCCGTACGCATGCCCGCAGCGGGGAAAAACCATCCTGTAGGTGCATTCGATAAACGAATATCCCCAAACCGGTTGACAGGGAAAACGGAAGGTTTTATAATCCGCCTAGTCATTAAATGACTAGTTAGGAACAGGTGATCAGGTCATGTCCCCGCGCGCCGCGCTGCCCTTCCGCATTGAATTTGCCATCCTTGGCCTTGTTCGCCGCCAGCCGGTGCACGGCTATGAACTGCTGCAGCGCTGGAACGAGGCGGACGGGATCGGCATCATCTGGCTGCTTAAGCCGGCGGTGTTGTACGCGGTGCTGGACAAACTGGAACAATCGGGCTACCTCGGCCAGCAGATCCAACCCGGCGTCAATTCCCCGCCGCGCAAGGTCTATCACATCACCGATGCCGGGGAGGAGGCCTTTTTGGCCTGGATGGTCAAACCGGTATCGGCGGCCCGCGATTTTCGCCAGGTCTTCCTGGTCAAACTGTACTTCCAGGGGGATGTGGAGCCGGCGTTGATGCAGGAACTTCTGCGCGGGCAGGTGGCTGCCTGCCGGCGCTGGGCGGCTTCCATGGAGGTGCAACGTGAGACCAGCGGAGCCTTCCACCGGCAGGTGCTGCAGTTTCGCATCCGCCAGGTGAAGGACATCCTGGCCTGGCTTGAAGACCTGCTTGCTCAACCCATCCCACAAACATCAGGAGCGAAAACATGAAACGCATTCCCTTTTACCTGTTTATTGGTTTACTGGCCATGAGCGCCTGTACTGCCCAGCCCACGGCGGAGCCGCAACCCGCCGTCCCGCCAACCGAGGCAGTTTCACCCGCGCAGCCCACGGCGGAACCGGCCCAGCCCACCGCCGAACCGGCGGGGATCCGCATCACCGATTCGCTTGGCCGGCAGGTGGACCTGCCGGCGGCGCCGCAGCGAATTGCCGCCACCGGCAAGGCCTTCATCATGGTTGTGGATGCCATTTACATGTTCCCCGAGGCGCCCGAACGGATGACCGCCCTGGGGAATTTTGGCCAGGGGGGCAGCAACTTCATCGCCATGATCGACCCCGATTACGCAGCCAAAGCCACCCTCCAGCAGGACGCCGGGGCGGAGCAGATCGCAGCCACACGGCCGGACCTGGTGATCCTGAAGAGCACACTGGCCGAAACGGTGGGCCCGTCCCTGGATACGCTGAAGATCCCCGTGGTTTTCGTGGATTTTGAGAACCCCGAACAGTATGAACGCGACCTGGCCATCCTGGGGGAGGTGTTCCAAAACCAGGAACGTGCCAGCCAGGTGATTGCCTATTACCAGGGCAAGGTGGCCGGGGTGCAGGCTGCCGTCAAAGACGTGGAAGAGAAGCCTTCCGTCCTCATGCTCTATTATTCCGACAAGGACGGCGTGGTGGCCTTCAATGTGCCGCCGCTCTCCTGGATACAAACGCAACTCGTCCAACTGGCCGGCGGCGAACCGGCCTGGGCGGATGCCAACCCCGCCAAGGGCTGGACCAAGGTGACCCTGGAGCAGATCGCCGCCTGGGATGCCGACCAGGTGTTCATCATCTCCTACACCCGCAACCCCTCCGAGGTGAAGGCGGAACTGGAGGCCGATCCGCAATGGCAGCAACTGCGGGCGGCCAGGGAGGGGCACCTGTATGCCTTCCCGGCCGACCTCTACAGTTGGGACCAGCCGGATGCCCGCTGGGTCCTTGGGCTCAACTGGCTGGCCGGCAGGCTGCACCCGCAGCGCTTTGCCGGGCTGGACATCAAGAGCGAAGCGGCGGAATTTTACGCCACGCTGTACGGGTTGGATGGGGAGTTCTTTGAACAAAAGATCGTCCCCACCTTCAAGGGGGACCTGCCTTGACCTCTGCCGCCCTGCAAAAGGTGCACACCCGCGGCCGCAACAACCGCTGGACCCTGCTGTGGCTCGGGGTGGGGCTGGCCGCCCTGTTCCTGCTTTCGCTGCAACTGGGCCGCTACCCTTCCCCGGGCCTCATCTCCTGGGAGCAGGTGAAGCAGGATGAACTGGCGCGCCTGCTGGTGGTCAACCTGCGCCTGCCCCGCCTGCTGACGGCGCTGCTGCTGGGGGTTTCGCTTTCGGCTGCCGGCATGGTCTTCCAGACCCTTTTTGGCAACCCGCTGGTGGAGCCAGGGTTTTTGGGTGTCTCGCAGGGGGCGGCCTTTGGGGCGGCCCTCTGCATTGTGTTCATTGGCGGTTCCGCCGGGCTGGTGCAGGGGCTCTCCGCCCTTTTTGCCTTTGCCGGCCTGGGGCTTTCTTACCTGCTGGCCCGGCACATCCGCTACGGCGGCTGGGTGCTGCGCCTGGTGCTCTCGGGCATTGCTGTTTCGGCACTCTTTTCCGCCGGGCTGGGCGTACTGAAGTACCTGGCCGACCCGCTGCGCCAACTGCCCGAGATCACCTTCTGGCTGCTGGGCGGCCTCTCCGGCATCAGTTGGGGGCAACTCTTCACCATCCTGCCGGCCACCCTGGCGGGGCTGGTTGTGCTCTACCTGTTTCGCTGGCGGTTGAACCTGCTGGCCCTGAACGACGAAACCGCTTTTTCCATGGGCCTTTCGCCAAAGCGGGAACGCCTGGTGCTGCTGGCCGCGGCCGTGTTGCCCACGGCGGCGGTGATCTCGGTGGCCGGCATGGTGGGCTGGGTGGGGTTGATCATCCCCCACATCGCCCGCCGGCTCTTCGGCTCCGATACCCGCCTGACCCTGCCGGCGTCCATGCTGCTGGGCGGCATCTTTGCCATCTTCAGCGATGACCTGGCGCGCACCCTGCTTGCAGGGGAGATCCCGCTCGGCATCCTCACCTCGCTGCTGGGCGCGGCCATTTTCATCGTCCTCATGTCTTCGCACGCCGTAAAGGTGGAACGATGACGGCCGGGCTGCTGGAATTTTCGCAGGTTTCCTTTGGCTACCCGGGCAAGGGGTCGCTGGCGATCCGGGATTTTCACTATTCCCTGCAGGAGGGGCGAAATGCGACCATCCTCGGGCCGAACGGTGCGGGCAAGACCACGTTGTTGTTCCTGGCGCTGGGCTGGTTAAGGCCACAGCGCGGCGAAATTTTGCTCTGCGGCAGGCCCATTGAGCAGATCAGCCGGCGGGCCATGGGGCGGCATGTGGCGCTCATCCCTCAGAGCGAACACATCCCCTTTGAGTATTCGGTCCTCGAGTACGTCCTGCTGGGCCGGGCCCCCTACCTGCCGCCTTTGGGGGCGCCGACGGTACTGGATGAAGAGATCGCCATGCAGGCGCTAGAGATGGCCGGCATAGCCAACCTGTATGACCAATCCATCCTGGCCCTCAGCGGTGGAGAGCGCCAGTTGGTGCTTGCCGCCCGGGCCCTGGCCCAGGAACCGCGCCTTTTGTTGATGGATGAGCCCACCGCCCACCTGGACCTGAGCAACAAGCACCGCCTGCTGGGGATTCTGCTGGCCCTGAAAAAGCGCGGCGTGACCATCCTCATGACCACCCACGAACCGGAACTGGCCTTCGCCGCCAGCGATGAGATCATCCTGATGGAAAAGGGGCGCGTGGTCACCTCGGGGCCGGCGGAAGCCGTTGCCACCGGCGCCAACCTTTCGCGCATCTACCAGGTGCCCGTGAAGGTTGTGCCCGTGGAGGGCAAGAACATGGTGTTGTGGATGTGAGCACCTGGATCCTCACCGGCGAAAGTGGCAGTGGAAAAACGACCTTCTGCAGGGAACTGGCCCGCCGGGCGCGCCTGGCAGGCCGGGATGTTGCCGGCATCCTCTCGCCGGCTGTGTTCGACCGGGAGCGCAAGGTTGGCATTAACGCCCGGGACCTGCGCAGCGGCCAGGAACGGGAACTGGTGCGAAAATGGCGGCAGAACGGGGATGACCTGGTGTTTGGCGACTGGTTCTTCAACCGCCGGACGCTGGAATGGGGCAACGCGGTTTTCCGGGCCGCCAGCCCCTGTGACCTGCTGCTGGTCGATGAACTGGGGCCAATGGAATTCGATTTTTCCCGCGGCTGGCTGGCCGCGCTGGAGGTATTGCAACAAGGGGCCTTCTGCCTGGCGGTGGCGGTCGTACGGCCGGCCCTGGTGGAAAAGGCGGGGAGCCTGCTGCAACCGGGGCAGGTCATCCGCCTGGAGGGGGTGGCCGATGCCCGCAGGTGGCTCGAGCCGGCCCTCGCCGAGCTGAACACCCCCTGTCGTGCCCCCGGCGTTGCCGGGGGGGATGAGGCCTGACCGCCCGCCAAATCCATTTTCCAGCCGCCGCAGGGGGACGGGGATGAGCGCCGTGATTCCGGCAGCGGGGGTAGCATAAACCGGGGGGAATGGCCGGCACCCCTCCGGCCTGGCGCATTCCGACCTTACAGGTTTCTTAATATTCCAAATGGGTAAATAATGCTATGATGGTTCCAGGCCTGCGCGATCGGTGAACCGGTTGAGCGAAGACATACCGGCATCGTGACAACTGGAGGATTGGCATGACCAGCATCGAATCCTGGCTGGCAGGGTTGAACCGGCGGCTGCTGCTCTTCATCAGCCTGCTGCTTGTGTTTGTCATCGGCGGGTTGGACGTGCTGACGGGGTACGAACTGGCGTTTTCCCTCTTTTACGTGCTGTCGATCTCCCTCGTCACCTGGTACACCAACCCCCGCCTGGGCCTGCTCACCTCGGCGATCAGCGCCCTGGTCTGGCTGGCAGCAGATATCCTCTCGGGCAACCGGTACTCCACGACCGTGATACCGGTGTGGAATTCCTGCATCCGGTTTTCCTTCTTTGCCATCATCACCTGGCTGCTCTCTTCGCTGCAGGCTTCCGTGAAACGGGAAGGCCAACTGGCCCGGACGGACTTTTTGACCGAGGCCGTCAATTCACGCCAGTTTCACAACCTGGCCCAGATGGAACTGGAGCGCTTTCGCCGTTATGGGCATCCCTTTACCATTGCCTACCTGGACCTGGACAACTTTAAAGCCGTGAACGACCATCTCGGGCACGCCGCCGGCGACCAGGCCCTGCGGGTGATCGTGGAGTGTGCTCAACGCCATTTACGGAAGACGGATATTGTTGCCCGGCTGGGCGGTGACGAGTTCGCCTTGTTCCTGCCAGAAACGGACCTCGATGCAACCCGCATTGCCATTACCAAGGTTCAAACAGCCCTGGTCCGGGAGTTGTTGCGGCACAACTGGCCCATCACCTTTTCCATTGGCGTGCTGACCTGCTGCCGCGAGGCTCCGGCGACCTCGGATGAACTGGTAAACCTGGCGGACAGGCTGATGTACCAGGCCAAGCACGAAAGCAAGAACGCCACCCTTTTTTCATCCTTTTCCTGCTAAGGCTGGCAGGGGTTGGGGAGGGCGGTTGATGCAAATTCCCCGCCCAACCAGGTTGCCCTTGCCCCCCAAACGCATTGCCTGGCCGCAAACCCGCCTTCGGCGGCCCGGTCAGCGTGTGCAGCCAGCCAGGCGTCCCACCGGCGGGCTGCATTGCCGGCAGGCTGATCAGGTTTTGCGCTGCCGGGTGCCCGGCGGAACTTTTCGGGTTTTGGCCACCAGCGGTTCCACTTCCGCCAGCCAAAGCCCGATGCGATAGGCCAGCCAGCCGACCGCCATCCCGCCCAGCACGTCCAGCAGGTGATGCTGGTGGGTGAAGAGCGTTGAAAGGGCGGTGAGGAGGTAAAGCAGCGCCCATAGGGGCCGCAGGCGGGGGTGAGCCCGCCCCAGGAACAGGCATAGCAATGTCCCCATGAAGACATGCGCGCTGGGAAAGGCGTTGTTCACCCGGTCGGCACTGTAAACAAAGCGCAACAGGCTGGCGGAGAAGCCGCTGCCAGGGACCGGCGGCCGGAAGACATGGGTCGGCCAGGCCATGAAGAGCAGGAAGGAGGGGAGGATGGCCGCCCAGCAGGCGGTGATGAAGGCCTGGAACAGCCTTTCTTCCAGCCGCAAGGTGAGCCAGGCCATGGCAGCCACGATGGCCGGCAGGGTGAGCAGATAGGGCAGCGCCCAGGCCGGCCACAGCGGGATGTAGGCGTCCAGCGGGGTAACCAGCGACACCCCGCCGCTGACCAGGCGGTTGATCGGGAAATAGAGGAGCAGCAGCGCCAGGGTCGTACCGCCCAGCAACAGCCGCCAGTTACGGCTCATGGGCAAACCTCTCGCTCGCATTCCCAAAAAAAACGGGGCTGGTCGTCCATGGCCCCGGCCGGCACATCGTGCACCAGCGGACGCCGCCGAAAGCCTGCAGCCCCGGCGGCACCCGGCCTTCGCCCTGGTTTCGGCAATTGGCCTTCAGGACCTCCCACATTTGCAACCCGGGCTTTCCTTTGTCTGAAAAATCCCTCAGCGCCTGCCGTGGCGTCCATAGGGCAGGGCCATCCAGGCCAGGGCGGCCAGGGCGCCCACCCACATCAGACCAGTCAGCAGGCGGTGTCCATCCAGGTACAGGGCCACCCCGCCCAGCAGGAGGGCGGCGAACACCACCGCCGCACCAGCCCGCCGCAGGGCCCTTTCCAGGCGCTGGAACATCCTGCCCAGGTCGATGATGTTCACCTCCAGTTTTCCCTGCTCGATGCGGCGCAGCAATTGGTCGGCCTTGCGCGGCAGATTGGCGGCAATGCGCAGCGTGCCGGTCACCTCGTTGAGGTAGTATCTCCACTCTCCGCCGGCTTCCTCCCGAAGTAGGCGGGTGGCATAGGGCTTGACGCCCAGCCAGACGTTGAAATCCGGGTCCAGCCCCGAGCAGATGCCGGAAAGGATGCCCAGGCAGCGCCCGAGGAGGATGAACTCCGATGGCACCTGGAAGGGCATTTCGTACAGCAGGTCGCCGAACTCGCGCATGAACTGGTAGGCCTCTTCCATTTTCATGTTCATCATTTCCGGGGCGGTCTTGCCCCAGAAGCGTTCGAACCCCGCCACGTTGGCCCGTTCAATCATCTCCAGGTCGGCCCCGGGCAGCAGGATCCCCAGCATCTGGTAGGCTTTCACCGTGCGCCTGGCGTCCTGTGAGCCGACGGCCATCAGCATCTCGCGCATGCCGGCGAGCATCTTGGGGTTGATGCGCCCGGCCATGCCGAAATCGACGAAGACCAGTTTCCAGTTGCCTGCCGCTTCAGCGTCCCCCCCTTCCACCGGCAGGACGAAGAGGTTGCCCGGGTGCGGGTCGGCGTGGTAGAAGCGATCCTCGAAGATCTGTTTCAGGTAGGTATCCAGCAGGCGGTAAGCGGCCTCGCTTCGGCTGACGCCGACAGCCTCGATCGCCTCGTAGTCGGTGATCTTGATGGCCTGGATGTCCTCCAGCGTCAGCACCCGCAGGGTGGTGCGCTCCCAGCGGACGTGCGGAACGCGCACCTCCTGCCGGTCGGCAAAGTTGGCGGCGAAGATCTCGGCGTTGCGCCCCTCGTTCAGGTAATCCATCTCCTCGTGGATGGAGCGGTCGAACTCGTCCACCAGCATGGGCACGCTCACCCGCCGCCGCAGGGGCCGGTACCGGTTCAGCCAGCGGCTGACCACCCGCAATGCCGCCAGGTCGGTTTCGACCAGCGCCTCGATGTCCGGCCGCTGCACCTTGACCACCACCGCCTCCGGCTGCCCGCCCTCCACCCGCTGCAGGGTGGCCTGGTGCACCTGCCCGATGGAGGCCGAAGCCATGGGTGCCTCCTGGAAGCCGGTGAACAAATCCTCCAGCGGGGCGCCGAACTCCTGCTCCACCACCCGGCGGATGTCGGCGAAGGCTTCGGGCCGCACTTCATCCTGCAGGCCGGAGAGTTCATTGGTCACTGACCGCGGCAGCACATCCAGGCGGGAGGAGAGGAACTGCCCCACCTTGATCATCAGCCCGCCCATGCCGGCGGCCATCAGGCGGAACTCGGCGGCGATGTGTTGCAGCCGTGCCTCCTGGCTGCGGCGGGTGTACCAGCCCAGGCCAAGGGCCGGCAGGACCATGTCCCACCAGGTGAACCGTGCCAGGGCGCGGGCAAAAAAGCGCAGGATGCGGTTGTATCGGCTTCTCAGCAGGGTGGTTCGCTTCACGGGCTGGCTCAATTCTCCACCGCCGGCGCAGTTCCGGCCGGGCCGGGGTCGGCTATACTTATCTGTTGTACCATATTTTATGAGGATATCCTATCACAGGATGAAGACGATGAAACAACCGGCCGGCAGGGCCAAAGGCGGCTCCCGGCCAAACCCGGGGAGGGGGCAGGCAGGGAAGCCGGGAATGAGGAGGATGGCATGCCCAAAATGAAAATGATCGTGCTGATCCTGGTGATTGCAGACTGGCTGGCCGTGATGGCCTGGGCCGCGGTGATCTTCGCCCTGCCGGGGTTGCTACGCATTTTCGGCCCCCTGGTCTGCACGAAGGATGAGAGGCTGCTGGTGCGGTCCTTCCGCAGCGACAGGTCGCGCGGGATATCCATCACCTGCGAGGAGGGGGATTCCAGCCGCGATGTGAAATGGCCGGTGCTCTTCCTTCTTTTTGCCACCCTGCTCCTCTGCAGCCTGCCAATCGTAGCCGCCATCGCCTTCTTCGTTCCCCCGTTGCTGAATGCCCCCTGAGTCTGCCCAGGGCCGGCAAACGCAGCAGCCCTAACCGCCGGCTCACTCCCGTTGAGTGCGAAAGCCGGGCATTGATATTCCTTTCGTGGATGCCCGTGGGCGTCAGGTGCCCTTTTCTACCCGGTACACCCCGGCACCGGGCCCATCGCGCCCCAGCACCCATACCCGGCCGGCGCCATCCACGGCCGGTGTGCAACTGGCGACCTGCAGCCTGCCCCATTCCTCCGCCCCCTGCGGCGTCATGCGGTAAAGGGCCCCGGCCGAACACAGCCAGGCGCCGCCATCCAGCCCGAAGGTGATCCCGGCCGGCTGGAAGGATCTCGGCAGCAGGTCGACAACCCAACTGCCCTCCACCAGGTGGAAGCGGGCGGTGCGTCCCTGCAGGTTGCTCCCATCGCTGCGCCAAACCTCCACCCAGGCCCGGCCGGCTGCGTCCAGGTCGATCGAGGCGACCGTCTGCCGGCCGTCGTAGGAGGGCGGGGTGACCCGCTGCCAGGTGTCGTTTGCGGGATCGTAGATCATCAGGGCGTCCAGCGCCCCGGCGTACACCTTGCCCTGCCCGTCCACCTCCAGGTCGAGGATGCAAACATCCTGCAGCCTCTCGGCAGGCTTCCAGTCTCCGCCGATGAGCCGGGTGATGCCGATGCCGGAAAGGTTAACGCCCTCACCCCGGCAACCGCTCACCCACAGCGCCCCGGCCTTGCTGATGAGCGTATCGGTGATGAAAGTGCCCTGCCAGCCGGGAACTTTCTTCCAGGGGAAGCCGATGTCGTTGGGATGGTAGGTGTACCACCGGTTGTACTGCGGGTCGAAGTAGCGCAGTTCGTCCATGCCGGTCGCCAGCCACAGGCGCCCCGAGGAGTCGCCCGCCAGGGTATCCCCCCAGCCGGGGCTGGGGGCTGCCAGTTCCGGTGGAGGGAGCCAGCCGTGTCGCTCCTTAAAGATCTGCCACTCCTCCTGGCGGTAATACGCCGCCTGCGTGCCGTTCTGCAGAAGCACCCAGGTGCGCCCGGCCGCATCCGTGCCCAGGATGGGGCCGGCATCGCCCAATACCAGACCGTTCCACTGCTCCTGGTGCGAGCGGAAAACACCCGGAGTACCGGCCAGGAGCAGACTGCCATCCGGCAGGGTCAGCAGGCTTTTCCAGGCGCCCTCCGGCAAGCCTTCGGCCATGCCAATGCGGGTGTAGCGCAGTTGTGGTTCCGCGGAGGTTGGGCTGGGGGTAGGCGCGCTGGTGGGGGGCATCACGCTGGGCAGGGGTGGCGGGGCGTTGGGGGATGGCTCACCGGCCCGCGACAGCAACCCGCCGGGAACCAGGCAGGCAACAGCCAGGAGAGCGGAGAGCGTCAGGAGGGAGATCTTTCTCATTCGGTTGCACCCGCCCATTTCCACAGGCCGGCATAACCGGATTCCGGCAGCAGGGCGTACAAATTGCCGTTTTCGTCAACAGCCAGGCGTGTCTCGGCTCCACCGGTGAAGGCAATCTCTTCCAACTGCAGGTTCGCCCAGCGGTAAAGCCGGGGCCCCCGGCTCAGGTGGGCCACACCGCCCGGGGAGAAGACCACTTCGTAGGGGGCCAGGTCCTGGTCTTGCAGCAGGGTTTGCCACCCCCTGCGCTGGTCGAAGGCGAAGTAATCAAAACCGCCCTGCGGGGAGGCATGAGAATACTTCATGACCTCGACCCAGGGCTGACCGGACGGGTCCAGGTCGATCCGGGTGACGAGCGAGATGCCAGGGTCGCCCGCCCCGGGGTAGAACATCACCCACCAGTTTCCCGTCGATGGTTTGTAGGTCAATATCCGGTCATGGGCACCCACGTAGGCGTTGCCTTCGGCATCCACCTCCATGTCCAGGACGCAGGCTTTTTCGGCTGTGGTGTGCTGGATGGGCTGCCAAACCCCCTCGGACAGGCGGCTGACGCCGGCGCCGGAAAGGACCTCTCCCATTCCGATGCAGGCGCCCACCCAGACCCTGCCTGCACCGGAGATGACCACATCCGAAAGGAAGTAGCCCTGGTAGCCCTCTTCCGCCAGGTCGGGGAAGCCCAGGTCGGCATGGGACAGGGTGCTCCAGCGCCCCTGGCGCGGGTCGAACGTCCTCAACTCGTCCCTGCCGGTGGCCAGCCACACCCGCCCATCCGCTTCACCTGCCAGCGGATCAACCCGCTGCGGGCTGAGGTAATCCGGGGCGGGCAGGGGTTCCCAGCCTGCGTCGGCGCCGAACGTGGAGTTGCCGGTGGAACCGACCGCGGTCACGGTTTCCCCCTCTTCACCGCTGACCACCCATAGCCGGCCGCGGCTGTCCTGCCCGAGGATGTGGCCGGCAATACCGTCCCACAATTGCACCCAGTTGCCGCCCTGCAGGGTGAAAACGCCATTCAGGGTGCTGACAAATACCTGGCGGGACGGAGAACTCCACAGGTCGTTCACGTCCAAAAACCGGCCCTCCTGCACGAAGCCGGGCGGGGCCCAGCGCGCGTTGCCCGGGCAGCAATCGGAAACCGTGGCCAGCGGGGCGGGCGTGGCGGCGGGATCCGGCCCGGGTGTGTTTGCCACGGCCGGGGTGTCCAACACTGCCGGCGCCGCTTCGCCGGTCTCCCGGCCGGGAAGGGCACCGCCGGCCAGGGCGCAGGCGGAGAGAACGAAACTGAAAAGGATGGACAAGGCTCCGTATTGCGTTCTCCTGTGCAAGGCCGCACCTCCCTGGTGATTGAGCATACCTGGAACCATTATACAATCGCCCTGGGGCAAATGCACCGCCCGGGCGCGAGGCGAATCCCGGCCGAAAGCACCGCACTGTGCTAAAATCCTCTCGTCCCATTGGATCGCAGGCAGAACCGGCCGGGGATGAATCCACGGGTGCGCCGGAGAAGAGGAGCCATGAGCCATCAAACCCGATCCAACATCACGTTTTTTGTCCTGCTGGACGTACTGACCCTGGCCGCAGTGGCGGGCCTCTTTCTCCCGCAGGGAGGGGCCCTGGCCGGAGGGCCGCCGGCTTCCCTTCCCTCCTGGCGGCAGGTGATCGCCACGGCCGGCCTGGTGTTGGCGCTCTATGGGCTGCTGGGCTTCCTGGGGCTGGTGCTCTGGCGGCGGCTGGGCTTCCCGGAGATCTGGGAGCCCGGCGTAAGCGCCCGGGAGCGTTTTCTCCTTCCCGGGCTTGCCGGGGCCGGGCTGGGATTCTTCCTCATCGGTGCCGACCTGTGGTTCAGCCGCTTCAACGGGATTGGGCGACTTCCCCACCCGCCCTTCCCCGCCTCGCTGGTGGCCTCCCTGGCTGCGGGCATCGGGGAGGAGATGATCTTCCGGCTCTTCTTCATTTCCTTCTGGACCTGGCTGGTGGGCCGCGTGCTCCTGCGTGACCGCGGGCTGCCGGTGGTGTATTGGGCGGTTTCGTGCCTTGCCGCCCTTGCCTTCAGCGCCGCTCACCTGCCGGCGATCATTTACCTCCTGCAGGTCGGCCACCCGGCCGCCCTCCCCCCGGTCCTCCTCCTGGAACTGATCCTGATGAACGGGACGCTTGGGCTGGCGGCTGCCTGGTTCCTTCGCCGCTGGGGATTCCTGCCGGCGGTGGGGGTGCATTTCTGGGCGGATGTGGCCTGGCACGTGCTGTATGGCCTGGTCGCCTGACCGCTCCCGCTGCTCCCCGTGCCCCGCTTTGTGGATGTTTATCAGACATATTCAGGATGGACGTAACCCCTGGGGGCATTCTGCTGGATAGGGTTTTCTGATACAATAATCTCATGGCCCGGGGGTCCGGGCCTTGTATTAATATTGGGAATAGTTGGCCGCGGGAAGGGTATCCGCTTCTGCAGCCTCCCCCGGCGATTCCCAAAATCCATACGCAGGACCTGTACGGAGTTAAGAATGGACCTTTCATTTATCGTCATCATCATCCAGTTGGTCTTTCTGGAAGCGATCCTTTCCATTGATAATGCGGCCATCCTGGGGGCCATGGTCAACCGACTGCCGGACCATGAACCCGTGCCCTGGCCGGCGAAACTGCGGGGGATCGGCAAACGGCTGAACGGGGTATTGGGCTACCAGCGGACCGCCGCCCTGCGGGCAGGCTTGCTTGGGGCTTATGTTGGCCGCGGCCTCATGCTGTTTTTGGCCAGCGTGGTCATTCAAAACCCCTGGATCAAACTGGTTGGGGCGATCTACCTGATCCGCCTGGCATTGGACGACCTGGGCGCTCCCGGCATGCAGGGCGAGGAGGGGGAAGCCGAACGCAAGGTCGAGAAAGCTTCGTTCTGGTTGACGGTCCTTAACGTGGAATTGATGGACCTGGTCTTCAGTATTGACAACGTGGTGGCGGCGGTTTCATTGTCCAACAAATTGTGGGTGGTCCTGCTTGGGGTGGCGATCGGCATCGTGGCCATGCGCTTCGCCGCCGGGATCTTCAGTCACCTGGTGGAAAAGGAGCCCATCCTCAAGCAGGCTGCGTATGTCCTTATTTTAAATATTGCCATCGAACTGCTGATTGAGGATTTTACCCATATTGTGATCTCGGACTGGCTGCGGTTCGGCATTTCCATCGCCACCATTGCCATCGCACTGGCTTATTCCCGCATTCGCCCGCTGCGCTGGGTGCTGCGCCCGGTCCTTTTATGGTTCAGCCAGGGTTTTGGCATCATTTCCTCCCTGATGAGTTGGCTGCTGGTGCCGTTCAAGGGCATTCTCATCCTGCTCCTGAGGATCTTCCACCGGCCGGAAAAATCAATGGTCCTTTGACCGGCGCCCGCCGGAGGATCGATCGAACCCACCGTTTATACACCCCGTCCCGGGATGGCGGGCGGTGAATGCCTTCGTTTTCATCGAAATCGTTTATACTTGTACCACCCTGGCCAGCCCTGCCGGTTTGGGCAGGTCTGCAAAATCAGATCCTTTTTATGAGGCAAATTATGGATACCATCATTGAATCGATCGCCGCACAGGAGATCCTGGATTCGCGCGGCAACCCCACCGTTGAGGTGGAAGTCATCCTGGCTGATGGCAGTTGGGGGAGGGCAGGTGTGCCTTCCGGCGCCTCCACCGGCGTGCACGAAGCGCTCGAACTGCGCGACGGCGACAAGGGCCGCTACCTGGGCAAGGGCGTGACGAAGGCGGTGGATAACGTCAACCACGAGATCGCCGAGGCGTTTACCGGATGGGATGCCCTTGAGCAGAAAGCCATTGACATGGCCCTGGTGGACCTGGACGGCACGCCCAACAAGTCGCGTTTTGGCGCCAATGCCATGCTCGGCTTCAGCCTGGCCGTGGCCAGGGCGGCTGCCGGGGCGCTGCAACTGCCGCTCTACCGCTACATCGGCGGGGTGTACGCCCACGTCCTGCCGGTGCCGATGATGAACATCCTTAACGGCGGCGCCCACACCGCCTGGCAGTCCACCGATGCCCAGGAGTTCATGGTCATGCCCCTGGGTGCGCCCACCTTCGCCGAAGGCCTGCGTTGGGGCACCGAGATTTACCATGCCCTCAAGGGGGTGCTGAAAGCCCGCGGTTATGCCACCCTGGTGGGTGACGAAGGCGGCTATGCCCCGGCGCTTAAGGCCAACGCCGAGGCCGTCGAGGTGATCCTGGAGGCCATCGAAAAGGCCGGCTACAAGGCCGGCGAGCAGGTGGGCATTGCCCTCGACCCGGCCGCCTCCGAACTGTACGATGAAAAAACGAAAAAATACAACCTGCGCAAGGAAGGTCGCCAGTTGAGCGGTCCGGAGATGGTGGCCTTCTGGAAATCGTGGGTGGAGCAGTATCCCATTGTCTCCATCGAGGACGGGCTGGCCCAGGACGATTGGGACAGTTGGAAGATGATGACCACCGAACTGGGCGACCGCATCCAGATCGTGGGCGATGACCTGCTGGTGACCAACCCGGAGCGGGTGCGCCGCGGCATCCGGGAGAAGGCGGCCAACGCCCTGCTGGTAAAACTGAACCAGATCGGCACCCTCAGCGAGACGATTGAAGCCGTGGAGACCTGCCAGCGGGCCGGCTGGCGGGCGGTCACCTCGCACCGCTCAGGCGAGACGGAAGACAGCACCATCGCCGACCTGGCCGTGGCCCTCAACATGGGCCAGATCAAGACCGGCGCCCCCGCCCGCACGGACCGGGTGGCCAAGTACAACCAGTTGCTGCGCATCGAGGCCGAACTGGGGGAAACCGCCGCCTACGCCGGCTGGAGCGCCCTCAGGCGCTGAGCCATGAGTTGAAAGAAAAAAACCGCCCGGCAGGGCGGTTTTTTTGTATACGCCTTTTCCGCCCCTTTCACACCTCGGCCACCACCCGGCAGGGCAGGCCGGTCAGGCCTTCGAAGCGGAGGGGGAAGGTGTAAACCGTGAACGGCCTGCCGGCGGCTGCCTGTTGCAACACGTCGAGGTTGTAAAGGTTTTCCAGCACAAAGGTGCCCCGGTCGGCGCATGCCTGGTCGGTGGGCGTGTGTTCAGCCCCCCGCCGCATGCCGGCAGCGTCGATGCCGATCAGGCTCACCCTAGCATCCAGTAGGTGATGGATGAGTTCCATGGAAAGTTGTGGATGATCGCGGAAGTATTCGCCTTTGCCGTAGCCCACATCCTTAAGAAAGCCGGTGTGGAAGAGTACGGCATCGTTCGGGCGGATCTCCAGGTTGCCGAGGTCGGCGGTTGCAATCTCACGGTCCTTTGAGCCGCGGGCATTCACCAGCCGGCCCCGGCGGCGGATGTTCTCCAGGGCAAAGGGCCTGTCCATGGCGTCGAAGTGGGTTCCCAGGTGCCCCAGCGAGGCCAGCCGCTCGTTCCGCAGCGCCTGTTCCCACAGGGATTGGCTCACCGGCAGCGTCAGGTCGATCAGCATGCGTACCTTTCCTTGTCGAAATTGCACAGCAGGGGGCGATGGTGGGTGCCGGGCGCTCTCCGCGGTGGCAGAGCCCGCAGGGTCATTTTTGCCGTTTGAGGACCTTCAGGAAGGTTTCCACCACCTGCGGGTCGAACTCTCGGCCGGCCTGTTCCTTGAGGTAGGCTAGGGCGTCCTCCTCGCTCCAAGCCTTCCGGTAGGGCCGCTCTGACCGCAGGGCGTCCCATACGTCAACCACGGCGAACATGCGTGCCGCCTGGGGGATCTCGATGCCCGCCAGGCCGTGCGGGTAGCCGGAGCCATCCCAGCGCTCGTGGTGGCAGTAGGGGATGTCCAGGGCGGGGTGCAGGTAGGCGATGGGGGAAAGCATTTCGTACGCCAGTTGCGGGTGTGTGCGCATCAGTTTCCATTCCTGCTCGCTAAGGGGACCGGGCTTTAACAGGATCTCATCCGGCACACCCAATTTGCCGATGTCGTGCAGCAGCGCCCCCCGGCGAATGTGCACCAGTTCGACCTCGGGCACGCCCATGGCCCGGGCCAGTTCAAGGGTCAGTTCGGTCACCCGGCGTGTATGGCCTTCAGTTTCCTTGTCCCGCAAGTCCAGGGCCCGCGACCAGCCTTCGATGGTCGAGTCATAGGCCAGGGCCAGTTCCAGGTTGGCGTGTTTCAGGTTGTTGAACAACTGGGCATTGTCAATGGCAATGGCCGCCTGTTGGGCCAGGGCATCCAAAAAATCGGTCCATTCCGGGTTGGTCTGGAACGGCCGGCATTGGAAAACCTCCAGCACACCCTTCACCTGGCCCTTGGCGATTAACGGCACGGCATAGTAAAAGGAAAAACTTTCCTGGCGCCAAAATTCGGCCAACTGTGCATCCGTACCCTCCACATCCACGTCGTGCATTTCCAGGGGCGTGCGCGCCAGCGCCACCCTGCCGGCAAGGCTTTCCCCTTCCTTTACCAGCGCTGTCCTGATCAGGTCGGTGCGAAAGCCGCTGCCGGCCCCAAATTCCAGGTTGCGGGTATGCGGGTTCAGCAGCAGGATGCTGGCGGCATCCACCTTTAACTGGCCCACCACCTGTTCGGTGATGATTGCCAGGGTCACCTTCAGGTCCACGGTGGTGGTGATGGCCTGGTCGATGTTCTGCAGCGCCTTCAACTGTTCCAGCCGCTTCAGGGCCTCCTCGTACAGGCGCAGGCGGTGCAGGGTCGTACCGGCCATCTCGGCCAGCGATTCAAGCAGTTTGACCTGTTCCTGCGAGAGGCGTTTCGAGGCCGGGACCGAGATGTAGATTACACCCACGGTGTCGCTGCCGGTGCGGATGGGCAGCACAACCCCACCCCAGCCCGGGGGCATTTGGTCGCGCAGCGATTCGCGGGTGTACGGGTCGGTGCGGAAGTCGTCCGTCACATGGGTGCGCCCGCTGCGGAAGACCCGCATGGCAATACTGCTGCCTGTCCTGGGCCCGGAGCGGTCCAGCCGGGCGAACCAGCCGCGGTCAACCACCGGCAGCAGGTCGTCGGATTCCGGATGGTGGAGCGAGATGGACCCGGAATCCGTGCCCAGTGCGGCCAGCGTTTCATCCATCAGGATCGGCAGAGCCTCTTCGCGGGTGCGGGCCTTGCGCAGCGCCACGCTCACCGTGTGGATGGTTTCCAGTTCGTCAAGGCGCTCCTGCAGGGTTTCCGTGATCCGTTGCCGGTGGGTGAAATCGTGCAGGATGCCCACCATCTCGGCCACCTGGCCTTCTTCATCGAGAATGGGCTGGTAGGTTACGGCAACCGATCGTTTTCCACCGTGGGCAAAATGAAAACTTGTTTCCAGTGAGACCTTCGCGCGGGTGATAAACGCCCGCCGCAATGCCGGCATGGAGACCTTGTAGATCTTTTCCGGCCAGACTTCGTCCTCGCGCTTGCCCAGCAGTTCGGCCTCGGAATGGCCGGAGAACTCTCGGGCGGCGGCATTGGCGTATTTCACCCGCATGTGGCGGTCGTAGATCACCACGCTGTCGGGAATGTGCTCCAGTGCCTTTCCGAAGCGGTCCTCGCTCTCCTTGAGCGCCCTTTCAATGCCCCTGCGCCAGGAGAGGTCCTGGGCGATGACCTGGATGGACATCCGGCCCTGGTAGGGGAACTGGGTGGCGGAGATCTCCACCGGGATGCGTTTTCCATCCAGGCGCAGCAACATGGTTTCCACCGGCTTGTCAAGGACATGGCCCTGAAAAAGAAGTTGAACTTGTTCGGCTCCCTTGTCGACCATCCCGGGGGGCAGAAGGGTGGAATAGTGTTTGCCGAGCAGGTTCGCCGTTTTTCCCGCCCCCGTCAATTGTCGGGCAGCCCGGTTGGCAAAAACAAATCGTCCCTCCGTGTCGATGAGCACGACCGCGTAGGGGGCCGTTTCCAGCATCAGCCGAAAGCGCTCTTCGCCCTCATCCAGGGCCAGCGCTGTCCGATGGTGTTCACTGACATCCCTGGTGACCATCAGCACGGCGCTGCGCCCCCTGAATTCCAGGGTTTGCGAGGTGGTCTCCACGTCGATCAGGCTTCCATCCTTGAGGCGGTGGACCAGTCCCCCGGTCTGCCGTGGCCCCGGCCGCTTGCGGGCGGCAGTGCCCGGCTGTCCTGCGGCATCCGCCCGGGGGCCGATGTCCGAAAGGTTCATCTGCAGGAATTCCTGGCGGGTGTACCCGTACTTCTCCACAGCCGCAGCGTTAACCTCCAGGAAGGCCAGCGTTTTCAGGTCATAGATCCACATCGGGATCGGGTGTTCCTGAATCAATTGTTCAAATGAGCCCGGTTCAGGGGGAGTTTCATCTTCGTGCAGCCGTTTATGGTCCAGCTGGGTTTCCATCACATTCCATCCAGCAATTTTAATGCCACCACCAACAATGGGCAGTGGATTCTAACACCATTTCCCCGATTTCGTTGCCCTTTTTTGGTTTACAAAGTTGCAAAGCGCCCAGGCGGCAGCCAATGCCCCGCCATCTTGGGGTTGCAGGAAGAATGCCAGCGTTCCGCCGGCAATGGGGGCATTCACCCAACCGGCGGAGGAGGGGCGTTGCTATTGGATCCGTTCGCCGCTGAGATGCACCTTGTGGGTGAAGGAGTTGTTGCCGGTCGCGCTCCAGGCATTGTAGAAGAAGTTGAAGTCGTCGATGCTGAGCAGGATGTGGTCCTGCAGGTAGCCGCCCAGGTAGGTGTAGGGCACGTCCTCGTTCTGGGCGTAAGTGGGATCGGCCGGGATCCAGCCGGTCCCTGGCAGGTACACCTCGGCCCATTGGTGCGTTTCGAAGACGTAGGTGCCCTTCTCTTTACCGGGGTTGATGTTGAAACCCTGTACGCGCCGGGCCGGGATGCCGGCTGCCCGGCTGAGGGCGATCATCAGGAAGGAGATGTCCGTGCAATCGCCCTCGCCGGTCTCCAGGGCGGTGATGGCGCCACGGTCTTCGGCGTGATAGACGTAGCGGACGGCATCCCTGGCATAATCGTAGAAAGCCCGCACCCGGGCGCAGACATCCGGCCGGCCGGCGGAAAGGTCGGCGGCGATCTGCCGGATGCGCGGGTGGTCAGATTCGATGTACTCCTCCGGCTGAAGATAGGCCTGTGGCAGGTCGCCGCTGCAGGCGGTTGGCACATCCAGCCTGTCGGGGTGGAGCGTCACCTCGCCGCGCAGGGTATAGGAGAAAACATCGCCCGGTTGCAGCCGGAGCCCGTCCTGGTCGATGTAGGCCATCCGGCTGCCG
Source organism: uncultured Anaerolineaceae bacterium (assembly GCA_964420835.1). GTDB lineage: Bacteria > Chloroflexota > Anaerolineae > Anaerolineales > Anaerolineaceae > CAYQUO01. Next base: position 206,505 of record CAYQUO010000001.1, read on the forward strand.
TCCACGCCCTCCTGGATGCTGTATTCCACATCCGGCAGGTCATGGAAGAGCGCCTTTTGGAACGGGGGAAGATCCACCGGCAGGCCCTGCCTGATCTCGAACCGCTCAACCATCTCCGGCCCGTTGTTGGTGAAATCGACCACCTGTTCAAAGCGGAACGTCCTCGGCGAGGCGGTTGGTGTGGCCTTTGCCACGGAAGGGCTTTGGGGTGATTCCAGGATCACCAATGCCGGGGTTGAGCCGGTTGGTGTGGCTTTTGCTGCAGCACGGACCACCAGGTTGTCGTAAACCAGGTAGCCGGTGATCAGGCTGGCGACCAGGCAGCAGGCCAGCACCACCAGCAGCGCCGGGGCGATCCAGCAGCCCCGGTGTTTGGCCGGCGAAGCGGCCCGTGTTGCGAAAGGAGGTGGGTTTTCAGGTGGTTGGGGGGTCATGCCTGCAAGTATAGCGGAAGCGGGCACCCCGGTCAATTGCCCCGCGCCGCGGGGCGGAACGACCCCGGGAGTGGGGTCTGTGCAGGCAAATTACCGCCTGTGAAACCGGTTTCACCCCGCCCGGCCCGGCCAAACGACCCGGTTGGCCATTTTTCCTGGCTGCAGGCCTTTTTCCCGCCAGGGTGGGTCCTGGATGGTAAAAAAGGGGGGCTGCCCGCATGGGACAGCCCCTCGTAGTGCCATTTCAGCAGGGGTTCATTATGGACACACGGTCTTCGAAGGGATCAGATCCAGGGTAGTGCAATTCGATCCCCAAGCCCCATACCCCATCACGTCGGTGCGCCCTGTTTGGCAGACCGTCATGCTCCCGCCATCCTGGTTGGCCGTGACCGTCCAGCGGCCGTTGCCGTACGCAATTCCCCCGCCATTGATGTCGACATAGTAGTTGAGGGTTCCGCCTTTTTTGCCACCGGGAACAAAGTCCATCCACCCATTGGCCATGCCGCCTATATTGAGGGTAAACGGCCTGCCCAGGCACACCTGCCCGGAGAGGATGACATCTCCCCATTGCTGCGCCGGCACTTCAAAGGCGGGCTTGCATCTCTCCAGCACCTGGCGCAGATGCTTCACGATTTCCTCCTCGTCGTATTGTTTCCGCAATTGGTCCGCCAGGTCCTTGTAAAAACCCTTTTTGGCAGCGCCCATGCGGTCAAGCAGGTTCCAGGCATCCATCACATCGCCGGTGTCCGGCGGGTTGCTGCCCTCCCTGCAGCGGTCGCTCAGCAGGTTCAATTCAATTATTATATTATCGGCGGCCAATTCCCACAGTTTTTCCTCCATTCCAATGTACTTGTTGGGCTCGCCGTCCTTCATGCGCTCGCGGTTGGCCTGATCCAGCCACTTGCTGAAGGAATCCAGGGAAGTGGAGATCTCACCCATGGAGCCGGCGCCAGCCATTTCCATCTCCAGGTTCTTAGCCCATTCCACGGCGGGGTTTTTGTTGAACTTTACGTTGGGAAGGGGGATTAGGTCAATTTCGTCATTCAACTCGGCCGCCGCCGAGTTCTGCTGCCCGTTGTTGGCCGGGTTGGAGGAGCCCCGGCCCACCTGGCTGTTCACCTCTGCGGGGGTGGCGGCGGAGATGCCAGCAGGGCCGGCCTGGTTAACGGTGATCATTTTAAATCCGGATTTAAGGTGCAATGCATCCGGCAGCCGGGCCAGCCCCGGGCTCCCCGGCCGTCCGCTGATGGCATCTCCCTCATCTATCGTGCGCAGGTACAGTTCGGAGGTGTCCGGGTCGATGGCGAAGGCCAGCGGGAGCAGGCTGCCGGTTTGCGGCGCCTCCTTGTATCGGATGCTGAGCGTGGCCGGCAGGCTGAAGGACAGCCCATTCGGCTGGATGTCCACGCCCGCCAGCAGGCCGCCGCTGAAGGGCAGGCCTTTCACCTCCTGCAGGGGCACCAGGTCCATCTCGACCTCGTAAGGCAGGGCGCCCTCAGGCACGTCCAGTTGATAGTGTACGCTGCCATCAGGGGTTTCTGCGCTTAATGTGCCGCCGGCCGGTCCGACCTTCACGCCAGGCTGCCCCTGCCCGCCCAGCATGGCGGACAATTGGGAGGGGTCCAGGCTGGAGGGATCCGCCCCGCCTTCCAGCAGCGATTGGAACTGGGATAGCACGCCCGGAAGGGCGGCGGCCGGGTTGGAGGGGTCAAAGCCGCTGGAAAAGGGTACGGCTTCCACGATAAGCGGGTTGGCGGGGATGGCTTCCAGTTGGGCTGTTGCCGTGGCAGGCTCGCCGGCCTGGTTGCCCGCCACACTGCGCAGGTGGTAGGTCAGCGGCTCGCCCTGTGGGGCCAGGTAATCGCGGTAAGTGGCTGCTTCCGGGGGCAGTTCCACCAGGGCGATGAACACGCCGTCGCTGCCGGCCCGTTCCAGCAGGTAGCGTTCGGCCCCTGCTGCCGGCTGCCAGGTGAGGCGGATGCTCAGCGCATCCTCGGGGTTTGCTGCCAGGCCTGTGGGCGCAGCCGGTCCGCCGCTTTCGTAGTCCGGGCCATCAAAGGTCAGCGGGCCGGCATCCTGCCGGTTGGCGGGCTGGGCGGAATCGACGGCGCCGCGCACCAGGTTCAGCGGTGCGCAGGCCAGCGAGACCAGCACCCAAATGATGAAAAATTTCAGGGGACGATTCATTTTCCACCTCCGGTCAATTCTCGGGTTACCAATTAATAGTAATTATATCTAATTAGTTATTATACTACTTTTCCGTTGCAACCCTGGAGGCGGGGTGGGGAAAACGGCCGCCCGGAGGGCGGGGGCAGCGCCCACCTGCCGGGGGGGCGGGGCCGGTAATGGCCAAAGGAACCCCATGCTGCCCGGGAGGATACAGGCGCAGGGCACACCCCGGCTGCCAGGCGTATGTCCATGCCAACACCTGCCCGGGGTCGGCAAGGCTGCCGGGGCGTTTGAGGGGCGACTTGCCTTAAGGTAAATTCAACGCAACTCTTACTCTATATAATGAAAACGATCATGATGCCCGGTCGAATTCACTTTGAAGCCATCGCTTTTATGTTAGAATGGCTTATTGATTCATGCTATCCACTGGAGGATGGCTGCAATACAAAGGCGGGAATTCTCCGGGGAAACCAATGGGGAAGTTCCGTGTTCTATTATTGGCAATTAAATCATTCTTATCGTTTGGGAGGAACCCATGATCGTGATCAACAATATTTTTCTGCTGCTGACCGGAGTGCTGGCGGCCTACCTGAGCTGGTATTTCTGGAAACGCTACAACCTGCACAAGGCGGTTCACAACATCTACTATTTGATGGGGTTTGTTGTCCTGCTGGTCTCGGGGGTGCTGCTCATCATCCTGGGGATGGATATCCTGAAGTCTCCCTGGGTGCTGACGGTTGCCACCCTCATCCCGCTGGGCATCTCCATGGGCCTGGCCGAGGAATACTTCCCCAAGTGGAAGAAGGCCTTCAAGTGGTTCGCCACCATTGGTTTCCTGGCGATTGCCATTTCCAGCATTGGCGGCATCGAGCCCCTGAAGAAGATCGCCGTGCCGCTGTTTCACGGTGTGGCCGGCCTGGTCATCCTGCTCGGACCGTTCATCACCAAGCGCGGCCCCAAGGGCTTCTTCTGGGTGGGCATCGGCGGCCTGCTGATCGACCTGGGCGGCATTGCCCTGGCCTTCCTTTCGGCCGGCAAACAATTCCTCTTCTTCAGTTCCCAGGTGGTCGGCGTTATCCTTACCCCGCTCCTCTTCCTGATGACCCTGGCCTTTGCCATCGGCTTCGCCAAAAGGGGATAATCGGTTACAATTTGCTCTGGAACCAATTGCCGGCTGGAACTGCCAGCCGGCAACATTCGCGTAAAAAAACAGGGAGTACTGTCCATGCAATTTCTAAAAGACCGTTTTAACTATCTCTTCGGCTCCACCAAGGGGCGCATCCTGGTGGCCATTGCCATGATCGCCCTGACCACCGCCCTCTGGGGCACGCTTTCCGGCCCCATGGCCGAGTTGGGTGTGCGCCAGTTCGTCGTGCGCCTCTTTGGGGTTAAGATGCTGCCCGTGGAGCGCGAAGGCCGCATCATCATCCTCTACCATTCCATCGCCATGGCTGTGATCGCCATCGAGACCTATATGGTCACCGGGCTGATCAAAATGAAGCCCTTCTACCGCGACGCCGCCAATGTGCTCGTTACCATCGGCTACCTGCTGGCCATGGTCTTTGGCCTGGTGTTCGCCTACTTCGGCCACAACTGGGCCTTCCACGGGCTGTACATTGCCGGCCTCACGCTGATCTTCTTCGCCGGCGTGCTGCTCACCGTTGGGTTGTGGCCCTGGAACAGGGAATGGCATCAGACGGATCGCCAGTACGCCGTCACCCGCTCCGGGGTGGACCTGGAACGGGTGGCTTTCTTCGCCACCGCCCTCACCACCGTCATCTCGGCGGTTTTCGGCGCCATCCCCGGCTCCTATTTTGGCAACGGCTTTCAGACCTTCCTGGCCGAGAACATCATTCGCTATCCCGAAAAGACGACCATGGAGTACTCCATCATCGGGCACCTGCACATCATGCTGGCGCTCATCGCCATCATGATCACGCTGATCATCGGCCGCTGGCTCAACTTTAAGGGCAAACTGCACAAACTAGCCATGCCGCTGATGATCCTGGGCACCATCGTGCTCAACCTGGGGGTGTGGGGGGTGGTCACCCCGCTCCAGCCGGCGGCCCACATGGTGATCTACGTGGGGGCCACGCCCTCCATGCTGGCGGCGCTCTTCCTGCTCATCTGGTCGTGGGGCAAACTGGCCCGCGAGGGCACGGCCCACCTGGAAAAGCCGACCTTCGGCCAGAAGGTGAGCGCCTTGTTAAGCGACCCCCTCAAGTTCGGGCCCACCTGGCAGATGCTCTTCATGAATTTCACCACCAGCGGCATCGGCATTTTCATGGCCGTGCGCCTGGATGAGATCTTCCGCGTTTGGCCGGCCCGCGAAGAGCGCATCGAACTCACCGGCCACTGGCACGTGCTTTCCGCCATCATCGCCACCATCATTCTCTTCTATTATGGAGACATGATTGGTCTGAAAGGCCGCCTGCGCCAGGTTTACGGCTGGGGGCTGATCGTCCTTTCCGACATTGCCTTCGCCGCCGTCACCCTTTTCGAAATGAAACGGCTGTTCATCACCGAGGCTGCCCAGCAGCCGCTGGTGAACGGCCTGATCTACGCCATGGATGCCGGGTTGGGCCTCATGCTGGTCCTGCTGGCCGTGGTCATGGTCTGGCGGCTCAGCGACCTGTTCAAAAAGAAAGGCCGCTGGAGCGAAGAGAAGGATCACGATCTTTCGCAGGAGGTGAACCGATGAAACGCCTGCTCCCCTTCATTCTCTCCATGGGCCTGTTCCTGGCCTCCTGCACCCCGGTGAACCTGGATGCACCCATGCCCTCCTTTACCACCGGCGTGGACCCGCAAGCCTGGGCATCCGTGCCGGCCGGGGAATTCCTCAAGGGGCAGTTCGAAGAAAAGGCAGCCACCGATGCCTTCCAGATCATGGTCACCGATGTGACCACCGCCCAGTACGCTGCGTTCCTCAATGAAGCCCTGGCCGCCGGCAGGGTAAAACTGGAAGGGGACCGCATCAGCGGGTATTACCCCGGCGACATCTTCCGCGGCGTCAAGCACGAGGAACGCGTCGACGAGGGCTACAAGGTTTACATCCCCCTGGATGATCCCTCCCTGCGCCTGCAAAAGACGGGTGACAAGTACAGCGCCCAGCCTGGCTACGAGGACCATCCCATGACCATGGTTTCCTGGTTCGGCGCCCGGGGTTACTGCGAGTTCTACGGTTACCGCCTGCCCACCGAAACCGAGTGGGAAAAGGCCGCCCGCGGCACCGACGGCCGACCCTACCCCTGGGGCGACGACATTTTGCGGGAGAACGCTAACTTCTATGCCAGCCGCGACCCCTACGAGGATATGACCTCCTACGGATCGCGAACCACGCCGGTCGGCTTCTACAACGGCCGCACCTACGGGGATTACACCACGCTGGATTCCCCATCGCCCTACGGCCTGTACGACATGGCCGGCAACGTCTGGCAATGGACGGACGATGTGTACGAGGGCATGCACTACCGTTTCATGCGGGGCGGCTCCAAGGACACCTATGACTATGAACTGCGCACCTGGTCCAGCAACAACGCCACCCCCACCTATTACAGCCCGGGTGTGGGCTTCCGCTGCGCCCGCACTGCAGAGTAAACCAAAAACCGGGGATGCCGGTGCCAGGCTGGCATCCCCTGGATGAGTGAAAAACCATGAAAAACCTGCGTTCCACCTTTCGTGATTACTGGCAGTTGATTAAGAACCTGCAGACCGGCCTGCTGACCGCCACCGGCCTGGCCGGTTTCATGTCCGCCCGTTGCCCGGTGCTCAACCTGCCGCTGCTGGCCGGCCTCACGGTCAGCCTGCTGGCTTCCATCAGCGGCAGCACCATCCTGAACATGTGGTGGGATCGGGACATTGACGCCCTCATGCCGCGCACCTGCCAGCGTCCGCTGGCTTCCGGGCGCGTGCAGCCAGGCCAGGCGCTGCGCGCCGGGCTGGTGCTTTCCATCATCGGCGTTGCCCTGGCAGCCGCCCTGCAGCCCCTTTACGGCCTGCTGATTTTTACCGGCCTCTTTTTTGACGTGGTCGTTTACACCATGTGGCTCAAACGCCGCACCTGTTGGAGCATCCTCTGGGGGGGCATTGCCGGCGCCATGCCCGTGCTGGCCGGCCGCACGCTGGGGCTGGGCTCGATCGACTGGATCGGCATCGTCCTGGCCCTGGGGGTGCTCTTGTGGATTCCCACCCACATCCTCACCTTCAGCCTGCGAAACGAAGCCGATTACCGGGCGGCCGGTGTGCCCACCTTTGTTTCCACCTACGGCCCGGGCGAAACCCGCCTCACCATTGCCATTTCCAGCGTGTTGGCAGCCCTGGCCATGGGGCTGGCCGGCTGGGGCATCGGTATGAACTGGGGCTTCCTGCGGCTGCTGGGCGTCCTTTCCAGCGGTTTGCTGCTGCTGGCCGTGGCGATGGTCTTACGGCCTTCCGAGCGGGTCAGTTTCGGCCTCTTTAAGTACGCCTCGCTCTACATGCTCTACTCCATGCTCCTGATGATCGCCTGATGGACGACCTCCCGTGTGAGAAAAAGGGGCACAGCCTGTGAAACAAGCCATCCTCGACCGGGTTCTCCTCCTGGCGGCTAGCCTGCTGGCAGCCTGGCAGGTGGCGGTGGGCATTAACGGCCTGGGCACCCTGCCTGTGCTGGCCTACACGGTGGCATTCGGCGTGCTGCTGGTGGCCGAACTGCTGCTGCTCATCCTCGGCCTGGACGTGCTCGACGAGCCGCTGGTGGTCATCGTCTCAACCATCATCCCCCTCAGCCTCTCCGCCGGTCTGGCCTGGCAGCACCTGCCGGGGGTGCGGCTGCCCTACCTGGTCTTTGCCATCCTCGGCTTCCTGGTTGTGGTCATCACCCGGGTGACCGCCCCGCAGCGGCGGCTGGCCGTTGTGGCGCTGGCGGTCGTCCACGGCGTGGCCGGCCTGGTCATCACCTTTCTGCCGGCTGGGCTGGCGCTTGCCGGGCGGGCCGCCCCCGGGTTCGCCTGGGTGAGCCTTGGCGGAGCCCTCATCGGTGTGGGCGGGTTGCTGCTGGGTTTCCTTAAGACCGGCCACCCCTTCCTCTCCCGCCAGGTCATTTTTCGCCTGCTGCCGGCCCTGTTGTTCCTGATGACCGCCGCATTTGTGGCCGGTTTTGTGCTTGCCGGGTGACCGGGAACGCCCGGCAGGCGGGGTGCATTTGAGAACCGTTATCCCATTATTATCCCTTCAAGAGAAAGGAATGTAAAAATGAGAAATCAATGGTGGTCCAAACCTCTTCGCATTATCGGCATCATCCTGATGAGCCTGACAGCCGCCTTCACCCTGATGGGCGGTGCCGGAACGTCCTGCGTGGCGCTTAACCCCACGGGGTTTGGGGGCAGTTTCTCCGGGATCGCCCCCTTCCAGTGGCTGTGGATCCTCTTCGTGCTGGTCGGTATTGCCGCCGGTGTGCTGGGGATCCGCGCCGTCGTGCTGCTCATCCGCAGCGCATCGCACGCATGGCGGGCTTCCATGGTGGCCCTTGTGCTGGGCACGGTGTTGAACGGTGTGCACATGGCCATGTCGCGCCTCCTGCGCGGCAGTTCCATGCCGGTGGATGGCGTGCTGTACGCCAACGTGCTGACGCTGGTGGTTTTCCTGCTCTTCCGCATCCCGGGCATCTGGCAGGGCATCCACCTTGAAAAACCCTCCGGCGGGCAGCCGGCCGGCGGCGCCGCGGCGGCCTTTGCCCTCTGGGCATCCGGCCTGCTCACGCTCACCATCCAGTTCCTCATGCAGCCCACCCACACCATTGGGGGGGTCAACTACGCCGATGCCTGGCACATCACCCTCAGCGTCATTGGCGGCGGGCTGCTCCTGGGCGGCCTGCTGGTCTTCCTGCTTCCCCGGCTGGCTGCAGCGCGCCGCCAGGCGCATCCCGGGCCGGTTGAAACACGCCGGGCCTGATCAACCCCTGCCCTTGCATCCCCCTTGGGGAACGCATAACGGCACCCGCTGGAAAACCACGCGGGTGCCGCCTTTTTTGCCTGTGGGCGGTGCTTTGGGGCTGCGGCAGGCAGCCGTCACAGCGGCTGCCCGGCCCGGCGGGGCCTCTGCCGCGCCCCGGGAGTGCGCTCCGGGGAAAACCCCGGCACCCTTGATTATAGCGGATTATTCCCGTCCGGTCACCCCGCGTGGGAGCCCGGCAGGTTCCGGTTTATAATGACCTGGGGTACGGCGTTGTTGGTGGTGCCTTCCCATGCGGCACCCTTTTTGCAACCAGGTGGTAGGCGGCCGGAGGGCGACCGCCCCCCGGTTAAGAACAAATGGCAACCGATCAAAAGGCCCAATTCTTCTCCTTCATCACCGCCCTCCTCTTCACGGTTTTCAACATCTTCGTGGAGGAATGGGCGTTAAGCACCCCGCAGGGCTACCGCATCCTCACCAGCCTGGCGCACGGACCTTCGGCTGCCGTCCCCGTCCTCTTCACGACGCTGGTTTCCTTTGGCCTGCTGTTCTCCTTTGCGTGGCTGGTGCTCAGCCTGCGGCGGGGGTGGCGCATCCCGCTGGTGCTGGCTTTTGCAGTGCCGGCTTTTGTGGCTTACAACTACTGGAAACTTTTTCACCGCCCCTTCTCCTTTGTTGACCTCGATACCGCCCTGAACGCCCCGGTGCAGGTGTACGATGCCGCGGCCCGGCTGTATTTCAACCGGCTGGCCCTTGTTCCCCTGGCAGGCTGCCTGGCCCTTGTGCTCCTGCCCGGCCACCCGCAGCCGCGGCGCGCCCGCGGGCTGGCGCTCGCCATGCTGGGCTGCCTGCTGGTCAACCTGGGCTTCAGCGCCCTGCGGCTGCCGGTCAACTGGGGCACCGCCGAGCCGGGGGTCTACCGCACCGTGATCAATTATGCCCGGGCGGGCGCCTCCACCCGCTATATCCGCCAGGCTGTGCCCTACCAGGGGCGGTCGCAACCCCGGAACAACCTGGTGCTGGTGATCGACGAGAGCATCCGCAGCGACCACCTGTCCCTCAACGGTTACGACCGCCCGACCACCCCGACCCTGGAGCGCCTGGCCGGGGAACCGGGGCTGCTGCACAACTGGGGCACGGCGGTTGCGGGGGCCACCTGCAGCACCCTCTCCAACGCCCTGCTGCTCACCGGTGTTCCGGTCACCTTAGACTCCGGCGGAAGCATCCAGGCCACCACCGCCGGGATGCCCACGCTTTTTCATTACGCAAAGGCGGCGGGTTATTTGACAACCTATATGGATGACCAGGCGGATTTCCTTTGGAACAGCCTCGCCGCCGCCGACCTCGGCGTGATTGACGAGTGGCGCAAGGTGCCCCCCGGTCACCCCCTGGATGCGGATCTGCAGGCTGCCGAGTGGATCAGGGAGCGGGTCACCTCATCTCAGGCTAATTTCATCGTCCTTAACAAGGCCGGGGTGCACTTCCTGTATGAGAACTCCTATCCGCCGGAGGAGGCGCTGTGGGGGCCCATCCCGGAGGATTACCACCGGCAGCCGGAACTGGCTGTGAACCCCTATGACAACGGCATCCGCTACGCCGTGGATGCCTTCTTCTCCCGCCTGCTCCCCAACCCGGCGGCCGGCCTGGAGAACACCATCCTCCTTTACACCTCCGACCACGGGCAGACGCTCTTCGAGGGCGGGGTGGGCTGGCTGCACTGCAATTTCACACCCCAGGAGGCCTCCGTGCCGCTGTTCCTGCTGGGCAGCCTGCCGGCCGAACCGGACACCTCCTACGCCGCCAGCCATGCCAACATCCTGCCCACGCTGCTGGACCTGATGGGCCTGGGGCCGGAGGCACGCCTGCCGGGTTATGCGCCATCCCTGCTCAGCGCCACCGCCGCGGACAGCGCGGCGCGCTACTACATCGCCGGCGACGGCGCCGTCATCGAGTATGTTCCCTGGAAATAGGGACCTGTTGATCCCCCCTATTGACCCGAGCCCTTTCCCGGCACCGCCCGAACCGCCCGGTGCTCTGGCTGGCATTTCACACGGTTCCCTTCCACGACAAGTGAAACCATCGCCGATCCGGCAGGGTTTGCAATCCCCTTTTATGTACAGGTGTACGGCTGGATCACCGCCGGCCCGAATTGAGGGACCTGCCGCCCAACCCGGAAAAACCCGGCAAGGCTGTCCGCAGCAGGAAGTGCTTCAACGGCTGAACCGGGGTTATGGGGTATACGGCAGTTCTCCCGGGCATTTCGGCGCATCCGGGCAGGTGTAACGCAGCATCTCCGCCTGGGCGCCGTGACCGGCCGTGCGCAGCAGCATCGGCTTCCCACAGACCGGACAACCCGGCGGGCTGGCCGGGCGGAGCACGCCCTCCGGCGCGGCGGGCTCAGGCCGCGGCGTGCCGCGCAGTTTGCCGCTGATGAGGGTCTTCAGTTCCTCCACGTCGAACGGTTGGCGCCCCTCCACCCACAGCAGCGGCAGTCCGCCGGCGGCGCACACCTGTTCCAGCAGTTCGTCGCGCCCCTCGCGCCCGGGCTCCAGCAGTTCCACCGCCAGGTAGGGCAGCATCTGCTTCTTCGGCCGGCAGAGCAGGAAGTCGATCCGCCCGTTGCGCACATATTCCGCCATGGCCGGGTGCCGTTTCGGCTGCACGATGTAGAACAGCGCCCCCAGGGGCACCCGCGGGCAGACCACCAGCGGCGCGGCGATCTCCTGCAGCAGCAGGAAAAATTCCGCCTCGGCGGGGGAGAGGAAGTCCTCGCGCCGGCGGATCGGCGACTCCGCAGGCGTTGCGGCAGAGGGGGGTTTCTTGAAGAGGGTGAACGGCATCGGGCGCTCCGGGGGGTTGGGTTGGGTTAATTGTATACCGGATTTCCGAACCCAAGCCGATGCACCATCCCCCCATTTCCCGTTTTCTGGTAAATGGGGGGGATTGAGGGGGGGTCAATGGCAATGCGCCATGGAAGGCGCTTCTTGTCGGACGTTTGGCCTGATGGATTATTCAGGCTGGCAATCTCCGGATAAGTCCTTGTGCTGGCCGGGGGGTAATAATTGCCCAAAACCCGTACTGTCAGGGGGTCTTCAACATGCACTCATCCTCCTGAATTCAATTTCCCGGGTTGGATTCGGTGTAAACGTAGATCCGCTGCTGGACCGCGTCCTCTCGGATGATGTGTTCAAAATAATTGCGCCACGATGATGGTGCGGAGGAGGATTAACGAGTAGAACCCCCCTTCCCTTCAGGGAAGGGGCGGGGGGATGGGTTCCCTTCCCCCTCCGTGCTATAATTTCCCCTATGAGCGATACCAACGCCCGCAACCGCCTGCTGGATGGCGGGCCCCGCCCTGATGACCGCCTGGACCTCGCCCTGCGCCCGCGGCACCTGGCCGAGGTCGTCGGGCAGGAGGGCGTCAAGGAGAACCTCTCCATCCTCATCGACGCCGCCCGCCAGCGCGGCGACCCGCTGGACCACGTCCTCTTCTACGGGCCGCCCGGCCTGGGCAAGACCACCCTGGCCCACGTCCTGGCCGCCGAGATGGGCGTGAACATCAGGATCACCGCCGGGCCGGCTGTCGAGCGCCCCGGCGACCTGGCCGCCATCCTCACCAACCTGCAGGGCGGCGACATCCTCTTCATCGACGAGATCCACCGCCTGGGCCGTGCCGTGGAGGAGGTGCTCTACCCGGCCATGGAGGACTTCGCCCTCGACATCGTCGTGGGCAAGGGGCCCTCGGCCCGCTCCATCCGCCTCAGGCTGCCGCGCTTCACCGTCACCGGCGCCACCACCCGCCTGGCGCTCGTCAGCGCCCCGCTGCGGGCCCGCTTCGGCGCCGTCTACCGCCTGGACTACTACTCGCAGGCGGCCATGGAGGAGATCGTCCGCCGGGCTTCCGGCCGCCTGGGCGTGGTGTCCGAGGACGGCGGCGTCAGCGAGATCGCCCGCCGCGCCCGCGGTACACCGCGGGTGGCCCTGCGGCTGCTGCGCCGGGTGCGCGACTTCGCCCAGGTGCGCGCCGGGGGCAGCATCACCGGGGGCGTGGCCGCCGAGGCCCTGGACAAACTGAACGTCGACGCCCTGGGCCTGGATGAGGTGGACCGCCGCGTCCTGCAGACCATCATCAGCAAGTACAACGGCGGGCCGGTGGGCCTGGCCACCATCGCCGCCAGTATCAGCGAGGAGCCCGACACCATCATGGACGTGGTGGAGCCCTACCTGCTGCAGTTGGGCTTTTTGGACCGCACCCCCCAGGGCCGGGTGGCTACCCGCCTGGCCTTTGACCACCTGGGGCTGCCCTGGCACGAGGCCTCCGCCCAGCCGCGCATCCTCTGACCCCCACCCGCACCAGGTATCACCCCCGAAGACCGCAGCGCAACCCCGCCACGCCCGCCAACCCCATGAAGACCTCGGATTTTACCTATCACCTGCCCCCGGAACGCATTGCCCAGGTGCCCATCGAGCCGCGGCACGATTCCCGCCTGCTGGTGCTGCACCGGGATACGGGCGAACTGGAGCACACCCTCTTCAGGGAGATCGGCCGCCACCTGCAGCCCGGCGACCTGCTGGTGATCAACCGCACCCGCGTCATCCCCGGGCGCATCTTCGCCCGCAAACCCGGCGGCGGGCGGGTGGAACTGCTCCTCCTGCGCCGGGAGGATGAGACCACCTGGGAGGCGCTGGCTGGCGGCCGGAGGGTGGTGGCCGGGGTCCGGCTGCAACTGGAGGAGGGCGGCCCGCAGGCCGAGGTGCTGGAGGTGCTGGATGGCCCCCGCCGGCGGGTGCGCTTCAGCCAGCCGCTGGAACCCTACCTGCAGCGTGCCGGGCAAATGCCCCTGCCGCCCTACATCCACACCCGGCTCCAGGACCCCGGCCGCTACCAGACGGTGTACGCCCAAACGCCCGGCTCGGCGGCCGCCCCCACGGCCGGGCTGCACTTCACACCCTGGCTGATGGAGCAGTTGCAGGCCCGGGGCATCCGCTTTGCCGATGTGACGCTGCACGTAGGGCTGGACACCTTCGCCCCGGTAACGGAGGATGACCCTCGGCGGCATCCCATCCACTCCGAGTGGTGCGAACTGCCGCCCGGAACGGCCGAGGCCGTGGCGCAGGCGCGCAGGGCCGGGCGGCGCGTGGTGGCGGTGGGCACCACCACCGTGCGCACGCTGGAGACGGCCGCACAGTTGGCCGCCGCAGGTGGCCTGGCGGGGGATGCCGGCCGTCCGGTTCAGGCCTTCAGCGCCCCGACGCGCCTGTTCATTTTGCCGGGGCACGCCTTTCGGGCGGTGGATGCCCTGGTGACCAACTTTCACCTGCCGCGCTCCACCCTGCTGATGCTGGTGAGCGCCTTAGCCGGGCGCGAGCGCATCTTGCAGGCCTATGAAGAGGCCGTGCGCCTGCAGTACCGCTTTTATTCCTTCGGCGATGCCATGCTCATCCTCTGAACGGCCGCCCTGATCCCCGCTACAGGCGAACGGCTGTCCTATTGAATTTCGATTTCCCGTGTGCTATAAAAGAATTGACCTCCGTTCCCTGGTAACCGACGATAAGCTCGAATCGTTTTTGACCGGATGCCCGGAGGTCATTTTTTGTAGTAAACCCCGCTGGCATATCTTGGATGCAAGGAACGTGCCGCCAGGTGCAGCGTCCGCCTGGCGGGGTTCGTGGTATCATCAGCCCACTGCCCCGCTCCCGGCCCTTGAGCCTGTTTTGCAGCCCGCTCTGAGCCCCTCGTGGCATCAGGCGGCTGCCCGCTGCAGCCCGCCTGGAGCCGCATTATAGCCAGCCCCGCCCTTTCCGGCGCCCGGCCTGCAGTCTGGTTGAAGCCCGGCTGATGCCTGGCCTGTGCCTGCATCGCGGCATTCAAGCCCTGCCCGGCGTTGCCGCCGGCCGGCGGGGAGGAACATAGGAGAACCGCATGGACCTGAAATTCACGATCGCCCCCGAGGTGTTTGCCAAATACCCCGGCTATGTGCGCGGGGTGGTGCTGGCGCATGGCGTGCAGAACGGCCATTCGCCGGCAGCCCTGCTGGGGCTGTTGCGCCAGGCCGAAGCCGGCCTGCGCGCCCGCCTGAACATCGACACGCTGACGGAGGACCCGCGCATCGCCTCCTGGCGCGAGGCCTACCGGGCCTTTGGCGCCAAGCCCTCCGAGTTCCGCCCGTCCATGGAGGCGATGACCCGGCGCGTGCTGCGCGGCCAGGAACTGCCGGCCATCAACGCCCTGGTGGATCTTGGCAACGTGGTTTCGCTGCGCCGGCTGCTGCCCATCGGTGGGCACGCCATTGACCAACTCACCAGCGACATCAGCCTGCGGATCGCCCACGGCGGGGAGTCCTTCGTCCCGCTGGGTGAAACGGCCGAGGAACACCCCGAGCCGGGGGAGATCGTTTTCGTGGAGGGCAACATCGTGCTCACCCGGCGCTGGACCTGGCGGCAGGCCAACCACACGCTGATGGTGCCCGGCACCACGGCGGTGGAGATCAATGTGGACGGGCTGCCGCCGGTGACGGTGCCCGAGGTGGAGGAAACCTGCGACGAGGTTGCCGGGCTGGTGCAACGGTTTTGTGGCGGCCGTACCCGCTGGGAGGTGGTGAGCGCCTCCCACCCGCAGATGAGCCTGGGGGAGTGAAAAAAAGAGGAACCTCCCCTTCTGCGCTATAATCATTTCATCCTGTACCCCAGCGGAGGTGACCCATGAAAAGAATTGCCATACTCACCGGCGGGGGTGATGCCCCCGGCTTGAACGCCGTCATCCGCGCCGCGGTGAAAACCGCCATTCACCAGTACGGTTTCGAGATCCTGGGCGTGAAGGATGGCTACGACGGCTTCATTGACCCCGGTGGTGTGTTCCCCTTGGACATGGATTCTGTGCGCGGCATCCTGCCCCGCGGCGGCACCATCCTGGGCACGGCCAACCGGGGCAACCCCTTTGCCCGCAAGGTGGAAAGCGGCGGCAAGGAGATCATCGTCGATGTGCACGACAGGCTGATCGAGAACCTGAAGGCGCTGGACCTGGACGGGCTGATCGTGGTCGGCGGTGACGGCACGCTGCACATCGCCGTTGACTTCTACAAACTCGGCGTGCCCATCATCGGCGTGCCCAAGACGATCGACAACGACATTGGCGGCACCGACCAGACCTTTGGCTTCGACACCGCCCTTAACACCGCCATGGAGGCCATCGACAAATTGCATACCACGGCCGAGGCGCACCACCGGGTGATGATCCTCGAACTGATGGGCCGGGAAGCCGGCTTCATCACCCTGCATGCCGGCCTTGCCGGCGGGGCGGATGTGATCCTCATCCCCGAGATCCCCTTCAACATGGAAGCGGTGCGGCGCAAGATCTACCAGCGCATGACCATGGGCAGCAACTTCAGCATCGTGGCCGTGGCAGAGGGCGCCCATCTGGCAGGCGGCAGGCCGGTGATCTCCATTCCCGGCGATTCGGTCTACGCTGCCCGCCTGGGGGGTGTGAGCCACCAGGTGGGGCGCTACCTGACCGAGGAGTGCAACTTGGAGACGCGGGTGACCATCCTGGGGCACCTGCAGCGCGGCGGCAGCCCCACGGCCTTCGACCGTTCGCTCGCCACGCGCTTCGGTTCGGCGGCGGTGCGCCTGGCGGCTTCCGGCCGGTTTGGGCGCATGGTGGCGCTCAAGGGCAGCAAGGTTGTGGACCTGGACCTGGAGGATGCGCTTTCCGTCCCCAAGCGGGTGGACGTGAACGGGGAAGGTGTGCGAACCGCCCGGGCACTGGGGATTTCGTTCGGCGATGAGGAATGAGCCGCCACCGTCGGCTGAGGCGAAAGGGGCTGCCACGCAACAGCGGGGCAGCCCCTCCCTGTTCTGGCTGCGGCACCCTTAAACGAAAAGCAGGAGGGATGCCGCAGCGCTACGTTTGGGACTACTTTCCATTGTAGACATCACCTCCTGTTCCATAGAATGGCGACCCTGGGCGGGCAGAGGGCGCCCGCGACATTGAGTATTCCACACTTTGGATGGTATGTCAAGGACGCATGAGGCCACCAGGCTGCAGGGGACCCGCCGTGATGACCGAGGGGCAAGGGCCGGCCAAAACCGGCTGGTCTTTCCTGCGCCCCGGCAGGAAGTCCGCTGCCGGAGAGGGCAGCCTGGCTGGTGGTATAATCCCAATGCCCTTGAATTGGCAATACAGGAAAGCCCCCAGGATTTGGAGGCCCAATAGACCAAGCCCCGACCGGCAAGCCGTTCGATGCCTGTTTCCATCCATGCTGTACGTGGCAAAGGCCGCCGGTGAGGCAGGCGCTGGTTGGGAAAGGAAACGGGCAACCCCCTGGCATTGACCATCGGACGGGCCCCCACGGAAGCCGGCCATGCCTGGCTGGGGATTTTTTATAAGCGGTTATGGAAGAGCAAGGTGAACATACAATGACGAACACAATCCAATCAGTAGACCTGGTGGACATTCATTTGTTCATCAACGGGAAACCGGTGCACATCCGCACCCACCCGGCCCGCACGCTGCTGGACGTGCTGCGGGAGGACCTGGACCTGACCGGGACCAAGTGCGGCTGTGGCATTGGCGAATGCGGTGCCTGCACGGTCCTCCTCGACGGGCAGGCGGTCAATTCCTGCCTCACGCTTATCGGGCAACTGGACGGCCGGCATGTGCGCACCATCGAGGGGCTGGCTGTCAACGGGCGGCTGCACCCGGTGCAGAAGGCCTTTCTCGAAGAACACGCCCTGCAGTGCGGGTTCTGCACACCGGGCTTCATCATGAGCACGGTTGGTTTGCTGGAAAAAACCCCCCATCCCACGGAGGAGCAGATCCGCCAGGCGCTCTCCGGGAACCTTTGCCGCTGTACCGGATATACCAGGATCATGGCGGCAGTGAACCGGGCAGCCCAGGAAATGGCAATCGGGGGTGGAAATGACTGAGCACAAGGTGATCGGCCGGTCCGTGGATAAATATGATGGGCTTGATAAAGTGACCGGGAAAGCCCGCTATGCCAGTGACCTGAACCAGGACAGCCTGTACGGGGTGGCCCTGCGCTCACCCGTGCACCATGCCCGGATCACCCGGTTGGATGCCTCCCGGGCGTTGGGTATGCCAGGCGTTATCGGCGTGGTGACGGCGGCGGATGTGCCGGGCAAACCGCTGTACGGGCGCCTGATCCAGGACCGGCCGGTGCTGGCTTCGGACGTTGTGCTGCACATCGGCGAGCCGGTGGCCCTGGTTGTCGCCCGCAGCGCCGGCCAGGCCGAAAAGGCGGCTGCAGCCATCCAACTGGAGTTTGAGCTGCTCCCCGCGGTTCACGATGTCACCCAATCCATCCTGGAGACGGCACCCAGGCTTCACCCGGACGGCAACGTGGCGCTGGAAACAAAGATAGAAAGCGGCGACATCGACGCCGGCTTCCGGGAGGCGGATGTGACCGTCGAGGCGGTGCTGCAGACCCCGCGCGTTTCCCCGGCCTACCTGGAAACTGAGGCGGCCGTGGCGGAATGGCACCCGGATGGCAGGCTCACGGTGCAGTTGGGCTCGCAGACCCCCTTCATCGAGCGGGACCTGATCAGCGGCGCCCTGGGCCTTCCAAAGGAGAACGTGGTCATCCAGGTTCCGCCCATCGGCGGCTCCTTCGGCGGAAAATGCGAGGGCGACCTGTCCATCCTGGCCGCCCTGGCAGCCATGAAGGTCAAGGGCCGGGTGCGCATGGTCAATTCCCGCGAAGAATCCATGCTGGGGCACACCAAGCGCCACCCGGCGCACATGCACTACCGCCTGGGCGCCAAAAGCGACGGCACCCTCACCGCCCTGCAGGCGGATATCCTGCTGGACAGCGGGGCCTTTGCCCCGAATGCCCCGGCGGTGGGCTCCATTGTGGCCGAGATGGGCATCGGCCCGTACCGTATCCCGCATGTTCGCATGCGCACCCGCAACGTGTACACCAATAGCCCTCCCAGCGGAGCCATCCGCAGCGCCGGCGGTGCCCAGGCCACCTTCGGCATCGAACGGATGATGGACCTGTTGGCCGAAAAACTGGCCATGGACCCGATTGCCCTGCGCAGGAGGAACGCCTGGAGGCAGGGCGACCGGACCGCCTTTGGTGTGAACCTGCGCCGGGAGCCGCCGCTGCAGGCCTGCCTGGAGCGCGCCGCCCTAGCCTGCAGCGAACTGCGGGCGAAGCCCTGCCCCCCCGGCCGCCTGTGCGGTGTGGGGGTGGCCACCAGCCTGTTGAAGATGGGCCTGGGCTATCGCGTGGCGGACGATTCGACCAACCGGGTGGAATGGAAGGCCGATGGCGGCGTCCTGGTGCACCTGGGCGCGTCGGACCTGGGCCAGGGCCTGATGACCGTGTCTGCCCAACTGGTTGCCGAAAGCCTGGGGGTTGGATACGGGCAGGTCGAGATCAAACCGCTGGATACGGCCACCAGCCCCGACGGCGGCCCCACGCTTACCTCGCGCACCACCTTCCTGGTGGGCAATTCGCTGGTCGAGGCCAGCCGCAGGGCGGTGGATGCCCTCCTGCAGTACGCCTCGGATGTCCTCAAGGCTCCGATGGCCGAACTGGCCTGGCGGGATGGCATGGTGGTGCACACATCCCAAAACGGGACGACCAGCCTGCCGGCGGCTTATTTCTCCTCCCGCGCGGCGGAGGAGGATCGCCGCCTGCTGGGCGAGGCCACGGCCAGTTTTCCCAACCCGGATGACCTGCCGGACACTTACCGAACCGGCATGCCGCACTCGATGTTCATCTACGGGGCCCAGGTCGCCCGGGTGGAGATCGACCCGCAATTGGGCAGCGTTTCCGTCACCCACCTGGTTTCCATTCACCAGGTCGGGAGGGTTATTCACCCTGGGGCGCTGGAGGGGCAGGTTGAGGGCGGGGCCGCCATGGGACTTGGCTACGCCCTGATGGAGGAGATGAAGGTCAAGGCCAACGGCGCCTGGACCGACAATTTCATGGAGTACATCCTGCCATCGATGGATGACATGCCGGAGATCACCCCGGTGTTGCTGGAAGACCCGGACCCGCAGGGGCCTTTTGGGGCGGTTGGGGCGGGGGAATCGGTGACCGTGGCAACCGCACCGGCCATTCTGAACGCCGTGCGCGACGCCACCGGCCATCAGTTCCTGCAGATCCCCCTTGCCCCGGAAGCCCTCATCCGGGAACTGGACAGGCGGGGGACTGCCAGGCCCTGACCGGCGAATCGCCGCCCGGACGCCTGCCACCAGCGGTGTGGCCGGGCGGTTTTTGCCGGCGATGGTTAAACCCAAACCCTTTTCAAACGACCGGCCGGGTTCCCGGCTGGGAAATTCCGTATTGAAAGCCGGCCCGGAATCATTATAATAATTTCATATTCGCTGATCGGCCTGACCGTTTTCCCGGGACGGCCGGAAGGGAGGGGATATGAAATCAACCCGGCGAGCATTGTGGATTTGTATCTTAATAACGGGTGCTCTGGCCATGGCCTGCAATTTACCGGCCATGTTCACCCGTGGCAGCGATGCCGAGGAGACGCTGCAGGCCATCTACGCCCGGCAGACGCAGGATGCCATGGCGCCCGTGATCGATGCGGCTGCGCTGGAGCCAACGGCCACCATCGAGGTGCAGCATGTGATCACCCCGGGCAACCCGGGCTGGGTGGCGCAGTACGCCAACATTACCAGTTCCAGCGCCACAGCCGGGCAAAAACGGGTGCCTGGCGGCGACCACCTGAACAAGAACTGGCTGGAACGGCCCTTCACCGCCAACGAGATGATCTACCGCCCGGATGTGGACCTGCAGCGGGTGGAGATCAGTTCCGACGCCAATTTCTATTACTTCCAACTTATCCTTGCCGGCGTTAACAGCCAGACCAACACCCTGGCAGCCCATTACGGGGTGGAAGTGGACCTGGATCGGGACGGCCGGGGCGACTTGCTGGTTTGGGCCCTCGGCGACGCCAACACGGCCTGGAACATCGACAACGTCTTCGTTTATCGCGACAACAACCGGAACGTGGGCGGCAGCCGCCCGGTTTGGGCCGATGCGCCCGCCACGGGCGACGGGTACGAACAGGTCGTCTTCTCACCGCAAAACCTGCAGGACCCGGACGCCGCCTGGAAGCGGGTGAACCCGGCCCAGGCGAATGCCATCCAGTTGGCCGTCAAGCGGTCGCTGCTGGGGGGCACGGCCATCTTCATGTGGGACGGCTGGGCGGATGATGGCGTGGCCGACCCCGCCCGCTTTGATTACAATGACAGTTTCACCGCCCTGGAGGCCGGCTCGCCCATTGGCGGGGACGCCTATTACCCGCTGAAGGCGCTGCACCTGGTGGACAACACCTGTCGCCTGGCCTTTGGCTTTGAGCCCACCGGGAAGGAGCCCGGCGGCTGTGCACAGCCCGCCCCGACCGTTGCGCCGACCTCTGCACCGACCGCAGCCCCGACCGCCGCGCCGACCGCGGCCATAACGGTTTTCCCGATAATAATCCCCTGCTTTTGTACCGACTTCTCGAAGCCATACGATATCAAAGACGAGGCCTGCTGCACCTTCTGCGGCCACACCTGGGACACCACCACGGACCCGGAGTGGCCCGCCTGCAGGTGATCCGGTGGAGCGGCTGGCTGCCGCACTGCCGGGCAGGCTGCCGGTCGCCGGTCGGTTGAGCCTGCCCCAACCGTACATTCACCGGGTCACCCCGGGCAGGCCCTGTTGACCCCCGCCGGAGGGGAAAACCGGTATGCCGGCGGGAAACAAGTTTCCCCGCGGGCCTGTTTGCTGAATGATCTCGCCGGGCGCTTCGCCATTCGCCCCCGGAAAGGCGCGGCTGGGCGCCGGAATGAATTCCCGGTCGTTTGGTTCTCTTCCGCCCGTTTTTATCCCACCCCTTCCATAATTCCTGGCAATGGGGAGGGTGGAGTCCGTTGCACAGGGCCGGGAGGGCCCTTGGACGGCAAGGGGCGCTCCGGCTCTGCTTGCCGCCTGCCTGAATGATTCCGTTTTCCTGTTGAAACCATCCCCGTCTGGTGGTAAACTTGAGGGCGCCTGAGAAAAACCAAGAGAGGTAGAACGAACCTTTTATGCATGTAATTTATCCCTTCACTGCCATCGTCGGACAGGACCGCATGCGGCGGGCCCTGGTGCTGAACGCCATAGACCCGCGCATCGGCGGCGTGCTCATCCGCGGCGAGCGCGGCACCGCCAAGTCCACGGCGGCGCGGGCGCTGGCCGCCCTGCTGCCGCGCGTGCGGGTGGTCTCCGACTGCCGTTTCGGCTGCGACCCCGACAACCCTGCCAACCTGTGCACCGAGTGCCGCGAGCGCGTGGAGCGCGGCGAAAAACTTCCCGAATCCACCCGCCAGATCCCCTTCATTAACCTGCCCGTATCAGCCACGGAGGACCGCGTGGTGGGCACGCTCGATATCGAGCGCGCCATCCAGAAGGGCGAACGCCATTTTGAACCCGGCGTACTGGCAGCCGCCAACCGCGGCCTGCTGTACATTGACGAGGTGAACCTGCTGGATGACCACGTGGTGGACGTGCTGCTGGATTCGGCCGCCATGGGCATGAACATTGTCGAGCGCGAGGGCATCTCCTTCTCGCACCCGGCACGTTTCATCCTGGTGGGCACCATGAACCCGGAGGAGGGCGACCTGCGCCCGCAACTGCTGGACCGCTTTGCCCTCTCGGTGGACATCACCGGCATTCGCGACCCGCGCGAGCGGGTGCAGATTATGGAGCGCAACTTGGCTTACGAGGCCGATTCAGAGGCCTTCCGCAACGCCTGGATCCCCAAGGAGGATGAACTCTCCCACCAGATCGAGGAGGCCCGCAAACTGGTCGGCCAGGTGACCCACACCAGCCGGGACCTGCTGACCATTGCCGCCCTCACCGGCTCGCTGAACGTGGAGGGCCACCGGGCAGACCTGGTGATCCTTAAGGCAGCCCGCGCCCACGCGGCCTTCAGTGGGCACAACTTCATCAGCGAGCGCGACATCGCCCTGGCCGCTGAACTGGCCCTGCCGCACCGCATCAAGCATGGTCCCTTCCAGCAGGCAGACATTAACACCGAGGAACTGCAGGAGCGCATCGACCAGTTGCAGGCCAGCGCCACCCCGCAGCAGTCCGAGGGCGCCGAAAGGGTGCAGGAGACGGATTCACAAAAAAAAAATTAAACGAGGGGGAGGACGAGGAGAGCCAGGAGCAGGGACAGCCTGAGCCAACCCAGCAGGATCCCTTCAGCAGCAACAGCGCCTACTGGTGGGAGGGCGGGCAAAAAATGCGCACCGGCGAGACCTTTGAGGCCCGCCGCCTGGATACACCACTGGACAAGATGATGCGCCGCAGCGCCGGGCGCCGCTCGCGCACCCACTCCGACCGCAAGCGCGGCCGCTACATCCAGTCGCGCCCCACCCCCGGCAAGGCCGACGACCTGGCCTTCGACGCCACCCTGCGCAGTGCGGCCCCTTTCCAGAAGGAACGCAGCGAAGAGCGCAGGAAGGTGGCCTTCTCGGTGAAGCCCTCCGATTACATGAAGAAGGTGCGCGTGCGCCGGGCGGCCAACCTGGTGCTGTTCCTGGTGGATGCCTCCTGGTCCATGGCGGTGGCCGAGCGCATGGCCGCCACCAAGGGCGCCATCCTCTCCCTTCTCACCGATGCCTACCAGCGCCGTGACCGGGTGGGGCTGATCGTCTTCCAGAAGGACCGCGCCACCCTGGTGCTGCCGCCGACCAACTCGGTGCTGCTGGCCGAGAAAGCCCTGGTGGACATCCCGGTGGGGGGAAAGACCCCCTTGTCTGCCGGGTTGAAACTGACCTACGAGGTGCTGCAGCGCGAAAAGGTGCTGCACCCGGATGTGAACCCGCTGCTCATCGTCCTGACCGATGGGGCTGGCAATGTATCCATCGACCGGAAAATCCCGCCGCTGGAGGAGTCCAACCGTTATGCCCAGGCGTTGGCATCCCAGAACATCCACAGTGTCGTCATCAACATGGAACACGCCGCCTTTGACCAGGGGCTGGCTCAGAACCTGGCCGACTTCCTGAAGGCACCCTGCTACACCCTTTCCAGCCTGAAGGCGGAAAACCTGTACAAGACCGTCCGCCAGGAAATGAACCAGATGGCAACGCAGCCGGTGGAGGCTGCAACCCGCTGAGCGGGGGCACCGCAACGGATGGGGTCCGCTTGCCTTCCCCCTGCTGCGGTGATATCATAAAACGCAATGGAGGGTGCATGGCAGTCAGCGAAAGGGTGATGAAAATCCGCCGTACGCTGCTGGGATTGATCCTGGCAGCCATCCCCTGCTACTGCCTGGGCTTTGTCGTCCTGCGGGCCTGCGAGCCGGTGAGCGCCCGGGCCACACCCACCTTCACCCCCGACCTGGCGCTCACCCAGGCGGCCGCCAGCCCAACGCCGCTGCCCACCCGCACGCTACAACTGGTGAAGAGCGCCACAGCCACGGCAACTGCAACCATCACCTGGACGCCCTCGCAGACGTTCACGCCCTTCCTGACGCCTACCCGCACCATCACCCCCACGCCGAGCATCTCCCCCACCTTTACCATCACCTTCACCGAAACCATGACCGACACCGCGCAGCCCCCCACGCCAACGGACACTGAAACCCCCATTGCCACTGCCACACCCACGGAAACACCGTAGAACACCTGAACTAAAAGAGGAACATGAGCGAAGAGATCACCGAATTCCTGAAACAACTCCTCTCGCTGCCCGGGCTTTCGGGGTACGAGAAACCCGCCGCCGGGATCATCACGGAAAAGTGGGGGCCCTTGACCGATGAATTGCACATCAGCCGGCTCGGCAGCGTGAACGCCCTCCGGCGCGGCACAGCCGCCGAACCCCGGCCGCGCATCCTGCTGGCCGCCCACATGGATGCCATCGGTTTCATGGTCAGCCAGGTCGTGGAGGGCTTTTTGCGGGTGACCAATATTGGCGGGGCGGATGACCGCATTCTGCCCGGTCAACTGGTCACCGTGCATGGCCGGCGGGACCTGCCGGGGGTGTTCCTCCAGCCGCCGGACTGGCTGCTGCCGCCGAAGATCCGCAACCGGCCGGTTCCCCGCGGGCACCTGTTCGTGGATACGGGCCTGACCCCCGCCGAGGTGAACCGCCTGGTGCGGGTGGGCGACCTGGTCTCCTTTGCCACCCAGCCCATGGAATTAAGTGGCAACACACTGGCCGGCCACAGCCTGGATGACCGGGCTGCCGTGGCTGCCATCACGGCATGCCTGCAGGAATTGCAACAGACCCGCCACGAATGGGATGTGTGGGCGGTGGCCACGGTGCAGGAGGAGGTAACCTACGCCGGCGCCTACACCTCGCCCTTCACCATCCGCCCCGATATTTCGGTGGCCATCGACGTGACCTTTGCCCGCGGCCCCGGCACCCCCGCAGACTACCGCAGTTTCCCCCTCGGCAGGGGCGTCGTCCTGGGAATGGGCCCCAACATTCACCCGGCCATCCATGCCGCCTTTAAACAGACCGCGGAACGCCTTGAGGTGCCGTACAGCGTGGAACCGAGCACCAATCCCGCCGGAACTGATGGCTATGCCATGCAGGTGGTGGCCGGAGGAATACCCAACATGGTCATCGGCATCCCGCTGCGCTATATGCACACACCGGTGGAGGTGGTGTCCATGAAGGACGTAGTGCGCGCCGGCCACCTGCTGGCCGGGTTCATCACCCGGCTGGAGGCCGGTTTTAAAGAAAAGATCCGTTGGGAGGACTGAGTGATGCCTGACGATCGAAAACCACCAGCGGTGGGAGCCAGGCAACTGGCGCTGCTGGAGAAACTTTCCAACGCCTGCGGCCTCTCGGGGGATGAGGCCGGTGTGAGGAAGATCGTCCTGGAAGAGGTGCGCCCCATCGCCGACGAGGTGAAAGTGGACGCCCTGGGGAACGTTCATGCCCTGCGGAGGGGAAAAGGCCGGCATCCCTTGCGGGTGATGCTCGCCGCCCACATGGACGAGGTCGGGCTGATGATCGTGGAAAAAGAGGAGGGCGGGTTTTTCCGCTTTGAGACGTCCGGCCATATTGATGTGCGGCACCTGGTGGGAAAACCCGTCCTGGTGGGCCCCAAACACCTGCCGGGTGTGATCGGGTCCTGCCCGCCCCACCTCAGCACGGAGGAGGAGCGCAGCCAGAATATTAAACTGGAGAGCCTGCGAATTGACATCGGCCCCGGCGGGGGCGAAGAGGTGAAGGTGGGCGACCGGGCCTGTTTTGCCACCCGCTTTTACCGCGCCGGTCCCTCCCTGTGTGGCAAAGCCCTGGATGACCGCCTGGGAGTGGCCGGGCTGATCGAGTTGCTGCGCCTGGCGCCAGCCCACATAGAACTGCAGGCAGCCTTCACTGTGCAGGAGGAGGTTGGGCTGCGCGGCGCCCGGGTGGCCGGGTATGCCCTGCAGCCGGACCTGGCAATTGCCCTGGATTCCACCCCCGCCAATGACCTGCCGGCCTGGGATGGGGAGCCCAATGAGCGCTATAACACCCGCCTGGGCGCCGGGCCGGCCATCTACGTGGCCGATGCGCGCACTATTTCGGACCCGCGCCTGCTCCGCCACCTGGTGGCAACCGCGGAGAAGCACCGCATCCCCTGGCAGTTGCGGCAGGCAGGCGGAGGGGGAACGGATGCCGGTGCCATCCACCTGAGCCGTTCCGGTGTGCCGAGCATCAGCGTCTCCACGCCCATCCGCGGCTCCCATACTGCGGTCTCCATTGCCCGGCTGGAGGACTGGCGCAACACATTGCGCCTGGTGTGGCATGCATTGGCCGATATGAATCCGGGTGTTCTGGCCAGGGAGGAGGGTTGAACCCTTGAGCGAAGCCGATACCATCACACCCGGCCGCCGCCGGCCGGTGACCGTGCAGAGCCTCAGGGAGGACCTGTTGACCTTGGGCGTTCAACCCGGGATGGTCCTTGTGGTGCATTCTTCGCTGAGCCAACTGGGCTGGGTGTGCGGAGGCGCCCCATCGGTGGTTCTGGCATTGGAAGAGGCCCTCACCCCGGAGGGCACGCTCGTCATGCCCACCCACAGCGGAGACCTCTCCGAACCTTCCTACTGGCAGAACCCGCCAATTCCCGAAGGATGGTGGCAGGAGGTGCGCGAGACCATGCCGGCTTTTGACCCCTCGCTGACCCCCTCCCGCGGCATGGGAGCCGTACCGGAGTGCTTCCGAAAACAGGAGGGAGTTCTGCGCAGCATCCACCCGCATTACTCCTTTGCCGCCTGGGGCAGGCATGCTCGCAGGGTGGTTGAAGGGCACCAACTGGCTTTTGGCCTGGGTGAGATGTCTCCACTGGCCCGGCTGTACGACCTGGACGCCCACATCCTGCTGCTGGGGGTGGGGCATTCCAGCAATACATCCCTGCACCTGGCCGAGTACCGGGCGAAATTTCCCGGCCGCAGGGTCATTCGGCAGGCTGCCCCGCTGCTGGTGGAGGGGAAACGCAGTTGGGTGGAGTTCGATGAACTGGACCTGCAGGCGGAGGATTTTGAACAGATCGGAGCGGATTTTGACCGGGAGGTGCGCCAATTGAGCCGGGGTGAGGCCGGGCAGGGTGATGCCTGCCTGTACCGCCAGCGCCCCCTGGTGGATTATGCCGTTCACTGGATGGAGATGAACCGGGCCTGAAAAATCCGGCTGACATGGTTTGGATACGCACCGATGGGGCCGGTCGTACGATGAAGAGGAGCACTGCATGAAGGAATTGATCCGCAAACTGGTGGAAAGCGTGGGACCCTCGGGTTACGAGGACGAGGTGCGAAACCTGGTGCGCGCCGAGGTTAAGGACTTTGCTGACGAGATCAGGGTGGATGCCCTGGGCAACCTCGTGGTGCGCAAGGGCGCCAGAACAGCCGAGGGCAAACGCATCATGCTTTCGGCGCACATGGATGAGATCGGCGTCATCGTCACCCACGTGGATGAAAATGGTTTTGTGCGCTTTGCCCCCATCGGCGGTGTGAGGGCATACAACCTGCCCGGCGGGCGCGTGCGCTTCGTCAACGGGGCGCGCGGCGTAATCGGCATGGAGCAAACCGATGCGCCGGAACGGGTGACCGGGATTGACCGGCTTTTCATCGATGTGGGCGCCAGTAAAAAGGCAAGGTGTCCGGTCAGGGTCGGCGACACGGGCGTCTTTGACCGGCAAATGCTGGACCTGGGAGACCGCATCAGTGCCAAGGCCATGGATGATCGCATCAGCGTGGCGGTGCAGGTGGAGGTGCTGCGCCGGTTGAAAAAGACCCCCCACGAACTGGTCTTCGTTTTCTCCGTCCAGGAAGAGGTGGGGCTGCGCGGCGCCACCACGGCGGCTTACGGGGTGGACCCGGATATTGGCCTCTCGGTGGACGTGACCCTAACTGGCGACACCCCCAAGGGGATAAAAATGGAAGTGGCCCTGGGCAGGGGGCCGGCCGTCAAGGTGCGCGACGGGCGCATGCTTTCTGACCCGCGGGTGGTGGATTGGATGGTCAACACGGCCAAAAAAGCGCGAATTCCTTATCAATTGGAAGTTCTTGAAGGCGGTACGACCGATGCCTCGGCCATCCAGCTCACCCGGGCCGGGGTGCCGGCGGGTTGTGTTTCCATCCCCTGCCGCTACGTTCACTCCCCGTCTGAGATGGTGGATATGAACGATGTGGAAAATGCCGTGCGGCTGTTGGTGGAATTGCTCGGCCGGCCGGTGAACCTGGGGTAGCCATGCGCCTTGTTGGCCAACCCCTTTTGGGCATCCGTGCGGCGACAGGTCTGCTGCTGGTGGCGGTGTTTGCCATGCTGGCGGCTTCTTGTGCCGCACCGTTGGGCGCCGGGGAGGCCCTGCCCACCCCGGGCATCGATGCGGCCGGCGCGGCCACTGAGGCCCCGCCTGCGCCGACAGCCACGGAGGAGGATGCCACCAGGCGGGTGCTGACCGTGTGGGTCCCGCCCCAGTTCGGCCTCGAGGAGGGCGGGCGGGGTGCCGGCTTGCTGCTGGAGCGGTTAACCGCTTTTGGCAAGGCCAACCCGGATTACGAGGTGAGCCTGCGGGTAAAGGCGTCCTCCGGCCCCGGCGGCCTGTTGGAAACCCTGGTGCCGGCCGCAGCAGTGGCCCCACGGCTGGTCCCTTCGCTCATCCTTCTGACGCACCCCCAGCTTGAGTCAGCCGCCAGCCAGGGGTTGCTGCAGCCCCTGGACCGGGTGACCCCGGCCCTGCAGGACGAAGACTGGCTGGCACCGGGCATCCAGTTGGCAACCGTGGGTGGCAACACCTACGGGCTGCCCATGGCCATGGATGCCCTGCTGGCCGTCTACCGGCTGGCCAGGGCACCCTCGCCGCCGAAAACCTGGTCGGGCCTGTTCGCCCACGGGGCACCGGTCATCTTTCCGGGGGCGGACCCGCTGGCCGCCCTGGCTTTTGACCTGTATCTCTCGCAGGGTGGCCGGCTGCAGGATGACCAGGGGCGCCCGGTATTGGAGGAGGAGGCGCTGCTGGCCGTCCTGGACCTGTACGCCAAGGGGGTTGCTTCGGGCTCCTTCCCGGCCTGGGTGGGTGACCTGGCGACCGATGAGGAAGCCTGGCAGGCCTACCGCGACCAACGCGGCCATTGGCTGGTCACCTGGAGTTCGCAGTATTTTGGCAGGCTGCCAACGGACAGCCTGGCCACCCCCCTGCCGGGGCTGGGGGGTGAGCCTTTCGCCCTGGCCGACGGCTGGTTTTGGGCGCTTTCCGACCCCCTGCCAGAGCGCCAGTCGGTGGCGCTGGAACTGGCCCGCCACCTTACCGCGCCGGATTTCCTTGTCCGCTGGAGTCCGAAATCAGGCTGCCTGCCCGTTCGCGGCTCCTCCTTGGAAGGCTGGCCGAACCAGACGCAGCGAGAACTGGCAACCCGCCTGCTGGCCTCCGCACATGTGCCGCCCCATTACGATGCCTTGCAGGTGCTTGGTCCACCGCTCAGGGATGCCGGCCGGGAGGTCATCCAAAAGCGAAGCAACCCACTGGGGCAGGCCGGGAAAACCATTGAAAGGATCAAACAGGAACCCCTGACCCCATGAATCGCGGAAAACACACCCCGACCAAAAAGCATGGCTGGCCCGCCTGGTTGGACCGGCGGACGTTGATCCTGCTGGTGATCGCGGCCCTCTTCCTCTTCGCCCTGACGTTGATCGAGCCGCTGCCGCATGCCGAGCCGGCGAAGTACGCGGTTGAAGGCACGGCCGTGTCCACCCCGCAACCATTCGAACTCCTTCCGGGCACATCCACCGCGCTCCCGGACGAACTGCTGGAGAACGTTGACCAGACGCTGGGCATCATCTTCGGCGGCACGATCATCGTGCTCATCGTGGTCATCGGGGTGTTTGCCATCATCCGCCGGGGCTGAAGAAACGGAGGAGGCGGGAAGGCCGGCAGCAACACGGCTGGCAACCCTCTTCGCCCCGGCAGACCATCTTTCGTACAAAGAAGCATTCGGCCAATGGCAGGTCCCCGCCTTTCTGGCTGGAAAGATCATCCCCTTTTGTGCACCATCCTGCATTTGAACTTGGGCGCCGGCAAAGACCTTGACACCCCATCTGCCGGCATTATCCCGGCGGTGGGGTTGAGACTGTGGAACGAAGCACCAGTCCCGGCTGGCTGTACTTATCCCGGCGATGGAAAGGTTGGCCCAGCATGGATCAACGGGATGGGAAGAGAGCCAAGGCTGCACTTTTGGGGCCGTAAAGGAAACGAGGGCGGGTGGGACAAGATGCCCGGCAAAAAAAAAAGGGGATTTGCGGGAAACGCGCCGGAAGTGCTGCCGGTGGGTGGTGCATCCGCTAGGAGCCGGATTCCCGGGATGAACCGCCGGGGTCAACCGGTGAGCCGGCCGATGATGAAGGCCACCACGATGAGGGTCTGCCCGAGGTACACCCCGCGCATTGCCCGGTGGCCCTCGTCGGCACTTTTTGAGCGGAGCAGTTGAACCGAAAACCAGCCCACAAGGGCAACCGTCCCGAGAATGATCGCCAGGTACTTCGCCTGGCTGAAACCGATGGGGATGAGCGAAAGCGTGAGCAGGATGACCACACCCCACAATCCCACCGCCAGGCGCAGGGCGAACCTCCGTCCCCGCAGCAGGGCGATCGAGCGGGAACTGCGCAGCCGATCCCCTTCCATGTCCATGCCGTCGCCGGCGATCTCCTCGCCCAGGTCAACAAAGAAGGCGATGAGGGCGAAGACCCAGGCCACCCGGTTCCAGGGGTCCTGTACGGAGAAGGCGCCGAAAGCGAAGGTGGCCCCCACCGATGTGCTCACCATCAGGTTGCCCGGCAGACCGGATTGCTTGAAGCGCCAATTGTAGAGGAACCCCACCAGCCACAGCAGCAGGCAAAGCAGTAACGCCGGCAGGCCAAAGTACCCGGCTGCCAGCAAACCCGCCAGGGTGAGCAGCACCCCCAGGCCAATGACCTCGTTCGGTGTGACCAGCCCGGATGGCAGCGGGCGGTTGGGGGCGTTCACCCGGTCCACCTCCAGGTCAAAGTAATCGTTGAGGACCAGCGCTGAGGCCGAGATGCAGAACACGCAGGCAAAGGCCAGGGCGCCGGCGCCCAGGGGTGGCAGCCTGCCCAGGGCCAGGAT
Organism: uncultured Anaerolineaceae bacterium; assembly: GCA_964420835.1. Taxonomy (GTDB): domain Bacteria; phylum Chloroflexota; class Anaerolineae; order Anaerolineales; family Anaerolineaceae; genus CAYQUO01. Next base: position 237,629 of record CAYQUO010000001.1, read on the forward strand.
CTGCCCGGCAACCGTGCAGGTGCCGGCTGCCAGCGGCAGTTCCGGGCGAAGCAGGCGCAGCATGGCGGTCAATTTTTTCTGCAGCATAGTGGGGTTATTGTACACCCCCAGGCCGGCCATTTATGCATGGAGGCGTATGGAATATAATTCCCCTCCGGCTGGTTCTTTTGCCTTTTTTACCGGGAATGGTGGGTCGGTTCCTTTTCCCTGGCGGTGATGCCCTCCCGGTACAACCCGCGGTTGATCGCCAAATTGACCATGGCGTTCAGGCGGACGCCCTCGCGTTCTGCGGCTTTGGCCAGTTCGCGGTGCAGCGAGCGCGGCAGGCGCACGACGAACCGCGGCTGCCTGAACCTTCGCCTAAAACGATATTGCATCTTAATCTACCCATCTGTTTTCCGGTTCACTTCTCCGGCTGGCACTGCGGGCAGAAGTAGCACGAGCCGCCCAGGTAGGCCATCTTTTGCACCGTTGTGCTGCAGACCGGGCAGGGCCTGCCGGCAGCCCGGCTGTCCATGATACGCTCGTACCCACCCGGCCTGCCGAAGAGGTCCAGTTCGTCGTTACGCCCGCCCTGCCGGACCACCTCGCTCACCGTATCCTTGATCATGCCGTAGAGGTTGCAGCGCTGGGAGGAATCCAGTTCGGCCAGCGGGCGGCGCGGGTGCAGCCCGGACCTGAACAGGATGTCCTGGGCGATGCTGTTGCCCAGCCCGGGGATAAGCTGGTCCTGCGTGAGCAGTGATTTGCAACTGCGTTTTTCCCCCTGCAGCAGCCCATCGATGAGGTTGTTGAAATACTCCAGGGTGAAGGATGTATCAATGGGGGTCGGGCGCATGCCCCGGATGTACTGCCTTTCCTCCTCCCGCCCCCGCTCGTACAGTTCCATGGCCCCCCACATCTGCGTGGTCACCGAGAGGGCGGAGCCGTCGTCAAAATGGATCAGCAGGTGGTATTTGGGCGGGGGCGGGCTGCCCGGCGGGTGGTAGAGCAGTTTGCCACCGCATTCGCCGAGGACCAGCACGTAGCCCGGGTTCAACTCCGCCAGCAGCCAGCGGCCGCGCGGGCGGGCCGTGCCAAACACCCTGCCGGCAGTTAACGCCTGGAACTCCTCCGGCGTACGGTTGTACCAGACGAACTTGTGCGGCATATTGCCCAGCAACCCCCGGAAAATGGTTTTCCCCGCCAGGGTTGCATTCATCTGGCGGCAAAAGTTGATGATCTCCGGCAGTTCAAACATTGTTCCCTCCTACATTTCCTTCAGTTATCCCCTGGTCGACTTCCAGCAAGGCAGGCGTTGCCCCGGCGCTGATGCGTACTGAAACTCCTTCCACCTCGCAGGCAAGGGGTGGTTGTTCTGCTCATCGCCGTACAAGTTGACCATGGGCTCCTGCCGTGTGGCAGCAACCGGCAGCCGGGGATCCCGTTCCTCCCGACAGCACATGTCGAACGGGGTTTCCGCGCCTGCCTGCAGGCAACAGGGCATGCACCCGGGCAAGGGGTTCTCCTCACTATTGTACATCCGGCTGGTGGAAGAGCAAGCATGGAATGGTGCCCGCAAGTGGTTGGGCCGTTCCGCTGCCTGCCTGACGTGCATGGTAAAATTACCCGGACTGCCCCGGTGGGGGAATGCTCCAGCCCGCCGGTTGCCGTTCTGATTTGACCCATGTATGAAATGAATTTGCTCATCAACATCGCCATGGCGCTGCTGATCGCATTTATCGGCGGTGCCATTGCCCGTCGTTTTGGGCTGCCAACCATCCTGGGCTACCTGGTCAGCGGCATCATCATTGGCCCCTTCACCCCCGGTTTTACCGGCGACACGAACACCATCAGTCAATTGGCCAACCTGGGGATCATCTTCCTGATGTTCGGCGTTGGCCTCAACTTTTCGCTCCGCGATCTCTGGCGCGCCCGCGAGGTTGCCATCCCGGGCGCGTTGATCCAGACGGTCATCCTGGTCCTCCTCACGCTGCTGGTTGGCCGCTGGCTGGGCTGGCCTTTAAATGTAGGGCTGGTGATGGGCCTGGCCTTCACCAACTGTTCGACGGTGGTCATGATGCGCAATTTGATGGACCACGGGCTGCTGGGAAGTTCCGGCGGCCAGGCGGCCACTGGCCTGACGGTCGTGGAAGACCTGATGACCGTTCTCGTCCTGGTGCTGCTCCCGGTCATGGTCGGCAGCGGCGATGGGTTCAGTTGGCAGGTTCTCGGTCTCACCCTTCTCAAGGCGGCGCTCTTCGTACTTGTGCTCATCTTCGCCGGCTCCCGGATGATCCCCTGGATGCTGATGCGCACCGCCTTCACCCGCTCCCGCGAATTGTGGATCCTGGCCATCCTGGCAGTGGCCCTTGGCACGGCGCTGGCTGCAGCACAGATCTTCGGCGTTTCCCTGGCACTGGGAGCCTTTGTTGCCGGTGTTGTGGTCAGCGAATCGCCCCTCAGCCGGCAGGTGAGCGCCGATGTGCTGCCCTTCCAGGAGGCTTTTGCGGTCATCTTTTTCGTCTCGGTGGGGATGCTGGTCAACCCCGCCTACCTTGTCACCAACATCGGCCCCATCCTGGTGCTTACCGCCCTGATCGTGGTTGGGAAACCACTCATCATCCTCGTGATGGGGATGATCCTTCCATGGCCGGCGCGGACGACACTGGTGGTGGCGGCCACCCGCGGCCAGGTCAGCGAGTTCGCCTTCATCCTTGGCCAGGTGGCCATGGCGCTGGCGGTGCTTAATTCCAGCCACTATTCGCTGATCCTGGCGGTAACGTTCATCTCCATTTCCGTGAATATTTTCATGTTCCGCCTGCCCGCCTCGCTGGAAAAGCGTCTGATGAATTATCCCGTCCTGTGGCGCCTGCTGGACCGGCAGGACCAGGCTGCACCCCAGGCGCCTGAGCCGGAGTCGCCCTGCCGGGCAGATCACGTGGTCATTGTTGGATATGGCAGGGTGGGGCACAATACAGCCTCCCTGCTCAGGGGTTTGCATATCCCCTTCCTGGTGGTGCATGATGATCCCGAGCAGGGGGAGGAATTGCAGCGGCAGGGCATCCCCAGCCTCTTCGGTGATGCGGCCAACTCGGAGGTTCTCACCCATGCCGGCCTGGAGTGCGCCCGGGCCCTGGTTGTGGCCGGGCCGGACGAAACAGCCTGCGAAATGGTGGTGGCGGCGGCTCATCAACTGGCACCCAACCTGCCGGTCATTGCCCGCGCCGGCAGCCGGGAAGGCATTTCCCGCCTTTCGGAACTGGGCGCCAGGCACGTGATCCACCCCGAGATGGAAGGCGGCCTGGAGATCGTACGCCATACGCTGATGCTGCTGGGGTTCCCCATTCATGAGGTTACCCGCTATATCGATTCCGTTCGCCAGGACCATTACGACCTGGAGGTGGACACCGAGGAGGAAATGCGGGTGTTACGCCACCTGGTGGACGCCGTTGACGGTTTGGAGGTCGCCTGGTTCACGCTGCGGGATGGCAACCCCCTTGTTGGTCGCACCCTGGCCTCCGCCAACCTGAGGGCGCACACCGGAGCCTCGGTGGTGGCCATCCTGCGCGGCCGGCAGTTGCTGGCCAACCCCAAGTCACAGGCCGTTTTCGAAGCCGGGGACCGGGTTGGCTTCATCGGCGATGCGGAACACCTGGAAGCCGTAGAGAAACTGATGTCCGGTACGGCATAGCACCGCCGCAGCCAATCCTTCACCCCCGAAACCGGGTTATTGCATTCGCTGCCAATGGTGCGGCAGCGCTGAACTGAGCCCCGGGAGGGTTGTTCAGCCCTAACCGAACCTGCCCTGGATGTAATCCTGCGTGCGCCTGTCCTTCGGCGTCAGGAACAGCACCTTTGCAGGGGCGAACTCCACCACCTCGCCCTGCAGGAAGAAGGCCACATCATCGGCGATGCGGGTGGCCTGCTGGATGCTGTGCGGGACGATGACCACCGTCAGCCGCTCCTTCAGATCCAGCAGCAGTGTCTCGATCCTGGCCGTGGAGACCGGGTCCAGCGCCGAGGTCGGCTCGTCCAGCAGGATGATCTCCGGTTGCAGTGCCAGCACCCGGGCGATGCACAACCGCTGCTGCTGACCGCCGGAAAGCGCAAAGCCAGAATCCCCCAGCCGGTCATACACCTCATCCCACAATTCAGCCTGCTGCAGAGCCTGTTCCACGGCGGCATCCAGCGCCGAACGCCCCTGTTCGCCGGCTGTGCGCAGCCCGAAGGCCACGTTCTCGTAGATGCTCATCGGAAGCGGCGTGGGCCGCGAGAAGACAATGCCCACCTTGCGCCGCAAGGCGCTGACATCGGTTCGCGAGTCGAACACATCCTGCCCGTCGATGTGGATGCTGCCGCCGGAGCGGCGCACGTCCACCAGGTCGTTCAACCGGTTGAGGGCCCGCAGGAAGGTGGATTTGCCGCCCCCTGCCGGCCCGATGAGGGCGGTGATGGCATTTGCCCGGAGGCGCAGGTTCACATCGACCAGTGACTCGGTGCCGTCCGAGTAGGTCAGCGAAAAGTGCTCGACGACGATCTTGTGCATGCCCTTACCACACCCTGCGGGATCGCGCCCGCGACCGGATGACCGTGGCGGTAAGGTTCATCCCAAGCACAAACACCAGCAGCACCAGCACCGTGCCGTACTGGATGCCCACGGGCATGCCCGGCACCTGGGTGGAGATGACGAACAGGTGGTAGGGCAGGGCCATGGTGGCATCCAGTGGCGAGTGCGGCAGGCGGGGCAAAAAGAAGGCCGCACCGGTAAAAAGGATGGGTGCCGTCTCGCCGGCCGCCCGCTCCAGCCCGAGGATCACGCCGGTCAGAATGCCCGGCAGCGCCTGGGGCAGCACCACCCGGCGGATGGCCTGCCAGCGGGTGGATCCCAGGGAGAAGGCCACCACCCGGAATGAGGCCGGCACCGCCCGCAACGCCTCTTCGGCCGTGCTGATGATCACCGGCAGCGTCATGATCGAGAGCGTAAGCGATGCCGAAAGGATGCTTGTGCCCAGGCGCATGAAACCCACGAACAGGCCCAGCCCAAACAACCCGTATACCACCGAGGGGATGCCGGCCAGGTTGACGATGGCCAGGCGGACCAGGCGGGTGGCCCGGGTGTCACCGGCGTATTCGGCCAGGTAAATGGCCGCCCCCACCCCCAGCGGAACGGAGAAGACGGCCGTGCCCAGCGTGAGGTAGAAGGTTCCCACCAGGGCTGGAAGGATGCCGCCGCTGCGCATGCCGTTGGCGGGCATTCCGGAAAGGAACTCCCAGGTGATGGCCGGCGCCCCCCGGATCACGATGTAGACCACCACCGCCAGGATGGGCAGCACGGTGAGGATGCTGCCGGCAGCCAGGACGGCAAAACCGGCCTTCTCCACCCGGTGGGGATTCAACAGCTCCCGGCCCACCTTCAGCATTCCGTTCAGGGCGCCGTTCATGAAAGCACGCGCTCCTTGTGGGTGTGCTTCTGCCGGCTGACGGCTGCCACGGTCACGTTCACCACCAGTGTCAGCAGGAAGAGCACGATCCCGATAAAGAACAGCACGTGATAGTGTGTGCTGCCGGCAGCCACCTCGCCCATCTCGGAGGCGATGGTTGCTGTCATGGTGCGGATGGGCATGAAGAGGGCTTGCAGGGAGGCCGGCATCACCGGGGCGTTGCCGGTCACCATCATCACAGCCATCGTTTCGCCGATGGCCCGGCCCAGCCCCAGCATCACCGCCGTAATGATCCCACTGCGCGCAGCCGGCACCGTGACCCCCCAGGTGACCTGCCAGCGGGTGGCGCCCAGCGCCAGCGCCCCCAGCCGGTAGGATTGCGGCACGTTGGCCAGCGCGTCCTCGGTGATGCTGACGATGGTTGGGATGGCGATTCCGCCCAGCAGCAGCGAGCCGGCAAAGGCCGAGAGGCCCGTGGGCAGGTTGAGGAAATTGCGCAGGAACGGCGAGAGCACCTGGATGCCCAAGAACCCCAGCAGCACCGAGGGCAGGCCGGCCATCATCTCCACCAGGGGTTTGATCACCTCGCCGGCCCATTTTGGCGCAGCCTCGGAGAGGTACACCGCCGTGCCGATGCCGAAGGGAACCGCCACCAGCATGGCCCCCAGCGTCACCACCAGCGAACCAAGCACCAGCGGCAGGATGCCGTATAAACCCTCGATCGGGTACCAGCGGGTTGAAAAGAGATCCCCCAGCGGCACCTCCGCCAGCGCCGGCAGTCCCTCCAACAGCAAAAAGCCCAGGATGAGCAACAGGAACAGGATCCCGGAATAGCCGGCCAGGCGGATGAACCAGTTAATGAAGAACTCGGCGGGTTTTTTGGGCTCCATGTCAGTTCCCCTCTCTGGCCGGGATCGGCACAAAGCCCTGCGCCGCCACCACTTGCTGCGCCTCCGGCGAAAGGATCCACTCCAGGTAGGCTTTCACCTCCCCGGAGGGCATTCCGTTCGTGTACATATACAGGTCCCGGCTGATGGGGTAACTGCCGGCGTTCACCGTCCGCGCCGAGGGCTGCACCGGTTCCCCGCCGGGAGCCCTGGAAACCGCCAGCACCTTCACCTGCGATGTCACATACCCCAGGCCGTCGTAGCCAATGGCGTTGGGGTTGGCAGCCACCTCGGTGATGATGCCCTCAGAGGAGGGCAGCAGAAGCGTTTGGGGGCAGAAGATGTCCCGGTTGTTCGGATTCCCCAGGCGGATGACCGCCTCCAGGAAATACACATGCGTGCCTGAGTTCGTCTCACGCGAGAGGCGCACGATGGGCCGGTCTTCGCCGCCCAACTGGCTCCAGTTGGAGACCCGGCAGGTGTAGATGTCGGCGATATCCTTCAGGCTGAGGGCGTCCAGCGGGTTCTGCGGGTGGACGATCACGGCGATGGCGTCGCGAGCGATGGTGAACTCCACCGGCTGGATGCCGTTCTTTTCGGCTTGCGCCACCTCCACCGGCTGGATCTGGCGGCTGGCATTGGCGATGTCTGCCGTGCGGTTGAGCAGGGCGCTGATACCCGTGCCGGTGCCCCCGCCGGTGACCGATATCTGCACCGCCGGGTGTTCAGCCTGGTAGCGCTCGGCCCAGGCCAGTGCCAGGTTGACGATGGTGTCGGAGCCTTTGTTCTCGATGACCTGCTTGCGCGCTGTCCCTTCAGCCCCCCCATGTTCACCGCCCATTCCCGCGGCCTTGGGCGCAGTCCATTCAGTGGGGGTTGAAAAAAGGGGTGCAGGGGTTGGCTTGCAGGCCGCCAGGGCAATGGCCAGGGCGCCCAGAACACAGCCGGGGAGGCATCTTCCTCGTATGCGGGGCATACCACCGTAGTATACAGCATGCTGTTGTGATTCGTAAGATGTTTCGAGGACGGCGTTGCCGCTGAAGAGGGTTGGGTTCGGTCCGCGGTCCACATCGTTCGTCCCCGTCTTTTCTTGACAGTCCTCCCCCCAACGTGTACAATAAGAACAAGAGCCGAGATAGCTCAGTTGGTAGAGCACGCGACTGAAAATTGCGGTGTCCACAGTTCGATCCTGTGTCTCGGCACCAATAACGCCCCTTTGTGGGGCGTTCATTTTTTCCCTCCCTATTTTCCCCACCCGCGGATGGTGGAAGGGCTGGAGGGCCCGGGTATGGAGCTTTCCCTCATCCGCCCACAGACCATTTTTTTGATACAATGCCCCCATGCCCCGCGGATTCAGGCTGTACCTTCCCCTTGCACTGGCCGCCCTGGGGGTTGGGCTCATCCTCCTCACCTGGCTTCTTCCGATCCCCCTGGTGGTGGACGGAACATTGCAGCCTGTGCGCAGCCTGGCTTTCACCCCTGCCGGTGTGCTGGGCGCCGCCGGGCTTCGCCCGGGCCCCTATGACCGCATCTCCCCTCCCGCCCGGCGCCTCCTGCTGGGCAACAGCGCAGTTACTCTCACCCGCGCCGCCGCCGTCACCATTTCCAGTCCGCTGCGGGGTGTTTTGGTCAGTTTTCCGGCCACCGAGCGCATACCTGGCAACCTGCTGGGGATCACCGGTTTGCGTCTCTTCCCGGAAGACCGCATCCTTGTTGGCGGTTCCCCGGTCGACCCGGGCAAACCGTTGCCGGCCGTTCCGGTGCTCAACCTGCAACTCAACCCGGCCGTCAGCCTGACCGTGATCGAAAATGGTTCCCATCGCACCTTCTTCAGCGCTGAACCCACGCTCGGACAGGCCCTGCAGGGGGTGGGCATTACCCTTGGCGATGCCGACAGCATCTCCCTGCCGCCTGAAACCCCCCTGGGCAACGGCCTGGTGGTCCAGGTGTACCGCGCTGTTCCACTGCTCATTACCGCCGACGGGCAGGAGCATGCCATTAAGGCCGCCGGCAGGACCGTGGGCGACGCCCTGGCCACCGCCGGTTTCCCCCTGCAGGACCTGGATTACAGCATTCCCACTGCCGCTGAACCCCTCCCGGAAGATGGGCGCATCAAGGTCGTACGGGTTCATGAGGATGTCATCGAGGAGCAGGAATCCATCCCGTTCGAGAGGCAGGTCACCGGTGACCCGGGCCTGGAGTTGGACCAATCCCGCATTGCCCAGGCCGGACAACCCGGTGTGCGGGTCACCCGCACGATCATCCGCTACGAGGACGGCGTGGAAGTTTCCCGCAACGAGAATGAAACCGCGGTTCTCTCGCAGCCGGTCAACGAGGTCATTGCCTACGGTTCGAAGATCGTCCTGAAGACCGTCGATACCCCCTCCGGCCCCCGGCAGTACTATCGGGCGGTGACCGTGTACGCCACCGCCTACTCGCCCTGCCGGTCTGGGACCGGCACCTGCCACTCCGGCACCTCCTACGGTCTGCCGGTGCGGAGGGGGGTCATCGGGGTGACGAAACAATGGTACCGCCTGTTCGCCGGCGACCAGGTGTACGTGCCCGGTTACGGCACGGCCGTCATCGCCGATATTGGCGGGGGCGTGCCTGGCAAGTACTGGATCGACCTCGGCTTCACCGACGAGGAGTTCGAACCCTGGGCGCGCAACGTTACGCTCTACTTCCTTGCCCCTGCCCCGGCCAACGTTCCCCTGGTGCTGCCATGAGCCTGCCCCTGCCAGCCCCGGCTTCTGGACGGCACAACTCTGCGCTGCCCGCCATTCGCCCGGCCGAACTGCTGCGGCGGCATGGCCTGCGCCCGCGCAAAAGCCTGGGACAGAATTTTCTCTGCGATGAGCACATCCTGGCCCACATCGTGGAAGCCGCCGGTGTGGACCCTGCAGCCCATGTGCTGGAGATCGGCCCGGGCCTGGGAAGCCTTACCCGGCACCTGGCCAGGGCAGGCGGGCAGGTCACCGCCGTGGAACTGGATGCCGCCCTGCTGCCCGCCCTGCGGGAGGTGCTGGCCCCCTTTGACAACGTTTCCATTGTCCAGGGAGATATCCTGCATCTTAACCTGGCCTCCCTCATCGGCCCCGGCCGCTGGCAGGTGGTGGCCAACATCCCTTATTACATCACTTCGGCCGTCATCCGCCGCCTGCTGGAGGCTGTTCCCCCGCCTTTCGCCCTGGCGCTCACTGTGCAGCAGGAGGTGGCCCGCCGCATCTGTGCCTCCCCGGGTGACCTCAGCCTGCTGGCGCTTGGCGTGCAGGTTTACGGGCGTCCGCAGCAGGTGTTGTCCATCCCCGCCGGCGCCTTTTACCCCCCGCCGAAGGTGGATTCGGCCCTGCTGCGCGTTGAACTGTACGGAGAACCGCTCCTCCCCAGGCACCGCCTGGACGCCTTCTTCCGCCTGGCGAAAGCCGGCTTTTCGCAGCGCCGCAAGACACTGCGCAACGCCTTCTCAGCCGGGCTGCATCTTTCCCCCGCCGAGGCCGGAGCCCGCCTGCAGCAGGCCGGCATCGACCCCATGCGCCGCGCCGAGACCCTCAGCCTGGACGAGTGGGACCGCCTGGTGGACATCTTCGAAGGTTGAGAGGTTGTTCCCCGGTCTTTTCCGGGTTCTGGAAAAGGCAGCCCATTCACCCCATTTGGTGCTAAAATTTGGCTTCAGCGGGTGCTCCCCGCTGAAAAAATTCATGTTTAAGGAAAGCAAGATGACCCCCTGGAAGATCCTATTAACCGATGGTCTGGAAGAGAATGGGCAGGTGATCCTGCGGGAGGCGGCCGAAACGGTGGACCAGCCCAACATCTCCCCCGAAGAACTGCTGCAGGTCGCCGCGGAGTACGACGCCCTCATCGTCCGCGGGCGTACAAAGGTCACCCAGGCCGTCTTTGAAGCCGGAAAAAAGCTCAAGGTGGTCGGGCGTTCCGGGGTCGGAGTGGACAATATAGACTTGAAGGCTGCCAGGGAGTACGAGGTCACCGTCGTCAACGCTCCAACCGCCTCGACCGTTGCGGTTGCCGAACTGACCATGGGCCTCATGCTGGCCCTCATGCGTGAGATCCCCCGTGCGGATGACGCCATGAAGCAGGGCAGGTGGCTCAAGAAGGAGTTGGAGGGCGGTGAACTGTGGAACAAAACCCTTGGCATCATTGGCTTCGGCCGCATTGGCCAGGCCGTGGCAAGCCGTGCGGCTGCTTTTGACATGAAAGTGCTGGCGTATGATCCGGTCCTTCAGCCGGAACAGATCAAGGCTGGCGGCGGTGAACCGGTGACCCTGCAGAGGCTTTTTGCCGGCTCGGATATCATCACCCTGCATGTTCCACTGAACGACTCAACCCGGGGCATGCTCAACACGGCCGCATTTCAGGCCATGAAGGTTGGTGTGCGCATCGTCTGCGCCGCCCGCGGCGGCATCATCGATGAGACCGCCCTGCTGGCCGCCCTCGACGTTGGCCATGTTGCCGCTGCCGCGCTGGATGTCTATGCTGAAGAACCTCCCGGCAGGACCAGTCTCGTGGAACACCCCAATGTCATTTGCACGCCACATATTGGCGCTCAAACCCACGAGGCGCAGCAGCGGGCGGCAGCCGACATCTCCACCGAAGTGCTGAACGCCCTTGAAGGCAGACCCCTTCGCTGGAAGGTTACCTAAGCAGTGAAACCCATTTCGCGCATCAGCCCCCGAAACGCCTCCGGGCTTGGGGGTTTTTCCATTTGGAGGAAAATGGATACAATTAGGACAGCACCAACCAAAGATGGGAGGCAGCATGTCCGATAAATTACAGGAATTGAAGAACATCCTTTACCAGGTGAACGATCTGGACAACGCCCAGGCCCTGCTGGACTGGGACCAGCAGACACAAATGCCGCCCGGCGGCGCCCAGGACCGCGGCAACCAGATGTCCACGCTGGCTTCGCTGCGCCACGGGATCTTCACCTCCCGGCGCACCGCCGAACTGCTCGAGGCGCTGGAGCCATCCCGGGTCTCCATGGACCCTGATGATGACGACGCCTGCCTGCTGCGTGTTACCCGCCGCCTGTACGACAAGGCTGCCAAAGTCAGCCCGGAATGGGTGGCCGAGTTTTCAAAGGTGACCACCCTGGCCCACAGCGCCTGGGAGCAGGCGCGGGAAAAAAGCGATTTCGCCATCTTTAAGCCACACCTGGAGCGCGTGGTGGCCCTGCGCAGGGAATATTCGGCCTTTTTTGCCCCTTACGAGCATATATATGACCCTCAGTTGGATGATTTTGAGCCCGGCCTCAAGACCCGCCAGGTGCAGGCCGTGTTCGACATTCTGCGGCCGGCGCAGGTGGAGTTGGTTCAGCAGATCGCCGGGCGGCCGCAGGTGGATGATGCGTTCCTCCGGCAGCACTTCCCGCCTGAAAAGCAGCAGGAATTCGGCCGGCAGGTGATCACCCGCTTTGGTTACGACTGGCAGCGCGGCCGGCTGGACACATCGGCCCACCCCTTCACCACCAGTTTCGGCCTGGGTGATGTGCGCATCACCACCCGCTTTGACCCCGGCTACCTGCCCCAGGCGCTCCTGGGCATGTTCCACGAATGCGGGCACGCCCTCTACGACCAGGGCTACAACCCCGCCCTACGCCGCACACCCCTGGGCGGCGGTGCCTCCATGGCCTTCCATGAAAGCCAGTCGCGGCTGTGGGAGAACCTGGTGGGCCTCTCGCGGCCCTTCTGGGCGCACTTCCTCCCCCGGCTGCAGGAGATCTTCCCATCCCAATTGGCCGGGGTCAGCCTGGAGGCGTTCTACCGCGGGATCAACCGGGTGGAGCCTTCGCTCATCCGCGTGGAGGCCGACGAGGCCACCTACAACCTCCACATCATGCTGCGACTGGAACTGGAGATCGCCCTCATCGAGGGAAGCCTGCAGGTGGCTGACCTGCCGGAGGCCTGGAACAGCCGCATGCAGGCCTTCCTTGGGCTTGTCCCGCCGGACGACGCCCGCGGCGTCCTGCAGGATATTCACTGGTCCGGCGGAAGCATGGGCTATTTCCCCACCTATGCCCTGGGGAACCTGGTCTCGGCCCAACTCTGGGAGTGCATCCACAAAGACCTGCCCGCGCTTGAGGAGGACATACGCCACGGTGAATTCGCCGGGCTGCTGGACTGGCTGCGCCGGAACGTCCACCGCCACGGTGCCAAGTTCGAGCCGCAGGACCTGCTCCGGCGTGTCAGCGGGTCGGGGATAGACCCGCAGCCCTATTTACGCTACCTGCAAGGCAAGTTCGGGGAGATCTACCGCCTGTGAAGCGTGGCTGGAACTGCAGGTGGATGACCTGGAAGAGGCTGTTGCCGGGTGGCATGCTGCTGTTGGCAATGGCCGGCCTTTCCGCCTGCACATCGGTGGAGGAGTTCGTGGCGTTGTACGTCAGCCCCACCCCCACGGCCACCGCCAGTTCAACCCCCAGCGTGACCGCCAGCCCCAGCCCCACGGATACCTCCACACCGAGCGAAACGCCCCTGCCCAGCCCCTCGGCAACCTCAACCGCCACCCCGACCAACCCTCCAACGGATACGGCGGAGCCCCCGCCCACACTGCCGCCCGAGGTGGCCACCCTGGTGGCCCTGCTTCCGCCGCTGGAGACCTTCACCCCAACGGCCGGTGAGGGCACAGCCAGCCCCGGCTTGCCGCCCACCATCACCCGAACCCCCACCAAAACCAGGCGCCCCAGCCTGACGCCCAGCATCACGCCGAGCAAAACCCCAACCCTGACGCCCACGGCCACCTTCACCCCCACACCACCCTTTGCCACCCTGAGGCTTCAGCGGCCGGGAAGTTATTCAAAGGTGCTCTCCCCCTTCCAGATCTCCGCCGTGATCTCCCCCGGAGAGGACGGCTACCTGGACATCCTTCTCCTCGGCGAGGACGGCCGCACGATCACCGGGAAGCACATCGATTATCACCAGTCAACCCACAGCGCCTTTCTTATCTCGCCCCTGGTGGAGTTTGCCATCCCCGGCCCGGTTGAGACCGGCCGCCTGATCCTGCAGACGTATGATTTTCAGGGTCGCCTGATGGCCCTCTCCTCGGTGGACCTGCTGCTCCTCTCGTTGGGCAGCCCGGAGATCTTCGCCGTACCGGACCTGACGGAGCCCTACCTGGTGCGCTCGCCGAAGAAGAACCAGGTGGTCAGCGGCGGGCTGCTGCAACTGCAGGCCCTGGCCCGCCCGCTGAACGGCAACCCGCTCATCGTGGAGTTGGTTGATGAGCAGCACAAGGTGGTTGCCCGTGAATCCGTGGTCGTTCCTGCGCCATCCGGCGGGTTGAGCCACACCCCGTTTGACCTGAACATTCCGTATTCAATAGAAGAACGCACCCCGGTCCGCATGACCCTGCGCCAGGAGAGCGCCGAGCGCCTGCCCGGCACCATTGCCCTGGTCAGCCTGCAGGTCGTGCTGGAGCCCTGAAGAGGCTGCATGTCACTTACCAGGCGTGTGGCGATGATATCCCTGGCGCTGGGGACGGCGCTGGCTGCCTTCACCGTCATCTACGGCATGACGCCGCCTGGCCCTTCCGACCTGGCCCTGCAGGCGCTTTCCGGCACCCCGCTGGTGACTGTTGAGGCCACGAACAACTGGATCCTGCTGCGCCCCACCTTCCAGGAGCCCGTTACCGGGCTGGTCTTTTACCCTGGGGGACGGGTGGACCACCTGTCCTACCTGCTCGTGCTGCTGCAGGTGGCCGAGGAGGGACACCTGGTGGCCCTCGTACGCATGCCGCTCAACCTGGCCTTCCTTGCTCCCAACCGTGCCGCGGCCGTGCAGGCAACCCTGCCGGAAGTGCGGTGCTGGGCGGTGGGCGGGCATGCGCTGGGTGGCGCCATGGCCGCCAATTACCTCTACACCCACCCCGACGCCGCCGAAGGGCTGGTGCTTTGGGCGGCCCGTCCGGCGGCCTCCAACAGCCTGGCTGACCGCCGGGGCCTGAGGGTGCTCTCGCTTTTCGCCGGCGAGGACGGCCCGGCCACGGCGGAGGAAGTGGCCGCCTCGCGCCCCCTGTTGCCTGATGATGCCGTCTTCAGCGCCATTGAAGGCGGCAACAACGCCGGTTTCGGCAGTTATGGGCGCCAGCCGGGAGACCATTTCGCCCCGCTGCCGGTGGAACTGCAGTGGCGGCAGGCAGCCCGAGCCACCGCCGCCCTCCTGGCTTCGCTGGGGGGAGAACCTTCGGGGTTCAAGCCCGATGATCATTGACTGCAGGCAGTTGCGCACCCGGAAGGAGGAAGAATTCATGCCCAAATACCTCGTTGTTCCAATACATGCCTTTTTGTCCCTGCCCGCCCCGGCGCCGGCCTTCATGTTTACCAACCTGGCGCCCGTGATTCCTGGGATTAACATCAAAGAGGAGGCGGAGCGGTACAGGTTCGTTCCCGGCTGGGAGGATGCACCATGATCCGCGACCACCAACTCATGCTCGCCCGCCGGCAGGTTGCCTGGGGGGTTCTCTCCCTGGTCGGCGGCCTTGTGCTTCTTTCCGCCGGGCCGGGGGGCTTCCGGCAGGCCTTCGCCATCCAGGCGCTGGCCTGGGGGGTGATCATCGGCGCCAGTGCCCTGGCCGGGCTGCGCCGGGCGGGTTCGCCCTTCGGCGGCGGGGACCCTGACCGCCAGGCCAGGCGGCTTAGAAATGCGCTCCTGGCCAGCAGCCTGCTGGATGCCTTCTTTGTGGCCGGCGGGCTGGTCATCGCCATCAGCCTGGGCCGACAGGAGCCCTTTGCCGCCGGCAGCGGCTGGGGCATTGTCCTGCAGGGGGCCGTCCTGCTGCTGTTGGACCTTACCCATGCCCTCTGGATACCGCCGGAGCCACGGCTGCCGGACCTGGGCTGGTATGCCGGCGCACAGCATGAGGGCTTCAACCTGCCCGGCACACGGGGGGACGTGCTGCTCCTCCACGGCCTGGCCGGCAGCCCCGACGAGGTGCGACCGCTGGCCGAAGCCCTGCAGGCCGCCGGCTGGAGCGTGCATGTGCCGCTGCTGCCAGGCCACGGTGCCGAATTCGGCTCCATCCTGCAATGCACCACCCATGGCTGGCTGGAGGCCGTTGAAGGCGAGGCTGCAGCCTTGCCGGACCATGACCACCCGCCGGTGCTGGTCGGCTTCTCCATGGGCGGGGCACTGGCCCTTTGCACTGCCACCCAATGCAACCCCCGGGCGCTTGTGCTGCTGGCGCCCTTCTGGCCGCCGGGGAACCGGGCTGTGCGCCTGGCGGGCGGGCTGCTGCGGCTCTTCCTGCCCGCCGCATTGCCACTGCGCTGGGTGAACCGCCTGCCGGAGGAGCGTTTGCGTGAGGGGTTGCAGGAACTGCTGCCTGAAATGGACCCGGACGACCCCAACCTGCTGGGCAGGCTGGCGAAGGTGAAGGTGCCGCTGGCCTTTCTGCAGCAGTTCGGGCTGCTTGGGCAGGCCGTGGAAAAGGCAGCCCCGCAGGTGACCTGCCCGGTGCTCATTGTCCAGGGGGCTGACGACCCCGCTGTGCAGCCGGCCCGCACCCGCCGCCTGGCGGCCCGCCTGGGCAGGCAGCCGGAGTACGTGGAACTGCCGGGCGGCCATGAGCTCACCCGGCGCGAGCACCCCGCCCACCCCGCCGTCGTCGACACCGTGCTGACGTTCCTGGATCGATTCTAAAAGGGGCGCCTTTCAGGCGTATGAAGGCCCGGGGAAGCACCCCGCAGGGGAGGGGGGTGCCGGGGTTTTGTATTCGTTTATTCGATTTTTTGTTTTTTCGAAGCATTTTTATGGTGGCCGGGGAGGTGGAAGCCAGGGCGCACGCTGGTCGCCACCCCGGGAGGCCGGACGGCCGCGCTGCCAGGCAAGGCGGGGTGATCGACCCCGGGAGGTGCCTCTGCTGGGGCTGACGAGGGTTGTCATCTGGCCGGGCGGAACTCGTTCCGCTTTTGCCCATGCAGGGTGCCGGTCGGATGGCAATGGTGTTGCCGGGCTGCGCCCCATATTAGCGGGGAGGTTGTTGCATGGGCATGGTTGAGTTAATATAGCACATAAGTTCTATTTTGACAAGGGGGAATTTTGGGGAGGGGAAATGAAAGAGGAACAACCATCTACGAACCCATGCAGCAAGGAGACTCCGGAACAGTACAACAGGGCTCTTCGAGGTTGATCCAGATGAACCCGCCCCATTGCATGGCAAGGATACTCTCAACCGCCACCCGCCATAGGATGCTTTCCGGGATCCCATGTTAACGCCAAGTTTTATTGTCGGTTGATTTTTATGACTGTAACCCAGGGAAAAAACAGGATTGAATTTTCCCCTGAAAGCGCGATAATGAAGGGAAACCGGGAGCGGCCGCCGAGCGTTTGCTCCCGGTATGGCCGGTCAAATTGTTGAACGGAACAGTTTTCTGAGTCGGAAAATTGACCGTAAAGACCCTGCAGGTATTGGAAACCAAGGGGACGGGAAAAGGAGGAGGCATGGGAAAGCGTTTGTTACTGATCCTGCTGATGGCAGGCCTGGTTCTGGTTGCCTGTGAGCCCCAACAGAAAGCGGCACAAGTGCTGGTGGGCGCCAACAACCAGACCTGGTTCGACGCGCCGCTGGAGGGCGACAACCTTCCGCTGGCGTCCTACGAGATCGTTCTGCACGCCTATATCAAGGGGGGTGTGTCGCAGGTGGAGTTGAACGCCAACGGGGCGTTGTTGGCGAACCTGACCCCTTCAACAACGGAGGGCAACCTGGCGACCTTTAAATACCTATGGACCCCGGCCGGCCACGGAAACTACACCCTGACAGCGCGGGCCGAGGGCGGGGGAGGCTGGGGCGAGTACGCCATGGTGAACGTGAGCATTGCGGACTTCATACAGACGCCCACGATCACCCCCACGACCACCGTCACAGAGCCGCCGACCATCACCCCGACGGCCACACCAACCATCACCCAAACGCTGCCAGCCGAGGTGACCTTCAGCCGCTCGGTATCGACGGGCGAGTTCTCCAATGGCAACTGCCAGCCCAACCAGATCACGGTTACGGTGCAGGTTTCCGACCCGGCGCAGGTGAGCGGGGTTGCCCTGTTCCAGAACCTGGACGGGATAAGCGGCTGGGACGGCGGAACCGCGATGAACCCGCAGGGTGGCGGGTCGTACTCGTTGACCATCTACGGGGACGGTGTGCCCGGGAACAAACAGGCACAAAGCGCCACCTGGCTGCACCAGTTGGTGGCCACGGGGACCGGTGGGGCGGTTGTGGGGCGCAGCAGCGTATTCAATGATGTGACCTTCAAGGCCTGCACGCCGCCGATCGAACCGCCGCGCACTAAAACGCCGCCGGTGATCATCATCCCGACGATGATCATCCCGCCGTTTTTCCCGATCAAATCGCCAACTCCCACCCAGGTGATCATTTACTAAGGAGGCGCAGCCATGAGACAGGTACCCAAGAAAAAAGGTTCAAGCCCCTGGCTGATCGGCTGCATCGTTGTGGCCGGGATCGCCGGGGTTCTGTTGGTCCTTGGCCTGGGGGCGGCTTATTTCCTGCTGGCCCCGGCCAGCGAGGCGCTGCCCATGGGGAGGACTCCCGTATTCGTCAACATCACCATGCCGGTGAACGGCAGCAGCCTGCCAGTGGGCCAGCCGGCCAGTGTGTACGTACAGGCCGTCGGGCAAGAGCCGATCTCGAAGATCGAACTGGTGGTGGATGGGGTGAAACTCGGCGGGGGGACGAGCACACCCTCCGGCGGGAACAAGATGGTTGGCAACTGGTCCTGGACGCCAGGCACCGAGGGTGAGCACACCCTGGTGGCCCAGGCGATGAGCGAGGGTGGACGCAAGGGCACCGGCAACCCGGTACGGGTGCGGGTGGTTCCGGCAGACCAGCTGGCACAGGCGGCGGGCAGCGGTGAGGCACCCGGCCAGGTGACCGACGAGATGACCGACAGCGAAACCGGCGAGGATGCAGTGATCCCGCCGCCGGAGGGGGCTGGCGAGAGTGCACCGCCGGCGGTGCCCGAAGGGCCGGAGGTGGTGGAGCCGGGGGCGGGGGAACCCGGAAGCAGCATCTTCCCGGCCAATCTCCTCTTCTGGCTCATGCACATCCTCCCCCTCGACCCGCCGGAAGCGCCGGTGATCATGGCCACGGTGGAGGGCTGCGAAACGACGCTGCTGATCAAGGACAACTCCACTTGGGAGGCGGGCTTCTTCCTTTACCGGGTTGGGCCTGGCATGCTCTTCTTTGAACGGGTGGCCACCCTGGACGCCAGGACCGGGAAGGGTGTGTTCTCCTACCATGACCCGGGCCTGAAGACGGGCAATTACCTCTACTACCTTTCGGCTTTCAATTCCAAGGGTGAGACGCCGGGCAACATCGTGGCGGCAAACGTCACCAGCCCCTCCTGTGTTGCCGCCGAGCCGGAGGGCTTTTCGTTCAGCAAATTGAAGATCACCCCGAATACGCCGGTGGATAAACTGTACTGCTATGTTTCGGCCAACGGCAGCCCCTGGACGCGCGTGCCGCCGGGGCAGAACAACTTCATCTTCCCGGTGGGCGGCAAGTACGACCTGGCGCCCTACATGGGGGCGCTGCCCGGCCCGGAACCTCCGGAAACCACCTGGACGATGGACATCGAGTGCTGGGGCTGGAGCGGGGGGTCGCTGGTCTACCTGGGTGAGACGCATGAGACCTGGGACCCGACGGCGAGCCTGGTGTGGGATTTAATTGGATCGTGGGGCCTCTTCGAGGGCTTGTTGGGTGGATTTGGTTCTCCGCCCATCTCGGTGGACACGCTCAGCCCGCCTTACAACCTGGCCTATACCGGAGACCCGGCGCTGTGTGAAACCCACGCTGGGGGCTTCATGGGGGTGCTCGGATGTCATTTGCAACTAATGGCCAGAGGGCAGATGCTGGTTTGGGACTGGGACCGCTATTACGGCTGCGACCCGGCGACGGAACCCTGTGACATGAGCCTGCAGATGGCGGACGGTTACGTGGTCTACCGCCTGCGGAAGGGGGATGTCAACTGGGTGGCCCTCGACCATGTCTCCTACCTCGGCCAGACCTATTACGCCGTGCCCATGCAGAAGGACGACATCTACTTCGTACGGGCATACAAAGGCGCCACGGACGAATCGGCCGACAGTTCACACATCACCTACCCTGGCACGGCAGGCATGGTCACCATTTCTCCTTCCGCCGTCCAGGCTGTCAAGTACGTGGTGAAGAATGACGGCACCCCCCCCTACTGGGCGGTGAACTCTGCGCCCGGGGCGGGGGCGCTGGATTCCGGGTACGGTTTCATCTGCATTGGCGACTGCTCATTGGCGAATTACCGTGACAATTGGTATTACGGCAGCGCCACCTTTGAACTGCCGCCCGGGGTGGATGTGACCCACGCCGTGCTGCGCTGGAACCACGTGGGTTACTACACCAGCGGCGCCGGCATGGCTGATGCGGCCAACAGTTGCGGGGTTTCGCTGGCTTCCCAGATCTCCGGCCCTTCGCTGAATGGCGGCACCTCGCTGTGGGGCTTGAACAACTGGGACGTTACCGACCCGGTGATCGTAGCCCAACTGAGCGACCAAACGACCGTGAAATTCTGGTTCTCCGGCCCTGCAGGCCGGGTACCGGGAGAGCGCTGGGACCGCTGCCAGTGGCGGATAAAAGATCTGGCGCTGGACCTGTACTTCTACGGGGATTGAGGAGGTTTGAACAGCCGCGGTAACAGGCCGGCATGAGGGGACAATGGTTTTTGGCACAGTCCGCCCGCACCCCGGGCGGACTGTGATTTGGCTGGCACAGGGCGGGGACAGGGGGGCGAATTTAGCGGCGCCTGCGGCCGCGGGGCCGCCCGGAAGGCCGGCCGCTGCTGCGGCTGCGGTGGCCGGGTGTGGCGGCGCGTTTGGGGGGGCGGGCTTCCTGCAGGAGGAGCTGGTCGGGCGCCCGGTGCATCCACTCGTGATAGGTGTCATCGCAGAGCATGGTCAGCAGGGCCAGGCCGTCCTCGTTTCCGGCCAACTGGCGGACAAGGGGGGCAAAACGGCGCATGCGCTCCACCTGCAGGTTGTCGCGCTCGCGCAGGCGGGCTTCCAGCCGCCCCACCAGGCGCTGGGCCACCAGGGCTTCCACATCGGCATCAGCGGGCAATGGACGCTCCTCGAAGGCGATGTTGTAGTGGGCTGCCGTCCGGGTGATGTACTTTTTCTCGTTAAAGTTGACCAGCAGGATGGCCGTGCCCCCGGCCCCGGCCCGCCCGGTGCGGCCGGCCCGGTGGATGTAGGCTTCCAGTTCCTCGGGGGGTTCGTATTGGATGACGTGGGACAGGTTCGGGATGTCCAGGCCGCGGGCGGCGACGTCGGTGGCGACCAGGAAGCGCAGTTCGCCGGAGCGCAGGCCGCCAAGCACGCGGTCACGGTCCGTTTGGGACAGGTCGGAACTGATCTGGGCGGCATTGTAACCGAAGCGCTGCAGTACGGTGGTGACGTAAAAGACGCGGTCTTTGGTGTTGCAGAAAATGATGGCCTGGCCGGGGTTTTCCGTTTCGATGATGCGGATAAGAGCCCGGTCCTTGTCCATGCCGGGGGTCATATAGTAGGCGTGGACGGTATCCTCCACGTGGACGTGGCCGGTGGAAAGGCTGAGGTAGAGCGGGTGGTCCAAAAAGCGGCGGGTGAGGCGCATGACTTCATCCGGAAAAGTGGCGGAGAACATGGAACTGTGGATGGGCCCGGCGGGCAGGAAATCCTGCAGGCGCAGCATGTCCGGCAGGAACCCCATGGAGAGCATCCGGTCTGCTTCGTCGAAGACCAGGCTGCCAAGATGATCGAGCGAAAGATTGCGCTTGAGCAGGTGGTCGAGGACCCGCCCGGGGGTGGCCACCACCAGGTGGGCGCCGCGCTTGAAGGCCTCGATCTGCGGGCCATAACTGGTGCCGCCATAGACCGCCACGGTGAGCAGGCCGGTATCCCCTGCCAGCAGGGCGGCATCCGCCGTCACCTGCTGGGCCAGTTCGCGGGTGGGGACGAGGACGAGCGCCTGACAGGCATGGCGGGCAGGGTCGATCCGTTCCAGCAGGGGCAGGACGTAGGCGCCCGTCTTGCCGCTTCCGGTTTGGGCCTGGGCCATCAGGTCGCGCCCGGAGAGGAAGGCCGGGATGGTCAGCGCCTGGACGGGCGTCAATTTGCTCCAGCCGGCGCGACGGGCGGCAGCTTGCATGGCCGGGCTGAGGTCTTCAAACGTGATGGCAGGGGGCGTGTCCTGCTGCGGGTTAATGGGTGCATCCATAAACATCTCTCCGGGGGTTGTGCAAACCAGGCTTCTTCAAATGATGGCTGTTGCCTTCTCCATTATAAGGCTGCCAGCGAATGCCGGCAGGAAACCGGGCAGGTTCGGCCGGATTGGTCATCTTCAGGGCGGTGGGCGGGCTTTAACCCTGCAGATACCGGCGGATGCACCCGGGGATTTCGGGTGCCTCCAGGCTGGGGTACAGTTGCCAGGTCTCCCGGTGTTCCAGCGAGGCGCCCGGCTCAAGGATTGCCAGAGGGCCGAGGGTTTCCAGTTCGATGAACAGGCCGTTGCAATACACCTCGGCGTTGCAGCCGCGGTCGGGCAGGGGCAGGCCGGGGCGGGGGGTGAAGCGCTTGATGAAAAGCGTGCCCTCAAGCCAGTATCCCAGCCAGCCAGGCTGGTCATCATAACCGATCTTGAAGGGCTGGGCTCCGCCCCCGGCGCTCACCAGCAGGGCATCATCGGCCAGGCTGAGACGGGGATCGTCCAGGCGGGTGTACGGCCAGAAGACCAGGTGCCGGTTGGGCAGCAAGCCGTGCGGATCCTGGGGACCGGAGGGCTGGGGCAAAATGGCCGTTCCGCCGGGGCGCAGCATGGTGATTGCCCAGGGGGCCAACTCCACAGCCCAGGCGCCGGTGTTGCACAACTGGTGATCGATGGTTGCCTCTGCCCCTGCGCCGAGGCGAACCTCGATCCGCCGGGCGATTCCGGTCCAGGGTTCGGCCGGCTGCTCAATGAGCAGACCGGAACCCGTGCGGGTGATGGTGACACCCTCCCCGGGCGGAATATAGGTGCGCGGTTTCGTTTCGGGAGCGTGCCACAGGCGGTGCCCGCCGCGAAAGTGGTAATTTCCCCAGGGGGTGCGAACCGGTTCAAGCCCCTGAAGTTCCGCAAAAAGGTTGGGCCCGCCCTGCAGGCTGAGCCCGCAGATGCCCGGCCAGCCGGGCTGGCATTCCAGCCGGAGGCTCCCGTTCGACAGGATGAACTCTTCCATAATTATCACCTCCTGGCAGCGTCTGGCGGGGTTGGTAAAAAGAGGTTTTTCCCATCCCCTGCAGGCTGGCGGGGAACTGCAGCCTGCAGGAATTATACGCCACGAAAATGGCCGGTTTGCGTATATGAAATGGAGGATGCAGATAATGCCTGCAGGCTGGATGGCTCAGTCCGCTCCCGCCCGGATGGTAAAATTCAACCCGGGGCGGGTATTTGCCGCATCCGCCCGCATCTGGCAGACACCTGGAGCAGCACTTGAACACGATTCAGAAGAACACCCGCAACCTGACCCGTTTCGCATGGCTTTCGGTCGGGGCGGCGCTGTTGACGATTGCCCTGAAGGCTGGGGCCTACTGGCTGACGGGTTCGGTGGGCCTGCTGTCGGACGCCCTGGAATCGGGGGTGAACCTGGTGGGGGCGCTGATGGCGCTGGCCATGCTCTCGGTGGCCGCCCGGCCTGCGGACGAGGAGCACGCCTTCGGACACGACAAGGCGGAATACTTCTCCAGCGGAGCGGAAGGGGGCCTGATCCTCTTCGCCGCCATCAGCATCGCTGTGACGGCCATTGAAAGGCTACACCACCCGAAGCCGCTGGAGCAGCTCGGCCTGGGCCTGGCGATCTCCGTGCTGGCCTCGATGGTGAACCTGGGTGTGGCGCTGGTGCTGCGTCGGGCGGCCAGGTGCTACGACTCGATCACGCTGCAGGCCGATTCCAAACACCTGATGACCGACGTAATCACCTCGGGCGGGGTATTGGCGGGCGTGGGAGCGGTGGCACTGACGAAGTGGCAGCCGCTGGATTCGATCGCCGCCCTGGTTGTGGCGGCCAACATCCTCTGGATGGGCTACAGCATCCTGCGGGATTCCGTGCGCGGCCTGATGGACACGGCCATCCCGGAAAACGAAATGCAGGCCGTCCTGCACGTTCTGGAAAGTTACCTCGAACAGGGCGTGCACTTCCACGCCCTGCGAACCCGGCAGGCGGGCAGCCGGCGCTTTGTTTCGGTCCACGTCCTGGTGCCGGGAGAATGGACGGTGCAGCGGGGGCACGACCTTGTGGAAGAGGTGGAACAGGCAATCTCCCGGGTAATCGCCCGGGTGACCGTGATCACCCACCTGGAGCCGCTGGAAGACCGTGCCTCCTACGACGACCTGGTGCTGGAGCGGGTGCCACCCCGGACCCCCGGAGGAAAGGCAGCCGATGGGACCAGGGGCGTATAATACCTGGAGATGATATGGAGAAGCGGAATGCGGAGAGGTAAGCGGGGAGCGGCGGTCCTGATCCTTGCCGCAGCGGGCTGTGCCGTGATCCTGATGGCGAATCTGGCACCTATGGCAGCGGCATCCCCTGCCGGGGCGGCCCTGCAGGAGGGGGCTCCCTTGTGCGGCAACGGCTCGGCTCCGGATTACGGCTTCAGGGAGAGCCTGCAGCAGTTGCACTGGACCGTGCATTGGGAGGGCCATGTCTCCCCGGATACGGTGGACCGGGTGGACGCCATCCTCGATGACCTGAACGCCGGCAACGTGGCCCAGACGATGATCCTGTTCAAGCCGGCGCAGGAGGTGGGCAACCGGGTGAACTGCGCCGTGCACTTCCTGCGCTACATGAAACTTGGCAACGCCAGTGGCCAACGCAAGGATAACGGCTTCGTTTTCCTGGTGGTCGTGGAGCCGACTGCCATCGATGTGCACTACGGCGTGGGGCTGGGGCTGCCGGCGCTGACGGCGCACGAACTGACCAGCCTGAACCGGCTGGCCGAATCGACCTACGCCACCACCGGCGACATGGACCAGGCCGTGCTGGCGCTGGTGGAGGGTTTTGCCGCTTACACCCAAAGTGTGTACCCTCCATTGTTCCAGGCACAACCGGCCGAACCGGTCGAAACCGTGGAACTGCCGCGCATCCCGGCGGGGCCTCTGGGTGTGGTGACCGTCTGCGGGCTGATCTGCATCAGCATCATCGTGATTGTTTTTGTCATCTGGCTGCTCATCCAACTGGCCCGCATGGGGGTGGTTTTTGGCCCCAGCCATTCGCCCTGGCGGCGGCCGATGGGCGGCGGAAGGTCCTGGGGAGGCGGGGGGTCCTGGGGCGGAGGGGGCAGCCGGGGGCCCACCTGGCGGGGGGGCGGCGGCAGCGGCAGGGCCGGCCGCGGGAATTGAACTTATCATCCAGATCAGGAGGAGGAGAAATGAAAACCCATCAAACGAAAGTCATTGCCATCATTCTGGCTGCGGTTGTGCTGGCATCCATGGCTGGCTGTGGGCCGATCGGCCGGGCGGTGGATACCGGTGCGACCGAATACAACGAGTTGATTGCCCTGGTGCAGGGGGTGCAGTCTGCGGCTTCGAACTTTCAACTGGTGACCGACACGCAATACGCCAAGATCCAGGCGAAAACGCAGATCACCCGGGATTATTACGAGGCGGTCAACAAGAGCGGGGAGGTGTGGACGGGCAACTTCCGGTCGCAGGCCGATGCGCTGACCGGGTTGCTGAAGAACTACCAGGATGCCAATGGGCAGCCGATCGACCCGGCAAAACTGAACCTTAACGAGTTGCAGCAGAAGGGGGCACTGCCGGATGGACTTGGGCAGGGTTTCAGGCTGTATGTGAATGCCATTACCCAGGCGCCGCCGCCCGTGCCGGATGCCGAGGTGACCCTGGCGCTGGGTGACACGGTGGACGAGGCGATGAACACCATCCAATTGGCCGGCACCGACTGGAACGACGCCGTGAAGGCATACAACACGCGCCGCTCCCAGATCAAGGGTGAGATTGTGGCCAAGGTGTCGGAATACCTGGGCTTCGACCTGCCGGCAACCTTCCCGTACTATGCCGGCGGAAGCCCCGGGGCGCCCATCCAGAACCCGCTGGCAACCTCACAGCCTTAACCGCGGCTTGAGCCGCTTGCCGGGCAGGCAAAGCCTGCCCGGTTTCCATTTTTTCACAGGCCTGGGGCGGGGAATGCTCAATCCGACCGGGGTGCTGCCCTGCTCCGTTGGCGGCGGGGCTTGGAACGGAAGCCAAGGCAGCCCGCCGGGCTCACTGCCATGCCGAGGGGGAAAACCAAGCCCGGGCATATATCCCATGGAATCATGGGTGTGGGGTACAATACGCATCACCAAACAACACGGAGACACGAACATGGAAGAAATCCTAACAACCATCCATCAGGGGATCATTGACGGCCAGCAGGAAACCGTGGCTGAAAATGTGGAAAAGGCACTGGGCATGGGGTTGGAACCAGCCACCATACTGAACGAATCCATGCTCCCGGCCATGACCGAAGTGGGGCGGCTGTTTGAAGAGGGTGAGTATTACGTGCCCGAGATGCTCGTTTCGGCAAGGGCCATGCAGGCCGGCATGAGCCTGTTGAAACCGAAACTGGTGCAGGCGGATGTGAAAAGCGCCGGCAGGGTCATTGCCGGGACCGTGGCGGGAGACCTGCACGACATCGGCAAGAACCTGGTCTGCATGATGCTCGAGGGGGCCGCCTTCGAGATCGTTGACCTGGGATCGGATGTGAAGCCTGAGCAGTTCGTTGAGGCGGTGAAGGCAAACCATGCCGACCTGGTGGCGATGTCGGCACTGTTGACAACGACCATGCCGAACATGAAAACGACCATTGAAGCGCTGAAGGCCGCCGGCCTGCGCGACAAGGTGAAGGTGATGGTGGGCGGTGCCCCGCTTTCCACCAAATATGCCGAGGATATCGGCGCCGACGGCTATGCCCCCGATGCCAGCCGGGCGGTTGCACTGGCAAAGCAGTTGCAGGGCATTGCCTGAGCCCGTGCACGGCGGAAAGCCGGGGAATGCAAACTCGAAAACTGGGCAATAGCGACCTGCAGGTTTCATCAATCGGGTTGGGCACCTGGGCCATTGGAGGGGGGAACAACCCGTATGGCTGGGGCCCGCAATCGGACCGCGAATCCATTGCCACCATCCAACGGGCCATTGACCTGGGGGTGAACTGGCTGGATACAGCCCGGGTATATGGCCGCGGCCACTCGGAGGAAGTGGTTGGCAGGGCCATCAAGGGGCGTCGGGAGCAGGTGATCGTGGCCAGCAAATGCGGCCTGTTGTGGAAGCCCGACGGCAGGGGCACCTACGGCAGCCTGAAGGCGGAAAGCATCCGCCAGGAATGCCATGCCAGCCTGAAAAGCCTGGGGACGGATGTGATCGACCTGTACCAGATCCACTGGCCGCAGCCGGACGATGAGATCGAGGAAGGTTGGGGCGCCGTCGCCGACCTGGTGCGGGAGGGCAAGGTGCGTTACGCGGGGGTCTCCAATTTTTCGGTGCCGCAAATGCAACGGGCGCAGGCCATACACCCCATCACCTCCCTGCAGCCGCCCTACAGCATGTTCAAGCGCGAAATCGAAGCCGAGATCCTGCCCTACTGCCGGGATAATGCCATCGGCGTCATTGTTTACAGCCCCATCCAGGCTGGCCTGTTAAGCGGCGGGTTCAGCAAGGCGCGGGCCGGCAAACTGCCCGCCGATGACTGGCGCAAGAGCAGCCCGGATTTCCAGGAACCGGCCCTGAGCGCCCACCTCTGGCTGGTGGAACAGTTGCGCCCGCTGGCCGCGCGCAAGGGGACTTCCGTGGCCAACCTGGCCATCGCCTGGGTGCTGCGGCGGCCCGAGGTGACGGCGGCCATCGTGGGAGCCCGGCGTCCCGAACAGATCGAGGAGACCGCCGCGGCAGGCGACCTGAGGCTGACTTTGAATGAACTCGCCGGGTTGGAAAAACTGCTGGTGGGGCATGCCGGCAAGATGAACCTGGAGCGATAAGGATTAAAAAGGACAGCCGGTGTGCTGGCTGTCCGGATCGTTCAATTTCCTGCTGCGAAGAGGTGGGACTTAATGACGGGGTTTGATCCCGGCTGCGTTTGTGCCTTTTAACTGCTGGAATGGGACTTTACCGGTTTGAATGCCTCTACTGGACCTGGTACTCGAAACCCTGCAGCAGTGTTCCATCGATGTACACGTCCGCTCGGTAAAGACCGGCGGGGAAGTCCTGGTTCAACTCCAGTTGGGCGGTCAGGTTGTTGCCCAGGAGGACGGTGGTATCCACACTGGTAATGAGAACATCCTTGCCGGTGCCGGGGTCAATCCCAAAAAATTCCCACTTGACAACCGTGCCCGCCTTCAACATCCGGTCCAGTTTGACCTCGAAGTGTTGAATGCGGTTGGAGGGCTTGAATGCGCTGACCTCGGCTCCCGGCTCCCCGGAGCCATCGTCGGCGAAGAGCGTGAAACTGCTGACGCCCACCTTTCCGGATGCAGCGGGTTCCTCGTTCGCGGGCGGCGGGTTGTTCCCATCCCCGGAACCGCTGCTGCTGCCGCAGGCCAGGGTGGCCATTGCCAGGGCCGACAACCCCAACAGGATCGAAAACATGCGTTTCTTTGATGTGTGCATCTTCTTTGCCTTTCTCGGATCGGGTTTATCCCTTTCCCCGGCAGGCCGGAGATTTTGAGAGATTCCTGGATTATACCATAACTGGACAATTACTATCATAAATACTATAATTATTCCAATATAAACCAGTTGTATAATCAACCTGGCTGAATGAAATGGAAGGGTGAAAATTATGATACTTACAGCGAATCTCGGATATCCACGGCTGGGTGCAGGGCGGGAATTAAAGCGGGCTTTGGAAGGCTACTGGTCGGGGAAAGTGAACGCGGCGGGCCTGCTTAAGGCAGGCAGGGAATTACGGCTTGAACATTGGAAGATTCAACGGGGGGCTGGAATTGACATCATCCCTTCCAACGATTTTTCTTATTACGACCAGGTGCTGGATGCTGCCTGCATGGTCGGTGCCATCCCCCGCCGGTATTCCGGCCTTGAAAACGCCTCCGGTTTCGACATCTATTTTGCCATGGCAAGAGGGGTCCACCAGGGCCGGCAAAACCTTGCCGCAATGGAAATGACCAAATGGTTCGATACCAATTACCATTACATTGTCCCGGAGATCGAAAAAGAGCAGGTTTATCGACTGGAATCCACCAAAGTGATTGATGAATTCCTGGAGGCACAGGAAGCCGGCCTTCACACCCGGCCGGTGTTGCTGGGGCCGGTGTCGTTTCTGCTGTTGAGCAAACCCACCTCCCCCGGTTGTGATCCACTGGACACGCTGCCGAACCTGCTGCCGGTATATGTCGAGGTTTTGCAGCATCTTTCGGCTGTTGGCGCCGACTGGGTGCAGGTGGATGAACCCTGCCTGGTTTTCGATCTTGCTGAAAAAGCACGCGGCGCCTACAGCGCGGCATACAGCCATTTCAGCCGGGAGGCGGACATTCAGATCCTGCTGGCAACGTATTTCGGCGGCCTTGGCGAAAACCTGCCGCTGGCGCTGCAATTGCCCGTTGCCGGTTTGCATGCCGACCTGGTGCGGGCACCGGAACAACTGGATGCCATCCTGGGGCAATTGCCGGCCGGGAAAACCCTCTCGCTGGGTGTAATTGACGGGCGCAATGTCTGGCGGGCCGACCTGGACGCAGCCCATGCGCTGATCCAGCGGGCTGTCTCTGTTTTGGGGAAGGAACGCGTCCAAATCGCGCCCAGTTGTTCGTTGATGTTCAGCCCGCACGACCTGGACTTGGAAACCAGCCTGGACGAAGAGTTGCGGTCCTGGCTGGCGTTTGGGCGCCAGAAACTGGATGAACTGTCCCTGCTTAAGCAGGCGATCAACCAGGGGGTTGAAACCGTTGCCAAACCATTTGCCCTCAGCCGTGAAGCGCTGAAAAGGCGGCACAACTCCAAACGCACCCACGACCGGCAGGTCCGGGAGCGGCTTAAGGCGGTGGACCAGGCCATGCTTCGCCGCAACCAGGATCTTCAAGCCCGCAAGGCAGCCCAGGCGCTGAAACTGCGCCTGCCTGTTCTGCCAACCACCACCATCGGTTCCTTCCCGCAAACGGATGAAATTCGCGCTCACCGGTTCGCCTACAAGAAAGGCACCCTTAACCGGGAGGAATACGAGGGCCTGATGAAGGCGGAAATTTCCCGTACGATCCGCCTTCAGGAGCAGATCGGCCTGGATGTGCTGGTTCACGGTGAGTTCGAGCGCACCGACATGGTGGAATATTTTGGCGAGCGCCTCGGCGGGGTGGCCTTTACCCGGGATGGCTGGGTGCAAAGTTATGGGTCGCGCGCCGTAAGGCCGCCGATCATTTATGGGGATATTGTCCGCCCCGCCCCAATGACGGTGGACTGGTCGACATTTGCCCAATCCCTCACCAGCAAGCCGGTCAAGGGCATGCTCACCGGGCCGGTCACAATTTTGGAGTGGTCGTTTGTCCGGGATGATCAACCGCGGGCCGAAACCTGCCGGCAGATTGCGCTGGCGATCCGCGACGAAACGCTGGACCTGGAGCGCGCCGGGATTTCCATCATCCAGATCGATGAACCGGCTTTTCGGGAAGGGATGCCCTTGCGCCGGGCGGAACAGGCGGACTATCTTGAATGGGCGATCGGGTGTTTTCGACTGGCCTCCAGCGGCGTGCGGGATGAAACCCAGATCCACACCCACATGTGCTACTCGGAGTTCGACCAGATCATTGAGGCGATCGGGCGCATGGATGCAGACGTTATATCCATCGAGGCTTCACGTTCCAAAATGGAACTGCTGGACACCTTTAAACAGGTTCAATACCCCGGGGATATTGGCCCCGGCATCTATGATATTCATTCCCCGAACATTCCCGCGCAGGACGAAATGCAGGAATTGATTGGGAAAGCCCTGCAGGTGGTGCCTGTTGAACATCTATGGGTCAACCCGGATTGCGGGTTGAAAACCAGGGAGTGGGAGCAGGTGATCCCCGCGCTCACCCACATGGTTCAAGCCGCCAGGGCTGTGAGGGAACGGTTGAAAGGTTGAGGGCCTTTGTCGGGGTCCGACGCTGAATGAACTGCCTGGCATCAGGCACATTGCATAACATAAAATGATGGAAAGGGAGAGACATGAAGACCTATCAATACCTGATCATTGGAAATGGCATGACCGCGGATTCTGCAGTGCACGGGATACGCGAACTGGACCCAAATGGATCCATTGGCATGATCGGCGTTGAAACCGACATGCCCTACAGCCGACCGCCGCTTTCCAAGGGCTTGTGGAAGGGGCGCCCGATCGAAAAGATCTGGCGCGGGACGGATCAATTCAAGGTTGATTTTCATCTCGGCCGGAAAGCGGTCACACTTGACCCGGCCACAAAACACGTTGGCGACGACCAGGGCGGCGAATACACCTATGAGAAACTGCTGCTGGCCACGGGTGGCTCCCCCATCCGGCTGCCGTTCGGAGAGGAGCAGATCATTTATTACCGCACGCTACAGGATTACCACCGCCTGCGTGCCCTGGCCGAACAGGGGCAACGGTTTCTGGTCATCGGTGCCGGTTTCATCGGTTCTGAAATTGCCGCCGCCCTGAGGATGCAGGACAGGCAGGTAACCATGGTGTTCCTGGAAAAATCGATCGGCGTCAATGTTTACCCCCCCGACCTTTCGCAGTTCTTGAGCGATGCCTACCGGAAAAAAGGGGTGGAACTTGTGCCGGAAGACGCGGTGGCAAGCATTGAAAAAACCGCTGATGGCCTGAAGGTGCAAACCCGGGGCGGGCACACTTTTCTTGTGGATGGCGTGGTGGCCGGCCTGGGGATTCGGCCCAATGTCGAACTGGCAAAAACAGCGGGGCTGCGGGTCGAGAATGGCATTGTGGTGGACGAGCATCTGCGAACATCGGCCGCTGATGTTTATGCGGCGGGCGATGTGGCCATGTTCCCCCATGCAGCCCTGGGCAGGCAGGTGCGGGTGGAACATGCCAATAACGCGGTGGA
This sequence comes from uncultured Anaerolineaceae bacterium, assembly GCA_964420835.1. Classification (GTDB taxonomy): domain Bacteria; phylum Chloroflexota; class Anaerolineae; order Anaerolineales; family Anaerolineaceae; genus CAYQUO01. Next base: position 269,030 of record CAYQUO010000001.1, read on the forward strand.
GATGGGCAAACAGGCCGGGCGCAATATGGCGGGTGCGGATGAACCCTACCGGCATACACCTTTCTTTTATACCGACCTCTTCGAGTATGGATATGAAGCGGTTGGAGAATTGAGCAGCAAACTGGAGACGGTGGAGGACTGGAAGGAGCCTTTCCAGGAAGGCACCATCTATTATCTCAACGGTGGCCGGGTGAACGGCGTGCTGCTGTGGAATGTGTGGGACAAAGTGCCCGAGGCAACCGCCCTGATAGCCGAGCCCGGTCCCTTTACAGCCCAGGACCTGATCGGAAGAATTACGGCCGGGTAGTCTCCCGCGGCAAGGATTTCGCGCCCGAATGGCGTGGCGGGTTGACCAACCGGCGGAGGAGGAAACCGCAAATGGAGAATCAACAGGTCACCAACAAAGGCATTCCTGAATTGTGGGAGTGGGCCGAGTACTACTGACCGTGGTGCTATATTGCGGCCGTGCGCCTGCACAAGGTCCTTCCCGAATTTGAGGGGCGTGTCCGCCTGGTGGAACGGGCTTATCCTTTGGAAGTTTACGGGGGCGGCGGGCCTGACCGGGAGGGGCTTGAAATGGAGATCTGGCTGGCAGCCCTGCAGGAGCCCGGGGCCGTCTTCAGGCCTTTTGGCAGCGAGTGGCCAACCACTACCCTGCCGGCGTTTGAGGCGGCCTGGTGCGCCAATTTACAGGGCGAGGCGGTCGGACATGAATTTGACCTGCGCATCCGCAGAGCCTTCTTTGCCGAAGGCCGCAATATCGGGCAGAGGGAGGTCATGCTGGAACTTGCCCGTGAAGCGGGCCTGGACATGCAGCATTTCACCCGCCATTACAACAATGGCGAAGCGCGTCAGGCCGTTCTGCAGGAAGGCCGGCTTGGCAGGGAACGGTACAACGTGCGGGGCACGCCCACCCTCATGTTGGACGATGGGACAAAATTGCGCCACCCGATCGCCTACCCCAACATCCAGGATGGGAAGATCGTATCGGTTGGTCATTTGCCATGCTGTGGCGAGGGCTGTTACGCGACCACCCGTGAATTCTTTGAACGGGCACTAGCCAGGGGGCAGGCGTGAACGCCACGAACCGCTGATACACAGGGTGCATCTTAACCGGGAAAAACCATGGAAAGGGAAAGGGAAGAATGGAACCACGGATAAATTATTCTCAAACCGCCCCGGAGGGCGTGGAGATCCTGGGCAAACTGGAGGCGTATTTGCAAACCACCGGCCTTGAGCCCGGGCTGCTGGAACTGGTGAGTTTGCGGGCGTCCCAGATCAATGGCTGCGCCTACTGCATCGACAGGCACACCAAAAACGCCCGCAGCCACGGGGAAAGCGAACAGCGGCTTTATGGGATCAGCGCCTGGTGGGAGGCGCCCTTCTACAGCGAGCGCGAGCGCGCCGCACTTGCCTGGGCGGAAACCGTCACCCTGGTCAGTGAGGATCAGGTGTCCGATGAGATCTACGACCTGGCAAGAGCCCATTTTTCAGAGAAGGAACTGGTGGACCTGACGCTGGCTGTGATCGCCATCAACTCCTGGAATCGGCTGGCGATCAGTTTTCGTTCCCTGGCGGGTTCCTACCAGCCCGACCATCCAACCACGAAAAAGAATTCGCTGCCACCAGCATAACAGACGGCAGTTACCGCCCGGAGGGTTTTCAAGCCTTTGGGGTGGATGGGGCAAACCCGTGAAAAACCTCTCTTTCAACCTTGAGCCTGTTCAGCCGTTCCGGCTGGATTTTACCGTCTGGGCGCTGCGCCGGCGGCCGGATAACCTGGTTGACCGCTGGGACGGCAGAACCTACCGGCGCGTTCTCATCGCCGATGATGGCAGGCCGTTTGAAGTGGCGGTTTCGCAGCCGGGAATGCCCGCGGCTGCGCACCTGCAGGTTTCCATCCACGGTGAAACCACGGATGAAGCCACCAAACGCCAGGCCGTCGCAGCCCTGGAGCGTTTGCTGGGCATCCGTTTGACGCTGGACGGGTTTTACCGCCTGGCTGACGGTGACGAGCGGTTGAAGGTCGTCGCAGACCGGTTTCGCGGGTTCAAGCCGCCGCGCTACCATTCCCCCTTTGAGGCCTTGGTCAACGCCATGGCCTGCCAGCAGCTCACCCTGACCATGGGCATTCGTTTGCTGAACAGCCTGGCTGAAACCTGCGGCCCCGCTTTTAGGAACGAAGAGGGTGTTTTTCATGCCTTCCCACGCCCAGAGGACCTGGCAAATGTGGATGTTGAGAACCTGCGGAGGTTGAAGTTCAGTTACCAGAAGGCGCGCTACATCACCGGCCTGGCGCGCTCCATCATGGCGGGTGAACTGGACCTGAGCGGGATCGACCTGCTGGATGATGGAAGTGCCATGGAAAGCCTGCGCCGGCTGCCAGGTGTCGGACGTTGGACTGCAGAATACTTCCTGCTGCGCAGCCTTGGGCGGACCCATGTATTCCCGGCGGACGACGTGGGAGCGCGCAATCACCTCCAACGCTGGCTGGAACTGCCCGGGAAAATGAATTACGATACCGTTCATGAAGCACTGGAACCGTGGAAGGACCATGGTGGCCTGGTTTACTTTCACCTGTTATTGAAGAGTTTGGCCGAAAAGTCGATGATCGTTGTTTGAAAGGAGACGCCATGATAAAAATTAAACGCGTGTACGAAGAAGCCGAACCCGGCGACGGGACGCGATTTCTCGTTGAACGGTTATGGCCGCGCGGGATGAAGAAGGAAGCGTTGAAAATGGATGCCTGGCTCAAGGATGTGGCGCCCAGCGACGGGCTGAGGCGCTGGTTTGGACATGACCCCCTCAAATGGGATGAATTTCAGAAGCGCTACTGGGCTGAACTGTCCGATAATCCGGATGCCTGGTCGCCCATCCTGCTGGCTGCCAGGGACGATGATGTAACCCTGCTCTATAGCGCACACGACACCGAGCACAACAATGCCCTCGCCCTGATGCGCTTTTTGGAAAAAGTCCCCTGAGGCTGGGGCGGGAACAACCGTAGAACAGCCAAGGGTGAAGCTGTTTGTATGAATGCAGTACCTGGCCGCCGCACGCCCCGGCCACGGATGGCACCGGGTTTTGAACGGGCGGCGGGGGCCGGTTTCATGGACGATGCAGGTTGCAGCCGGACGCCTCCCTTCCGGGATCCTGTTTCTGCTCCAAAAGCAAGCCGTTCTTGGTACAATAGGCGGTTGAAGACTGTAATGGAAATTGGCGTTGACCATAGAAACACACAAGGAAAGATATGATGATGAGTCAAAAATCAAAAGTGGCCGTCCTGTACACAAAACCTGGGACCGTGCTGGAGGATTACGAGCGGCTTTTCGAACTGGCGGACGGGAAGGAGGCGCTGGACCGCAGCGCCACCACCATCCTGAAGGACAACATCACCTGGCACTTTCCCATGCCGGCAGCCAATACCACCCCCTGGCAGTTGGAGGGAACCATCCTGGCGCTGCGCAAGGCGGGTTACGAGGACGTGGTTTGTGTGCAAAACCAGACCGTGATCACCAATGCCTTTAAGGGTGAGGACCTGAACGGCTATGTGCCCATCTTCCAGGGCCACAAGATCCCGGTGTACTACAATTTCCGCCCGGAAGACATGACCTGGATCGAGTTCAAGCCGAAAGCGCGCATGCTGGCATTGGATCACATCTACCCGGAGGGCATCTACATCCCGGATTACTTTGTCGGCAAAAACATCGTGCACCTGCCAACGGTGAAGACACACATGTACACCACGACCACCGGGGCGATGAAGAACGCCTTTGGCGGCCTGTTGACCAAGTACCGCCATTACACCCACTCCTGGATCCACCAGACCCTGGTGGACCTGCTGGCCATCCAAAAGGAGATTCATCCCGGGGTTTTCGCGGTGATGGATGGAACGAGCGCCGGCGATGGTGCCGGGCCGCGCATGGTACAGCCGATCATCAAGAATGTGATCCTGGCCTCTGCCGACCAGGTGGCCATCGACGCCGTGGCGGCCAAACTGATGGGTTTCGACCCGATGCGCATCGACTACATCCGCCTGGCCCACGAGAACGGCCTGGGTGTTGGCAACCCCTCCGAGATCGAGATGGTGGGAGATGACGTTTCCGGTGAGAATTGGGGTTTCCACGTGGGGAAGAACTTTCACAGTTTTTTGGCCTGGCTGTCCTGGTATGGACCCACCCGGGCTCTGCAAAAAGCCATCTTCCGCACGCCATTTGTGGTAATTCCAACCTTCATCGGCGAGGTCGAGCAGGATTACATGCTCTGGCCGCTCAAGTACAAGGGCATCGCCAAAAAATGGCGGGAAACCACCGAGTGGGGAGCCCTGTTCAACCGTTACCGGGCGGAAGGCTGCCTGGCGGCGCCCGTGAAATCCTGACCCTGGTCCCTATTTAATCGGATCCAACCCCCCGCCTGCGCGGGGGTTTTTTTTGTACAACAAGGGGTTTCGTTTCGGTTGGCAATCGCACCCCGCCGGGAGCGGACCGGCTGGCAACCCGGGTGCGCACTTGGCAATCCGGCCCGGGTGCTTAAGTGGGGTGGCCGGTGCCTTTCAGGCAGCCTGCGCCTGGCGGCGGAACTGGGTGCGATAAAGCCGGGCGTACAGGCCGCCCTCCTCCAGCAGTTCGGCGTGGGTGCCGCGTTCCACGATCCGCCCGCGGTCGAGCACCAGGATCAGGTCGGCGGCCAGGATGGTGGAGAGGCGGTGGGCGATGACCAGGCTGGTACGGTTGGCCAGGACGCGCCTGAGGGCTTCCTGGATGAGGGTTTCGGAGGCGCTGTCGAGGCTGCTGGTGGCCTCGTCCAGAAGCAGGATGCGCGGGTCCTTGAGGATGACACGGGCAAGCGCCAGCCGTTGCTTTTCCCCCCCGCTGAGGCGGTAACCGCGCTCTCCGACCACCGTATCGTACCCTTCGGGCAGTTCACTGATGAATTCGTGGATGTTTGCCGTGCGGCAGGCCTCCTCCAGTTCCTGCTGGCTGGCATCCAGGCGGGCGTAAAGCAGGTTGGTGCGGATGGTGTCGTGGAACAGGTAGGTTTCCTGGGTGACCATGCCAATGCAGGCGGAAAGCGAATCAAGCGAAATCCGGCGGATGTCCTGCCCGTCGATGCGAATGCAGCCCGTGGTGGGGTCATAAAGGCGCGGGATGAGGTAGGTTAGGGTGGTCTTGCCGGCTCCGCTGGGCCCCACAATGGCAGCCAGTTGGCCGGGCTGCACCTCAAAATGGATGTTCTGCAGGGCGTAACGGCGGGCCTGGCTGCGGCGGGGGGCTGCCGCCGGTTCGGTGGGGGCCTGGCCTGCCCCGGAAAGAACAGCCTCCACGGCATCCATGCTGCCGTAACGGCGGACGCCGCTGAGCGGTTGCTCTGCCCGGGGGGGATACTGGAAGGTGACGTCTTCAAAGGTGATGTGTCCGCGCACCTCGTCCAGGTGCACGGCTGCGGGGTCTTGGGGGATTTCCACCGGCAGGTCAATGACCTCGAAAACGCGCTCGAAACTGACCATGGAGGTGGCGAACTCGACCGGGGCGTTGGCCAGCCCCTGCAGGGAGTTGTACAGGCCGCCAAGGTAGGCGCCAAAGGCCACGATGGTGCCCACCGTGAAGGCACCCTGGATGACGAAGTAACCGCCCAGGCCGTAAACCAGGGCCGTGCCAACCGCGCTGATGAGGCCGACGATGGCGAAGAACAGCGACCCCGTCACGGCCCGCTGGATTCCCAACTGCTGGACACGGCTGGCGCGTTCGCCAAAACGCTGCACCTCCAATTGCTGGCGCCCGAACAGTTTGACCAGCAGGGCACCGCCGATGTTCAGCGTCTCATTGGCCACGGCGTTCATGCGGGCGTTGGCTTCCAATTGCCGGCGGGCGATGTTGCGCAGGCGCCTGCCCATCAGGCGGGCTGCCAGGATGAAGAGCGGCAGGATGATGACGCTGACGAGGGTGAGCCGCCACTCGAGCGCCAGCATCACCGAAAGGATGGCCGCCGATTGGATGATGTCGGTGACGATACCGACAATGGTGTTGCTGATGGCGTTCTGGGCGCCCACCACGTCGTTGTTCAGGCGGCTCATCAGTTCGCCAACCCGGGTGTTGGTAAAGAAGCGCAGCGACATGCGTTGCAGGCCGGAATAGAGCGCCATGCGCAGGTCATAGATGACCCCCTCGCCCACCCTTGAGTTCAGCCGGCGTTGAACGACCTGGACCAGGCCGCCAACCATGGGCAGGATGAGCAGGGCGGCGGACAGGAACAACAGCCGCCGCAGGTCCCTGGCGGGCAGGGTGTGGTCGATCAGTTCACGCATGACCAGCGGTGTGACCAGGTTCAGCCCGGTGGACAAAAGGATGAGCAGCAGCATGGCGGCGATGTGCAGGCGGTAGGGGCGGGCATACTGGAAAACGCGCCAGAGCAGTTGGCGGGTGATCTGTGGTTTTTCGTCCGTTGAGGTTATCAGGCTGTGCAAGCCGGCGTGTCCACGCATGGTCGGTCTTTCGGAATCCCTTCTGGCTCCCCCGCCCGGAAAGGCGGAAGGTGGAATGGGTGAAGAATACCATAAAGTGCCGCCGTCCAGGCGGAAACCCTGCATTTTATCCCGCCGATTAAGAGGATTGTCAGCTTGACTCTTTGGTCAAAATCGGGATAATTAAACCATAAAGAGAATCATTATCTTATTCAGAGGGAGGGTTTATGGTAGAACAGGCAGAAGGATGTGTTACGCCCACCAAGGGCCCGATCATTCCATCCGTGGAAAAAGCATCACCAGCAGAAATGACAGAAAGGAAGGAACCGATGGTATTGGCCAAGGTAGGAAAACCAGCCCCGGATTTTGAACTTACGGCGCTGGTCGGCTCAGGATTCAAGAACATCAAACTTTCGGACTACAAGGGGAAGTGGATCGTCATCTGCTTCTACCCGGGTGATTTCACCTTTGTCTGACCGACGGAACTGTCGGCAGTTGCCGTCAAATATCCGCAGTTGAAGGAAATGGGGGTGGAAGTGTTTGCCATCAGCGTGGACAGCCGCTTCTCGCACAAGATCTGGCAGGAAGAGGAACTTTCCAAGATGGTGCCGGGAGGAGTGCCGTTCCCGCTGCTTTCCGATGCCGGGGGACGGGTTGGCACGATCTATGGTGTGTATGATGAGGATGCCGGGGTGGATATCCGCGGCCGGTTCATCATCGACCCGGATTTCAACATCCGGGCCATGGAGGTGCTGACGCCCGAGGTCGGCCGGAACGTCTCCGAACTCATCCGCCAGGTGCAGGCATTCCAGCACGTGGTGAAGACCGGTGAGGTGACCCCCTCCGGCTGGCAGCCTGGAAAACCGACCCTGAAACCCGGGCCGGAACTGGCCGGCAAGGTTTGGAAGGAGTGGAAGGTCGAAAGCGCCTTCTAAACCGCTGGACGATATGGATGGTTCAACAGCCCCGCCCCTGCGGGGCTGTGAATTTTGTTGGCAAATGATCCGGCAAAACTTCGGCGGGATGATTTATACTTGGCCTGGAACTCGTGAGGAATTGACCTGATGCGCATCGCCATGATCTCCTACCATACCTGTCCGCTGGCCATCCTGGGGGGGAAGGACACCGGCGGGATGAACGTTTACGTCCGGGAGTTGACCCGTTTCCTGGGGGCGGCGGGCGTACACGTGGATGTGTTCACCCGTTCACAGGATGAACATGTGCCCCACGTGCTGCACGACCTGGGCTACGGGAACCGGGTGGTGCACGTGAGCGCCGGGCCGGAGCACCCGCTGCCCAAAAAAGACCTGGCCAGCCACCTCCCGGAATTCGCCCGGGGCATCCGGGAATTTGCCGCCCGGAAAAACCTGCAATACGACCTGATCCACAGCCACTATTGGATGTCGGGGCTGGCAGCCATGGACCTGCAGCAACACTGGCCGGTGCCCATGGTGCAGATGTTCCACACCCTGGGGCACATGAAAAACCGCATTGCCCGCAGCCCTTCAGAGATGGAGGGCGCCTACCGCACGGATGGCGAACAGGAGGTGATGCGCCATGCCAGCCGCATTGTGGCGGCAACCCCGGCAGAGGTGGAGCAGTTGACCACGCTGTACCAGGCGGACCCGGGCATCATCCGGGTCATCCCTCCGGGGGTGGACCTGGGGCATTTTTATCCGATCGAGATGGATGAGGCCAAGGCGGCCATTGGCGTGCCGCCCGAGGCGCAGATGATCCTCTTCGTGGGGCGCATCGAGCCGCTGAAGGGCGTGGAAACGCTCATCCGGGCCATCGCGGTGATGCGCGAAGACTGCGAGAACCTGCACTGCGCCTTCCACCTGGCCATCATCGGCGGGGACCCCAACGGCGAGCCCGAGGACGCCGACAGCGAGATCAACCGGCTGAAGGCGCTGTGCAGGGAACTTGGCCTGGACGAGGTGGTGCTCTTTCTGGGCAAGCGCGACCAGAACACGCTGCCCTATTATTATTCGGCGGCCGAGATGGTGGTCATGCCGTCATATTATGAATCCTTTGGCATGGTGGCCCTGGAGGCCATGGCCTGCGGTGTGCCGGTGGTGGCTTCCATGACCGGCGGCCTGGCCTACCTGGTGCAGGACGGCGTGACCGGCTTTACCGTGCCGGGTGGCGATGTGCGGGCGCTGGCTGGCCGGTTGACCGACCTGGTGATGGACCCGGGGCTGCGCGACCGCATCGGAGCCCAGGCGGCCGAATACGCCCGGGGGTACGCCTGGGAGAAGATCGCCGCCCGCATCATCGACCTGTATGGCGAAGTGCTGGGGGAAAAGCAGGCCGCGGGGCCGGCCCCCCGCTGAAAACGGGCAGCCGAAGATCCAAACAGCCGGTTTTGAGGTTTTATTCCCCGGGCGGGGGTTCCCGGCGCGACGGACGGGAACGGCACCTGCCAACAAGAACCTCCTTTTGGCGTGCCTTGCCTTTAAGGCTCTTTTCAACGAAAAGCGGTGCACCACTGAAGGGGTCCTTTTCCGCATAGTACATCAGGGCGGCCATTGTGGAGGGCAGGGGGGTAAACACCTGGACCTGCTCGGGGCGGATGTGCAGTTCCCGCCGGGTAAAGCGTTGCAGGGCGCGCATCTCCTCCTCCGAGCAGCCGGGGTGGGCGGCGATGAAGTAGTAGGCCAGGTACTGGTCCTTGCCGGCTTGGCGGCTGGCGGCGTCGAAGCGGCGCTTGAACTCCAGCAGGCTGGCGTGGCCGGGTTTGCCCATCAGGCGCAGGACCTCCGGGTCGCTGTGTTCCGGGGCCACTTTCAATTGGCCTGAAACGTGGTGTTCCACCAGTTCCCCCAGGTATTCAGGCCCCGAACGCCGGTCCTCAAGGACCAGGTCATGGCGCAGGCCTGAGGCAACGAAGACCTTGCGCACTCCCTTCACCCGGCGCAGGCGGCGCAATAACTGCACCTGGGGGGCGTGGTCCACCTTGAGCAACGGGCAAACCTGCGGGTGCAGGCAGCGCTTCTCCCCGCAGGTGCCCTTGAGCAGTTTCCTGCGGCACTCGAAGCCGTACATGTTGGCGGTCGGCCCGCCGACATCGTGGATGATGCCCTTGAAGGCCGGGTGGCGCACCAGGGTTTCTGCTTCTTCAAGGATGGAACGCTGGCTGCGCCAGCGAACCGTGCGCCCCTCGTGGACGGCGATGGAGCAGAAACTGCACTCGCCATAACAGCCGCGGTGGGTGGAGATGGCAAAGCGGATGGTTTCCAGGGCTTTCACCTGGCCGTGGGCGGCGTAAAACGGGTGCAGGTCGCGGGTGTATTGCAGAGCGCCCATCAGGTCCATTGCCTGCGTGTCCGGGTATGGCGCCGGCGGGTTTTGGATGAGGAAACGGTCGCCTTTTTGTTGGGCCAGGCCCCTGGCTGTGAGGGGGTCGCAGTTGCGGTAGAACTCGAGGAACATGCGGGTGAAGGCTTGCGGGTCGGCGAGGCATTCCTCGTGGGAGGGCAGCAATCGGTATCCCGGGGGAGGGGTTTTGCCAAGGTGGCACAGGCCGGCCAGGGAGCGGGGGTCACGGCCGCTGCGCAGGGCATCAGCCAGTTCAACGACGCTTTGCTCTGCCATGCCGTAGAGCAGGTAATCGGCCTTGCTGTCGAAGAGGATGGAGGCGCGCAGGCGGTCGCTCCAGTAATCGTAGTGAGTCACCCGCCGCAGGCTGGCCTCGATTCCGCCGAGGACGATGGGGCAGGTCCCCTTGAAATGGCGCCGGATCAGATTGGCATAGGTGATGACTGCCCGGTCCGGCCGGCGGTCGTTCAGGCCGCCGGGGGTGTAATCGTCGTGCCGGCGCTTCTTCAGCAGGGCGGTGTGGTTGGCGACCATGGAATCCACGCAGCCGCCGCTGACGCCCCAGAAAAGGCGCGGCTCGCCCAGGCGGGCAATGTCGTCCGGGCGGTCGATGGCGGGCTGGGCGATGATGCCGACCCGGTAGCCGGCCTGTTCCAGCACCCGGCCGATCACGGCGGTGCCGATGAAGGGGCTGTCGATGTAGGAATCACCGCTGACCAGGATGACATCCAAAGCATCCCATCCGCGCGGTTGCAGTTCTTCCGGGGTTGTAGGCAGGAACATATTCAGGCAAGTTTACTCCCCTTCATGGACTTGCGGAAGGGGAGCACAGCGGTGACGGTTCGGCCGGGTGAGCCTGTTTAAATGCCGTCGGAAACCCCCGCGAACAGGTCGCTCGTGACCCGGGCGGGCGGCGGCAGCGGGTGGCCCTGGGTGAAGAATTCGTAACGGGGCGACCAGCCGCGCAGCAGCCCGGCAACGTCGCGGTTCATTTTCCGGCCGCCCTGGCTGGCGTGGCAGCGGCTGGCCTGCGCCCGCTGGCGGGCCACCGCTGAAAAATCGATGCGGGCGTGGATGGGCACATCCCCTGCGGCGATGAGGCGCAGGTCAATGTCCCGGTTGCGGCCAAAACGGGAGGGGTCGCGCCCTGCCAGCGGCAGCAGGCGGACCACCCAGCGCAGCAGGGTGCGGGAGATGGTGCTGTAATACAGTTTTTGCGGGGCGAAGGCGGGCAGGCCGGGAGTTCCAACGGCAGGGTCTGCGGCGGCGTGGAAGGCCCTGGTGGCAGCCAGGTGCAGGCGGGTGTGGTCGGGGTGGGGGTAGCCGCCGGCCGGGTCGTGGGTGATGACCACCTGTGGGTGCAGCCGCCGGATGTGCCCGACTAGGGAGTTCTGCAGTTCCTCCATGGGGGTGTTGACAAGCGCCAGCGGGTTGGCGGCATGCGGAGAGCCCGGCATGCCCGAATCGCGAAAGCCCAGGAAGGAAACGCTGCTTAAACCCAGGGCTTCGGCGGCGCAGTTCAGTTCGGCGGTGCGCAGTTCACCAATGGAGGTGTAAGCCCCCAGGAATTCAGCATCGGCTTCGCCGGCCTCTCCGCGGGTGGCACAAAGCAGGTGCACGGCCACCCCGCGGCGGGCATACAACGCCAGAGTGCCACCGGTGCTGAAGGTTTCGTCGTCGGGGTGTGCCAATATGGCCAGCAGGGTGCGGCCCGCCTGCATCATGCGCGGTCTCCGGGGTTGTGGTAGGAGAACTGCGGCCGGTCGCTTCCCGGAGGCCAGGTGAAGGTGGCGGCGGAGGCGTTGGCCGGGAATCGGACGGGGAGGAGGCTGCCCTGTTCCACCAGGTTCTTGCTGTGCAGGCTGGCTTCGTAACCGTTGGCCCACAGGGACAGGAAGACGATGGGGTCTCCGTGGCTGACGGCAACCACCTGTTCTCCGGCGTGGTGGCGGAGGACCTTGTCAACGAAGCGCCTTACCCGGAGAAGGACATCGGCGGGCTGTTCGTTCGGCGGGGGATTGCCGGAGTAAAGGTCCCAATGGCGCTCCCCCAGCCGGCTGAGAGGCCAGCCGTCGTAGGGGGTGCGCACTTCGGTCAGGAGGGCGGAGGTGGAAACCCGGCCGATCCCGCAGGCCCGGGCGATGTGACTGGCCGTCTGGCGGGCGCGCAGCAGCGGGCTGGAGCACACGGCGTCGATGCGCCGGCCGGCGAAGAAGGGCAGCAGGGCATCAACCTGCTGCAACCCTTTAGCGCTGAGGCCGAAATGCGGCAGGCGGCCGTAGAAGAGTTCCTGCGGGTTATGCACCGCGCCGTGGCGGACAAAGTGGATGGTGGTGGGCTGTGGATGCATGATCGATGATTTCCGGCGGAAGAATTTGGACATAAAGCATTGTACCCTGTATCGGAAATCGTGAAAACCAATCTGTCAAGCACGCTTGACTTGTTATGGCAACTTCACGTTAATAAGGAAAGCAACCTTTCCAATGGAGGTCAAATGAGGAACCGGCTGGAAGAAATGCGCAATCCATTTTGCTGGACCCGGCAGGAATTGACAGGCCGGGCGCAGGTCTCCCGGCAGACGATCATCTCGCTGGAAGGCGGTCGCTACAACCCGTCCATCCTGCCGGCTGCCTGTGTGGATATCCCGTTTGGGGTTTCCCTGCTGAGCGCGCTGGTTGACGAGGAACGCCTGTGACAGGGGGATCAGCCTTCCTCTTCCCGGTCCAGGAGGTCCAGGTAGACCTGCAGGTCGCCGGGCGAGAAGCAGCAGAAGATCACCCGGCGCAGGCTGGAAGGCAGGCGGGTGAAGTCGCGGACGGCGGCCAGGGCGACCTGCGCCGCCTGGCGGACCGGGTACCCATACACGCCGGTGCTGATGGACGGGAAGGCGATGCTGGCCAGGCCCTGGGCGGCCGCCAGTTCCAGGCTGTTCCGGTAGCAGGAGGCCAGCAGGTCCGGCTCGCCACGGGTGCCGCCGTGCCAGACCGGCCCGACGGCGTGGATGACAAAGCGGGCCGGCAGCCGATAGCCCCGGGTGATGCGGGCCTCCCCGGTTGGGCAGCCGCCCAACTGGCGGCACTCGGCCAGCAGTTCCGGGCCGGACGCCCGGTGAATGGCGCCGTCCACGCCGCCGCCACCCAACAGGGACGAATTGGCGGCGTTGACGATGGCATCCACCTGCAGGGTGGTGATATCCGCCTGGATGGCGGACAACAACACGGGCTGGTCTTGGGGGTTTTCGCTCATCAGGGTCCTCCTTCACGGGTCGGCTGGCACCATTATAATGGAGCAATCGGTCTGCACGGATTCAGGGAAATCCCTTGACATCCGGCAATAAAGACCTTAGAATAAGAAATATATTCTAAAGAGAATGATTATCCAATGCACAACGACCCTGAACTCCGGTACCAGCAAATGCTCGACAAACTGCGGTCGCATGGCGGCAGGATCACCTCGCACCGCCTGGCGTTGTTGCGCCTCCTTGCCAGGTCCGAGGGGCATCCCACCGCCGCCCAACTTCACACCAGGTTGCGGGAGCAGTTCCCCACGGCCAGCCTGGCCACGGTTTACAAGACGCTGGCCCTTTTAAAGGAAGACGGGGAGGTGCTTGAGATTGACCTGCACGGGGAGAGCCGTTTTGATGGCAACAAACCGCGCCCACACCCGCACCTCATCTGCACTCAATGTTACCAGGTGATGGACGGCGACGACCTGCCCGTGCTGCGGACGATCGACCGGGAGATCGAAGCCCGGTATGGCTTCCACGTGCTGCGGCCCCACCAGGTGTTCTACGGTATTTGTCCCTCCTGCCGGAAGGAAGTTGCCGTATAGGGGGAATTTTTTTTATTCCAAACAGATAATCACTCTCTACAAGGAAACATAATATCTTATTATCCGCGATCCGATTGGAAAGTGAAAGGAAAAGGAAGATGAAAGACAAGAAAAAACTAACCACTGTTGCCGGTGCCCCCGTACCGGAAAACCAGAACGTCCTCACGGCTGGCAAGCGCGGCCCGCAATTGTTGCAGGACGTCTGGTACCTGGAGAAACTGGCTCATTTTGACCGCGAGGTCATCCCCGAGCGGCGCATGCACGCCAAGGGTTCCGGTGCTTTTGGCACCTTCAGCGTGACCCACGACATCACCCGGTATACCCGCGCCAAAATCTTCTCCGAAATTGGCAAGAAGACCGAAGTGTTCGTGCGCTTTTCCACCGTGGCCGGAGAGCGCGGGGCGGCGGATGCCGAGCGCGACATTCGCGGGTTTGCCGTCAAGTTCTACACCGAGGAAGGCAACTGGGACCTGGTGGGCAATAACACGCCGGTCTTCTTCCTGCGGGACCCGCTGAAGTTCCCAGACCTGAACCATGCCGTCAAGCGCGACCCGCGCACCAACATGCGCAGCGCCCGCAACAACTGGGACTTCTGGTCCTCGCTGCCGGAGGCGCTGCACCAGGTGACCATCACCATGAGCGACCGGGGCATTCCCTATAGTTACCGCCACATGCACGGTTTTGGCAGCCATACCTTCAGCATGATCAACGCCAAGGGGGAACGCCATTGGGTCAAGTTCCACCTGGTCTGCCAGCAGGGGATCAAGAACCTCACCGACCAGGAAGCCGAGGCCCTGGTGGGCAGGGACCGCGAGAGCCACCAGCGGGACCTTTACGAAGCCATCGAACGGGGGGAATTCCCCCGCTGGAAGATGTTCATCCAGGTGATGACCGAGGCGCAGGCGAAGAAGATGCCCTATAACCCCTTTGACCTGACCAAGGTCTGGTATCACAAGGAGTTTCCGCTCATCGAGGTGGGCATGCTGGAACTGAACCGCAACCCGGAGAACTATTTTGCCGATGTGGAACAGGCAGCCTTCAACCCGGCCAACGTGGTGCCGGGGATCGGCTTCTCGCCGGACAGGATGCTGCAAGGGCGGCTGTTCTCCTATGGCGACGCCCAGCGCTACCGCCTGGGTGTGAATCACCATTCCATTCCGGTCAATGCACCGCGCAACCAGGCCCACAGTTTCCACCGGGATGGCCAGATGCGCGTGGACGGGAATTACGGAAGCACGCTGGGCTACGAGCCGAACAGTTACGGCGAATGGCAGCAACAGCCGGAATTTGCCGAGCCGGCGCTGGAACTGGAGGGGGCGGCCGACCACTGGAACTTCCGTGACGATGACGATGATTATTACACCCAGCCCGGCCTGCTCTTCCGGTTGATGACCCCCGCCCAGCAGAAGGTGCTCTTCGAGAACACCGCCCGGGCCATGGGTGACGCACCGAAAGAGATCAAAGTGCGGCACATTGGCAACTGCTTAAAGGCCGACCCGGCGTACGGCAAGGGCGTTGCGGATGCCCTGGGCATCCAGCTCAGCGAGGTCCACTAGCGGATTTTAACGGAATACGGATTAGAGGCACGGTGCTGGCAGCAGGCGCCGTGCCTCATTCAGTTTATCAGCAGGACCTGGATCGCCACGGATGGAAAATCAGCCAACATGGAAGTGCATGGCCTTGAATTCCGTGGCGGAAATCCCTATAATGATGGAAGAGGTGCATGCTTCGCCATGCACGGTGGGATGGCAGGGAACAAGCCCAGCAAGGCAGGAGGGCGCACCTTCGGTGAGGCGCCCGGTTCCCGGGAGGTTGCCATGATTACTCTGAACCTGGATGAGGGGGAACTCCAGGTCCTGAAGGACCTGCTGGAGATCTGCCTTTCCGACCTGCGGGATGAGATCCGTGCCACGGATAAAATGGAATACAAGCAAATGCTCAAGCAGCGCCGGGAGGTTCTGATCCGTTTGCGGGAAGCGATCGAGAGGGCGAATTAAGCAGCCGGGGTGTCTTCCTGCGAAGACACCCCGGTTCTTGCTGTAAGCCGGATATCGATCGGCCTGCCGTTATGCAAGGCTGCCGGGCGGTGGATTTCTCCGCCCGCGAACCCAGTCATTTCGTATCGCCGGGCTGTTCCAGGTCCTGGATGCGCCGGCTGATCGCCGCCAGGCGGTTTTCCAGCCAGGTTTTTTGTTCCTCGAGGCTTTGTTTTTCATCCTCCAGCGGAGGGAACCACCCGGGCATTCCCATGCCAAAGCGGCCGCCGCGGCGAAAACCCCACCCGCGGCCCCAACCGCCGGCCTGTCCTCCTCCACAGGGACCCAGTCCCCTGCCGAAGGGCCCGGTGCCAAACGGTCCCGTTCTGTCAAATCCAGGCATATTCATTCTCCTTTCTCTAATATCGAAAAATCATCTGCCTCGGCCATATCGGCCGCGCCCAAAAAGACGACCGAAAAAGCGGCCCAAGCCACCGCCGCCAGTCCGGCCGCGGATCCCCGGGGGCATGTTCCCGGCGGGCGGCAAACCCTGTGAGCGGACCGTTCCAGGCTGCCGGCAGTTGCCCATGCCACGCCCCGTGAGGGGGCCCTTGCCCGTGGGGCCGGTACCATTCCTTGCAGGCATATTCAACTCCTTTCCATGGGGTCGATCGTGCGCTGTAAAAGCGTATTGATCAACGAGGTGGTGTTGCCCAGCTCCTGCTTCCAGTTCTGCAGGGCCTTTTCGCCCAGGTCCGTCAGGCGGTAATTGCGCCTGGGCGGGCCCTGGGTTTGTGTGGTGTCCCAATCCGAACTGATCCAGTCCAGGCCTTCCAGTTGGCGCAACACCCGGTAAACCACGCTGGGGTGCAGCGTGTTCAAACCCAGCTTGTCCAATTCGGCAAGCAGGTTGTAACCATGCCTTGGCTGCTCCTTGAGCAGCAGGAGCAAAACGGGTTCCAGCAGGGATACTGCAAGCGGAGAATGATGGCTCCGCTGTCCCCGGCGGCCTCCCATGGCCCAACCCCGGTGGTATCTTGGCATCGCAATGGGCTCCTTTCTTCAGGTCGTGTTTGGAGTATAGCATACTATTCTATTAATGTCAATAGAATAATAGAGAATATTCTCAGAGGATATGGAGAAACATCAATTAAATGGTATAAAACCTTGAAAATCCCAAAAATCGTACTATAATACTGGTTCATTTTATTCGTGAGGAGAGTGTATATGCAAATCAAGAATGTTCGTGTGGATGCTGTTCAAACCGAGGGCTTCAAAGTGGAAGCCCGCGCCAGGGGGTTGGTTTTCTATGTGGATCAGCCGCAAGCCAGCGGGGGCACGGATGCCGGGCCTACACCACTGGAGTACCTGCTCACCTCCATGGCCGGCTGCGTTGTGACGATCGGTACGATCATTGCCCGCCAAAAGCGCCTCCCCGTTCGCCGGATCGAGGTGACCATTGACGGGGATCTCGATACGGATGTATTCATGGGCAAGACCACTGAAGGTCGCCCCGGGTTCACGGGCATCCGTGTTCACACCAAGGTTGATGGTGACCTCAGCCAGGAGGAGAAGGAGCAGTTTTTACGCGAGATCGAATCCCGTTGCCCCATCTCCGACAATATCATCAACCTGACGCCCATGGAATTGACGATCGAATAGGAGGATGACCCTGCCACCTGCCGTGGATGGGCACATCAAACAGGGCACGCCAACCGAGGTGCTGGTTGGGCGCAGGCTGAAAGACCTTCGCCTGGCCAGGGGGTTATCCCTGCGGGCGCTGGCGGATCGAAGCGGGCTGAATGTGAACACGCTCAGCCTGGTGGAAAACGGCAAATGCTCGCCCTCGGTTGGCACCCTGCAGCAGATGGCACTGGCACTGGGTGTGCCCATCACGGCATTTTTTGAGTGCACGCCGCTTGAGAAACGCGTGGTGTTCACGCCGGCGGAACAGCGGCCGCAGGCGCGCTTTGGCAGCACGCTCATGGAAAACCTGGGCAAGGACCTGGCGGGCAATTCCGTTCAGCCTTTCCTGGTCACCCTGGAGCCCGGGACGGGTGGGGCGGGAAACCCCATCGTCCATACGGGACATGAATTCGTTTATTGCCTGAGTGGAACCGTTCATTACCTGGTTGACGAAGGCGAATATGTCTTGGGGCCGGGCGATTGCCTGGTCTTTGAATCCCACCTGCCGCACTGCTGGCAGAATAACGGTCTCGAGCCGGCGCAGGTTCTGCTGGTGCTGTGCCCGGAGGACGAACGGGAGGAACTCTGCAAGCGGCATTTTGCAACCCGATTATCAAAAAAGGAGTTGACCATGAAAATCGCAGTGATCACCGATGACGGCAAAACCATCAGCAGGCATTTTGGGCGCGCCCCGTATTACATGGTGGTGACCATCGAGGAAGGGGCGGTTGCAAGCATGGAACTGCGCGACAAGATGGGTCACAGCCACTTCGCCAGTCAGCCCCACACCGAAGAAGCCCAGGGAGCCGGACATGGCATGGATGCCGCATCGCATTCCAAGCACATCAGCATGGCGGAGGCGATTGCCGATTGCAAGGTGCTGTTGTGCGGCGGAATGGGCATGGGGGCGTATGAAAGCATGAAACGGTTGAACATCCAGCCCGTGGTGACCGACCTGGAGGAAATCGACGCTGCCGTGCAGGCCTTTATTGATGGCAAACTGGTTGATCATACCGAACTGCTCCACTGAAAAGGTCGGCTGTTGAACCATCCATGGCGTGAGACGGATGCGAAAAGGTGTCCTCAGAAAACAGCCCCGCCCTGGCTGCCTTCCTCCGCCTTGTGGCACCATTGGGCTATGCAGGAGGTTCGCTTGGTCTCAAGCCGGCGATGGAACAATGTGGACTGACGGGAGGTTTGGGGATGGCAGTGTTGCCTGAAGAGGTCAGGAGGGCATGGCTGGAGCGGCAGGGGCCGGCGGTTTTTAGCACGGTCGACCCATCCGGCATGCCGAATTCGATCTATGTTAATTGTGTGAACATTTACAACGGGAGCACGCTGGTGGTGGCGGATAATTATTTTTGCAAGACGCGCGCCAACATCCTGGCGGGCAGCCCCGGCTCGCTGCTCTTTATCACCGGGGACAACAAATCCTATCAGGTCAAAGGGCGCATTGAATACCACACCGGGGGGGCGATTTTTGACGACATGAAACGCTGGAATCAACCGCAGAGGCCCGGGCACGCCACCGCCGCCTTGGCGGTGGAGCAGGTGTATTCCGGCGAAGAGCGATTGATCTGAGGATCATTCCATATCAACAAGGGGCGGGAAGGGACAAGGAGGTTGTATGGTAGTCATGGTTTCGGCGCAGCAGGCTGAATTTGAAAGCCCGGTGGAGGGCCGTTTCGGGCGCTCGCCGTGGCTGGTGCGGGTGGATACGGAAACCCAGGAATGGAAGGCGTTTCCCAACCCGGGGGCGGGTCAATCCGGTGGTGCGGGAGTGGCTGCCGCCCAGTTCGTCATCGACCAGCAGGCCAGCGTGGTGATCAGCGGTGATTTTGGCCCGAATGCCGCCAATGCCTTTCGGGCGGCAAAGATCGAAATGCGCCTGTTTTCCGATGGCATCCACAGCGTGAAGCAGGCCGTGGAAGCCCTGCAGCAGGGAAAACTGCCGCTGATGAATTAAGCCCGGGAGCAACAGGAGGCATTGATGCGGATCGCGATTGCCAGCGGCAAGGGAGGCACGGGCAAGACGACCATTGCCACCAGCCTGGCCCTCAGCCTGGCGGATGAGGGACGGCCTGTTTGGTACCTGGATTGTGACGTGGAGGCTCCCAACGGCCACCTCTTCCTCGACCCGGTTTTTGAGCAGCGCTCGGAGGCCGTCATCCGC
Organism: uncultured Anaerolineaceae bacterium; assembly: GCA_964420835.1. GTDB lineage: Bacteria > Chloroflexota > Anaerolineae > Anaerolineales > Anaerolineaceae > CAYQUO01. The sequence goes on from CAYQUO010000001.1 coordinate 288,471, forward strand.
ATCCCGCAGATCGATGCAGCCCGCTGCACGGCATGCGGGAGGTGCGTGGAAGTGTGCATGTTCCACGCCCTGGCCAAAGTGGGTAAAACGATCCTGGTTTTTCCGCAACTCTGCCACGGCTGCGGCAGTTGCACCTGGAACTGCCCCGAGGGAGCCATCCGCGAGGTGCCGAACCCGATCGGGGTGCTTGAATCCGGCAAAGCCGTTGCCGGCATTCATTTTCTGCGCGGGGCATTGACCATCAGTGAGCCAATGCCGACACCGGTGATCCGGCAGCTCAAACACCAGGCCCGGCCTCCGGAGGATGCGGTGGTCCTTCTGGATGCACCACCCGGGGCATCCTGCTCGGTGGTGGAAACCCTGCGTGGGAGCGATGCCGTGATCCTGGTGACCGAGCCCACCCCGTTTGGCCTGCACGACCTGAAACAAATGGCTGGCATCCTGCAGGATATGCAATTGCCGGCGTGGGTCATCGTCAACCGGGTGAACGGGCCCTTTCCGGAATTGGAAGGCTACTGCAACAGCAACGGCCTGCAGATCCTCATGCGCATCCCCTACAGCCGGAAGATCGCCGAAGGGGTTGCCAGGGGGAATACCCTCTGCAAGATCCACCCGGAATATGTGCCAGCCTTCCAAAAGATCTGCCAAACCATCGGGCTTTCCCGCCCCGCTGAGGGGCGCGAAAAGGCGGGAAAGGCCTGAAGATGCCCAGGCTCTCCAGGGGTGGAAAATGGGTTTTTGGCTGGTCGGTCGTTGGCGCGAACCGCACGATCTGCGTTCCCCCGGAAGCCGGCTTGGAGTACGGGTTCGCCCCCGGCATGGATGTGTATCTCGTCCGGGGCAGCCGCACATCCGGGGGTTTCAGTGTTGCCAGGCGGGAGAGCTTCCCCGCGCAGGGTTTGCTGCGGCAACGCATCGTGACCGTTGGCACCTTGGAAGGGAACAATCGCCTGCACCTGCCGGAGGAAGTCGATGTTATGGGAGGCGAGCGCCTGCTGGCCGTGAGGGGCAGCGGCCTGGCACTGGGTTTCCTGCAGCGCGGGCCGATCCATGAACTGGCGTTGCAGCACCCGGAGATCGGAGTGTTTACAGCATGAAGCAGTTGGTCATCCTCAGCGGGAAAGGCGGCACGGGCAAGACCTGCCTGTGCGCAGCCTTTGCCCACCTGGGCTCCACCCTGGAAAAGCCCGCACGCCCCGTGCTGGCAGACGCCGATGTGGATGCCGCCAACCTGAGCCTTGTGCTGCAGCCGGAACCGGCGGAGGCGCAGGAATTTTGGGGCGGATCACTGGCGCTCATTGATACGCCCCGCTGCACGGGTTGCGGCGCCTGTGTTGCCGTCTGCCGGTACGACGCCCTCCATGCGGACCCGGCCCACGAACCTGCCCTGCTGGTGGACCCCATCGCCTGTGATGGTTGTGCTGCTTGTGTGTACGCCTGCCCCGAAGGCGCCATCCGGATGGTCCCCCAGCAGGAGGGGCATTGGTTCCACTCGAAAACCCCCTATGGTGACCTGTTCCACGCCGAACTTTTCCCCGGCCGTGAGAATTCCGGAAAACTGGTCACCCTGGTCAAGCAGCAGGCGCGCCTGTGGGCGGATGATACGCATGCGCCGCTTGTGATCATCGATGGGCCTCCCGGCATTGGCTGCCCGGTCATCTCGGCCTGTGCGGGCAGCGACCTGGGCCTGGTCGTGGCCGAGCCGGGCGTGGCCGGCCAGCACGACCTGCGGCGCATCTTGGGAACGCTGCAACATTTCCGGGTTCCGGCGGCCGTATGCATCAACAAGGCCGACATTCACCCCGAGGGTGCCGCCCAGATCCGGGATTTTGCCGCCGGGGAGGGAATTGAAGTGGTCGCCGAGATCCCTTATGATGACCTTGTCCCGCAGGCCATGCTCCAGGGCGCCCCCGTGACCGCCCTTTTCCCTGGGGCACCAGCCTCGCAGGGGATGCAAAAGGCCTGGGAGTGGGCGCTGGCCCGCCTGGCGGGGCGGCAGGAGGAATGATGCTCCATACCGAAACGGTTAAGCAGGCTGTAATCGAGCGGCTGACAAGAGTGATCGACCCGGAGACGGGCGTGGATGTGATGCGCATGCGGCTGGTTCAGGACCTGTCGGTGGATGAAGCCGGGAAGGTGACGTATCTCTTTCGGCCGTCTTCGCCCCTGTGCCCGATTGCCGTTCCACTTGCGGTTGCCATCATCCAGGCGGTCTGGGAGGTGGAGCAGGTGAGCAGCCAGGATATGCGCGTAGTCGATTATGTCGGTGCCGACCAGTTGAATGAGATCCTGGCAACGGTGCTGGAGGAAAGGCCCGCCGGAATGGAAAATGACCAGCCGCCCATGAAGGACCTGCGCTGAAGGTGGACCTTAATAAGAGGCTGGCGCCCGCACGGCAGGCCATGCCGGGGCCGATGACAACCGGGGAGGAGACCCGCCTGGCTTGTAACTAACCATCCTGCTGGCCGCTGCCGATTCCTGCCTTGGGAACGGGCAATCCTTTCTCGCATTTTGAAATCCGGGATACAATCAGGTTCTTCAACACATGATCCAATACCATCGAATCCCGGATACAAACACCTTATGATCAACGGACTCTCACCCTTATTGAACATCATCCTTCTCAGCCTGGTGGCCAGCCTGGGAACCGGGCTGGGCGGTCTCATTGCCATCATCCGCAGGCCGGGCAGGCGCATGTACGGACTGTTGATGGGCATCACGGCCGGCGTGATGATCTGCCTGGCGTTCCTGGAACTGGTCAACGAAGCCTGGCACCTGGCCGGCGCCTGGACGGCCACCATCGGTTTTGGCATTGGGGCGGTGTTCATGTTCATGCTGGACAGCCTGGCGCCCCACATCCGCTTTGGGGAAAAAGAGGTGCGCGGCGACAGCCGCGAGGCAGAAACAAGGCACCAGCGCCATGCCCGTCCGGGAGGTCACGGTTATGGCAGGCTCTACCGCCACGAACGGCAATGGGACCCCAAACTGGTGAATACGGGGCTATTACTGGCGGTTGGCATCACGCTGCACAACCTGCCGGAGGGGATCGCCGTGGGCGCCGGCTACCTGCACAGCCCGACCTTTGGTGTCTTCATCGCCGCCGCCATCCTGCTGCACAACATCCCGGAGGGCATTGCCACCGCCCTGCCACTGTGCCGGGGCGGGGTTTGCCGGGGGGATGCTTTGCGGGTGGCCTTCCTTTCCGGCCTGGCCGAACCGGCCGGCGCCCTGCTGGCCAGCCTGTTCCTGGTGACCTTTAGCGCCCTGCTTCCGGGGGCCCTGGCCTTCGCCGGTGGCGTGATGGTCTTCATCACGCTGGATGAACTGATCCCCACCGCCCGCGAATACGGGCACGAGCACTTTACGGCAATTGGCATCATCCTGGGTTCCCTGTTCGTGTTTATTCTTTCAGGGGTTTTTGGAGTGTAAAGATGATCTTGCATCTGATTAACGGATTCCTGGGGTCGGGGAAGACCACGGCCATTATTTCAGCAACAAAAACGCTTATGGAAAAAGGCGCCACGGTGGGCATTGTCACCAACGACAAGGGACATTTCCAGGTGGATACGGCCTTCTTCCAGTCCCGCAGGATCCCCACCCGGCAGGTGACCGGAGGCTGTTTCCGCTGCAGTTTTTCGGAGTTTGAGGAAAAGATCGGCCAACTCCAGGAAGAGGAGGCACCGGACGTCATTTTCGCTGAATCAGTGGGTTCCTGCGTGGACCTGGTGAACACCATCTTCAGCCCATTGCGGCGGAACACTTCGCTGCAGGTTGAACGAACCACCTATTCGGTATTTGCCGACATCCGTCTCTTCCAGTACTGGGTCAACGGGGAGCCGCTGCCATTCAGCGATGCGATTAACTATCTCTTTGCCAAGCAGATGGAAGAAGGCACGATCCTGGTGCTGAACAAGGCGGACCTGCTCCAGGCGCAGGAACGGCAGGAAACCCTTTCGGCGGCTGTCGACAGGTACCCCGGCAAGAAGATCCTGCTGCAGGATTCGCGCGACTCTGCCTCGCTGGCGCCCTGGCTTTTGGAACTGGAGCGTGCCGGCTGGGAGGAAAAGCGGGAAGGTTTTACAGTCGATTATCCGACCTACAAGGGCGGAGAGCAGGAGATGGCCTGGCTGGACAGCGTTCTGACCCTGGAAGCCGACGAAACAGCGAAGATGCAGCCGGCGTTGAGCGAATTTATCGCTGCGCTGCTGGGGATGCTTCAGGACAGGGATGCCATGGTCGGCCACATCAAGTTCTTCCTGGAAAACGGGGGGGAGGGGAAGAAATTCAGCCTGACGACCGCCGACCTGATGAAAAAGCCCGCCTCTGCCCAATGGATGGATTTGATCCCTGAAGTGGATGGAACAGCCTTGCGGCTGACCCTGAATGCCCGGGCAGCCATGAGAGCGGAAGTGTTCTCCGCCATGGTAAGGGATGCCGTGGAAAGGGTTGCTGCCATGCCCGGTGTACAGATGGACCTGAAGCCCGGCTCGGCTTACAACCCGGAAATGTCCATGTACAAACCCTGTTAAAGCGTGAGGAAATGAGGAACGATGAAGATACTGCAGACCATCCTGGATTCACTGCCGGTCGAACCGATACCCGTGCGCAAGGTTGTCATTGGTTTGCACTGGACGCTGGTAAGCAGCCGGCATTGCGGCCTGGGGTCCACACTGGTGGGAGAAGGCCCGCACGGGCATTCCAGGCTGCAGGGCGTTGGAAAACTGCATAAAAAAAGCGCCCAGGAACTTGCCCGCTGGGTGCTTTCAGAGAACCTGCTCGAAGCCAGCATAGGCATCACGGCCCTTAATTCCATCCTGGATTTTGAGGAGCACCAGGTGGTGCAGGTGAACGCCGCCGAGGTGATCGCCCGCAGGAGCCGGGGGAGGAACCTGGTCATTGTCGGGCATTTCCCGTTCGTTGACCAGTTGAAGCCCATTACCAGGAATTGCTGGGTGATCGAGAAACGCCCCTACGGGGATGATTTTCCAGAAGAGGCCGCCAGCGATTTCATTCCCCGGGCGGACGTGGTGGCCATCACCGGCACGGCGTTCATTAATCACACCATGGAAGGGCTGCTGGCTTTGTGCCGGCCCGAATCCCTGGTGCTTGTCCTGGGGCCATCTACGCCGCTTTCTCCGCTGCTCTTCAACCACGGTGTATCCATCCTCTCCGGAGCGCGTGTGACCGACGAAGAGGAGGCCGTTGCCACCATCACACAGGGGGCATCCCTGCCCCAGGTGAAGGGGGTCCGGCTGATCACGATGGCGCAGCACAAGGACCTGTTGGAGTAACCGGGTTTTTTCGTCAGTGATGCGCCCTAATTCTCGCATCTTCCCTATTGAATCCGGGGAAAATGTATTTATAATTAAGGTGATACCGAATTGGCTGCTTAAGGACTTACACCCACAGGGCGTCAACCCGGTCCGGATTGCGGGACTTTGTTGAACTGGCGGGTGCCCGATCACAGGAGGTGACCATGAAAACCGTAATTTCCTCGCTTGCGCTTGCCCTCATCCTGGCCGCATTATTTGCTGCCCCGGTGGCAGCTGCATCGCCGGCACATTGGGGCTATCCGCCGTATCCGTACCCCCAGCCGACTCACATTGATTATGGCTGGCAGCCACCGCCGCCAACCTTTGACCCGAACGTGCCCTGGGTGCCGGCCAACACTTTGCGCCCTGCCCAGCCAAAACCGACCTATACCTATTACTACCCGGCCCCAACCTGGTACCAGCCTCCACAGCAGTATTATTATGGGTATTACTACCCGGCATGGAACTACTGGTACAACCCGCCGGCATACACTCCCCCAAGTTACACCGGCGTCAGCCTTTCCACCACCTTTGCCAGGAGGGGCGATACGGTGACGGCCTATGTGGGCGGTTTTCCCGCCAATGCCGACGTGGACTTTCGCATTGGCAGGCTGGGGGCTGGTTCCAGCCTCATCTACGATGCCGTAACCGGCCCGGATGGCCGGGCAAGTATCAGCTTCGCCATGCCGGTGAGCGCCAACCCGGGTGAATTGTGGAACGTTTTCGTTGTCACCACCGAAATGGCGCCGGGGTATGGAAAGGAAGCCTACTCGCCAAACATCTACATCGGCAACTGATCCTTCGCAGGAAGATCAACATCCGCATGCCGGTGCCAACGCGCCGGCATTTTTCGTGCGCCTGGAGGCGGCGATTGCCGGCGTCAGGCTTTTGCCTGGCATTCGCTGCACATGCCAAAAAGGATGAGGTGCCGGGTGGCAACCTGGAAGCCGTACTGGCTTTGCACCTGGTCGAAAAACTCCTGCACACCTTCGTTTTCAATGCATAAAGCCCGGCCGCAGCACTGGCAGACCAGGTGATGGTGCAATTCATCGGTGAGCAATTCGTAAACAATCGACCCGGTGCCCATGTCCGAGATGGACACCTGTCCGCGTTTTACCAGCCTGTCCAGGGCACGGTAAACGGTGGAGGGGTTGAGCGCCGGCAGGCGTTTACGGACCTCTTCGTAGATCTGCTGGGAATTCAGGTGGGCATGCCCGCAGGCCAGGGTTTCCAGGATGAATTGTTCCACGGATGATGCGCGCATATCAATTCCACTTTCAACGGTCATTATAATGCAATAAATTGCATCTGCAAAATCATGAGTTATAATTGAACAATTGATCTTTCCACTTTATATCACTATTAAAGGAGTTCAGCCATGTTGTATTCACCGATCCCTTCCCCCAAAGCCATGCACATCCCGGATGGTTTTCTCTCCGTACCGGTTTCCATCGTGCTTTGGGCCATCTCCCTGGTCCTTGTCGGGATGGCTCTCCGCAAGTCGCGGCTGCAGTTGGGCGAACGGCACCTGCCGCTGATGGGCGTCCTGGCGGCGGCGATCTTCGCCGGGCAAATGCTCAACTTCAGCGTAACGGGCGGCACTTCCGGGCACCTGCTGGGGGCTGCCATTGCAGCCATTCTTTTGGGCCCGTGGCCGGCCGTGCTGGTGATGACCTCGGTGGTGGCAGTCCAGGCCCTGCTCTTCCAGGATGGCGGCCTGCTGGCGCTGGGGGCGAACATCTTTAATATGGCCATTGTGGGCGTCTTTGTGGCCTATGCAGTTTACATCCTCCTTCGCAGGCTGTTCAGCGCCCGCCCATGGGGGGTCGTGGTGGCGGGTTTTGTTGCTGCCTGGGTGTCCATCCTGGTCGCATCCCTGGCCTGTGCCCTCCAACTGGCAGTTTCGGGAACCTCGCCGGCGAACATTGCCGTGCCAGCCATGGCAGCCATTCACGCCTTGATCGGCGTGGGCGAAGGTCTCATCACTGCCGGTGCTCTTGGTTTCATCCTGGCGGCCCGGCGGGATCTGCTGCTGGCCGGCGGCCCGTCTGGTGCCGGCAACCGTGGCGTCCTGGTCGGCGGCACATTGATCGCCCTTGTTCTGGCGGTTCTTTCCCCGCTGGCCTCCAGTCACCCGGATGGTTTGGAGTGGGTGGCGGAACAGCAGGGCTTTTTGGACAATGCCCGCGAGGCGCTGTTTGAACTCATCCCGGATTATTCCGTCCCCGGTATCTCCAATTCAGCCCTGGCCACCATCGTTGCAGGGATCATTGGGGTGGTGGTGGTTTTCGTGGTGGCCTATACTGTTGGCAGGTTGGAAAAACGCCCCGGCAGCCGGGGTTAAACCCAGGGGAATCCTTTGTTTGAACTGTATTCCCATCGGCCAGGCTATTTGCACAGGCTGGATGCCCGGGTTAAGGTCGTCTTCACGCTGGCATTTGTCCTGTTCCTCTCGCTGACGCCGGCAAATGCCTGGCCGGCTTATGTTCTCTTCCTGGCGTTCAGCCTTTCCCTGGCAGCGGCCAGCCGGTTGGGCATTGGGTATGTTCTAAAACGCTCATTCCTGGCCATCCCGTTTGTCATGGCTGCTGCTCCCCTGGTTTTCACCGGGCCGGGGCCTTATTCCAGCATTCCCATCCTCCAGGGGCGGGTTCTTCCCTACAGCCCGCAGGGGCTGGCCAGGTTCATCAGCATTACGCTGCGCTCCTGGATCTCGGTGCAGGCAGCCATTCTCCTGGCGTCCACCACCCGCTTCCCTGACCTGTTGGCTGCCTTGAAGCAGTTAAAGGTCCCCGGGCTCTTTATTGCCGTCATCGGCCTGATGTGGCGTTATTTGTTCGTCATCGGAGGCGAAGCGGGGCGCATGTTGCGGGCGCGGGCCAGCCGCAGCGCCACCCTGGAGGGGGGGCGTCGCCCGGGCGGCAGTGTTGCCTGGCGGGCAAAGGTGACGGGTGGCATGGCGGGCAGCCTGTTCCTGCGTTCCCTTGAGCGCAGCGAGCGGGTGTATGCGGCCATGCTTTCCCGCGGGTATGACGGCAGCCTGCCCGTTGCCGACTCATCCGGGCTCGCCCGGGTGGATGCCCTTGTGCTGTTTTCAGGCATCCTGCTGGTGGTTTTGTTGTGGTTCTTGGGCCTGCTGGGCGGGGGGTGAGACGTGGATCCGCTCATTGCCATACAGAACCTCTCCTTTACCTACCCGGATGGCAGAACGGCGCTTCAGGATGTCAGTTTGAAGATATACCCGGGAGAAAAGATCGCCCTGGTGGGCGCCAACGGGGCGGGAAAATCGACCCTGTTGCTGCACCTTAACGGCGTTCTGGACGGCACCGGCAGGGTGGTGGTGAACGACCTCCCGGCAAAAAAAGAGAACCTTGGGCGCATCCGGGGCTGGGTGGGCATGGTCTTCCAAAACCCGGATGACCAGCTCTTTTCCACAACGGTGTACGAGGATGTGGCCTATGGGCCGCTCTACCAGGGCCTGGACCAGGGAACCATCCGGCAGCGGGTGGAGAAGGCCCTGCAGGATGTGGGCATGGCCGGTATGGGCGAGCGCAACCCGTACCACATGAGCGGCGGGGAAAAGAAACGCGTGGCCATTGCCACCGTGCTCTCAATGCAGCCGCAGGTGCTGGTCTTTGATGAGCCAAGCGCCGGGCTGGACCCGCGGGCGCGCCGTGAACTGATGCGGCTGCTTGGCGGGTTGCCGCAGACCATGATCATAGCCACCCACGACCTGGGGCTGGCCAGGGAACTGACCGGCCGCACCATCCTCCTGGACCAGGGGCGCATCGCAGCCGATGGGCCAACCCTTTCGATCCTGGCTGATGAGGAGTTGATGGCCGCCCATGGCCTGTAAGGAACGGGAATTCTGAAGAACTCACCAGCACAAAAGCCGCAAAACCGGTTATAAATAGCCATCTTACTTGCAGGATGGATTGAACATGGATCAGAATTCCTTGCGGATTTTGCTGGAGCAGGTTTCACGGGGAGGTCTGCCGGTGGAGGAGGCCCTGGAGCGGCTGCGGATGCTGCCCTACGAACTTTTCCGGGAAGAGGCGCGGATCGATCACCACCGGTCCATCAGGACCGGCTTCCCGGAGATTATATACGCCGAAGGCAAGACCGATGAACAGGTCGTGGAGATCTTTAACCGCTTGAAGAAGCAGAATGGGCAGGTGCTGGCCACCCGGGTCTCTGCCGAAAGATATGAACGCCTGAAGGACCGCCTGGCGCCGGCAATTTACCACCCGGCGGCGCGGCTGCTTTCCCTGGACCAGCAGCCGGACCGGGAGCGCCATCACGGAGTCTTGGTCATTTCGGCGGGCACTTCGGATATCCCCGTGGCGGAGGAAGCCGCCATCACCGCCGAACTGCTTGGCAACGGGGTGGAGCGTATCTATGATGTGGGTGTTGCCGGCATTCACCGGCTGCTGGAACACCTGCCAAAACTGCAGCAGGCCAGGGTGCTGATCGTGGTCGCCGGCATGGAAGGGGCGCTGCCCAGTGTGGTCGGCGGGTTGGTGGCTGTTCCGGTGGTCGCCGTGCCAACAAGCGTGGGCTATGGCGCCAGTTTCCAGGGCCTGGCCGCCCTGCTGGGCATGCTCAACAGCTGCGTTCCCGGCGTGGCGGTGGTGAACATCGACAATGGTTTTGGTGCCGGTTGCCTGGCCTCCCGCATTAACCAGGGCTGCCTGCAAAAGGGAAGGGATGACCAACCAGGCTCCTGACCTGCCGCTGGACAGCCCGGAACTCCCGCCGGCGGCAAGGGGGAAATTTCGCGCCCTGGCGGAAGACCTTGCCAGGCTGCGTTCGGCCGTGGTGGCTTATTCCGGCGGGGTCGACAGCAGCCTGCTGGCCTACATCACCTCGCGCATCCTCGGCGAAAGAATGATGGCTATCACCATGCAATCGCCCCTTGAAACCGGCGAGATGATGCGCACGGCAGCCGAACTGGCGGAAAGGCACGGCATCCCACACCTCGCCCTCTCGCTGGACCTGGCGGGGGAACCCGCCCTGCAGGCCAACCCTCCGGACCGCTGCTACACGTGCAAGCGCATCATCCTGCACCGGTTGTGGGCATATGCCCGCCGGCACCAGTATCAGGCCGTCCTGGAAGGGCAGAATGCCGATGACCTTTTGGCCCATCGGCCAGGCCGTAAAGCCGTGCAGGAGACGGGCACGCTTAGCCCGCTGGCGAAGCACGGCCTGACCAAGGCGGAGGTGCGGCAATTGGCCAGGGTGTGCGGTTTGTCCGTGTGGGACCGGCCCAGCACGCCCTGCCTGGCCACCCGCATACCTTATGGCACCCCGGTCACCCGGCAGGCCCTGGAGCAGGTGGCCGAAGCCGAAGCCTTTTTGCGGGCATTGGGCTTTTCCATCGTCCGGGTGCGCCATTATGAGGATACGGCCCGGATCGAGGTTGAGACGGATAAAATGAACCTGCTCCTGAAGCGTCGGAAGGAGATCGTGGAAGCCCTGCGCAGCCTGGGTTACCGGCAGGTGACCCTTGACCTGCAGGGCTACCGTTCCGGCAGCATGGACGAAGGACTGGAAAAATGAGCATCCTGTATTGTGACTGTTTCTCCGGCATCAGCGGCGACATGTTCCTTGCCGCCATGCTGGATGCCGGCCTGCCGCCGGAACACCTGGACGGGCAGTTCCGGCGGTTGAACCTGGAAGAATACCAGGGGCTTGCAGGGCGCAAGGTTCAACGGGGTTCCCTTTCCGCCACCCTGCTGGAACTGGACATCCGGGAGGGGAACGCCAGCGGGGAGACCCCGGGGCATGCCCACGCTCACCACCATCCCCATGGGCAGGACCATGGGCCTGTGCATGCGCATCATCACGAACGAAACCTGGAAGAGATCAGCAGGTTGATCGATTCCAGCAGCCTGGCCGACCCGGTGAAAAAGACCAGCACCCGCATCTTTCAACGGCTGGCCGAGGCGGAGGCCCGGGTTCACGGCCAACCGGTTGCGGAGGTGCACTTCCACGAGGTTGGGGCGGTGGATTCCATCCTGGATATCGTGGGTGCGGCGGTGGCACTGGAGTACTTCCAGGTCCGGTCGGTGTATGCTTCGGCCCTGCCGATGGGCAGTGGCCAGGTGCATACGCGCCATGGGCTGGTCCCCCTGCCGGCACCGGCAACCCTGGAACTGCTGCGCATGGCACAAGCCCCGGTGACTTCTTCACCGGCCACGGTGGAACTGGTGACACCCACCGGTGCGGCCATCCTGGCTGCCCTGGCCGAATTCCGGCAGCCCGGGATGACGGTGCAGACCGTGGGCGTGGGCGCCGGCCGGCGGGAACTGGAATGGCCGAACATCCTGCGCCTGGTGCTGGGCCAGCCGGCTGAGGGTGAGGGTACCCACCTGGAGATCGAGACGAACATCGACGACATGAACCCGCAGGTTTTGGGCCACGTGATGTCCAGGCTGTTCCAGGAGGGCGCGTTGGATGTCTATTTCACTCCCATTTATATGAAAAAGAACCGCCCGGCTGTCCGCCTCTCCGTGATCGCCCAGCGGAAGGATGAGGATGCCCTGTGCAGCCTTTTGCTGCAGGAGACCAGCACCCTGGGGGTGCGCGTAATGCCGGTGCAGCGGCACGAAGCCGGCCGGGAGGTGCGCAGCGTGGAGACCCGCTACGGCCTGGTGCCCGTGAAATTGAAGATCCTGGATGGCAGGATCGTCCAGGCGATGCCGGAGTTTGACCCCTGCGCGCGCCTGTCTGAACAGAACGGCGTGCCGGTGAGGGACATTCTGCAGGAGGCGCTGGCAGCCTGCAGGGACTTGATCGCCCCGGCCGGTTGACCAGTTTCCGCCAGTTTGGGTCATCCTGCGCAGGCGGTTTCATCGCCCGTCATCCCGGCACAGACCGCCCTGGCATGACCGGGATTGGATCATGAGAAACCTGGAAAATCAATCCATGATTTCCATTGACAAATTCCCGTTTTCCTGTATACTGTTGAACATCATGTCCATCAAACCAGACCTTTTTTCAGAGTTGAAGAAGCGAGGCAGCGGAATCCAACCACTCGGGAGAGAGGTCATTTTCGGTTAAGGAACAGCCATCATCAGAAAACCAGAATCCCTCCCACCCGGAGGGATTTTTTCTTTTTATTGCCAAAACCAAGGAGACCTGAAATGACCACAGAAATGAAAGCAAATTGCCCGGAATGCGAAGCAGAACTGTCGCTCGTGAATGTGATGGAAGGTGAGATCATCGTCTGCTCCGATTGCGGGGTGGACCTGGAGGTTGTCAGCCTGCAACCGCTGACCCTGCAACTGGCTCCCATGGAGCAGGAAGATTGGGGGGAATAGCCATGCCTTCCAGCATGCTGTGCAAGCCCGGCAGGATCGGCGTGCTGCTCTCACGGGTGCGCGTGGAGGAGAAGATGCTCCTCTCGAACCTGGAGCGGCGGGGCATCCCCCATGACCGGATTGATGATGGACAGGTTGCCCTGGACCCTGCCCAACCCGGTTCATGGCTTGAATATGACGCGGTTCTTGAACGCAGCCTTTCCTTCACCCGCGGGCTTTATGTGACATCCATCCTGAACGAGTGGGGAGTGCCGACTGTGAACCCCTCCGGGGTGGCCAGGGTGTGCGGGGACAAACTGGCCACAACGGCTGCCCTGGCCAGGGCTGGCGTACCACAGCCCCGGGTGAAGATCGCGTTCACCCCCGAATCTGCCCTGCAGGCAATCGAGGAGATGGGCTACCCGGTCGTTTTGAAACCCATTGTGGGGTCATGGGGCCGGCTGGTTTCAAAGATCAACGACCGCGACGCGGCCGAAGCCATCCTGGAACACAAGGACAGGCTGGGCTCCTTCCAGCATTCCGTTTTCTACATCCAGGAATACATCCAAAAACCAGGCCGGGATATCCGGGCCATGGTGGTTGGCGATCAGACGATCTGCGCCATTTACCGCACCTCCTCCCACTGGATCACCAATACTGCCCGGGGAGCCCAGGGCGAAATTTGCCCGGTAACACCTGAACTGCACCAGGTTTGCCAGGCTGCGGCAGAAGCCGTGGGCGGCGGGGTGCTGGCTGTGGACGTATTGGAAGACAACCAGCGCGGTCTGCTGGTCAATGAGGTGAACCACACGATGGAATTCCATACCCTCTCACCGGTCACCGGCATCGATATCGCCGGTGTCATCGTGGATTACACGCTGGCTGTTGCCAGTGGAATCCAAAAGGAGGTACTTCGAGGCACCCCAGCCTGCCTGACACCTTTCAACGCTTCCCATTTTTTACAGGGGGTGGCAGCCTGATATGAAAGCATCCATTGTTGGGGCTTCGGGCTATGCGGGCGGGGAGGTGTTGCGGCTGCTCCTCGACCACCCCCTGGTTGAGGTGCATCAGGCGACATCCGAGAGTCACCTGGGTGAGTATGTTTATCAACAACATCCCAACCTTCGCAAACGCAGCCAGTTAAAGTTCACTTCCCGCCAAAACCTGGACCCTTGTGACATCCTGTTCCTGGCGCTTCCGCACGGAGAAGCGCAAAAACAGATCGAACACTACGCTTCCCTGGCACCCAGGATTGTGGACCTGTCGGCTGATTTTCGCCTGCGGGATGCAAACCGGTACAGGAAGGTTTACGGGGACGAGCATGCCGCGCCGGAATGGCTTACGCGCTTCGTTTACGGCCTGCCCGAACTGCACCGCGAGGAGATGAAGGGCGCCGGCCATATCAGTGGCGTCGGTTGCAATGCCGCCGCGACCATCCTTTCCCTTTACCCGGTTGTGAGTTCGGGACTGGCGGATGCAAGCCACCCCATCATTGTTGAGATCAAAGTGGGCTCATCAGAAGGTGGGGCAAAACCCGGCAACGCCGCCCACCATCCGGAGCGAAGCAATGTCATGCGCACATTTTCAGCGTATGGCCACCGCCATACGGCCGAGGTGATGCAGGAACTGGGCTTGGAGAATGTGCACCTGACGATGACCTCGGTGGATAATGTGCGCGGGGCGCTGGCTGCAGCCCATGTCTTTGTGAAAGCCGGCACAACAGAAAAGGACCTCTGGCGGGTCTACCGTGGCTGGGCGGAGACGGAACCGTTCATCCGCCTGGTGAAGGACAAACGCGGCATCTACCGGGTGCCCGAACCCAAGATCCTGGCTGGAACGAATTACGCCGACGTTGGGTTTGAACTTGACCCCGAAACCGGCCACCTGGTGTGCCTGGCAGCCATCGACAACCTGATGAAAGGGGCGGCCGGCTCGGCGGTACAGGCGATGAACATCATGTGCGGTTACGAGGAAACCAGCGGCCTGGGTTTCAGCGGCCTGCACCCCGTTTAGTGCAGTGAAAGCGGAAGGGCTTATGCTTGTTGTGAAGATCGGTGGTTCTGAAGGAGTTGGCTTGGATGCGGTTTGTGCGGATATTGCCGTGCTTGCCCGCGAGCGCCGGCCTGTCATCGTGGTGCATGGCGGTTCCGCCGAAACCAATGAGATCTCGGAAAAACTTGGCCACCCGCCACGGTTCGTCACCAGCCCTTCCGGTTTTACCAGCCGTTATACGGACCGGCAAACGCTGGAGATCTTCGCCATGGTGGTGAATGGGAAGATCAACACCCTCCTGGTGGAGCGGCTGCAAAGGGCAGGCATTAATGCCATTGGCCTTTCCGGTTTGGATGCACGCCTGATGACTGCAAAGCGCAAGGAGGCCATTCGGATCGTGGAGAATGGGCGGAACCTGCTGCTGAGGGGTGACCATACCGGGAAGATCGAAACCGTAAATGGCGGATTCTTGAATACGCTTGTTCTTTCCGGGTTTACCCCGGTGATCTCCCCTTTGGCAATGGCTGAAGACGGGACTGCCTTGAACGTGGACGCCGACCGGGCGGCTGCCATGGTGGCCGGCGCGGTAAAAGCGGATGGGCTGATCGTCCTCACGAACGTCCCCGGGTTGATGAAGAATTTCCCGGACGAAAGCACGGTCATCCCTCACATTCCCCGGGCAGACCTGGAGCGGGCGCTCTCCCTGGCGGAAGGGCGCATGAAAAAGAAGGTGCTGGGTGCAAGCGAGGCCCTCTCCCTCGGTGTGCCGAAGATCATCCTTGCAGATGGTCGCACGGAACACCCGCTGCAGGATGCCCTGGCGGGCAGGGGAACCCAGATCTTCTAATGTTGTTGCAGGCAAAACGGTGAAAAGATGGATCAAAAACCTTTGACAAGGGGTGCAGCAACAGGCCGGATGCAGGAACTGGAGCAGTCCCGCACCACCGGCATTTACAGCAAACGGCCGGTGGTCATTGTGCGCGGTTCCGGGGCCCGCCTGTGGGACGTGGAAGGCAGGGAATACATCGACTGCGTTGGCGGGCAGGGTGCGGCCAACATCGGCCATGGGAACCAGAAGGTTGCCGAGGCTGTGTACCGGCAGGCACGGAATCTGGTCAGTTGCCCGGAACTCTTTCACAATGATCAGCGCGCCCAATTAATGGACAGGCTGTGCAGCCTGACGGGCATGTCCAGGGTCTTCTTGTGCAACTCCGGCACGGAATCGGTCGAGGCTGCCATCAAGTTTGCCCGGCTGCTCACCGGCAGAACGGAGATCATCGCCGCCATGCGGGGTTTTCATGGCCGGACAATGGGCGCCCTGTCTGCCACCTGGGAGAAAAAATACCGCACACCCTTTGAACCGCTCGTTCCGGATTTTAAACATTTCCCTTACAATGACCTGGAAGCCCTGGCGCGCACCATTTCCAGCCGGACGGCAGCGGTCATCCTGGAGGTTGTCCAGGGCGAGGGCGGCGTGATACCGGGAGACCCGGCTTTTCTGCTGGGGGCGCAGGAACTTTGCCGCGCCAATGGAGCCTTGCTGGTGCTGGATGAAGTGCAAACGGGGTTTGGCCGCACCGGCAGGATGTTCGCCTTTCAGCATGTCCCGCTGGAGCCCGACCTGCTTTGCCTGGCAAAATCAATCGCCGGCGGGATTCCCATGGGGGCAACATTGCTCTCTTCCCGGCTGCAGGCCCTGCCCCCGCAGGTGCATGGATCCACCTTCGGCGGCAACCCGCTGGCGTGTGCCGCCGCCCTGGCAACACTGGATGTCATCCAAACGAACCACCTACCCGAAAAGGCGGCCGAACTGGGAGCCTGGTTCAAGGAACGGCTTTCAGCCATCGGTTCCCCCCTGGTCCGCGAGGTGCGGGGCATGGGCCTGCTGGTTGGAATGGAACTGAAGCAGAAGGTTACCCCGTCCCTGCAAAAACTGATGGAGAAGGGAATAATGGCCCTGCCGGCGGGCTTGACCGTCATGCGCTTTTTGCCCCCTCTGGTCATCTCCAGGGAGGAATTGGAAACCGTTGTGGACGGCGTGGCCGATGTCCTGGGGTCTTCAACGGAGGGGGCCGGATGAAACCGGATCCGGTTGCCGCCCTTACGGCATTGCTTGAGCACTACAGCCCCACCGGGCAGGAAGCGGCTGCGGTTGCCTGCATGGTTGGCACCATGCAGGACTTGGGTTACCAGGCCTCCGTGGATGCGGCTGGAAATGCCGTTGGAACGGTCGGGGATGGGCCCCGCAACATCCTGCTTTTGGGTCATATTGACACCGTGCCGGGCAACATCCCGGTTCGACGTGAAGGGGATAAGTTATATGGAAGAGGTGCGGTGGATGCAAAAGGTCCGCTGGCCTCTTTTGTTTTTGCAGCCTCCCAGGCCGGCATCCACCCCGACTGGCGCATCACGGTGGTCGGTGCCGTGGGGGAGGAGGGGGATTCGCCGGGGGCAAGGCATGTCTGTTCATCCCACCCGCCGGCCGGGATGGTGATCATCGGAGAACCCAGCGGTTGGCAGGGCATTACCCTTGGTTACAAGGGCAGCCAGTGGGTGAAGGTTCGCTTCACAAAACCCACCGCTCATACCGCCTCCGGGGGCGGGAGCGCCTGCGAACTGGCGTTTTCCTTCTGGAAGGCCCTGGGCGAACGGGTCGAATCTCTGAATCAGGCGAAAACCCGGGAATTTGAACGGCTCACGCCCTCCCTGCGGGGTTTCACCTCCCGGAATGGGGATTTCGATCAGCAGGCCAGCCTGGAGATTAATTTTCGCCTGCCGGAGATGGTGGGGTCGGAGAGTATTGATGCCCTGGTGCACGAGAGCCTGCCGGACCCCCCGGTTGTGGTGGATATTGTCACCTCGCAAACCCTCCCGGCCTATCGGGCGGAAAAAAACACCCCCCTTGTCCGGGCGCTCCTGGCCGCCATCCGCCGGAACGGTGGCACCCCGGGCTTTAAGTTGAAAACCGGCTCGTCTGACATGAACCTGGTTGGGCCGGCCTGGGGAGTGCCCATTGTTGCCTACGGACCGGGGGATTCCCGGCTTGACCATACCCCGGAGGAGCACATTGAAATCCCGGAATACCTGCTGGGAATCCAGGTCCTGGTCCACACCCTAGAAACCCTTCAGGGGTTGTAGGGGATAAATTTCATAATCGGCGATCCTGGTGCGAACACGGGGTTGCCGGGGAGAGGCGGATGAAGCAACAAAACTTTCTGAAGCAGGAGAAGAAGCAGCCGGAACGACACCGGTAGATACCGTATCCTTGAATGGTGAAATGGAAAAGGAAGAGCGGATCTGCCAAAATCGCGGTTCCGCTCTTTTTGATGAAGAATGAAGATCGTTATGATAAGGAGATGAGAAATGAGCCTTGAACAGTTTTCCATAATCGATTCCACCCTGCGGGAAGGGGAACAGTTCGTCAATGCGTTCTTTACCACCGAGCAGAAGATCCGCATTGCCACGCTGCTGGATGCCTTTGGGATTGAATACATCGAACTGACCACCCCCGCCGCCTCGCCCCAGAGCGAAAAGGATTGTTCCGCCATCGCCAGGTTGGGGTTGAAATCCAAAACCCTCACCCACACCCGTTGTACGCTGGAGGATGTCAAACGCGCGGTTGAAACCGGCGTACAGGGAGTGGATGTCGTCATCGGCACATCCTCCAAGTTGCGCGAATTCAGCCATGGGCGCAGCATTGATGAGATCATCGAACTTGCCCAGACCGTTTTCGATTACTTAAAGGGTCAAAACGTTGAAATGCGCTTCAGCACCGAGGACAGCCTGCGCAGCGACCCGGAGGACCTCTTCCGGGTGTATGAAGCGGTGGACAAGATCGGGGTGCACCGGGTGGGGATCGCCGATACGGTTGGAATAGGCAACCCGCGCCAGATCTTCGACCTGGTGTCGGAACTGCGAAAACGCGTGAAGGCCGATATTGAATTCCATGGCCACAACGACACCGGCTGTGCCATCGCCAATGCCTTTGCCGCCCTGGAGGCCGGAGCGACCCATGTGGATACCAGCATCCTCGGCATCGGCGAACGAAACGGCATTACCCCCCTGGGAGGGCTGGTTGCCCGCATCTACGCCCAGGATCCGGCGCTGGTGGCAAAATACCGGCTCCCTTTGATCCTGGACCTGGACAGGGTGATCGCCCGGCTGGTCAATGTGGACATCCCGTTTAATAATTACATCACCGGCTTTTCCGCCTTCACCCACAAGGCCGGCATCCACACCAAGGGCGTGTTGAACAACCCATCCACGTACGAGGTGCTCAAACCGGAGGATTTTGGCCTCACCCGCTACATCCATATTGCCCACCGCCTTACCGGCTGGAATGCCATCCGCTACCGGGTGGACCAGTTGGGGCTGGAACTGACTGATGACGAGGTGAAACAGATCACCGAGGAAGTGAAAGCCCTGGCCGACCTGCACCCCTTGACGCTGGACGAGGTGGACAGCCTGATCTATTCCCTGCGCAAAAAACAGGAAAATGGAACACCGCTGGCCGCCGAGGTGGAACAGGTTGGCTGAACAGGGAGAAAGCCCATGCCTCAAACCCTTTCGGAACAGATACTAAGCCATGCTGCCGGCAGACCGGTGAAGGCGGGCGATTTTGTGGTTGTGGAGCCGGACGTGGTGATGAGTCACGATTCGCTGACCCCCTCCATCATCAGGATCCTCCAGGAGGAACTTGGGATGCAGAAGGTCAAATATCCGCACCGGCTGGTGTTCGTGTTTGATCACGTGTCCCCGCCTTCAACGGTGGGCACCGCCGATGCACAGAACCAGGTGCGCCGGTTTGCCGCCGGGCAGGGCATTCGGCTGTTTGATGTTGGCAGGGGGGTCTGCCACCAGGTGTTGGTGGAGGAAGGCCTTGCCCTCCCCGGCAGGATCGTTATCGGAGCGGATTCGCATTCCACCAGTTACGGGGCGGTGGGCGCGTTTGGCACGGGGATGGGTTCCACCGATGTGGCCATGATCTGGGCAACCGGAAAGACCTGGCTGCGCGTGCCCGAAACCATCCGCATCAATTATCAAGGCCGGCTGCAGTCAGGCCTGGATGCCAAGGATATTGCCTTGAAGACCTGCAGGGAATTATCGATCTCCGGGGCCAATTACATGGCAGTGGAATACCACGGGCTGGACTGGCTTTCGCTGCCCGGACGCCAGACCCTGGCCAGCATGGCGGTTGAAATGGGCGCCAAGGCCGGCCTGGTACCTCCAACCGCCGGGCTGCCCGGGCTGCCGTCCTCACCGGGCTGGCTCTTCGTGGAGGAACAGGCCGCCTACACCAGGGTGCTCGATTTGAACATTGACACCCTCGAACCCCAGGTTTCCGTGCCTCACGCGGTGGATCATGTGGTTGACCTTTCGGAAGTGGAGGGGACGGCTGTGGACGTTGTCTTTTTGGGGACCTGTACAAACGGGCGCTATGAGGACCTTCAGCAGGCTGCGAAGATCCTCGCCGGGAGGCAGGTTCACGCCGGTGTCCGCATGATCGTTACGCCTGCTTCTCGGCGGGAAATGGCACGGGCCTCGGCCGATGGAACCCTCACCGCGCTCATCGAAGCCGGAGCGGTCGTCACCGCGCCGGGCTGTGGCATGTGCATGGGGAGGCACGCCGGCACATTGGGCGATGGCGATGTGTGCCTTTCCACCGCCAACCGCAATTTCAAGGGCCGCATGGGTGCGCCAACCTCACAGATCTACCTGGCCTCACCGGCGGTGGCGGCCGCCACCGCCCTGCGCGGCCGGTTGACGGACCCGCGGACCCTTTAGGAGGCATCATGGCAAGGATATGGAAGTTTGGAGCGGATGTGGATACGGACCAGATCGTACCCGGGCGTTACGCACCCTATATGCGGCCGGATGCCGATGTGGGTGGGGCCGCCTTCATCGAGGCACGGCCGGATTTTAACCAGCAGGCCCGACCGGGAGATATTATTGTGGCGCTGGAGAATTTCGGCTGCGGGTCCTCACGGGAATATGCTGTCGAGGCGCTGCGCCGTAGGCAGGTGGGCGCCATCATTGCCCTGGGTTTCGCCCGCATCTTCTACCGCAATGCCATCAACCTGGGCATCCCGCTGTTCGGATCCGCCCAGGCGGTCGAGGCCCTGCAGGATGGTGACACGGTTGACCTGGACCTGCAGGCTGGCGAGATCAGGAAAGGGGGCGGCACCTATCGCCTGGCGCCCATGCCCGCCTTTGCCCGCCAGATCGTGGAGGCGGGTGGGATCGTGGCATTTGTGCGCCAAAACGGCCATTTCCCGGGGGAAGGTTGACCATGTACAGGCTGTGCGTGATGGAAGGGGATGGCATAGGCAGGGAGGTCATCCCGCAGGCCGTCCGGGTTTTACAGGCGGTTGTCCCGGGGCTGGAGCCGGTTCCGGCTGCTGCCGGCTGGGAATGTTTTCTGCAACTGGGCAGTTCCGTGCCGGATGAGACGCTAAAGCGCATGCGGGATTGCCGGGCGGGGCTGTTCGGAGCCGTTTCCTCCCCCTCGCACCCGGTGGCGGGATATCGAAGCGCCATCCTAATGCTGCGGCAAGCCCTTGACCTGTACTCGAACATCCGCCCGGTGCGCAGCCTGCCAGTCATCTCCCCACGGGCGGATGTGGACATGGTCATTGTCCGGGAGAACACCGAAGGCCTGTACGCCGGCCGTGAACGGGTGGAGCAGGGCGTGGCCATCGCCGAAAGGGTGGTGTCCCGCAGCGCTTCGCTTCGCATTGCCCGGCGTGCGCTGGAGATCGTCAGGCTGGGAAACCGCAGGAGATTGACGATCGTTCACAAGGCCAACATCCTGCCGCTTACCGATGGCCTCTTTCGCGACTGCGTGCTGGAGGAGGCAGCCGGCCTGCAGGGCGTAACGGTTGATGAACTCCTGGTCGACACGGCCGCCAACAAGGTGATCGGTGAGCCGCACTCCCTGGATGTGATCGTCACCACCAACTTGTTTGGGGATATCCTTTCCGACGAGGCGGCCTACTGGGGCGGCGGCATGGGAATGGCGCCCTCGTTGAACTGGGGCGATGATATCGCCATTGCCGAACCCGTGCACGGATCGGCGCCGGACATTGCCGGGAAGGGCATTGCCAACCCCATCGCAGCCATCCTGAGCGCAGCCATGCTGTGCCGCCATGCCTGGAACCTGCCTGCGGAAGCCTCCCGCATCGAAAAGGCGGTGGATGCCGCATTGGAGAGCGGCCGGATAAGCGGGAGGGACGGGTTGTTCCCGGGCCTGAAAACCGGGGAGATCACCCGGGCGATCCTGGACCAGTTAAACTAAATGAGGATTGACTATGAAGATCGGCGTGTTGTTCTCACGCATGCGGGTTGAGGAGCGCTGGCTCTTCGAAGCGTTTGAAAAACGGAGCATCCCGTATGACAGGCTGGATGACCGGCAGGCAGTGTTAAAACTTACCGCGCCGGAGAAATGGCGCGAATATGATGTTGTGATCGAGCGCAGCCTGTCCTACAAAAACGGGCTCTACATCAGCCAGATGTTAAATGGATGGGGGATACCCACCGTGAACATGGCTGCGGTCGCCGCCACCTGTGGGGATAAACTGACCACATCGGTTGTCCTAAACCAGAACCATGTTCCCCAGCCCATGGTCTGGGTGGCGTTTTCCGCCGGGGCTGCCCTGGAGGCCATGGATCAGATAGGGTATCCCGTGGTGTTGAAGCCGGTCATCGGCTCGTGGGGGCGGCTGCTGGCCAAGATTAACGACCGCGAGGCCGCCGAGGCCATCCTGGAGCACAAGGAAGTTCTGGGCTCCTTTCAACACTCGGTTTTTTACATCCAGGAGCACATCGCAAAACCGGGCCGGGATATCCGCTCGTTCGTGATCGGAGAGGAGACCGTGTGCGCCATCTATCGGCATTCCTCCCATTGGATCACAAATACCGCCCGCGGGGGCAAGGCCGAGCCCTGCCCGGTGACACCGCAGATCCACGAGATCAGCCTGGCAGCGGCCAGGGCGGTGGGGGGCGGGGCAATTGCCGTGGACCTGCTGGAGGATCCGGATCGGGGCTACCTGGTCAACGAGGTGAATCATACAATGGAATTTCACTCCACCGTGCCCCTTACGGGCGTGGATATCCCCGGGCTGATCGTGGATTATGCGCTGGCGCAGGCGCGGGGTGGACGCCCTTAAAGCCGGCGGTTGCCCGTTGACGTGAAACCCCAATTGCACACAGGCCCCGGGTCGGGGATGCTGCGAGGCATTTTGTGGACGGCGCCGTTTTCCCTTGAATGCGGGGAGGGCATCCAATTCCAGGGGCGCTTTCGCCGCCGGAACACCTGCCGGCAGCCATACCCATTAACCCGCCCGGGCAATTCCTTTAACTCATTTGCCTTGTGGGGCGAGCAGGGCGTTTTTGAACCCTGGATTGAACAGGGTGAACAACAGCCCGGCGATGACCGGCAGGCCATAGGAATAATCCCATCCTGTTGAGGGTATCGTTGCCAGGCGGATGGTTTGAATGGTGACATCCATCACCAACAGTGAGCAGGTGGCCACCAACAAGATCCACCAGCCGGAAGGCTTGCCGGCGGCGACGTGAAATATGGCCAGGAAGAGAAGAATGACACAGATCCACTGGACCGGGGCCGACCAGGCCAGCACCCAGGTGCCCAGGCCGGCAAACATCGGTTTTTCAGGCCGGGTTAAGAGCATTCGCAGGTTGCCGGTCCCGGTGATAAAAGCATGGGTGCTGAGCATTCCGGCAAAGGTGAGGGCCAGGAAATGCCCCCATTTCAGGCACCTGTCGGCATTGCGCAACAGGATCATGGCCCAAAAAAAGGTCAGCCCGACCATGGAGACCACCATCGGTACGGGGAACCCATGCACGAAGGAAACATAGGGCATGAACATGAATACCCCGCCCGCCGACGGAAAGGCTGCAGCCAGCAGGCTGACCGGGTAGGTCCACTCCCGGCCTTTGGCGATGGGAATTGCCAAAAGGACCAAGGTGATGCCGCCGACAAAGATCAATCCCCGGTAGATCGGGAAAAGAAGTGAAAAAAGCGGCACACCGCTGGCAAAGGCGGGCCTTTCTGCCGATACCTTCACCAGGGCGGTAAGGACCCTGTCCAGGGATGTTTGGATCAGAAAAGGCGCACCCGCGATCATAAACACCCCCACCAAGGCGGCGATCACAGCCAGGATGATGCGCCTGGTTCTTGAAGTGGTTTCCATAATTTCCTCCTGAATGACTGGTTGTAATAACTGTTTGTAGCATATCCAGTCCCCCTGTTTCTTTGCTCAAGGTTAACATATTCCCTTAAAAGGGCAACCGCCGCTCGCAGGGCAGCCGAACAACTGCCCGTGGAGCGAAAAAAGCCGTTACAATTGGTGCGGCAGCCCTTGGCCGTGTCGGTTTTATCCCGGGCAGGCCAGGGCGATCAGCGTTTGTCTTGTAAGCGAGGAATGCCGGATGACCATTGCCGGTTGCAACCATCCCAGCCGAATGCAGGTTGGACTTGTGGATTGCAGGAGGGACCGCTTTGTGGCCGGAAAACCGGATTTGAGAAGGAATCGGAGGTTTGTCAACATTGCATGACACGAATGAAACCGTTTCATCCCACCCGGGCCGCAAGCCGGTGAGCCTTCAAACCGAATATGCCGACTGGGATTCGCTCAACGCTGAACTGGCAGGCTGCCGGCGCTGCCCGCGGCTGGTGGCCTGGCGCGAACAGGTGGCAGCCACCCGCAAACGGGCCTTCGCCGGCCAGGAATACTGGGGCAAACCCGTCCCCGGTTTCGGCGACCGGGGGGCCCGCATCCTCGTCCTTGGGCTGGCTCCCGGCGCACACGGCTCCAACCGCACCGGGCGCATGTTCACCGGCGACGGCTCCGGGGATTTCCTTTTCTCCGCCCTCCATGCTGCCGGTATTGCCAGCCAGCCGCAGTCCGTTTCCCTGGATGACGGCCTGGCCGTGCGGGACCTCTTCATCACCGCGCTTTGCCGCTGTGCGCCTCCCGGCAACAAGCCCACGCCGGAAGAGATTCGCACCTGCCGGCCCTTCCTGCTCTCGGAAATGGCGCTGCTGCAGAACCTGCAGGGCATCGTGGCGCTGGGCCGCTTGGCGTATGAGCAGGCCTTGTTCCTGCTTCACCAGCAAGGCGCCCCGTCCTTCTCTCACGGCGCCTTTCACCGCCCGGAGGGCGGCACCCCCTGGCTGCTGGCATCCTACCATCCCAGCCGGCAGAATACCCAGACCCGGAAATTAACCCCCGCCATGTTCGCCGCCATCTGGCAGCGGGCCGGGGAGGAGTTGAGATAAACCACCCCCACTGGTTCGAGCCTGGTGGATCATGTCCTCCCCGTTCTTCATCCCTCCTCTTTGGGTGAACACCATCCCGGGCCTGGTTTCCTCCCGCTTGCCGGGCATTTCAACGTTCTGAATTATTTGTTCCGAAACCGGTAGAAGTCCAGTTTTGCCACATTCGGGTCGACCAGTTTCCCGTACAATTCCGGCCTGCGGTAGCGCAAGAGCCCCGGCACGACCTTGTAGGGCTTCGGCAGCGCCAGGCTTTCATCCTGGTCGCGCAGCCAGCGGATGCGTTCAATGTCCAGGTCGGCCACCAGCATGCCCTCATCGTCCAGTTCGCCGAGGATCTTCTCCGGTCCGGCGATGAGCGCCAGGCCATCCTCCATGCCAAACAGGCTGTAACAGGTGGCTGTGTAGCACAGGTTCTCGATGGCACGCGCCCACGTGATGCAACGCCAGGTATCGCGCAGTTCATACAACATGCCCCCAACATGGGCAAAGATCAATTCTGCACCGTTCAACGCCAGGACCCGTGCCAACTCGGGGACGAAGATCTCGGAGCAGATCAGAAGCCCCAGCCTGACGTCCTCGACCTCGTGCAGGAAGTATTCGTTCCCCGGTGAGATGTACTTGCCGTTCATCAACGGAAAGTTGACCTCGTCCGGTGCCGGTTGCATGCGGGCGTAGGAGCCGATCAACTTACCGTCGGCACTTACGACATGGGCCACCAGGTTGTAGGCTTCATGGTTGGGCTCGTTCTTGTCGCGCACAACCTCACCATAGATCACATTGATCTTGCGTTGTTTTGCCCGGGCGGAGATTGCATCGAAGGCGGACCAGTCGGCCTTTCCATAATACGGCCCGGGGAAGCCCTCCGGGAAGGCCAGCAGGCGAACCCCTTTTTCAGCCGCCTGGTCGATGTAATCCAGTGCCATTTGCAGTTTTTCCCTTTCAGGGATTTTCTTTGGAAAACGGGGTTGAACACAGGCGAAACGAAACATTTTTCCTTCCTTTCTGTTTTCTAAATGGATCCGTTATCGATTTTGCGACCCTCGATCCAGGGGTGGCGGGGTCAGCCTGTCCAGCAGCCAGTCGGCCATGCGGTCGGTCATCAGGAAATCCCAATTGAAGATCCCGTGGTTGCCATCCGGGTAGATCACCAGTTCGGCGTTCTTGCCAATGGCAGCAGCAAGGTTTTGCATGGCCTGGTTCGCCGCCAGTTCGCCACGCGAGCCGTGCAGGATCAGGCAGGGAACATCAACATGCTCTGCATCCGGCAGCGCGTTGGCGTGTTCCTGCAGGTAGTTCCATGTTTCCATGTAGGTGCTGAACCCCAGGGCTTCCTTGTTTTCCTCCTGGACATCCCCTGAAAGGAACGGGTAGGCGGACATATCCGGTTGACCCGCCAGGTTCACGATCGCCACGGGCCTTTTTTCGTACCGGCAGGCGCGGGTCACCAGGTTGCCCCCGGTGGCCTGGCCCCAGAGGGCAATGCGACTGGTATCGACCCGCCCGGCCAGTTCCCGGCAGGCGTGGTCGATCACCGCCGTGAAAACCTCGTGAAAACTCTCGAACCGCAGGGGGAGTCTTCCGCCAAATCCCGGCGACATCTCCCCCTGCCCGGGGCCTTCAAAACGCAGGGTGGCCAGGCCGCGCTCTCTTAAGGGGGCTGCCCAGCGGTGCAACTCCTCCTTGACCGAATTGGCTCCCGGGCACATGATCACCAGCGGCGGCTTTGAATTTCCATCCGGGAGCCAAAGGTAGGCCGGTAAATGTTCTCCCTGGTATGGGATGCTGAGGGCTTCAATGCGCAGGCAGGCCGCGGCAAGTTTGTAACAAGCGACCCTTTCCTTTCGCAGGTGGTTCTTCTCCGGCCATTCCGGGCGGCAAAAAAGTTGCCCGGAATGGGCCAGCAGGCTGGCCCGCAGGTAGTTGTTGCCGGCGGTGACCCTGTGGCCCCTGGATTCAGCCTCCTCTGCCACTGCCTTGTAACGGGCTGCCGCCCGGCCCCAGGCCAGGGGCCAGCGGCGGTGTCCGCTGGGTTCCTCGGGGCCCAGGGAAGGGGCATCCACGTCCGCCAGGATGCGCTTGATCTCACTGTATTCCACCACCGGTGTGGCCACTCGCGAAAGGCGGTAGAAGATATCCTGGCTGCCGAGCGCCTCGCAGCCCAGGGTGCGAAAGCCGCGGTCTACTTCCTGGTAAAAATGGTTGATCTGGTTTTTGAAATACGCTTCATCGTATAGGGTGGACTGCCCTGGTTGCATGAGAATGCCTCCAATTCCTTCGGTCACGGGCAGGAGATATCACCAGGCCTGTCAAAGGACAGCGCCATCGTTGCATACTCCCTGCTGTTTTGAATGTGCTGCACCATGGCCTGCCAGGCCCCCTCCGAATCGCGGTTTTCGATCGCCTCGAGGGTAGTGTGCCATTCCCGGCAGGTCTCGGCAGGGCGGAAGGGCCGGTCGATGGAAAGGCGTTTGTAGGGTTCGCTCATGCGGGCAATGTCGAGGGCGATCTTTTCCAGCATCGGGTTGTGGGTTGCGCTTGCCATTGCCAGGTGCAGCAGGTCGTCCTCGCGGTAACCCATTTCGCCGCGCTGAATGGAGGCATCCATTTCGTTCAAAATGACCCCCATGTGCTTCAGGTCCACCATCTGACGCCGCCGGGCGGCCAGGCGGGCGATCTGCGGCTCGAAGATGCACCGCAGTTCCCACAGGTGACTGGCGAAACCATCCTCCGAGGTGTCGTGGTTTATGGAAAGCAACAAGCGCCGGGATTCCTGGGTGACGAAAGATCCCCTGCCTTGGAAGGTCTCGATGAGGTGCAGGCCGTTCAAACGGGAGACCGCCTCGCGGATGACCGATTTGGCCACCTTGAACTCGGCCATCATCTCCCGCTCGGAGGGCAACTTGTCCCCCGGTTTGCTCTCGCCCTTCAGGATTCGGTCCTGGATGCGGCCCATCACCAGGTCAACCAGGCTGGTGCGGGGAATGCCTTCAACCGGGTCCTGGCCGCTCATGAGCAATATTTCCTGCATGCATGGAATTGGAGCAGCATCTTGATATCACTATACAACTTATCAGATGACCTGTCAACTAAAAAGTAACTCATTCCCACCTTATTGATGCCACAGTCTGCTCCAGGTGGGGCTATAATCGTGCATACCATTAACAGCAACAGAGGGAAACCATGACATCGATGAAAACCATCTGGGAACAGGAAATGACCGCCCGAACCTCCGAATGCGACCGGGAAGGGCGCTGGAGGGCGGCCAGCTGCGTGGCCGCCCTTTCCGAGGCTGCCGGCTGGCACGCTTTCCATCTCGGCGCCGGCCACCCGGAACTGTCCCGCAACGGCATGGCCTGGGTCTGTTCCCGCTTTAAGGTGCATTTTTACCAGCCGGTCAACATCGCCCGGCAGGTGGTCATCCGTACCTGGCCCAAGGGCGTGCAGCGCCGCCTGTTTTTCATGCGCGACTTCCTCGTGTTGCCGCGGGAAGGCGGCCAGGCCTGTGCCGCAGCCACCTCGGCCTGGACGCTCATCGACCCGGTCCAGCGCCGCCTGCTGCCTGCCAACGCCCTGGGTGCCGGCCTGCCGGACAATGGCGGGCTGAGCGCCCTGGACGAGCCGCTGGAGAAGATCGCCCTGCCGGAAGGGATGGTGGAGCGCCTGCGGGTGACCGCCCGCTACAGCGCCCTGGACGTGATGGGGCACGTCAACAACGCCCGTTACATCGAATGGATGGCCGATTGCTTCGACCCGGACGAACATACAAACAAAAAGTTGGAATGGATCCAGATCAACTACGCCAGCGAAGTGCTGCCGGGCGAGGAGGTTTCGCTGCGTAGCGCCCCCCATCCAACAGAGGCCGGTATTCACTTGTTCGAGGGCTGGAACCTCACCCGTGAGGTGCGCGCCTTCGAGGCCGCCTGGTGTTGGGGAGGGCATTGAATAAGGGAATTTTCGTGAGGGGATTGAAATGGACCCGGGAATGTCTATACTATAGGGTTTGATGGGATTAACCCGGCAGACAAGGCTTTCAGGAGGTGCAGTATGCAAAAGCGAAAGCAGGTTTCCAGGCTCCTTGCCCTATTCATCCTCTTTCTGCTCGTCCTGGCCTGCAACCTGCCCACCGGTGGAAGGGTTGAGCAGGTGACCAGGGAGGGTGATGTTCCTGGGCAGGCATTAACCAACACCGCTCCCATGCCGCCAGCCCCCACGGAACAGCCAGCCGCCACAACCACCTACACAG
Organism: uncultured Anaerolineaceae bacterium; assembly: GCA_964420835.1. GTDB lineage: Bacteria > Chloroflexota > Anaerolineae > Anaerolineales > Anaerolineaceae > CAYQUO01. The sequence continues at coordinate 317,616 of CAYQUO010000001.1, forward strand.
CCACCATCCCCCCGCACCAGGCCACGCCATCCGCCCCCAGCGGCAAGCCCTCCGTCATCGCCGACCAGGAGAGCATCGGTACAGCCCCCCAGGGGCGGGCCTACGGCGGCGATGACTACTACAACGGCCGCCTGGAGCGCCCCTTTACCGACCTGATGCATTACCAGGTCTACCTGGACATCGTCAACGCCGGCTTGGTGTTCAACCCGCCGTTCTTCTACTTCTCCCTGCGGCTGGAGGGCAGCCCAAACAAGTTTGAGGGCCAGCCGCCGGTCTACGGCTTCGAGATCGACACCGACATCGACGGCCGGGGCGACTTCCTCCTGGCGGCCAGCCCGCCATTCACCACCGAGTGGTCTCAGGAGGGCGTGCGGGTATGGGAGGACGCCAACGGGGATGTCGGCGGGCAGACGCCCGTCCGCGCCGACCCGCCCTTCGGCAGTGGTGACGGCTACGAAAAACTGGTCTTCGAGCCCGGCGCCGTTGGCGAAAACCCCGACCTGTTGTGGGTGCGTCTCGACCCGGTGAACCCGGTTATCATCCAGTTCGCCCTGCACCGCTCGCTTTTCACCGGCCAACTGGCCTTTGCCTGGGGCGCCTACGCTGATGGTTTCCTGCGCAAGCCGGAGGGCTTTGACTTCAACGACCGCTTCACCCAGGAGGAGGCCGGAAGCGCCCAAAAGGAGCCGCACTTCCCCCTCAAGGCCTTCCACTCCTTCGACAACACCTGCCGAACGACTTACGGTACAGCCCCCGCCGGACAGCCGGGTATCTGCCCGGTGTACATTCCGCCCACCCAGACGGGCCTTCCTCCTGCCACACCCACCCCCGTGCCGCCGGGCATCGTCATCCCGCTGCTCCCTTAACCTGCCTTGGGCTGGTTGCGCCCCCGGCGGTTCGGCTTTCTGAAGAGAAGGCGCGGCAATCCCGGCTCTTTCGCCTTGGGGTTGGCTTTCCCCAAATGTGTTATATTGCAGGGAACCGGCTCCGGCCGAACGATTGCCCCCTCTCCGCTGCGCACCCCGGAAGGGCCCGGTTCTGCCAATGACCTTTACCCGCAGCACGTTCCTCCTGTTCTTTCTGCTCGTCCTGGCGGTTTACTGGCTGCTGCGCAAACCGCGGGCACAGAACACCTGGCTGCTGCTGGTCAGCCTCGTTTTCTACGCCTGGTTCGACTGGAAGAACGCCCTTGTTATGCTGGCGCTGGCGGCAGCCGATTTTGTCATCGCCCGGGCCATCGCCCCAGGGTCCGCCGGAGGGCAGGCACGGCGGGGCTGGTTGTTCGCCCTCAGCCTGCTCCTCAACCTGGGAGCCCTGGCTCTCTTCCGTTACCTGAACCTCTTTAATTTAATGGCACAGCGCCTGGCCGGCCTCCTGGGCGGCCTGGGTTGGCAGGTGCAGTTGCCGCTGCTCAGCCTGGCGTTGCCCGTCGGCATTTCCTTCATCACCTTTAAGAAACTCAGTTACATCCTGGATGTTTCCCGTGGGCGCATCCAGCCCTGCGGCGACCCGGTCGCCTACGGCCTGTACGTCTTCTTCTTCCCCCAGGTGCAGGCCGGGCCGATCGACCGGGCGGGCAGCCTGCTGCCCCAGTTGCAGGCGCCAAGGCGCTGGCAGTGGGGCCTGGCCGGCGGGGCGCTTCCACTCCTGCTGCTCGGCCTGTTCAAAAAGATCGTCATCGCCGACAGCCTCATCCCGCTGGTGAACCGCATTTTCGCCCTCAGCCACCCCTCGCAGGTGCTCGTGCTCTCGGCTGCCCTGGGGTTTACGCTGCAGGTGCTGGCCGATTTTTCCGCCTACACCGACCTGTCGCGCGCCCTGGCGCTGCTGCTCGGCCTGCACACCCCGGAGAACTTCCGCCAGCCCTACCTGGCCCACTCGCCGACGGAGTTCTGGAACCGCTGGCACATCACGCTTTCCACCTGGCTGCGCGATTACATCTTCTTCCCCCTGCGCCGCCGCCTGTTGCGCCCGCCGTACCTGTCGCGTCCCTGGCTGGGCCTGCTTTTGCCCCCGATGGCGGCCATGCTGGCCAGCGGCATCTGGCATGGCGCCGGCTGGACCTACCTGCTGTGGGGGGCGCTGCACGGGCTGTGGATCGTGGCCTACCAGGCGCTGGGCCTTGGCGGCGTCTGGCGGCCTGGCGGCTTCCTCAGGCGGTCGCTGGCCTGGCTGGCTGCCTTCGCCTTCATCGTCTTCAGTTGGGCGCTCTTCCGCTCCATCTCGCTGGAGTGGTTCCTGCGCCTGCTGTTCCAGGCGCCCTTCAGCCGCGGGCTTGCCGATTGGGCGGTGGCGCTGGGGAATTTCACCACGGTGGCTTTTTATGCCCTGCCCTTGTGGCTGAAGATGCTGGCCGACCGGTTTTCACAGCGCCTGGCCTGGCTGCAGCCGGCCTGGTACGCCGGCGCGGCCGCCCTGCTGGTGCTGTATTCCGGCGCCCCGGCCAGCGATTTCATTTACTTCAGGTTTTAAGGGAATGAAATGATGCGCCCGTTCCTGCGTTTTCTTATTTGCTTCAGCCTCATCCTCGGCTGGACCACCTGGCGGCTGCCGCTGCAATCCGGCGTCCGCTACCCGCGCACCCCCGGCCCGGATTTTGACCCCGCCATGCGCCTGGATTACCGGGATCACATCAACGAACTTCGGCCGCGCATTGTGCTGATGGGCGATTCCACCCTGCAGGACAGTGTGGATATTGAGGCCCTCGCCCGGCTGATGGGCGAACCCGTTTACGGCATCCCGATGGTGGCCTCGGCGTCGGCCATGTGGTATGCCGTGCTGAAGAACAACATCCTTGAGGCGGAGGTGAAGCCCGGCGTGCTGGTGCTCTTCTACCGCTCCACGCTGCTCACCACGCCGGATTACCGCGTTTACGGCCGTTACTTCACCCTGCTGGACGAACTGGCCGGCGCCGACGAGGACCTGCTGGTGGAGCGCTCGTACCTGCTGCCGATGGGCCCGCTGGCGCGCCTGGCCGAGCGCTGGCTGCCGCTCTTCGGAGAAAGGCAATCCGTGCGCCAGCGCATCGATGCCCGCCTGCAGGGCCTGTTGCCGGAGTGGCTGCTGGGTTACGGCGAGGGGTGCCTGCAGCAGTCCATCCGGGATGTCTATTCCGCCGACCTGGACATGGATGACTTCAACATCCAGATCAAGATCGCCGAATCCTACCTGCTGGAGGGGACGAACCTGTTCTTCCCCTGGCAGGTGAACCGCTCCTACCTGCCGGAGTACGTCCGCCTGAGCCATGAGAACGGCATCCGCCTGGTCCTGGTGGAAACGAAGACCCTCGGCGGAACGGGCGGGGCCACGACCGACCTGCTGCTGCGGCTGTACGAGCGGGACCTGCGGGCCTGGCTGGCCCGGAACGATGTGCCCCTCCTCAGCTACGCCGGGGATGAGCGCCTGCCGCCGGCGCTGTTCCGTGACCCGATCCACCTGAACGCCGGGGGCAGAGAGGTGTTTACCGGCATCCTGGCTGCGGACCTGGCTGCCCTGCAGCAATAAGAACCCCACAGGCGGATGGAAGGCCTGTGGGGGTGAGCCTTAAGAACGCTGCGGGTTACTTTCGGGCTGCCTTCCTGCGCCGAAGCAGGCCGGCAAACACCAGGCCCATCGGCAGGGCGATCGAGCCGCCGCAGGGCAGGAACCGGCGGATGCCGCCGCGCTCCTGCTCCTCCTGCGGAGCGTTGGGCTGCCGGGGTTCGCCTGGTGCGGCCGGGGGTTGCCCGCCAGCCTGGCTGCCGATGAAGCCCAGGTCGTCGATCCAGACGGTGCCTTTATTGTCCGTGCCCGGGGAGGCGGAGGCGCCGAAACCCAGCCCCAGGACGGCATCGGTGTGGGTGAAGGGGGCGCCACCGTTCTCCTCCCATTCCACGCGCTGGAAGTTCCCCCAGGGGATCTCGATGTAAGCCCAGCCGTCAGCGCTTTCGGGCGGGGTTTCCATTTCGTAAACGTTGGATTCCTGGTTGGCCGGGTCGCCGGCATACAGGTCCACGTGGATGATCACCCCCGCCGGTTGGGCATGGATGAAAAAGCCCAGGCCCTGCTGCCCGCTCCAGTCCCGTGGTTCCCCGTGGTGCAGCGTGCAGGTAACCCAACTGTCGGCCGGGACGAAGAACTCCATCTTCAGGGAGGCGTTCCCGCTGTGGGCCAGGCTGCCGTCGGGGGCGCAGGTGATGCTGCTTGGGGTGGTTTCATCCCGGTAGGTCTCCCAGCCGGTCGTTCCGGGGGGCGTGCCGCCCTCAAAGGGGTCGATCAACCCGTCGCCGGCCGGCTGGCCGCCCGGCAGGGGCGGGGGCTGCTGCCCTTCACCCGGTTGCGGCTGCTGCGGCTGGCCTTCCCCCTGCGCCGGCGCGGGAGGCTGGGCGGGTGCTTCCGCCCGCCAGCGGTTGTAGAACACGTTCAGCACCGGCACGAACTCCTCTGCCGCCTTGCGGTTGCCCTGCTGGTTGGGGTGGTCGTCCTCCGAGGGATACGCCGTGGTGTTGCGCGGGTTGTTGATCACGTGCTCCACCTGGCCGTTGCCGTACCGGTGGTGGTTGTCGGGGCCGGTGAGCACGTTGTAGAAGTCATAGACCGCCACATTCCTGAGGGGGTAGTTGTTCTCCCGCAGCCAGTCCTCCACCAGCCAGTTGTTGAAGGCCCGGGCATTGCGTGCGTAGGTATTGTCGGACAGCGGCGGGGCGGTGATGACGATGAAGAGTTTGTCCGGCCGGCTCTGGAAGTAGGACAAAATCCGGTTGTAAACCCATTTGGCATGCCCCACGGTCAGCCCTTCCTCCTCCGAGGGGGGATCGTTCGGGTTGCCCTCCAGCGCCGAGTTGGGGAAGCAGGACTTGAACAGGATGATGCTGTTCTCGCCGCCGGGGTCGGACCGGCTGCGGGTGTACTCCGAGTTCTGCCCGCTCTCGTTGTAAACCGCCTGCATGATGGTCGGCGTATCGTCGCCGGCGAACCACTTCGTCCAGTTGGGGATGTCGGTGCGGTCGCCGATGGAATCCGGCCCCCATCCGTAGTTGGTGTCGCTGACGAAGTAGTTGTTCCGGTCGAGGGCAATCCCCAGGCCGCCGTTGTCGTCCCGCAGCCAGTTCTCACCGGTGGAGTGGTGGATGAAGATCAGTTTCACCGGCTGCGCCGGCGGGTTGGGGTTGTCGGCCTGGGCTGGGGGTGCGGGTTGGGGCGCTGCGCCGAGCATGAGGATCGCGGCGATGACGGAAAACAAAATTCGTTTCATGGGTCCCTCCCTGGATCTCCAGTGTATCATTGTTCCAGATCACCTGGAATACATTGTATTGTAACCCCGGCCCGGTTTCAACAACCATTTTTCCCTGGTTGCCAGGATTCTCCATGCCCCGGATGCCTTCAGAACCAGCAGGTCGCGCAGCGCCAGGTAGCGCACACCCGGTTCGCCCTCTTCCAGCAGCCAGGGCAGGGGGGCGGCGTTCAGTTGGAATCTCCAGTCCATGTTTGTCTCTCCTGAGGATTTAACATAAACAGATATAGTCAAATGTTACATCAGAAAACCATGGACACTTATATTATTTACCATGCTATTATTGGTGTTATCAGGCCGCGACTGCCCAAAGACCGCCGGCCAGGGAGGGATGTATGGATCTCAAAGCACTGCCGTTGGTCGTGATCACGCTTCTCTTGTCCGCATGCATCGGGCTGGGGAGCAACACCGCAGCGGGCGGGCAGCCCGGGCCCGATATCTGGCCGACGTCACCTGCCGCGGATGCTCCACAGGACCTGGGCTGGATCAAACGCGGCGATGCCGCAACCTGGCCTGCCTACCTGCCTGCGGACATCCCGCCGCTGGAGGGCAGTATTCGCCTGGTCATGGAGGGCGGCGACAGGGTGCGCATCTTCTATGAGGACATGACGAAGGAGCAGGTCGACCAGTACCTGCAGCTTCTCCAGCAGCAGGGCTTCCACCTGCAATACCAGGTCTATGTCCAGGAAGGATTCCCCGACAACTCGGCGGAGCGCATGAAAAAGGGGGATTACGATGCTGTGGACATCACGAAAGGCGTTGTTACAGTCACAAAAGTCCATAGAAAAGGTAGAAAATAGAGAGAGTTCCAGT
>CAYQUO010000002.1:0-219732 GCA_964420835.1 uncultured Anaerolineaceae bacterium
GCATGTATTAGGCACGCCGCCAGCGTTCATCCTGAGCCAGGATCAAACTCTCCGCTAGATTTTTCTTACACCTTTTCAGGTGTTATTGTTCGCGGATCTACAGAATTGGACGGTGCTTTTCTTCCTATCACTCTTCAGTTGTTAAGGTTCTGCCCTATCAAAGGCCGGATTCTACATCGACTGCACCAGGTTGTCAAGCCTGCCGGTTGTATTGCCTGCGGGCATAAAAAACCGATGTCTTCCCAATTCAATCAGTCAACATCGGCCATTCCATGTGACATTCCTGTGTGCCAGGCCTCCTGGATGAGGGTTCTTCAATTGTTCATGATCAGCCGGCAAGTTCACCTGCCGTTTTTATGCGTAGGCTATTCTAAACAGCCGTTCTTGTTTTGTCAAGGTTTTTACGGCACAATTCGCCGGAATGTTGCATCCGGCGTTATCACCTGATCGCTTTTTAAATTGTCACCGGTTTGCCTAACGACGAAACCTGGATAAAGTAATAGACCTGTCTTCATTATACACGATGTCAACCATAAGTCAAGGTTCGCATGTTCTAATCAACTCATGGTGGTTGAATTATCCGAGGCCTTCGTATTTTCGAAACCCTTATCCAAAGAGCCGTACAAAATAAATCCCGGGCTGATCGCTTCACGGGGTTGGCCGTCGTGACCGGGTGTCCAATAAAAATACGGAAGTCAAAGTTCTGATGGAGAGGATCGCAGAGAAGGTTCTTGTTTTTAATTGCAGCGGGAACTGGAGGGCGTTTCGTTGTCTTAGCCGGCATATCTCTATTTGTTATAATGAGAACCGTATGGGCGTTACTTATGTGCGAAAACAGGGCCGGAATTCCAGCCGCCTGATCAAGCAGATCATTTTGGCCAGCCTGCTTGGAGTTTGTGGCTTCCTGTTCCTGTTGTTGTTTTTTATAGCCGGTTTCGAACTGGTGCACATCGGACGGATCTACCCTGGGACGCACGTGGGCGGCATAAACGTGGCAGGGATGGGCAAAGAAGCTGCTGCCGATCGCATCAACCGGGAGTTGGCCTACCCGCTGACAGGGCGCATTTTATTGATGGATGAAGGACGAACCTGGAGTATGACACCGGTCGAACTGGGTCTCTTCCTGGACCCGTTATCCTCGGCAAACAAGGCCTACCAGTTGGGCCGCAGTGGCAGCCTGTATGAACGCTTGCGAACCCAATTTGTGGCCAGCCATTCCGGAAACGACCTGGCACCCAACCTGATCTTTGATCAGCGCACAGCAAAGGAAATTCTGGTCCGAATCTCCGAAGAGATCAACGAGCCGGTAATCGAACCTTCGATCACCATACAGGGCTCCGAGGTGTTGGTGAACCCGGGCCAACGCGGCCGCCACCTGGACATTGCGGCTACGCTTGAACTTTTGGCCAGGCGGTTTGAACTGCTGCAGGACGGAACAGTGCCCCTGGTGGTACGGGAGGCAGACCCGGTGACCCTGGACGTCAACCGGCAGGCAGAGGAAGCCCGCCGCATTCTGAGCCAACCGCTGCAATTGACCGCTGGAACGGGAGAAGCCGCATCCATGGCCTGGAGTATTGAGCCGCACATGCTTGCAGAACTGCTCACTTTTGAATCAGTGACCAGCAATGGACAGCAGGTTTACAAACTGGCACTCCGGAAGGACAAGATGCGACAAATTTTAAATGACCTGGCACCGGAGATCCGGCAGGCGCCGGAAAATGCCCGCTTCATCTTCAATGACGATTTGCGGCAACTGGACTTGATGACCCCTGCGGTGATCGGCCGGGAACTCAATATTGAAGCCAGCCTGAACAGCATCTCGGAAAAACTGATCGCCGGAGAGCACTCGGTGCCACTTGAACTGGTTTTGACAGAACCGCAGGTCAAGGATGAAGCCACTGCCGAACAGCTTGGCATCACCGAGCTGGTGCATGCCGAGACCTCCTACTTTTATGGCTCCGATCCGGGCCGGGTACAAAACATTCAGGCGGCTTCCAGCCGCTTTCATGGACTGCTGGTTGCCCCCCATGAAACCTTCTCGATGGCAACCGCCCTGGGTGATATCAGCCTGGACAACGGCTACGCCGAGGCTCTGATTATCCTGGGCAACCAGACCATCAAGGGTGTGGGCGGTGGGGTGTGCCAGGTGAGCACCACACTTTTCCGGTCAGCTTTTTTCAGCGGCTTCCCGATCCTTGAGCGTCACGCGCATGCCTACAGGGTGAGCTATTATGAGAAAACGGCCGGAAACCAAATCAATGAAAGCCTGGCCGGACTGGATGCCACAGTGTTCGTGCCGCTGGTGGACCTGAAGTTCACCAATGATACGCCCTACTGGTTGTTGATGGAGACCTATGTTTCACCGGCATATTCAAACCTGACCTGGAAGTTTTACTCCACCGGAGATGGAAGGTCGGTAAACTGGAAGACTAGCGGGTTGACGAATGTGGTGCCGGCGCCCAAGACATTGTACCGGGAGAACCCGGAATTGCCGAACGGCAAGATAAAACAGGTGGACTGGAAGGCCGATGGAGCGGATATCACGGTTAACCGAACCGTATACAAGAGCGGTTCAGTTTATCTGCAGGATACGTTCAAGACCCACTACCTGCCCTGGCAGGCAGTCTACGAGTATGGCCCGGGGACGGAAGGAATGCCGCCGCCGGATGCAGAGGAATCGCCTGAAGGGGAGGAATGAAGGCGTGAATATGGTAAAATGAGACAACCGAATCCTTCGGCTGGAGGCAAGATGGTCAACCCTGATCTATTGGAGATATTGCGTTGCCCCGCTTGTGTGCGGGAAAAAGATGGCTTTCTTGAGATGGTTAAGGATACCTGGCTGGTCTGCAAGGACTGTGGTCGGAAATACCCGATCGTTGAAGACATCCCGGTAATGCTGATAGATGAGGGCGACAAGTGGTCTGCCACACCGGTGGAGAACCTTCCGGTGCCACCGCCCACCCCCAAGTGATTGTCGATTGGAACCGTTCTTGCACCCGATTTAAATAAACGGAACGGGACGGTTTTATTTTAAATCAATGATAGAAGATTTCCCTTATGCCTGAAAAAGAAATGCGAATGGCCAAGCGGCGGATGCACAAGCTTGACCCCCTTTCGATCATTCTGATTGCTGTTTTTGGGATCGTTTCCATTGCTGCAGCCATAACAGCCTTCATTGTTGTCAGAAATTTGACAAAAACATGGAGTATGACCAGCCTGCCAGGCGCTCCACAGATTGCCGCCTCCGAAGCAACCAAGATCGCCGCCAGCGGCAACCCAATCCTTTTTGAACCCATGCAATCCTCCAGCGGCCCTTTGCCGGAGCCCTGGGACCGGAAGAGCCGGGTGACGGTGCTGTTAATGGGTCTGGATTATCGGGATTGGGAAGCTGGCGAAGTGCCAAGAACAGATTCGATGATGCTCCTGACTCTGGACCCGATCAACGACACAGCAGGCATCCTCTCCATCCCCCGCGACCTGTGGGTGAACATCCCCGGATTCGATTATGCCAAGATCAATACGGCATATTTTCTGGGTGAGATTAACAAATTGCCCGGGGGTGGCCCGGCGCTGGCCACCGAAACCGTGGAGCAGTTCCTGGGCGTACCAATCAATTACTACGCCCAGATCGACTTTTATGCCTTTGCCAGGTTCATTGATTCAATGGGCGGGCTGACGTTGCACGTCCGGGATCAAATAACGGTCGATCCTCTGGGACCTGCCAACACGGTTACACTTTACCCGGGCGTACAGGATCTGGACGGTGCTACAACCCTGGCGTATGCACGCGCCCGCTACACTGAAGGGGGCGATTTTGACCGCTCCATGCGACAGCAGGAAGTGCTGATGGCCATTCGCTACCAGATTTTGGCGGTAAACATGCTGCCGACAATGATCGCCAAGGCGCCGGAATTGTATGCGGAGATTTCCAGTGGGCTGCGCACGAATATGTCTCTTGACGAAGCGATCGCCCTTGGCTTGGCTGCCTTGAATGTGCCGGAGAAGAACATCAAACAGGGAGTTATTGGACCGCCCAAACAGGTCATTTTTGCCACCTCTCCGGATGGGCTGTCGATCATGATCCCTGTGAATGACCAGATCCGCCTTTTGAGGGATGAGATCTTTGCCAGCGGTGAAGCGGTTGGCCCCGCTGCCATAGGAAATGATCCCACGGCGTTGATGTTGGGGGAACAGGCCCGGGTATATGTGCAGAATGGCACGGAAGCGCCCGGCCTGGCCACGCGCACGGCTGATTATTTCCGCTCACTCGGGATGAATGTGGTTGGAGATTCAAACGCCGATTCCATCTACCAGCAGAGCACACTGATCATTGCAAACGGCAAGCCTTACACAGCGAGTTACCTGCAACAGTTGATGGGGATACAGACTGCCAATATCTACAGCCGGTTCGAGCCGGATTCGGCCGCCGACATCGTGGTGATCGTTGGCAATGATTGGGCTTCGTCGAACACGCTGCCTTAATGGCAGAAAACCAAGGTTGATGACCCGGCCGGTTTATTTGCCGGCCGGTTTTGATTTGGCGTCAGTTGGTTGATGTGGTATCCCTCTTGCGGGTATTTCCCTTTACTCATCCAGCAGTCTTCGCTCTCCATGGAGGGCGCGCAGGGCTGTAACGTCCTGCGACACTTCAAGAGTACCCCGGTAGGCGCCCGTCGAATCGCGCAAAGCGTAATAGCAAATGTCGATAAAGCGGTCGTTCATTTGTATCCAGAACTCTGCCCGGTCACGCCTGCCGGCGCGAAAATCGTCCAGAATGCGCTGGACTGTGTGCACACTCGCCGGGGGATGGCAGTTTTGCACAGAGCGGCCAATGATTGCCGGTGTACGGACGAAGATGCGCTCAGGGGTTTGAGAATAGTAGCGAACGGTATCGTTCTCATCAACAAAGGTAATATCCACCGGCAGGCGGGTAAGCATGAGGTCGATCTGCTCACTGGTCAGGGCTCCGGTATGGAGGGCGAGTTCTCCTGCGGCGGTCTGCGGGACTGGTGACGCCTGGGAGGATGTGGAGACGGCTGATGCAGTGGAAGTGACGGGGGGTTCTTTTCTCACTCTGAAGCGGGCGATCTCGCCGTCCTGCTCGCTGATGGCCATCCATGCCTCCGGGGTCAGCCGTTCGATGGCAGCGGGAAAGAGGATCTTCTCCTCCTTGAAGACCATGGAATCCATCGTTTCAGCAACTTCCTTAAAAACCTGCCTGACCTGTTCAAGGGAGGCGGGCAGTCCTTCGGCCGCTTTTCTTAACTGTTTAAGGCTGGTGCGGATCTGATCGTGGATGCCCCACATCACCTGTGATGGACCGGTGAAGCCCACTCTTTCGAGGTAGGGGAAGAGCAGGTTTTCCTTGCGGGTGTAATGATGTTCAAAATCGGCCAGGTTCGCAATACCTTCCTGAAGCCGGAGCACCCAATCGCCACCTGCATCGCCGCCGCCGGCGATTTTTTGTCGCAGATCGGCAAGCAGGGCCAGGAGTGCCTGGTTTTCCTGCTGGAAGACAAAAACCGGATGATCTTTGGCGGCTTCTGCTTGGTGGCCCTTTTCAAGAGCCTCCTGGAACACAGCCACGTGAACATCGCAGAGGAGTTGAATTGCTTCGGGGGGTGTACCTTCGGAGATAAGCATCTGCTCCACCTCTGCAATCTCTGCCGAGGAGGCTTCGCGAACAAGGGCACTGAATTCCGAGCGGAGATCTTCCACACTGCGCCCCTCGTGAAGTTGCTGAAGCATGCGCTTGAGCATCTCCTTGCGACGGGTTACGTTATTAATATATTCACTCATGGTGCTCTCCTTCTTGGATCATTTCTCATCGTAATACACCAATCTTACGCGCCAAGACAAGTTCTTACTTTGCGCTGGCGCAAATAATAAGGAAGGCCTTATCATGAGAAAAACGGCTTAGGAAGATGGTGAGAGGGGGCGAGCGGCGAAAACCCTGAGGAGGGTTACCGAGTCCTCCTCATCGTTGCCTGTGATGAACCCGGGCAGGATGCGGTGTTTTATCCGGTTGAAAGCCGAAGGGTCACGAGCCAGCACATCCAGCCTGGTTTCATGGAATAATCCGGTGAACAGGCGGCGGTAATCGCCGATACGAAGGCGGTTCAAGTTGCTGGTGGGGTTCAGCCAACGACGCCAGGTTGCCTCGGAGTAGCACAGCATTTCGAAGGGATAGCGGAAGTAATGGTCCCGCAAGTCCACATAATGCAGGTGAACACCGTCGGGTGTGGTCAAGGCTGCAAGAGCACGGGCGATTTTTTCAACATTCTGCAGGTGCTCAAAGACCGAGGAGCTGAGAACAAGGTCCACCGCCTGGATGGATTTTTGAAAGCCGGTGTGGCGCACATCTGCGTGACAAACCGTGAAATACTGTTTCGAAGGAAAGAGATGCCCTTCCCGGGAATTAAAATACTGCGGGGAAGCCGCGGAGCCAGGCGGATCACCAGTGGAAAAGGGAAAGCCGCGTCGTTCAACCAGGACGACATGAGCAGCTCCCAGTTCGAGAAGACCGCAGGCGACGGAATAACTGCCGCCGTAACCAAAAATGAGCACCCGGCGCCCATGCAGGCTGCAACCTTTTTCAGCCAGGTCAGTCTGGTATCGGGAAACAGCCTCCATGGGGGAGCGTGTTTCCAGGCCGGGTTTGATGATGATTTTCCAGCCCAGTAGAAGCCTGACGATGGGTTCGGGCAGGAAATGCCGGACGATGCGGGGCAGAAGGTAGGAAAAGGGAGCCACGAGTGTTTCCTCCCTCAACCTAGGTGCAGGTGTAACATCCGGTCACTGGCTGCGGGTCTCCTGTAGATACTTGTCGCGGTTGGAAAGGCGGGCATTCTTCCCGCTGCTGGTTTTGACCATCCAGCCAGGGCCGACAAGATGAACATCCGCCAGGACCACAGCCGAGCCGCGGTTGACCGCCTCGCGCACCTGACGGGATATGCGATCCAGATCGCCGGGTTCCTGCGTCTCCACCTCTGCGACGATGACCACCTCCTCGGTCCCGGCGTCCTCACTGTAAAGGCCAAAAGCGGTGACCCGGCCCGGGTGAACGCCGGCCACTTCCATGGCCAGGGTTTCCAGGTCCTGCGGGTAGATGTTCTTGCCGCCAACGATGATGAGGTCCTTATTGCGGCCGGAGATGTAGACCTCGCCATTGGCCATGTAGCCGTAATCCCCGGTGAGGAACCAGCCATCGAGAAATGCTTTTACGGTTTCATCAGGGCGCTGATAGTAGCCGGTGAGCATGCAATCGCTCTTCAAAGCCAGCTCACCGACATGTCGATCGGGAAGAGATTCCCCCTTCTGCGATACGACCCGAACCTGCGTGCCCGGGATGGGCGGACCAGCCGAAAGCATGCGGATTGAGGGTGCCCCCGGGCGGGCGTTTATGGCCCGGCGCTGCTCCTGAAAGGCATCGCGGTCGATCTCGTCAACGGTGACCGGGAAATCAATGCCGCCCTGGGTGACGGCAAAGACGTTCTCGGCCATGGCGTAACAGGTGGTCAGCGCCTGCGGGCGCAGACCAAGGGACTGAAAACGTTCCAGGAAGATGCGGTGGCTTTCAAAGCGCATGGGCTCCGAGCAGTTGCTGACCGCCCGCCAGGAGGAGAGATCCACCCCATCAAGGTGGCGGTCACGAATGCGTGTGGCACAAAAGTTATAGGCAAAGTTTGGCAGCCAGCTGAGCGTACCCCGGTACCGGCTGACCGCCTGCAGCAGGCGCTGGGGCGCCCGCACCCAATCGAAAGGTGACATGAGAACCAGCGGCAAACCCGATAGGATGGGTTGCAGAAAACCGGCTATCAGGCCCATGTCGTGGTAAAGCGGCAGCCAACTGACGACGACATCGTCTGACTGAAGATGGAGAGCCCGTCCATAAGTCTCCAATTGGTTGAAGACCGCCCGGTGGGAGAGCGCCACCCCCTTTTGTAAGCCGGTGGTTCCGGAGGAATGCTGAAGGAGAACAATATCCTCCGGTTGGCGCGAGAGACCGCCGAAGTTGGAGAAGTCCAGGCCGACTGGAGGACCGGCTTGCGAGGTGAGAATAACAGAGCGAACGGAATCCCCTGGGCGCAATGCAGCACGAACCTCGGTTTCAAAATCCGGGTAGGTGATGATGGCTGAAGGACGGGTGATGGCAACGAGCGATGCCAGGTCTGCCCGGTAACGCTCCGGGAGGAGCTTTTCCGTAAGAAATGGCATGATGGAGGGTATGGTGCCGTGAAGAATGACACCAAAGTAGGCGTGAATGAGTTCCAGACTGTGCTGGAGGATCAGGATGACCACTTCGCCAGGCTGGATGCCAGCATCTGCCAGGAGATGGGAAAACGTGGCCGCACCCTGAAGCAGATCCCGGTAGGCAATCGGCAGATCTGGCTGGCCGGCAGTTTGCAGGTAAATGCAGACTTGGTCCGGTTTATGCTCGTAGAAACGCAGCAGGGCGGCTGAAAAGGTGGTCACTTCAGGACATCCGGCTGGCAACCAGGGCGGTCAGTTGAGCAAGCGTATCGAAGGTATTAACATTCAACTCGGTGTCATCAATGTGGACACCAAACTCATCCTCCACAACCAGGGCAAGGTCTACCAAGTGAAAGGAGTCGATCAGACCGCTGGAGATCAGGGGCTCATCGGGCTGTATGATACGCCCTGGTTTGTGCAGGATCTTGTCGGCAATGAGTATCGCCAGGGATTGAATGAGTTCATTGGACATAATGGCACCCCGAAAAGGAAACCTTGGGGCTGATTATACCCGAGAGGCACCCACGTTATGACGATGATCGGCTTTTTGTCAGTTCAGGCAGGAGATACTGTTCGTTGTCCGGCAACAGCGGATCATCGATTGGGTATCCTTTTTGGGAAAAACACATCCAGGTATTGGTCAACAACCCGTTCCTGTTGAAAAGGCTGCAGCCATTCCGGCGGCGGCAGACGCCGGTCTCCATCCAGGCAGAGAAGAATCGCTTTAGCCAGAGCCTCTGCATCACCCATTGGCACCAGGTGGCCATAACGGCCTCCATCCAGGATCTCCCGCGGGCCGCTGGGACAATCGGTGGCCACGACCGGGCAGCCACAGGCCATTGCCTGGATGAGGGCGTTCGGCAAACCTTCCAGCCGCGAGGAGAGCACGAAAACAGCCGCCCGGCGCATCCAGGAATACGGATTTATCTGGAAACCCGGCAGGTTAACAGCGGATTCAAGCGCGAGCTTGCGAACCTGGCCCTCCAGCAGTTTACGCTCCTCCCCTTCCCCCAGGATAACCAGATGGGCTGGCCGCACTGCAAGGACCTTGGAAAACGCCTGGATGAGGGTCGTATAGTCCTTCTCCTGCGCCAATCGTCCTGTGGCCAGCACCACCGGGGGCATTCCGGGGGCAAACCATGGATGGTCCAGCGGTTGGCCAGCCAACAAATTCAATTGTGGAGAAAGAACAGGATTTGGGATGATGCGTATGCGATCTGGATCGAGGCCTGCATAGGAAGCCAGGTCGTCGGCGGCACCACTGGAAACAGCAACAATGGCGTCAGCAAGTGGATAGAACAGGCGGACAAGAAGATGTTCCAGCCTCTTTTTCAGGACGGATTGACGGCCAAGAGCGGAAAGCGTGGTCGCAGCCCTCAGCACGGTCCGCACTCGTGTTCCGGAAAGCCTGTCCGCCAGGAGGGTGATCCAGTTGGAGACGACCATGGTGGTAAGGAGCACGGAGGGCTGTGCATGCCGAAGGTAGCGAACCAGGGCCGGCAGGCAGGTATATTCCGAAGAGGCTTTAAGGGGCACAATGTGTACAGCAGACGGAAGCTCTGCCATCAACTCGCCCTGCTGACGGATAAGGATAAAATCCACCGGGAATCCGCGATCCGAAAAAGCCGCCGCCAGCTGTACCATGACGCGTTCGGCGCCGCCCATGCGCAGGTCAGGCATAAAAAGTGCTATTGTCTGGCTGTGCTGCTCCACCAATTGGCTCCCTCCTGACGGTTTCACTTGAACCAGGACATTATATCAAAGACATGTGGAGTCCCCGCCGGATCAGCCGGCTGGAAAAGGTTGTCAAAAAGCACCATCTTTGCAACCGATACCAGTTATGGGATAATGGGCCTGCATTTCCGCACCGAGGTGGAAGTTTGGAATTCAAAAAGGTATGTATCCTTGGAATGGGCTACATTGGGCTGCCAACGGCAGGTATACTTGCCAGCCGGGGTGTGCAGGTGGTGGGGGTGGATGTGAACTCCAGCATCCTGGAAACCCTTTCCAACGGGCGGGCTCATATCCAGGAGCCCGGGCTGCAGTCCCTGCTGACCGAGCCATTAAGAAACGGCCAGTTGGTTGTACGCCTCCAACCCGAACAAGCAGATGCTTTTCTTATTGCCGTCCCCACCCCCTTCCAGGAGAACAAGAAGGCTGACCTGAGCTACGTTGAATCAGCGGCTCATTCCATTACCCCCTGGCTGAGAAAGGGGAACCTGGTGGTGTTGGAATCCACGTCTCCGCCGCTCACGACGGTCAAGATAGTTAAGCCGATCCTGGAAGAAGGCGGTCTTAAGGCTGGGGAGGATTTTTACCTGGCTTATTCGCCGGAACGGGTGCTGCCCGGGCAGATCTTGAAGGAACTGGTGGAGAACGCACGGGTGATCGGTGGCATCGATCCGGCTTCTGCGGAGGCTGGCAGGGATCTGTATCGCACCTTTGTCAAGGGCCAGTTCCAGTTGACCGATGCAACAACGGCCGAAATGGTTAAACTGATGGAAAATACCTGCAGGGATGTGAATATTGCCATTGCCAACGAGTTCTCCCGGCTGGCTGACCGGCTGGGGATCGATGCCTGGGAGGCCATCCGGCTGGCGAACCTCCATCCGCGCGTCCACATCCTCGAACCGGGAGTGGGGGTGGGCGGGCACTGCATCAGCGTTGATCCGTGGTTCCTGGTGGAAGCAGCCCCTGACCTGGCCCGGCTCATTCGCACTGCACGTCAGGTGAACGATTCGCAGCCGGAATTCGTGGCACAGGTGGTAAAGCGGACACTTGGGGGCAGCCTGGCGGGCAGGAAGATCGCCGCGCTGGGGCTGGCCTACAAACCCAATGTGGATGACCTGCGGGAGAGCCCTGCCATATCCACCTGCCGCCTGTTGGCAAGGGATGGTGCCAGGGTGACCGCCTGGGAACCACACAAGCAGGATGCCCGAATCGAAGGGGTGGTAGTGGCGTCATCGCTGGAAGCGGCGCTGAGGGAAGCCGAGCTTCTTTTATTGCTGGTGAAGCATGACTCTTTCTTGGGGTTGGAACCCTCTGGAGTGTTGATGAAAACGAATGCCCGCATGGTGATGGATTGTGTCAACGGATGGGAGGAAACCCGCTGGGTGGCAGCGGGATTTTCATACCATCGTCTTGGTGCAGGCCAAAAAGGTTGATAATCCATTCCGGTCTGTAATTTGGGGGGCAACTTATGACTCTTCCCGATCCGGTGAATTAATAGAAGGAAGGCGAAAGTTACGCAGGTTCCTGCCCATTTTCTCCTGACTGGGCGGCGCTGGCAGGTCGCCGGGGAGCACGATCTCGCCCTCCTCGGGGAGGCCGATTCGGCGGACCTGGTCCGGCCTGGTCCAGGCCAGCCATGCCGTAAAGGCCATCAGCAGGGCATCCAACTCGGCCTGGCTGGCGATCATCTCCAAGGGCAGGTTCCCTTTTATCAGTTTGCGAGGTGTGATCTCTTCAATGAAGGTCATGGGATCGGAGACGGGAAGCCCCTGTTCGAAGAGAACCATTTGGCGCTGCAGGCGGCCTTCTAGGGTGTTGGAGGATAATGGGGTTTGCTGCAAAAGGGTGTAATAGCCGGCCTCAGCCTGGCTTTCCATGATGCCCCTGGGTATCTTCTCCCCGGTGTATGGCACATAGCCCATGGAAGAGAACCGCTTATAAATCTCAAAACCCCGGCGCATCCAGGGCGGGGCGTTACGGGTGGAAGGCGGGGTATGGGGCAGACTCAAGCCAAATCCCTCCAGTTCGAGCTCGGCCTGCCGCAGGCTGGGAGGCCGGCCCCGCCTGGGTGTCCGGAAAGCGGCCAATCTCTGACGGGCCAGGCCAAGATTGGGGCGTAAAGGGGCGCCCACACAAACCAGCGCCTCACTCAGACCGGAAGCATACGCCAGCAGGTCAGCCAGGTTGCCGGTTGCCAGAGCCAGCAGGTGTGGTTCATCATCCATGGCTGTAAACGCCAGGGGCAAACGCCCTGTATCCACATGGATACCCAGAAAGATCATCCCGCACCCCTTCCCAGTTAACAGTTTAGCGCACTTCCCGCCCAGGCGCAACAGGCTTACCTGGGTGGATACCCCTTTATTCCGGTAAAAAATCCTGACAACCGGACGGCTTTGACTTGCCTGTTTTCCTGGACTATACTTAAGTGGAAGGCATTCCAACTGGAGGTGACCCATGTCAACAGAAGGTTTTAAATTGACCTACGGCACCATGTTTAACCCGCCGGAGGAACTCCATACGCGGTATGAAGTGGCCCTGGACAAGGTATGTTCTCAACTGGGGCAGGAACACGGAATGATCATCAACGGGCAGGACGTTTTTACCGATGACAAATTCGAGGACCGTTCCCCTGCCAATACGGACGTGCTGCTGGGGGTCTTTCAGAAAGGGGGTGCAAAAGAGGCAAAACTTGCACTGGAATCAGCCAGCCGGGCGTTTGAAGAATGGAGCCGAACGGATTACAAGGAACGGGTGGCGCTGGTGCGCAAGGCAGCCTCCATCATGGATCGGCGCACTTATGAAATGGCGGCAGTGATTTCGCTGGAGGTTGGGAAAAATCGCATGGAAGCTCTCGGAGACGTGGCCGAAACAGCCGACCTGTTACGGTACGCCTGCGAACAGATGGAAGCCAACAAGGGATACGTGACGAAGATGGGCAAGGACCCATTTTCCGGTTATAGTTCGACAAATACCTCGGTCCTCCTGCCGCATGGCGTGTGGCTCGTGATCAGCCCGTTCAACTTCCCGTGCGCCCTGACCGGCGGTCCGGTGGGAGCAGCCCTGGTGGCCGGAAACACGGTGGTGATTAAACCGGCCACCGACACACCCTGGACCTCCCGCCTGATTGCAGAGTGCCTGTGGGAAGCCGGGCTGCCCGCAGGAGTTTGTAACTATGTTACCGGCCCGGGAAACACGTTGGGCCAGGCGCTGATCGAAAGCCCGCTTGTTGCCGGGGTTACCTTTACCGGCTCGTACGATGTGGGGATGAAAATCTTCAGGGATTACGCGAACAGCCGCTGGGTGCGCCCGATCATTTTGGAATTGGGAGGTAAAAACCCCGCGCTGGTATCGCGCAACGCTGACCTGGAGCAGGCTGCCACCGGCATTCTCCGCTCAGCATTCGGCTTGCAGGGGCAAAAATGTTCAGCCTGTTCCCGGGTCTTTATCGAGGAGCCGGTATACGAGGAATTGACCCGCAAACTGGTCGCCCTGACCGAGACCCTGGTCATTGGGGATCCAACGGAACGAAAAACCTACCTTGGCCCGGTCATCAACATGAGTTCTTTTACTGATTTCAAACGCTTTTGCGAAGATCTCAGCCAAAACGGACGCTTCCTGACCGGGGGCAAGGTTCTGGCCAGCCCTCCCTACGACAAGGGTTACTTCTGTGAACCGACTCTGGTGGCGGACCTGCCATTGGACCACCCTTTATGGCAGAAGGAAATGTTCGTGCCCATTACAACCCTGGCACCGGTAAAATCCCTGGAAGAAGGGATGCGCCTTGCCAACAACGTTGAATACGGGCTGACAGCGGGTTTTTACGGCAGTGCTGCCGAGGCCGACTGGTTTTTTGAAAACATCAAGGCCGGTGTTTGTTACGCCAACCGGCCCCAGGGAGCCACAACGGGTGCCTGGCCGGGCTTTCAGCCGTTCGGCGGGTGGAAGGCGTCCGGCGCAACCGGAAAAAATGCTGGAGGACTGTATTACCTGCCTTTATATATGCGCGAACAGATCCATTGCCGGGTACAGAAGGGGGAATAGATCTTGGCTGGCCGGTTCATCCTCTTCCTGCTCTTTCTGGCAACCGCAACCATGGTTATGTTCATCCTTTCCGTTGCAGCCAATCAGCCCGATTACCGGGTGTTGATCGCCAGTGCAGCCTGCCTGGTGTTGACCGCCCTTGTCAGCAAGATCTTCCCGCGGCGCGAACCTCCGTCCAGCCAACGGTTCAGGCTCTTTCGCTCCAGGCGGAGATCCGGCAGGGACGACGAAATGGATGAAAATTCGCGATCCGGATAGTGGCCATGAACAAGCAATGTACCCTGAGCGAGGCGGTAAAACAGCAGGTACATGACGGCGATTGCATTTATGCCGCCGGTTTTACCCACCTGATCCCTTTTGCGGTGGGCCACGAGATCATCCGGCAGGGAAAGAAGCGGCTTTGCCTGGCCCGGGCCACACCGGACCTGGTCTATGAACAGATGGTGGCAGCCGGATGTGCCAGTAAGATCATCTTTTCCTACATGGGTAACCCGGGCGTTGGATCGCTGCGTGTTCTGCGATCCATGGTGGAGCAAGGCCGGTTGGAGATCGAAGAATACTCCCATTTTGGGATGATCTCGCGGCTGAAGGCGGCGGCTGGCGGGCTTCCCTTCATGCCCATGAACCTGACCGGGGCGACCGATCTGGAAAAAGCCAACCCCAACTATCGCCGGATCGCTGACCCGTACACCGGCAGGGAAGTGATCACCGTGCCCCCCCTGCACCCGGATGTTGCGATCATCCATGTGCAACGGGCGGATGTTGACGGGAATGCCCAGATCTGGGGCATCATCGGCGAGCAGAAGGAAGCCGCCTTTGCCGCCAGACGGGTTATTCTCACTGCGGAAGAGATCGTTCCCGAGGAGATCATCCGTTCCGATCCGAACCGGACGGTGATTCCCGGGTTCATTGTGGATGCGGTTTGTCACGTGCCCTATTGCGCCCACCCCTCGTACACGCAGGGATATTACGACCGGGACAACCCTTTTTACCTGGAGTGGGACAGGATCAGCCAAAGCAGCGAAGGTGTGCAGCGTTACCTGGACGAGTGGGTCTACGGGGTGAAGGACCGGGCGGAATACTGGCAGAACCTGGGCGATGAAACGCATGAACGTCTGGCTGTAAAACCGAGGCCAAGCATACCGGTGAACTACGGAGATTACTGACATGGAATATACCGCCTCGGAACTGATGACCGTGAACGCCGCCCGTCTGCTGCGCGATGGTGATGTAGTGTTCGTGGGGGTGGGGTTGCCAAACCTGGCCTGCAACCTGGCCCGGCGTACGCACGCGCCGAACCTGACCATGATCTACGAAGCGGGGGTGGTCGGCTCGAGACCTTCCCGTTTGCCCCTTTCAATCGGCGATCCCACCCTGGTAAGCGGCTCGTCGCTGGTGTGTTCGATGTACGATATCTTCACCCTTTACCTGCAACGGGGCAATGTGGATGTAGGCTTCCTGGGCGGGGCTCAGATCGACCGGACGGGCAACATCAATGCCACCGTGATCGGCAGGTACGACCAACCGATCACCCGCCTGCCCGGATCCGGCGGATCCATGGAGATCGCCGGCTGGGCAAACCGCTGTTACATTATCACACCACACCAAAAACGCCGCTTCCCGGAGCGTGTGGACTTTATCACCTCTGCCGGCCACCTGCCATCCGGACAACGCAGGGATGAGGCCGGGGTGCGCGGCAGCGGACCGCAGGCAGTGGTGACCAACCTGGGTATCCTTGCACCGAATGAAACAGGCGAGATGGTATTAACAGCCCTGCACCCGGGGTCAAGTGTGGAGATGGCCAAGGAAAACACCGGCTGGGACTTGCGTGTTTCGCCTGACCTGGTTATGACTGACCCCCCCGGGGCGGACGAACTGCGCATTTTGCGCCAGGAACTGGATCCTGGGGGGATGAACACCCATTGACGATCGACTGATGAAACGACCTTCCATAGAGATCCTTACAACCATCCCATTTGTTGAGCCGATCCTGGAGGAGTTGCGGCAGATTTCACCACGGTTAAAGATCAGCGCTGAGGCTGCCCGCCGGCCGGAAGACATTCATGACGATGTGTGGAGACGGGTGGAGGTTTTATACACCGATTCGGTGCTGCCAGAGCCAAAAAAAGTACCCCGGTTGAAATGGATCCAATTCCACTATGCCGGTTTGGACATGGTGCTGGAATCGCCTCTCCTAAAAATGGAGGGTATACAGGTGACCACGCTGAGTGGGGCAGCCGCCCCCCAGGTGGCGGAATTTCTCCTGACGATGATGCTGGTGCTTGGCCACAAGGTGCCTGCACTGGCAGAAAACCAGGAATTGATGGAGTGGCCTCGCGATCGTCATGAACGCTTCCTTCCCAAGGAATTACGGGGCAGTACAGTGGGGATTGTGGGGTACGGCAGCGTGGGGCGGGAACTGGCTCGCCTGCTGCGACCGCTGGAAGTGAAAACCCTGGCGGTCAAGCGGGACCTGATGCACCCGGAAGACGAAGGGTATTCAGCAACCGGGTTGGGCGATCCCAATGGAGATCTGTTCACACGGCTGTACCCGGCACTG
The DNA here is from genome assembly GCA_964420835.1 of uncultured Anaerolineaceae bacterium. Classification (GTDB taxonomy): domain Bacteria; phylum Chloroflexota; class Anaerolineae; order Anaerolineales; family Anaerolineaceae; genus CAYQUO01. The sequence goes on from CAYQUO010000002.1 coordinate 16,586, forward strand.
GCGCTGGCATCAATGGTAAAGGAATGCGATTATCTTGTTGTGTGCCTGCCGCTGACACATGAAACGCGTAATATCATTAACGAAACCATATTGAAGGCTGTGAAGCCGGGGGCGTACCTGGTTCATGCCGGGCGGGGCGGGACGATCGACCCAACGGCGCTGGCAACGGCGCTCCATGAAAAGAGGCTGTCCGGGGCGGCGCTGGATGTTTTCAATGAAGAGCCATTGCCCCCGGGGAACCCATTGTGGCGGGTGCCCAACCTGCTTATCTCTCCGCATATTGCAGGGCTTAGTGCCTTTTACCGGGAAAGGGCTGCAGCGTTATGGGCGGAGAACCTTCGGCGGTACCTGAACGGGCAGCCCCTGCTTAACCGTTTCGACCGTGAAAGACAATATTGAAAAAAAAGACCACCGTTTTCATCTGGTCCTCTTCGATCTTGGGGGAACACTCATCCACTTCAACGGGGATGTGGAGGAGGTTAATGCAGCCTCCGAACTACGGATGCTTTCCGCCCTGCAAAATGCCGAACTAAGGCTGGACCTGCCGCGGTTCCTGGTGGATTTCCGCAAGCGGGTCCGAAGTTACCACATGCTGCGCGACAGTGAATTTGTGGAGTATACGACCAGACGCGTGCTTGGCGACCTTCTGGAGGAATACCAACATCCTTGCGTTCCGGATAAAACCTTGGATTATGTCCTTTCGGAAATGTACGCCGTTTCGCAGGAACACTGGGTACTGGAGGAGGATGCGCTTTCGACGCTTGATACCCTGAAGGCAGAGGGTTACCGCCTTGGGCTGATCTCGAACGCTTCTGATGAACAGGACGTCCGGACATTGCTCGAACGCAACCGGCTGGCCTCCTGTTTTGAACATGTACTGATCTCAGCAGTTGTGGGATATCGCAAGCCACACCCGCAAATGTTGCGCTTGGCATTGGAGGCCTTTAATATTCCACCGGAAAAGGCGGTCATGGTGGGGGACACGCTGGGCGCCGACATCCTGGGTGCAAATTACCTGAAGATCGCCAGCATCTGGATCACCCGGCGGGCGATCATGCCAACCGGGGAGGATGCGGATAGGATCCAGCCTTCGGCTACGATCACAACGCTGGCCGAACTTCCTAACCTGCTGGCTTGCTGGCCGGGGTGAGATCGTACAGGGTTGGAAAAACAGCCAGCCCGTGGTTTCAGTACAACCCCGCCGGATGTGGGAAGGGCAGCCCCGGTCGGACTTAAGGATCCGATCGCGAAAACGGCCGACCCTCTCCCGTTCAGGCAGGGGGATGGTGGAATATTCCCCGGCATGCATGTTCCAGTATTCAGCGAAACCCATACCCTGGTCCTGATGTTTGAAAGCGAGCATGATAATGGATGGGAATACGGAAGATGCATGATAAAATCCACATTCGCTGTATGGACGCTTTGATGCGGGACCCTGGCGTGAATCCTGAACCGGGATAAAGAATCCAAGCAATATGGAGAACATCAAATCCACATCGACCCCACTGGCAAGAGCTGCTGCGCGTCGGAGCGCCCTGCCATACCTGGCACTGGCGGCGAGCGTCATGTCGCTGAGCGTTTCAGCATTCTTCGTGCGTTGGGCGGAAGCACCGGGGACGATAACTTCGTTCTACCGCATGTTGACGGCAATAATCGTGATGCTGCCCATTTTCCTGGTTCACCTTAAACACTCGGGCGGATTGAAAGTCGCCCCGGCGGTGTTATTACTCCCGATTGCGGCAGGAATCTTCTCCTCCTTTGATCATACCCTGTGGACGACGGCCATGGAACACACACTGGTGGCCAATGCCACTCTGTTGAATAATATTTCACCGCTTTGGGTGGGGCTTTTTGCCATCCTGGCATGGAAGGAACGCCTGGGGAGGAGGTTCTGGCTGGGGCTGATACTGACGATGAGCGGGGCAGCATTGGTGTTTGGTAACGATATGATTGCCAACCCGCACCTCGGGGTCGGTGATGCCCTCTCACTGGCTTCAAGTTTGTTCTACGCCGGTCTTTTGATCTTTTCCCAGTTAGGTCGACAATTTTTCAAGACCCTGCCGTTCACTTTTATCTCCGTTACCGCCTGTTGTGCATCGCTGTTGGGGATCAATCTGGCATTGGGACACCCACTGTCCGGGTATTCCCAGTTCAGTTACCTCTGCTTCATCCTTGCCGGAATCATCTCCCAGGTGATTGGCTACTTCACCCTGAATTATGCCCTGGGGCATCTGCGAGCCTCGGTGGTGGCGCCAACGATGATCGCCCAACCGATATTGACGGCGTTTCTAGCCATTCCGCTGCTGGGGGAGGTGCTCTCACCGGCTCAGTCAATTGGGGGCCTCACAGTGTTGGCCGGCATTTATATCGTTAACCGGGCGCGTCACTCTTAGCCGCGATCAGCATTGTCGAAGATCGGCATCAGCAACTCCATCCTGTAAACCCTGCATATGAAGGTGGTAGCGCTGCATGGTACAATTTTTCCATGGACCTGTTCGATCACGCCATGAAGGAGAACCTGGAGCTAGAGGCACCGCTGGCCGACCGAATGCGGCCGCAGACTCTGGATGAGTTCGTCGGGCAGGAGCACATCATCGGACAGGGAAAACTGCTGCGTCGGGCGGTTGAAAGCGACCGGTTGTTCTCTTCCATCATCTTCTTCGGACCGCCGGGGACGGGAAAGACGACCCTGGCCAGGTTGATCGCCAACCACTCGCAGGCACATTTCGAGGCCATCTCGGCCGTGCTGGCAGGAGTGGGTGACCTGCGGGCGATCATCTCCAGTGCACAGGAACGGCGCAAACTGCACCAGGTTCGAACGATCCTGTTCGTTGACGAGGTGCACCGCTGGAACAAAGCCCAGCAGGATGCCCTGTTGCCGCACGTGGAATCGGGGCTGGTGACGCTGATCGGGGCGACGACCGAGAACCCCTACTTTGAGGTCATCCGGGCGCTGGTATCGCGCTCGCGCATCTTTCAGTTGGAGCCATTAACAGAAGCGCAACTGCAACTGATCCTGGGGCGGGCATTGACTGATCCGGAACATGGCTATGGGCGGAAAAAGATACGGTTGGATGAAGAGGCCCGTCAGCACCTGGTGGACCTGAGCACCGGAGATGCCCGCAACTTGTTGAACGCGCTCGAGCTGGCGGTGGAAAGTTCGCTGCCGGGAGCGGATGGAGCGATCCATATTGACCTCGCCACGGCCGAGGATTCCATTCAGAAACGCTCGCTGCAATATGACAGGCAGGGAGATGCCCATTACGACACGATCTCGGCCTTCATTAAATCAGTGCGGGGTTCGCACCCGGATGCGGCCTTGTACTGGCTGGCCAAGATGCTGGCGGCTGGGGAGGACCCGCGGTTCATCCTGCGCCGGCTGGTGGTACTGGCTTCAGAAGATATCGGTCTGGCTGATCCACAGGCAATGCAGGTGGCCGTTTCGGCAGCCTACGCTTTCGACTACGTCGGTCTGCCGGAAGGTTACTACCCCATTGCAGAGGCTACGCTTTACCTGGCAACAGCGCCGAAATCCAATTCGGCTGGAGCCATCTTCAACGCCCTGAAGGTGGTGAAGGAGGAAAGGCCTGGGCCGGTGCCGACACACCTGATGGATTCCAGCCGCGATGCCAAAGGGCTGGGGCACGGCCAGGGATACCGTTACCCCCACAATTACCCGGGTCATTTCGTGCCACAGCAGTACCTGCCTGCCCGTCTGGAGGGGACATATTTCTACCACCCCTCCAGTGAAGGCTACGAAGCCGGCATTGTCGAGCGGCTGGCGGTGTGGCGCAGGCAAATGAAAGCCTGGTGGGATGAACAGCACGCGGACGGGGGTAACCAGTGATGGCCGTATTGCTGCTCATTCGGCACGGGGAGAACGACCTGATCGGCAAAGGCCTGGCTGGGCGGATGCCGGGAGTGCACTTGAACGGAGAGGGCAGGCGGCAGGCACAGGAATTGGCCGCACAACTGGGGGGGGCGCGGCTGAAGGCCATTTACAGCAGCCCGCTGGAACGGGCATTGGAAACCGCCCAGCCGCTGGCGTCCCGCCATGGACTGCCGGTCCAGGTGCGGGAAGGGTTAATCGAGGTGGATTATGGCCGCTGGCAGGGGAGGAGTTTCAAACAACTGCGGCGGACAAGCCTGTGGAAACAGGTTCTGGTGGCACCGGCCGGGGTGCGTTTTCCGGGTGGTGAAAGCCTGGCAGAGGTGCAGGAGCGGGCGGTGGAGGAGATGGAGCGGATTGCGGCGGATCACGAGGCCGGTGACCTGGTGGCGCTTTTCACGCATGCAGAAGTCATCCGGCTGGCAACCGCACATTACCTCAAGATGCCGCTGAACGAGTTCCAGAGGCTGGCAGCGGATACGGCCTCTCTCACTGTTTTGGTGCACCGGGATGGCCGGGTGATGGTGCCACAGGTCAACCAGCGGTTGCCTGGCGAGGCCTTTCACGCCTGGGAGGGGATCAAAATCCCAAAATAGGGCTCAAGCCCAAAATGGCAGCCGGATGTAAATTGCATGGCAACCGGTCAAACCTTTTCAAGCCGCAAAATCATTGAGGAAGGGTAACCCGGGCAATGGAATCCTCCAGGGGCAGCCAAAGGCTGTTGCCATCGACCCAGGTTTGAGAGAGGGAGGTCGGTGACGGGTTGCCCGTTGGGAGGGAAAACCGGGAACGCCCCAAGAACTTTCCGCTGGTGGCATCCAACTGCAAGGCATCCACTAATCCATCGCTGCCGGGGGGCTGAAACGCCCACACAGAGGACCCAATGAAGAGCAGCGGCTGCATCAAGGGGCGGGCGGGGTCATCCAGGGGCAGGTCGGTCTGCAGCCGGGGCGGCGAAACAGGCAGTTCCTTTTCCCGCTGCGGGTCGAAGGCGTTATTCAGGATATCCTGCAGGAGGAAGGCCAGCAGGAGGGGGTCATTACGGCCCTCAATGTATCGCACCCGCCAGAGGTGCGGGGGAATGATGGTGAAATTGCCGGGCAGGCCGGCATCCGGCAGCAGGCTGTGGCGGCAGTGGTTGGGGTACTCCACGCTCACCAGGCCGAGGCCGCGGCCGAGGATCCACCAGGCGGACCACTGTTCGTTGATGGCGCCCACGGGGCTGTAGGAATAACACCTTTCCATTTTTTCATAGCCGGTAAGCAGTTCGCCGGTTTTGCCGGAGTAGATGTTGGGGGGGAAGATGACTTTGTCTCTAACAGCCAGGCCCTGGTTAAAATCCACACCGGAAAGGTCGGCCCAGTTGATGATCGCCAGGGATTCGGGATCGAGAACGATTGCCCGGTCAATGCCTCCTCCGCGCAGGGTGACCCATAGTTGGCCGGCGGCAAGGAAAAGTTGCCGCGGTTCGACAGGCCGTTGGGTCGGCAGGCTGCCCTCGAGCAGGTCCACCGGGCCGGCCCATTGGCCGGAAGCCGGATCCAACCGCCAGAGCAGGTTGAACGAATCGACTACCCAGGCCTGGCCGCCATTCGCCAGCAGATTAACGACGCCGGCGGAGTGGGGCAGGGCGAACCGGCTGACCTGAAGCATATTCTGCGGGGTAGGGGTGATGGTGGGCAGGGGCGTGCCGGGGAGGCGCGGCACCGTGGTTGGGGAGGCAAGCGGGGTGGAGGTGGGAGGGAAGACCGGGAGGACCAGGTGGCAGCCGGAAGCCAGCAGGGCGAGTAAAAGGAGTAAGGCTGGCAACGCCAGAAATCGGGGATTCTTAATCAAACGACCCAATGTGTGAGTTGTCAAGCAGCCACCTTTGTGCCCATGGCCTTGGTGTGGAGACCTTGGTTATTTGTATGACAGCCGACCGATTGACCGGACATGCTCAGGCTGTTGGCGAGGAAAAAGTTGTCCAAGGAGAACTCGCGGCCCATGGCCGGGTGCGGATGACGAACACCCTACCGACATATTATACCTTTTGGCGATGTGTAATAACGGTCCCGTTCTCGAGGAGCCACAACCGGTTGACCATACAAGTACCGGGGAGTCAATATATAATGATTCGGTGGTCCCTGTGTTTCTCAATCCGCCAGGAAAAGTCTCAACGAAACTGTTCACCAGTTCCCGACTCGGTGCTCTCATTCTCCGGCCGATAGCTCTCTGCCCTTATGAAACCCCAGGAGAAGGAAGTGACCCTGGCTGGTTGCGGAGGGCACGAGGAACCCTTCAGGAACGTGATCATGGGCAAATGGGAGCAATCATGGATACAGGGATTGATCTTCCACGCCGGACATGGAGCCCTTGGCGTATGGCTTCTAAAGGACAGGTAGGGGATCCGTAACGTGGGGATGTGGAGCAGCCTGTCCGTAAAACCATTCTTGGCGGGAAGGCAAGAGTGAGGTTGTATATGGAACGGAAATGCAACCATTTTGCTTACGTGCTGGCGCTGGCAGTTTGCGCCTGTTCCTTTCTGGCAACCCCTGCAAGAGGTCCGGAAGCGAGCCCCGGCCAGGCCGAATCTGCAGAACTGGCCTCGCCGGTGCCAACCAGGGCCGCGGCAGGCCCGGCTGCCTATTGCCAGGATCCCCCGGCGCCAACGGTCACCGACCTCCAGGTGTACCAGGCTCCAGAGATGCCCGAGCCCCTCGCCCGAAAGGAATATATCGATCCGGTCTTTAATACCTGCATCATACGGGCAACCGACAGATCAACGGATCTTGCACCGGGGGATGCCTCCAGTGGGATGAAGAACGAGTATTCCCGCGTCCAACCCTTCAACGCCGATGAAAGCCGGTTCATGATACGTGGCATTGATGGCACCTGGTACCCATACGATGCCAACTCGCTATTACCGCTCGGGAAGATCTCCATTGGGGTCGATCCGCGCTGGGATGCGAAAGACCCGAACCTGTTGTATTATTCGGACGGCACCTCGCTGTATTCCTATAACATTACTTCGGCCGAATCGTCCCTGCTGTACGATTTTGCGGATGAATTCCCAGGCCATTCCCTCCAGGCGGTCTGGATGCGCTATGAAGGCAGCCCGTCTGTGGACTCCCGGTATATTGGCCTGATGGCCGAGGACCAGGACTGGCTGACCGTTGGATTTCTCATCTACGACATCCAAAATGGCAACATTACCGCCAGCCTGAACCTGCCAGTGCCTGTTGAGATCGATTCCGTGAGCATCAGCCCCTCAGGGAACTATTTCCTGGCCTACTTTGACAATGCCTGTGAACCAGGCCAATTGGGCAGTGCAGCAGAACCCTGCGGTTTGATGGTTTATGACCGGGAGTTGAAAAACGGCCGTGGCCTATTGAGATTGTGCGGGCATTCCGACCTGGCTTTTGACAGACTGGGGAACGAGGTGCTGGTCTACCAGGATATCGACCGCGATGCCCTTTCCTACGTGGATTTGGCAACGGGGGAAATTGGCAATCTCTTCGAGATTGATTTCAGTCACACGGCCATCGGGTTCCACTTTTCCGGGCAGGCTTACCGACACCCGGGCTGGGCGCTGGTCTCCACGTATGGAGATGACAAAACCGCCCATACTTGGATGGACAACCAGGTGTTTGCCTTGGAGCTGGCACCCGGCGGGCGGGTGGCGAGGCTGGCGCACACCCATTCATTGGTCGACAGCACCCAGGGGCACGATTACTGGGCGGAGCCGCACGCCAGCACGAATCGCGACCTGACCCGCATCCTGTTCACCAGCAACTGGAATAAGTCCGGTACGGGGGAGGTGGAGACGTACCTGATCCGGCTGCCGTCCAATTGGACGGAGGGATTGACCAAATAACTCAATTCAATCTGAGCAAAGTGGATATGTATGATGCCTGTACGGTTTGTTATGATGCTGTCAATGCGTTGCTTCCGTAAGGTCGGCAAAGTAGGGAAGACCAGAGATTCTGATGCTGGATTCTTGCCAACAGGTTTTACCATGCAACACCCCCTGATACATCCGGTATCAGCTATGAAAGCCTTGCCTTTTTCCCCCTTCCGTTTCGTTTTATAAAAATGCCATTTTTCATGGGCAACTTCACCGGGAAATTGCTGGTACGCTGCATTGCTGAGTGAGTTTGAACCGATTTACATTCAGATTTATTGGATTGTTTTGAGGTTCTTCCAAATTTTATTATGGGTTATTTTAGTTGTTGATAACTCCCCCTAAAACAAACATGAGCGCGGAGAGGATCGAACTCTAAATCAACGATCCACTTCATTGCCTTTAAACTGGCTGTAAAATCCGGGCATCCTGCTTCTGACGGTTTTTTATCTCAACGCGGTGCCAAAAACCCGTCTACGGGGTGGATATAAGAACACCCACCTGCCAGAAATACAGTTCTCCATTCACCGCGCCAGCAGCCAGCACTTGGCCGTCCGGGGAAAAAGCCAGCCTCATCAATGTACCCTGTGAGGTGGACAGTTTTGCCACCACCCGGCCGTCCACCGCCCTGAACAGCCACAGGTCGCCATTATGGAAGCCGGCAGCCACCAGGCTTCCGTCCGGAGAAATGGCCCCGCTGGTGAGGTAGTAACCATGCGGACCCGGCAGCGCCCAAGTACCGGCCGGTGCTCCGCTGGCAATATCCCACGCCTGGAGGGTCGAATCCCCGAAGAGAGCCAGCAGCCGGCCAAACCGCCCATCCATGCCCAGGGCGACCGCCATGCGGTAGGGGTTGTTCCTGCCTTCGGCGGGTTTTTCCGCCTGGAGCGTGAACAGCCGATATTCAGTAACGGTATCCCACAATTCAACGCCACCGCCTGCCCCAGCCATGGCCAGCCGGTCGCCAGGAGGAAGAAATTTCACCTGTTTGAGGACACCCACGCCACCGGGGACCCCGCCGATCTTCTCGCCAGCGGGAAGCTGAAGGATGTCCACCGCGCTGTCCCTGGCAACCGCCAGCACCTGCCTGCCTGACACCCCGGCAGCATCCAGAACGCCGCCCTGGTAACCTTCAAGCATCCTGGTTTCCCGGCCAGTATCCGCTTCCCAGAACCGCAGGGTTTGGTCGACATTGGTACCGCAGGTCACCAGTGTCCTGCCATCGGCCGAGTAAACGGTTCCATAGACAACATCCTGGTTGACCCCCTCACCCCATTTGATCCAGCGCACCAGTTCCCCGTCGGGAAAGGAAAAAACCTTCAGGCCCCCCTCCCGCCCACTGGAAGCCACCCTGCTGCCATCCGGCGAGAAGGCCAGGCTGTGGGTGTAGTTCGTATGCGCCTCCCAGACGGCAAAGGGCTCAGAGGCTGCCAATGTTCCGGCGGACAAAGTGGGCTGTGCCGGCAGGCTGGCAATGGCCGTAAGCAATTGCGGCTTTTCTCCGTGGGCGTATTCCCCAGCAGGCGCCCACTGCCAGGCGCCACCCGGCAGCCTTACCAAGACCCCCTTCTGACCCATCGCCAGCAGCAGGTTCCCCGTGGAGCGGTCAATCATGGCGTCCAGCGGACCCGGTTGCCCAACAACCTGGCGGCCAGGTTCGGAAGTACCTTCAGGCTGCCAATCCAAGGGGGAAAGATCAAGGTCCAGCTGCCAGGTATCACCCGAATCCAGCGATCTCTCGACCGACCGTCCCGGTGTAAAGCGGAAACGCTCTGTACCATCCGGTATTGGCCAGAGCTCCCAGGGCTGAACCCGCGACGCACAGTCAGCCCCGGAGGTCCATTCCATACTTTCTGCGTGTTGCCAGGTCAGCCCGCCGTCCCGGCTCAGGTAGGATTGGAACGAGGGAGCATGTGCCAGGATTACCCCCTCCCCCTCCACGAAGCAAACGACGCCATGATCCTCGTCCGGAGGCGGGGGGACACCCAACCCTCCGCCATCGCCGGGCACAGGTGAGCCCGATGGCATGTCCTCATCACGCGGTCCTGTTAAGGCACAGGCCAGCACCAACACAAAGGCGGGAAAAAGCCACACAAAACTTTTTTTATGAAATGTGCCCATGCGCCCTCCCCACTTGATGTGGAAACCATTCAAACTTCCCCCGGATAGTATATTACGATCTATTATAGAATAAAATAACGACCAGGCATATCCCCCACAAGCCCAGACCTTTTATCATTAAAATAAATCATGAGCGCGGAGAGGATCGAACTCTCAACCAATGGCTTAAAAGGCCACTGCTCTGCCATTGAGCTACGCGCCCATATTCGGGACGATTTTATCATGCACAACGGGGAGCCGTCAACCAGGCAATTACGGACTGCTTCCGTTGGAGATCAGCGCATCTTGGCGATCTCTTCCAACGCTTGCTGGTAAAGATCGACGTTGGGGGGGTTAAGGGCGATGATGCGCTGCAAGGCCTGGCAGGCGCCTTCGTGGTCTCCGGAGGAGAAGCGCTTTTCCGCCAGGGCGTCCAGGATGTTGACCGCTGTTTCCTGCTGGCCATTGCGGTGGTACAGGCCGGCCAGTATTTCAGGCAACTCCAGGTTCTCAAGCTTTTCATCCGCCAGGGCCTGGACGAACTGGATGGCGGTATGGCGCTGGCCGTTGTCCTCCAGAATGGCGGCGCAGCGGTTAACCTCCTGAATGGCGGCTTCGGACTGCCCTAGGCGAAAGTGCAGGTCGATGAGTTGACCACGGGAGGCTGTATCACCGGGTTCTAGGTCCAGGATGGCTTCGTAGTCCCGGATGGCTTGGCGCAGATCAAGCCGCTGGACATCGATATCCGCCAGCCGGCGCAGAACCTTTTGCTGCCACTCCGGGCTGGAGGGCAGCAGCCGGGCCAGGCGCAGGGCGTTATCGCAAGCCTGGCGGCTCATTTCCAGGTCGGCAAGCTGGTAATAAACATCCGACAGTTCGAGAGCCTCGCGGACGGCTTCATCGTATCGCGACTGCTCCTCCAGCGAACTGATCAGCCGGTTGCGGACGGTGGTGTCCATGGGTGCCACCTGGCTGATGCGGGAAAGCAGGCTGATGGCTTGGGCGGTTTCGCCGCGCAGGCTGTAGAGTTCGGAGATAAGAAGGAACTTGTCCAGTGCTTCGTGCAGGCGGCCCTGGGCGAGGAGGATATCGCCGATCTGTACCTGGATGGGCAGGTAGGCCGGGGCGGCAACAAGGGCGTCATAGGCCTCTTCCATGGCCGTGCGCAGTTTATCCTGGTTGGCTAGGCTTTGGATGCTTTGCATGGTCTCAATGACCTGGCTGCCCCCACTTTCCAGCAGGGGGCCGGCAAGGGGAGCGGCAACGGTGGTACCGGCAGGGAGCAACTGGGTGCGGTAGGCAGCGATGGCTGATCGCCAGTCTGGACGGAAGAGGAGGTCTGAGACAACCTTGGAAATGTTCTGGTAATAATCGTCGTCCTTGCGGTCGGCAACCGATGCAATGACCGGATCGTACAGCTGGTCAAGGTCGGCGGCCTGTTCCATGGGGATGGTTTCTATCTCGGCGCGGCGCAGAGCCTGGATGAAGGCAATGGCAGCTGCCTCGTGTTGGCTGAGCGAGGAGTGGATGCGGCCCATCAGCAGGTAAGAGGCCAGGATGAAATCGGGGCTGTGGGCTGATTTTTGCAGGTACTTAAGGGCCTTTTCGGGGTCCTTTTCAAAGAGCAGGTAACCCAGGTCGAAGTGCACGGCAGGATGATCCAAGCCCAGGTCCAGGGCATGCTCAAGGTCGGTGGCGGCGGCTGGCAGCCGCTTTTGGGACTGGGAATCGATTGCCTGGCGGAGGAAGAGCTGGCGACGGTTGCGGTTTGTGTTTTGTGGGTTTAGCGGCCCGGTGCCGCGGGCCAGGGCTGCCAGTTCCTGCCGCCGGGGAGTATCATTGTTGTTCGAGGCTGTTTCTTCAAAAAGAAGGCCAGCCAAAGCCTCAAGAGCCCGCTGTGAAGCGGCAGCAACAGGGTCCTGAATGCGCGGGGGCAGGTCTGGCAGTTTGCGGGTTTGGAAGCGCTGCTCGGGCAGGCTGTCCTCGCGCGGTTTGACCGGCAACGGCAGCTTTTCGTTGGAGCGCAGCATCTGCAGGGCTTGCTGGGCCTCCCGGGATTCGGGTGATATGCGGGCTGCCTGCTCGGCGGATTGAATGGCCTGTGCAAGATCACCTGCCTGTTGGTGGGCGCTGGCCAGGACCAGGTGCTCGGTTACCGCTTCCGCCTTGCGCCCAAGTTGCTCATAGACCTGGGCCAGGCGGCTGCGGGCGACCACCTGGTCGGGTTGCTGTATGGTAACGCGAACCCAGTTCTCGATGGCCTTCTCGGTGTCGTGGGCTTCCAAGTACATGTCAGCGGCCTGCAGGAAGAGTTCTACAGCCATTTGGGAACCGCCCTGCCTCTCGTAGATGACAGCCATTTTCTCCACGGGAGTCGGATCCTGTGGAGCGGCCTGGGACGCCCGTTCATAACTCTCCAGGGCCTCGCCAAATTCACGCAATTCGAAATAGGCCAGGCCGAGGCTGTTGAGGGCCATGGAATCGTTGGGTTTGATTTGCAATGCCTGCTGGTAGCTTTCAACGGCTTTCTTCCATTCGCGGTCCCAGGCGGCGGCGTGACCGGCGTTCATCGCCTTCTGATAAGGGTCGGGGGCTATGGTCAAGGCTCCTTCTCCAATGATAACGGCCGCAACTCACCCCAGTTGGCGCCCCAGCGGGCATCGGTGAGCAGCGGGACTGAAAGCTCGATGGCCTGCTCCATGATCTGTTGGACAACCCGGGCGGCCACCTGCAACTCATCCTGCGGGCATTCGAAGAGCAGTTCGTCGTGCACCTGGAGAAGAAGACGGGTTTTCAGGCCGGCAGCCTGGAGGGCGCCGGGAATGCGGATCATGGCGACCTTGATGATATCGGCGGCAGTTCCCTGGATGGGTGCGTTGATAGCCTCGCGCTCCTCGCGAGCGCGCAGGGCCGGGTTGGAATGAGTGACCAGGTTGGGGAAGTAACGCCGGCGGCCGAGAATGGTTTCCACATATCCCTGGCGGGCGGCCAGCAGTCGGACTTCATCCAGGTACTCTTTCACGCGCGGGAACTGCTGGAAGTATGCCTTGACAAAGTTCTCAGCCTCGGCCAGGGTGAGGTCGGCGGAGCGGCTGAGCCCGTAGGGGCTCATTCCGTAGATCAGGCCGAAATTAATTGCCTTGGCGTGGCGGCGCTGGTCCTTGCTGACCGAATCCAGGTCCGTATTGAAGATGGCGGCAGCCGTGGCGACATGGATATCCCTTCCGCGCTGGAATGCATCGATCATGGCCTGATCGCCAGACATGTGGGCGACAATGCGCAGTTCGACCTGTGAATAATCGACCGAGAGGAGGAGCATGCCAGGACCGGCGATAAAGCCGTTGCGTACCCGGTGGCCAAGCTCGGTGCGGGTGGGGATGTTCTGCAGGTTGGGATCCGAAGAAGCCAGGCGGCCAGTGACCGAACCGGTTTGGTTAAAGGAAGTATGCACCCGGTGCGTTTGTGGATTCACCGCCAAGGGCAGGGCATCCACGTAGGTGGAACGTAACTTGGAAAGTTCACGGTATTCGAGCATGAGGTCGATCACTGGGTGCTGGCCGCGCATTTCCTCGAGGATGCCTGCGGAGGTGGAAAAGTGTCCGCTGGAGGTACGGGCGCGCGGATTGGGCGGTGAGAGACGGAGGGTCTCAAAAAGCGCCCTGGAGAGCTGCTGGGTGGAATTGAGGTTGAAGGCATAGCCCACAGCCTCCTGGATCCGGTCTTCAATACCGCCTATGCGCTCTGCAAGTTCGGCGGACATCTGCTTAAAGAAAGGGATGTCCAGTGCCACACCTGCCTGTTCCATGTCAGCAAGAATGGGAATGAGTGGTACTTCAACCTCCTGGAATACGCGGACGGCGTTCAATTGCTGCAGGCGGCCGGCCAGGATGGGCTGCAGCCGCAGGGTAATTTCGGCGTCGGCTGCGGCATAGCTTGCAGCATCGCTGATTGGCACCTCGGCCATGCTACGCTGGCCTTTGCCCCGTCCAATGAGGTCCTCGATGTGGCGCATGGAAACATTCAGGTAACGTGAGGCCATGTCCTTGAGGCCAAGGCTGCGCCCGGTTGGTTCTATAAGCCACTCTGCAAGCATGGTATCAAAGACAAGGGGTGAAAGCTCTAGGCCGGCTTGTTTGAGAACCAGGAGGTCGTACTTGAGGTTCTGCCCAACCTTGCCAAGAGCCGGGTCGGAAAACGGGGCGGAAAGGGCCTGGACAACCGCGCGCAGCGGAAGTTGCGGTTCATCGGCGTGGTGGCCGACCGGGATATACCAGCCTTCTCCTTCCCTCACCGCAAGCGATATTCCGACCAGGCTGGAACGCAGGGGATCAGTGCCGGTTGTCTCGGTATCCACGGCCAACTGCGTGGCATTTCGAATGGCTTCCAGGAGGCTTTCCAGCTTTTCCGGTGAATCGACGACCACGGTTTCGGGGTGGTAGCCGTCCTCTGAACCGGCTTGCATGGGGGTGGCGGCTTCGAAGAGGCGCAATTGCACCCGGGGGCTTTCGGAAGAATCACCGGCCAGGTTATGCAGGCGGGGCAGCAGGGTGCGAAACTCCAGTTCCCGGAAGAGCTCCTCGAGGGCTTGGAAGTCGATGTGGTTGGTGCGGGCATCTTCGAGGTTGACCGGCAGGTTTAGGTCGGTGCGAATGGTGGCCAGGGTACGGCTGAGGAAGGCATTGTCCCGTCCGGCCGTGAGTTTCTCGCGCTGCTTCTGGGGCAGTTCATCCAGGTGGGCATAGATGCCATCGATGGTCCGAAATTCCCTGAGCAGGGCGATGGCGGTCTTTTCGCCGATGCCTAATACGCCCGGTATATTATCCGATTTGTCGCCGACCAGGGCTTTATACTCGATGACCTGGTCTGGAGGAATGCCCAGGTATGCTTCCACATCTGCAGCATTGTAATCGTGGGCATCCGATAATTTTCCACCAGGCAGGTTGACCAGTATCCGGCTTTCCACCAATTGGAGCAGGTCGCGATCGCCAGTGATGATCTTGACGCCAAAGCCGCGGTCAACTGCCTGGCGGGCAACGCTGCCAAGGACGTCATCGGCTTCAAAGCCTTCGGCTTCCAGGCGGGGGAAGCCAAATGCATCCACGACCTGACGGATGCGCTCCATCTGCGGGCGCAGGTCGTCAGGCATTTTTGCCCGGGTGGCCTTGTACTGTGGGTAGAGGTCATCGCGGAAAGTCTTGCCGGTGTCGAATGCCACCGCCAAGAACTCTGGCTTCTCCTGTTCCAGAAGCCGGAGGAGGACACTGGTGAAGCCAAAGATGCCGGCCGTTGGCTCGCCGCTGGCTGTTTGCAGGCGTTCGCCACGACCGCCGGCGGTGAGGGCAAAGAAGGTACGGTATGCCAGGGCGTGTCCGTCGATCAGGTAGAGTACCGATGGCATTGCATCTCAATTCTGCTGGTGGTCAGGGTTGAAATCCCTGGCGTCGGCGGGTCTTCTCAATAAACTCCTTGACCATACGCCCGGTGGGTGACTGGGTGCCGCTGATGATGAGGTGCCCGGGGGCCCAAAAATCGCCGGTGGTGTTCTGCTTTGCCAAGTCAGGGAAACCGGCAAACACTTGTTGAGAAGTAAGCTCTCGCAGGACACGCAACAGGCTGCCAGGGGTGATCACGGGGGCAACCTGGACTGTGATTTGCAGGTACTCCTCGTTGACGTTGACTTTACAGGATTTCCAGCCAAAGGCAAGGCACATTTCGGGCAGCCATTCCCTCAGGCCGGCAGCCAGATCCCCCGACAGGTGATGCTCCGGAAGTTGGGGAAGAAGCAGGCAGGTATAGTAGAGGCCGGGGGTTTCCTCAACTGACCCATCCTGCAGATTGACCCTGCGGGGGAGGATGTCTGCTGAGGCGCCGGAGGCTGATGCGGTTTCAGTTAAAGGGAGCACGCCAGCCAGGATGGATGAGGGAGCGGGCTGTACACTATCCGTTGGTGGTGTTGGTATGAGTGCATCCAGGTCTGGCGGGGTCTCTATGAACACAGCCTGCACTGGTGCAGGATGCATGCCCACAGCGGGGTCTTCAGTGGTGATGGCGGCAACCGGCGGGGAAGCTGCGATTACAACAGGCTCAACGGAGGGTGCAAGGCTGGCTGGAACCAATGAAGTGGTGTCGTTTGAGGTTATTTTTACTGGTTGTGCATGTGGCGGTGCCATTGCCTGGCGCTGGGAATCGCCCTCGCGACGTGCAGCTCGGGCAGCCACTTCTTCCGGAGTCAGCAGGTTCTTCAAAGAGCGCGAAAAGCGAACAGTCTCCTGGCGTGAACGGGTTAAAGGGGTTACATTGTTGAAGACCATGCCCAAGGCCAGCAGGTCATCCAGGGCAGTTACATAGACCAGGCTTTCACCAGCCCCGGAGCCGGGATGGATGAAACGGGCCAGGTCGCCTTTTTCGCTGTTATCCCAGTAGCGGCTGACCAGGCTGGTGATCTCCTGCAGGTCCTCCGGGGGCAGGAACCCGGCGGAAGCCAGGATGGAATCCGGCTTGCAGACGAAGACGGCATTGGCAGAAGAGGAGGGCAGCAGTTCCGAAAGCTTGCTGGAAGCGGCGTTCTGATCCTGCAGCCAGGCGGGCAACTTAAGGCTTTCTGCAGCCTGCCGGGGACTCTCCGTAATTGTGGCGTAATGCCGGGAGAGGAGCTGTTCGACGACTTTTAGCATCGTTGGAAGGTAGACCGGACGGTTAAGGTAGGCTGCCGGGCGCAACCCTGCAAGGGATGGGTGATGGGGGTCGTTATCCGGTGGAATGAGAATAAGGATGATTGCAGGCTGATGCTCCTGCAGGTTCCTTGCCAGTTCTTCAATCCGACAATCCTGCAGTGAGCAGTCGATGATGACCATCTCATAGGTGCTATGCCCGAAACGGGCAAGGGCATCGGCGCAGGAAGGGGAGACATGCACTTCGTGACGGTCAGAGCCCTCCAGGCTGAAGCGTAACAGCTCACCGAAGGCAGAATCCGGAGTAGCAACAAGGATGGTGGACATTGCCTTAAAAGTGTATCACGCCAAACCCTTGCAGGCAAGCACCTGTTGGGTGAACCAAGGCGCGTGGCTTGACGAATGCGAATAATTAAGTTATATTCTAAATCATAGAAGAATAGGCGGGCATAGTTCAGTTGGTAGAACACCTCCTTGCCAAGGAGAAGGTCACGAGTTCGAGTCTCGTTGCCCGCTCAGTACCCGGTACAAGCAACCCCTGTTGCTTGTACTTATATATAAGGCGACGTGGCCAAGTGGGAAGGCAAGGGTCTGCAAAACCCTGATCACGGGTTCAAATCCCGTCGTCGCCTCCTGTAAAGGGCATCCGTATTAGCGGGTGTCTTTTATTTTGCAGATCACGGGTTTACCATCGAGGTATCCAAGACAAATCCCGTCGTCGCCTCCTGTAAGAGACATCCGGATAAGGGATGTCTTTTAGTTAGATCACCGGTTTACCATCGAGGTATTGAAGACAAATCCCGTCGTCGCCTCCTTATTCGGGAAACCAAAAAAAGGGGCATCCTGTCCTGGAAAATTTAAGATCTATTAATAGTATGTGTGCCAGGGATCTGAAAAACCCTGGTCAGTTTGGAGGCTTAATGGGTGATCCATCAGGTTAGATCTTTTAGTAGTGAATATTGGTACAAACCATCTACAAAGGAACGGCTGACTGATCCTTGATATCGTAGGTATTCCAGGTGGGCCAGCGTTTCAGTGAGCGCCCAACGGCGGTGGATCAGCGGTAACCGGACAAACGCCCCCTCCCGGCCAAACCAACGGATCCTGCCGGCCACCTGGCAGGCATTCAATGGGCCCCCCTTAAGAGAAGCCATCACCTCGTCGGAACGTTGTTGATGGTGGAGGCGGATACGACCGAGATGCTCATGGATGTCTGACATGGGTTCACCATGGCCTGGGAGTGCCAGGCACACCTCAAGGCCGGCGATTCGGTCCAGGGACTGCAGGTAATCCTGCAGCGGGTTGCTTCCGGTGTCATCCTGAAGGCTGATGTTGGGGGTGATGCCTGCCAGGATATGATCGCCGCAGAACAGGAGGTGGTTCAGCCGGTCGTACAGGCAGATGTGGCCGGGTGAATGGCCCGGGGTGAGAAGGACCTGCAGGTCAAAGCCTCCGACCGATACATGTTCGCCATCTTCGATCAGTCGTGTGGTCATGGGCGCCGGAAGGAGCCCCAACTCTTTGAGCGTTTGCAGGGTAAACAACTGGTCAGGCTCCACAGGCATGCCATTGCTGCGAAACCAGCCGGCCAGGCTGGCGGCGGTTTCCCTGCAGTGGTTGCTGCGTCGGCTAAGGATGTTCTGTTCCGCCGGGTGGAGCATCAGCCGGGCGGAGGTGGCAGCAGATAGCCTGCCCACGAGGCCGTAATGGTCGGGATGCACGTGGGTGATGATAATGTAGGCCACCTCTGTCAGGGAAACCCCGCACTCCTGGATGCCTGACTGCAGGGACTTCCAGGCTGTATCGTCATTCCAGCCGGTATCCACCAGCAAGCAGCCCTTTTCTGTTCGCAACAGGTAGGCGTTCAGGAAGCCAAGGGCTTTGTTGGGCATTGGCACCTGGATACGGAAGATGCCGGGAAAGATTTCTATTGGCAAAGTCACCTCCAGCGGTCCGCCCGGTTCGTTCAGCGGGGGTGTTGAATCTTATCACAATAGCAATAGGTGTATAATCGCGCCAGATTGATAACTGAGGTGAAACGCTGGCAAGAACGAACCGCAAGGAAGAGCTGACCTACGAGGAATTGCGCCGGTTGATGGTGGAAAAACGGCGTGCCGACCGGTTGAGCCGCCTGGAATATTTTCGCCGCACGGGGCGCATCCCTACGCTGGCGGTCGTGCCCAGGCCTCCTGAACAGCCTGAAACCGGTATGATCACAGTCGAGCCAGCTGAAACCGCCCGTCCCAGTCGAAGACGGCGGAGCCGCGAAGGGCGTAAGCCCTGGATGGAGAAGACCCTGCTGGCAGTTGAGGTGATCGCGGTTTTGGGGTTGGTTTTTGTGCTCTTCAATGGCTTGAGCATTTTGAGGGACTTGAACCGCGAGGTTGCTGAAGCCATTGCCCTGCCGGGGTTGACTCCAACCGCCCTGATTCAGGCAGTGGTGTTGCCTTCGGGTCATACTCCACCGAACGCCCCCGGAGGAGTGCAGCCGAACACTGCCGAGATCCCCGAGCACCTGCGGCCGGTGGTCCAGTCCATGGCCAATATCCCGGTCCCCACGCAAGGACCGGAGCAGACAGTTCGCATTCAACTGCCCGCCATAGGGGTGGACGCACCTGTGGTACAGGGCGACGGTTGGGAGCAACTGAAAAAAGGGGTTGGGCAGACAGCCGGAACACCCAACCCAGGGCAGGATGGCAATATTGTCCTCTCAGCCCACAATGATGTATTTGGTGAGATCTTCCGTGATCTTGACCGCCTGAAGCCCGGCGATGAGGTGATACTGTTCACCAGTCAGCGGACCTATACCTACATCGTGCAGCAAACCCAGGTCCTTGAACCGACCCGGGTGGAGGTGATGGACTCAACCCATGAGCCGGTGGTGACCCTCATCTCCTGTTATCCTTACCTGGTGGATGACAAACGCATCGTGGTTCGGGCTGTATTGCAGAATTAAACGTGGTAAAATCATAGTTCGGAGACACTGGTATGAGCAAGAAACATAAACGACGAGCATCCAGCAAGAGCATTGAGGCTTCAACCCTCAAAGGCAACGTTGTCAATCCCACGCCAGGTTCCCAGAGCCGTTTTTCACAAGGCGCTGAGTTCAACCCCGATTACAGTTATGTGGTCAGCGACCTGAAGCGTATCGGCATCCTGGCCCTTACGTTCACTGTCATCCTGGTAGTGGTGTCGTTCTTTATTCAATGATCAAAGTGCCCAAGGAGAAAACAAACCTGCCGCCCGTCGCCCTTATGGCCGGGCGGTTTTTGTAATCACCTCCATTTGCGCCTTCTCAGGATGGACATACATTATCCTTTTCCCAATTAAGGATCAAGTTTCGGGTATTAAGTATGATCAATCTGCCTAAAAAGAATGGATTCTCTACGGAATCAAATTGTGCTATACTGGTCACATGCAAGAACAGGCTTACTGGTCATCCTGGGCTCAATTCTTGCAACGGTGGAGGTTGCGGGGAGTGGCATCAACGCTATTGGAAGCCTCCGGCCCTTGGGGCTTGTTGATGGCCCAGTTGGCATACCTCGGACAGCCATTCCTCAATTCAAGCCTGCCGGAAGGCCACTACCAGGCCCTGACGCAGATGCTTGAAGACCCGGATGACCGGATTTCCTTTGCATCTTTCCTGCGGGAGGAGGAAAGTACTTGACCAACCTGTTGGACGCATTGATCGGAATACTGTTTATCCTGCTGGCAGCACTCCTGTTTATCACCTTTTCGTTACAGCGGAAGCGGCGGGTGTTTTTTCGAACCATTCCGACCATCCAAAACCTTCGGAAAACCATCAGCCAGTCGATCGAAGATGGTAAACGCCTGCACCTCTCCCTGGGCAATGCGTCTCTCCTTTCACCAAACAATGCCTCGGCCCTGGCAAGCCTGGCTACACTCAACCGAATTGCATCCCTGACGGTTCAAAGCGACCGGCTGCCGGTGGCAACCAGCGGCGACGGAGGTCTTGCCATGCTGAGCCAGGATACGATCTGGTCTGCCTACAAAGCCTGCGACGCTGGCTGGTTGTATCACCACAGCCAGGGAAGGTTGACTGGCGTTGGTGCGTTTCCCTATCTTGCGGGGGCAATGGTTATTAGCCAGCATGAAGAAGTGAGCTCCAATATCCTGGCAGGGCATTTTGGCCCTGAAGTTGCCCTGTTGTGTTCAGCAGCAGAGCAGGAAGATGCTTTCCATGTGGGGACAAGCAATATGTTGCCAGCCCAGGCTGCCTTGTATGCATGTGCAAAAGAACCCCTGATTGGAGAAGAACTGTTTGCGCTTCCGGCATACCTGAAGGCAGGTCCCATCCATCTGGCGAGTGTGCGGGTACAAGACACCTTGCGATGGTTGATCATTTTCTTTCTTCTGGCCGGGGCTGTTCTTAAGTTGCTTGGTCTTTCCATCACCGGAGAATGGCTTCCATGAAGGCACCCCTGGGTACTGCCATTGCCATTGGTGTGGGGTTGGTCGTGCTGGTGGGGTATTTTGTGGCTCTGCCCTTGTTGCAGAATGTGCGCATGCTCCTGGTTGGATGGGGAACAGTATTGGTGGGCGTGGCGACATTGGTCGGGATCATCAACTTGGTTCAGGTTCATTGGAAGAAAGCAATTGGCAAAAGCCCCAGTGGGACAGACCACCTGAGCATCCTGCTGGTGCTGGTTTTCCTGGTTACATTCGCTGCAGGGGTCTGGCTGACACCAGCACATGCTGAATATCAAAAGATCGTCACCCAGATTCAAAAACCAGTGGAAGTCAGCCTGATGAGTCTTCTGTCCATTACCCTGCTGACAGCTTGTCTGCGGTTGATGCAGCGCCGTAAGGGACTGTTGGCTGTCATCTTCCTGGTTAGTTCCGTCTTGTTCATTTTGATCCTAAGCGGAGCCGCAGGATATTTTGGAGGGGTGCCGGGTGTGGATGGTTTTCTCAGATTCATGAACATGCTTCCCACGGCAGGGGCACGCGGTATTTTACTTGGCGTGGCACTTGGCAGTCTGACCACCACGTTGCGCATCCTGTTGGGAACCGAACGACCTTATGGCAGATAAACTGCGATGACAGACATACCTTGTCCTGTTTGCGGAAAGATGAACCCGCATGATGTGGAAACCTGCATCCATTGCCATGCAAAGTTGACCGTGGTGCCTGAGGAGGGAAAAGCGATAAATGCAAGGGTGGAAAGAGCGGCAGGAGCTCCCCAGGATTGGCTACGTGATCTGTTGGCCAAAAGTGAAGCTGAACGTGAGGCGAGCACCAAGCCCGAGCCGATAGAATCGGAATCACCTCCCGGTGAGGAGACAGTTCCGGAGGCGACAATACCAGAAGGAGATGACCTGGATAGACTGGAGAGCCTTGTCTCCGGATTGGACAAGGGCGTGGACCAAATTTCCACCGTATCCCCCTCTGGGTCTCTGACGCTGCCGGATGATATTGACGATACCCCAGCCTGGCTGCGACCTCTACAAAAAGCAGCCGAAGGTGAAGGAATGGTGCCCGGAGTTCCCGTTGACGGAACGTCTGAAGGCAGGGAACCTGGTTGGAAACCTTTGTTTGAAAGCACACCCGACCAGCAGGTGTCTGGTATTACCGACTGGCTGAAAACGCTGGAGAAAAAAATTGAGCTCGAAGAAAAGGAAGGTTACCTTCCCGGCGCTGAGGGGAGCGGCGAAAAGGATGCAACAACGACTGAAGGTACTTACACCGATTTGCCGGGATGGCTAAAAGAGCCTGGCGCTACAGGGGAGGGTGATGAACGAACCTTTGCCGATGGTGTTGACGGATCTTTGGAAGGCGAGGATTCGGACTGGAAACCCCTGCCTGACAACGCCCCTGTCCAGGAACCGCCAGGAATTACCGACTGGTTGAAGGTCCTGGAGCAAAAAATCCAACTTGAAGAGGAGACCGGTGTTCGCTCCAGTGAGGGGGATTTTACTGGTGAAGGCTCTGGAACGGCTGAGGGCCCAGACATGGAGCTTCCGGACTGGCTCAAAGAGCCATCCTCCGATGCAGCCGCTGATCAGCAAACCCCTGTGGAGACCAATGAAGAAACAAAGTCCGGCATTCCTGAATTGCCGGCGGAAAACATTCCCGGGTGGATGAAGATCCTGGATCAGCCGTTGGAACATTCTGACCTCTCTGCCACAAAAGATGTAACCGGGATAACCCCGGAAGCGGAAACTGCCAAAAGTTTTGAAACCCATTTGGGTGAAGAGCTTGAGCCGGGTACTGATGCAACTACCGGCTTTGATGAGGAAACGAGAAAAGAAGCAATCCCGGAAGGAATTGATGCGGCCACCATGGGCTGGCTTTCCAGGCTTGGTTCCGAAGACTTGCAGGTTCCAACTGATGAACCCACTCACGCAGGTGAGACTGTGGTGGAAGAGGTGTCTGCAGGGGAGGCGCAGGAAGATCAGCTTCAATTCATGGAGGGAACTGGGGTGGAAGTGGATGAATCCACTGGAGATCATGAGGGGCTGGGTGCTGAAAGGGAAGTTGTTCCACCTCAAGAAGCCCTACCCTGGACGGAAAGGCCAGGAAGTGAGGCGAAAGAGCCATCCTCTGAGGAAGCGCCGGCCCAACAACCCGTACCGGAGGATGACACATCTCTCAGTGGACTGCCCTTGATCCCTGTGGAAAACATCTCCCTCCAGTATCGGAAGCCCCCGGTTTATTCCTCCCGCCTGAAAATCAGTGACAAGGAAAATGCCAGCGCCGAGGTGCTGGAGAAGATGGTCAGTGGAGAAAGAAACTCCCGGCAGATCAAGCCGCGCCCCGGCCGGCTGCCGCAGAAACTGGCCAGCCTGGCCAGCATCATTGTGCTGGTTGCCGTGCTTTTGGTGCCGATCCTTATTGGCACCTCCACGGTTGCTGCACCCGCCCCTGGACCGTCCACCGGTACTGAAGAGTTATACAAGGCTGTCGAAAACCTCCCGGCAAATGCGACCGTTCTATTGGCTGCCGATTACCAGCCGGGTTATGCGGGCGAAATGTATTATGCCGCCGGCGCAGTGGTGGAACACTTGATGAGAAAGCAGGCAACCCTGGTGGTCGTTTCAACCACGCCCAGTGGCCCTGTGCTGGCCGGCGATCTTATTCAAAGAACACTTGGCAACCTGGAAAAGTCTGAACCGGCAGCCATTCAAGCCTACCAGGCTCCGGGTTCCATCATCAACCTGGGGTACCTGGCTGGCGGCCTGGCTTCCATCCAGGAATTTGCCCTCCAGCCCAGGAAAGCCTCTCTATACGGTTTCAGTGCAGGTGTAAACGACCCAACCCCCTGGGAATCGCCCAACCTGCGAGGCATTGAAACCCTGCGGGATTTCACAGCGGTTGTGGTGATGTGCGACAGTGATGACAGCGGGCGGGCTTGGATTGAGCAGGCGCAACCACACTTTGGAGGCCAGGGCTTGTTTGTCATTTCCAGCGCACAGGCTGGACCGATGCTCTCGCCCTACCTGTTTTCCGGGCAGGTTGCCGGCCTGGCAGCCGGCTTGCCAGGAGGGATGGCCTATCAAAGGCATGCAAATCCACAGGCGCGTTTAACGCCCGCTCCCATCTCTTTCCGTTACGGCATGCTCATCGGCGCGATCTTCCTGGTCGTTGGTCTTTTCCTGTCAATTCTCATTTCCCTGTTCTCCCCCAAGGGGCAGGCGAAAATGGAAGGAAAATAAATGGCCGCAGACCTGATCTGGACCCTTACCGGACTTGTTCTGACTCTCCTGGTCTTCAGTTACCTGCTTGGAGACAATATCCTGTTTAGGGTGGCTGTTTACCTTTTTGTCGGGGTGACAGCTGCATACGGCGCGGTGTTAATCGTTTACCAGGTACTGCTGCCCCGACTCGTTTGGCCGCTGGTTACCGGGAATAATTTGGAAAAAGCACTTGTCCTCGTTCCCATCCTGCTTGCATTACTTCTACTGACCCGGTTGTATCCCCGACCATTACGTCTTAGCAACATTCCCATGGGCTTATTAACCGGGATGGGCGCGGCAATGGCAGCGGGTGGTGCAGTAACTGGCACCCTTGTTCCTCAGTTGCAATCAGCCTTTCTGCCAACCGGTTCCAGCCTGACCGCCGGCAGCGGGATGGATCAGCCTGGCAATGGTTTGTTCGCAGCCTTCTTGTTATTTGGAACGATCTGCACACTGGCTTATTTTCATTTCGGTGTGAAAAGTCGAGCGGGCAAAACCCCGGGCAGGGGAGCCATCATCAACATCCTGGGAAAGGCGGGTGAAGTCTTCATGGGCCTGACGTTGGGGGCAGTATTCGCTGGTGTATACGCCTCGTCCATTACAGCGTTGTTTGACCGGCTTGAATTTCTGGTGACAGTGATCCGGGGGTTGTTCCACTAACCATGCCTGCTCCGATCATCGATGCCGTTTCCGTACTTACGCTGGACATTGGGTCGATCCATACGCGGGCTGCATTGTATGATGTGGTGGATGGTCAGTATCGCCTGGTGGCTGCCAGCAAGGCACCATCCACTTTTTTGGCCCCATTTCAGGATGCTGGCATGGGTGCTGCAGAGGCACTGGCCAGGCTGCAAGAGGTAAGTGGCCGTGCGTTTTTGGATGAGAACAATAAGGTTTCCGTTCCCCGCCCATCCGGGGCAGGCGGCGCCGACAAGATGGCCCTGACCTATTCCGCTGGTACGGAACTGCGAATTGCCACCATTGGTCTGATGCCGGACCTTTCGGTGGAAAGTTGCCACAACTTAGCTGCCATGGCAGGTGGCAAAATCGTGGAAAGCCTGGCGGTCAACGATCCCCGGTCCATTGAAACACAACTGGATGCCCTGCTGAACGCCCGGCCGGACCTGATTATTCTGGCTGGTGGGACGAACCGGGGGGCCAGGCAGGGGGTAATAAAACTGGCTGACCTGTTGGTTCTATTGTGTCAAGTTACACCTCTTCCCCAGCGCCCGGGCATCCTGTATTGCGGCAATGAAGAAAACGGCAAGCAGGTGAAAGAGATGCTGGAGAAATGGACGGCGGTGGAGGTTGCTCCGAACATTCGGCCAACGGTTGACCAGGAAGACCTGCAGCCGGCCGTTCAGACAGTTTGCCAAATAACCAATCAACTGCGTTTCGGACAGGTTGGCGGCCTGCAGAAACTGGCAGCATCCAGCTCGGTTCCGCCATTAACCACCGCTTACGCCATGGGAAGAATGATTCGCTTTCTGAGCACAATCTATTCAAGCGGAAAAGGCGTGCTTGGAGTGGACCTGGGTTCCCGATACACGATCATTGCCAGCGGTTTCCAGGGGCAGCTGGCACAAAAGGTTTTTCCTTGGGGATGTGGAGAAGGAACCGAAGAAGCCCTGGCTGATATCCCTCTGGAAGACTTGGAGGCCTGGCTTTCCTCAGAGATCTCCAGCGATGAGGTGAGGGATTATCTGCATCAAAAAGCGATCCAGCCGGCTAGTCTTCCGTTGTCCAAGGAGACCCTGGATATCGAGCAGGCGCTTTGCCGCATGATCCTTCGTATGGGATTACGACACATCCGATCCAATTGGCCGGGCAATCTGGCCGCCTTTGAACCGATCCTGGCCAGTGGAGGTGGCATCAGCATGGCGCCAACACCGGGGCAAAGCCTGTTGATGTTGTTGGATGGAATCCAGCCCATAGGTGTGACGACCATGATCCTGGACACCAACAACCTTCTGCCGGGTCTGGGCGCAGCAGCAGAGATAAATCCATTGTTGCCGGTACAGGCCATCGATTCGAATGCTTTTGTGAACCTGGGAACAGTGATAAGCCCGCTTAGCAGTGCGAAACCGGGCACGGCTATTTTGCGGGTAAGGTTGGATTTTGGCGAGGGGAATGAATTGCGGCGCGACATTCAACAGGGATCCCTGGTCAGCATGCCGTTGAAAATTGGCCAAAGTGCGGCTATCCACCTGGAGCCATTCCACCGCACGCAGATCGATCCTAAATTACGACCAGGGCCGGCAAGTTTCCGAATTTCCGGCGGTGCTTGTGGTTTGGTGATCGATGCCCGCGGCAGGCCGTTGCGTTTGCCCTCCGATATTTTTCAACGCAGGGAGATCATTAATAACTGGCGTGAGGAACTGGGCGGGTAATTCTGGCATAAACCTTGCATCTCTAATTTGATCAAATGATGAAAACATTCTCAACTCACATTCATCCACTCGCCAATATCCGGCGTACAAGATCGCTGGAGATTAACGGACGTGTTATTGTTCGCGTCGGTCAGAAGGTTCGTGCAGGTGATGTGATTGCCAATGCACGCCTGCCAGGGCGCCATGCATTGATCGAGGTGAACCGGGCCTTGGGAATCTCGGAAAAAAAAGCGGAAGATTTGCTGATCAGCCGAGAAGTTGGTGAAACCTTGCAGAAGGACGATACAATCGCCAAGACCAAAGGCCCCTTTAGCCGTGTGGTGCGGGCACCTTTCTTCGGACAGGTGGTCGCCGAAAGCCGTGGGCGAATCCTGATGGAAAAAGAAGGCGAACCGCTTGAATTAAAGGCCGGTATAACCGGGACTGTGATCGAGATCATCCCGGAGCGGGGAGCGATCATAGAAACCAACGGCGTCCTGATCCAAGGTGTATGGGGTAACCAGAAAGCCGGCGAGGGCACATTGCTGCTGCTGTCAATAGAACCTGGGGAGGAGTTGATGCCCTCAATGCTGGATGCCAGCATGCGGGCGACCGTGGTGGCAGCCGGATTTTGCACCCAAGCCGAAACCCTGCAGGCTGCTGCGGATCTTTCTATTGGGGGGTTGATCCTCGGCGGCATGACCGCCAACCTGAAGCCCCTATCCGAAAACATGAACTACCCGATTATTCTCCTGGAGGGTTACGGGAAACTGGCGATCAACAGGCAGGCTTTTAAATTGTTGAGCATGAACAACAAGCGGGATGCCTGTTTGAATGCCATACGACCAAACCCGTTTAAAGGAGAGCGGCCAGAGGTGATCATCCCGCTGCCATCCAGCGGACAAATGGTGAAGGGCGACCAGGAGTTGCAGACTGGACGCAGTGTGAGAATCAAGGGAAATCCATATCATGGGCAGGTTGGAAAGGTGGAGTCCCTCTACACGGCAGCCACCCTGCCGGAAACCCAACTGCGGGCGCCGGCAGCCGAGATACGGTTGGAAAACGGCAAACAGGTGCTCATCCCTGTTGCAAATCTGGATATGCTAGAATAAACCTTGCCTAAAACAGGACGGGGCTGGAGACGAAGGAGCGAGCCATGAGCGATTTCAATAGTGAATCATTTGCGGGTTTTGAAGAAGAACCCCTGGTGGAACCAAGCCAGGGGGACGGCAAAAAACCCAGGAACCGGGCTTTCCTGGTCATTGTGGGCATCCTCGGGGTGATCTTTATCCTCGCCCTGATCGTACTGGCTGTTGTTGCGCTGGTTATCCTGCCGCAACGGAATGCAGCGCGGGCTCAGGAAGCAGCCTTGATCAATGCGGCCAATACAGCGACGGCGTTATTTGCCACTCAAATGGCTTATGCCCAACAGGAACTGAGCACCCCCACCCCGGAAAAGCCTACCATGATGGCAGCACCCATGGATGCCGGTGGGCCTACATCCACCCCGGTGGTGGTTTTTCCAACAGCAACGGCCACAATTGACCCCGACCTATTGGAAACCGAAACCACTGCAGAGGCATATGGAGGGCCGCCGGAACTCCTGGCTCGAACCCAAACGGTGGCAGCCTTGCTGACACAGGCGGCAGCAGCACCCACCCATGGGCCTGCTGCCACTGCCCTGCCCACCACCGGTTTTGCCGATGAGGTGGGCCTGCCCGGGCTGTTCGGTTTGGCTGTTGTACTGATGGTCGTCATCTTTTTTGCCCGAAAAATGCGTTCCGCGGAACACGGATAGGCATATCTTCCGGCACCTACAGGGCTCGTGCAGTAACACCGTCTTCGAAAATAAACCGAGAAAACCTGGCAGGTAGGACGTCTTACCTGCCAGGTTATTGTTATTTCTGCCTGTTAGTCTGTTGAATCGGACTCTCCCCAGATCTATTGCAGCATTTGTTCCTTGTAAACAAATCCGTCAGGGCTACTGCAGAAACCTGACGGAAAACGGAAAACACTGGGCCAAATGATATGATCTCATGGTGCGTTGGTTTGTTTCTGTTTGGCAATGAACTGGGCGAAATTGGTTGAACGCAAACGCTCCGTCAGGTCATCCCTGGCCTCACGCCAAAGAGGGCGCAGAAGGCACTCATCGCCGAAGGGGCATTTGTTGACCTCACCAGTGCAGTCGTTTAAGAGGATCGGGCCGTCGATAGCCTCAATCACTTCCAATACATTGATCTGATCGGCCGGCCTGGCCAGCGATACGCCACCGCGGGCACCCTTCATAGTGGTGATCAGCCCGGCAATGGAAAGTTGGGAAATAATCTTGGCCAGAAAGGATGGCGGGATGTTCCGGGCTTTTGCGATCTGGCTGGTGGCTGCCCGCTTCCCCTCGTCATTGAGGGCAAGGTACATCATCGCCCGAAGAGCGTAATCTGCCTGTCTGGTTATTTGCATGGTAATACCTCGTTTTGGCAATAAAGATAAAATTACTCTTGATTATAATTCAGTCTATTCTAATCCAAAATGGCGGACAAGTGACAGAGTTCTTAAAAAATAATGACCTTCTGCCAACAATGGCAAAAAGGGGGGGAATCAAAGCCGGGTGGAAGTCCCATCCGGCTTTAAATTCCCGGGAGCATAGGGTTAAAACACCCTGATGTCGATTTAAAATGCTCTCGAACTGTGGCTTATTTGCACCAGCCGGCGATACCCGGTGGTCCAGGCGGTTCCGATGTAAGCCTGGAGCACACTGCCAAGGAGGATGGCAATGGGGAGAAAAAGCATCAACAGGACTCCGGTTGCTATCAGGCTTCCCACCCAGGCGCTTTCGGTCTGGATGATTGCACCGAAAATCAGGGGAATGAATATGAAGATGAAAGGCAGGCTGATCAGGAGGTTCAGGATGGCTCCGCCGATGAACAGGATGAGCGAAACCACGATCACCTCGCCGATGTGAGCCTTAATCAGCCCCCACGCCCGCCGGATGCCCGCCTTAATGCCCATGTTTTCCCCCACCAGGGCAACGATGGTCAACTCCTCCAACACATGGAGGGCATATCCAAGTGGAATGAGCAGGCAAATGAACGGCAACAGGCAGGCAAAAAGTCCGATCCCAAACGTGACAACTGTTAAGATGATCAGGGGAGCCATCAGGACAAGTACCACCAGGCCAACCCCGAAACTGAAGAGGATGAGCGTGAGCAGCACACGCCAAAAGTAAGGCAGGCTTTCCTTCCAGAGTTCGTCAAACCTCAGGCTGGCGTGTTCACCGGCATCCACCGCCCAGGCACCCCGGACCAACCCGATTCGACCCATGGTTCCGATGGCCAGGAACAATACGGCGAGCAGAATGCTGGCCGCAACAACCGCGGTGATGATCAGCCAGATGGTGCCATCTTGGATGCTGTCTTCGATGAATTGCTCAAAGGGGGAAAACCACTGCACAAAGTTCTTCACAAAGGGCAGGTTTTGCATCCTGTTGCCGGAACCCGTGCCCCCTCCACCCCCGCCACCCCCTCCACCCCCGCCACCCACTCCGCCGCCACGCGAGCAACTGGCCAGCAGGCCGAACAGCCAGAGAATCTTGTGTTTCCAGACAATGTTCCAGGATTTCTGCAACCATTCAATGTAATTCATTGTTCCTCCACCATCCAGTGATAGCAAGAGCATACCCCGGGCTGCCCGATCAACCGGTCACTCCCATTCGATCGTCGCCGGGGGCTTGCTGGTCACATCATATACCACACGGTTGACACCCCTGACCTCATTAACGATCCGACTGGAGACGCGAGCCAGCAGGTCCAGCGGCAGACGGGCCCAGTCTGCGGTCATATAATCATCCGTGGTGACCGCCCTGAGGACAACCACCTCCTGGTAGGTGCGCTGGTCTCCCATGACGCCAACCGAACGGACCGGCAACAGGGCGGCAAACGCCTGGGAAACCCGCTCCACATTTGTATCACGCCAGGGGGGAAGATGACCCGCCTTTGACAGTTCCCCGGTGAAGATGGCATCAGCAGCGCGCAGCACCGCCAAGCGCTCAGGGGTCACCTCGCCCAGGCAGCGAACAGCCAGGCCGGGACCTGGGAAAGGCTGGCGCCATACCACTTCCGCCGGCAGGCCAAGCGACTCACCGACGGCACGTACCTCGTCCTTAAAAAGATATCGCAACGGTTCAACCAGTTGGAATTCGATGTCTTCCGGCAAACCTCCAACGTTATGATGGGTCTTGATCCGCCCTGCCTGTGAACGTTTGCTGGCACTGGATTCCACCACATCAGGGTAGATGGTGCCCTGGAGCAGGAATTCCGGCTTCCCGGCCAGGACAGCCTGGCGTTCAAAGGCACGGATAAAAGTCTCGCCGATGATGCGGCGTTTATCCTCCGGCTCAGTAATCCCTTTCAGGGCGGCCAGGAAGGTCTTCTCTTCATCTGCGACCACGAAATTGGATCCGAGCAACTTCCGGAAGGTCGATTCGACCTGCCGGCGCTCATCCTGGCGGAGCAAGCCATGGTCAACAAAAACTGCCGTTAATCGTCCCGGGATTGCTTTTTGGACCAAAGTGACGGCAACACTCGAATCCACCCCGCCGCTGAAGGCGGCAAGAACCCTGCCATCACCCACGTGGCGGCGAATCTCGTCCACCGCCTGTTGGATGATTGAGTCAGGCGTCCAGTCCGGGCGCGCATGGGCGATATCAACAAGGAACCGACGCAGAATCTCCATTCCACCAGGTGTATGACCCACTTCCGGGTGAAACTGAACACCGTACAGATCTCTCTCCGGCTGTCCTATGGCGGCTATGGGGCTGTGGCTGCTTGAAGCCAGGCAGGTGAACCCCGCCGGAGCGGATTCGATCCGGTCACCATGCGACATCCATACCGGGTGCTGACCAATTGGAAGAAGAAGGTTTGGCTCCTCAACCGTGATGGTTGCCGGACCGTATTCCTGCCGGGCAGATGCAGCCACGCTTCCGCCCAGGGCCCGGGTTAGCAGTTGCATGCCGTAGCAAATCCCGAGGACCGGTTTTCCCGAGCCGAGAACATAGGAAGGCAGGGTTGGTGCATCATTTTCACGCACCGAATGGGGACCCCCGGAAAGAATGAAGGCAACCGGTCGCATGGCCTGTACAACCTCACGGGGGGAATCCCAGCGGAAAAGCTCGCAATAGATGTTCAATTCACGCACCCGGCGGGCGATCAGTTGGCTGTATTGCGAACCATAATCGAGAATGGCTACTGAGTCCATATTCTCCTTAGTCGAAAATGATCTTGCCATCATCCATATTGGTAATGCGGGCCAGGGATACGATTGGCACCCCCAGCGGCTCCAGGGCTGCCCGCCCGCCTTCAAAGGTCTTCTCTATAAGCGTTCCGATGCCGACCACGGCAGCTCCGGCTGCCTGCACCAGGCGGACAAGGCCGAGGATGGTGGCGCCGGAGGCCAGGAAGTCGTCGATAATGAGGACTTTTTCATCGCGGGGTAAAAATTCAGGGGAGACGATCAACTCAGTTAAACTCCCCTTTGTATGGGACGGGGCGATCGTAAGATAGACCGTATCCGGCATGGTCACAGGCTTGGATTTGCGGGCATAAACGACCGGAATGCCCAGATAGCGCGCTGTCATCACCGCCGGAGCAATTCCGGAAATCTCGGCGGTCAACACCTGCTGTGCACC
Source organism: uncultured Anaerolineaceae bacterium (assembly GCA_964420835.1). GTDB lineage: Bacteria > Chloroflexota > Anaerolineae > Anaerolineales > Anaerolineaceae > CAYQUO01. The sequence continues at coordinate 48,875 of CAYQUO010000002.1, forward strand.
AACGTGGGAAAATCGTTCGGACAGTTCCCTGCCACAGGCTTCCATCAAGACAGGATCGACCTGATGATTGATAAAACCATCGACCTTCAAGATTCCGCCCCCCAAATTCCGACCATCCTTTATAATTCGCTCCTTCAGAAGCTCCACGGTGCCCTCCAGGTGTCAAGTTGATGTCAAAATATTGTACTATGGAAACAATTGTGGATTACCCGTCAAGTGAAATGAGGCCCTTGTTCTTCCCTCAATTCTTTGCTACCCTTCCCGTTCGGGATATGTTCCATTTTTGGACGAATTCGGGTTAAAATAACCGTGTTGCTCCGGGTTTACCCTGGTTGAAATGCTGGCTGGCGATCTCCGGCCAGCCTCGTTATGAAAGGAGGAAAACATGGATAGATTACGAGCCCTGCTGCTAATGACGGCTTTATCTGCCATGGCCTTAAATGCATGCAACCTGCCAAGATCCGGCAAGGCTGCAACCCCTACACCAACTGACAATGTACCAACTGCAGCGGCAAAAACAGTGTCGGCACAGTTGACGGCAATGGCGCCGTTGGCCACTGACACGCCCTACCCAACCGCCACTTCCGGTACCGTGCCAACCCTTACCCAGGTCGGCGCGCCAACCACCCCGCCTCTTGCGCCTACTTCGGTCCCCTGCGACCGGGGCTCCTTCCTAAGCGATGTGACCATCCCGGATGGGGCGCAGATCCAAGCCGGGCAAAGTTTTTCAAAAACCTGGCGCATCGTCAACAACGGAAGCTGCACCTGGTCTCCTTCCTATGCCCTGGTGTTCGATCATGGCGATGCCATGGAAGGACCAGCCTCACAACCCTTGGGGGTTACGGTTGCACCCCAGCAATCGGTGGACATCACCGTTAACCTGAAAGCTCCCGCCACAGCCGGGACTTACAAGGGCTTCTGGAAGTTGCGCAACGCCCAGGGGGCTGTTTTCGGTGTGGGATTGGCAGCCAACACCGCCTTTTGGGTGGAAATCGCTTCGGTGTTACCAACCCTGCCACCCCCGCCAGCCCCCGAGACCGTGATCTACGATATGGCCCTGGATTACTGCTCGGCAATCTGGATGACCGGTGCCAGCAGTGACCCGCTGCCGTGCCCCGGTGCTTCGGACAACCCGGCAGGATTCGTCATCCGGGTGGACAATCCAACCCTGCAGAACAGCATCAACTACCCGGGCAAAGCCATTGAAACCCATCCCCAATGGGTCGACAACGGGGTGATCTCCGGAAAATACCCGGCGCTGGTGGTGCAGAGTGGCTATAAATTCCGGGCAACCATCGGCTGCCTGAACGGCGGCCCGGGGTGCGACTACAAGGCGCAGGTGAATTACCGCGCAGGCGGAGGTCCGCTGACCCCGCTTGGTGAGTGGAGCATGAAATATACTGATGCACCGAAGGTCGTACTGGTTGACCTTTCAGCCCTGAGCGGACAATCCATACAACTGGTCCTGGCTGCAACAGCCAACGGACCATCCACCCAGGATTGGGCGGTCTGGTTCAGCCCGTCGGTCATCAAGTAACCGGGACAATAACCGTCCCCTGTGCAAAGTTCATTTGAAAAGAAAAACACCATCCGCCTCGGTTGAATGGACGGGCGGATGGTTTATTTTCGGCTGCGGGCCTGCCAGGCAAGGTACAGGGCAATGGATCCGGCAGCCGCCGCATTCAGCGATTCCACCATTCCCCGGGCGGGGAACGCCACCAACTGATCGCAGGAGCGGCGGATGAGGGCGCGCAACCCTTTGCCCTCATTGCCAACCACAAGCACCAGATCGCCTGAAAGATCCAGTTCTTCCGGCGCCCGAGAATCCGGGCCAGCCTCCAGGCCGATCACCCAATACCCTGCCTTTTTTAACTGGTCCAGCGCCTGGGCCAGGTTCACAGTGGCCAGCAGCAGGTGCTCGCTGGCTCCCGCCGAGGCATGCACGACCGCCGGGGTCACACCCGCTGAGCGCGCCAGCGGAATAAGTACACCGTGCACGCCCACCGATTCGGCTGTGCGTAAAAGTACCCCCAGGTTCTGCGGATTCTGAATCAAATCCAGTGCGAGGATGAATCCGGGTTCCCGCCTTTGGGTGGCCAGTTGAAGGATGTCCTGCAATGTGCTATAGGGATAGGCGCTGGTCTCCAGTGCAACCCCCTGGTGGTTCTCATCCAATCGGTCCAGCAGTTCCCGGTCGACGGTTTCAACCCTCAGCCTTGCCTGGCCTGCCAGTTTGATGACCTCGGCCAGCCTGCCCTTCATATCCGCATTTCGCGAGACCAGGAGGCGGAAGGAATTCCGCCGTCCCGCCCTGAGCACTTCGTAAACCGGGTTGCGCCCGGTGACCCATTCCTTCATATCATTTTCGTGTCCATGGAATTATTAATTACGAAAACTCCAGAATAGGCTGTCACCTGCACGGCAACAGCGTGGAGGCCTTGATCGTGCAGGGCGGGTAAGTCCAGGGAGGTGATCCAGTAATCCTCCTCCTCCCACTGTTCCCCAAGGGACAGGCGGGTGCCTTCCCGTTCAGCCTCGCTACGAAAAACAATATCTCCGATCACCAATCGGCCGCCGGGTTTTAACATCTCCTGCACCAGGTGGGAGCACAGGGTCATCTTCTCCTTCTGCGGAAAATGATGGAAAACATAAGTCGATACGACGAGGTCAAACGGTCGGGGCAAGTTCGCGGGAAACGAAGTGCGCAGGTCGTGAAGGATGAATTCGGCATGCGGCAGGCGCCGGCGGGCTTTTTCGAGCATGAGCGCAGAAAAGTCCGTACACCAAAGGCGGCAGCCCGCCTTGTGAAACCGTGCGGCAAGGTTCCCGGTGCCCACACCAAGGTCGATGACCTGCATGCCTGGCTTTGGTTCGGCGAGGGAAACGACGGTATCCAGTACCCGGCTGTAACCTTCGAAGGGGAAGGAGCCCTCGCTGGTGACCTCGTGATCATACGTATCCGCCCAGAGGTCAAAATCCGCTGCTGGGTGGGGGTCTGCTATGCTCATGGAGCCCCATGGAATGCCAGCCCATTCCATTCATAAGTTGAGGAGGCAGACACTCCCTTTTCCTGCTGGAAATGAGACAAAATTACTGGTTGGAACAGAAGGGTGTGGCCCGCCGGCGTGGGGAAGTGGATGTGGCCCATGTTGGCTGCCGGGGATGTACTTCCACGGCAGACGCTGCCTTTCCGGATATTTGGGGGGTGCATAAGCGGTCAGGACCAGCGCCAGGTGGTGCCTTCCCGGCTATCCTCGATTTGGACGCCCAGCCCTGCCAGCCGGTCCCGCACCTGGTCTGCCAATGCAAAGAGTTTTTGACGGCGCAACTCGAGGCGCAGTTCGACCAGCAGGTCGATGAACGGCCCGGCAGCCTGCTGATCGCCGGACTGGCCTTCTTCCAGGCGAAGCCCAAGCACGCCAGCCAGTTCACGGAGCAGATCCTGTGCCGGCTGGAGCTGGACAGGTGTGGCATTCCCGGCGCGAGCCTGGTTGATGGCCCGGACAAGGTCAAAGAGGCTGCCAAGTGCTCCAGCGGAGTTAAAATCGTCGTCCATGCACTCTTCAAAACCTTTGCGGGTTTCCTTCATTTGTGCCTGCAGTGCATCCAGGATGGGCTGCGGGGCACCCGCCGTGCCGGGCAATGCCGGGCGCAAGGCTGAAAGCAGCCTTTCCAGCATTTTGCTGCTGCTATTGATTGTGTCGTCGTTAAAGGTTAACGGGTTGCGATAGGCTGAGTTCAGGATCATGAGGCGTAATACATCTGCCGGGTTGTCGGCAAGGAACTCGTCGATGGATACAAGGTTGCCAATGGATTTGGACATTTTCTCGCCGCCAAGTTGAAGCATGCCGTTGTGCACCCAGTAGGTGGCAAATTGCTTTCCGGTAAGGCTTTCGGTTTGGGCGATCTCGTTCTCATGATGGGGAAAAATAAGGTCATTGCCGCCCCCATGAATGTCTATCTGTTCACCGAGGTGGTGAAGGTTCATGGCGGAGCACTCGATATGCCAGCCCGGACGGCCGGGGCCCCAGGGGCTTTCCCAGGCAGGTTCTCCGGGTTTGGCGGCCTTCCAAAGGGCAAAATCCAGGGGATCTTCCTTGCGTTCATCCACACCAATGCGGGCGCCGGATTGCATGTCATCCAGTTTGCGCCCGGAAAGTTTGCCATACCCGGGTGCGCGCCGAACCCGGAAGTAAACATCCCCCTCCAATGGATAGGCATAACCACCGTCAACCAGCCCGGAGATCATGTGGATGATCTGGTCCATTTCCGTGGAGGCACGCGGGTTGACCGTGGCCGGCTTGACATTGAGGTCCCGCAGGTTCTGTTCAAATTCTCGAATGTAACCCTCGGCAAGGGCTGCCGGGTCCACCCCCTGTTCATTGGCGCGTTGGATGATCTTGTCATCCACATCGGTGAAGTTCATCACATGATGGACCTTGTAGCCGCGGTATTCGAAGTAACGGCGGATGATGTCGAAAACCAGCGCCGACATGGCGTGGCCGACATGGGCCTTGTTGTAGACGGTGGGGCCGCAGACGTACATGCTGACCTCACCGGCGACGAGCGGTTTATACTCCTCTTTTTTGCGGGTCAGCGTGTTATAGATTTGAATGGTCATTTGCATCACCTTCTGTTGACAATCCTATTCCGGGCGGGCGAAGATCATCCGGCCGGCCGCTGTCTGCAGCACCTTGGTAACCGTAACCGTGATTTCCTCATCGATGCGATCCTTGCCGCCCTCGATAACCACCATGGTGCCATCGTCCATGTAACCAACGCCCTGGTTGGATTCCTTGCCCTCCTGGATGACGCGGATGGAAAGCAGTTCCCCTGGCAGGAGGACGGCCTTGACAGCATTGGCGAGGTCGTTGACATTCAGGACAGTGACGCCCTGCAGTTCGGCAATTCGGTTAAGGTTGTAATCGTTTGTCAGGATGGGAGCTTTCAACTGGCGGGCCAGGATGACCAGTTTGTCATCCACCTCGCGGACTCCATCCACATCCATGTCGCTGACACGCACAGTGATATTGGAGGATTTTTGCAACTGGCCCAACACCTCCATCCCCCGCCGGCCGCGCTGTCGACGCAGACTGTCGGGGGAGTCGGCAATAAATTGAAGTTCCTGCAGCACAAAGTGGGGGATGAGAAGAACCCCGGGCAGGAAGCCGGTGCGGGCGATATCGGCTATTCGACCATCGATGATGACGCTTGTATCCAGGAGGATCGTGCGACCTTCCGCCCAATTGACGGCGTGGTCGCCTTTGGATGCCCCAGCCTGGCTGCCTGGGCTGCTCAAACCGGACAATACCCCCAGTATGTCGATCTGCCGCATGACGAAGACCGACACACCCAGGTAGCCAAAGATGAGCACACCCACAAAGGGCAGGACGTTGCCAAAGGGGGGAGGCAGCAGCGAGATCGGAAAGGCCAACAAGGCCGCAATGATCAGGCCAACCGTAAGGCCAGCCAGGGAGGCGAATAATGTTTGTGAAGAAAGGCGGGCAAAGATGGTGCGAAGTGCACGCAGGGGGCGTGTGGTGATAAAGGGAGTAAGAATAATTCCAATGAGCGCGCCAACCAGGCCTATTGTAAAGGCATATTGTTCAATGGTGAAGTTCGTCTGCGAGGGGGTGACATTGGCTGCTTTTCCAAGAACCGTACCCCAATAGACCCCAAAGGCGGTGAAAACAACCATCCCAACGAGTCGGACAATAAAATCAGAACTCATAATTCCTCCAAAATATCCTTTTGTTAATGTTCGGAATGAAAGGATAAAGGATAATTCCGCTGGCGGAAATGATAGCACGGCTTGCCTGTGGAGTCAAACAAATGAGATGACTTGGTGAACTATTCGGACTCTCCCCCGGCACAAGCTAAAACAACCACATTTCCGGCCTGCCTCCCCTGCCCGGCAAGCCCTCCTATGGGATCTACCTCACCTCCCTGCAGGGCACGGTGGGGGCCAACCTGGTTGGCAACACTGTGGACGGCACGGATATCGGTATCGGCATCTGGAATTCACCCAGTGACCTGGTCAGCATCAGCGGCGGCACCCTGAGGAACAACCTTTATGGCATCCAGGTGGATAATGGCAGATATCCGCTGGGATTCTCAAGCGAATACATTTATGGTGCAGGGACAGATGTGAACATCAACGGTGTGACCATTGTCAACCATCTCCTGGCAGCGCTGCATGCACTGGACAACCCGGCCAATCAGGATCCCACCAGCACCGTGCGCCTGTTTGCCAACGGCATGGTCATAACCGGCGGACCCAGTATTGCCACCACGAGCGGGCAGGATGCCTATATCGCCGTATGTAACTCCACCTTTTCCAATGTGGTGGATACCGTCGGAACCGGGAATGTCTTTTCAGATTGTGGGAACATCATCCTTGTTGCTGGAAACGGGGCGGATGATGGGACAGGCGGCAGCAGCCTGCCGGGCATCACCCCGCAATCCTGGATCGCTCTTGTCATCCCGGTTCATGGCACCGAGCAGGGCAGGGGCAACATCGGACCTAATGGACTGGTGTTCATTCTCTACCGGCAGAATTTCCAGGACGAACTGGCCAGGGTAGCATTTCCCGGCTATGCCGGACCCGCTGATGGAACCATCACACTAAAAGGGGAGGATTCATCCATTGCCGGCAATCTGCCCAACGGTGTGGAATACCTGGGCCCCGCCTTTACCCTGGGCATCAACGGCCCGGGCGGCGCCAACCTGAACGCATTTGGTTCCACAGCCGACCTGCGGTTTACACTGCCGGCGGGCTATACCGTTCCGGAGGGAAAAAAGCTGGCGATCATGCATCTTGATCCGGCGACAGGCCAGTGGGTGGAGATGCCCACCAGCAGCGACGGCGTATACGTCCACGGTTCCACCAGCGAACCCGGGACTTACGCTTTGATGTTGGTCCCCATATCGTAGACAAATGATTATCATCCCCCTGGGTGTGGTGCCCCAGGGGGATTTTTTGTTTGCCAGCCAGGTTAACTGCATTCGGGTCAAGCCTCCATGCGATATGTTCCGGGAGGCGTTGGAATATGTTCGATTCGGATGCGTCCGCTGCTCCGGCCTCGGGCCCTGGTGCAATCCCCTCCGGCGGGATGAATGATGGCCAAGAGGCCCCTGTTCACAACACTGCCCGGTACGGTAACAGCACCTGCCTGCACCCCTTCATGTTTTTGGATTTAATAAGATGACCCCCAGCACAACCAGTGCCGCTCCAGCCAGCCTGGGAAGAGTGAGCGGTATGGGGGTAACGCCTCCCCAACCCGTGGCGTCGATGATGGAGGAGACGAGCATTTGCCCAAAGACCAGCGATGCCAGCCCGGCTGTCACCCCGGTGAAGGACAGCGAAAAGGATACCCCCATGACGATCACCACTCCCAGGATGCCGCCGGGAAGGATATACAGCAAGGCCGTGGTGCGCGGGACCTTCCAAACCGCTGGACCTGCAAAGGCTGTAATTGTTAACAGGACAATGAAGGCCACGATACCGGAAGTCAGATTGATGAAAAGGCTTGTACGGGCATAACCGATGATGCCTCCTGCCCGGTTGCCACAAACTGCCTGCACGGCAATGGCAAGGCCTGTAAGCAGGGCGGTAAAGATACCAAGGATCAGGGTGGGTTTCAAGGAGACCTCCATCCAGGACAGATTCAGACCCTGCGCCAGGGTGCGGGCAACAGGCTTCAGAAAAGAATATAGCACAATTTCCCGCCAACCGGCCCCGCGGTGCCGGGGTGGAAAAAGCGGTTGGGAAATTGGCCATATTGTATTTTCGGATTTTGACTGCCCAAGAAACCCCAGTGTATTCTGGAAAACTGAAGATTCAACCCTGCATAATGAGAAGCATGCGCACCGGTGTTTTAGCCAGCAGGCTGTGAGCCAGGTTCGGTTTCATGGCTGCCCAGGCTCCAGGTCCGGCTTGGAAGCTGTCCGGCCCGAGGGTCAGTTCACACTCGCCCTCAAGGATGTGGATGATCGCCGGGACGGAGGCTGTATGTTCAGAAAGCTCCTGCCCCGGAGCAAAGGCGAAAACGATTGCCTTCATCCCATCTCCCCTGAAAATGGTGCGGCTAACAATGCTTTCGTCTGGGATTTGCTCCACGGTTGCATCCAGGTCGGGGAAAAAGGTGTACTGCTTTTCCATGTTCTTACTCCTTTGGTTCAATATTGGTGAATGAGGTTGTTTCGGCTCCCCCTTTTGCCAATACAGCTTGCTGGAGCTCCTGAAGAAAGAGATCGACCTGGATGCCATAAATGGCAAGTGCATCCGCAAGGCTGTCAAATGCCGACATACTGCATCCCACGCAGGCCATGTGATGTCGCAGAAATACCGGGACAGCCAGCGGATTGGCGGAGAGCAGCCTGGCCACGCTCATTTCCAATGGGGATCGCTCCGGGTTCTTCATGGCTTTGATGTTACCTGTCTAAATGGTTTCCCTCTTTGCGCTGGCGCAAACTCAATGGAGTCACCAGGGACTGAGCCTGGTTTTCCTGGCGGCAGGTCTTCAGCGATGCACACCAGGCCATGGGGGAAGGTGATCACCACCCGCTCGCGGCCACATTTTACAATTCCCCGGGTTTCCCACTGGCTCAGCGTGCGAGACACCGTGAAGAGGGTAGTCCCGTTCATCTCGGCGAGGTCTTGCCGGCTGAGGGGCATGTCAATGAGTACACCCTCAGGGATTAGGCGCTCCGTTTGCCTGGCCAGGCGGAGAAGGGTGCGGGCAATGCGTCGTTCCACCCGCTCGGTGGCCAGTTGTCGGAATCGTTCCTGGGTTTCCTGAACGTGGTCGGCCATCATGCGCATGGCGTTCATTGCCAGCGATGGATGGTCTTGAACCGTTTCCATCAGATCCTGCCGGCTCCAGTACAGTGCCGTGCTGTCCCTGTCCGCCTGGGCGGAAAGAGGATACTCCGACTGGCGCACGATGGCGATGACCCCGAACAGGGCAGGTGGATTGACGACTTTCAGCAGAACCTGCTGCCCATCCGCTGAACCCTGGGTCAACCGGACGCGCCCGGAAACCAGGACGAAGACCCGGTCTGCCGGGTCGCCCTGGAAGAAGAAAAACCCCCCTTGTCGCATTTCCCTTGTGTGGGCTATAGTCTGAAGACTGACAAGTTCATTGTCCGTCAAGCCATCAAAAAGGGGAACTGCCTTAAGTGCGTGCAAGGGGAACTTCTTCACAGGACGATTCTACTCAATATTTCCTGAAATGCGGGTGAGAAATGGAAAAAGTTCATCAGGGTTTCATCCAATCTTCACAGTTTCTTCATATCCTGCCGGTATAGTAGGATCTAAAAAGGGCTGTAACAGGCCCCTGAAAAGAACAAGGAGAAAAAATGAAAAAAACCTTATTAGGCGCTGCACTTGGCGGGGTATTAGCCGCAGTGATTATGGTCGTCGCCGGATGGATCTTCTTTCGTACGTGGATACCGCAAATGATCGCCACTTCGGGTGACAACCAAATGCCCGGGCAATGGCCCGGCAGCCGGGGGATGATGGGCCGCGGGGGCGGTCATTTTCGCCCTGGGATGATGAACACACCATTTGGCCGTGATGAATGCCGGCCTGGCATGCTGGGCCGTGGTTTCGACCGACGCAATCCCGGACCTGGGATGATGCAACGCTGGAACAACGATGATGCCAGCCTACGGGGCTGGATGCACGAGGGCATGGTGGCGGCCATGGCGGAAAAACTTGGATTGAGCGCCGTGGATCTGCAAAGCCGGCTTGACAAGGGTGACACAATGTACGATGTGGCCATCACCGAAGGGCTGACCGTGGAGGAATTTCAGACAATGATTATGGATGCCCGCACCTCAGCCATAGAGCAGGCATTGGCGGACGGCAGGATCACCCAGAAACAGGCGGATTGGATGAAGGCACGTGATGATATTAGGGGTTTCGGCAAGGGCGGAGGTTTTCCACACGGTTTCCCCTGGTCGAAAAATGATCCTTCTCTTGTAACCACCCCCACGCCCGGTTCTTAATTCCAATTCCATTAACGGTCCCCCCTGGCAACAGTACCAGGGGGACTTTTTCATTATGTGACTGTTCTTATCAAGTTTTTATATTATTCCTGTAAAATATAGGAAATATTGGCATTTTCTCTTAACCAGGTGAAAGGAGCCAGACCCCATGTTAGTTCGTGCACGTATGTCCAAGCCTGTGCTGACCATTGCCCCGGATGTACCGGTTCAGGATGCACTTGCCCAGATGCGCCGCGAGAAGGTTCGTCGTTTCCCGGTAGTTAATAAACACGGTACCATGGTTGGGATAGTATCTGAAAGTGACCTTTTAAATGCGTCTCCATCCGAGGCAACCTCCCTAAGCGTTTGGGAGGTGAATTACCTGCTGAGCAAGATCACCGTTGAGAGGGTTATGGTCAAAAAGGTGATCACCATTGATGATGATTGCCCGATCGAAGAGGCTGCCTGGATCATGGCGGATAAACAAATCGGCGCCCTGCCGGTGATGAATGACGGTCGCCTGGTGGGGATCATAACTGAAACGGATATTTTCAAGGTCTTGCTTGAGATCTTCGGTGCCCGCAAGGGAGGTGTTCGGGCGGCATTGCTCGTCAAGGACAGCCCGGGGAAGATCGCCGAACTAACCAAGCTCATCAGTAAAATGGGTGGCAATATCATCTCCCTTGGTACGTTCATGGGTGATGATCCGACCACCGGGCGCATCACCGTGAAGGTTGAAAATGTAAAACTGGATGAGCTAAAAAAGGCCTTGGAACCCATCGTCGAAAAAATCATCGACATTCGAGTGGTCAAGCCGGCTTGATCGTTTTTCATGCCTGAGATACCCCCTTGTCCTGAGACTTTTTCGGACTGGGGTATTTTTGATTGGAGTATAATGTGCCTTCGGCGATTTGTCGAAAAACCCCTCTAAAAGAAAGTGCCAACAATGCTGGATGCCTTCCTGACCTGGGCGGAGATCGATCTTGATGCAATCATTCACAATGTGCAAGCCTTCAAAGCACATGTTGGGCAGCGAGTGGAAGTGATGGCAGTAGTGAAAGCCAATGCCTACGGCCATGGGGCAGTACCGGTTGCCAAAGCAGCCCTGGAAGCCGGGGCAGGCCGCCTGGCGGTTCACCGGGTATTGGAGGGGATCGAATTGCGGCAGGCGGGCATCAAGGCGCCAATACTGGTCATGGGGTATACACCCCCGGAGGCTGCCAAACAGGTTGTCGAATGGAAGCTTATCCCCAGCATGGTAAGCATGGAATTTGCCCGGGCTTTGTCTGCCATTGCGTCCTCACAGGGTGCTGAGATCCCGGTTCACGTGAAAGTGGATAGCGGTTTGAGCCGTTTTGGGCTTTTCCCGGACGATGCCGTCGGTTTCCTTGAAGAAGTTAGGCGGCTGGCCGGTATACGGCTGGAAGGGCTGTACACCCATTTTGCGACAGCCGATTCAAGTGATGACACCTGGGTGCGCCGGCAATTAAAAGTGTTTTCCGAGGTGAGGACAACAGCCAGTGAAGCCGGCATCCATATACCGGTGCTGCATGCAGCCAACAGCGCTGCCGCAATGAGGCTGCCGGAAACCCATTTCAACGCTGTACGCATTGGCATTGCCATGTACGGGTTGAATCCCTCCAATGAGTGGGAGCCTGTATTCCCCATTCGGCCAGCCCTGGTGCTGAAAAGCCGTGTGGACCAGGTCAAAACGCTTCCCCAGGGGGCAGGTGTCAGTTATGGGCGTACTTACATCACCAGGAAACCCACCCGGGTTGCCTTGGTTTCCATTGGTTATGGCGACGGTTATCATCGCATCCTTTCGAACCAGGGGGGCGTGCTAATCCACGGTCGCAAGGCACCCCTGATCGGACGGGTGTGCATGGACCAGTTCGTGGTCGATTGTAATGACATTCCCGAAGTCCAACAGGATGACGAGGTGGTTGTAATTGGCAGCCAGGGGAATGAACGCATCAGCGCCGAAGAGATAGCCGTACTGGCCGGAACGATCAACTACGAGATTACAACCTCCCTGCTGCCAAGGGTCAGCCGGGTATACCTGCGGGGTGGCAGGGTGATCGAAATCCAGAAATAAAAAGCTGGAGCCATGCAAAACCGCCCGCCTGGTGAGATCATGACGGGCAAATTCACTATTAATCGCAGAGGATTTCCAGGAGGAGGCGGTCTCCGTCTGTATCAGCCAGTGCACGCTCAGGGAGCGTTTGTTTTTTTGCCAGGTTCTCACAGAAGCGGAAACGCACGAAAGGCTGCTCCTTGATAATGGGCACCAGGCTGCGGGCTTTTTCCTCCTGGTTGGTGCGGGCATAGGATTCCAGGATCGGAAGCCACTCGCCCCAATCATATGGGTGCAGGCCCCGGGAACGGGCTTCGTCCCCCAGGCGGGTTGCTTCCTGCCAGTTCCCCTGTTGCCGGGCCAGGTCAGCCTTCTCAAAGTAATAACACCAGGTGTGTTCCGGTTCCAGTCCGAAGACGGCAGGCGGAGGCACCGGCTGCACAGCCGTGGGGTTAATGCGCTCGATGTGGGAATATGGTGCTGCCAGGAGGACACGGTCAAGCTCGAACTGGGAAAGTTCAACCTGGCTGCCATCAACTGCCCGCAGGCAGGACTGCCGGGTGGCCATGGTCAACAGCAGAGTCCGGGAATAATCGCGTTCCACATTAATGGTGCGCATGGTTCGGGCAGAGACGTCTCCCATGATCAAGTCCTGCAAGGTGCCTGTATTTAACACCTCGCTGGTTAAGCCAAGCTCGCCGGGGTATGGGTAATAGATCAGGTTGGCCGGTCCCCAGATTTCATAGTCCTCTTCCAGCGCGGATGGCATGCTGACCAACAGAACGGTGCCGCGCTCGATCTGCGGGGCGCGCCAGGCCAGTTGCCACCAGAAGGAACGGGCTGTTTTCCAGTGCAGGGCAAAGCCCATGGCGCTGTTGTAATGGGTCATCACCGCCACGACCACCAGCAAAGCCAAGGCTGAGGTCCGCCAGCGTCCCTTGAAGAACCTGAAAAGACCCCCCCCAATCAGGAAGGCAGCTCCGAAGGAACCCGGCAAGCTGAAACGATCATAACTGAGGATGTAACTGACCTCCCGGTTGGCGAAGACGATGGGCAGGCCGGCGAAAAGGGCGGAAACCGCCCCCAGGAGCATGGCCGGCACCTCCCAGGCTTCTTCCTCGTCAGGCGTTTCCGATGCCTCTGCGGGCCGGTTGGTAAGTTTGTGGAGTCTCCACCAGCCCAACAGAAATACAACACCGGCAACCAACCCAAGCCCCAGCGACAGCCAGAAATCACGAAGCCGGGCGGCAGAAATGTACTGGTATGGTGGAACAGCCCAGGCTAGAACGACGACATCAAAAAAATCCCTGATCAAGTCGGCAGCCATGTCCAGGAGGCGGTAGACGGGGGAAGCCGCCAGGCTCGCCAGCATCCCTTGCAGGTCAGTGGCGGGGCGTTCACCAACGAATATGAACGCTCTCCAGTAAAGGAAGGCAGCCACGGCAACCAAGTATGGAATTGACGCGAGTAGGGTTCGGCGCAGGCGGGAGACAGGTATATCCACCCTGCTCCGGTTGACCACATAGGCGATAACCGCCAACCGGGCTCCTTCCAACCCAATATAGTATTCCATCATGAGCATTGACCATAAGCCCAACAGTACAGAGAGCAGTGTGAAACCGATGCGGGCAAACAGCCCCTGGGCTTGCAGGGCCCGAACCGTGAGGGCAATGGAAAAGACAGAGAGCGCCATGTTCAACAGGTGGGGCTGGAATTGAATGCCGTTCGGCAATTGCAGAAAACCGGGGTACAGGAGGAAGAGCGTTGAAATGGCGAAGCCGGCCATGGGAGAGGCAGGCCAGAGTTGGCGGAACAGCCAGAAGAAACCAAAAGCTCCCAACAGACGCAGGGAATAAGCAGCCAGGCAATACGGAAGGGCGTAATCGCCAAATGCGGAATAAATCCCGGCAAACAGGTATCCGATCAGCGGCCGGTCGATTGAATAAATATCGATGAACTTGGCTGCGCCCAACGTGTGACCGGCATAGATGAGGTTCCAGTCATCCCGATAATAACCAAACTGGTTCACCAGTGGAAGGAATGCCAATCCGGAGAGAGCCAAAAGGAGAGCCAGCGGGATGAGATTTTGCCGCGATGTTTTATTCATTACTTTGAAATAACAGGCTGGCTTAGTGCTTGCTGAAGGCTTTCCGCTGTTCGGCCAGGCGCCAACGCTGCACCTGCGCATTCAGGCTGGTCGCTGCGCTCATGCGCATGGTGTGTTCGGCTTCGGTTTCCTCCCTGGGTGCGGTTGTCAATTTCTTGCGCATCTCCTCCGCCAGTTCGGTGGTCATGCCGTCCTCGTGAAGGCGCTTCAACCATTTCATGCGCACGGTATCCTTAATGGGCATTTTTTCAACAAGCTTGATGATCTGTTTTTCCTCAGGCGTGTTCGCTCGAGCCATGATCAACCTCCGTTATCGAGATGATTATACCTGCTATTCCCAACACTTCATGTGTTGGTTGCATAGGGTATGGTGTGGTCCTGGATGCCTTCCCATGGGGTCTATTTATTGGAACACCCCCATCTTTCTCAATGATTGGTTGTATTTATTGAAGGGAAGAGCAATCAATACCCGTAAATGGGGCAATCATCGGAAAGTTACGTAGCCAGAAAGTTCCTTTCGGGTTATTATTAGCGGGTTGTTAAAAATGGAGGTTGGGCAATGGTCATACCTGGCCTTATTCTTTATATATAAGGATGGAATAAAATGACAGTATCAGCTGAACAAGCAAAACCACTGGTTAAACATCTTGTCACCCGCGGCGAGCGCTGGTCGTGGTACATGTATGACTTTGGCAATTCAGCCTATGCCGCGGTTGTCACCCTGGCGATCTATTCGGCTTATTTCAAGGGCACGGTCGTTGGTGGCGCGGAAGGAACCCGCCTGTGGGGGATCTCGGTCGGCATCGCCATGCTGGTAGTGGCGATCCTCTCGCCGATCCTGGGTGCTCTGGCAGATCACACGGCTTCCAAGAAACGCTTCCTCTTCGCCTTTACTTTGTTGTCCGTACTATTTACCGCGTTGCTTTTCTTTGTCCAGAAGGGCGATGTGGTCATGGGAATGACCTTCTTTATCCTGGCTGAGATTGGCTACCGGGGGGCACAGGTGTTCTACGATGCGCTTCTGCCGGATGTTGCGACCGAGGAGGAAATGCCCAAGGTGTCCGGAAACGGCTGGGCCATCGGCTCGTTTGGCGGTGTGATTTGCCTGTTGATCGTGCTGGCACTGATCATGTCCATCAAGGGTGATTTCGTTGTCCGGTTGGGTTTCCTGATCACGGCGGCATTTTTTATGGCCTCAGCCATCCCCGCCTTTGTGAAGATCCGCGAACTTTCTGAGCCGCAGAAGCTGCCAGAAGGAGAAACCATGCTCAGCCTGCCCTTCCGCCGAATTGCTGAGACCTTTAAAACCGCTCGAAATTACAAGGAATACATCAAGTTCATGATCGCCTTCCTGGTCTACAACGATGGGATCATGATGGTGATGGACTTTGCTGCCATCATTGGAGCGGTGCTTTTCGGGATGAATCAACAACAATTGATCATCTTTATGATCCTGGTACAACTGACCAGTATTGCCGGTGCATTCGCCTTTGGATATGCTGCCCATTATTGGGGCAGCAAGACCTCTCTGGTGATCTCGATCGTAATGATGGCGGGGACGGTAACAATGTTGTTGATCGTTGATTCGCTGGCCTTCTTTAATGTCCTGGGCGCATTGGCTGGTTTCGCACTCACCGGCGTTCAGTCCGTCAGCCGGACCATGGTCTCGCAGATGGCCCCCAAGGACAAGGTGACAGAATTTTATGGATTCTTCTCGGTCGCCGGACGAACCTCCTCGTTCATTGGACCGACCCTGTATGGGCTGATCGCAGCTGGTGCAGCCGGCATATACGCCAAACGCGGCATTGAACCGCTGATGGCGGAGGAACTCGGGTTGCGGGTGGCCGTTCTGTCCATCATCGCCTTCCTGGTTGCCGGGCTGATTATCCTCCTCAGCGTGCGCCATAAAAAGCACATGTCCATCATTCAGGCGGAAGAGTAGCGCCTTGGAAGAGGAAAAACTTCTCCTGAACTACCCGCGCCGACGTTTAATACGCGGCCTTCTCAGGCTGGGTATTCGCCTTGCCATGCCGATCTTCACTGAGTTGAAGGTCATCGGCAGGGAAAATCTGCCAAAAAATGGCCCTCTGCTGCTGGTAGGCAACCACTTCAGCTTCCTCGACGCCGTGGCCCTGATCAAGACCACCCCATGGCCGTTCGAGTTCATTGGCGGCGTGAAACGGCCCAATGCACCCTGGACCGTAAACTTCTTCCCGGATTGGTGGGGCATTCTGCCGGCCTACCGCGGCTCGGTAGCCCGGGGCACACTATTGGCATCCCGCCAGGTGCTGGACCAGGGAGGGGTGATGGTCATCTTTCCTGAAGGGGGGAATTGGGCGGATGTTCTGCGTCCACCCCGGCCGGGTGCAGCCTTTGTGGCCAGCGCCTGCAAGGCGCCGATCATCCCGGTGGGCCTGGATGGCCTGACGGATGTCTTTAAAAAATTCCGCCGTGGAGAACGCAGCAGGAGCACCATACACTTCGGTGAACCCTTTGGCCCGCTGTATGTGTCGGACCGCGGTGAAAGCGATCGCAGTAAACTGGAAGCCATCGGCCACGAGATGATGCGACGGGTGGCGAGGTTGCTGCCTCCCAGGAAACGGGGGATTTACTCGGATGACCCGGCGCTTGTGAAGGAAGCAGAGGAGGTCTCAGCATACCCTTGGGACGGGAACCCGGAAGGATAAGCACAACTCCCATCGCTGAAACCGGTATTTCAAGGGTAAATAATATGGAATTGGAAGACTGCCGGAACGAATGGTCCCGGCAGTGTTCGCTGTTGAGACATGTACGGATCAACTGTTTAGTTTGCTGCGCAGGTCTTCCTCGTAATCCGTTAACCTGATTTGGGCGGTCATGTCCAGGGTTAAAGGGGTAACCGAGACCTGGCGGTCAAAATGCAGCACGTGTATATCCGAATCCGGCTGGACCTGTTCGGGTTGCACATCGATCCTGGTCGGGATCAGGAACCTTTTTGTCCAGTCCCGTTCACCATCCACATAGGCCACATAGTAAGGGTGATGTCCGAGGCGGGTGATCCGCCATGGGGTTTGCGGAGAGGCTCCTTCCGGCACATCCAGTTTGAGCAGGTCAACCCCCGCAGGGAGTGGATGGCTCAGCAGGTATTTCGAAAAAAGTTGGGTGAAATAAGCAGCAGTGGAGAAATCCACTTCGGTGGAATAGCCGTAATAATCCTTGTTTAGCAATTCCAGCGAAACAGCCAGCGCCGGAACCGAAAGTTCGGCGGCCTCCATCGCCGCCCCGACGGTGCCCGAGATGCCAATACTGGTGCCGAGGTTTTCCCCATAATTTATTCCCGAGACGACCAGGTCGGGCTTCTCGGTCATGATCTCAAGGATGGCATGTTGAACCGACTGGGCGGGGGTGCCGCCAACCGCGTAGACAGTCCATTCCTGTCCTTTGACCGTGAGCGGTGTCGGAATAATGGTGCCATCCGAGGTGATGGGCAGGCTGCGCCCGGCACCTGAGGACTGGTCCCGGGGGGCTGCCACACTGACAAAACCGAGGGACGAAAGGGCTTCGGCAGCCGCCCACAAGCCGGGGGAGCGGATGCCGTCATCATTGGTCAGCAGGATCTGCGGGCGTTTGTTTTTCGTCATAATTCCTACCAATTCCTAAAGGTTCATAAAGCTGGCCGTGGGTTGGACCTGCCGCCCTATTCTACCAGAAGGAAGAAGCGCCCCGGATGAAACCGCACTAAGGACGGCATAGGTATCCTTGGATTGTGGGCTTCTGGGGCGCACAGATACGGCCCAAATACATTCTGCCCCGTTCAGTCCGGTATAATTGGACGTAACGGGGCCATGGCACCTTGTATTCAAGTCCCGGCTGTACCGTATAACCACCTTGAGGATGATGATGAAAGGATCGGATCTTTTCCTGAATTGCCTGCAACAGGCGGGTGTCCGATACATCTTTGGCAACCCTGGAACGACCGAGGCGCCGCTGATCGACCGAATTGCCGGGCATCCTCCACTGCAGTACATCACAGCCCTGCATGAGGGAGTGGCGGTGGGGATGGCGGACGCTTATGCTCAAGCCAGCGGACAGCTGGGCGTGGCCAACGTGCATGTTGCCCCGGGCCTGGGTAATAGCCTAGGGATGCTCTACAATGCCTGGGCTGGCCGAACACCCCTGCTGGTCACTGCCGGGCAGATCGACAGCCGCATTTTACTGCGGGATCCTCTGCTGACCCAGGACCTGGTGCAGATGGCCGCCCCACTGGTCAAATGGAGCGTTCAGGCTCAACGGGCCGATGACCTGCCATTGATCGTTCACCGTGCGGTGAAAACCGCCTTCGATCCGCCCTGCGGACCGGTATTTCTTTCCCTTCCAGTGGATGTGCTGGAACAGGAAAGCGAAGAGATCCCCATGGCTCTTCCCAGCCTGGCCAAGGCTGGCAGACCTGACCCGGCAGCCATCCGGCAGGCGGTGGAAATCCTGCTTTTGGCTCGATCTCCGGTCATTATTTACGGAGACGAAGCGGCACGTCAGGGAATTGGCCGCGAGTTGTCCAAACTGGCTGAATTCCTGGCTGCGCCGGTCTGGGCTACCCTGCTTCAGATCAACGTCGGCTTCCCAATGGACAGCCCCCTTTTTCAAGGTGAATTGAGCGATAACTACGCCTCCATCCACAAAGTTCTGCAGGGGCATGATACTCTTCTGCTGGTGGGAGGGGAATTTTTCCGCGAGGTGTTCATGCGGGCGGATACACCATTTGATAAAGGAGCCCATGTTGTTCACCTGGAGACGGACCCCGGCTCATTGGGGAGGAATTTTTCACCTGATGTGGGTATCGCCGCCTCGCTTCGGGCAACCCTGGAGGAATTGATGGTGGAATTGGATTCGGCTGCAGGAAAAGAATACCGACGTACTGCATCAGAACGGCTGGCCGGGTTGAATGGCCGTTTTGCCGAGTCTGAACAGAAACGAAGAGAAACCCATGCCGGATTGCGCTCACAACATCCAATGGTTGCAGCCTGCCTGCTGGAAGAAATCCAACGCTCGCTTCCGGAAAACACCGTCATCGTGGGGGAGGCAATAAGCGCCTCCGATGAGTTGTTCCGCACTTTTCGGTTCAAGAACCACGGTGATTTTATCGGCTCCCGCGGCGGTGGTATTGGGCAGGGATTGGCTGGGGGCCCGGGGGTGAAACTGGCCAACCCGGAGCGGCCTGTGGCCGTCATCTCAGGCGACGGCTCATCCATGTACAGCATACAGTCGCTTTGGTCGGCGGCCCGCCACAACATCCCGGTCATCTTTATCATTCTTAATAATCAAAGTTACCGCGTACTGAAGATCAACCTTTCTCGACACCGCAAATTCTTTGACTCGCCAGGCAGCCTTGATATGCGGTTCATGAACCTGGAGGAGCCGTTGTTGGACTTTGTCAGTCTGGCGAAAGGGTTTGGAGTTGCCGCCCAAAGGGTGGAGCGACTGGAGGAGGTGGCTTTGGCGATCAAAGACGCACTTGACAGCGGAGAACCTTTCCTTGTTGATTGCATCATCGGCGGGTAAAAACAGCGAGAAAAACAATCAGCTTGTAATTATCAAAACGCATCCGGTATGCGGTGAAATTGCCTTGGAATAACCTTTACGCATTGGCATATGTTCCCTATAATAGAAATACCGTGTGATTACCGTGGTAATCCATCCCAAACGTTTTTCCGTTAGGAGGATGACGATGGCAAACTTGGTGAAAGACTTGTTGCATTACAAGGGGGAAAACGTTTGGTCAGTCTCTCCCGAGACGACCCTGCTGGAAGCCCTGAAGATGATGGCTGAAAAGAATGTGGGTGCGTTGGTCGTCCTGGAAGGCGACAAGGTGGTGGGCATCATCTCTGAAAGAGACCTCGCACGCAAGATGGCATTATACGAGATGGGCTGCAAACCAACCATGCTGGTGAAGGAATTTATGACCGCGGAAGTGTATGGAGTAAAACCCCAGGACACCATTAATGATTGCATGCAGTTGATGACATTGAAGCATTTCCGTCACCTCCCTGTGATGGAGGAGGGAAAACTGGTGGGGTTAATCTCCATCGGCGACGTCGTCAAACGAGTGATTGAAGAGCAGAAATCCACAATCATCAGCCTGGAAAATTACATTCTTGGCCGTGGATACGGAACGTAGGACAAGTAATCGTTAATCAGCCGAGGGTGAAGATAACCACACTCAATTCCTGCAGCGCAATCTAATCAGGTATCCAGCAGGGGCCGATTGAGGTGTTTGGCAATCTGGTGAAGAGGTTTGTTCTGGCCGCTTAACGGTTGAACACATTGGAGGAGATGGCCCAGATCATCGGGAGTATCCCTTGCAGCGACAAGCCTTTCCGGTTGGATTGAAATCCGGGTGGGCAACAGCCTTGGTTAAGAGATATGCCGTATTTATAAAGCAGAAGCCGGCATGCCATGAAATGGGCTTGGAGCAGCCTTTACGCTTTGGCATTTGTTTCCTATAATTAACTGGGTGGATGTCGGTCAATTAAAACCGGTCAGATGATCCGGTAAAAGGAGGCACGGAATGGCAAACCTGGTTAAAGACCTGCTGGATTTCAAAGGGAATTTGGTCTGGTCAGTGACACCTCAGACGGCTTTGCTGGATGCGTTGAAGATTATGGCTGAAAAGAACATCGGCGCCCTGACCGTCCTTGATGGTGACAAACTGGTGGGCATCATTTCCGAACGTGATATGGTGCGGAAACTGGCCAAGCATGGAATGAGATGTGAGCCGGACATGCCGGTGAAAGACATCATGATAACCGAGGTATATGTTGTGAAGCCGGAAGCCACGGTGGATGAATGCATGCAGTTGATGACGATGAAGCATTTCAGGCATCTTCCGGTGGTTAAAGATGGCAAACTGGTGGGGTTGATAGCACTTGGCGATGTTGTTAAACACGTGATCAAACAAAAAAATTCCACGATCATCAGCCTGGAAAATTTCATTCTCGGCAAGGAATTCACCACATAACACAAGGATTTCATGGAAGGCTGGGGGAAAAGATACCAATAATCATCCCGTAAAAACCAATACCATCCTGGTTGCAGGCTGTTCTTTTCGGTTGGCAGCAGCCTGTTAATGTTCTTCCGGGAGATGGCGAGCAATGGTGAGATTAAGCCTTCGCGGTTTTCCAAATTCCTGTGCACAACATGTGTGTGTTTCGGGAAACCTTGCAGGAGAACTTGAACAAGTATATAATGGTAGTGATAATCATTATCACAATAACTGGATACGGATAGATCAATGTCCCAATATCGGGAAGAACTTGAGAGTACCTGGGAAGAACGGCTGGCCCATTCTGGTTACCGGGTGACTGAAAGGTGCCAGGCAATCATAAGAGCCATTACCAGAAGCAACCGGGCGCTCGACCCGTTGGCAATATTTGATATTGTCCGGCAGGAATTTCCCAAACTCGGTTTGATGACAGTCTACAGAACGATCCAAAAACTGGAGGATCTTGGGCTGCTGCAAAAGATGCACCACCCGGACGGCTGTCACATGGTGCTTCCCTCTCTTGAAGGTCATCGCCATCTGATCGTCTGTAAAAAATGTGGTGCGGTGGCATCATTTGAGGGTGATGATCTGAGCGGGCTGTTCAGGCTGGTGGAATATGAAAGCGGCTATCGGGTGGACGACCACTGGCTTCAATTGTTCGGCCTGTGCAGTGATTGCCGCAAACAATGACTGGCCACGAGAGGCTTGAATGAACGTTATTAAACTGTTAGTCAAATACCTCGGGGCTGCCAAGGTCGTCCTGCCATTGCTTCTCATTGGCTGCTCCTCAGCCCCGCTGCCTGGCGAAGAAAAGCCCGCAGGACCGCCAAGCGTACTGGCGGTCGAAACCTGGCTGGGAGACCTTGCCCTGGGGGTGACCGGCGACCGTCTGCAAGTGGACACGTTGATATCCGCCGGGCTGGACCCGCACTCCTTTGAGCCGACCCCGAGGGATGTGGCCAGGATCGCGGAATGCGATATTCTGGTCGTGAACGGCGCCGGCCTGGAGGAATGGCTGGACGAGACCCTGGCAAACGCCGGAGGTGTACGTCTGGTGATTAACGCATCAAGCGGTTTGGAAAGCAGGCGGGTAAATACCGGCGAAAAGCAAACAACAGAAGCGGGAAACCGTCACCTCCATGAAGATGGTGACCCGCATTTCTGGCTGGATCCGGTCCTGGCGATCCGCTATGTCGAGAACATCCGGGATGGCTTGATCCGGGTCGACCCTGAAGGGAAAACCATTTACGATGCCAACACCAGCAACACAATCGACAAACTGTTGGAACTGGACGCCTGGATTCGCAAAGAACTTGATGTCATTCCTGCGGAGCAGCGCCTGTTGGTGACCAATCATGAAAGCCTGGGATACTTTGCCGACCGATATGGGTTCAAAGTCGTGGGTACGATCATTCCATCCTTTAGCACCAATGCATCACCTTCCGCAAAAGAGACCGCCGCCCTGGTCGATGTCATCCATTCCAGAGGAGTGCGCGCCATTTTCCTGGAAACCGGAGCCAACCCCACCCTTGCTGAACAGGTTTCCCGCGAGACCGGCATACGCGTCGTCAGCGGACTTTATACTCATTCCACCAGCAGCCCAAAGGGCCCCGCCCCGACATATTTTGAGATGATGAAAGAGAACACCCGGCTGATCAAGGAAGGTTTACGATGAAGTTTATGAAAAGGAGTTCCCGTTCCCCCTTGTTGGCCTGTGATGAATCGGCCCACCTGAAGTTGAACCATATTTCTGCCGGTTACAATGGAACCCTGGTCTTGAGTGAGGTCAGTGCCGAGATCCCCTGCGGGGCCAAGGTGGCTGTGGTGGGCCCGAATGGGGCAGGGAAATCGACCCTTTTCAAGGCGCTGGTGGGGTTGCTGCCCCTCAAGGCTGGGGCAATCTTCATTCATGGTCATCCGCTGGGTTATCACCAGGACTGCGTCGCTTACGTTCCCCAGCGAAGTGAGGTGGACTGGCGCTTCCCTGTTACCGTGGAGGATGTGGTATTGATGGGACGTTATGGGAAAATGTCCTGGCTGGGCAGGCCTTCCCGTCGGGACGTGGAGGTCGTTCATCGCAGCCTGGAATCGATGGGCATTTTCCGCTTACGAGGAACATCCATTGGTGATCTTTCCGGCGGCCAGCAGCAGCGGGTATTCCTGGCCCGTGCCCTGGCCCAGGAGCCTCACATCCTTTTGCTGGATGAGCCTTTTACCGGCGTGGATGCCGCCACCCAGGAAGCCACCCTAGACCTGCTTGAAGCCCTGCATCAGGAGGGGGTGACAACCCTCGTTTCCACCCATGACCTGAACATGGCCTCCAGCCAGTTCGAAGAGGTGTTGCTGTTAAACCGCCGCCTGGTGGCTTATGGGACGCCGATGGAGGTATTCAGGACGGAGAATTTGCGCCAGGTTTTTAGTGGCCAATTGTTGACGTTGCAGGATATGATTGTTGTGGACCAATGCTGCCCACCCAACAACGAGGGATTGCACTCATGATCTCCTGGCTGGCTAGTCCCCTTGTATATGGATTTATGCAGCGTGGGTTGCTGGCAGCCCTGCTGGTTGGCATTTTATGCTCGGTTGTCGGTTGCTACGTGGTACTGCGCTCTATGGCCTTCCTGGGCGATGCGCTGGCTCATGCCATATTGCCGGGGGTGGCGGTTGCCTACCTGGCTGGGATTAATCTGACGGTGGGCGCGCTGGTGGCTGCCGTGCTCGTGGCTGCGGGCATCGGTTATGTTTCCGGCAAGGGAACCATCCGGGAGGATACCGCCATTGGAATTTTGTTTGCGGCTGCCCTGGCAATGGGTGTGGCCCTGATCAGCAGCATCCGCACGTACGCGGTGGACCTGAGCCATATCCTGTTCGGCAATGTTCTGGGCGTCAGTCCATCCGACCTCTGGCTTACGGGCATCACCGGGGCGGTCATCCTGGTCGTGGTGGGGTTGTGCTACAAGCAATTCCTGGTTATCTCTTTTGACCCCGTATTGGCTGCCACCCTGCGCCTGCCCGGCACCATGCTGCGTTATCTGATGCTGGTATTGCTTGGGCTGGCGATCGTGGTTTCCATCCAGACGGTGGGGGTGAGCCTATCGGTGGCCATGCTCGTAACACCCGGAGCCACTGCCTATCTTCTAACACGCCGCCTGCCGGCAATGATGCTGCTGGCAGCCGCCTGTGGTGCCTTCTCCAGTCTTGCCGGTTTATACCTTAGTTATTATGCCAACATTGCCTCGGGAGCAGCTATTGTCCTGGTGGCAACCGCCTTGTTCCTCCTGGCGTTTTTCCTCGCACCTGGACGCGGTTTGCTGAGCCGTCGGCTGGTAAAATGAGCCCGGGTTCCAGCAATTCAGGGTGGATCACCGGGGGTGAGTAATCATCTCGCCATTCCCCAGAAGCGATACAATTGAAACCCAAGGTTCACCAGTGAGGGGTCCAGCCGCACAACCTGCATGAGCAGGGAAACCAGGTTCCAGAAGGCGGTTCGGACCGGGTTGTCGTAGAAGAACAGGAAAAGCAGGATAAAGAAAGAAAACTGGCCGAAGACGGCAGCGACGCGAAGAGCCGATAAGGGGAGCCAGGGGGCAAGAATTCCAAATCCGTCGAGACCGGGCAATGGCAGAAGATTTAGCAGGAGGGCGGTGATCTGCAGGAAGATGAGTAAAGCCAGACCGGCGTAGAATTCGCTGTGCAGTCTGATCACGGATTGGTTTGATGTCAGCAGAAAGGGGACGGAGAGCAGAACTGCAATCGCCAGGTTGGTGAGTGGCCCGGCGGCGGAAACGAGGCTCCGCATTCGCGGTGAGCGGATGGCACCCATGTTAATATACACCGCACCGCCCGGAAGACCGATGCCGCCGCTCATCAGGATGACAAGGGGCAATATGATGCTGAAGAACAGCCGTGTGTATCGCAGCGGGTTTAGGGTGAGGTAGCCCTGGTAGACGACCGATTCGTCGCCACCAAGGTATGCCGTGGATGCATGGGCGAATTCGTGCAGGCACAACGAAACAACCCACCCGCCGGTGACAAAAATGAAAACACCAAACCCGGCCGGGCCAACCTTAAAATAGGTCAGGATGGCACCCGCCAGGGCTGCTGCCAGGATGATCAGAAAAACCGGGCTGATTTCTACTGGAAGGCTGGCGGTTTTTCCGGCGCCTGTCAGAGGGTTAACGGGGGTTTTCGGCTGGCTGCGCCGCATGGTTGGACGGATAACAGCCGGCAAACTGCCGGAACGCCAGACGGCGCGGGCCCGGCCCTGGAAATCCGCCAGCCTGACGCCATTGGCACGGAGGATTCCGCTCACCGGGAGGAGTGGATTGATCAGCATTGAGTAGAAAAGATGGGTCGAATCCATCTTTGAGAGGCCATATTTGACCGTTTCCTCCCAGGCATCCGCCAGCAGAT
Source organism: uncultured Anaerolineaceae bacterium (assembly GCA_964420835.1). Classification (GTDB taxonomy): domain Bacteria; phylum Chloroflexota; class Anaerolineae; order Anaerolineales; family Anaerolineaceae; genus CAYQUO01. The sequence continues at coordinate 74,477 of CAYQUO010000002.1, forward strand.
CCTCGAGATCAGGGGAAAAGGGAAGATCAGCCGGGTGTTCCCCTGCTGCCACTGCCGTGCTGCCTGGATTGACATGGCGCAGGCTGTCTTCTGTTGCAGCTCTGATCTTTTCCAATGAGACAGGCAGCATGCGCAGGATTTGCATCGCCCTCAGTTCGGGCATTAGCAGCATGGCCAGCAGCGCATGCTCCGGGGTTACCTCGGAGGCACCACTGGAGGCAGCCATTCGGCGGGCAAGGGCCAACAATACGGCCAGCTCCTCGCCGAGATTGTTCGTTTCCGGTTTAGAGACATTCATCTAAAAATCCTATTCGTTTAAAGCCTGCCAGCGGCGTTCATGATACCATACTTCATGGATCCAGTCCGATGCGTTATGGATGGCGTGGGACAGGAGAATTTATAACCCAACCACTCTTTTGTGGTGGGCTGCTGTTGGCATCCAGCAGTACTTTTGGGGGAAAAGGCGAACAACCCAAACCCTAACAGGCAACCTCAACCGGAGGGCGATGCAACCCATCAATGGATAAGCTCTACCGACTTCCTGGTATACAGATCACCAGGGAACCAAACATGGAAATTTGCAAGAATTGCCTATTGACAAAATAGAAATATTGTTCTATAATTGTTCAAAAATAGATATTATGTTCTATAGTGTAAGGAGGACGAAATGAACCTGACCCATAGCCGAAAGGACCCTTTTCAGAAGCTGGCCCAACTAAAACCTTCACAAGGAGCCGTTGTGCTGGCCATTATCCTGTCTGCCATGGCTGCGTTTGAGATGTTCAACTACGGCACCACTGAACATGCCCTGCATGACCTGCTCGGCGATTTGACCTTTGCCGGTTTTCGCTGGGCGACCATGTTGACTATCGCCTTTTGTGCCATCGACTTCGCCGGAATCGCCCGGATATTCACTCCGGCGCAGTTGACTGAGGAGCCAAGGGAAGTATGGTACCTGTTCGGCGCTTGGCTGCTGGCTGCCACCATGAATGCCTTTTTGACCTGGTGGGGCATTTCACTGGCCATCTCCAATCACGTCATAACGAGCACCAGTGTTCTCTCCGCCAGCACGGTCACGGGGATTATCCCTGCGTTCGTGGCGGTGCTGGTCTGGATCATCCGTATCCTGATCATCGGATCGCTTTCCATGACCGGTGACCGGCTGATCTGGCACAGGGGTCGCCAGCCCGCAGGGATGCGCAATCCCGCCTCTCCGCTCAGTCCGGGTGGCGCCCCCTCGCCAATGGGCGCACGCCCGCTTGGTGTGGTGAAGCAGCCCATGGCCGCCCGCCCGATGAAGCGGCCAGCCAGCCCCGTTGGGTTGACCCCCATTCGCCCGGAACCGACCTACCATGGCTTCAGCAGGACCGGCTCTCCCATGCAAGGAAGAGATAATCGCAGTCAACAGGTCCTGTAACCCATTTTCCATTCCCCCCTCCCCCCAGGCAGGAGAGGATGAGCATGAAGGCTCATCCTCTCTCATTTTTTTGATTTCCGTTATACCAATGGGTTGTTTTTCAGTCGTCGTCGTAATTAATCGGAGATGATTCTGCCATCCTCCATTTTCACCTGCCTCCGGGCGAAGGCAACAACCCGCTGGTCGTGCGTGGCAAAAAGAAAGGCTGTTCCCAGCGATTTGTTCAGGTCGCGCATGATCTCCATGGCTTGGGCTCCGTTGGCCGTATCCAGGTTGGCTGTTGGTTCATCTGCCAGGACAATCAACGGTTTGGTCACCAGGGCGCGGGCGATGGCCACCCGCTGCTGCTCGCCTCCGCTGAGCTGGTCCGGCTTATGTTGCATCCGGTTGGCCAGACCGACGGCCTCCAACAAATTCATGGTTCGCTGACGGCGTTCTGTTGTGCCAACACCGTTCAACAACAGGGGGAGTTCCACGTTTTCGTAAGCGGTTAACACGGGCACGAGGGCAAAGAACTGGAAGATGAAACCGATCATCTCCCTGCGGAGGTCGGCACGCTGATCAGAGCTTAAGCGTGTGACATCCTGTCCCTTGATGTGGATATTTCCGCTGTCGGGGAGGTCCAGGCATCCCATCAACTGCAGCATGGTCGTCTTTCCGGAACCCGAGGGGCCGACAAGGGCGGTGAATTCCCCTTCCTGGATGCAAAGGGATACCTGGTCAAGCGCCTTTGTTTCCAGTTCGCCGATCTTGTAGGTCTTGCTGACGTTCTCAAGTTCTATTGCAACCATGTTTATTCTCCATCCAGCCAATCCGCAGTCCTATTTTCTTCTCGCCCGCTATAATCATTGAGCATGCAGTGCAGCCACCGGCTCCATGCGGGCTGCGAATGATGCCGGGTAAAGCGAACCCAGTAATACAACCAGGAAGGTGGCTACTGAGAGCAGGGCGAATGTACCTGGTTCGAAGCGGCCGTACATCACGGCACCCAGCACTGGCATATTCGAGACGGATGTTGCTGCGTCCCCGATGTCGATCCCAAACACGACCAGGTAACCGACAGCTAGGGATCCTAGAACCAGGCCTGCCAGTATTCCCATCAGCGCCAGGATGCAGGCCTCCAGCATGTACAGGAGCCGGATCTGGCTTTTTCGAAGCCCAAGGGCGGCGAGGATGCCAATCTCCCGAATCCGCTCGAACACGACCATGAGCATGGTATTGGTAATGACGATGGCAACAACCACCATGACAATGCCGTCAAATATGTAGTAAAAGCCCATACCGGCTTTAAAGGCCGAGATGATGAGAGAGTTCATTTCCTCCCAGGTTAGAACTTGAACCCCATCTGATCGAAGAGCTTTGGCGACCGTTGAGGCATCCTCCTGCCTGTTTAGCATGACGATGATGGCGCTGGCATATCCCCGGGTGTCTGTGATGTCCTGGGCCTGCCACAGTGTCAGGTAAACAGTGGTCTCATCAAAAGCCGGCACTCCGCTGTCAAACAAGCCTTTGACTGTGAAGACCCCCTCCCGCGGGTGGTCACTTCCGCTGCCGATGGTCAAATTGATCTTTCCACCAACTCCAACCCCGAGCTTCTCTGAAAAACGCCTGCCGATGATCACTTCGCCCTTGGAATCAGCAGCCAGAAACTCGCCACCCACCATGCCCTTTCGGATGGTGTCATAATACTCCGACTCGGGATCGATGCCGACGGCCTGTACGCTGTACGTGTCCTGCCGGGTGTTGACGATGCCGGTGGCCCATATCACGGGTGTTGCCGTTTTTACCCCCTTGGCCGCACCTGCCGTCGCAGCCCGTTCGCCGGCTTTGTCGAGCAGGTCCTTCCACAGAAGGCTGCGTTTCTCCTCCACATAGCCCTCTTTCCGCAACTGGATGTGGCCGGTTCGGAGCAGGACACCGTTCCGGATCCCACCCTCCAGGGTGCCGGCAATGTACCCGTTCAACATCATGAGAACTGCAAGGCCCAGGGCTATGGAGACAATGGAAAGGATGGAACGCCTGCGGTTTCGTTTCAGGTCTCGAAAGGCGATCTGGAAGAGTTTGCCGATCAACATCTTACTTTCATACGCGTCCGGTCAAACGAAATGCAGCGATTCCACCGGTTCCTTCTTGGACGCCTGCCAGGCAGGGAGGAATGAAGAGAGCGCGGCAATGAAGGCGACCGAGATCCCCCTGGAAATGATGTTGGCGGTGGTGATCACCGGGACTATTTTCGCACCCAGCAGGGCCGTCATCTCACCCACCCCGGATGCGTAGGAGATATCGATCCCTTGGATGGCAGTCAGGGCGACAAGAACGACCCCTAGGAGGCAGCCTCCCAGGGCTCCCAGGGTTCCGATGATCGTGCCTTCCAGCAGGTACAAGAGCATGACCTGGCCTCTTTTCATTCCAAGGGCAGACAGAACACCCATCTCGCGCGTCCTTTCAAAGGCCGCCATCAGCATCAGGTTCAGGACGCCAATGCAGGCTATGAGGAGGACGACCAGTCCGAAGATGGAGGTGAAGGCTGACTTGATATTCATCACCTGTTGGATCTCCGGTTTGATGGTAACCCAGGTATCCACCTCATCTTCCGGGAGGGCGGCACGCAGGGATTTTAAAACATGATCCTCGTTGTTCACGTTATCCAGGTTCACCGTCACTTCGGTCACCTGGTTGCGCAGGTTGTACAGCGTCTGCGCCATGGGCAGATTCATGTATATGGTTCTTCTTTCTGCCTCCTGAAGATTCATATCATAGATACCGACAACGGTCATCGCATGCTGGCGCATGGTCTCACCCTGGCGGCGCCCCAGAATATTGAGACGGTTTCCCACGCCCACATTCAACAGTTCGGCCAGGCCCCTGCCGATGAGGATGCCTTCCTGGTCTGTCCCCTGCAGGAAGCGGCCTTCCCTGGTGTATTCGGCAATGATGCTGGTGGAACGTTCAGCCTCCGGCTCAATGGCGGTGATGGCGATCGGGTAATTCACCCCGCCGCTGCTGACCAGCCCGAATGTGTTGATCCTCTTTGAAACAGCAAGGACATGATCCTGCCTCTTGACGGTTTCCATTACCCTGCCAGGATCGGCTAGGGGTAGAAGCGGAGACTGGCTAGCTTTCTCCCGATACCCGGGAGCATGGATCATGATGTTCCCCCCGTACAACCGGACGGCATTTCCGTACATGGCCTGGTTGGAACCATGGATAAGACCATCCATGAACAGGAGCATGGTCATTCCCAAGGCAATGGCCGCTGAAGCATTGAGGCTTCGGCGCCAATTTCGCCAAACGTTCCGCCACGCCAGTTTCAGGAAAGGAACCATTCCATGCGCCCCGAATTTGCCCAAACAGAACCATTTATCATGATATTCCAGGCGTTCATTGTATCACTTTGCGGATTTCATCGATTCGCCACCGCTGCAGCCATGGTTGATCCTCTTAAGGATGCTGGTCGAACTACATCCGTTTGAACGAGGGTATAATACCCGGGCTGATCATAATGGGCATTTCCAATGCGCTTTCAAGCGATATGCCGGACGGCGGATTGCCTGAACAGTCCTGGCATATGGAAGAATCCTATGCAATCCATCCATGTGGCTCACCAGAATCGAAAGCAGGTGTTCCTACAGTGGCTTGCCTTGGTGCTGGCCCTGGGTCTGGCTGGTGGTTGTACCGGTAAAACACCATCTCCCGTGCCAACGGCCCTGCCATTGCAGGAAACCCCTGCCATCCTGTCCTCCTCCAGGATTATCCTGGCTGAAGGTCGGCTCGTTCCTGGCGAAAATGTCCAGTTAACCTTCCCGGTTTCGGGGGTGGTGGCTGAAGTGCTGGTTAAGGAAGGTGAAGGGGTGAAAAAGGGAGAAGTGATCGCCCGGTTGCAGGGGACAAGCCAGGTGGAGGCAGCCATTGCCGAGGCTGATGTGCAGGTCCTGCAGTCCAAAAAGGACCTGAAAGACCTGAAGGAAAAGCATCAGCAGGCACTGGCGTATGCCGAAGTGACCCTGGCCAAGGCTGAGACTGCCCTTAAGGACGCCCAGGAGAACCGTGCCAGCAAGGATTACCAGCAGGCCTCGAATGCCACCCTCGATTGGATGCGTGCCAATTACCTGCTGGCTGAGGACGCCCTGCGGAAAGCCAGCGAGGAGTATGATCTTTTCAAGGACCGGCCGGACAACGACCTGGACAAGGCCCACGTGCTCAGCAGGCTTTCGGCAGCCCAGCTGGAACGGGACCGCACACTTTGGGTGCTCAACGATGCCCTGGCCAAACCGGACCCACAAGAGGTGGCCGAAGCCGACGCCCGGGTTTCGCTGGCAGCGGCCAGCCTTGCCAGGGCGGAGACGGATCACGAGGCCCTCCTGCAGGGCCCCAACCCCGACGAACTGGCCCTGGCTGAGGCGGCCGTGGCAAATGCGGAGGCCCAGTTGGAGGCCGCGCGCGCTCATCTGGACGACCTTCAGATCAAAGCCCCGTTTGATGGCCAGGTCATCGCCAATGACTTGGAGGTGGGACAGTGGGCATATCCTGCTGCAACCGTTTCCATGGCCAATTTCTCCTCCTGGAAGGTGGAAACGATTGACCTGACCGAACTGGATGTGACGGGTATCAGCATCGGGGATGCAGCCGAGGTGACCTTTGACGCCATCCCGGGCCTTTCCATGACCGGAAAGGTTGAAAGGATTCAGGCATTTGGAATTGAACGCCAGGGCGATATAACCTACAAGGCGGTCATCCTGTTGGATAAGAGTGACCCCAGGCTCTTGTGGAATATGACTGCTTTTGTCACCTTCCTCCCGGAGGAATAGGAACAGGATGAAAACCGCCAACCCGCTCCAGGCATTCTGCTCAAGGACTCCCTTCATCCTGGCCTCTGTCCTCCTCCTGGCTCTTACCGGCGTCTCCGCCTGCAGCGGGCAACCTTTCGCCACACCCACCCAGACGGTTACACCCAGCCCCGATCCGAACATCGTCCTTGTGGAGGGAAAAATTGTCCCGGCACACTTTGCCGTGCTTGGCTTCCCCCGCAGCGGGATCGTGGAGGAGGTTCTGGCCCGTGAAGGGGAACAAATCGCCAAAGGGGGTGTCATCGCCCGTCTGAGCGGCGTGGAGCAGGCCAGGGCGGCCATTGCATCTGCTGATCTTCAATTGACCTCGGCAAAAAAATCCTTAAAGGATCTTGTTGAGAACTCGGGTGTGGCGACGGCGCAGGCTGAATTGGATCTTGCCCGGGCCCGTATTGCGCTGGACGACGCCATCGACATGCGGGACAGGATGGGGCCGGCTTCGAAATCCTTCCAGGACAATGCCCAGGCGGAATACATCCTGGCCAAACAGGCTCTGGAGGATGCCGAAGACCTGTGGTCATATTTCGACGACCTTCCGGAAGATGACCCCCAGCGGGCAATGGGGTTGAGGAACCTTGCCAACTGCCAGCGCCGTTTTGATACTGCCGTCGCCACACTTAATTACTCCAAAACAGGACCGGATAAATACCAGAAGAACGAAGCCGAAGCCATGGTTAACCTGCAGCAATCAAGAGTCGAAGATGCAGAGCGGCGTTACACTCGCAGGAAAGACGGACCCGACCCGGAGGAGTTGGAATTAAGACAAGCGGCGGTATGGCAAGCCGAAGCCTCCCTTGAGGCAGCAAGGGCATCCCTGGATGACCTGGAATTAAAGGCGCCTTTTTATGGCACGGTGGTGGATATTCCATTCAAACCTGGGCAGGTTGCCCAGCCAGTGGACGGCGTGATCTTTGGCGACCTGGGTGCCTGGCAGGTGGAAACATCAGATTTAAAGGAGTTGGACGTGGTGGGCATTCACCCTGGCATGCCAGTAACGATGACCGTGAAAGCCATACCGGGTATCGTGCTGGATGGCACCGTGAAACAGGTGAACATGCTCGGCGAGAACAGGCAGGGCGACATTGTGTACAAGATCACGATGGACATTGCAAACCCTGACCCGCGCCTGCTTTGGAATATGACAGTGAAGGTGACTCTGCGCAAGGTGGTCAAATGAAACCATCCGGGCACGGATTGCTGGCGTGGGTAGTTATGGCGGGGCTGGCCGTTCTGACCTCTGCGGCAGTCATCGCCCCGGATTCCCTGCGGCATAACCCGGAACCCATCCCCACCCCTGCTGCCATTACCACACTTACATCCACATCCCCTGCCATTTCCATGGCAACCTCCGGCAATGGGATGGATGATTTTTCAGCGGCAAAAATTCTCTTCCCGGTACCGCTGCCAAACTGGAACATGGGAATTACCATCCAGATGCCGGCAACCATCCGGGGGGAATACCGGGCAGTGGTTGGTGAGACCTTAAAAGAATATACCTGTGCTCCGGAAACGGATTACCAGCGGCCAAACTGGCTGTTCTGCCATGGGCGCCTCCCGGGGGTTGACAAGCGCGTGCCCTTCCGGCTGATCGATACGGCTACCGGCTGGCAGGTGTTCAGCCACGAGATCTACATCCCCCTTGATATTCTCTACTCGGAGATCCTTTAACCAAAATGCTTGTCGCCTGGAAACAACCTGCGGCCCGCTCAACCGCCTTCTGCATTGAGCAGGGGGAGGCGAATGGTGAAGGTCGTCCCTTCCCCGGGGCTGGATGTGACCTCGATCATCCCTCCATGGGCGCGGGCGATCCATTCGGCAATGGACAAACCGAGGCCAAACCCCTTTCCGCCGCCGCGGCGGCGGGATTTTTCTCCCCGGTAGAAACGCTCGAAAATATGCGGCAAATCTTCCGGAGCGATCCCCGGGCCGTTATCGCTTACAGTGACCCTGACCGTCCGATCCTTTTCCCTGTCCAATGCCAGCAACACCTTCCCGCCTGGCTGTGTGTAATCAACTGCGTTGCTGATGATGTTCAGGAATAATTGCTTCAGGCGGTCGCGGTCGCCCCTTACTTGTGCCTGATCAATTTCAGTGACCTGCAGGTCCAGTTTTTCGCCGACCACCAGGCTCATTTGTCGGTGAACCTCCATGAGCAGGGTGTCCAGTTCCACTGTTTCCATTAGCAATGGCAGTTTTCCGGACTCCGCCTGTGCGAGGAGGAGCAGGTCGCCGACCAGCCGGTTCAGGCGGTCCACCTCTGTCTCGATTCCGGACAGGGTTTCCTCGTCCATCTGGCCGAACTGTCTCAACAGCCCAACATTGCCCTTGATGACGGTGAGCGGGGTGCGCAGTTCGTGGCTCACATCGGCCAGGAAACGCTTTTGAGTGGAAAACAGGTTTTCCAGCCGCTCAAGGGTCTGGTTGAAAGTGGTGATGAGCTGTCCGATCTCGTCGTCCGCCGATCCATCCAACGGGATGCGACGCTGCAGGTCATCGACCTTACTGATGGCGGTGGCAATGCGTGTGGCGGTTTCCAGGGGTGCAAGGGTCTGCCGGGTGATGAGCCAGGCCATGGCAGCCGAAATGATCATGAACAGCACGGTCAGGCTGACGAGGAGCACCGCCAGGGAGCGCAGAAGAAGGTCGACCAGTTTGAGACTGACCCCCACCTGCAAAAGCCCGGCCATCCCGCGCTGGGTTACCAGGGGCACAGACAGTACCCGCAGGCGGTCGGTCCCCACCTGGATTGTGTTATAGATCGGGATCCCTGACAGGCGGTTGGTTTCATCCAGGGGTTTGGTCAGCCAGGCTGGCCGGCTGATTTGTAATTCGCGATCGGGTCCTGAGACCTGGAAGAGGAGGTTTTCGGTCAACTGCAGGCCCATGACGGAACGAACGTCGAAGCGATTGACGCTGTTGACCTTTAACCGCTCGGTGATGAACTGGGCGGATTCTGCCAGGCTGGCATCAACCTGATCCAGCATGAGGGTGTAAACCAGCCCATACAGAAGACCCCCGAAGATCAGCAGAACTCCTCCGAGCAGCCCACTGTAGAGCAGTGTCAGGCGCAACCGCAGGGACATTTATGGATTTTCGCGCAGAACATACCCCACACCGCGGGAGGTGTGGAGAAAGCGCTGTTCGCCGTTGCTTTCCAGTTTTTGCCTCAGGTAGCGAATGTAAACATCCAGAACGTTGCTCTCGCCGCCGAAATCGTATCCCCATACCCGGTCAAAAATGAGTTCGCGGGTGAGCACCTGGCGCGGGTGGCGCATGAACAGTTCCAGTAGGTCATATTCCTTGGCCGTAAGGGGAATGATCCGCTCACCTCGTTTTGCCTGGCGGGTGGCCACATCCAAAGTCAGGTCGTTAAACTGGTAGACCGGCGGATGTTCCTGCTGGGTTCTCCTTAATAATGCCCGTATCCGCGCCAGCAGTTCGTCCAGGGCGAAAGGCTTGACCATGTAATCATCAACGCCCGAATCCAGCCCTTGTACGCGGTCCTGGAGGGCGTCCTTGGCCGTCAGCATCAGGATGGGGACATCGTTGACGACCCGCAGACGCTGGCAAACCTCCAGGCCGTCCATCCCGGGGAGCATCCAATCCAGGATGATCAGATCCGGGCGAAGGTCGCGGGCCAGGTTCAAGCCTTTCTCGCCGTCCAGGGCGGTTTCAACCCGGTACCCCTCGTAGGTTAAACCCCTGCGCAGCACCTTTAAGATGGCTTCATCATCTTCGATTATCAGGATCAGTTCTTTCATTATTCACTCCCATTAAATTACTATACCACAAGTGAAGGGTTGAAAAAAGAACCATCCGCAACCCGGTAATAATGGACCGGCAGACCATTATTGCATATCAGCATGGGCAGCCCGGAGAACGAAGCTCCGCCCTTTCCGGCGCCGTCAAAGGCGAATCAAGCAGTTTTTAGCGGTTATAATGGCTTGAATGCCTGAAGAGATGCTGCCCCCACCCGCCTGGGTGGACACACCGAATAAACTGCAAAACATGGTGGATGACCTGGCTGGAAAGGCGATCCTGGCGATCGACACGGAATCCAACAGCCTTTACGCCTACCGTGAAAAGGTGTGCCTGGTCCAGGTTTCCACTGTAGAGAAGGATTACCTGGTGGACCCGCTGGCACTGGGCAGCCTGGAACCGTTGGGGCCCATCTTTTCCAGCCCGAAGATCAGGAAGGTCTTCCATGCCGCTGAATATGATGTCATTTGCCTGCGGCGGGATTTTGGCTTTAGTTTTAAGAACCTATTCGACACGATGCTTGCCAGCCGCATCCTTGGCCGGCAGGAGGTCGGGCTGGGGGATATCCTGGAGAGCGACCTCGGGGTAAGACTGGACAAACGGTTTCAGAAGGTGAACTGGGGCAAACGCCCGCTTCCGCCGGAATGGCTGGCGTATGCCCGCCTGGACAGCCATTACCTGATCCCGCTGCAGGAAAGGCTGCACCGGGAACTTGTCCGCAAGCACCTCCTGCAACTGGCGGAGGAGGATTTTCGCCGGGTGTGCCAGGCCAGCAAGCCGGCGAACTGCAACAATGGCAACCAATGCTGGAAGGCCGCCGGCGGGCAGGACCTGACCCCGCAGCAAATGGCCGTTCTGCAGGCATTGTGTGATTACCGGGAAAAGAAGGCCCGGGCACGCGATATCCCCCCCTTTAAGGTACTGTCAAATGAAACCCTTGTGAACCTGGCACAGGCCTGCCCGAAGGAACCAGCCGAACTCGTGGCGATCCCCGGCATTAGCAGCCGTCAGGCGAAGAAGATCGGCAGGGAACTTTTGGACGCCATCCACAGCGGCGAAAACTCGCCACCACCGATCCGTCAGCGCCGCCGCGAACGGCCAGGCGAAGCCCAACTGACACGCCTGGAGGCGTTGCGTTGCTGGCGCAAGCAAAAAGGGCAGGAACTGGGCGTGCCCTCGGATGTGGTGCTGCCCAAGGATGCGCTGGAAGCCGTGGCAGGATCCAACCCAAATACACTGGAAGACCTGAAGCATGTGCTGACCGACCTGCCATGGCGCTGGGAGCATTACGGCCGGGAGATCCTGGCGGTGATACAGAACAGGCCGGGGGAGGGAAAATGATCATCAATTTCCTGGGTGCTGCGAGAACGGTCACCGGTTCACAATTTCTGCTGGAAGTCAACGACCACAGATTGTTGCTGGAATGCGGACTTTTCCAAGGAAAACGGGCTGAGAGCATCACGCGCAACCGGAATTTCGTCTTCGATGTCACCTCCGTGGACGCGGTGCTCCTTTCGCATGCCCACATTGATCATTCCGGGAACCTGCCCAACTTGGTGCGGAATGGCTACCGAGGCCCTATTTACGCCACGTCTGCCACGGCAAGCCTGGCAGAGATCATGCTGCTTGATTCCGCCCATGTTCAGGAGATGGACGTGCAATACCTGAACAAAAAGCGGGCAAAGCGCGGTGAGCCGCCGGTTGAACCGCTATACACCACCCTGGATGCCGGCAATGTACTGCCCCTCCTGCGGCCGCTGGCTTACGACGAGGAGTTCGAGCCGGTTCCGGGTGTGACCGTCCGCATGGAGGATGCCGGGCACATCCTGGGCTCCGCCGGGGTGGTGCTGGATGTCAAAGAAAAGGGGCGCCGTTTTCGCCTGTGGTTCTCTGGCGATATTGGCCGGCTGAAACTGCCCCTGTTGCGCGATCCAATCCTGCCTGAAAAGCCGACCTACCTGATGATGGAATGCACCTACGGTGACAAATCGCACAATGACCCGGATGAAGCCTACGTGGAGTTCCGCGAGGTGATCCGCAAAACGGTGCAACGCGGTGGCAAGGTGATCATCCCCGCCTTTGCCGTGGGGCGCACCCAGGAACTGGTCTATTTTCTCAACAAAATGATCTCGGAACAGGAGATCCCCAGGATCCCGGTCTTTGTGGACAGTCCACTGGCGGTGAACGCCACCCGGATCTTCCGCAAGTTTCCGGAACTGTTCGATGATGAAACCAACGAGTTCATCCGACAGGAGCGGCACCCGGCGCTTTCTTTTGACCAGTTGACCTATGTTGGATCGGTCGAAGAATCCAAGAGGCTGAACGAGCGCCGCGAGCCGATGGTGATCATCTCGGCTTCGGGCATGGCGGAGGCCGGCCGCATCCTGCACCACCTGAAGAATAACATCGAAGACCCCCGCAATACCATCTGCATCGTATCCTGGCAGGCGCCGCACACCCTGGGCCGCCGGCTGGCCGACCGCGAGACGGAGGTAAGGATCTTCGGGGAAACCTACCGGCGCAAGGCCGAAGTGGCCACCATTGGCGGGCTTTCCTCCCATGCCGGGCAGGATATGCTGGTAAATTACGCCCGGGCGGGCCGCGGTGACCTGAAGCAGATCTTTCTGGTGCACGGCGAGGCGGCACCGGCAGCCGCACTGCAGGGCCGGTTGAACGACAGCCAGGATGCGCCCGTACTGTACCCGGAACTGGGCCAGAGCGTGGAGATCTGAAGCGGGGACGCCGGTTCCTGCTATAATTGGCCCAGGTTCGGAGAGGTGCCGGAGTGGTTGAACGGGGCGGTCTCGAAAACCGTTGTGGCCCTCGTGGTCACCGTGGGTTCGAATCCCACCCTCTCCGCCTCTTTTTAATTCTTTCCAATGCATCCGTATTCGGATCCGCTTGCTGGTTGCCTGGCCCCGCCTGATCGATCATCCTGCACACTCCATTGGGCATTGGGGGCCAAAATCATTCGGGAACACCCTGTTCAACCATGTCCACTGACAAACCGATGATCTCCCTCCAGGGGGTGCGAAAAGCCTACCAAACGCCCGCCGGTGAACTGCCTGCCCTGAAAGGCATAGACCTGCAGGTGCGGGCTGGTGAGTTCATTGGCATCATAGGCAGGTCCGGTGCGGGCAAGACGACGCTGGTGAACATGATCAGCGGCACCGATGCCCTGAGCGCCGGGGAGGTCTGGGTGGATGGGGATGCGGTCCATCTCATGGAGGAATCCACCCTGGCACTCTGGCGCGGCTTGAAGGTTGGCATCATCTACCAGAGTTTCCAATTGCTGCCCAACCTGTCGCTGCTCGACAACATCCTGCTGCCCATGGACTTCTGCGGCCTGTACCGGGCCCAGGCGAGCCAGCAGCGGGCCTTGGAACTGCTGCGGCTGGTGGAGCTTGAAACCCATGCCGGCAAACTGCCTTCGGCCATCTCGGGCGGGCAACAGCAGCGGGTGGCCATTGCCCGGGCCCTGGCCAACGACCCGGCATTGATCCTGGCGGACGAGCCCACCGGCAGGCTGGATTCCCAGACCGCCGCGACCATCTTCGAACTGTTCGAGGAGTTAATCCGCCAGGGAAAAACCATCCTGATGGTCACCCATGACCCATCCCTCACCGGCCGGTTCAGCCGGGTGCTTGCCCTTGCCGACGGGCTGATTACGGCAGACACGGCCGCCACCGCCCGGGGTGGCTCCGGAGACCTGGCATGAACCAACGCAGCCACCCCGCCCCGGCGAACGGGGAGGAAACCCTCCTGCGGTTGGAACGGGTGAACAAGGTCTTCAAGGTCGCTTCAGGAGAAGCCCACGTGCTGAAGGACGTCTCCGTGACCATCCGGCAGGGCGAGTTCGTCAGCATCGTCGGCCGCTCTGGGAGCGGCAAGTCGACCCTGATCAACATGATGACCGGCATTGACCACCCGACCTCCGGCACGGTCCGGGTGGGCAGCGTCCGGCTCGACCGGTTGAGCGAGGGGAAACTCTCCGTCTGGCGGGGTTCCATCATGGGGGTGGTCTTCCAGTTCTTCCAACTGCTGCCCATGCTGACGCTTTTGGAGAACATCCTGCTGCCCATGGATTTTGCCGGCCGCATTCACCCTGCCGAACGCGAGCGGCGGGCCCGCCACCTGCTGGCGCTGGTGGAATTGGAGGGCTGCGCCGACCTGCTCCCGGCCGAACTTTCCGGAGGACAGCAGCAGAGCGCGGCTGTGGCCCGCTCGCTGGCCAACGACCCGCCGATCATCATGGCTGACGAACCGACTGGCAACCTCGATTCCCGCAGCGCCGAAAAGGTCTTTGGGATCTTCGAGCAATTGGCCGCCCAGGGAAAGACCATCCTGATGGTGACCCACGATGAAGGCCTGTCGCGGCGGGCGCGGCGCAGGCTGGTGATCGCCGACGGTGAACTGCTGAATGAACACATTACCAGGGCTTTTCCCTCCCTGCCCCACTCCGAGTTGTTAAGGTTGTCTCATGCGGTGCAGCCCTTTGGGCTCTCAGCCGGGGAATCACTGGCCCTTGGAAGGGGGCCGCTGCTGGCGTGGGCAACAAGGGGGGAACTGGTGATGGAGGAACCGGGGCCTCCCATGCCCGCCCGGGAATGGCAACCGTTAAGCGTTACCGGCAGCCGGTTGGAGGGACCACCGGAGGTGATCATCCGCAGCCCGGGCGGGGCGATGGGCATGCAGGCCAGCGGCCCGGCACTTTCTGCCCTGCTGGATCAGGCCCCCGCCCTGGAACGCCTGCTGTCGGAGCAGGCAGCCATGCAACCGAAGGGGGGCACAAACGCCAGGCGGAGGGGAAGGGAAAAGCCGCGATGAACCTTCGCCCCCGCTGGAAAAAAGCGTTGGCCGACCTTAAGGCCAACCCGGTGCGCACCGTGCTGGTGATCCTTTCCATTGCTGTTGGTTTGTTCGCCCTCGGTGTCATCACCAACCTGATGGAGAACTCCTCCCATTCCATGAGGCTGGGTTACCAGGGCATCAGCCCGGCCAATATCACCATCAAAGCCGGCAACTTTGATTGGGAACTGGCCGAGAACGTGGCTCGGATGGAAGAGGTGCAGGATGCCCTGGGAATACGTGAGTTCCAGATCCGCCTGATGGACAGCGGGGGACAATGGCGCCCCTTGAACATGCGGGCCATCCCCAACATCCACCAGTTGCGCATCAACATCCCCTACCTGATGGAGGGCAGTTGGCCCCCGAACGACCAGGAACTGGTGATCGACAGCCACAAGCAGGCGGAACTGGGCCTGCAAATTGGCGACCTGGTGACCCTGGAACTGCCCTCCGGGAAGACACGCAGGATGAAACTGGTGGGCGTGGTGCAGGACCAATCCATTGGCGCCTCGGGGCTGGGCGGGGGATATTTCGTGGCCCCGGCCACGGGCTATATCACCGCTGAAACCCTTCCCTGGCTGGGTCAGCCCAAAACGTTCAACACGCTTTTCGTCAGCCTGCGCCAGGGCCAACTGGATGAACCGTGGATACAGGCAATGGCGCTCAAGGTGAAGGATCGGGTGGAAAAGCACGGTGTTGTGGTCAACAGCACCTTGACCGGCCGGTCTGACGATCACCCCAACCTGACCTACCTGCACGCCATCGGCGGCATCCTGCTGGTCATTGGGGTGCTCATCGTCTTCCTGAGCGGCACCCTGATCACCAACACCCTCGCCGCCCTGCTGAACCAGCAGGTGCGCCACATCGGGATCATGAAGATGGTGGGGGCAAGGCGGCCTCATATCGTTTCCATCTATTTTGCCCTCATCCTTGCCTATGGCCTGGTGGCCCTGGGCATTTCGCTGCCCCTGTCGTACCAGGCGGCGGCAGCCCTGCTGGATTATCTTTGCGTGCACATCAACTACCGGGTGGTCAACTTCCACCCCTCCCTTTTCGCGACCGGAACACAGGTGCTGGTGGCGCTGCTGGTGCCCCTGGCGGCCGGGGCCATGCCCGTGCTGCGCGGCTCGCGCATCAGCGTCCAGGAGGCGCTCAGCGGTGTCCCCGCCCAGCAGGGACGCCGGCCGGGGGCCAGCCTGCGCCTGCGCCGCGGCCTGCCCAGGCCGCTGCTGATCTCCCTGCGCAACACCTTTCGGCAGCGGGTGCGGCTGGCACTGACGCTGCTGACGCTCAGCCTGGGCGGGGCCATGTTCATTTCCACGTTCAATGTCAGGGCTTCGCTGGACAACCACATTGGGCATATCGTACAATATTTCCTGGCGGACGTGAACCTGGTTCTTCAGTATCCCTCCCGCTTGGAGGCGGTGGAAGAGGCGCTGATGCAGGTGGAGGGGGTGGCCGCCGTGGAAGGCTGGGCGGCCGCCCAGGGCGAGATCGTCTTCGCGGACGGCACCACGGGGGAAACCGTCAGCATCCTCGGCCCGCCGGCGGACACCCGCCTGGTGGAGCCCACCCTAATGGAAGGGGAGTGGATCCAGCCGGGTGACCGCTACACCATAACCCTGAACGAGAACTTCCGGGCGCGGTTCCCACGGATGAAACCCGGCGACACCATCCGCCTGAAATTGTACGGCCTGGAGCGCGATTGGACCGTGCGCGGTTTTTTCCGCATGGCCGGCAAGAGTGGGGGGTACCTGGCCTACACGGATTTTGAATCCTTGGGCCGGGAGACGCACATGGCCAACCGGGCATCCAATTTCCGCATCAGGTCGTCCAGCCCGGGTTTGGATGCCGCCGGCCAGAAGGAACTGGGCAGGCGGGTGGAAGCCTTTTTGCGCGCCCGGGGTTACCAGGTGCGGGAAGTGACCGCCGGCATGGCCTTGATCGAATCCACCACCGACGGGTTGAACGTGCTGACGACCTTCCTGTTGATCATGGCACTGCTGACGGCGCTGGTGGGGGGCATTGGGCTGGCGGGGACGATGAGCCTGAATGTGATGGAGCGCACCCGCGAGATCGGCGTGATGCGCGCCATCGGCGCGGCGGACGGCATGATCGCCCTCATGATCCTCGTGGAGGGGCTGCTTATCGGCCTGATCTCCTGGGCGGCGGGGAGCCTGCTGGCCTTCCCCATCAGCCGCATCCTGGGGGATGTGATCGGCTGGGCCGTGTTCGACAGCGGCCTGCCCTTCGCCTTCAACCGGGTGGGGGTTCTGCTGTGGCTGGGGCTGGTGGCCCTGCTGGCGGTAACCGCCAGCCTGCTGCCGGCCCGCAACGCCGTGCGCCTGACCATCCGCGAAGTGCTGGCGTACGAATAGGGACGATTTAATTACAGGTCGCCGGGTTCCCTTGGGCTCCCTTATTCGGATCTCGGGGCGATCTTTACCTTCTCCAGCGCCTGGAGGAATTCCTCGATCTCGGGGAGTTGGACGTCCTCCACCTTGCCGGCGTCGCACATTTCGGCCATTCCGGGCTGGATGGGCAGGCGAGCCACTGGCAGATCCATGCCGGCAGCCTGGCGGATGCCATCCAGGTGGCTGGGACCGAAGATCTCATGGCTGCTGCCGCAATCCGGGCACTTGAAGTAACTCATGTTCTCCACCACGCCCAGGATGGGGATGTTCAGTTGGGTCAGCATGGACATGGCCTTGCGCACCACCAGCACGGCCAGGTCCTGCGGGGTGGTGACGAGGACAACCCCGCTGAGGGGCAGCGATTGAACCACCGTCAGGGCGGCGTCCGAGGTGCCGGGGGGCAGATCAACGAACAGCGTATCCAGTTTTCCCCACAGGGTTTGATTCCAGAACTGCTGGATGGCGCTGGAGATGAGGGGGCCGCGCCAAATGACCGCCGTATCGTCGTTTTGCACCAGCAGGTTGGTGGAAATGACGCGGATCCCCAGGCAGGTGACCGCCGGCAGCATGCCCTGGTCACCCCCCCGCAGCCCGCCGGGGGGCAGGCCGAAGAGTTTGGGGATGCTGGGGCCGGTGATGTCGGCGTCCAGCACACCGATCTTCCTCCCCTGGCGGGCCAGGGCTGAGGCCATCAAGGCGGTCACCGAAGACTTGCCAACCCCGCCCTTGCCGCTCATCACGGCGATCATCCGGTCGACCTTGTTCAGTTCGGCCAATTTGGGGTAAAGGGGCATATTGTTGCCCATGAGCGCCTTGCGCTCCTCCGGCGTCATCGAGCCGAAGTTGACCTTCACAGCCGTCACGCCAGGCAGTTCGCGGATGGCGCGTTCCGCATCGGCTGCCATCTGGTTGCGCAGGGGGCAGGAGGGAATGGTCAAAACGAGCGTGAAACTGACCGTACCATCAGCGGCAATATCCAGATCGCGCACCATTTTCAGTTCCACCAGGCTGCGGTGCAGCTCGGGGTCCATCACCTTGTTCAGGGCTTCCATCACCTGTTCTTTTGTAGGCATGTGCTCTCCATTTATAAAGAAGTAATGAAGCAATTCTACCGCAGGTTGCCGCGAATGTTGGGCAAACATCTGGCAGGTTTGGCTGTGCCGGATAGGGCGGGAAGGGTTATTTTATGGGGTGTTTCGGCTGTCTGCCGTGGGATGCCGGGGGAAGAAGAAGGCGATGGGATTTTTCCACATCACTTTCCTTAATACCACTTGGGGGTGTTTTGCAACCATTTCCTCCCGTGTGCCGACCAGCTTGGGGATGACTGCCAGGCTCCGGTAACCCTGCCGGCCGGCGGGAACAACATGCCCGGGCGCCCAAGGTGCGCTTGCCCGGCAGGAAACCCCTTCCTATGCACCGGTGAAAACATACCATAATATATATTTCTCCGGGTCGCCGGGAAGGCGCGTTCGGCCTCCACATCTCCCTCCCACCTTGTTGTGCTCCTTAAGATCGCATTGTCCTCGGTGCCTGATCTTTGTGGTGTACCCTTTTGTTTGGATCGATCCGCTCCTCTTGTATGGCCAGTCCTCCAGGTTGATTGGACGTGCAGTACATAAAAATGAATTCTGGAATCCCCCATGCTATAATCTGGCGAGGTATCTTTTCAGAGGGAAGTGAAGGAGAGGAGCCGCCAGGCAATGAATGATATTCTGCTGAACATCCTTGTGCTGGGGGTTGCAATTGTGGTAGTTGTGGCGATCTTCCAGATGGTAAAAGGCCGAAGCAAAGCCATTGAGGAACAGTTGCGTTTGCTGGCTGCCCGCGAAGGGTGGACTTATGAAGCCATCCACGAACGGCTTGTCAACGGATTTCGCATGCACACCGGCAAATGGCAGTTGGAAGCCCTTGCCCAGTCAACTGACCGGGAAGTGGGGTCCGGTTCCTCAGAAATCAGCCTGGAAACACGTTGGGAGGCAGACCTGCCCGGTCCGGTGGTGCTGATCGGCGGGCGGACCTCTTCCCCGAATTTGGGAAAAGCCGGGCAATTTCTTGTCCAACAGGTTCTCAGGCTGGCCCTGGGGAATGATGCCGATGGGCTGAACGAGGTGCAGGTGGGGGGCAGCAGCCTGCTTAAACGCTACATGGTTTGGGCGCGTAACCCGCGAGATGCCGAGATCCTGCTCTCACCGGCTGTCCTCTCCCTTCTGCTCAATTGGAAAGGCAGGGAACCGGTGATCACTCGTGCCGCCAACCGGCTGGTCATCCGGATTTGGGGTCAACGCTTGAATAAGCCCGGTGAAGTTCTTCTGCTGGTGCGGCTTGGCGAGGCGCTGCTGGCAGCCGGCGAAGATCGCGAAGGAGGATGAGGGATGCAGGTGATCCTTCACAGCGTGCAGGCACGTTCCGAGTCGGCGGTTGCATTAAACCGGATTGGCTGTTCTCCCGGAGACCTGAATTGGATCTGTGTTGCAAAAGGCACTGGCAAATGGCCTTATTTTTAGACAGTTCTGTGCCATCTCCATGGCGGGCATCCAGATGTTGGGGCGGATATCCGGCATGAAGACCGTTTTTCCTGCCGTTGATCCTGATCCTGTTCAGAAGCACCTGTATGCGGGGTTCCAGTCTCAGGCATGTCCCATCAGATGGATAACGGCTTGACCTTCCGCTGGCTTGGGGTGGCTGGCATTGAACTGCGTTTGGGGGACGACATACTGGCGGTTGACCCCTTTTTTACCCGGCCAAAAGCCGTGCGCCTGATCGCCGGGCGCCGGGTGCGGCCGAATGTGCCGCTGGCATCCCGTTTCCTGCCTTCCTGCCACAGCCTGCTGGTGACCCATCCCCATTACGATCACGTGATGGACGTTCCAGCCATCGCCATTCACATCGGTGCCAACGTGTACGGGTCACACAACACCTGTGAGTTGATGAAATTGCAAGGGGTGCCTGAAGGGCAGGTTCACCTGTTGAAGGTGGGTGAAGCCTTGCGGTGTGGAAACTTCAATGTTGAGGTCTACCCGGGGCAGCACATGCACATCCCGGCGGAAAAGGTGTTTAACGGGCCACTGCCAAAAAAACTGCGCATCCCGCTGCGCCTGTCCGATTATCGTATGGACGAGTGCTTCAGTTACCGGATCGAGGCCGCAGGGATCCGTTTGCTGGTTGGCTCACACCCGGTGCCGGCCGAGGTCCTTTTTACCATCCCCTTGAACCCAGCGATTAATTATGCGGTATTGCTGCCGGGTGTGCACCCCGCAGTGGTCATCCCCATCCATTGGGACCGGATGTTCCGGCCATTGGCCCGCTCACTGCGCCCAATGATGACGCTTTCCGGGCCTGGAAACCGGCTGCCCCGGAGGGTGAACCTGGAGACCTTTACCCGGCAGACCGAAAGCATTTTACCGGGAACCCGCGTACTCATCCCGTACATCTTTCGCGATTACCGGATCCGGGATCTTCTCTGAACCCCGCTAGGCTTGGCTCCCATAAGCTGGTTTGTCCTTTCTTGATGAACAGGCGCTTAATGCCTAAAACCCAGCCTTGCCGGGTAATTATTCTTTTACAGGTTTTAATAGGGTGGTAAAATCCATTCACGGTTTGAACAGCAAGTGTAAGGAGCAACGAATGGAACAGGAAGTGGCGACATTTACAGTTAAAAAGGGCCTGGCCCAAATGCTGAAGGGCGGGGTCATTATGGACGTGGTCACCCCCGAACACGCCCGGATCGCTGAAGACGCCGGGGCTGTGGCGGTTATGGCGCTGGAACGCGTTCCGGCTGATATTCGCGCCACAGGCGGGGTTGCCCGCATGAGCGATCCGGAACTGATCCTGAAGATCATGGATAGCGTTTCCATCCCGGTGATGGCCAAGTGCCGCATCGGGCACTTTGTGGAAGCCCAGATCCTGGAAGCGTTGGGCGTGGATTACATTGATGAATCCGAGGTGCTGACCCCGGCGGATGAAGCCCATCACATCAACAAGGGACCTTTTAAGGTGCCTTTTGTTTGTGGTGCGCGCAACCTTGGCGAAGCCTTGCGGAGGCTGGGCGAAGGGGCAGCCATGATCCGCACCAAAGGTGAAGCCGGGACGGGAGACGTGGTGGAGGCCGTCCGGCATGCCCGTGCCGTGTTGGGGGAGATTCGCCGGCTGCAAAGCATGCCCAAAGAGGAGTGGATGGCTTTTGCCAAGGAGATTGGTGCACCGTACGAACTGCTGGTAGAAACAGCCCGTCTGGGCAGGCTGCCGGTGGTCAATTTTGCCGCCGGAGGCATTGCCACCCCGGCGGATGCTGCGCTGATGATGCAATTGGGCCTGGATGGTGTCTTCGTGGGTTCCGGTATCTTTAAATCGGGCGATCCGGCCAAACGGGCGGCTGCAATTGTCAAGGGTGTTACCCATTATAAGGATGCCAAGGCCCTGGTAGAGATCAGCCGCAACCTCGGTGAGCCGATGGTAGGGCGGCAGATAAACTCCATCCCCGAGGCCGAGCTGCTTGCCGGACGCGGCTGGTGATGCATGAAGGTTGGCGTCCTCGCCCTGCAGGGCGATTTCAGTGAGCACCAGGCCATGCTGGCAAGCCTGGGTGTGGAAGCACCACAGGTGCGCAGGCCTGTTGACCTGGAAGAACTGGACGGGTTGATCATCCCTGGCGGAGAATCCACCACCATTGGCAGACTGGCGGTGGATTATCACCTGCTGGAACCACTGCATGATTTTGGTCAAAACCACGGTATCTGGGGCACCTGTGCCGGCGCCATCTTTATTTCAAGGGATGTACACCACGACCAGCCGCTTCTTGGGTTGATGGACATCCAGGTGGCCCGCAATGCCTTCGGCCGCCAGTTGGAAAGTTTTGAAACCGACCTGGATGTGACGGACCTGCCTCCCGGCAACGGCAGGCAGCGACCTTTCCACGCCATTTTTATTCGGGCACCGTTGATCGAGTCGGTTGGACCGGGGGTGCAGGTGGTTGCCAGACTGGCTGATGGGCGCATCGTCGCCGCCCGCCAGGGGCATCTGCTGGCCACATCGTTCCATCCCGAGTTGACGAAGGACGACCGTTTTCATCGTTACTTCCTGGAGATGATCCAATAAACCACCATGTCAATGCCACCCTCCTCCCAACTGGGTGGAGGGATTTCCTGTTCTTTCACATAGGCAAAGCCGGGTCCGGCTTCGCTGGTTCAGACATGCCGGCAAGGATTTACCCCTTTTGTGATCCAAAACGACAGTTTGGAAGGGCAGGTTGAAGCCATCCCCCCTCGAACGCGAGATTGCCCTGGCGCGACTGGTCATCCAGCGCTTGGAACGGCTGTCTGCCGATTCCATATACGCCCACCGCGCCAGCGGCTACCGCGGGGCGCTGGTCCGGTGTGCCGACGAGGTGGAAAACGCCGCACGTGCAGACCAGGAGACTCTTTTCCGGCTGCGCCACCTGACCAGTGAGGGATTTCTCCTGCTCGAGGAAGCAGCAAGGGAGCTGACCGAGCTTCATCCGGTTGTGGAGGAACTGCGCCATCTCATGGAGGTACAGCCATGAACTCCCCCGAGCGCAAGGCTTTTCTTGGGGGTGTCAAGGTGATAACCCCGCTGTTGGTTGGCGTAGTCCCATTTGGGATGATCTATGGGGTTCTGGCATTGGGGGCTGGCATCCCGCCAATTGCCTCCCAGGCCATTTCATCGATCATATTCGCCGGTTCCGCCCAATTCATCCTGACCCAACTGGTGGCTGACGGCACCCCGGCATTGGTGATGGTGTTAACCATCCTCGTAGTTAACCTGCGCCATGCATTGTACAGCGCTTCCCTTGCGCCGTACATGGTGAGGTTGCCGTCCTCCTGGAAAGCCGGGCTGGCCTACCTGCTCACCGATGAGGCCTACGCTGTAACGATCTTGAATTATCAAAAGGATGAAGTAGACCACAAGCACTGGTATTTTTTAGGCGCAGGCGCGACCTTGTGGGTTTGCTGGCAGATCAGCACGGCGTTGGGGATCCTGCTGGGGGCCATCGTTCCGGCGGAATGGTCGCTTGAATTTGCCCTGCCGCTGACTTTCATAGCCATTGTGCAGCCGGCATTGAAGAGCCGGGCGGATGTAACGGCAGCCGCGGTGGCTGCGGTGACCGCTGTACTGGCTTATGGCATGCCGTACAAACTGGGGTTGATCACGGCTGCCTTTGCCGGCATCCTGGCCGGCTTGCTGGTGGAGAGGCGCAAATGAACATCTGGCTGGTGATGGCCCTGGGTGGTTTGCTTACCTATGCAGTCCGGCTTTCGTTCATTGCCCTCTATGGCCGGATGCAGGTGCCCGGACTGGTTCAGCGCGCCCTTCGTTACATTCCTCCGGCGGTGTTGTCTGCCATTATCCTGCCCGAGGTGGTGATGCAATCCGGGAGGCTTAACCTGGCGGGAGGCAACCCGCGCCTGCTGGCAGCCGTCCTTGCCGGCCTGGTCGCCTGGAAGACGAAGAGCTCTCTGCTGACCATCATCGTTGGCATGGCCGCCCTTTGGACGTTGCAGGCATTGCGGGGGGGCTGAACAAGCCCCTGTTCACCCAAATTCAATTCAGTATTAAATATAGAAACCCTGTACACCCCGGCCCCATCATGCGTAATGCCTGGCCGGTGTCATCTTTTGAGTTATTAGTTCAGGTTTTTCCCTTGACAAATGAACCGGATTAGAATAATATAAGACCAGAATTATATGTGTAACAACATATATAGGAGACAACCTTTATGTCTTTGGAACATGCCATTCTTGGTTTT
Source organism: uncultured Anaerolineaceae bacterium (assembly GCA_964420835.1). Classification (GTDB taxonomy): domain Bacteria; phylum Chloroflexota; class Anaerolineae; order Anaerolineales; family Anaerolineaceae; genus CAYQUO01. The sequence goes on from CAYQUO010000002.1 coordinate 98,525, forward strand.
CTGAGTTACCGCTCCTTCAGCGGGTATGACCTGAAGAAGATGTTCGACAATTCGGTTAGGCATTTCTGGTATGCGGACCAGAGCCAGATTTATCGAACACTCTCCAGGTTGGAAAAAAATGGATTGGTGGTCAGGGAAACCATCCATCAGGAGGACCGCCCCGCCCGCAAGGAATACCAGATCCTGCCAGCCGGCAGGGAGGAGTTGCTCCGTTGGCTGCAGGGTCCGGTGAGCAGTGGTGAGGCGCACAGTGCCCCGCTGGTGCAGGTATTCTTCGCCGGCAAACTGACCGATGAGCAGGCCCTGGCAATCTTTGAACAGGGTGTGAAGGTCCTGCGTGCGGTCCTACGGCAATACGAAGCCATCCCGGCGATCATCGCAGAGTACAAGCAAATGGTGGGCTCCGAGCGCGAGGCGTTCTTCTGGAACCTGACCCTGGAAAGCGGCCTGGCCATGGTCCATTCCCAACTGGAATGGATGGAATCGGTCATCCAGCGTTTCCGCAAACATCAGGTCCCGCAAACCTAAGGAGGGTTAGCCATATGAAAAATCAAGTCCTGAGACAGCGACTGCGCGGTGCAGCGCTCATCCTGGCCTTCCTGTTTTTCCCCATCACCATGAACTACCTTTCACCTTACATCATCCTGGATGGTGCCAGGCAGGGCATCGTCAACGGCAGCCTGGTCGCTTTCGGACTGATGTTCCTTTCCTCCCTCTTCGTCGGTAGGCTGTGGTGTGCCTGGGGCTGCCCCGCCGGCGGGCTGGGAGAGATCGCCTTTGCTATGAACTCCCGGCCGGTCCGGGGCAGGCGCCTGGACTGGATCAAGTGGCTCATCTGGGTGCCGTGGATCGGGCTGATCGCCTGGCTGGCCATCTCGGCCGGCGGCTACCGGCAGGTTAACCTGGCGCTGGATACTGTCGGCGGAATTTCGGTCGCCGGTGATGCAGAACGGCCGGTCATCGCCGCCTACGCAATTTATTACATTGTCATTGGCCTTTTCCTGCTGCTCTCGATCCTCTTTGGCCGCCGGGCCGGCTGTCACAGCATCTGCTGGATGGCCCCCTTCATGATCCTGGGGCGCCGGTTGCGTAACCTGGCGGGCTGGCCTTCGCTTCGCCTGCGGGCCAGCTCAGCAGCCTGCACGGACTGCAGACTGTGCAATGTTCACTGCCCCATGAGCCTTGATGTGAACGGGATGGTCCGGTTGGAGATGATGGAAAACAATGAGTGCATCCTGTGCGGAAACTGCGTGGACCATTGCCCGACGAAGGCCATCCGCTATTCCTTCAGCGGCGGAAGATCTGCCTGAGAAAGGAATCCATGAATTTCCTCATTCTTAACGGTAATCCCGATGGCGGCAGGGACAGCCTTGACCTATACCTGGCAGCTCTTATTGCCCGGCTCGAACAGGGCGGCAACAAGTGCAAATTGCTCAACCTGCGCGAAATGAATCTGCGCTACTGCACTGGCTGCTTTGGCTGCTGGGTAAAAACACCGGGCAGGTGCCATGTACAGGACGGCTCCGAGATTGTATGCCGCGAGATGCTGCAAAATGACCTGGTGATTTGGGCGTCGCCGATGAAGATGGGGTTCCCAGGCGAACTAATAAAGCGCAGCATAGACAAATCCATCCCGCTGATCCACCCCTATTTCGAAGTGGTTCACGGTGAAGCCCACCACCGTGCCCGCTATGAGCGTTATCCCCTCCTTGGCCTGCTGCTTGAGAAGGAAGATGACACGGACGAGGAAGACCTGCGTCTGGTGCAAAACATCTTCAGCCGGGCGGCGCTGAACCTGAAGAGCCGCCTGGCCTTTTGTATGACCTGCGACCAGCCGGTCGATGAAGTTGCCTCCGTTGTAATCAATTCACCTGCCACCAGCGATGTCCTGCCGACACACCCGAGCCCCACTTCGGGCTGCCAGGTGGATCCACCACGCCGGCTGACCCTGTTCAACGGCTCGCCGCGAGGCCGTAAGGGGAACACTCCCGTGCTCCTTGAGCAGTTCGCCACCGGCTTCTGCTCCATTCCCGGTCGAAGCGCTGAGATCTACCACCTGATCGCCCTGAGGCAGTTGGCGGAGCGGGTGCAGGACTTTGCCAATGCAGAATGCGCCTGGATCGGTTTTCCGCTCTATGCCGATGCCATGCCGGCCAGCGTCAAGGCTTTCTTTGAGGCTTTGCAGCCACTGGCCGGTCGGCCTGGGAACCCTCCGGTTGGTTTCCTGGTGCAGTCCGGGTTCCCGGAATCCGTACATTCACGCCATGTGGAGCAATACCTGGAAAGGCTGGCTGGAAGGCTGGGATCCCCTTACCTGGGGACCATCCTCAAGGGCGGTTGCGAAGGGACCCGCCTGATGCCCGAGAAGATGAACAAAAGGTTATTCAGGGCCCTTCAGCAGCTCGGCCGCGGGCTGGCGAACCATGGCCGGTTGGAACCCGGTTTGCTGGCACAGGTTGCCAGACCGGAATACTGCCCGTCCATCCTGGTGCCCGTATTCAAATTGCTGATCCGCACCTCCATTTTTTCGTTCTACTGGGATCGGAAGTTGAAGCAGAATGGCGCCTATGAAAAGCGTTTTGACAGGCCTTATGGGACCCCGGGCTGAAACCATGGCCGGGGATATCAACAATGCCGGGCTAGATGGCACAGGTTAGGGGATCGTGGTAAAGCTGGACTGGTGGACCCAGATCTGCGGCCAGGAGCATACATTCTGAACCAGCCCGCCGATGGTCAGGTAATAAGTATGGTTGTTGTCCAGGGGATCTGTGGGGATGACGGTTACCAGGTCGTTGGTGAAGAGATTGTCTGCGATCGTCATGGAGGCTCCGACGGTGTCGGCTGGCTGGCAGGTGACATCTGCAGCCCGGCAGAGAATAATATGATAGTTGCTGTAGGTCAGGGAGGAAGGCAGCATGGCCTGGTTAAACTGGACAAGTATGTTCAGGTTGACAGGAACATCCAGGCTGCCATCCGCCGGGGAGACACTGGTTAAATAGCCTGTTCCGGGGATTGGGTTGGAACAATCTGTCGGTGTGCTGGTGGGAACAGGAGGTGGGGTTGGGGGTGGGGGCGGTTCCTCTGGTTCCTCCGGCTCACTGGGGACGGCAGTGGCTGGCGGCGGGAGGATGATTACGGTTGTCGGCACCATGCTGGTGGGCGCCGGGGATGGTTCGGTTGAAACAACCGGCGGAATTGTAACTGCCGGTTCGGATGGTATTACGGCCGGGTTGGGAAGGGCAACGACCCCACCGGGTACGGACGGAGTTGCAACTGGCACCGGGGCATCGATCTGGGCAAGCACGGCCATAACCCGCTCTTCTATGTCCTGTGCCTTCGGGTCCAGGTCACGGAGGATATCCGCCAGGATGGACAGGTTAACCCCGGAGATTGTTGATGGGCGTGGGTCGGCACTGTAGTCCGCCTGAGCCACGGAGTGAAGGTTGAAGGGAATTTGGGTAAAAGTCCTGCCGGCAAGCAACCAGTGCGGCGTTATAAGCCCAAGAAAGCCACAAAGAAACAGGATGGCAAGCATGAGCAGAACAAGAGGCCATATCCAGCCCCTGTCACGATCTCCTCCTCCGATTTCCGGTTTGACGGAAAGGCTCAAATCTCTCCCTTCTCGTAAAGATCCATGAATACTTGCAGCACCTGCGGGTCAAAATGCGTACCCGATTCGCTTCGGATGCTTTCCATGGCTTCCTGCTCCGATATTGCCTTTCGGTAGGACCTTTCCGATCTGAGCGCATCCCAAACATCGGCCACGGCGAAGATCCTGGCCACCAGTGGGATCTCTTCGCCTTTCAACCCGCGTGGATAACCGCTACCATCCCACCATTCGTGGTGGCAGAATGGGATCTCAAGGGCGGGCTCGAGGTACTCGATCCCTTTCAGCATGTTGTAGGCATACAGGGGATGGAGCTGCATGATCTTCTGCTCCTCGTCCGTCAATTTGCCCTTCTTTTTAAGGATGGCATCAGGAACCCCCATCTTTCCGATATCGTGCAGCAGGGCACCGCGCTTCACCTGGATCAGGTATCCCTCGGATAACCCCATTGCCCGGGCGATCTTTAAGGTTAGATCGGTGACGCGGAGGGTATGTCCTTCGGTGTCCTGGTCCCGCAACTCAAGTGCCTTTGACCAGCCTTCCAGGGTACTGTCGTAGGAATTGATCAGGCTTTCTGATGACAGGCGTAGTTTCTCGACCATCAAATTAAAGGATTTCATTAAGGTGGAGAGCTCATCCCGGGTGGTTGGCTGAAGGCGGACATCCAGGTCTCCTGAGGCGATTTGTTGTGAAGCCCAAACCAGTTTGCGGATTGGATCGGTGATGAGCCCTGAAAGCACAATGCCGACGAGGACGACCACGAGCAACGCTAAAACCCCCAAAGTGGATGCCTGTGCCCGGGTGAGGCGGGTGGCATTGATCAGGAAAGACCGGGTCAATGCCGTACCCAAAATGCCCAGGTCCTGGTCGCCCCGGCCTTCCCAGGGGCCAAGGATCTCTTCGTAATGAATCTGGCGGACCTCGACCTCCCTGTTGTAATCGCGCGATGCACTGCTGTGATCCTGGTTTTCGAGAATTTCATAAACACGGGTGATCGGCAGCCCCTGTGGATCCACGAAGGTGCTTGCCAGGACCCTGCCATTGATGTCGTACAGGCTGACCTGGGCCAGCGTTTCTTCTCGAAGTTTCTGGACCAGCTTTTCCAAGGTGGTACCAACCATCACCACCCCGACCATTTTCCTCGACGCATCGAATACAGGGCCGGCAACATAAAAGGTACTGCCCATCTCCGATCGGATCACCCCTGAAAACTTGTCACCCAGCCTGTCACTGGAGTGATCCAGCACTTTCCGGATGAATTCGGCGTTTGTATCCACCTGGTTGCCCCGGGAAAATTCGTATTCTTCGATCCTGCCCCCTTTGCGATGATGGACGGAAAGGAAATAGATGCCAGCAGGGTCAAGGAACTCGACGGCTTCCTCCTGGTTGTTTACGATGACACCAAAGGTCAGTTCCTGCAGGGCTTCGGAATCTGCGTTAAGCATCGCCTCGCTGATGCCTTTTGTGTTGGCCAGCAGCCGAAGTGTTTCCAGCAGGCGGTTTTCCTCGGCCACCATTCCTTCAGAAGCCAGTTTGCCCGATTCCACCAACTGGTTGATGAAGCGGGCCTCTACAGTATCATAAATAATCCGCGTAGCAATGTAGGCCGTTGCCCCGATCAGGAGAAGGGCAAGAAAAAAATATGGAAGCGTGATCTTGGTACGCAGGGTAAAGGGAAGCAGGATGGTATTTAGCCATTTAGTCGCCTTCGATGCCTCTCTGACCTCTCCTTCCATGTGATAACCTCCCGGTCGCGCTATCTTGTGGCTAGTGTACAGCCTGATGAATTTCACCCTGTTGAGATATTAATCGTAAACCACACCGAATGCAAGGGATTTTCATCCTTAAATCCGTTAACCCAGCGGAATGGAACTCCTGCCCTCAAACGCTATTGTTCCTACGGGTTTTGGTAAGTGTCCATCTGTACAAACCATACCATTAAAAGTTGGATGTGTTCTTCTTCTGTCACTGCCAATTGATTATAACTGCCATGCGGAAACAATACGGATGATTTGCAGCCCCATGTGGTCGCCTGGGCTTGCCTTTCCCACCAGCCTGGAGGATAATATTAACGAAGCATGGAGAACACAATCGACACCAACCTGCCGTTGATCGACCTGCACCGCCACTTGGATGGCAATATCCGTCTGCAGACGATCCTGGAATTGGGCTTGAAACATAACCTTCCCCTGCCGGCGCATGACCTGGAAGGCCTGCGGCCACACGTTCAGATGAACGAAGCGGTGCCGGGGGTAATGGCCTTTATCGAGAAGTTCAAATGGATGGTGGGCGTGCTGGCGGATGTGGAAGCCTGCCGGCAGGTGGCTTATGAAAATGTTGAAGACGCCTTTGGCGAAGGCATTAATTACATTGAACTGCGTTTCAGCCCGCTGTTCATGGCCGAGGCTCATCAGCTTGATCTGGTGGAGGTGGTGGAGGCGGTTGCAGATGGTGTGAATGCCGGACAGCGCGATTTTGGCGTGCGCACCAACCTGATCGGAATCCTCAGCCGTACTTATGGCCTGGAAATGGCCCTCAAAGAACTGGATGCGCTGCTTCTCTGCAGGGACCTGATCTGTGGCTTGGACCTGGCCGGGGACGAGGCCAACTTTCCGGCAGAGTTGTTCATTCCCCATTTCCATAAGGCTCACGACGCAGGCTGGCATTTTACAGTTCACGCAGGGGAATCGTCCGGGCCGGAGAGCATCTGGAGCGCACTAAAGCAACTGGGCGCAGAGCGTATAGGCCACGGGGTGTCAGCCATTCAGGATCCGGTATTGATGGATTACCTGCGCGATGAACAGATCGGCATTGAATCCAACCTGACCAGCAACGTGCAAACGCGAACTGTGCCGGACTATGCCAGCCATCCCCTGCGCCGCTTCCTGGAACACGGCATCCTGGCCACCATCAACTCCGACGATCCCGGCATTAGTGGGATTAACCTGGCTTACGAATACACGGTGGCTGCACCTGCTGCCGGCCTGAGCCGGCAGCAGATCCAACAGGCGCAGCGTAATGCACTGGAGGTTGCTTTCCTTTCGGATGAAGAAAAACGGGCACTCGTGGCGGGGATCCATCCGGAAGAACCACTTGAAGAGTAGCACCTTCCGGCCAGAGCAGGGATGCTTATAGGCGCCCTGTTCGGTCTGTATAATTATTCAGCAATATTCCAACCGGTTATTGGATCTATTGCTTCATGGCCGCCAATTTCCCTCCATGAGGGTTGGCATGGCAACATGACGGTCTTCCTTTGTAATTCTCGTGAACGTTGAACTGCATTCAACTGCCTGGGGGCAGAACCCATAAAAGGATCCTGCCATCCTGGCCGGCAGTGGCAAGCCAGCGGCCATTGGGAGAAAAATCCAGGCTGACCACGTAATCATCATGGCCGGAAAGGAAGCCCAACGGAGTGCCCTCCGGCATGCCCCACAACCCGATGGTTCCATCATTGGAAGCAGATGCCAGTACGCTGCCATCAGGTGAGAAAGCCACCTGGTTCACATGGCCCGTATGACCTGCCAGGGTGGCCAGGCGAAGTCCGGTGGCGCTGTCATAAAGCCAGACATAGGGGTTTTCAGCGCCAATGGCGATCAGGCTGCCATCCGGTGAATAGCGGACACTGCGTGTCCACTCCGGGAAGAGCGTTAGATCCTTCAGCCAGCGCCCGCTGGCACTTTCCCAGATGCGGATATCCCCATAGCCGGAACCGGTTAACAGGTGAGAGCCGTCCGGGGAATGGTCAATGCTCTGAACATAACCCCACATGCCGATCATGCTCATGACCTTTGCCCCATCCAGGAGCCGCCAGACACGTACCGTCTGATCATAGGACCCGGATGCCAGGAGCAGGCCATCCGGCGAGAAGGACAGGCTGCTGACGTTATTGATATGCCCCCGGAAGGTGCCGGCCGGGACCCCGGTTGCCGGGTGAAAAAGATGCACCTTCCGGTCACCGCAGGCAACTGCCAGCAGGCTGCCGTCAGGAGAGAAGGCGATATCATGGATGTAACCGTCAATATCCCCTTTGATACTGCGAACCAGTGATCCGTCCATTGTGCTCCAAAGGCGCACTTCGCGCTCGATTCCCGCATCGGCCAACAGGCTGCCATCGGGGGAAAACACGATTCGGTTGCTGTAGGATCTCCAAGTGTGAGCAACCATCAGGCGGGATGCATTGGCAGCCGTGATGGGCGCCCCGGCTGGAAGGGGAGGCGGCGGAGGTTCGGCTGTCAGGACCGGTGTTGGAGATGCTTGGAGGGTGGCAGTGGAAAAAGAAATACTCTCAGGAGGGGGAACAATTGTTGCTGCAGGCATTGCCGTTGCTGTGGTACAACCACCCAGCAAAGTGAAAGCTAGGGAGATGGACAGAAGACGATTGCGAATGCCAGACATAACGGCTTCATTTTAATCCAGTTTGGGTCGGCAAGGCAGAACACAGGGTCAGACAACTGATAAAATAATGTGGAGAAAATCAACCATTCAGGAGCAGCCATGTACACCTACTCCCCCCGTCATGGGATGGGCACCCTGGTGGCACACCTGGGCGAAGGAGCTGATCCGCTTCACGCCCATGTTACCCCTATCTATCAGACATCGACCTTCAGTTTCCCGGATTCTGCCACCAGTGCAGCCGTCTTCGCCGGTGAGAAACCCGGCTACCGCTATTCCCGGCTGGGTAATCCCAATCAGGATATGCTGGCGGCCAAGGTGGCAGCCCTGGAAGCCCTGGACCTGGTGCGCCAGTCCGGCCTGGACCCTCAAGAGCTGGCATCGGGGTATGTTTTCTCCACAGGCATGGCTGCCATCACCAGCGCCATCCTGGCCCGGGTGAGAAGTGGCCAGACCATCCTTGCCCAGCATGCCCTATACAGCGCCACATACAGTTTTCTAAGTACGGTCGCCCCGCAGCACGGAATCCAGGTGGTCTGGCTGAAAGACCCCCGGCCGGAGGACTGGGAGATGGCCTTCCGTTCCCACCCAGGGGTGGTGCTGGCATACGCTGAAAGCCCGGCCAACCCCGGGATGACCATTGTCGACCTGCAGGCAGCCGCAGAAATTGCTCACCAGCATGGCGCCTGGCTGATGGTGGACAACACCTTTGCCACGCCCTATTGCCAGCGCCCCTTTTCCCTGGGGGTGGATATCATCGTCCATTCCACGACCAAGTACATCAGCGGGCATGGCACCAACGTTGGTGGCGCCGTGGTAAGCACCCGGCAGGAATATGTACACGGAAACCTGAAATCCATGCTGCAACTCCTTGGCGGTTCAGCCAGCCCCTTCGATGCCTGGCTTACGAACCTTGGGTTGAAGACCTTTGAGGTCCGCATGGAGCGCCATTGCCGGAATGCGATGCAGGTGGCGGCCTTCCTTGACCAGCACCCTGCTGTGGAACGGATCTTCTACCCCGGACTTGTCAGCCATCCGGACCATGAACTTGCCAGACGGCAGATGCTGAATTTTGGCGGCATGCTCTCCTTTGAGTTGAAAGGTGGATTGAAGGCGGGGGCCGCCATGATGGATCGTGTTCGGCTGGCGACACTGGCGGTGAGCTTGGGCAATGTGGATTCTCTGATCGAGCACCCGGCCAGCATGACCCATCACCTGGTTCCGCCGGCTGAGCGGCAGAGGGCAGGCATCACAGACGGGCTGGTGCGCCTTTCGGTTGGGATAGAGAATATCGAGGATATCCTGGCCGATCTGGAACAGGCCCTGCCCAAAAAATGAAAGCGCGGCAGGGGTGATAACTGTGCTGGTGTATGCAGTATCCGGGTATTGAGATAAAAGTGACCATTCTGCTTGGACTGGATATTGGTTCGACCACGATCAAGGCGGTCGCTTATGCTCCATCGACAGGCCGGGTTTTACAAACGGCTGCGCGGCCTACCCCCACCGATCAGCCACAACCTGGCTGGTACCAGCACGATCCCGAGGAGCTTTGGCAGGCGGCTGCAGCCTGCCTGCGGGAAGCGGCTGCAGGAAAGCCGGCCGATGGGCTGGCCATTAGCAGTATGGCGGAGGCCGGCCTTCCACTGGATGCAGACATGCAGCCCCTGTATCCCATCGTTGCCTGGTACGATACCCGCTGCGAGCCACAGGTAAAATCCTGGGAGGCGGTATTCACCCCGGCAGCCCTGCATGCCATTACAGGGCAGCGTATCAACACATCCTTTACCGCCTTCAAATGGCTGTGGTTCAAGGAAAATGAGCCGGAACTGGCTGCCCGAACGGCCCACTGGCTTTCGGTGCCGGACTACCTGCTCTGGCGGCTCACCGGAGAGCAAGCCACCGATCTTAGCCTGGCTTCAAGGACGCTGCTCTTTGACCAGCGCACCCGCCAATGGTCAGCGGACCTGTTGGAAAGGGTGGGCCTTCAATCGCAGCAATTGCCAAAGCCCCTGCCTGGTGGCACAATTGCCGGGTATTTATCCGTACAGGCGGCAACAGATTGTGGGCTGGCAGCGGGTATGCCCTGCTCGGTGGGAGGCCACGACCATCTTTGTGCCGCCTTCGCTGCCGGCGGCATTGAACCGGGAAGGATGATCGATTCCATCGGTACGGCCGAGGCTTTGCTGCAGTTCCTGGGAGAATTCCAAACAGGTGCAGACCTGGCTTCCCGTGAGTACACCTGTTATGCTCATGCGGTTCCCGGATTGTATGTGCTCAAAGCCGGTAACAAGGTCGCCGGAGGAGCCATTGAGTGGTGGGCGCGCCAACTGGCGGGCACGGTCGATCAAACAGGGGCGCCCCCGTATGAGCAATTACAGCTTGAAGCCGCTGAAGGGGTCGGCAGGCGGGCGGGGCCGTTATGGCTTCCCCATTGGGGGGGGTATGCTTCTCCCGACAGCGACCGCTACAGCCGGGGTGCCCTGGCCGGGGTGCAACTGGAGCATCAGCGTGGCGACCTGTTCCGTGCCCAGTTGGAAGGCTTGGCATTCTGGACTCGCCAAAACCGGGAAGAAATGGAGCGACTCACCGGGAAAACCACCAAGCGCTTCAGCCTTCTAGGGGGGGCTGCCCGGATGCACCTGCTGGCCCAACTGAAGGCAGACGCTCTCAACCTGCTTGTGGAAGTCCCGGACCTGCCGGAAGCCGCGGCCACCGGGGCTGCCCTGCTCGCGGGCATGGGTGCCGGAATTTTTCTTTCTGCCGAACAGGCACTTGCTTCTCTGAATTATGGCCATCAACCCTTTTTCCCCATCCCGGAGAGGGTGGAATGGTATGACAGACTTTATAGGCACGCCTATCTGCCACTGTATAACGCCTTAAAAGACATCCATCACAGTATGCACGAACTGGAACTGGCTGCCGGCGGACCAGGTGCCCGGTTTTCACCGCCGTTTCCCTGTAAAACCTGCGACAAGTGAGCATGAAACGGAAAATGAATCCCATGCCATCATATATTCTTCTCTGCCAGGAAGGGAAGTTGGAGAAGCGGGCGGAACTGGCATTGCAACACTTGCAAAGTTGTGACCTTTGCGGTCATGTTTGCGGGGTGAACAGGATGGCTGGGGAAATCGGTGTCTGCCGGACGGGTGCCACGGCGCGCGTTGCCAGCTATGGGCCTCACCATGGAGAAGAAGCCCCCATCAGTGGCCGGTATGGCTCGGGGACCATTTTTTTTGCCGGCTGCAACCTGAGCTGCGTTTATTGTCAGAACCATGATATCAGCCAGGCTGGGGGCGGTTATGCCTGCACGGTGAATGAACTGGCTGGCATCATGCTTGAACTACAGAACATGGGCTGTCATAATATCAACCTGGTTTCGCCAACCCATGTCGTCGCCCCCATTCTGCAGGCGCTTCCCGTGGCTGTTTATGACGGTCTAAACATCCCGCTGGTGTACAACACCGGGGGGTACGATTCGCTGGAGACGTTGGGTCTCCTGGACGGTATTATTGATATTTACATGCCCGACATGAAATACGGGGATTCAGAAGCGGCAGGAAAATATTCAGGTGCGCAGAACTACCCATTCGTCAATCGGGCAGCCATCCTGGAGATGCATCGGCAGGTGGGCGACCTTTTGCTGGATGAATTGGGGGTGGCCAGGCATGGATTGCTGGTCAGGCACCTGGTGCTTCCAGGTGGGCTGGCTGGAACGGCGGAGATTGTGCGTTTCCTGGCCGGTGAAATCTCACAAAACACCTACCTGAACGTGATGGACCAATACCGGCCGGAGTGGAAGGCGGGCAAATTTCCCGAGATCAACCGACGGATCACCCCGGGGGAATACGTCCAAGCGCTTACACTGGCCCGACAGGCCGGGCTGAAGCGTCTGGACAGATAGGCGCTGGCAGGCTTAGCGGATCAGTTTTGGCATTCCCCATCCACCAAGGCTCACCTGCTCCGGGTGCTCGGTCCAAATGCCCGGGATGGAAGTGCCGCAACGCGGGCAGGTGCCTTTGGCCGTGATACGGTAATCCTTGATGGTGTATCCCCTGCGCTGAACAAGGCGTTCCTGGCAATGGGGGCAGTGCGTATCTTCAAGTGATCCAACCCGTCCCGGCAGATTCCCGGCATAAACATAGTTCAACCCGGCCTCCTGGCCGATTTCGGCTGCCCGCAGGAGCAGGTCTGCAGTTGTGGAGGAGCGGTCAAGCATATGGTAATCCGGGTGGAAGGCGGTTACGTGCCATGGAATGTCCGGCGAAACAGAAACCAGGAACCGGGCGGCATCCCACAACTCTTCCGGGCTGTCATTAAACCCGGGGATGACCAAGGTGACTACTTCCACCCATAAACCAAGTTGGTGTGTCAAACGGATGGTATCCAATACGTTCTGGAGCACTCCACCCAACTGTCGGTAATTGCGGTCCTGCATGGTTTTCAGGTCGATTTTGTACGCCGAAAGGTAAGGGCGAAGATAGTCAAGGGCCTCGGGGGTGGCATTGCCGTTGGAAACAAAGGCACAGCGCAGCCCCGAGTCCACTGCCAACTTAAAAATGGCAACAGCCCATTCGCTGGTGATCAAAGGTTCGTTGTATGAGGAGACGATCCATTGAGCATGGCTTTGTCGGGCGATTTGCACCACCTGGTGAGGGGTGATCTTCCGAATGGTTTCGGGAAATTGGCCGGCATTCGGGTCGCGCAGCGCCTGTGAACTGATCCAGTTCTGACAGAAGGCGCAGTGAAAATCACACCCCAGCATGCCAAAGGTGAGCGCATCACTGCCCGGGGTGAGATGTGCAAAAGGTTTTTTCTCAATGGGGTCCACCTGCAGCCCGGCTACGTATCCCCAGGGTACACGCAACTCCCCATTGCGATTGAAGCGCACCTGGCAGATGCCCCGCCTGCCAGGCTGCAACAGACAGCGGTGCGCACAGGCTGTGCAGCGAAGCCGTCCATCCTCCAATGGCTGAACCAGTTCCGCCGGTGCGGTCAACTCATCCAGGCATTCCCTCAAGTCCACTTTCACATATACCTCCAATCAGCCTTATTATACGGCGATTGGCAAGCACTTTGGGGCTTGAAAACGTATGAAGCACGATGTTCCCAACCCGCGTTGTGGTATGATAGATTCTCTCCACAACCTCTCGGCATCCCAACCCTTCCACAGGAAAACCGTTGACCACGAACAAGGGAGTTATCCTGTGAAATAGTACAAGTACACATGAAAAGCACAATCATCCAGTTCCTTGCTGCCATGTTGGTCATTGGGACGGTTGCCGGATACATCACCCTGTCCACCTCATGTGATGTAGGCCAGAGCATTCCCATTTCACCTGCCGGGTTAGTTCAAAACGGCCCATTTCCACAAAGTATTCCTGTGCGTTCGGTGTTGGTCATCCAAACCTTTCACCAGGGTATGCCATGGGCGGATGGGATCCAGCAGGGTATTGTGGAGACCCTGGAACAAGCCCAACCTCCAGTGGAAATCTTCGTGGAATACATGGATGTTTTACGGTTGACCAGCAAGGACGACCGGACGCTCTTCCTGTATTACCTGATCGAGAAGTTCAGGGGGCACCGGTTCGATGCAGTGATCACCGTCGATGACCAGGCCTACCAGTTTGTCCTCGAGCACCGGATCCACCTGGTTCCCGGCGTTCCGCTTGTCTTCTGCGCTGTAAGATACCCGGAATTCCAGGCTGACGATATGTCCAATATCACCGGCGTGGCTGTGAAAACTTCGACGGCTGATTCAATTTCCCTGATCCAGCAGCTGCTGCCCAAAGTCAAACGAGTGTTGATATTGGGAGACCGATCACTCATATACGAATCAGAACGCGGTTTCCTTCTGGAAGGTGTGAAGGGGATGGATTCACTGGCGGCGGTTGAGATCGCTTTTTTTGAAGACCCCAGGTTGACTGCCATCCTTGATATGGTTGCCACACTTCCATCGGACCATGCGCTGTACCTTATGGGCATCCCTACAGATGATGATGGAATGCAACTACCGCTGTCAGAATCCACCCGGGCAATTTCCCAGGCCAGCAGGGTCCCTCTCTTTGGCGGTGTTGACACTCTGCTCGGTTATGGGCTGATCGGAGGAAAGCTTGTCTCCAGCCAGGCACAGGGCAAAACCGGGGCACAACTGGTGTTGCGTATTCTTGGCGGAGAACCAGCAGGTGAAATACCCGTCATTCTGGAAAGCCCAAATCAGTACATGTTCGATTATAACCAGTTGGAACGCTTCAAAATCCCTTTATACTCGTTACCGGCGAACAGTTCGACCATTAACCTGCCTTTCTCCCGGTCCTCCGTTTTCAGGGAAACAGTGATCACGGGAGGTGTGATTATCACGCTGCTGGTGATCATTATTGGTGCACTGATCACAAATATGTCTCTTCGTCGGAGGGCGGAAAAGGAGTTGCAGGTATCAGAGGAGAATTATCGCAAACTGTATGAAAGCATGAACCAGGGAGTGTTGCAACAGGATGCAGAAGAGCGGCTGATCTCCGCCAATCCGGCAGCCGAACGAATCCTGGGCGTTTCTTTGCGGAACAGGATCGGGGAGCCTCTGGGAGATGATCTTCCCTTCCTGGAGGAAGGCGAAAGCCAGCCATCCTTCCATAATAACCCGATGCAGGAGGCCTTGCGAACAGGCTCTGTTGTCAGCCGGCTGGTAGGCATTCCCATCCCCCGGGAAAACCGGAAGCACTGGGTCATTGTAAACGCAGCCCCTCAGTTTCAACCTGGGGATCAACAACCATACAATGTATATACTACGCTCATGGATGTGACTGAACTGCTTGAAGCGGAGGATGCCCTGCGCCAGAGTGAAGAACGCTACCGCAACCTGGTGGAAAGCATTAATGATTGGGTTGTGGAATTGGATACCAGAGGAAATTACATCTACGTTGGCCCCCAGGTTCACACCATCCTGGGGAGAACCCCGCCAGAGGTCCTGGGAAAAAACTTTACAGCGTTCATGCCCCACCGGGAGGCGCTGCGGGTTGGCCGCATCTTCAGGGAGCACCTTGAAAAAAAGGAGCCTTTCCTGACATTGGAGATTACCTGCATGCACAGGGATGGCCATCCTGTGATTTTGGAGACCAACGGCATTCCATTCTTTGACGAGGATGGACAATTGCAAGGTTTTCGCGGTATTAACCGCGACATTACCGCACGCCGGCAAGCGGATGAACTGTTGAAACAGGCGAACTGGAACCTCTCCAGGGCTTACGAAGCCACCCTGGAAGGCTGGTCTCGGGCCCTGGAATTGCGGGAGTTGGAGACCGCCGGACACAGCCAGCGGGTTGTTTCGATGACCCTGCAATTGGCTCGCAAGCTTGGCGTCCCTGAAGGAGACCTTCCCCACATCCGCCGGGGGGCATTGCTCCATGACATCGGAAAGATGGGCATTCCGGATAAAATTCTGCAGAAGCCCGGTCCGTTGACCGAAGAGGAATGGGTGATCATGCGGATGCACCCGGTTTATGCGCACGCGCTGTTATCCCCCATCCCTTTCCTGCGCCAGGCATTAGATATCCCTTACTGCCACCACGAGCGCTGGGACGGTAATGGCTACCCGCGCGGCCTGCGGGGATGGGAGATACCGCTTGCAGCCAGGATATTCAGCGTGGTGGATGCCTGGGACGCTCTCACCTCCGCGCGTCCATACCGCCCAGCCTGGAAGGACAAGAAAGCGCAGGAACTTCTGCTGGAAGAATCCGGCAACCGCTATGATCCGGTGGTGGTGGAAGCCTTTTTGGATATCCTTGACCACCTGACGATCGAAATGCAGGATACCAGGCCGCTGCACAAGCGGAAACGTCCGCTATAATTCCAATTGGAGGAAAAAGAAATGACAATCCTTCCCTGCCCAAATTGCGGCCAGGAGCTCACCATCCCTTCGGGGGTGAGCACGCTGGCTTGCGTTTCCTGTGATGCCCGGCTGACCGTTCTCCACACTGGTGGAATCCTGGCGCTTAAAGCGGACGAACCACCAAAGACTGACCTGGACACGCAGATCCGTAAAGTAAAGGCTGCCCTGGATGCCACCGTTCATGAACAAATGGTGGGTGTTCCGGCCTATGTTCTCCTGAGGCATGATTTCCTCTGGCTTCGTAAACTGCAGGTTTGGAACGTATCGGTTGCCAGCGAAGAGATCCTGGAGAAGATCTTCCTCAATCTGACCATGAAGGAAATGGATACACTGATCAAACGTTACTCGACCTTTGAAAACTCCAAAACCCTTCCCTGGCTTGTCAGGGTTCGCGATCTGCGCAAGGAACTTGAAAGCCTCGAAGCTCAACAAGCATGAACTTTCGCAATGATGAGATCTGCCCTGACCCAGGTCCTGGCACTATTGGCGATTCTCCTGGCTGGTTGCCATGGCATCCTGATGAATGATCGAATGATCTTCCGGAGAAAGGCGGATGATGCTGAAATTGAATGGCAGGCTTTCGAGCCAGAAAGGAATTTCAATAAAAAAGAAGCGTGTCTGCCTCCGGGACTGGCAGTTTTGTCGCCTGATTACCACAATGGGCAGGATGACATGTAGCCGGGCTGACGGCACACTGGCTCCGATCGAATACCGGCAATGTATGGTCAAAGCGGATGAACCCCGGGCTCACCCCCTCCCCGGCTTGGTTCTCACAACCGGCCTTACCTTAGAGGACTGGAAGAACGCGTATCACAAATGGGTAATCATCTTGAACCCGAAGCTCCACTGCACGGAAATGTTCTTATATGAGAATCCCCGGGGCACTAATTCTGACAGCCTGATCATTGCCGGTTCCTTCAACCTGGGGGGTGAACCTTTCCCATGGCTAATCTCGACTATTCCCTGTCCCGCTCCCAAGTAGTACAGAGCACCGGTGATAACCTCAGGATCGGGAGCCGCCTGTTCCATGAAGGGCATATCATCAGCCTTGGCCCACCATTTGGTGACCTTTCGGTCAAGGATATCAGCCTGGCATTTCGGCGCTACTTCGCGATCAGCCAGGGAAAATGCCGGCCCCAGCTTCCTGCGTTGATCTACGAGGTGACCGGCCATCCTGAAGCGCTCAGCCATTATTTTCCATTAAGGCGGGTTCTTGGAAAAGAGGAAAAGTGCCAATTCGATGCCCTGGTGGCGAAGATTCGCCAGGATCCAAATTTTGACCTGCAGATCATTCGGGAGGACGGACCTGCCGGGGTATCGGAAATTCCGACGATGATACCGGCGCTGGTGGCGGGGCACATTGGCGAAGTCTTCTTTCACCGCCAGGATATTCTCCGGCGGTTCCTGCATTCGCCAAGGCATTTCCTGATCTTCGCCAGTGAACGAGCCTTTGGTGCAGCCGGGGGTGTGGCTGGGGGATGCTACCATCCCGGGCGGGAGAGCCTGATGATTGGTCTACCCCGCCTGTTCGAAGGCTTTAATGGAGATATGCCCGGTGTATCCCCATTTCTGCACGAGTTCGGGCACATGCTGGATTATTTTGATGCCCGCACGGGCAGAATGTCACCGGTAAGCAATGGCTACCTGCCGGGCATGCTCCCAGAGGATGGAGCGCTGTATACACCGAATGCCTTTCATCTTTTCCGCCTGGGAAAGGCGATTGAGATAGAACGGTATAAGCGTTGCCAGCGGGGAAAATTTCCATCCAGTGGCAGGATACCTTTCGCCCACCCCTACCTGTTCACCAGCAACTCGGAATTCGTCGCTGGTATCCTGGAGTTGTTCCTGCGCTGCCCCAACCAGTTCTCTCAAAACAACCACATTCTCTACAGGTCGCTTTGTGCCCTTTTCAACTGGGACCCCCGCGATGCATGGCCGGAGGATTTTGATTTCTACCCGAGAGAAAACAGAAAGGCTTATCTGAACGGTGTTCCCTTGCCGGCAAGTCGTCTCACGGAACTCCCGCGGTGGGTGGCCCGAATTCTCCGTCTGGTTGTCCGGCGGTAGTGAACCCCAACCAGTTCAAGCTGTTATAATGACCTTTTTCCGGTTCGCAAACCCGGTCCATGCTGGAGATTTCGATGAAAAACCTGCATAATAAGTTTGGTGATATCATGCCCTGCCGCTGCGATTTCTCGAACAACAATGTGCAGAAGGTTGCGGATTAAGCGCGGAGCACTGAGTTATGGAAGTTTTGATGGTTAAGATGGTTCATTGGGGATTTAAGGGTTCGGGCACAGGTTGAGCGGTAATCCTGACAAGCAGAAGTGGTATGTCATGGCGGCTGTCGGTTCAGGGCTATTCCTGGCAACCATTGATGGCTCCATTGTCAATGTATCACTGCCGACACTGGAAACGGAACTCAATGCTCCTTTTGCCCTCATCGAGTGGGTGGTGCTGGCATATTTGCTGATCATCACTTCGCTGATGTTGACCCTTGGCCGCCTGGCAGACATGTTCGGAAAAAAGACGATTTTCCTGGCCGGATATATCATTTTCACGGTGGGTTCAGCCTTGTGCGGATTGAGCAGTAGTGCGGTCATGTTAATTGCCTTTCGCGCCTTGCAGGCAGTTGGCGCTTCCATGACCATGGCTTTGGGTACCGCCATTATCACCGAGGCCTTCCCTTCACATGAGCGCGGCCAGGCGCTGGGGATCAGCGGGACACTGGTCTCCATTGGCCTTATGGCGGGTGCACCACTGGGTGGTTTGATCCTGGCAATCCTTTCTTGGCATTGGATCTTTTTTGTCAATATACCGGTCGGCCTGGTGGGGATCTACCTGGTAATCCGCCATATTCCGGACTGGAAGCCGCCGGGTGGACAACGCTTTGACCTCCCCGGAGCCGTCAGCCTGTTCGCATGCCTGGTCAGTTTCCTGCTTGGGCTGTCCATCGGGCAGGATTCCAGCTTTTCTGAGCCAACGGTCATCTGGCTCCTGTCGGCCAGCCTGATCCTGCTGGTGGCTTTTATTATCATTGAACTCAAGAGCCTCCATCCCATGATCGACCTGACCATGTTCAAGGAGCAGCTTTTCTCAGTGAATCTGGTCACTGGGACAATGACCTTTATTGGATCCGCCGGGATCGTGTTAATTGCCCCTTTCTTTTTACAGAACGTGCTGGATTATTCCCCCCAGAAGGCTGGGGCGTTGCTTACCATTGTTCCCATTGCCATGGGTATACTCGCCCCTGTATCGGGACGCATGTCTGACCGTTACGGAACGCGCGCCCTGACCGTGATTGGTCTCGCAGTGGCTGCACTAGGTTACCTGGCTGTAAGCACTCTGACTGAAAATACAACTGCCATGGGTTACCTTCTACGTTTCCTTCCAGTGGGGATCGGGATGGGTATCTTCCAGTCCCCGAATAACAGCGCCGTGATGGGGGCAGTACCGCGTCACCGGTTGGGGGTTGCCTCGGGTTTGCTGTCCATCAGCCGCACAATTGGCCAGGTGATGGGCATTTCTCTTGTGGGGTCATTTTGGGCTACCCGCATAAGGATCATGGGGTATGGAGGGGGTGACGCCACCAGCGCCCCTGCAGCCATCCAGGCAATCGCCTTGCAACAAACGGTCAGGGGTATTGTGGCTCTCCTCATCATCGCCCTTGGGTTAAGCATATGGGCTTATCTAAAAGAACGGCGGCTGATGGCCAACCATGAAACGAAAGATGGAGTGGTGAAATTTCCCAAAAGGGGCTAAGGCTTGAGATGCGCCATGTGGGGGTCTTGCCTGGCGCCCCTATTAAACCCTGGCTTCATTGCCAACCAGGCCGGAAAAAACCTTGACGAGTTGTGGATCGAATTGCCGGCCTGCCTGATCTTGTATGTACTTGTAGGCTTTTTCAATTGGCCAGCGCCGGCGGTAGGGCCGATCTGAACGCAATGCATCCCATACATCGGTAAGGGCGAACAAGCGTGCACTGACGGGGATCTCCTCTCCCTTCAGGCCGCGCGGGTAGCCACTTCCGTCCCACCATTCATGGTGGCAATAGGGAATAACCAGGGTGTTATTCGGGGATTGAAAACGGGAGAGGATATTACAGGCATATTCCGGGTGCCGGCGCATGATCCTCCACTCGCTATCCGACAACGGACCAGGTTTGTTGAGAATGCACTCCGGCACCCGTGTTTTGCCAATATCGTGGAGGATGGCTCCCTTCTGAAGAATCGCCAGGTCATCCATCCCGAGACCAAGCAGGCGGCCAAAACGGTCGACCAGGATGGCAACCCGGCGCGAGTGAGCCTGCAGGCTCTTGTCCATTGGAATAAACATTTTCGACCTACCTCTCAAATTTGTGATCCCCTTCTCCTGCCAGGATGTTAACCTGCAGCGTTTCCCGGGTGAGCCTTGCATCCGCTTTTCAAAGCGTGCAAGCCAATGGTAATTCATGCAACTAGCATGCCAGTCTTGGTAACTGGAAAGAGTACAACCAGTAGACAACCGCATGAATAATCCCTATAATATGGATAGGCGAAGCTCATTTGGAGGTGGAATATGGCTAAAGGGATGGCGTTGAAGGGTTGGCTGCCGGCTCCATTGGCCCACCCAGTGACATGGCTGGCAGCCGGGGCACTGCTGTTCAATGTGTACTACCTCCAACCCCGGGCACCTTCATGGCTCTCGGGCAAGCTTGGCGACCTGGCCTGGCTCACCCTCGCTCCGCTGCTGACGGCAGTTCTGCTGGACCTGCTGCTGCCTGTCCCATGGAAAAAGGCTGCCGGTCCGGGGCCGCCTTCCTGTTCAGCGGTCTTTTCTTCTGTCTGGTAAAGCTGGTCCAGCCAGTGAACCTGGCAGTTAACCAGGTCTATCTGGCAATCAACGGAAGCCCCGCAAAATTATCCCTGGACCCAACAGACCTGTTGGCGCTGCCCGGCATGGCCCTGGCTGGGTGGATTTGGTTCCACCCGCCGAAGCTGCAGCCCCTCAAGCGGCGTGCACTGGGGCTGGCCATTGCCAGCCTGGCCCTGCTGGCGGATGCAGCACCTCCGCAGCCTATGGGGATCATCTGCATCCGAAACGAGGGGCAAAACTTGGTGGTATTTGAAAAGCAGCTCTACAGCGGGGCCTTATACTATAATGTCTTTACAAGTGCTGATCTTGGACAGTCCTGGACCCTGGAAACCAAACTCCCGAAACCCGGTTCCACCCCTACACCCAAACAACTGCCCTACCAGCAGGTGTTTGATGGTTGCGTTGACCATTATGAAAACTGGTCAATCGACAATCCCACAGATCCACAGACGAAGTTCTACTTCCTGCTTTCACAGGGAGTGTATCTCTCGCCGGATAACGGGGAAACATTAAGAAAACAATTCGAGATTCCCACCGGGGAGGGCGTCCATGAATCCGTGCTTCTGCCAGACGGGACCCTGGCCCTGGCTGCCGGCAAGAGCGGAATTTACATCCTTCCACCAGGGGGTGAATGGCTGCAGATCCCCGAAAACAAGATCACAGGCCGGGGTGCGCCTGAAACGACTAAATAACCCTGCAAATGCGCATCGAGTTCCAGGATACCAGCGCCGATGGCCATGCCCTGGATGTGGTGCTCGTAATAACCGGCAACCATCCCGGGGTTCATGATCGGAAAAACCCCTCAATTGCTGGAAGGGGAAAAATTATCCGTTGAGATGCAGATCCTGGAGGAATTGGATTGTCTCACCCTGCTGACGGATGATCTCGCGCACCACGTCGGTGATGGAAATAACGCCAATCAACTCTTCGTTTTCCATGACTGGCAGGTAGCGGATGCGCATTGCGCTCATCAATGCCATGCATTCATAGATCGTCTGATCTGGGCTCACCGGGTAAAAATTGGTGGACATGATCTCTCCCACGGGTGTGGATTGGGAGGTTCTGCCATGGAGAATGACCTTGCGGGCGTAATCGCGCTCGGTAAGGATGCCGAGCAGCCGTCCTTTTTCCACGACCATGACGGCGCCTATATCCCTGGCGGCCATCAGTTCCAGGGCGGTATACACTGTGTCATTTGCGCTGATGGAATATATCTGGTTGCCCTTGTACTCCAGCAGGTGTTTTACCATGTTCATGGCTGCTCTCCTTTCCGCTTGACCCAATAGAGCCATACCAGAAAATCATCGTTTGTTCATTATATATAAAAAACTGATTGTATGAGCAACCGGGTGCGGAAAAATCAACAATGTACTTGTTGAAGATCAATGGGAATATTAACCCGGTTGACTTGACAGGACATGCCGGCAAGACTATATTTCAGGTATTCTGGTACCATGGTCCTTTATTGGTATACAGGTGCTAAGACGATAATTTAATCAGGAAACATCAAGAAAGGAGCAGGCAATGATTTACCGAATCCTCGAAAAATTGGACAGCATCAAGCGATTTGAACGGGCTTCCGCCCACTGTGACATTCCTTGTGGCATCTATGACCCGCACCAGGCCCAGGTGGCCGTGCTGACCGTGATCCGCATGATCGACCTGATGGAGGAACTTGCAGCAAAGGAAAAGCAGGAAAACCTGAGTTACCACAATACGCTCTCACGGCACATTGCTGTCAAGGAAGAACATGCCGAACTGTGCAAGAGGGAGATCCGTGTCATTTGGGGCGATTATTTTAAGGCCGATCACATTGCAAAATATCCGGAATTGCACAGCCTGACCCACAAGATCATGCAGCTGGGCTCAAAGTGTCGACAGGGTACCAGCCGGGAAGACGCGCTTGAACTGCTGCAGGCAGTCAACCGTTTTGCGGAGATCTTCTGGGAGACCAAGGGCGTTGCCACCAAGCGAGTGAAAGCCCCATACAAGCCTGGCGAGGAGGTCGTCCATCCGGTTTTGTAGTGCTAAAGATCCTGCGTGTGCGCGGAGACAGCATGGAGCCGGACGTGCACCATGGCGATTTTCTTCTCGCGGCGGCCTTTCCCGGATGGCGGAAAAGATTGCGCCCGGGTGACCTGGTGGTCTTTGAACAGCCAGGGTACGGCACGCTGGTGAAACGGGTGGAACGGGTCGACGCCGCCCGCAAAGAGGTTTTCGTCGCCGGGAATACGCCGGAAAGTGTGGACAGCCGAACTATTGGCAACGTTGCCTTCGGAACGCTGCGCTGCCGGGTGGTGCATCGTTTTCGAAGGGGATGATCGTTGAATTACAAAAGCGGAGCAGCATCGCTGCTCCGCTTTTGTGTTTCCTTGTCAAGTTACACTGGTATGTTATTAACCCTAAAGGAAAACGATCCCATAGGCCATGGTCAATAAAACCACGGAGACCGCCGAAATGGCGATTGCACGACCCATTGCAGGGGTATAGCGGGTCAGGTCCTTGTATTGCCTGGCATTCTGCAGGACGCTCACCGCGAGTGGAAGGCTGAGAAAGACCAGCAGCGTCCAAACAGGCAACAACCTGCCCATTACACCAGCCAGGATTGAAAGGTACGCAACCCCTGTTCCCGCCGCCATCAGGCGGACAGCATTTGCCTGCCCAAGCCTGACAGGCAGGGTCATCTTCCCGGAAGGAATGTCATCGTCATGGTCAAAGGTATTGCTCACAAGGCCCACGTTCATGGTAAAGACTCCGGGAATGAGCGAGACAATAAATGCCTCCCAGGAAAAGGAACCGGTGAGCACATAATAGACTCCCACAATGGTCAGTGGTCCAAACGCCAGGAAAAGCATGGTTTCCCCAAAACCGCGGTAATTCAGCCGGATCGGCGGCGAAGTATAAAAGAAGACGATAAAGAGACCAATGATGATCATAATGAGTACCGGCAGCCCCACCTCTACGAGGAGGATTGTTCCGGCTGCAGCCGCGATCGCCAGACAAAGAATGATGGCAATTGCCACCTGCCGCAGTGTGACCTTGCCATCGATCAGGGGGCTATCGTGAAACTGCTGGACCTTGTTCCCCAGATTTCCCTTCTGGAAGTCAAAATAATCGTCGATGAAATCGGCTGCGGAGTGTGCCATTACGACGCCAACCGTGGCCAGGATGAAGTGCCACAAGTTCACCGGCCCGTGAGTGCGGGCCATCACTCCTGCCAGCAGGCATGGCAGCAGGCTGACGACCAGGAAGGGTGCCCGGGCTGCTTTGAACCAGGTTATGAACCAATCCTTGAAATTCATGGTGTATCGATCTCTCTAGTGCAGGATAAATCCGGCGGCGATCAACAGGCCGGTGGAAATGGAAAGGACAAGCGAAGTTACCGTCGCCCGCAGATAATCCTCCAGCCGGTTGCGCCCGGAAAGCATGCGGACAAGGCGAAGGGCGAAAGGAATGGTGGCCAAGCCCAGCAGGGACATAGATCCGGCAGCCCCCGCAAAAGCTGCCAGTACGAGTGTTACATATGCCAGCCCCAGCATCCAGGCGACTACCGCCGGCTTTAGGTTCAGCACCATTATCTCGCCTTGTTCATCTCTGCGAACCTCGTAGCGGGCGCTTTTCAGGTATGCCACAACAGTGATGAAAAAGCCCACCGGGAACGATACAAGCAGCGGTTCAAGGTCATACTGGCCAACGAGGATGTAATAGACCCCCATCAGGCAGAGAGGGCCAAAGGTAATGAAAACGATCGGTTCCTTAAAGCCGCGCAGCATCAGCGGGGTGAAGAAGATGGCCACGGCTCCTCCAGCCAGCACCAAAGGGGCGATGCCGAATCCCAGGCGGGAAACAAAAAATGCCCCGATCAACAGATCAATCCCCAGACAGGCAAAACCGGCAACCAGTGTATGCTCCGGGCGAATCCAACTTCCGGTGAAGAGCGGCTGCCACCCGGCAAAGATCTTGGTATGTGCATCGCGCTCCTCTCCCCGAAAATGCGTGAAGTAATAATAAAGGTAATCCCCGCCTGCCTGCCCAAGGAGCAGCCCAAATGTGGCCAGCAGGAATGCAGGCCAGGCCAGGCGGCCTTGTCCCCATGCCATGGCCCCGGCCACCACGGAAGGGATGACGGTGGCGCTGAAAAGCAGATACTTGATCACCCGGATCGCCGGGGATACGCTGGTTGTCTTCAGGTTGGTCTTTCGTGTTGATCCCATGTAAGGAACGCGTTTCACAACATAAGGGTCCATTTTTCTTGGTCGGATTATACATCTTTGGGAGGCCCCTCGGGAATTGTATTCACTGGTATCTCCAGGTTTATTCAATTCCCTCCCGACATTTCCAAAAAATTCTATTTCAGAATGCATAATCTCGAAGTTGCGCGATTAAATGATGACAAATATCTGAGCGAATCAGTTAAATTTATACTTGACTAACCTGGGGGCAATTTCTATACTCATAACACATATAGCGGGCAGTATTATTACCGGATTAGTAAGCCGGTGGTGTTCTATTCATATTTATAACCTAAAACCTGGAGGTAATATATGGCAGAAAAGTTCGATATTATCGTCAAGAGGGCAAAACTGCGCGCCCAGCCCGACAAGTTGTTCGAGATCGGAATCGCCGGAGGTAAGATCGAAGCCCTGGCAGAGAAGATAGGCGGAGATGCTGCTGCCACCATTGATGCCGGTGGCAACCTGGTTACTGAATCCTATGTTAACGCCCATCTGCACACCTGTAAAGTGTATACGCTGGAAATGATGGATGATGAAGCCATTAAGGCCTACCATGGAGAAGCAGGCCAAATGGGCACTGCCATGACCGGCATTGAACTGGCGATGAAGGTGAAGGAAAAGTACGATGAATCCTGGATCATCAAAAATGTGCGCAAGGCCATGGCGTATGGCGCCCTTTACGGCTGCACCCACATGCGTATCTTTGCCGATGTGGACAACAAGGCCAAACTGGAGGGCACCAAGGGCCTGCTGAAAGCCCGCCAGGAGTTCAAGGGGATTGTCGACCTTCAGGTGGTTGCCTTTGCCCAGGATGGCCTGGCCCGCGAACCGGGCGCCGAGGACCTGGTCCGAAAGTCGATGGACCTGGGCGCAGATGTGGTTGGCGGCATCCCTTGGATCGAATACACGGACGAGGATATCAAGGCTCACGTCAATACCATCTTTGACATCGCCCAGAAGTACAACAAACCGGTTTCCATGCTTGTGGACGATGCCGGCGACCCCGACCTGCGCTCCACCGAGATGATGGCTCTGGAGGCCATCAAACGCGGCTGGCAGGGGCGCGTGCTGGCACACCATGGCCGGGCAGCCATGCTGTATCCGGAGCCCTATCTTAAAAAATTAACCTTTCTGTTGAACAAGGCGGATATGAGTTGGGCAGTCGCGCCGCACACAGGGCCGATGGTCGCCCCGGTGCGCAAATTGAATGCGGATGGTGTTAATGTTTTCATTGGGCAGGACGACATCTCGGATGCCTATTACGCCTTTGGCCGCAACAACATGCTGGAGGTGGCTTTCCTGGCAGCCCACTGCCTGTGGATGGGCACCCACGAGGAGATGGAATTGCTGTACGACATGATCACCACACGCCCGGCCAAAGCCATGGGGCTTAAAGACCATGCTTTGAAGGTGGGCGCACCGGCCAACCTGGTGGTGCTCGACCAGCCCAATGTTAACGAAGCCTTGCGCTTTCATGAAGCCCCGGCTTGGACCATCAGCCACGGCAAGGTGGTGGACAAGGAAAAAATGTCGCTAGTGATCCAAAACCGGGAATGGTAACCGGGTGGAGGTGAGAACTTTGGATATCTCATTTTTTGTTAACGGAAAAGAGGTCTCGGCCGAGGTTGACCCCAGCATGAGCCTGATGACCTACCTGCGCGAAAAGATGGACCTGATCGGAATTAAGAATGGCTGCAACAGCGGCCATTGTGGCGCCTGCATGGTGGTCATTGATGGGAAAGCCACGCGTTCCTGCCTGGTGCGGATGGGCAAGTTAAAGCCTGGAAGCAGGGTGGAAACCATCGAAGGCCTGGCCAAGGGGGACGAACTTCATCCACTCCAAACCATGTTTATAAAGCATGGTGCCGTACAATGCGGGTACTGCACCCCCGGCATGATCATGTCGGCCAAGGCCCTGCTGGATGAAAACCCCATCCGTACGGATGCCGAGATCCGCGACCACCTCACTAAAAACCGGAATACCTGCCGCTGTACCGGCTACATAAACATTATCAAAGCGATTCAGGAAGCCGGCGAGATCATGGCCGGCAGAAAAAAGGCTGAGCCTCTTGGCCCTGAAGGGATGGAAGTCCAATCCACACAATTGCGGCAGGATGCCATCGCCGCGGTTACCGGGCAAAGACGTTACGCCGGCGATATGAAGTTGGACAACATGCTGCATGGCAAGGTTCTATGGTCCGAACACCCGCACGCAGAGGTATTAAGTGTGGATGCCTCGGAAGCGCTGGCCATGCCCGGTGTGGCCACCGTGGTAACTGCCTGGGACATCCAGGGGATTAACCGGGCTGGTGTGATCGCAGCCAACCGCGATCAGACAGCCATTGCAGGAAACGGCCAAAAAGCCCGCTACATCGGTGATTCGGTGGCCGCGGTCTTCGCAGAAACGCCGGAGATCGCCGAGGAAGCTCTCAAAAAGATCAAGGTGGAGTACAAGGTGCTGCCGGCGGTGTTCTCGCCGGAAGAAGCAGCCCTTCCCAACGCCCCCAAGGTGCACGAAAAGGGCAACCTGATGCACCACAGCCATATCGAACGGGGGGACGTGGAGGCAGCATTTAAACAATGCGCAGTGATCTCTGAGCATCGGTACACAACCCAGATGATCGAACACGGTTTCATGGAACCCGAAGCTGGAATAGCCTATCCAAGCGAAGGCGGCGGTGTAACCATCCTTTACGGTACCCAGACGGCATTCGATGACCGTTCGCAGGTGGCGGAGATCACCGCCCTGCCGGAAGACAAGGTGCGGGTCATCCAGGTGCCGCAGGGCGGCAGTTTTGGCGGCAAAGAGGATTTGATCTTCCACCAACACCTGGCACTGGGCGCTTTGAAAACAAAACGACCGGTAAAGATCGTGCTGACCCGTGAGGAATCCCTGCGGGTGCATGTCAAGCGCCATGGCTCCGTCATGGATATCAAGACCGGGGCTGACCGGGATGGATACATACTGGCGCTGGATTTCAACGTGGTACTGGACACCGGCGCCTATATGTCTTTGGGCTTCGATGTTCTGGAAAACTTTGTTGTCTTTGCGGGTGGGCCGTATTACATCCCCAACGTCCGAATTGACGGCAAAGCCTGGTATACCAATAACGTACTGGCCGGTGCCATGCGCGGCTTTGGGGTCAACCAGGTCGCATTTGGTCTGGAACAAAACGTGGACGAAATGGCCCGAGCCTTGAAAATGGACCCTTACGAATTTCGATTGATCAATGGTCTGGTGGCAGGCAAACCGACCGTTGCCGACCACGTTCTCGAAGAGGGTATCCCCGGCCATAACGAAACGGTCATCGCCGCCCGCGAGGCGATGAAAAAAGTGGTGATCCCGGCTCCCTCAGG
Organism: uncultured Anaerolineaceae bacterium; assembly: GCA_964420835.1. Lineage (GTDB taxonomy): Bacteria > Chloroflexota > Anaerolineae > Anaerolineales > Anaerolineaceae > CAYQUO01. Next base: position 126,852 of record CAYQUO010000002.1, read on the forward strand.
CCCGACTAAGAAGATCGGTGTTGGAGTGGCCAGTGCAGTCAAGAACATCGGCTTTGGACACGACATTCCTGAAAGCGCCGGCACCACGGTTGAACTGGACAAGGATGGCAATGTAACACTTTTTGTCAGCCATCATGAATACGGCCAGGGCGGACACGCCGGCCAGGTGAAGCTGGCCGTCAACGAACTGGGCATACCGGTTGATCGGTTCAAGGTCGTCGGGCCGGATACGGCAATCACCTATCCAACCGGACCGACGACGGCCTCCCGGCAAACCTACCTGACCGGAAATGCCACGGTGGGCGCCTGTAAAAAACTGAAGGAGGACCTGTTCCACCGGGCCGCGGAGGTGCTTAACGAACCTCCGGATACTCTGCAATTTAAAGACGATATGATCGTTGCACCAGCCTCCGGGAAGAGCATGAAGTTATCCCAACTGGGAGAGAAGTTCACGTACGAGCACGTACATACCACGCCCCGCACGGCAGCCCTGCAACCGGCAGGCGAGCGCAGCCGCTACGGTGAACCCGGTTTCGAATCCCGTATGACCCATTGGTGTTATGCCTACGGGACGCAGGTGGCGGTGGTTGAGGTGGACACCGAGACCGGAGAAGTTAAGGTCCTCAAGGTGATCGCAGCAGCGGATGTGGGCAAGCTGCTTAACTGGAAGATCTTCGAAGGACAGGTGCAGGGGGCGGTTGTACAGGGTATAGGCTTTGCCCTCTCCGAGGAATATCTCGTTGAAAAGGGCATTAACCTGACCAACAACCTGCACAAGGTCGGCCTGCCCAGCGCCAACGATGCCCCCCTGGAACTCAGGGTCGAACTGGTTGAGGTACCCCACCCCTGGGGGCCGCAGGGCGTAAAGGGTTTCGCCGAAGCACCCTCGCTGCCCACGGCCGGGGCCATAGCCAACGCCATTTACGATGCGATTGGTGTACGGGTGTACGATTTGCCGGCAAAAAAGAACAAGGTGCTGGCCGCCCTGGGAAAGAGAACCTAATAACCTGGGTGTTTTGGACTGGGAACCGGAATAAGAATATCCGAATAATTCCTGTATAATTCATTGTAAGTGAAAGGAGGTATAGATTCCAATAAATAAAATCCACGTAATACCCTATTGATGTCTGTTGAATCCAAAACAATTCTTATGAAGGATGGAGAGATCAAGATGACGAAAAAACTGGTATTTGTTCTTGTATCCTTGCTTGTGCTGACCTCCCTGCTGGTCAGCTGCGCTCCGGCTGCGGCCGAGAAGGTCGTTGAGACCGTGGTGGTGGAAAAGGAAGTCGTCGTCACCGCCCAAGCCCCGGCTGCCGAGGCTTCCCCGGCAGAGAAGAAGGTGTGGGATATTTACACCCTCGTATCCACTCCGGCTGAAGAACCCTGGATTTCCGTAATGACCGCAGCCGCCCAGAAACTGGTCGAGGAAGGGCGCATCACCTGGGGTTATACCGACAACCTCGGCTACGCTGGTGATTTCGAGCGTGTCATGCGCGAACTTATGGAGAGTGGCAAATACGACGCCCTGATCATTGAAGGCTTCGGCAATGAAGAGGCTGTCCGCCGGGCGTATCTGGATTATCCAGACGTGCCAGTTATTGCAGGTTCCGGCGCTGGCCCTGTTGAGCCAAAATTCGGCGTCTTCGACAACTGGATTCACGAGCCCGGCTATCTGTTGGGTATGCTTGCTGCGGGCATGACCAAGACCAACAAGATCGGTGTTGTCGGTGGGTACCCGGTGCCGGAGGTAAACCGCATTACCAATGCCTTCATTATGGGCGTCAAGGAAAACAACCCCGATGCAACCGTGTACGTCCAGTTCATCAACAGCTGGTTCGATCCTCCAGTTGCCAAGGAAACTGCCATCACCATGATCGACAACGGTGTGGATGTGCTGTATGCTGAGCGCTTCGGCGTGATCGAAGCCGCTGTGGAGCGTAACGTGTGGGCCCTGGGACAGATGACCAACCAGCATGAACTCGGCCCGGACAACGTGCTCAGCAGTTCCGTCTGGAATCTCACCCCCACCTATAATTACTTCATTGACCAGTTGGACGCCGGCGTTTGGACCTCCCAGGATCTCAAGGACTTCAGCATGATGGCCAAGGGTGGCGCTTCGCTGGCTCCTTATTACAACCTGGAGGAAAAGATCCCTGCCGAATTGAGGGAAGCCATCGAAAACAAGAAGGCAGATATCCTCAACGGTGTCTACCGTGTTAACGTAGACGAGAACCAGCCCGCCGCTGTGAATTAACCCTGCCCTGCAAACCATTTTTGAGGGCGGCAGGAACACCTGCCGCCCTCATCCGAGGTACAAACATGTATGCTGCTCAGATGAAAGGCATCACCAAGCGCTTTGGCAGCCTGGTGGCAAATAACAACATCGATTTTGACCTGAAACAGGGGGAGATCCACGCCCTGCTGGGCGAGAACGGCGCCGGCAAAACCACCCTCATGCGCATCCTGTATGGTCTGTATCATGCTGATGAGGGCGAGATTTTCGTTAATGGTACACAAAAACATATTGCCTCCCCCAAGGATGCCATCCAGGCTGGTGTGGGTATGGTCACCCAGCATTTCACCCTCGTCCCACCGCTGACGGTGGCTGAGAACGTGGTCCTTGGCTCCGTCAAGAGTGTCCGGGTCAATCCGAAGGAGATCCAGGGAATTGTGGCGGAGGCTGGCCGGCATTTTGGCATTCACACCAGACCGGAAGCGCTGATCCGCCACCTTTCCGTTGGCGAGCGCCAGCGGGTGGAGATCCTCAAGGCGCTGTACCGCAATGCCCGGGTGCTGATCATGGACGAGCCGACGGCTGTTCTCGTGCCGCAGGAGGTCGATGAACTTTTTATAATGCTCAATGACCTGGTAAACAAGGGCTTATCCATTATTTTCATCAGCCACAAATTGCACGAGGTGATGGCACTCAGCCACCGCATCACGGTGCTGCGGGACGGAAAACTGGTTGGAACGGTGGATCGCAAGGATACCTCGGAAAAAGACCTGGCCAGGATGATGGTCGGCCGGCCGACATTTGGTGTTGTCAGGCAGGAAAGCCAGAAAGCCGATGAACCGGTGCTGTCCGTCAAGGACCTGCGCATCAAGGATGAACGCGGCTTGGAGAAGTTAAAAGGGATCAACTTTACGGTTTATGGGGGGGAGATCCTGGGAATTGCGGGGGTTTCCGGGAATGGTCAGGCGGAATTGACTAAGATCCTGACCGGAATCGAAAAACCCAGCCATGGCAGCATTGACCTGCAGGGCTGCGACCTGGCTGGCGCCACACCATCGGCGATCACATCAGCCGGTATGGGCCGCACCCCTGAAGACAGGCACACCGGCGTGGTGGGCGACTTGACCGTGGCTGAGAACCTGGCGCTGGAGAACCTGGATGAATTCGTCCATTCCGGTGTCTTGGATCGGAAAAAAATGCGGGATCATGCTGAAAAATTGATCCGGGAATACCAGATCAAGGCCACACCGGATGATCAGGTGCGCAAACTTTCCGGAGGCAACATCCAGAAGGTGGTCATGGCACGTTCGCTTTCCCGCAACCCGTGCTGTGTGCTGGCTGCCCAGCCCACCCGCGGCTTGGACGTGGGTGCAACGGAATATGTGCGGACGATGCTGCTGGAGCAACGAAAGCGTGGGGCAGGTGTGTTGCTGGTCTCGGAGGACCTCGATGAGATCATCGCCCTCTCTGACCGGGTTGCGGTCATTTACGAAGGTGAGTTAATGGGCATTCTACCCGCCAAAGAGGTGACTGAAGAGAAACTCGGATTGATGATGTCCGGGGCAATGAGAATGGAAAACACCGCATGATGCAACGGAGGAACCCGCTGTGTTTAAGTTAAAACTTGAACGTGCACCTGCTCCGGCGTGGATGAGGATCCTCATCCCGGTGGCAGCTGTACTTGTCACCTTTATCGTGACACTGGTCTTCATCCTTTGGGCGAAGGCTGACCCATTTCAAACTTTTTATTATTTCCTTGTCTCACCTTTTACGAACCGGGTTTCGCTCATTGAGTTGTTGGTCAAGGCGACACCCCTTTTCCTCACCGGGGCGGCTGTAACCTTCGCCTTTGTATCCGGTTATTACAACATAGGCGCCGAAGGGCAGTTGATGGCTGGGGCAACGATCTGTGCCTGGATTGGTCTCTCCATGAAAGGGATCAGCCCCTGGGGGGGCACTCCCTTGATGCTCCTCGGAGGTTTTGTTGGGGGTATGTTGTGGGCTCTGATTCCAGCTATTCTGAAGGTGAGGCTAAAGGTGGATGAGGTGGTAACGACATTGCTGATGAACACGGTCGTTTTATTCATTACAAGTTATCTTCTCAACGGCCCATGGCGGAATCCCATCACCATGTGGCCACAAACCCCCGATATCGATCCCGGGACAATGCTGATGAAACTGATCCCGCGTACCCGCCTGCACTTGGGCTTCATACTAGGCCTGTTGGTTATTGCTATTATCTGGTTTCTGATCTACCGCAGTTCTCTGGGATTGAAAATGCGGGCTGTTGGCAGTAACCGGGAAGCCGCCCGCTTCGCCGGTGTGAACGTCCCAAAAACTATGTTCATTTCCGCGCTGGTCAGCGGCGGTATTGCCGGCCTGGCCGGGGCGACCGAACTGGCAGGCATCCATTTTCACCTGATCCAGGACCTGCCTTCCGGTTTGGGTTATAGCGGGATTATTGTTGCCACACTTGGTGCCCTCAATCCAATCGGCGCCGGCCTGGCGGCCATGTTCCTCGGGTTGATAGACACCGGCAGTCAGGCTGTTAGTCTCAAACTGGGGGTTCCGATCTTCTTTGGCCAGGTTGTGGAAGCCTGCCTGCTGCTGGTAACGCTGGGCATGTTCCTGCTTTCGAACTACCGGATCCGGAGGGCATGATGGAAGTCTTTCTTGTTGGTCTCATTGCATCCATGTTCCGGGTGGCAACGCCGCTGATTTACGGCGCCCTTGGAGAACTTTTTTGCGAACGGTCCGGGGTGCTGAACCTTGGGATTGAAGGCACCATGCTGCTGGGGAGTTTCATCGGCTTTGTGACCACCACTTTTACCGGCTCACTTTGGCTGGGTGTGTTGGCTGCGCTGGTTTCCGGTGTACTGGCTGGCCTGTTGATGGCTTTCTTTTCCGTTTGGCTGGGGGTCAGCCAGCATGTTGCCGGCCTGGGCATTACTATGCTGGGGCAGTCTTTTTCCTTTTTCGCCTTTCGGGTCATCTATGGCATGCCGCTCAACCCTCCCCAGATCAAGCCTTTTGATTTTCTTGACCCCCTGCCAAATGTGCCAATCCTGGGGCCGATCCTCAAGCAGTACCCGCAGACCTACATCGCCTTGCTCATCATCCCGGTGGTCTGGTATCTCCTTTTCCGGACCAGTTTTGGCTTGAGCGTGCGTGCCGTAGGAGAGAACCCGGAATCTGCGGACGCAGCCGGAATCCATGTCTATTGGACGCGGACCTTTGCCCTGATGATCGGTGGAGCGCTGATGGGTGTTGCCGGCTCTTTTATTACACTTTCCCAGTTGGGCTTTTTTATCTTTGATGTAGTGGTGGGGCGTGGCTGGGTATCCCTGGCAATCGTTATCTTTTCCAACTGGCTGCCAACGCGTGTGCTTTGGGGTGCCTTGCTCTTTGGGGGTGTGCAGGCCCTGCAATTGCGATTGCAGATGCTGGGGTTCAAACTGCCCTACGAAGCCTTCCTGTCACTTCCCTACCTGGTGACAATTGTTGCCCTGACGCTGGCCAATCGCAGCGCAGCCTATCCGGCAGCAATGCTTAAGCCCTACAAACGGGAGTAGAACCCAAAAGAAATCAATAAAACCGGCGGAAACATCCGCCGGTTTTCTGTCCAAAATCCCACCAGGTTTTTATTATGATTGGGGCTTCACTTCACCTTCTTCCATGGAGGTGAGAAGGGTTTCCGCTGAGATCGGCAATTGGGTGATCTCGATGTTCAGCGCATTTGCCACAGCGTTGGCGATGGCCGGCGGTACTGCCACAATCCCGTGCTCGCCGAGGCCACGCGCTCCATACGGGCCAGTGGCGTCCTCCGTCTCAATGAAAATAACCTTCATTTCCGGAATATCCACCGAGGTTGGTATGCGGTAATCGGTGAACGACCAGTTTCGGATGCGCCCATCCTGGTCAAATTTTAATTCCTCCATCAGCGCTGCCCCCAAACCCATGGTCATGGCACCTTCCACCTGGCCGCTGGCGGTATCGTGGTTAAGGATCCGGCCGGCGTCCTGGGCGCTTACCAGCCGCAGTACGTGGACCTGACCGGTGTCCAGGTCCACCTCGACCTCGGCCCCCTGGCAACCAAAGGTCCAGCTGGCTGCCAGGTTGCCCTGTCCGGTTGCCGGCTCCGGGAAGGTGAGCCCTTTGGGAACAAAGGTGCCCCGCCCAATGACCGGCGGGTTGACGGCGCTTCCATCCGCTCGCCGGTAACCGATGGCGATCCGGGCATAGGGGATGGCCAGTTGTTCCTGCCCGGCGGGGTAAATACACCCATTGGCAGCTACCAGGGAATCGGCGTTAACACCGAAAATCTCGGCAGCCGCTGTCTTGATCTGGCCCATTGCATCACTGGCTGCCAGACGAATGGCGTTTCCGACCGCCCAGGTGGTGTGGCTGGCCACGGTTTGCCACTCGTGCGGCGAGGTGTTGGTGTCAATTGTGGTGACATAGTGCACATGACCCACCGGGATGGAAAGTGCCTCGGCGGCGATCTGCGAGAGGACGGTGAAGACACCCTGGCCCAGTTCAACAGCGCCCGTATACAGCATCACCGAGCCGTCCTCATTAAACCGCAGGATTGCCCCGCTTTGGGCGTTGGTGCGCATCACCGGCGACTTCATGAAGCATGCCAGGCCGGTGCCGCGCGCCCGCCGGGCGTGCGAAGGAGGTTTACTCCTCTGCAATTCGTCAGCCACAGCCTGCAGGCAGGCATCCGCCCGCCCGTTGTAGGGTTTCATCACCTGGCCCAGGGCGTTCACCTTGCCCGGCAGCAGCAGGTTCTTCAACCGCAGTTCCACCGGGTCCATCTTCAGACGGCGGGCGATCTGGTCCATCTGTCGTTCCATCATCCAGTGCACCTCGGGGTGCCCGTAACCCCGGTAGGCACCCGTGGGCGGAGTGTTGGTGTAAACGCTGCAGGAATCCAGGCTCAGGTTGGGGATGGCGTATGGACCTGTGGAATTATGTCCGCCCCCCTGGGCGATCCAAATGGAATAGTCAGCATAGCCTCCGCTGCCAAAATACAACTGCACTTCGTGCGCCAGGAGCATGCCCTGTGCATCCACAGCCGTCTTCATCTGACCCCAGGCACCCCTTCCTACCGCCGTGCCGAAGAACATCTCCTCCCGGGTCAGCACCAGCCGGACGGGTGTATTGGGCACTTCGTGGGCAACCACCGCCAGCAGGGGCTCGATGGTTACATCCGATTTGCCGCCAAACCCTCCGCCAACGTACGGGATGATCACCTGGACATCCGCTGGTGAAAGGTCATACATGCGGGAGATTGTCTCACGGATAAAGAACGGTGATTGAGAACTGGACCAGAGGGTGAAATGCCTGCCATCCCACAGTGCGGTGGCGCTGTGAGGCTCTATCTGGGCGTGGGCGATCCAGGGAACCCAGTACTCGCACTCCAATACCAGGTGGGCGGAGGAAAATGCCGATCCAACATCCCCGCGTTCCAGGTGGTAATGGTGTGCAATGTTGCTACCAGCCTGGGGGTTCAATTCCGGCAGGTGCCAGTATTCACCCAGTTCTTCGTGGATGAGCGGAGCACCGGCTGTGGCGGCCTCTTTCGGGTGCAGCAGTGGAGGAAGCGGTTCCAGGTCCAGGCCCACCAGGTCGGCGGCCTGGCGGCAAGCCTCTTCACTGGAGCCGACCACCACAGCCACAGGATCGCCCCAAAACCGTACCTTCCCGCGGGCCAAAGGATACTGGTCCCGGATGGCATGACCGATCCGCTTTGGGCAGCTTTCCCCCGTTACCACGGCCCGAATGCCTGGCCGGCCAAGCGCTTTGCTGACGTCGATCCGATTGATCCGTGCATGAGCCTTGGGTGCACGAACGATGCAGGCGTAATGTACCCGCCCAAGCGGCAGGTCCGCGGAATAATGCGCCTGCCCGTTAACTTTTTCGATCCCATCCACACGGTGGATACTTTTACCGATGAAATGACCGGGAACTGTATCTGTATCCATTGTCTTGCTCTCCATATCAACCTGAATACCAGTAATGAAAACAGCCGTATCTTAACCGGGGGGATACCGGGTGCAGATGACCTCCAGTACACCGCCGCCGACCGCAAGGGCCTTGTCCGAAATCAGTTGGCAGAGGCGGGGATCGTTCCGCGGGTCGATATCCCCCACCTTGAGTCCTTTTTTGACCTGTAAACCAGGGTGCAACAGACCGCGCAACAGACCTGAAAAGGCGGCCGTGCAGGGCAGGCCGCCAACACGGGCAATGGTTGTACCTTTTTCCACCCAGTCGCCGATCTGGTGATCCGTTTGGAAGATGCCATCCGCCGGGGCCCGCAACACCCGGTCGGATTCATGACTGCCTACTGTTTCGGGCACACCGCTGTCGGCTTCTGCTGTCCCTTTCCAGTACACCCGGCCAAGGGTAAAACCGCGCTTGGTCTCAATGGCCGCGTGGCAGTTCAGGCCGGCTACGAAACAGGGCCCCAGCCCAATGACCAGTTCGGCGGCATCCAGGCCCAGGTCCGGCGGACGCTTGGTCATTCGTCCGTCAATGATGATATCTGGGTGAAGCGCGTGGCGCAAAGTGGCATCGGGGTCCACCATCACCGGGATGCGTCCGGAGCGCAGGATGGAGCGGGATTCTTCAAGGCTGCCGGCAAGAACGCCAATGTGCCCTTCGATCGTCCATTCCCGCTGGTACACGGTCTCGGCAAAGGATACTGAACGCCGCACCGCCAGCGGCTGTTCCAGTTCACTAACCACGACCTGGAAACCAGCCCTCACCAGCCGGATTACCGCCCCTGTTGCAAGATCCCCTCCCCCTCTCACCAGCACCAATTTGCCCATATCTTTACCTCTCGAACACCACGATTCCGTGAAGGATTTCCGGCTTATAAAATTATACAATAATTTAGCGGTACCCTCTTCAGGCTGATATGGATCACCGGGCTGGCGATTCGCAGGTATAATGACCGTCCAGAAAGGATGGCTTAGATGGCACAGACAACCAATCGTTGGAATTCCCCGCCGGCAATGATGATTGACCCAAAGAAGCGCTATACCGCCCACATGCAGACGGAAAAAGGCGAGATTGTGCTCTCCCTGTTTGCAGAAGAAACCCCCAACACGGTGAACAACTTCATCTTCCTGGCCCGTCAGGGCTTCTACGATGGAACGACCTTCCACCGGGTGATCCGGGATTTTATGGTCCAGGGTGGAGACCCCACCGGCACTGGCACCGGTGGACCCGGTTACCGCTTCGCTGATGAATTTCACCCCTCCCTCAAGCATGACAGGCCGGGTATCCTTTCAATGGCCAACGCCGGCCCCAATACCAATGGCTCACAATTTTTCATTACCCATGTTCCAACCCCCTGGCTGGATGGCAGGCACAGTGTTTTCGGTCAGGTGACCAGCGGATTGGACGTGGTGCTGGCCATCCCCGAGCGCGACCCCCAGCGGGCAAACACTCCCGGGACAAAACTGCTTGCCGTGACCATAGAGGAAGCCTGACCATTCACTCAGGGTTCGACCAATACCGGGATGCATTTATGCATCCCGGTATTGTTATTCATCTTCCAGAATTGCTTATTGATGAACCGGGACGAGGAGCAGCGGGGTCTTTGTTGCACTGATGACCTTGGGCCCAACGCTGCCGGCCCAAAAAGCACCCATGCCGGCCTTGCCGTGCGTTCCGAGAACGATCAGGTCGGCGTGGATGGTGGGGGCGAAGCGCACGATCTGCTGCGCCGGGTCACCGCGTCGAATAGTCGTTGCCACAGCCAGGCCGGCCTTGCGCCAGGGTTCGGCCAGCGATTCCAAATACTGGCAGGCGCACTCCTCCTCCGCCTCCAGCAGCGCCCGGGTGGCCGAGGGGAGTAGCAAGCCGGTGGCTGCCTGGCTTCCGGGCAGTGTTTGAGCCGTGTACACCACCATGAGCAGGTTCAGGCTGGCCTGCAGCGCGCTGGCGAGCCTCGCGGCCACCTCTACTGCCTGCTGGTGCTCCGGGTTTCCATCCACCCCAGCCAGAATGTGCTCGAAAGGGGTATGTGGACCCTTGTGCTGCTCCCATTTTTGCAGCAGCAGCACGGGGGTGCGCCCAAGCCCGATCACCTGTTGGGCAATGCTGCCCACCACCACGTCGCGCAGGCCACCGTTGCCATGGGCGCACATCACGACAAGGTCCTGTTGCAACTCCCCTGTATGCTCCACAATGCTTCGTGCCACATCGGTCACCTCTTCATTGTGAACATGGCATTGAACCCTTACCCCAGGCGGGAAGTGGCGGCTGCTCTGTTCCCCCAGGTATTGGCAGGCTTCTTCCTCTGTTGAAAGGTGCCGTTCCCCATGGATGCTGGGCGGAACGTCCTTCTCGATCACGTGCACAAGGGTCGCCGAGGCTCCCAGTTTGCGGCACAACTCGGCTGCAACCGGCAGGGCCGCCTCGGCCAGGTGGGAGCCATCCAGGGGGATGAGAATATGCTTGAACATGGATTACCTCCCGGAAAAGATCGAAAACAACAGGTAAAAGTTTAGCAATACAATTAGGCCGGCCACCAGGGAAGCCAGTATGGTGGTGAAACGGCTGTTCACCAGCACGCCCATCAGGTTCCTTCGACTGGTAAATATGACCAGCGGAATGATGGCAAAAGGCAGGCCAAAACTGAGCAGCACCTGGCTGATGACCAGTGTGCGGGTGGGGTCCAGCCCGATGAAGATGACCACCAGGGAGGGAAGCATGGTCACCAGTCGGCGCACCCAGACCGGGATGTCGAAGTGTAAAAAGCCCTGCATGATCACCTGACCGGCCATGGTCCCCACGGAGGCCGAGGAGAGGCCTGAGGCCAGGAGGGAGAGGGCAAACACCAGGCTGGCTGCCCGCCCCAGCAGGGGCTCCAGCGTGATATGGGCCTGCTCGATGGTTCCCACGTGGGAAAGCCCCTGGGTGTGGAAGGTTGAGGCGGCCATGATCAACATGGCTCCGTTGACCAGGCTGGCCATTCCCATGGCTATGAACACATCGATGATCTCAAAGCGGAACAGGCGCTTAAGAAGCAGCGGTTCCCGGACAACGATGCGGTCCTGGGTGAGGGCGGAATGAAGGTAAATGGCGTGCGGCATCACCGTGGCGCCCAGGATGCCCGTGGCCACCAGCACGCTCTCGGCGCCGGCGAACTGGGGCACCACGGCATGGAAGATCACGTTGCCCCAATCGGGCTTGTCGAGGATGGTTTCAACCACATAGCTCAGCGCCACCACCCCGACGAACGAGGTGATGACGGCCTCCAGGGGGCGGAAGCCGTAGCGTTCCAGCCCCAGGATGATGAAGGTTGCCGCCGCGGTCATCAGGCCGGCGATCCACAGGGGGATGCCAAAGAGGAGGTTGAAGCCCAGTGCCGCCCCGAGAAATTCCGCCAGGTCGGTGGCCATGGCCACCAGTTCCATAAGACCCCACATGAACCAGACCAGGTGCCGGGGGAAGGCGTTGCGGCACTGCTGGGCAAGGTTTTGCCCGGTGGCGATCCCCAGTTTTGCTGAAAGCGCCTGGATGAGCATGGCCATCAGGTTGCTGAGGATGACGACCCACAGTAACGTGTAGCCGAATTCAGCCCCGCCGGCTATGTTGGTGGCAAAGTTGCCTGGGTCCACGTAGGCGACCGAGGCGATGAAGGCGGGTCCCAGGAAAGGCAACAGCTTGGCGAGGAACCCCTTTTTGCTGGTGCCTTCCAGAATGGCGGTGGCTTCCTGGATGGTGTGATGGTCGCTCAGGCTGGAGGGCTTGTTTTGCGGCACTTCGCCCATGGGCGCCTCCTCATCAAGGGAAGAATTGCCCCCATTTTACTCCTGTTTATTTTCCCGTAAAGCACTTTTTATGGGGAAATGGCCGCTCACGATGTAATTCGATGCTGTTCAACATCCTAAAACTGCAGACAATCCCCCAATGCCAATAAGACCCCTGGCCCCGTCACCACCTGGACCTTTGCCAGGGTTGCCGGATGAACCGCAGATGGATAATCAAATCCCTCCTGCTCCTGTTGCCCGGTGCCATCCGGGGCAGTTCACACCTGTTCATGCGGGTTGTTGGCCCGGTGCCCGCACCGGTATTTCTCGCCCGTTTGCGGGTGGTGCCAGGCCTGGCGGACCTCTGCGCGGCGGCAGCCTGCCTGATCTCCTTCGCGCTGATCCGACGCGTTGGGACAACAGGGACACTGAAGGTAACCTTCCTGGTGCCCTTCTTAAGCCTGTTCTGGGGTGCTGTCCAGTTCAGGAAGCCGTATAACGCCTGCATGTTTCTCGGCCTGGGTGTTATTCTCCTCAGCGTTTGGCTGGTGATGGGCGGCCGGGAACGACAGCAGGAGAAAAGCCCAGCCACGTTCGGAAACTGGGGTGGAATAACCGGAAGACCATCACCGCCGGAAACTTAAGGGCGGTCCTTTGCGTATATAGGGGAGAACAGTTGTCCATATTTCTTCCCAGAGGAGGGAACCCATGAGAACGAAACACCTGAACCAAAGGGGGCGCGCACCCGTGGTTTTTCGGTTGACACTGCTCCTGGCGCTGGTGCTTGTACCGGTGCTGGGTTTTGTGCAGCCGGTGCAAGCCGCCGAAATGCCCCCCGGCGGCGTGATCGAGGCCGGCCAGGTCATTAACGATGATGTCTTTATCTCCGGAGGGGACGTCCGGATGGACGGCACCGTTAACGGCATGCTCTTTGCCGCCGGCAATACCGTCACCATCAATGGCACGGTCAATGGCGATGTGTTGGCGGTGGGTAGCCAGGTGACCATCGGCCGGACAGGCGTGGTGAACGGAAACGTGTTCACTGTCGCCGGCAACCTGGTGTTGGAAGGCCAGGTGCTGGGCAGTTATTTCAGCGGCAGCGGGGGGCTGGTGGTCGAGGAAGGCGCAACCGTGGGGCGCAACCTGTATTACGGCGGTTTCGGCGCCGAATTGAAGAAAGGTTCCACGGTAGGGCAGGATGTGCTCTTCGGCGGCTACCAGGCCGTGCTGAGCGGCAGCATCGGGCGCGACTTTCGCGCCGGTGCCGGGGCGGTGGAACTGAACGGTTCGGTCGGCCGCGACCTGGTGGTGGACATGGGCGAGGTGGACCTGAACGCCCCACCGCCGACCATGTTCTTTCCCTTCCCCGGGGCGCCCGCCTTCCCGCAGGGCATCCGCCCCGGGCTTCGGGTGGCCCCCACTGCCGGCATCGGCGGTCGGCTGATCTACACGGCCGGCGTGGACATGGCCGGTGCCATCCAGGCCCAGCCTTCGGGCGGCCTCGTCCATCAAACACCCGTTCCGCAGGTGGAGAAGCCCGGGGGCCTGCCCAAACCGGAAAAGACCTTCCTGGGCTCGCTGCTGAAGTGGTTCGTCAGGGTGCTACAGAACCTGTTCACACTGCTGATCCTGGGCGCCCTGGCCTTGTGGCTGGTGCCCGGGCTCCTAAGCCGCTCGGCCGACCAGGCCGCCCGCAAACCCGCTCCTTCTACAGGCTGGGGCATCGTGGTGGTGCTGCTGGGTTACATCGCTGCCGGTGTGGCCGCCCTGGTGGTGCTGTTGCTGGGCATTCTCTTCGGCGTCTTCACGCTGGGCGGGCTGAGCAGGAGCATCTTCGGGGTGGGCTTCGGCGCCGTGGCGCTGGCCACAGCGGTTTTCAGCGTGCTGGTGGGCTACGCCAGCAAACTGGTGGTGGCCTTCCTGGTGGGGCGATTGATCATGGACCGGCTGGCCCCGCAGGCGAAGGGTTCCCGCTGGTGGGCCATGCTCATCGGCATTGTCCTCTACGTGGTCGTGGGCTTCATCCCCTTCATCGGCTGGCTGGTAAGGATGCTGGTGACCATCCTGGGCGTGGGTGCCATGTGGCTGCTCTACCGCCAGTGGCGGTTGGAGCAACGCCCGCCGGAAGCCCCGCTGGCTGTCCCGGCGGAAGCCCTGCCGGCAAAGCCCGCACGAGCGGCCAGGGCCAAACCCGCCAAACCGTCCGCCTGAGATAAATGGTTTATTAAAAAACCGGCTCCCCTCTGCAAGGGATGGGGAGCCGGTTGCGTTCTCTGCTATAATTTACCTGTCAATTGCCACCTGTGCGCCGTGCGCGCACGGGCTTGTTGAGAGGGATGGGAACATGCGCCGGGAGCTGGTTTCGTGGGATGATGTTGACAAACTGATCGACCACCTGATCCCCCAGTTCGAAGTCGAGTTCACCGCCATGGTGATGATCACCCGCGGCGGGCTGATCCCGGGCGGGCTGCTGGCCGAGGCGCTGCTGCTGGAGACCATCCTGACCGCCTCGGTGGACTTCCCGACGGAGATGGAGATGGAGAAGCAGCGCGAGCGAAACCGGCTGCTGGCCTGGCCCCAGTTCATCCAGTTCCCCACCGACGAACTGGTGCGCGGCCGGCGGGTGCTGGTGGTGGACGACGTGTGGGGCTCGGGGCGGACCATCACGGCGGTGAAGAACCGCATCGCCGGGGCGGGGGGCTTCCCCAGCACCTGCGTGCTGCACTTCAACCCCTACCGCAGCCTCTTCGGCACCGCGAGGCCGGACTACTACGCCGCCATCACCGACGCCCACATCATTTACCCTTGGGAGGTGAACCGGGGGCACGACAAGGTGCTGCTGGAGGGATTATAATGGATTAGTGCATTGCTTAATCCCAATATATTTATAACATGAATATATTTTTGACATTGAAGAAATGTGTTATAAAATAATATGTAATAGAAATTAATATCAATTATTAAGTAAATAATATTTGTAAAAATGGATGCGAATCAGATTGATTTTAAAATTAATAGACTGCCCGTTTCCTTAAGGGGAAGTTTTTCTGATTGGTATGGTACAAAAATTGATAATAAAGATTTTCTTCAAACTAACGAAATATACCAAGGAGATGCTAGAGATTTATTATTTAGAATTAAACCAAATAGTATTGCCTTAAGTGTGTGGTCGCCACCATATTTTGTTGGCAAGGAATATGAACGATACTTATCGTACGAGCAATGGGAAGAATTATTAGAAACAGTAATCCATCTACATTTTCCTATAATCAAACCAGGTGGATTTTTAGTAATAAATATTGCAGATATCCTTGCTTTTCGAGACACCGAAATGCCAAAAATTCAGGCGGAAGTATCCCATAGGAGAAAATCATCAATAACTAAGGAACAAATCTTAAAATTACTTCACGATCACCCTGAATACAATCGATATCAATTAGCCAAAGTTCTTGGATGTAGTGAACAAACCATCGATCGTCGGTTAAATGGAAATAATATTCGAGGCGGGAAACATGAAATTCAAACAAGAGTAAAAATTATTGGTGGCTTAATTGAAAAATGGTCTTTACAAGCTGGTTTTTACCCCTATGACAGAAGGATTTGGGTAAAAGATGCAACATGGGAAAATTCAAGATGGGCAAGTTTATCTTATAGATCGGTTGATGAGTTTGAATATTTATATTTCTTTTGGAAACCTGGTATTACAAAGGTAAGTAGAAATCGACTAAGTAAAAACGAGTGGTCAAATTGGGGTTCTCGGGGAGTGTGGTATATTCCTTCTGTAAGGTCAAATGATAACCATGAAGCCAAATTTCCTCTCGAGTTACCCTTACGAGTCATCAAATTACTAACAGATTCAAATGAAATTGTTCTCGATTGCTTCATGGGTAGTGGGACAACTGCATTAGCGGCCTTACGGCTTGGAAGACAATTCATCGGAGTTGAGTTATTAGAGAAATATGTAAAATTGAGTAAGGCACAAGTAAAAAAGGAATTAAAAATGGGGGAATTTTGACGTGTTGATTAACCCTTTTGATTTAGAAAATGATTTAAATCGATTGGAAGAAGTTGAGAAGGCATCTTTAAGGTTTGTAACTCAAGCAATATTAAATTTCTGTGTGGATGCAAAGGAAATTTTTCAAACTGAGAGAGATTTAGTTGCTGATATTGGAGAAGATATCACTAGAGAAGCCCTAGATCGTTTAGGCATGGCAAAAATCGATCAAAGATTATTCGGAAAAACTGATTATAAAAGGGCAAGGTATCTGTTTCACCCAGATTATGTAATCCAACAAGCTTTGTTTATCGATTCAAAAGCAGAAAAAATTAGTGGTCAAAATACTGCTACATTACAGTTGTCGCAATTTTCATTAACAGTCAATCAGATTAGAGCTGGAAAGGTTATAACTCGAGCAGGAAATCTACCAAAAATATTACAAATTGGTAATCAAATGTTTATCACTACTTCATTATTTGTGAAATACAATTATGAGGAAGTTGATGACGTCCACAATCTTCGATCAATTACAATTGCTGCACTACCAAATGGAATGCTACAAGAAAAATATAATCCAAATGCTACGGATTCCATATGGTTAGCAGGAAGAAATGCTGAGTCGAGAGGGGAAGAATTTCGGGTTCGCCTTCACTTTCGATCGTTAAAACAAAAGGCGAATTGGCGTGTTCAATACTTACCTATCCCTCCTATTAATTATCAATGGGAGGATTAATGGTTCTGTTATATAACAACAATAAATTCAATACAAAGTTGCGTTGGTGTAACATATTTCCTGTAAATTGTTGAACCTTAACAAAAGCGGTGAGTCAGAAGTATCCTTTTAGTCACCATAACCAGAATAGGAGAACAAAATGACTCACCAAAATGATTATTGCCTTCCCAAGGACCTTGTTGAAAAAGGACTAGATGGTGTGATTCATCTATTGCGTGTGCCGCACAACAATGCCATGCAGATCATCCGAGCGATTGTCGAACTCGACAAATCGCTGTAGGAATGGAAGAAACATCCTTTGGGATAGATCGCCAATCTCTACGTGGACGCCCGATATGAGAAGGTTCGTGGAGCTGGACAAGTGCGCGATGTAGCGGTTCTTGTGGCTACAGACATCTCTCCAGTAGGAGAAAGGCAGGTTCTAGGTGTATCTGTGTCGCATAGCGAGCATGAAATCCACTGGAAAGCCTTTTTGCAGGGCCTCAAAGACCGCGGTAGGCATAGCGTCAAGCTGGCGATTAGCGACGATCATAGCGGTTTGGGAACAGCCAGGAGATCCCTTTTAGGCAGTATCCCTTGGCAGCGCTGCCAGTTTCACTTGCAGCAAAATGCTGGAGCTTATGTACCTACGCAGGCGGTGCGGATGGAGGTGACGGCAGATATCAGAGCCATGTTCAATACCACGGACTGCAAAACCGCAGAGGAGTTCCTGTAAGCTACCATCCAGAAGTATACCGTCTCAGCTCCTAAGTTTTCAACCTGGCTGGAGGAAGACCTGGCAGAAGAGTTTACGATCTTTGACTTTCCGCTGGAGCACCGCTGCACGATCCGTACAACCAAGAACCTGGAGCGGATTCAAAAGGAGATTCTTAGACGCACCAGGGTGGTGGGTATCTTTCCGAATGAGACTTCCTGCCTGAGATATATTTCAGACGAATAGCAGATCGGAAGGCATTATTGTTCTGGTAAGTCATTCGATAAATAAAGTAGATGGATATTTCTGCCCCGAATTTAGAGAAAAAAGATTGCATAATTTAATTAGTTGGCAAATGCAATATTTAGCAACTAATTGGCTTTAGGTGGTAATGATTGGGACGAACTTAAGCCAGTGCTTTTATACCCTAATATCCAGTATGGTTATTCATTCTTCATTATGAAGAAAGTATAGCATTAATATTTTTTCTTGAATGATAGTTAATACCCCTTCACATTGTCTCTGATGGTTTGTTTTTCCAAGGCAAAAATGTTGCTAACCACTCGTCAATCCACCCTTTGTCCTCCCTGAGCCCTCAGACCCCCGTTATCTGGCGGTTTATGCCGAATTCAGCGCCTGGTACCGCCCAGCAGGGCCTCCAAATACTCCCCTGTGATCTTTTCGATCCCGAACATCTCCTCCGCCCTTTTCCGGGCGGCGGTCTTCGCCTGTGGCAGGCCCTCAAGCAGTTGCTTGGCTGCCTCCACCAGCGGGGCCGGGTCGGCTGGCTGTAGCCGCCAGTGGTCCGCCCCGTAGGGAACCACCCGTCCACAATCCTCGTCCAGCATCTCGGACAGGGCGCCCGTGTCATAGGCCAGCACGGGTACACCGCAGGCCAGCGCCTCGATGACCGAGTTGGGGCAGGCCGGGTTGAGGTCCGCCGAGAAGAGCAGGTGCGCTGAGCGGTAGACCTCCGGCAACGCCGCCGTGGGCAGCGTGCCCAGCCAGGTGAGGGTTGTTCCGGCTGGCGGCTGCATTTGGGCGCGCACGGAATCGGCAACCGCCCCGGCTACTTGCAGTTCCACGGGGCGGTCCAGGCGGGCGGCCAGACCGCTGGCCAGCGCCAGGGCGTTGTGCAACCCCAGTTCGTACCCCCCGCCGATGATGGCCTCCACCAGCAAAATGCGCACCCGCTCCGCCGGCGGCTGCCCGGGTCCCCGCGGTGACCAGGTTTGCAGGTCGATGCCGTTGTGGATGACCCATTCAGGCTTGTCCAGGGGTCCGCGCACCCGGTTCCACCAGGCGCGGGTGAACTCGCTCTGGTAGACCACGGCCTGGGCGATGCTCCGGCGGGTGAGGGCCAGGATGGCGTTGCTCCACTCGCAGCGCAGGCTGTAGTACACCCCGGAAAACCGCACCCGGTGTATCCAGTACATGCCGTTCAGGCGCTGCACCACCCGCACGCCGCGGTTGCGGGCCTGCAGTATGGCCGGCAGGCTGCGCCACGGCCCGCCGATGACCAAAATGGCGGCGGTGGAGGGGTCGGACGGGTCGTGGTGGACGACCACGCCGCGCTGCGCCAGCCCGGCCTTCAGCCGCCCCTGGAACGAGACCGGCCCGCCAGTGCCGGAAAGCGCCGGCAGCAGGCAGATGGATTCTCCTTTCAAGCACCCTCTCCCGGCAGCGCGCGCGGGAAGGCCAGCAGGGCGGCAACGATCTTTTCGGCGGCGTGCCCGTCGCCGTAGGGGTTGCTGCCCGAGGCGGCCGCCTGCCAGGCGGTTTCATCCTCCAGCAGGCGGGCGGCAGCAGCGGTGATGGTTTCCGTGCGGGTGCCCACCAATTGCAAAATACCAGCCTTTACGCCTTCCGGGCGCTCGGTGACGTTGCGCAGCACCAGCGCCGGACGGCCCAGGGCGGTGGCCTCCTCCTGGATGCCGCCGGAATCGGTCAGCACCAGGCGCGACCGGTCCAGCAGGTGCACCATGGACAGGTAACCCAGCGGAGGGGTGAGCGTGATGCCCTCCATGCCCCCTAGCAGGCGCTGCACAGGTTCATGGATGTTCGGGTTGGGGTGTACAGGGTAAAGGATGTGCAGCCGGTTGTGGAAGTGCTGTGCCAGCCAGGCAAGTGCGTCGCAGATGTCCTCGATGGGCCGGCCGAAGTTCTCGCGGCGGTGGGCGGTGACGAGCACCAGTTGCCGGCCGCCGGGTTCAACGCCCATCTGCCGCAGCAGGTCCAGCGCCTGGGCGGGTGCCGGCCGCCCCACGATCGCCTGCAGGGCATCGATGACCGGGTTGCCGGTGAGCGCCACAGCTTCGGACGGAATGCCCTCGGCCAACAGGTTGGCCCGGGCGTGTTCGGTGGGGGCGAAGTGCAGGTCGGCCAGCACCGAGGCCACCCGCCGGTTAAGTTCCTCGGGGAAGGGCTGCCAGCGGTCGTGCGTGCGCAACCCGGCCTCCACGTGCCCGATGTGCACCCGCCGGTAGTAGGCAGCCAGCACCGCGGCGACCACCGTGGTCGTATCGCCCTGCACCAGCACCCAGTCCGGCCGCAACTCCGCCAGCAGCGGGTCGAGCGCATCCAGGATGCGGGCTGCCAGTTCGGCGGGCGCCTGGTCCGGGCGCATCAGGTCCAAATCATGGTCGGGGGTGATGTTGAACAGACCGAGTACCTGGTCCAGCAGTTCACGGTGCTGGGCGGTGGCCAGGACGGTGGAGCGCACCCGGGGTTCAGCGGCCAAAGCCCGCACGACCGGGGCCATTTTCACCGCTTCCGGCCTGGTGCCGATGATGGATAGAACGTGGATCTTGTCCAAGGTTCCTCGGGGGATAACGGATTTTTCACCAGTATATCAGCATTTTCGCGGCCGTTGCCGGCCTCCGTGCCTTGCCCGCAAATGGTCGAGCCCTTTTGGCCGGGGTGGTGTTATCACATCCGGGCAAGGATGACTGCGGTGAATTTTCCCGCTATAATGGCAGCGAGGGTTTAGAACATGCAGGAGAGGCCTGGCTTGTGACCGTCAAAGGCGCGCTTTTCAGCGGCACCGGGGTATGGTTGTCGATTGCCCTGGCAAGGATCCTGCCGCCATGGATGGGGCAGCCCTTTGCCGGCTGGCTCGGGGCGTTGTTCGGCAGCCTGCAGGGCACAGGCTCCGTGCAGGCGGTGATGGCCAACCAGTGGGTGGCCCGGGGCGGATCGGCCGGGTTTGACGAACTGCGAAAAGCCTCCCGGGCGGTGTTCGCCCATTCGGGCCGCTGCCAGTACGATTTTTATCACCGGCTCGGTTCAGACAAGGACGTGCTCAGCCTGGTCGATGCCGACGCATCCTTCCTGGAGTGCGTGGAGCGCGGCCGGGGCGGGCGTTTCGGGCAATTGCTTGCCATGCCTCATTACAGCAACTTCGACCTGGTTGGGCGGTCGGCGGTGTTAATGGGGCTGCACATCCAGGCGCTTTCCTACCAACAGCCGGATGCCGGCTACCGGCTTCAAAACCGGGTGCGCCTGTTGGAGGGCGCCGAAGTTACGCCCATTGGCATCGGATCACTGCGGGCGGCATATCAGCGGTTGCGCAATGGCGGCACCGTGCTCACGGGAGTCGACCGGCCAACCGGGGAGGCGACCGTCCGGCCCGCCTTCTTTGGAAGGCCGGCCAGCCTGCAGACCGGTTACCTGCGCCTGGCACTTTCCGCCGGCGTGCCCGTGGTGGTGATCTCCGGTTTCAGCCTTCCGGACGGCCGCTGCCGGGTTTCGGCTTCCAGGCCGATCGCGCTGGTTGCAAACAGGGACCGTGACCGCGAGGTGCTGCTCAATGCCGGCAGCGTTTTGGAACAGGTGGAGCAGGTCATCCGACAGGACCCGGCCCAGTGGCGCATGTTTCACCCGGTATGGCCGGAAGCCTTGCGGGAATACCCTCACAGTTGAAAGAAAGAGGAATGTCAATGCCAAAACGTGAGAAGACCCCCAGACCGCGCAGACACCGAAGGGTGATCGATTCCTTCACCGGGCGGGCCGAACGCTGGCTGCTGCTGCAGGTGGCTGCCCGCATGCCAGCCTGGGTGACCCCCGACCAGTTGACCTTTTTGGGCCTGCTGGGCGCCTTCATCACCGCCGCCGGGTACCTCCTGGCGATCCGCCAGCCGGGCTTCCTTTGGCTGGCCTTCTTCGGTTTTGTGATCAACTGGTTCGGCGACAGCCTGGATGGCACCCTGGCACGCTACCGTCATATTGAGCGGCCGCGCTATGGCTACTTTTTGGATCACAGCACGGACGCACTCAGCGAACTGGTCATCTTCCTTAGCCTTGGGCTTACACCGTGGATGCGCTTCCCCATCGCTGCGGTGGGGCTCATAGGTTACCTCTTAATTTCCCTTTATACAGCCCTCTCGGCTTACGCGGCCGGCGAGTTCCGCATCACCCATGCCTACCTTGGGCCAACGGAGATCCGGCTGATCGCCATGCTGGCCACTGCCTGGTCGTACTTCAACGGCAGTCGCTTTGTGGTGCTGCCCTGGGGGGCATTTACCTTCTATGAACTCATCCTCATGGGATTGAGCGTCCTCTTCTATTCGGCGTTCCTTTTCTGCACCATCGGCCTGGCCGTAACGCTGGGAAAAAAGGACCCGGCGCCGCCAGGTGGCAGCAACCCAGGCTCGGGGGATGACGCCAGCCTTCCGCTCGGTACGCCTGCTGAATAGCCCCGCCTGTTTCAGCCCAACCCGCTGAAGAGCAGCGCCACCCCCGCCAGGGCCAGCAGCACACCGAACACCGAGCGGGGGCTGACCTTTTCTCCCTGCAGGGCGGCGAAGCCCAGGGCGAAGAGGGCATTGGTGGAGATGAGCGTTTGGGCAATGCCCGCCGGGGCCAGTTTGAGCGATACCTGCAGCAACACCATGGCTGTAAATGTACCGGCGAGGCTGCCAAAAAGCAGTGAATGCGCGGCTGGACGGGCGTTAGGGCGCCGGCTCCAGGCCAGCAGGGGTGTTCGGCCGCCAAACCCCAACACAAGCATGGGAATGATGACAAGTGTGGCCGCCAGGAGCCGCACCTCGGCCGCTTCAAAGGCGCCGACAGCCTCGTGGTTGAAACCGGCGCGTGAGAACAGCGAAGACAGGGCCGTGGCCAGGGCGAAAAGCAGGCCAAAGCTTAGGCCGCTGACCCGGCGTGGCTTCTGCCCGGTTTCACCGGCAGGGCTGTTCGGGTCCAGGCTGCGTCGTTCGGTGATGACCCAGGCCACGCCGGCCACGGTGAACCCCAGGCCCAGCCAGGCACTGGCGGGAAGCCTTTCCCCCAGGAATGCCCAGGCGGCCAGGGCGGTGAGCGGTGGTGCAAGGGTGCCCACCAGCATGGTTCGGCGCACGCCCAGGCGGGTGAGCGAATACAGGTAGGCGATGTCCCCCAGGGCAATTCCGGCCACCCCGCTGGCGGCGAAAAAACCCCATGTGGCCGGCTGCATGTGGAAGGGGAAATCCCCCAGCGCCAGCAGCAACGCCCCGATGAGCAGGGATCCAATGATGCTCTTGTAGAGGTTGACCTCGAGGACGGGAATGAAAGCGGCGGCACGGGCGAAGGCGAGTGCTGAAAGTGCCCAAAAGAAGGCCGTGGCCACGGCGGCGAACCCGCCGGCGAAGGGTGTGACGAGGTCTGCAATGCCAGCCATGGGACTGATTGTACTCCCGCAACCGCCATGTGGTACGGTATTGAGGCGGTGCGTGTATAATTCGCTCAGAAGAAAAACCGTCCGCAGGAGGGAACCCCATGCAGATAACTCCCAGTCTCTTCACCAGTTTTGGCCTGGCCGGCAGCATCCTGACCGTGCTGGCCATCGGCATCACATGGGCCCTGTACCGGGACAAGGAGGGCCGGCGTTATTCCGCCTTCAACCGCTATATTTCCGAACTGGGAGAAGTGGGCGTTTCGCCGGCGGCGGTTGTCTTCAATGGCGGCTTGATCGTGGCGGGGGTGCTGTACATTCCGTTCCTGGTTTGGCTGGGGCTGCGGCTGGGTGGTGTGGTGGGCACGCTGGCCATCCTGGGCGGGATGTGGGCGGCCGTCTCCTGCATCCTGGTGGGCATCTTCCCGATGAACCATGAAGAGGCGCACCTGAAGGCGGCCACCTCGTACTTCAGGGGCGGGCTGGCCACCATGCTTTTCTACAGCCTGGGCATTTTGCTGCAGCCGGCTGGCGGCGGGGTGGTACCGCGCTACTCCGCCATTTACGGGGCAGCCGGGGTGGTGTTCTACAGCTGGTTCCTCCTGCTGCTGGCCCGTCGCGAGCGGGAGAAGAAGGCACAGGAGGCCCTGGCTGCGGCGCAGGGGCTTCCGGAGGATCCCGGCCCGTCGGTGGATGCCCCGCCTGCGGAAGAAGAGGAACGCCCCCGTTTCTTGCCCATCGCCATGGTGGAGTGGGGGGCTTTTTTGGTGACCATGGGCTGGTTCTTCTTTGTGGCGCTGGCGGCACGATGAGGCAAAGTGCAGCCGACCTGGACCGAACAGAAAACATGGCCAGTTTGGAAGGGGATGCCTGGAGCAAGAAACCAGGATGCTTTGCGACGGCAAGTGCCCGTTCAAATCGGGGATGTTCCATGGTCCAAGGTTTGTGGTGAAAAAACCTAGGCGGAGCACTTTTTAGGGCGTCTCCAGCCATTGGAACGAATTTTGGCCTGAAATTGTGATCTTGATATTATTTTTAGGAAACCAACCTGCTCCGCTTGCCAGGTGTTGAAAAATCCTGTATCATTATCCACATCATCGTACCGCAACCCCGCAGCCCGAGATGAAATCCCTCTTAAAATCCCCACCTGTCCTGCTGGCCCTGGCATCCCTCGTCATTGTCGGTGGCGTGTTTATTTGGGTCACCAAAATGCCGACCTTCATGACTTCCTCGGCGCGCACCTGTACGGACTGCCACGTGATGGATTACGTTTACGAGAACTGGTATCACGCCCCGCATGAGAAGGTCACCGTTTGTGCCGATTGCCACCTGCCGCACAACAACATCATTTCCTACTATTATGTTAAATTCGCCTCGGGGCTGCACGACGTGGTTTACTTCAGCACCGGGCTCACGCCGGAAGCCATCCGCCTGCACCCTGAGACCGTGGAGATCATTCAGTCCAACTGTATCCGCTGCCACAACGAAACCGTGGCCGATATTTCAACGCACGACCTGGGACGCACCTGCTGGGACTGCCACCGCGACGCAGCCCACGGGAGGCGCGGCATCACCCTGCTGCCCATGCAGGATTCCCTGCTGTATAAAGTTGAAGAGAAAAGGGGTATCGAATGAAAAAACACCTGGTCACCATCATCCTGTCCGCCGCGGTGGTCATTTTGGCTGCGCTGCTGGTGGGCATTCTCATCTTCCTGAAGAACCAGCCGCCGCAACAGCGCGCCACCCTGCCACTGGTGGAGATCGCCGCCAACGAACCGGATTCATCCCGGTGGGGAATTAACTTCCCCAACCAGTACGATACGATGAGGATGACGAAGGAGAACAGGGAGGATACGAAATACGGCGGGTCCTCCGGCTTCTCCTGGCTGGAGCGTGACCCGCGTCAGAAGGTCCTGTTTGCCGGTATGGCCTTCAGCAAGGATTACAATGATGACCGTGGTCACGAGTGGGCCCTGGATGATGTGAACAACAGCAAGCGGATCAATGAAAAATCAGCAGCCAGTTGCTATTCCTGCAAGTCGGCCAGCAACCCGGGCTTGTGGCAGGAGATGGGCCTGGAGGGCTACAGCGCGCACCTCTTTTCTGAAATGACGCCGCTGGTGACCGGGACGATCGGCTGTGCCAACTGCCACGAGGCCGGCAGTATGCGCCTTGTGCTGACCAATCCAAGCGTGATCGCCGGCTTCGAATCCCAGGGCATCGATTGGACCCGGTTCAGCCGCCAACAGATGCGCAGCGTGGTCTGTGCCAACTGCCACGTGGAGTATTACCAGGCTGGTGAGGACAAGGTGCTCACCCTGCCGTGGAAGAACGGCACCCGCATCGAGGAAATCCTGGCAACTTACGATGAGATCGGTTTCAAGGATTGGGAATACCCCGGGGCTGGAACCCCCGCGCTGAAGGCCCAGCACCCGGAGTACGAAACCTTCACCGCCAACAGCACACACTACCTTGCCGGCGTCTCCTGTGCTGACTGTCACATGCCCTACGTGCGCGATGGGGCGGCCAAATTCTCCTCTCACAACATTCGCAGTCCGCTCATCAACCCCGAGCAGTCCTGTGGCACCTGCCACACCGATGTGGCCTATGTGACCACACGGGTCAATGAGATCCAGGGCCAGGTGGGCAGGACGAAGACCGCTGCCGAGGATGCCCTGCTGGATGCCATTGCCGCCATCCGGGGTGCCGTGGCTGTTCCGGGGTACGATGGGGAACTGCTTTCACAGGCCCGGGAAAAGCACCGCCAGGCGCAATTCCGCTGGGATTTTGTCTCCGCTGAGAACAGCATGGGCTTCCACAACCCGGAGTATGCCCTTGCCATCCTGGCTGAATCCACCCGGCTGGCCCGTGAAGCCCAGATGCTGGCCGCCCAGGCTGCCGGCAACCCGGCGCTGCTGCAGACGGACGTGTACTACACCGGCCAGCAGGAGTAAGTTGATCCACCCTCACAGGGTGTTGGGCAAACCCGGAGAAGGATAAAACAGAACTCAGGATGGATGACAGGCGGGCTACGTTGCACCGTGGACCATTCCTGCCGCATGTCAATTAAACCCCGAAAAATGCACCGGCTGTCCATCATTCCTGCAACGCAATTTGCACCCCTGAAAAGAGCAAATGGGGGCAGGTACCGGTAAAAGACGTTGACTCATTGAAATGTTGTGGCCAGCAGGTTTGCCCAGGCTTGGATCTCCTCCCAATTGCGCAGATCACTGTATGGCTGCTGCTTCATGGTCGGAATGAGGTCGTAAGGAAAACGCAGGCCCGCCGGGTCGAATCGGCCCCCAATCAGCAGTACGCTTGTCGGCTTGAGCCAGGGCACCCGCGCCAGCTGTTTATCCAGGTTGGTCCGCACATCGTTCCAGGTTTCCGGCTTCGTCTCCCCGAAAGGCCCGCCAGCGAACACGGCAACAGGAATGCCCGCCTGGATGCTGCCCTTGAAGCGGGAGAGGAACCGGAAGGCGCCCTTGTGCCAGCGGAACAAGTATAGCGGTGCTCCGAGGATCACGCCCCTGTAACCCTCCAGATTCTTGACCTGCCCGGCAGGCTGAACATCCACCTCCAGGCCCAACGTCCGCAGGTGCCCGGCCAGTGTTTCAGCCACCTCAGCGGTTGCACCATGCACCGTTTCAAAGGCGATTAAAACCCTGGTTTTCATGAAATGGAACCTCCTTTCCCATAAGGAATTATAGCCACATCCCGGCTTTTTCAGAACGGGATGGAAAGTGCCGGTTGGAATTACCCTGACCTTCTTGCAGGATTTGTGGAGGGGGACGAAGGTACCGGTTACATTCCAGCAAGCACCACAACCTGAAAGATAACCCCAAAGTGAATTCCTGACCCTGATTCTTCATGATTTTTTGGGTCATGAGAACCAGGGAAAACGAAACCAAGAACAAAATAATGGGTTATTAGAGTCATAACCTTCCAGGCCGGTTCTGTTCGCTTGCGGTCTGCAATTTACAGAAGGCCTTCAAAGGCTTGGATGGCAATAAGGGCTTTTGAGATTGTGCCTGGTTTGCCCGGATGATTTATCTGTAATCGGTGATGAAAAGGAGAATGACCATGGAAAACCGAAAACTTGTGGCAATTGTTGGTTTGGGGGCAATTCTCCCGGATGCATTTGATGTTACAACCTTTTGGCAAAACATCCTTTCCGCCCGTTATTCGATTGGTGATGTGCCGGCGGACCGCTGGAGCGTGGATCGATACTACGATCCTGACCCAGCCGCTGTGGATAAAAGTTATACCAAGATCGGTGCCTTTGTGCGCGGATACCAGTTCGACCCCTTGAAGAACGGTATCGCCATCCCGCCGAAGGTGTTGGCGACGATGGATATCGCCCAGCAGTGGGCGATCGCGGCCAGCCAGCAGGCATTGAAAGACTACGGCTACCCGGAGCGCAAGCTGGACCCTGAACGGGTTGCCATCATTTTCGGAAATACGAACGCCGGTGAGGGACATTACCGATCCACGTTCCGCATTCTCGTTCCCGATTACATAAATGCACTCTCCTCGGTGCCTGAATTCCAATACCTGCCGGAGGCGGTTCGGCGGGCGATCGTGGATGGGGCAGTGGAGAAGGTCCGCTCGGAGATCCCGGCGATCACGGAAGACACCATGCCGGGGGAGCTTTCCAACATCATCGCCGGGCGGGTGGCGAACGTGTTCAACTTCAGCGGTCCCAATTACGTGACCGATGCCGCCTGCGCGTCCTCTCTTGCGGCGCTGCAGGGGGCGGTGAACGGATTGCTGGACCGCAAGTTCGATGCTGCGTTATCCGGTGCCATCGACCGGAGCATGGGGCCGGAATCGTACATCAAGTTCTGCAAAATCGGGGCCCTCAGCGCAGACGGTTCACGGCCGTATGCCGACGGGGCCAACGGTTTTGTGATGGGCGAGGGGGCAGTGGTCTTCCTGTTGAAACGGCTGGAGGACGCCGAGCAGAATGGAGACCGCATCTACGCTGTCATCCGGGGAATTGGCGGCAGTTCGGACGGCAAGGGCAAGGGCATCACCGCCCCCAACCCGCTTGGACAACAACGGGCAATCGAACGCGCCTGGCACGATGCCGGAATTACCCCGGGATCGGCCGGATTGATTGAAGGCCACGGCACGTCCACCCGGGTGGGGGATGTGACCGAGGTGAACAGCCTGGCTGCCGTTTTTGCTCCGTTGGGTCTAAAACCGGGAAGCGTGGTCCTGGGCTCGGTCAAATCGAACCTGGGCCACCTGAAGAGCGCCGCCGGGGCGGTTGGGTTGTTGAAAACCATTTTGGCCCTGCATCACCGGGTGCTTCCACCAACGGCGAACTTCGAGCGGCCCAACCCAAATATTGATTTTGCCAGCACCCCCTTTGAAGTGATCCGGGAGCCGCGGGAATGGGAGATTAAAAATGGCGGTTTTCGCTTTGCCGGAACCAGTTCGTTCGGCTTTGGAGGCACGAACTTTCATCTTGTCATGGAGGAATATGTGCCAGGTGTGGGGGGGAGCGCTGCTCCGGCATTTACCGTACCTGAAGCTATACCGGCACGGCCTGCAAGCCCTCCGGTCGAGCCTTCAACAGTTCCTGTCCCGGCGTTGGTAGTGGCAACCGTTCCCGCTGCGGGCGGCGAGGCCATCAAGGCGCACGTGGTGGGCGTGGTGAGCGAAAAGACGGGATACCCGCAGGAGATGCTGGACCTGGATCTGGACCTGGAGGCCGACCTGGGGATCGACACGGTGAAACAGGCCGAACTGTTCGCCGCCATCCGCACGCATTATGGCATCCCGCGGCGGGAGGATCTGCGGCTTTCGGACTACAACACGCTGGCCAAGGTAATCGGCTTTGTGCAGGAGAACCTGGGAACAGGGGCATCGGTGCCGGTGGCTGCAACCGCGGAAGCCACGGCAACAGCGCCTGCTGCAGCGCCAGAACCCACCGGGGCGCCTGCTGAGGCGCCATCAGGCGGGACTGTTGCAGGGGAAACGCCACAACCTGGGGCAACCGGAATGGATGGCACACCAGCCGCCGCCGGGGGCGCCAGGCCGGATGGCGAGGCCATCAAGGTGCACGTACTGGGCGTGGTGAGCGAAAAGACGGGATACCCGCAGGAGATGCTGGACCTGGATCTGGACCTGGAGGCCGACCTGGGGATCGACACGGTGAAACAGGCCGAACTGTTTGCTGCTATCCGCACGCATTACGGCATTCCTCGGCGGGAGGATCTGCGGCTTTCGGACTACAACACGCTGGGTAAGGTGATTGGCTTTGTGGCGGAGAACCTGGGAACGGTGGCATCGGTGCCGGTGGCTGCAACCGTGCAGGTGGCTGAATCGCCGGCAATTGGGCCTGGTGAGAGCGGAGTAATACCCTACCAGGGGTTGTTCTTTGCTTCCGCTCAAAGTGCCGCCGATCTCAAAATCCTGGTGCAGGCACGGCTCGAGGAGGTCCGGCTTGGACGCATACCCGCATCCGTTTGCCCAACGGAGGAAGAAATTCGCCTGCCGGAACGGATCGCCATTGATTACGCCAACCCGGAGGAACTGGTTAAGAGATTGGAAAGAGCAGTCGCGGCACTGGAACAGGGCAATGCAGATACCTGGAAGGCGCTGCAGGCTCATGCCATCTACCGCGGCAGTGGTGTTCCTGGCAAGGTGGCTTTTCTCTTTCCAGGACAGGGATCCCAGTACGTGAACATGTTCCTGGACCTGCGGGATACCGAGCCTGTCGTCCGCGCGACTTTCGACGAGGCAGACCGTGTCATGACACCCATCCTCGGCAGGCCCTTGACGAGCTACATTTACACCAATGGGACCGAAGAGGAACTTAAGCAGGCTGAAAAGGAACTAAAGAACACGGCCATTACCCAGCCGGCCATGTTGACCGCAGATGTGGTCGTGGCGCGTATGTTAAAGAAATTCGGCGTTGAACCGGACCTGGTCATCGGGCACAGCCTGGGTGAATATGCCGCCCTGGTGGCTGCCGGTGTGTTGACCTTTGCCGAGGCGCTTGAAGTGGTCAGTGCACGCGGGAGGGAAATGTCACGTCTGAAAGTTGAAGACCCCGGATGCATGGCGGCCATTTCAGCGCCGCTGGAGAGGGTGGAAGAGGTCATCGCAGCCATTGATGATTACGTGGTTATTGCCAACATCAACAGCCCTGTCCAATGCGTTTTGGGCGGCACGACAAAGGCGATCGACGCGGCCATTGCCCGATTTGTGGCGGATGGTTTCCAGGCAGTGAAGATCCCGGTATCCCACGCATTCCATACCCGCATCGTTGCCCCGGCCAGCGAACCGCTGCGCAAGGTGATCGAACGAATGGATTTGCGGCCACCCCGGCTGCCCATCGTGGCCAATGTGACCGGGGATTTGTACCCATCCGATCGGGAGGAGATCCTGGACCTATTGGCCAGCCAGGTGGCTTCACCGGTCCAGTTCGTCAAGGGGATGCAGACGCTATATGCAGAGGGAGCCCGGATCTTCATCGAATGCGGCCCCAAACGTGTGTTGAATGCGCTGGCAACGGATAATTTAAAATCCAGGCAGGATGTGACCATCCTGTCATCGAATCATCCCCGCAAAGGGGGGCGGGCCAGTTTCAACGAAGCCCTTTGCGGTATTTATGCGGCAGGCCTTCCGCTCAAAGGTCATGTTTCGGTGAGTGCTCCTTTTACAATATCCTCTTCTCAACCCGTGACGATTGCCCCGCATGTTGAACAGCCGAATCCACAGCCCCGGCTGGTACCAATCACTGGCTCGGTGGTGGTAACGGGTGTTGGATTGGGTCTTCCGGGGCGCAGCCGGCATGTTTTCGATGACTCCAATTTTGAACGCATCCTGGACGGTGAGATGCGCATTGAACCCCTGGACGAGAATCTCAAGAAAAAAATCTTGGAGAAACACGTCAACCGCCTGGTGAAAAGCTCTGCTGGAGCGGTGATGCAAGAGGTCGTTGACATGGACCAGGTGGTGCAGTTAGGCGGTCAGGGTGGTGAATTTGACCTGGTGGAAGAGTTCGGTGTCCCGGAAGATCGGGTGGATGCACTGGACCTGTCCTCCCAACTGGGCATTGCTGCTGGCATGGAAGCATTGCGCGATGCTGGCATCCCCCTGGTGATGGCCCGGCGGAAAACGACCAAGGGAACCTACCTGCCGGACCGCTGGAAGCTGCCCGAAACCATGCAGGATGAGACCGGGGTGATCTTCGCCTCATCCTTCCCCGGGCTGAACCGCATGGCAGAGGAAGCTGATCAATACTATGCCACGAAGATGCTTGAGAACCAGTTGTTGGATGTGCAGTCCACGATCGAACTGGTTAATTCGCTCAACCCCACGGGGCAATCCCAGCTCCTGGATGAACTTGAGCGGCGCCGCTTCGAGATCCAAAGACGTATTCGCGAGGCGGATTATCACCTTGACCGCCGTTTTGTTTTCCGCGTGCTGGTCATGGGTCATTCTCAGTTTGCCGAATACATCGGAGCCCGCGGTCCCAACACCCACGTAAACGCTGCCTGTGCCAGCACCACCCATGCCGTCTCGGTTGCCGAGGACTGGATCCGTTCAGGCCGCTGCCGCCGTGTGATCGTCATCGCCGGCGACGACATAACCAATGCCAACCTGATCTCATGGATCGGCTCCAGCATGTTCGCCAGCGGTGCGGCAACCATTGAAGAGGACCTTCGCCTGGCCATCCTGCCGTTTGACAGGCGCCGTAATGGCATGATCATGGGCATGGGAGGGGCAGCCTTGGTCATTGAAAGCGAAGACGCCGCCAGGGAACGCGGTGTGCGGGCGATCGCCGAGATCCTTTCCACCGCCACCGCCAATAGCGCCTTTCATGGCACACGCATGGATGTTCAACACGTTTCCGAGGTGATGGAGCGCCTGCTGCAAATGGCGGAACAGCGTTTTGCCATCAGCCGGCAGAACATTGCCCCGCAGACGGTGTTCATGTCCCATGAAACTTATACCCCGGCCCGTGGAGGAAGTGCCAGCGCCGAGATCTACAGCCTGCGGCAAACATTTCACGAATTTGCCAACCAGGTGATCATTGCCAACACCAAGGGCTTTACTGGCCACCCCATGGGAGCCGGCATTGAGGATGTGGTGGTCCTGAAGGCTCTCGAGACGGG
Organism: uncultured Anaerolineaceae bacterium; assembly: GCA_964420835.1. Taxonomy (GTDB): domain Bacteria; phylum Chloroflexota; class Anaerolineae; order Anaerolineales; family Anaerolineaceae; genus CAYQUO01. The sequence goes on from CAYQUO010000002.1 coordinate 159,063, forward strand.
GAAAGTTCCACCCATCGCCCATATCCATGACGGTTTTGAACCCGATCCGGACCTTGGCGATCTTAATCTTTCAAAGGGTGGTGTCTATAACCCGCAATACGCCCTGCGCCTGGGAGCCGGCTTTGGTTCGCAAATTGCCATGAGCCTCATGCGCCGGGTTCCCGGTGTTGAAGAACGGATCGACCGGCAGAAGAACCAGCAGTGGCTCGCTGCAGTTACAGGGTACGACAACCCGGAACTGGAAGTGGTTCAGCGAACATTGCGGGTGAAGACACAAGGAACCCCGGTACATGAACCAGTACGAACAACCTGGCAGTATGGGCAGGGTCCTTCCCTTTGGGCGCCGGCAGCCGGCAGCGAGCCGGTGAGTGCAGTCCGGGAGGCTGGCGCATCACCGGTAACACCTGCTCTAAACATGGAACCGTTAACAGAGCAACCTGCACCAGCAGCGGAGGTTGTATCCCCAGTGACGGTGGCAGCCGTTCCCGCTGCGGGCGGCGAGGCCATCAAGGCGCACGTGCTGGGCGTGGTAAGCGAAAAGACGGGATATCCGCAGGAGATGCTGGACCTGGATCTTGATCTCGAGGCCGACCTGGGGGTCGACACGGTGAAACAGGCCGAACTGTTTGCCGCCATCCGCACGCATTACGGCATCCCGCGGCGGGAGGACCTGCGGCTTTCGGACTACAACACGCTGGCCAAGGTAATCGGCTTTGTGCAGGAGAACCTGGGAACGGGGGCATCGGTGCCGGCGGCTGCGACCGCGGAAGCCACGGCAACAGCGCCTGCTGCAGCGCCGGAACCCACCGGGGCGCCTGCTGAGGCGCCATCAGGCGGGCCTGTTGCAGGGGAAACGCCACAACCTGCGGCAACCGGGATGGATGGCACACCAGCCGCCGCCGGGGGCGCCAGGCCGGATGGCGAGGCCATCAAGGTGCACGTACTGGGCGTGGTGAGCGAAAAGACGGGATACCCGCAGGAGATGCTGGACCTGGATCTGGACCTGGAGGCCGACCTGGGGATCGACACGGTGAAACAGGCCGAACTGTTTGCTGCTATCCGCACGCATTACGGCATTCCTCGGCGGGAGGATCTGCGGCTTTCGGACTACAACACGCTGGGTAAGGTGATTGGCTTTGTGCAGGAGAACCTGGGAACGGCGGCATCGGTGCCGGCGGCTGCAACCGTGGAAAAAATGGAAACAAAGGTGGAACCCGCAAACACGGAAGCGCCTGCACCGGGAGAAACACCCGGGCCTGCAGACATGGAATCCCAAATTGCGGATACCATCCGGCAGGAAATGGTCGAAGAGTCATTAATGCAGCTGCAACCACAAACCATGGAACGGCCTCCTGTCAAACGACGGATGCCAGTCCCCGTTCTCTTCCCGAAACCGGATTTGTGCCTGCCCACCGGCGTGAATCTGGAAAACCGCACGGTTATCGTCGTGGGAGACAAGGGAAAGGTGGGTGCATCCCTGTTGGAGACACTAAGATCACGCCGGGCACAAGCGGAACTGGTGGATGGCCTGGCTGCCCCGTCCCGGGTTGAAGAACTGGCAAAAACGGACAGCCTGGCGGGGGTCTATTTTCTCCCGGCGCTGGATGCTGACCCGGAATGGACACAATTGGATCATTCGGTCTGGCTGCAGGCGCGGTCTGAACGCATCGAACCCCTTTACCATATCGCACGGGCTCTCCCGGCATCGGCTTTCCTTTTGTGTGCCACGCGGATGGGCGGGCTGCACGGTCTGCAAAACCCCACGAATTCCCTCGGTGGCCTGATCAGTGGTTTCACCAAGGCACTCAGGCGGGAACGGCAGGGTCAACTGGCCAAGGTGGTTGATTTTGAGGGTGTGGCTTCTCCGCAGGAGATCGCCGGGCAACTGATCGATGAGACCCTTGCCGACTCTTCCTCGGTGGAGATCGGATACGAAGGCGGCTTGCGCTTTGGTGTTGCGCTGCGCGAGGCGGTGACGCCCGAAACGACCCGAGCCCCTCTCGGCAGGGGGAGCGTATTTGTGATCAGCGGTGGCACAGGGGGGATCACTGGTCCGGTGGTGGCTGACCTGGCCCGGGAAACCCAGGGCACCTTCTACCTTCTGGGCCGCTCTGCGCTGCCGCCCCGGGGGGATGCAGATCTGCAATCGCTTCGGAAGGATAAGGATGCCTTCAAAGCGGAGTTGTTCCGCCGTCTTTCCGAGGCGGGAGAAAAACCAACCCCGCTCCAGGTGGAGCAGAAGGTTGCCGCCTTCGAACGTGCGTCGGCTGCCGTTGAGTTGATGGCTGCAGTTGAAGCAGCCGGCGGTCGTGCGTTCCACCTGGTCTGTGATGTGACCGATGCCCAGGCTGTGCAGACTGCAGTCACCGAAATCGCCAGTCGCGAAAAACAGGTGGATGTCTTCATTCATGCTGCCGGGTTCGAGAGAAGCCGGAAAATCGAGAACAAGCCACTGGAAGAATTCAGGGATGAGATTTCAGTCAAAGCGGATGGCTTTTACAACCTCTTCCGCTGCCTGGAGAAAGAGAACCGTCTTCCCAAAGCGGTGGTATTCTTCTCCTCCGTTGCGGGGAGGTTTGGCAACTCAGGTCAAACGGCTTACAGCGCGGCCAACGACCTGCTTTCCAAACTTTCCTTCTGGCTTCCCCGGCAATACCCGGGCCTGAAAACCATTTCCATCGACTGGGGGGCCTGGGCTGAGGTGGGTATGGCCAGCCGGGGTAACATTCCACGGCTCATGGAACTCGCCGGTATCGATATGCTTTGCCCTGACCTGGCAGCACCCATGGTGCGTGGAGAACTGGAACTGGGCACCTGCGGCGAGGTGGTCATTGCCGGATCTCTGGGCGCTCTGGAAGAAATTTCGGCTGACAATTGTGGTCTCGATATTCAAAAAGCCAACCTTGCCCTGAGGGCAGGTGACCCCATCCACAAGATGTTCAGCAACCTGGCAGGCTTCCATGCTGCCACCGGCATTCGCCTGGAGGCTGACCTGGATCCCGAAACAACGACCTATCTGCGCGATCATGCCATTAACGGTATCCCGGTGTTGCCGGGTGTGATGGGGATCGAAGGATTTACCGTGGCTGCCAAACACATCGCCTCCGTCCTGGCATCCGGGACAGGCAATTTCGATGTGGAACGCCTGGAGAACATCAACTTTCTTGCACCATTCAAGTTTTATGGGAACAAACCCCGCACCATCCAATGGAACGCGGTTGCCGTTCGCCGGGCGAAAGGGCTCATGGTTGAGGTCAGCCTTGAGTCTGACTTCCGGCGGCACAATGGAGATCTGGACCATATCCTCCATTTCACCGGGGAGGTCTTTCTGACCACCAGAGGCAGAGGGAAGGCTTCCGAAGTCTTTGCCATCCCGCCGCAATGGAGCAATGAGCGCTCAGTACTGGCAGAAGACATTTACAAACTGTACTTCCATGGGCCATCGTTCCAGGTGTTGGATGCTGCACAGGTTTCTGGGGCAACCTTGCTGGGAAGATTGAACAAGAAACTGATCGATTCTTCGGACCAAAGCGGGCACAGCTACACCACACCTCTGCTGATTGAGTTGTGTTTTCAAACCGCCGGGTTATGGGAAGCTGGAGCAACAGGTGTTCTTTCCCTGCCGCAAAGGGTTGGAAGGCTTCAACTCTATCGCCAGCCGGTCAATGGGGTCCCGATTTTTGCCGAGGTGCGTTCCAACAATTATGACGGAAGATACTCTTTTAATGCCCGTGTTGTGGATGCAAAAGGCCGTGTCTTCCTGGAACTGACTGATTATCAGACCTCCCCCCTGCCATATCAGGCCGAAAAAGACCTGATCGAGCCATTGAAGACCCTGGTTCCAGCAGGGGCGAACACAAATAATTGAGCAGTTAGCCCTCCCCGGACAAAAAGGAATGGTCCGGGGAGGGTGTTCATCAGTCACATGCCCATTATTTACTGGTCGTTTCAACCCATTGATGGGGCAGCCGCAAGTGGAGACCCCGCGGCTGCCACCGCCTTTCTGGGCGAAGAGGAACGTCAGATCTACGCTCATTTTAAGGTCGCCAAGCGAAGGATGGAATGGCTGGGAGGCAGGCTGGCTGTAAAGGATCTCGTGCGTCGGGCTGATCCCCGCTGTTCGTCCCTCGAACGGAGCCAGGTCCAGATCCTTTATGAGAGGGGTCGAGTCCCGCGCCTGGCAATCCCGGGGATCCCGGAAGTGCCAGGCCGTATCTCCATCAGCCATTCCAATGGCCATGTGTTTGTTCTGTATTCCCCCAATGTGACGCCCATGGGCCTGGACCTGGAGATCATCGAACCACGTTCTCCGGAGTTCGTGGAAGATTTCTTTACCGCACCGGAGGTGGCCCTGGTGAAGAAGCAGCCCGTTGAAGAGCAGCCTCTGTGGACCAACCTCATCTGGAGCAGCAAGGAAGCGGTTTTAAAAGCCCTCTCATTGGGCTTGCGGGTGGACACCCGTTCCGTGGAAGTGTTTTTCCCTGGGAGCGAACCCTTGATGAACGGCTGGCAGGCCCTGGGCATGCAGTCCGGCCTCGTCAAACAAGATTCCCTGCACCTGTTCTGGCGCAGGGAGGCGAATTTTGTGCTGACTGTCTGCATCCCTGCACCTGGAGATGCATTGCACAGGCTGGAAGCCTGATCATCCCTTTTGCGGTTTGTATTCCTGTTGTTCGGCAGGTAGATGCACGCCCTGTGCTTCGAGTATCCGCACCCGGTACAAGTACGCAGCGCCCTGGAGCAATTGCAGAGAAACATCCGCCACCGCTCGGTTCTGCGCTGCTTCAAGGTACGTACCCCGAGCCCAATCGTTAAATGCGCCCATGGCCGGTCCGCACCAAATCTGGTAGTCCATTTCGCGGTCCTTCTCACCCGTCATCGCCCAGCGCGAAGAAAGCCCGAGGTACCAGCGGAAGATGAGTGCCATTTTGTCTTTGGGTTTCTGATTGGCGCGTTCCACCTGTCGCGGATCACGCTGATTAAAAAAGCGGACGCATTCCTCCCATATGGAATCAAGGCTTTGTTTAAAAATGGTTGCTTCCAGTTTTTGCTTCTCTTCCGCCGGGATATCTTCAACCGATTCGTAGCGCTGGTATATTTCGTAAAGTTTCAGCCCGCGCATGGCGAACATGGTGCCGCGTTTGAGCACCTGCACCTTGACGCCCATTTCGAACATGTCGCTGGCGGGAGCCATGACCACATCGGTCATTTCCACCTGGGAAAGCAGGTTTTTAACGTGTGCCGATGCTCCTGATTCAAGGCATCCCTGGTTGACCGAACCGGTGGTCACGTAGGCTGCACCCATCAGGAAAGCCGCCAGGGCCGCTGCCGGTGTGCCGATCCCGCCTCCCGCGCCAACCCGCACGGGGGTACGGTACTGGTGTTTTGCCTGCATTTCGTTGCGCAGGCGGATGATGGCCGGCAGAACGGAGACAAGCGGCCGGTTGTCGGTGTGCCCGCCGGAATCAGCCTCCACGGTAATATCATCAGCCATCGGTACCAGTCTGGCAAGCCTGGCCTGTTCATGGGTGATGGAACCTTCAGCCTCGAGCACATCCAGGATCTCGGCGGAAGCGGGTTGCAGGAACCGGCTGGCCACCTCCCGCCGCGATAGTTTGGCGATGATCCGGTTGCCGAAGTGAATGGTCCCATCCGGGTTTTGTGAAAGGCCAGCCGCGCGGTAGTGCACCAGGTTCCGGTTTACGGTCAGGTATGCAGAGGCTTCGATCACCTTGATCCCGTGCTGCAGGTAGATCTGCACGGTTTTTTCTTCCAGCGCCGGCTCCAGGGGGCTGTGAATCAGGTTGAAGGCATAAGGCCCGCCTGGAAGGGCTGCCTGCACCTTCTGGATGGCGGCTTCAATGCGCCCGGGCATGCAGCCGCCGGCGCCGAACGACCCCATGAATCCGGCTTTGCCAAGCGCCACAACCATGTCCTCAGATGCGATGCCATTGGCCATGGCTCCGGCGTACAGGGGATATTTAACCCCGTAGATATGCTTAAACTCCGGCGATCCGAGGTCTTCCGCTCGCAATGCCGGGCAAAAAGCGGCTGGTTTCCAGCCTGTTGCCTCTGCCGGCATTGACCCTTCTATCAGCGCCTTTTTTGCCTGCTCCGTGCTGAAAACGAAGAATGAAGTGCCTGTATCTTTCAGTAAATTGTCAAGGGGCTCCCCGGCGTCATCCGCCGAAGGCAGGCGAAGGCCTGCTTCCGCTGTGAGAAGTGGCCGGATGTCAGCAATCCGCATTCCGATGCTTGATGATTGGCTCATGAGAAAGTTCCTTTTTACCTAATAAGCATTAACCCATCAGAAGGGATTCTGTTTCGAACGCCAGAGAAAGTGGTTGGAAACGGCACGGGAACAGAGGCGGCTTTCTCCTTCCACGGCACCGGTTGCCTAGCGCATTCCCGCTGAAGGGTCTTTGTGCCGCTTTTGTCTGGATGCAGCGAAATGTAATCTGCAACTGGCAAAGACATCGGGTACAATCATCCCGAAAGGAAAACATCATGCCAACATCCCATAAGGACCTCATGAACATTCATTACAACCCGGATGGCAGCCTGCGTGAGATCGGTGTTGTGATCAGCCAGATCCACGACCTTGGCTACCACTGCTCCGAAACGATGGTGCGGGGTTTGTGGCCGCACCTGCTACCCATGGAAGACATGACCGACACCGTGCTGCGCATGACGGGCATTCTGCATGGCGGCATAGCCGATTCGATGGGCAGCCATTGTGGTTGTGTCAGTGCACCCATTTTGCTGGTGGGTGCAAAGTACGGACGCAAGGATACCACAACCGACGACCGATATGCCTCGGCGATCGCTCGCGGCTATTGGCAGCGCTTCATCGACGAGTTCGGCACCACCCATTGCACCACTCTCAAATTAACCCAACCATCTTGCAATGAAGCGAAGACCCGTTGCGGCTGCCTGATGGTAAAGACGGCGCGGCTCTTTTTGCAATATCTTCAGGAACTGGAAGCCAACCCCCCAAAACGGGAGGAGATGTACCTGTGGAGGCTCGACCGCAGCGGGGAGCCCTGCCATGAGCATGTGCCGGTGGTGAAATCCTCCACGGAAACAGGGATCAATGATTAGACCCTGCGAACCACAAAACACGAATAATGATGGCCCAAGCGCAATGGGCCAGGGGCCACCATGGGGCTTAGCACGGTATTCCCATGGCGACCGTATTCCGGGATGATGCATCCTCCTCCCATCCAATCAATTTCCCACGCCTTCTTGGGCTGTTTGGAAAGTTGGGCTGGCTTTTGCCTAAAATAAAGGGGGATCGGGAAAGGCGAATGACAATGGTAATGGATGGTAAAGGAACCGGAGGAAAAAATGACCGTAAAAATTCATAGTATCCGGCTGGTATTCCCATTTCAAGCAAGCACGGTGAACACTTATCTGGTTGAAATGGAAGATGGCTTCGTTCTTATCGACACTGGGCTGCGAAGCCAGCGGAAAGCCCTGTTGAAGGCGCTGGAGGGCGCCGGCTGCCGCCCCGGCGGATTGAAACTGGTCATCCTCACCCATGGGGATTTTGACCACGCCAACAATGCCGCCTATTTGCGTAGCGCCTTCGGCGCCCGGGTGCTGATGCACAGCGGGGATGTGGGGATGGTGCAGAAGGGGGACATGTTCTGGAACCGCAAGACCGGCAGCCGGTTTCTTCGCTGGCTGGCGCCCCTTCTTTTTGGCCCCCGGAAGGTGGACCTCTTCACCCCCGACATCCTTCTTAACGACGATTCGGACCTGGCGGCCTTTGGCTTTGCCGCCCGGGCGCTCTCCATACCCGGGCATTCGCTGGGGTCGCTTGGCATCCTGGTGGATGGGGTGGAAATTCCGGGCGGCCCGGGGAGGGCCCTCTTCTGTGGTGACCTGTTCCAAGCCCGCGGACGGCCCATGCTGAACGCGATCATGGATGACCCGGTGGCTGCTCATGCCAGCCTGGAAAAATTAAAAGCGCTGAACATCGACCTGGTGTACCCGGGCCATGGTAGGCCGTTCAACTTCGCGGAGATCAGGGTGTGAGGCGCTAGGTTGGCGGTGAGCCAAAACCCATCAAGGCATTCTACCCCTGCCTGTCCCAACCATTTTTTCGCGCCCACCCTCAGGTTGCTGTGTGATCCAGGCAATGGAAAGAAAGGCTTAAGGCTGGTTTGGGTTGTAGGGAGGAAGGGGCCTAATGATTCCTGATACAATTCAGTTCAGGCGGAGGTTTTTTGGAATGGCAGATGGAAAATACGTAACAAGGGGGGCTCTACTTCTGTTGCTTGGTCTCTCCGCTTGCAGCAGCCAGGCTGTAACACCCACCCGCTCCACACCATCCGATTTGACGGCGCCGCCTCCTTCCATTCCTTCCGCATCACCGGAGATTCAGTCAAAGCCAGTCTGTTCGGGCCATTTGGATGCCACCTATGAAATTGATGGCATCCCGGTGGCCCTGGTGAACGGGGTTTCCGAAATTGAAGCCGCCCCCGGCTCTGCCAGCAAGATCCTGACCCGCAATTATGGCCTGCAGGCCAACGGTGACTTGAACGGCGATGGCAGATCCGACATTGCCTTCCTGCTTACGCAGTCCGGCGGAGGAAGCGGCACCTTTTATTACCTGGTTGCAGCCATTTGCACGGACAGTGGTTATGACGGCAGCAATGGAATCTTCCTTGGTGACCGCATCCTGCCCATTTCGGTTGCGATTGAAGATGGAAGCATCGTCGTCACATACAAGGACCGCCTGCCGGAGGAAACCTTTGCTGCGCCTCCCTCGGTGACTGTGGAAAGGGGCATTGGGCTCACGAATGGAATGCTGGTTGAACTGGGTCCAGCCTGACCAGACTGGCCGCCGGTGGCAGGGAAGGTCTGTGTTGTTCAAACCTGGGTGATTACCCGTGTCCCCCCGGGGTATGGCCAAAACCCCATTTTCCACAATCAGTTGACGCAGCCGGATGATTGGTCCCTGATTATTGACCGGAATCTGCACCCTGCTGCCTGGCATCCTCTTCTGCCAGGTGGCGGTGCTTGCCATCGCAAAGGGGTTTGTTGCCGGAGCGGCCACAGTTGCACAATGTGACGCGATTGCGCGCCTCGAAAGGTTGGCCATCGGAACGTTCCACGGGGATTCCTCCGGTCACCCACAGCGGCCCGGCGATGACCTTGCCGGAAACAACCTCCGTGGTCGTCGAGATCTTCACCGGCAGGTCAGGCTCGATATTCGCTTCATCCTCCTGAATGCGGTAGGTGAGTGAGCCGGAGGGACAGCGCTCCACCATGGCCATCAGCAGCGAACGGATCTTTGTGTCGCCTGTGCCCTTCACCAGGCTGGCGGTGTCAGCTCCCTTCAGGCCGCAAAAGCCGGCATTCGTGCAAATCGAAGGATCCTTGTCCACGATAATGCCGCTGCCGCCGCTGTAGGTAAAAGTCCGCTCTTCTCTCAGACCGGGATCGGCAGTTTCATTGCCGTCAAAGGGGAAGGTTTTGTGTGTGCCATCGCAAAAGGGCTTGTTCGCCGAGCGGCCGCAGCGGCAGAGGTAATAATCCCCGGCGTCGGGCTGGTTTTCCCCTTCCGGGCGCCAGGTGATCGGCTCGGCATGTTCCGAAACCACCTGCGCTTTGCGTCCCAGTGGGATGTTCCCTTCCACCCGGTAGGGGCCGTTGGGCCGGACAACGATCCGGGGTGGCTTGGGGGTGTTGTTGTTCTCATGGTCTGTCATGTGTACTTCTCCTTGTTAAATGGGTTATGGCTGCCAAAGAAAGGCGACGCTGCGCTTGCCCAGGATCTGGTCATCGAAGACCAGCCTGCCAGCCCGGCCTGCCATGGCCTGGCAGATATGCAGCGGCAGCAGGTGTTCCTCGCGGGGGTGGCAGTAACGCGCCGAGGGGGCCTGCTGCCAATTCAGCAGGCGCTGCTCGCGGGCGGCCTGGTCCAGCGCCGGGTGGGTGCAGGTCTCGATAAGCCAGTCCTGGAAGGCATCGTTGGCCGGGTCGGGAGTGCCATTGGGCTGCCAGGCGAAGGCCTCCATGTTGTGGAAGGAGAAACCGGAGCCGACCACCAGGATGTTCCCGCTGTTCAACCCCCGCAGCGCCCGGCCGAGGGCCAGGTGCTCGCCGGCATCCAGCCCGCGGACGAGGGATAACTGCAGGCAGGGAATTTCAGCTTGCGGGTACATCATCTTCAATGGGATGAACAGGCCGTGGTCAAAACCGCGGTTCTCGTCGATTGAAGCCATGAGGCCGCTCTGTTGCAGCAGGCCGGCGATCCGCTGTGCCGCCTCCGGGCTGCCTGGTGCAGAATACTGGATATTGTAGGCCTCACGGGGGAAGCCATAGTAATCGTAGAACATTTTTGGTTTGGCGGCACCCATCAGTGTGGGAACGCGCTCCTCCCAGTGGGCACTGATGACGAGGATGAGATCGGGCTGTGCCAGTTGCCGCGGAAGAGCGGTCATGAAGTCGATCATGGCCTGGTGGCTGGGTTCGCCCAGGATTGGCAGCGGCCCGCCGCCGTGGCTGAAGTACACAATCTGGGATTGCATTGGAAAGGTCTCAGGATTCTCCATTAAATTCTCTCCAAAATCACCGTTGGTTTCCAGCCTGTTCCGCTTGCTGGCATACAGGCGGGATTGGGTTGATTATAAAGGGGTACAACGTACTTTGCCCGTGCTGTTTCCAGCCCCAACAGGATGGTGAGCATCCAGGCGGTGTGCAACCTGCGATTCATTAGAGCAGGTACACCTCTTTCACGATGCCCCTTTCCTCCATTTGCGCACCCATTCCGCATCCATGCGGGCCAGGCGGGCTTTTTTCAAGTTCGCTTGCATGACCCACTGTACATCCTTGTGTCCAGACCCAAGCCATTTTTCCATCATCATCTTTCCTTCCGCCGGCAGGGCGGCCACGGCGACGCTCCAACAATAGCCCAACCCCTTGCGCAAGGCCAGCACATCTGCACGCGGGCAGGCTGCCATATTTGGCAGGGCGGCGGTGATGCGGTCCAGAACCTGCAGGACCTCGCGGGTGTGCTCCGGCTGTATCAGCAACCTGGGCTCGCAGAGGGCGGCCACGGCGGCGCGCTGCTCCAAGGGGGAGCCACAGCTCCATGCCTGCATCTCTGTCAGCAGTGCTTTCATGTCCCGGTCTCCGAACAGTTGCAGGGCCATGGCAACCGCCTCGCGCAACCGCCAGCGCGGGTCGGAGGCATGGGTGCGCAGTGGCTTCAGCAGGCTGGTATCCCCATCGGACAGCAACCGCCCCAGCCCCAGTACGCCGCAAAAGGCCAGGAACTCGTGTGGCGAGTTCACCGGTGCCTGCCCTGCGTCGCAGGCTGCATAGCGTTCGAACAGCTGACGGTCGCCCTCGCAGGCGACAGCCTTTGCCAGTTCCAGGTTGCCGCGCGGCCCGGGAAGTCCGGATTCTGCCAGCAGGAAGGCGTCCCATTCATCCAGGGTTCTTAAGATGCACCGGTAAGTATCGATTTTGGACATTGCCAGGTCGAAGGGTTGTTCACCCGGGAAATGGAGCCCCCGAAAAAGTTAGAGGGCGGGAAGTCCATCCGCAGTGTGTGATCGCCTTTGTTCCATTGCCCGCCGCTTTGCCTCCCTCCGGAGGTTCAGCTCGGTGACAATACGGGTGTATTTCTCCCTGCTGAGCGGGTAGAAGGCAGCGAAGAGTATCCCGGAAAAAAGCAGGAGGGCAGTTACCGGTCCGATGACGATTTTTAAACCAAGCAGGGCGCTGGTGGGTTGCTGTGCGGCATTGGGTACATAACCGGTGAATTCCAGCAGCAGCAGGGATAACGGCACAGCCACCGAATTGGAGACCTTCCCCAACAGGGTGATCAGGCTGTAGAAAATGCCCTCGTGGCGTTCGCCGGTCTGGTATTCGTCCCACTCGATGGCGTCCGGGATGATGGCCCAGGGCAGCACCTGTCCGGCGCTCAGGCCGATCCCGGCCATAAAGCACATGACCAGCAACACCCACAGGGGGGTGTGCGAGGTTAACAGGATCAGCACGCACATCGTCAGCGCCCAGAAAGATACACCAATGATGTAGGCCTTGCGCTTGTTGCCCTTTTTTGAGATCCAGGTCCAGAACGGCAGAGCGATGATGGCAGAGATGAAAATGACGCCCATGACAAGCGGACTTTGATCCGGCCTCTGGATGACATACTTGATGTAGAACATCAGGTTCGTCTCAAGGAGGATGATGACGATCCAGGTGAACAGGTAGATCATGGCTGCAAAGAGGAACGGCTTGTTCCTGCGCACCGCCCGGAAAGCGTCCCTTACCCCGGGCTGGACCTGCTCAATGTATTCCTTCTTCTCTCGCACGCCAAAGAAGACCAACAGGTAAGGAAGCGCTGCCACGGCTCCGAAGATGATTCCCATGAGGACGACACGGCCGGCGTTTTCCGGGATCATGGAGCCGATTACAAGCATGGGAATTGTATAAGCGGTGAGCCCGCCGAGGATGTTGAATAGCATGCGAAAACTGGTGATCTGCGTGCGCTCGTCGTAGTCCTGGGTCAGATCGGGGGTAAGGGCAAAATAAGGCATGTAAACGGTTGTGGCGCTGGCCTCGTAGATGAGATAGGCGGCAGCGAAATAGATCAACAGGCCGGTCTGGCTGGTGATGAAAGCCGGTTTAAGCCAAAGAAGGATGAAAGTAAGGGCAAAGGGCAGGGCACCGAAGAGCAGCCAGGGGCGGCGTCGGCCCCAGCGGGTTCGGGTGCGGTCAGAGAGATACCCAACCAGCGGGTCGTTGATGTAATCCCAACTGCGACCGATGAACAGGGCGGCGGCAGCGATGGCTGGTGTGACCCCCACCACGTCCATCATGAAAATGGGGAACAGGGCGGCGATGATGGAGTTGTTCAGGCTGTAGCCAAAATCGCCGCTTCCGTAAATGACCTTGGTAAGTGTGGGCAGGTGTTTTTTCATTTTTGACAGGCTTCCCCTTGGTGCAGTAACGTGGGGGCAATTTTACCCCAAAGCGGGGTTAAGAAAAAGTGCGCCCGTAGTTAGGGCGCACGACAAAGGATACTTACCGTGAGAGGTCAGCCTTCGTACCTGCCGATCAGGTTGGCGGCCACGATGCCGGAAGCCATGACGGTGGGCACACCCCCGCCCGGATGGGTGGAGGCGCCTGTCAGGTATAACCCACGGATGGATTTGGAACGGGCGGCTGGCCTGAAGACGGTCTGGGCGGAGATATCCTGTTGGAAGCAGTAAAAAGCCCCGCCGGGGTTGCGCAGCCTGCGTTCAAAATCAACCGGGGTGGTAACAACCATGGTCTTCACGTGCTGCTTCAGCCCTGGGATAAGGGTTTCGGACAGGTGATTGACCAGGTCTTCGCTGAATTCCTCCTTTATGCTGTCCCAATCACCCTCGGCAAGTTTGTATGGTCCCTGGAAATCCAGGGCTACGATATGGTGGCCCTTCGGTGCCAAACTGGGGTCAGCCTTGGTGGGACAGCAGATGAGGCCGAATTGCTCCTCCGGTTTCGGTGGAATGCCCAGGCGGTATTTATCCCACCAGAAGTCGTTGATCTCGTCCACAGGGCGGGGCACCAGTGTGTGGTGGGCATCCAGTGGCGGGTCGTAATCAACCCCCAGGCAGACGTAGGGGGTGGATTTGGAGAGAGCGTAACTCTTGATGCCCCGACGCACGATCCCGGAAAGGTGTTCCTCACCGATCATGTCCAAATACAACTTGCGGGCGTTTATGTTGGAGATGACCACTTTGGCGTGAATGGTCTCTCCATCAGCGGTAACCACGCCTGTTGCCCGGCGGCTTTCATTCACTAACACCTTCTGCACGCAGGTGTTTAGCCGCAATTCCATCCCGGCCTTTTCTCCCAGGCGCTGCAGGGCTTTGGGGATCTCGATCATGCCGCCGCGTGGATAGTAAATGCCCTTGTGTTCCATGTAGGGGATGATGGCAAAAATGCCCACTGCCTGTTCGGGTGAATGACCGCTATAGAAGGACTGGTAGGCCATGCTCTGGCGAACCTTTTCGTTTTTGAAGAACTTGTGCAGTACGTCGTTATAGGTCATGACGAAATACGGGCCGAACTTGAGCAGCACGGGACGCTTAATGAACGCGCTCAGCATGTCACCCAGGGTGTTCATCGGCATAAGGAAGAAATCCAAGCCATTTCCTTCCAGGAAGGATTCAAAAGTTTTGGCATAGCGCAGGAATCCTGCCTTGTCATCCGGTGAAATGCGGCCTATTTCCTCCGCGGCGGCTTCCACCGACATGGGGATGCTCATGCGGGTGCCATCCTGGAAAAGAACGGAGTAGATCGGGTCACACTGGATGAGATCCACTTCCTTTTCGAAAGTGGTTCCCAACTCCTTAAAGGCCTGGTCGATCATCGGGATGATCTCCACCACCGAGGCGCCAATATCGAACTTGTACCCGTCAATCTCGTAGGTGGAGCAACAACCACCCACCCGGTCGCTCTGTTCCAAAACCAGGACCTTGCGCCCGCGTTTGGCCAGAATGGCTCCGGAAGTCAGGCCTCCCAACCCGGCTCCAATTACAACAACATCGTATTCGTTTGTTGCCATGGTTGCCCCCTTATACGAAGTAGCGGGCGATCAGCGCCGGAACCTGGCGCAGTAGATAGCCCAAATAGCGCTTTTTGGATTTCGACAGGCTGCTGTAGATGACAATTATGACAACAGCCAGGGCCAGGATGACCCACAGCCAAAGCAAATCTTTCATTGTTCGCCTCCGTGCAGAATGGTAGTTGGGTGATTTAAGGGTTGTCCAGGAAGGAATGACCCATGGTGCCTTTGGGTGCAAGTGTACAGGAAGAATGACCAGGAGCCTCAACGGACATTTCGAGGATGCCAGTCACCCATTTCCATGGACACCCTTATGAACAGCATATCGATGATTGGGTGGATTTTCAATTACCATAACTCACTATTTTGCCCTGAAAATTGGCATGTACCGAGAGGATTGCGGGTTGAATCCTTCCGGTTATTACGCCAGATGAATGCCGGAACTAAAAAATGGGACGGAATGCCTGCGCAATGAACGCACACACCGCGATCTTTTTCAAGCCGTATGCCCCTTGCAATCCCCTGCTGACGGAAAACCCAAATATATTATAATTAAGGTCATAAATGATGTATTAATAAGGAATTAGTCATCAATATATCAACCACTTGGAAAGGGGTTTTGCCATGGAAGGTGTTTCAAAAACAGTTGTGGTGGTGGGTTCCGGGTCGGCAGCCTTCACTGCGGCATTGGCTGCCAAAGAGGCAGGCCTTGAACCCATAATTATCGAGAGCACCGGTCTGCTGGGAGGGTCATCAGCCATGTCCGGCGGTGGAGCCTGGATCCCCAACAATCCATTGATGCTCAAAGCCGGAGTGCACGATTCATACGAAGACGCACAAATGTACATGGACCGGACGATCGGCGATGCGGGCCCGGCAAGTTCCCTGGAACGGCGGGATGCCTTCCTGAGGGAAGGACCTCGCATGGTTGAGTGGTTGACCAGCCTGGGCTTTCGCTTTTATTACAAACCGGGATATGCCGATTATTACCCCGAACTTCCGGGCGGCAGCCCCCAGGGCCGCTGCGTGGAGCCGGATTTTTTTGACCTGAAGAAGGTTGGTGCGTGGAAAGACAGGCTCAATATCAGCATGCCCATCCCGCTGCACACACTGGATGCCGTGCAGGTTGCCTTGTCCTTTCGGACCGGTTCGGCCTTCCTCCACACGGCAAATGTCATCGGATTTCGCACGATGGGCAGCCTGCTGATAGGCAAAAAACTTGCCGGTCTGGGCGGAGCCCTGATCGGCCAGTTGTTGTACCTCTCTCTCAGGCGGCAGATCCCCATTTGGACCAACAGCCCGCTGGTCGAACTGATCCACGAGAAGGGCGCCGTGACGGGCATTGTGGTTGAAAAGGAAGGCCAGAGGGTGCCCGTGCACGGCAGGGCCGTCATCCTGGCAGGTGGCGGATTTGCCCGCAACAACGAGATGCGCCAGGAATACCATCCCCATCCCATCACCACCGAGTGGACAGTGGCCACCGAAGGTGATCTGGGTGTTCCCATCCGGGCCGGGATGGCGGTTGGCGCTGCAACGGCTTTAATGGATGACGCCTGGTGGGGCCCGGTTTTCCTTGACAACAAGGGCAAGGCAACCTTCATGCTTTGGGAACGGTCCTTCCCCTACAGTATGATCGTGGATAAAAGCGGCAGGCGGTTTATGAATGAATCGGCGTCTTATGTGGACTGCGGTCACTGGCAGTACGAACGCAACCGCGAGGTGCCGGCCATCCCGGCTTACCTGATCACGGATGCCCACCATCGCAAGTATTATCCACTGGGAGTGTCACTGCCCGGCATCACCCCGAAGGAATACTTTGAATCGGGGATGCTGGTGAAAGCGGATACCCTGGCTGAACTGGCCCAGCAATGCGGCATTGACCCTGATGGGCTCATGGATTCGGTCAGGCGGTTCAATCAATATGCGGTCGAGGGGAAGGACCCCGATTTTCACCGCGGCGACAGTGCCTATGACCGGGTGTACAGCGACCCGAGGGTGAAACCCAACCCCAACCTGGCACCGTTGACCCGGGCACCCTTCTACGCGGTGCGCGTGTGGCCGGGCGACCTGGGCACAAAAGGCGGCCTGCTGACGGATGAACACGCCCGGGTTTTGGATAAAAAAGGAAACCCGATACGGAACCTGTATGCGGCCGGCAATACAACCGCGTCGGTCATGGGGCGAACCTATCCCGGACCCGGATCCACCATCGGCCCGGCAATGGTTTTTGGCATGATCGCCGGAAGGCATGCCGCAAGCGGGGCATGACCCGGTAAATGGTCATGGTGCAGAAGGGCAGGGCGCTGATCCCCTGCCCTTCTTTTTTTGCAGGAGAAAGTGTGACTCAAAAGGCAGCACAAATGGGGTGCAGATGGAAACTCGATTGATGGGTTGTCAAGACTGCGGGGTGAGCACCTCCGGCTTCTTGTATCCCAGCAGCCGGAGGGCGTTCATGACCACCAGGAGGGTGCTGCCTTCATGGAAAACCACGGCAACGCCGATGCCCACGATGCCGGCCAGGGAGGCTGCAATGAGCAGGATGATGACGCCCATTGAGATGCCCAGGTTCTGCAGGATGACCCTGCGGGTGGCGCGCCCAAGCCCGATGGCAAAGGGCAGGCGGGACAGGTCGGCGCCCATCAGCGCCACGTCGGCGGTCTCCAGCGCCACATCCGTCGCGGCTCCCCCCATGGCAATGCCGACGGTGGCGCTGGCCAGGGCCGGCGCATCGTTGACCCCATCACCCACCATGGCCACCGGACCATACTCTTCCTCCAGGGCGCGGATGGCTGAAAGTTTGTCGTCCGGCATCAGCCCGGCCCGGTAATCGTTCAAGCCGCCTTCGCGGGCCATGGCGGCGGCTGAGAGGGCATTGTCGCCGGTGAGCAGGATGGTGTGGGCGACGCCCATGCGGCGGAGGGCTTCCATGGTTTGTGCCGCTTCCGGGCGGAGGGTGTCGGCCACGGCAAGCAGGCCGATGACCCGGCCTTCAACGGCCACCCATACCAGGGACCTGCCTGAAGTGGCAAGGGCTTCGGCACCTTGGAGCATTTCTTGTGTTGGCACTGCTCCGGCCGTTTCCATCAAAGACCGGCTGCCAAGCCAAAGGGTGCGCCCTTTAACCCTGCCCCGCACACCCTGGCCGGCCAGCGATTCCACTGTGTCCACAACTGCGGGGGAAACTCCTTCAGCCTGAGCCTTCTGCACGACGGCCATGGCCAGGGGATGGGCCGAGCGTGATTCGGCGCCGGCGGCCAGTGAAAGCAGTTCCGCCTTGTCAACGCCAAAGGGGAGAACATCGGTCACCATGGGTTTCCCGTGGGTGAGGGTGCCGGTCTTGTCAAAGGCTGCCGCCTTCAACAGGCCGAGGTTCTCCAGGTGGGCGCCCCCTTTTACCAGCACCCCGTTACGGGCGGCCTGGGCGATTCCGGAGAGGATCGCCGCCGGGGTGCCGAGTGCCAGGGCACACGGCGAAGCCGCCACCAGCAGGGTCATCGCCCGCAGGAAGGACTGGCGGAAGGGAAAACCGAACAACGGGGGGACGGCGATAACGAGGAGAGTCACGGCGAGGACGGATGGAACGAAAACACGCTCGAACCGCTCGACGGTGCGCTGGGTGGGGGATTTTTGTGACTGGGCTTCTTCAACCATTTTCATAATGCGGGAGAGCGTGGAATCCCGCGCCAGGCGGGTGACCCTGACCTCCAGGGCGCCTTCTCCATTTACCGTGCCAGCGAAGACCGGGTCTCCGGGGTTTTTCTCCACCGGCATGGATTCACCGGTGACCGGAGCCTGGTTTACGCTGGAGGTGCCCTGCAGGATGACGCCATCAACCGGCATCCTCACCCCGGGAGGAACAATGACCAGTTCGTCCAGTTGCAGTGATTCCACCGGGGTCTCCACTTCGCTGCCGTTGCGTCGGACAAGGGCGGTTTTGGGGGCCAGTTGACCCAGGGCGTGCACGGCTGCACGGGCGCGGTCGAGGGCGCGTTCCTCCAGGGCATGCCCCAGGCTGAAGAGGAAGAGCAACAGGGCGCCTTCTGCGAATTCACCCAGGATGGCCGCACCGATGGCCGCCAGGATCATCAGCAGGTCGGTGTCGAAGTGGCGCTCGCGCAGCGCATGCCAGGCATGCCTGGCGACGTGCCAGCCCCCGAAGGCGTAGGCGGCGAGGTAGAAGACCATGCTGACAGGCGGGGAAAACTGGAACAGCGGGCCGCCCAGCCAGCCGGCCAGCAGACACAATCCGGAGAGCAGGCTGAAGATGACCTCGCGGTTCTCCTGCAGGCGGGCCCGGGCTTCCGAGGGTGGAACGGCATAGCCAAGGGAGCGGATGCGTTTTTCGATGCCGGGGCGGTTGATGGTGTGGCTGTCGTATTCCACCCACATCTTCTCCGCCGGGTAATTCACCCTGACGGAGAGCACGCCTTCAACCCGCCCCAGGCCGTGTTCCAGAACGATTGCGCAATCCGTGCAGTCCATGCCTTCGATGTCGATGGTGTCGTGGTGATAACGGTTGACGATCTCGGCGCCGGCACGCCCGGCAATCCGTTTCACCTCCGCCAGGTTGAGCAGGTTCGGGTCGTAGTGCAGGCAAAGGTTCACCGGGGATTTGTCACGCTCCAGGTGGGCGCGCAGGATGCCCTTGCGGCCGTTCAGGGCTGCCTCGAGGCGTGAAAGGCAGGCGTCCTTGTCGCTCACCACACCGGGCAAAAGGAGGGGAATTTCAAGTTCGACCGTTTTTTCCATTCAAATCATCCTCGTCATGCGGTAATGAAGGTGTGAACACCCACAAGGGGACGGGCAACCAGCCAGCCGGAGGCTGCCGGCAACCCCGGAAAGGCCGGAACGGCCTTGCGAAGGGCGGGGCGGGTGTCATTCATGGAGGACATGTTCCAGGCCCCTTTGATAGAGTTCGCTGATGTGGCGGTCGTCCAGGGACACGAAGACCTGCCGGCCCTGGCGGCGGGTGCGGATCACCCGCTTGTCGCGCAGCCCGCGCAGTTGGTGCGAAATGGCGGATTTGCTCAACCCCAACAGGCGGACAAGACTGCCAACGCTGGTTTCCCCTTCTTTCAGCAGGGTTGCCAGGATGCGCAGGCGGGTGGGGTCGCTCAACGAGTGGAACAGGTCCGCCAGGCGAGCGGCGGAGGTTTCATCCAGCGCGGTTGTTGCAGGACCTTCCATGGCAAATCCTGATAGTTGAATGGTTGCTCAACCATGGTATACAATATCACGGAATTTCCGATTCGTCAATGAGAATGGTGCAGGGTGCGCATTACAACAGGAGGGGTTATGAAGCAGCCTTTACAACATTCGTCTTCCCAGGACGATAAGATGCGCCGGAGGGAAAGTCAGCCTTTCAGATGCAGCGGGATGCCGGCAGCCATGAAGAGAACCCGGTCGGCGGCCCTGGCCAGGCGCTGGTTGGCCCAGCCCAGCATGTCGCGGTAATAGCGTGACTCGGGGGCAGGCGGCACCAGGCCCAGGCCCACCTCATTGGAGACGATCACCCAGCGGCCGGGGTGGGCCTGGTAGGCCGCCAGCAGACCGGCGATCTCCTCCTCCATGGCGGGCTGGCAGGCGTGTTCCTCCACCGGCTGCGGCAGCGAGTACAGCACGTTGCCGGCCAGCAGGGTAATGCAATCCACCAGCACCCAGGGCGCGAGTTCGGCCTGCCGGATGGCCTGGCCAACCTTCAGCGGGGTTTCCAGCGTCCTCCAGTTTTTCGGACGGGAAGCCCGGTGGGCGGCGATGCGGGCGGCCATTTCGGCGTCACCGGCGGTGGCCGTGGCAACGAAGAGCGCCGGCTGGCCATCCTTTTCCACGATCGACTGCGCATGGGCGGATTTGCCGCTGCGGGCTCCCCCGAGGATGAAGATCAGTTCCCTTCCCATGCAGCCTCCCTTCCCGAACCCTGCAGGGCGGATGACAGTGCCTGGATGGACGAATCCAGGTCGCCCTGGTTGAACACCTCGATGGTCAACACGCCGCTGAAACCGCCATCCACAACAAAGCCCATCACCCGCCGCAGTTCGTCCGGCGGCACATGGCGCAGTGACCGGTGGTCGCGGCCGCAGGTGCCGTGGATGTGCAGCACCCGGGCGCGCCGGAGGTTGCGCTGCAGGAAGGGGAGCGGGTCGTGCCCGTCCTTCCACAGGTGGCCAATGTCGATGCAGCGGCTGACCGGTGTGCGGGTAAAAATTTCGTCCCAAAAACCCGGTGGGTAGTTGTCCAGGTTCTCCACTGCCAGCAGGGACGGGTCACCCGCCCAGGCCCCGGCGATCTGCAGGGCGCGTGTTGCCTGATCCAGCCATTTTTCCCTGGCCGCAGCCCCGGGCTGCTGCAGTTCTTCGCGCCCGTCCAGGTGCAGTACGTAGGCCCACGGCTGCAGGGCGCGGGTGGCCTCAATGACCCGGCGGGCCTTGACGAGCGAAATGTGCTGTTCCCCGCCTTCGATGCCCAGCCGCAGGTCCAGCGGCAGGTGCACGGTGTAGGTCAGGTTGTGCCGGATGGCCAGGCGCGCCAGTTCGTTGCGTTGGGCATCGTCCGGCAGGTTGTTTGGGCCGTCATCCAGTTCAAAGAGGACCAGTTCCACGTCGTCCACCCGGCCGGCCAGGTATTGCACGTTGGGCAGAATGTCAGCCGGGAGGATGTAGGAGGTGGTGCCAAGGCGAAAGTTCCAGGGCTTCAAGGGAAACGCCTCCTACACCTGCACACAAAAGGCAGTTAGAACCACCAGTTCCGCCAGTTCGACGGTGGAGCCGAGGACATCGCCGGTGAGCCCGCCAAGGCGGGAGCGGGCAGCCTGAAAGAGGACCCAGGCGACCAGGTGGGCTGCCAGCAGTCCGGCCAGGCCGCGCCAGCCGGCGGCCAGGGTCAGCAGGGCGGGGATGAGGGCGGCGGGCAGCCAGGCGCTGGACGGGATGTTGCGGGAGAAGGCAGCGCCCAGCCCGCCCGGCCGTGCCGTGGCCCGGGTGGAGGCAGGCAGCAACAGCCAGCGGGCGGTGGTGGCTGCCAGGGGCAGGGCGACCCAGAGATGGGCGGGGGGCAGGCTGGCAAGCAGGGCGACCTTGAGCAGAATGGCCAGAATAAGGCCAATACCGCCGAACGTCCCCAGGTGGGGGTCTTTCATGATCTCCAGCCGGCGTTCCCTGGATGCGGCGTTCAGCATCCCGTCGCAGCAGTCGGCCAGGCCATCCAGGTGCAAGCCGCCGCTGAGGATGATCCAGGCTGCCGCAGCCAGGACCGCCGCAGGCAGCGGGGAGAGCACCTGCAGCAGAGCGTACTGCGCCAGGGCGACGAGAAAGCCGATGAGGGCCCCCACAAAGGGAAACCAGCCGGCTGCCCGGCCCAGGCTGGCAGGATCGCCGGGTTCCCGGCGGGCAACCGGCAGGATGGTGAGGAAGCCAAGAGCCGTGCGCAGGGCGTTCATCCCTTGTCGCTCACCCCCGCTTCGCTGAAGGTGGACATGCCGTTCAAGATGCCGCAGGCGGCATCCACCAGGTGAAAGGCCAGCACCGCCCCCGTGCCTTCGCCCAGGCGCATGCCCAGGTTGAGCAGGGGGTGCAGCCCCAGTTTTCGCCAGATGGCCGAGTGGCCGACCTCAACGGAGAGGTGCGAGGCCACCAGGAAGGGTTTTACGGCGGGGAGCATCTCCGCAGCCACCAGCGCAGCCGCGCTGGAGACGAAGCCATCCACCACCACCGGCACCCGTTTGGCCGCCGCGCCGATCACGACACCCGCCAGCCCGGCGATCTCCAGTCCGCCGACCTTGCCGAGCACGTCCAGCGGGTCGCGGGGGTCGGGCGCGTTCAGGCGGATGGCCTCCCGGATGAGGCTCACCTTGTGCCGCCATGCGGCATCGTCGATACCGGTGCCGCGGCCGGTCACCTGCTCCACCGGCAGACCGGTGAGCACGGCGGTGATGGCCGAGGCGGGCGTGGTGTTGCCTATGCCCATTTCGCCGGTGGCCAGCAGGCCGGCGCCGGAGTTGATGGCCTCAGCGGCTACCTCCAGCCCCGCCTGGATGGCCTCCCCGGCCTGGGCGCGGGTCATGGCCGGGCCTTGTAACATGTTCTGCGTACCGGGAGCCACCTTGCGGTGCAGCAGCCCCGGGGCGCCCTTAAAATCGTACGCCACGCCGATGTCCACCACCGTCACCGCGGCGCCGGCCAGGTTCGCCAGCACGTTCACCGCCGCCCCGCCGTGCAGGAAGTTAAGCACCATCTGGGCGGTCACCTCCGGCGGGTAGGCGCTCACGCCCTCCAGGGCGATGCCGTGATCGGCAGCCATCAGGATCACCTGTTTGTGGGGGAACTGCGGCTGCGCTCTGGCAGTGATGCCGGCCAGTTGGATGGAGAGCGCCTCCAGGCGGCCCAATGCACCGGCCGGCTTGGTGAGGCTGGCCTGGCGCCGGCGGGCTGCTTCGGCGGCGCGTTCGTCAAAGGCGGGGATGTGGGGCAGGTTCATGGGTGGGGATAGTATATCGCAGGAATGGGGGTGTTGGATGGAGGTTTGCAAGTTCTTCTTTCATTTGAATGACTCAACACGAGATGCTCGGGCTGGCTGGCAAACATCAGTGGATGGTTTGGATAGGGGACGATGTTTGAAATTGTCCTGTAATTATTCGCTCCGGTTGTATACTTGATTTAGGTACAATATTGGCATTTCAGTCTTAAGGTGCATTATTTTCTGGTTTTTTTATGGGAGGAAGGGAAAACATGTACTATGCCCATACCAGGGAACTGGAAATATCCAATTGGCAAAGTTTGCGTGAGCATTTAGTCAATTCGGCCATCCTTGCCAGGGATATCGGCCATGACGCCGGAGTTTCTGAGTTCGCATATCTCGCCGCATTACTTCACGATATCGGCAAGTATTCCCAAAAGTTTCAAGACAGGCTTTACGGCCGTGGAGCCCGGGTCGACCATTCGACTGCCGGTGCCAAAGAGGCCATAAACATTTTTCGGACCACACCCCAACCCATAATTGGTACGCTCCTGGCCTATTGCATTGCCGGGCACCATACAGGACTGCCTGATTATGGCAGCGTGATCGACACAGGCGTCGAAGGCACCTTACAAGCCCGACTCAAGAAAAATGTGCATGATTTCAGCAATTATCAAACAGAAATTAACATAAACGATCTCACCCTTCCCCAAGCTATACCGATCTGTAGAACGACCGATACTGGAGAGTTCTCGCTGGCCTTCTTCACCCGTATGGTCTATTCTGTGCTGGTTGATGCAGATTACTTGGACACCGAAGCCTTTATGGCTGAAACCAAATATGTACGAGAGAAGTTAGTTTCTATCGATGAATTGTGCAACACATTCGAGAATTACCTTAAGAAATTTGAGAAGCCGGCTAACAAGATACAAGCCAAGCGAACGGAGACTCTGCACACCTGCCTTGAAAAAGCCAGCGGCAGGCAGGGTTTATATAAGTTAACTGTTCCGACAGGGGGCGGCAAGACCTTCTCATCCATGGCATTCGCCTTGCGTCATGCACGAATAAACGGATTAAAACGGATCCTCTACGTCATCCCTTTCACCAGCATTATTGACCAGAACGCCGCTGAATTCAAAAAAATCCTTGGTGAATCCAATGTGTTGGAGCATCACTCTAATTTTGATTGGGAAAGACTCGGGAAGGTGATGACGACCGAGGATGATGATGACCGTACAAACAAGATGGTCGAAAAGCTAAAGCTGGCTTCTGAGAACTGGGACATTCCCATCATTATGACGACAAATGTCCAGTTCTTCGAATCCCTTTTCGCCAACCACTCTTCGGCATGTCGGAAACTGCACAACATTGCCGGCAGCGTGATCATATTCGACGAGGCACAGATGCTTCCAAAGCAGTATCTTAAACCATGTCTTCTGGCAATTTATGAGCTGGTAAAAAATTACCGGGCTACGGCTGTCTTTTGCACGGCGACCCAGCCCCCAATCGAACGATTCCTTCCAAGCGAGGCCAGCATTGTAGAACTGGCCCAAAATCCAAACGGCCTATACCAATTTTTTAAACGGGTCGAGATTGTCCAATGCGGAAAAATGACAGATATTGAAATTGCAGAAAAGTTGCGGGAAGTGAACCAGGGAATGTGCATCGTGAACACACGTAAGCATGCCAGGGGGATATTCAACCTTATCGGGGGAGAGGGCTGCTTCCACCTTTCCACATTGATGTGCCCGGCACACAGGAAAAAGACGATTGATGAAATTCGTAACCGGCTGTCGACTGATAATTCTTGCAGGGTGGTTTCCACCCAGATCATCGAGGCTGGTATCGACCTTGACTTCCCGGAAGGTTACCGGGCAATGGCAGGGCTTGATGCGATCCTTCAGGCTGCTGGCAGAGTGAACCGGGAAGGGAAAAGGGGAAAAGGTAGGCTTTATATTTTTGAACCGGACACTGAATTAATTAAGCGAACACCATCTTACATTGAACAAGGGGCAGATATCACCAGGATCATCCTGAGAGAGTATTCTGATCCGACCTCCTTGGAAGCCATCTCTTGTTATTACCGCCGGCTCTTTGACCTGCAGGGCAAGCATACTATTGACATCCACCGGATTGTGGAATGCTTTGAAAAAGGAATTGGTGAGCCATGTTTCGATTTTACAACTGCGGCTGACAAGTTCAGACTGATTGACAATCAAACTACATCAGTCATCATCCCTTATGATGCCAAGGCAAATGGAATTCTTCAACAGGTTCGAAAGAGTGACACACCACGCAAATTTTCCAGGCTTCTGCAACAGTACGCTGTAAACATTTATGAAAATGAATATCAAGCCCTGATGGATGCGGGCATGATCGAAATAGATAACTACGGAGGTGTCTATGCAGTACTAAAAAATCGAAACAATTACGATGACCTGACGGGGCTCATCCTCCCAGAAGGCGGGGGAGAGGCAATCTTCTATGATGGATGAAGAAAGGAGATCGATATGGGATATGGCATAACCATGCGAGTCAGCGGGGATTATGCGTTATTCACCCGGCCGGAAATGAAAACAGAGCGGATGAGTTACGATGTGATTACACCATCCGCTGCACGCGGCATCTTCGAGGCAGTTTATTGGAAGCCCTCCATCCGCTGGGTGATCGACCGCATACACGTGCTCAATGAGATCAAGTTTACCAATATCCGAAGGAACGAGGTCAGCGGGAAGGTGTCGGATGGGAAAGCACTTAGGGCCATGAGGGGGTCAGGGGAACTGCTGTTCCTCTCGAGCAATGACAAGAGCCAACGCCAACAGCGGGCAGCCATGGTCTTGAAAAATGTCGATTATGTCCTCGAAGCCCACTTTGAAGTGATCCCGGAAAAATCCGGTCCGGAGGACACGGTGGAGAAACATTACAACATGGTATTGCGTCGGCTGCGCAAAGGGCAGTATTACCATGCTCCCTGCTTGGGAACGCGCGAGTTTGGAGCTCGGGTGGAAATTGTGAAGGATGGGCAGATTCCTTCCAGCAAACTAAAAGGACAAACCTCCCTGGGTTGGATGCTCTACGATTTGGATTTCAGCGACCCGAAGGACATACGGCCTATTTTCTTCAAAGCTGAGATGGTTGACGGCGTGATCGACCTGGCCAATGTAAGAAAGGCAGGGTAGGGCCATGGTGCTGCAAGCGCTTAACCGGTATTACGATATCCTCGCTGGTGACCCTGCCAGTGATATCCCTCGCTTGGGCTACAGTATTGTACCGGTCTCTTTTGCTCTCAACCTGTCAAATGGAGGTGAGGTTTTGGATGTCCTCCATCTTTACGAGACC
This sequence comes from uncultured Anaerolineaceae bacterium, assembly GCA_964420835.1. Classification (GTDB taxonomy): domain Bacteria; phylum Chloroflexota; class Anaerolineae; order Anaerolineales; family Anaerolineaceae; genus CAYQUO01. The sequence goes on from CAYQUO010000002.1 coordinate 185,428, forward strand.
GTCCAGCGGGGCAGGGAGGTTCTGGAGAGGCCCTTGCCTCTGAACGTTCCAGAGCAGGCAAAGAAGTCTTCCAACATTGTCGCAAACTTTCTTTGTGGTACTGCCGAATATGTTCTTGGACTGACCGGCAAACATTACAAAGATTCCAACTTTGCTTCCCGCTGCTTCCATGCTTTCAGGAAACTCAACCTTGCAATATTGAAGGAGGTCGATTGCTTGGAGGCTGAGGCAGTAAGGCGATTCTTGGATTGTTGGGATCCCCTGAAAGCGCAAGGATGTCTTCCTTTACACAGCCACCTGGAAGAAATGCTAAGAGGCAGCAATATCGTCTTTATGTTGGATGGCAGCCCCGGCTTCATTCACGAACATCCTGCCGTGCGGCGGTCATGGGAAGAATACAGGATGCGCAACATAAGCCAAACCCATGCCCAGTGCCTGGTGACCGGAGTGGTTTCTCCTATTGCTCGGTTGCATCCTTCACTTAAGGGTATCAAGGGAGCCCAGTCTTCAGGCGCAACACTGGTGGGCTTTAATGCAGATGCTTATACATCGTTTGGAAAAGTGCAGGGGGGCAACTCACCCGTGAGTGAGAAGGCGACTTTTGCCTATACTACAGCATTAAACCATCTGCTATCAAAGGATAACCCGAACCGGAAGTTCAACATCGGGGATACAACGGTGGTTTACTGGGCGGAGAGCCCTGATCCGGCCTATCCAACCTTGTTCCAGGGCCTGTTCAGCCTGGAAGCGGAAGCGGAGGCGGCAAAGGGGGCCCGGAAAACCGGCAGCAGGAACGCCCAGGCGGAGGAAAGGCTGCGTGAAGTCGCTAAGAGGGTGAAGGGTTTGCAACCTGCGGACACTACACGACTCCTGGAAGGGTTGGATCCGAAAATCCGTTTCTACGTCCTTGGCTTGGCGCCCAACGCCGCCCGGGCTTCTGTGCGCTTCTTCCATGCAGATCTGTTCGGTTCCCTGGTCGAGAAGATCATGCGTCATTACCGGGACATGGAGATGGTGCGAGAATTTATTGACCAACCCGAATTCATACCCCTATGGCAGGTACTCAACGAAACCTTCTCCAAAAAAGAACACGATGGAAAACCATCCCCCATAATGGCTGGCGCTATGTTCCGGGCTATCCTGGAGGATGCACCCTATCCGGCTGCATTGTATTATGCTGTTCTCAACCGCATCCGGGCGGATGTGGATGATAAACGAAAGAACATCCAAAAAATCAACCGAACCCGGGCGTCGGTCATCAAAGCCTACCTGAAACGCAAATACCGCCACCAGGAAAAAAATCCGATACAGGAGGATTTATATATGTCTCTGAATGAGAAAAGCACCAACCCAGCCTACCTGCTTGGGCGTCTGTTCGCTGCCCTGGAGAAAGCCCAGAAGGATGCCATCCCGAACCTGAATGCCACCATCAAAGACCGCTATTTCACCAACGCCTGCGCCGCTCCGGCCAGCGTCTTCCCGGTTCTGCTGCGTCTTTCTCAGCACCACATTTCCAAAGAGAAGAACCGATATATCGATCAGCTGATTGGGCGGATCGTGGAGTTGCTGGATATTGAAAAGAACCCCATCCCCACCCATCTTTCGCTGGACGAGCAGGGTGCCTTCATCCTGGGGTACTATCATCAACGAACTGATTTATACACCCCCAAGGCGGATAGAGTGAAAGATAAAGAAGCTGCTCAGGCTGTAAATTAAAAAAAGGAGGAAGTTATGAACGAACCGATTAAGAACCGCTATGAATTCGTACTGCTGTACGACGTGGAGAACGGCAACCCGAACGGGGATCCGGATGCCGGAAACATGCCGCGCATTGACCCCGAGACCGGCTATGGTATCGTTACCGATGTTTGCATTAAACGCAAGGTGCGCAACTATGTGGAACTCATCAAAATGGATGCGCCCGGGTATCGGATTTATGTAAAAGAAGGAATTCCGCTGATTACCCAGCACAAGGAAGCATATGTCGCCAACAATATGGAGGTCCCGAAAAAGGAGGAAGCCAAGTCGGTTGGTGCCGGTGCACTGGCCATTTTGAGGAAATGGATGTGTGCGAACTTCTACGACATACGCGCCTTTGGTGCGGTGATGACACTGACGGTAAACTGCGGCCAGGTGCGCGGCCCGGTGCAGCTCAACTTTTCCCGTAGCATTGACCCAATTGTCCAGCAGGAGGTGACCATCACCCGGATGACTGTAGCCCGCGAGGATGAGGAGAAAAAAACAGAGATCGGCCGCAAGCACATTGTCCCTTATGGGTTGTACCGCGTGGAGGGTTATGTATCGGCCAAGCTGGCAAACGACCCTGGGAAAGGCACTGGTTTTTCAGAAGACGACCTGGCCTTGTTCTGGGAGGCGTTGGTGAACATGTTCGAACATGACCATTCGGCGGCGCGAGGGAAGATGGCCTCCCGTAAACTATTCATCTTTAAGCATGAGAGCGAACTGGGGAATGCACCGGCACACGCACTTTTTGAAACTGTTGGTGTGGAGCGTGTGGACCCAACCAGCCCGCCACGACGCTTTGAGGACTACCTCGTAAGATTTCAGAAGGACAGGGTGCCTGCCGGGGTGAGCGTTATCGAGAAATTATGACCCCCGACTACTCCCCGGATGACCTGCTGCCCCTTTCCGGCATCCAGCACTTCTGCTTCTGCCGACGGCAGTGGGCGCTTATTCATATCGAGAACCAGTGGCGGGAGAATGTCCTCACTGTCGAAGGCCGTCAACTGCACAGGCGGGTGAATGACCCCTATTTCACTGAGGTTCGCAAAGGGGTCATCACCGCCCGGTACATGCCGGTGGTCTCCTACCGACTGGGCCTGACCGGTATCTGTGATGTTGTCGAGTTCATCGAAACTCCTGGTGGCGTGCACATCCATGGCCGGCAGGGAACCTGGCTGGCAGCACCGGTGGAATACAAGCGTGGCCATAAAAAACGGGAGCCTGTCGACGAGGTTCAGTTGTGTGCTCAGGCCATCTGTCTGGAGGAGATGCTTTCCCTTCAGATCCCAAAAGGGTACCTGTATTATGGGGAGACTCGCCATCGGGTGGATGTGGAATTAACTTCAGAACTTCGCACCCTGGTGGAGGATATGGCAAGGGAGATGCATTCCTATTTGGAAAGGAAACATACCCCAAAAGTCAAACCCTCCAAAGCCTGCCGATCCTGTTCGCTGGTGGACATCTGTCTGCCTGTGCTAATGGAAGGTGCCCTTGCCGCTTCCACCTATATTCGGAAGCATCTGGAGGAGGATTGAAATGAAAAAACTCCTCAATGTGCTCTATGTCACCTTTCCGGACGCCTATCTCAACCTGGAGGGTGAGACAGTTTTAATCAAGCGCACCGAAGAAGTAGCCTTGCGGTTGCCACTGCTTAACCTGGAGAACATTGTCTGCTTTGGTTACCCGGGTGCCAGCCCGGCCCTCATGGGCGCCTGTGCCGAGCGGGGTGTAGGCCTTTGTTTTCTCACCCCAGGAGGCCGCTTCCTGGCAAGGGTCAATGGTAGGGTCAAGGGCAACGTTTTGCTCAGGAAAAAGCAATATCTCCTTTCTGAAGATCTTCTAAAGGCTCTGCCTGTGGCTGCCTCTTTTCTGCTTGGAAAGATCTCCAATTGCCGAAAGGTGGTGGAACGTGCCCTCCGCGACCATGCCCTCCTGGTGGATGTGGATTGCCTCAAGGCGGCATCTTTTTCACTCAAAGAACTCTTAAAAGCGGTCCCGGGTTGCCGGACATTGAATGACTTAATGGGTGTGGAAGGCAGCGCGGCAAAGATCTATTTTGGGGTCTTTGATCAGTTCATCCTCCAACAAAGGGAGGCTTTTTACTTCAAAGAACGTTCCCGCCGTCCACCTCTTGACAATATGAATGCAGTCCTGTCCTTCCTCTATACCATCCTGGCGAATGAGGTGGCATCTGCCCTCGAAACTGTTGGTCTTGATCCATATGTTGGCTTCCTCCACCAGGACCGTCCTGGCCGCCCTTCACTTGCTCTCGATCTGATGGAGGAACTGCGGCCAGTATTTGCCGACCGCCTGGCTCTCTCCCTCGTCAATCGCCGACAGTTGAATGCCGAGAGTTTCACCCAGAAGGAAAGCGGCGGGGTGGTCATGGATGATGCTGCCCGCAAGGCGGTTCTTTCTGCCTGGCAGGAACGCAAAAAAGAAGAACTAACCCACCCTTTCCTGCAGGAACGTATTCCTTTCGGGCTGGTTCCCCATGTCCAGGCACTCCTGCTTGCACGATTCCTGCGCGGCGATCTGGATGCCTACCCGCCGTTTTTCTGGAGTTAGGAGCTAGCCATGATGGTCCTTGTCACCTATGATGTGAATACCGAAACGGATGCCGGGAAGAAGCGGTTGCGCCGTGTGGCAAAGGAATGCCAAAATTATGGCCAGCGGGTTCAGAACTCTGTCTTCGAATGTTTGATTGATCCTGCCCAATTAAAACAGTTGCAGGCGGCCTTGCAGACCATTGTTGACCTTGAAAAAGACAGCGTTCGTTATTATTATCTCGGAAACGAGTGGCGCAATCGAGTGGAACATGTTGGCGCCAAGGTTACTTTGGACTTGGAGGGGACCTTGATCGTTTGATTGCGAACCTCATGTGAACAAGGTTTGCAAGGGAAGTTCGCAGGAAGAAAGCCGAGAATGGAGGTGTTAAAACCTTAAAGTTCCATTCGATCAGGATGCTTTATGAGTGTTAATGGTCGCTGAATCGCCAAATATGGCGGGTATAAGCAAAAAGCCGCCATAATTTGCAGTCGCCCCCTGTGCGGGGGCGTGGATTGAAATCAACAATTGCAGTGCATGTTAAGGCGGCGAAGTCGCCCCCTGTGCGGGGGCGTGGATTGAAATCTGAAAGTTTATGTGCAAAACGCTTGCCGCGGGGTCGCCCCCTGTGCGGGGGCGTGGATTGAAATATTCGACAGAACCGGCACAGGTTTCCTTCCATGCGTCGCCCCCTGTGCGGGGGCGTGGATTGAAATTGTACCTGTTGCTGCAAAGGAAATGACACTTGAAGTCGCCCCCTGTGCGGGGGCGTGGATTGAAATTATCCTATCCGGTCGTCCTGGCGCTGACAAATGGGTCGCCCCCTGTGCGGGGGCGTGGATTGAAATTGGAACGGCGGCTGAAACTGCCAGGGATATCTGAGTCGCCCCCTGTGCGGGGGCGTGGATTGAAATTAAGGAGTTTGAGCTATGGCGGCATACGTTGATTGTCGCCCCCTGTGCGGGGGCGTGGATTGAAATCATCGAGCAGTTCAACAGAACCCGAATGTTGTCGTCGCCCCCTGTGCGGGGGCGTGGATTGAAATAAAAATGTAAATTTTGCCGTCGGTGTCAGACTCCAGTCGCCCCCTGTGCGGGGGCGTGGATTGAAATAGCTATACCGTGCCAACTGGCGGATTTCATACGGTCGCCCCCTGTGCGGGGGCGTGGATTGAAATTATTGTTCGATTGTTGATTATTAATTCTTTTTTGTCGCCCCCTGTGCGGGGGCGTGGATTGAAATGTTGAGAAGTTTTACGGGTTGATGCGCGACTTCGTCGCCCCCTGTGCGGGGGCGTGGATTGAAATAGTTATGAAGCCAAAGCCTGGCTGGTGGATACTCAGTCGCCCCCTGTGCGGGGGCGTGGATTGAAATATGATCCTAATCGCCCCCACCTTAAAAATGTAAAGTCGCCCCCTGTGCGGGGGCGTGGATTGAAATCTGTGTATCATCCAGCCCGGCTACTACGTCAAGCGGTCGCCCCCTGTGCGGGGGCGTGGATTGAAATCATCATCCTAATAACGATTTCTTGGGCGTCATCCGTCGCCCCCTGTGCGGGGGCGTGGATTGAAATTTGGAGACGATTTTTAAAAAAATTTTTAGAAAATGTCGCCCCCTGTGCGGGGGCGTGGATTGAAATATCTATTATTACCCGGGTCATCTATTATTACCCGGTCGCCCCCTGTGCGGGGGCGTGGATTGAAATCCGTACGGAGCATCAGCCCGCAGAAATCGTGGTCGTCGCCCCCTGTGCGGGGGCGTGGATTGAAATACCGCTCGGTTGTTGATTATTAATTCTTTTTTCAGTCGCCCCCTGTGCGGGGGCGTGGATTGAAATACCAATAGCGCAACCTATAAAACCATTGAAAAGAGTCGCCCCCTGTGCGGGGGCGTGGATTGAAATAAGGTCGACTTAGTCAACGAGTTGATCAGTCTTGGTCGCCCCCTGTGCGGGGGCGTGGATTGAAATCGCTTGGAAGAGGTGGAATGTACTTGGATGTCTGGTCGCCCCCTGTGCGGGGGCGTGGATTGAAATCCATACGACTGGATAGCGGACTAATCGTCCGTGGTCGCCCCCTGTGCGGGGGCGTGGATTGAAATATTGGCCCGGAGCGCCTGTTGGCCCGGATCATGTCGCCCCCTGTGCGGGGGCGTGGATTGAAATACTCCTAAACCGAAAAGAAAAAAAATTGACAAGTCGCCCCCTGTGCGGGGGCGTGGATTGAAATACCGGCTGTATCATCTACTGGCCCGGATCGTCCAGTCGCCCCCTGTGCGGGGGCGTGGATTGAAATTAATCAATTTTTTTATTTTCGGTTATCGTAGGAGGTCGCCCCCTGTGCGGGGGCGTGGATTGAAATTACTTGCGTTACGATATATGGTGATTCCCTTTATGTCGCCCCCTGTGCGGGGGCGTGGATTGAAATATTGTGAGGAACATGAACCGGGCCGGATCGTCTGGTCGCCCCCTGTGCGGGGGCGTGGATTGAAATAAATTCTTCTTTTTGTGCTGGTGGCCGGCCCTGGTCGCCCCCTGTGCGGGGGCGTGGATTGAAATTTATTCAGCACACCGAGTAACCAATGCGTGGGGTCGCCCCCTGTGCGGGGGCGTGGATTGAAATCAATGTCCGGGTGTCGATCTCTGGGACTTCAAAGTCGCCCCCTGTGCGGGGGCGTGGATTGAAATAATGGGCTTACCGCCAAAGGAGGTGGCGGAGGTGTCGCCCCCTGTGCGGGGGCGTGGATTGAAATAATTGACCTTGCAGTTCGTTCAACAAATCCATCAGTCGCCCCCTGTGCGGGGGCGTGGATTGAAATAACGTATTCTGACGTGGATTCGGGAGGTATGGTCAGTCGCCCCCTGTGCGGGGGCGTGGATTGAAATAAGCGTGCAGGATTTAGGAGTTAATAGACCATGTCGCCCCCTGTGCGGGGGCGTGGATTGAAATGTTTAACCCACGACACGGGAAAAAGCCGGGCGGACGTCGCCCCCTGTGCGGGGGCGTGGATTGAAATCCTCTGCTCCGCTGTCCAGTGCGGCCGAGTGAAGTCGCCCTGAAGGTTTTATCGGGGAGTGTCCTGTAGGGGTGGTTTGTGTTCCGATGTTCGCTCCCTTCCTCATCCCCCATTATCCAATTTGATAGTGAAAATTGGTGAATTTGCCAGTTGTCAAAATAGTACAAACATTCTATTATAAACTCACTATGCCCTACCCCCCATCCCCCAAACGTCGCCGCGGCGGGCAGCCCGGCAACACCAACGCATTAAAAACCGGCGTCTACTCCCGCCAGGTTGGCGAACGCCTCCTGCCCCTCACCCCCGCCTCAAGCCGCGAAGAGATCCTCACTGCTGCCGGCTTTGTCCAGGCCCGTGTGGCCGCCCTGCTGGAGGCCGCTTCTCGTTCTTACGGCCGCCAGCGCCAGGCCCTCGTCAGCCGGGCCGATGCCCTCACCCTGCGCTTCCTCCTCCAGGTTGCCCGCGCCACTGGCGACGCCGCAGTTTTGGAGCGCATCCCCCCCAACCTGCTCGAACGCCTCCCCGAGCGCAATCTCCTCCTTCAGCTCACCCGCCAGGCGGAAACGGATATGGATGAAAATTGCCAGGATCAATGAAAATCCCGTCACACAAAATGAGAAGATCCATATACGCTTCATGGGAACGAAAAAACGAAAACGAATACCGTTCACACTCCTCCTCAATCCCCCCACCTCGCCGCCGGTTAGTCGCCCTTTGTGCGGGGGCGTATGTGGTAATCAGACAATAAGGGGTATAATAGGCATAATAAAACCCAGACCCATGCAATGAGATCGGATCGACATGCCAAACGGCACCCGCCAACCCAACCGATTCATCGCTGAAGGGTCTTTGACTGTGGAGGTTCGGAAACCATGCCAATGACAACACCCCGGCTCACAACCGCCGAACAGGCGCGCAAGGCCGAAGCGTTTCGCCGGATGCACGACCGCTCGCAGCCATTGTTGCTGCCGAACGCCTGGGACGCCATGAGCGCCCGGCTCTTCGAGCAGGCGGGTTTTCAGGCAATTGCAACCACCAGCGGCGGCGTGGCCTGGTCGCTGGGCTACCCGGATGGCGAAGGCGCCCCGCGGGACGAGGTCATTGCCGCCACGGGGCGGATCGCCCGGGCGGTTGCCGTGCCACTGACGGCGGACATCGAGGCGGGCTTCGGGGACACGCCCGAAGCGGTAGCCGGGACGGTCAGGGCGGTCATTGCTGCCGGGGCGGTGGGGATCAACCTGGAGGACGGCACGCATCGCCCGGATGCGCCCCTGCGGAGCATTGAGGATGCCGCAGCCCGCATCCGCGCCGGGCGCGCCGCGGCGGAGGCGGCCGGCGTGCCGATCGTGATCAACGCCCGGACCGACCTTTACCTCCTGGGGTTTGGCGACGAGCGGCAGCGCTTTGATGCCGCCGTGGAGCGGGCCCGGGCGTATTTTGCCAGCGGGGCGGATTGCTTTTTCCCCATCGGGCTGGCAGACCCCGACACGCTGGCGGCGATGGTGCGCGCCCTGGACGCCCCGGTCAACGCGACCATCCGCTCCGGCGGCGCCAGGGTGGCCGACCTGATCCAGGCCGGTGTGGCCCGCCTCAGCACGGCAACCGCCATCGCCTGCGCCAGCATGGGGTTTGTGCAGGAAATGGCGCGACAATTGCATGAAACGGGAACGCTTACCTCCCCCGTGCCCGGGTTAACGCATGGCGAGGCGCAAGGGCTCTTCACCGCCGGCGCGGATGGGTCACGGCCCGATTCAGGATAATGGGTTTGATCGCAGGAAAAGGAGATTACGATGAAACAACGTCTTGATTACAAAAAGTTGGCACCCGAGGCCTTTAAGGCCATGCTCGGGCTGGAGGAGTGTGTGCACCGTGCGGGCCTGGAGGAATCGCTGCTGGAACTGGTGAAAACACGCGTCTCACAGATCAACCACTGCGCCTGGTGCCTTGACATGCACACCAAGGATGCCCGCGCCCGCGGCGAGAGCGAACAGCGCCTGTACCTGCTGCCGGCCTGGCGCGAGGCGCCGTTCTACAGCGAGCGCGAGCGGGCGGCACTGGCCTGGGCCGAGGCTGTCACCCTGGTCTCGCAGGAAGAGATCTCGGACGAACTTTACGCCGAGGTCAGCCGCCATTTTGGTGAAAAGGAACTGGTGAACCTCACCTTTGCGGTGATTGCGATCAACGGGTGGAACCGCCTCAACGTTCCATTCCGCACCACCGTTGGGGCGTACCAACCGGGAGATCACCAGAAGAAGTGACCGGGGTTCGGCGGGGCTGCCGGGGTTGAAAGCCTGGCGGGCAGCGCCACGGCGGGCAGCCACGCCATTGCAACCACCAGGGTCGTTTTCGATTTACCGCCGGGAGGCCTGTTCGGGCGGCCATGGGCGCCGCCGGAGTCTGCATAGCCGCCCCCAGCCAGCCTGGCGTTTGGGCGAAGGAAGGGGGACACAGCAAGACGGGTTCGTGGGATAATGGGGGGGATTTCGCTGCCTGCCGGCAGCGGGGAAGCGACATGGAAACAAAAAAATACGCCAACATCGACATTCACGTGCCGGCCAACCGCAACCGTCTGCTGGTGCAGGCGCTGGAGCGGGTGAACCGGGACCTGGAGGTGAAGACGCTCTGGCGCATCAACAACATCAACGCCATTGACCGGCTGGGGATGACCGACCACGGGGTGGTGCACTTTCAAATTGTGGCCAACATTGCCCTGCGGCTGGCGCGCCTGCTGGAGAAGCGGCAGGTGGTCATGTCCATCAGCCGGGATTATGACCTTTCGCAGGAGCATGCCGAACTGGTCATTTTGCTGGCCAGCCTGTTCCATGACCTGGGCATGTCCATCAGCCGCGAGGGGCACGAAGAGTTCAGCCTGTTCCTGGCCAACGACCTTTTGCACCGCCTGCTGGACTTTCTGCCCATTGACGAGAAGACGGTGGTGATCTCGGAGACGCTGCATGCCATCATCGCCCACCGCAGCGGCGGCACGCCTCACACCATCGAAGCCGGCATCGTGCGGGTGGCGGACGCGCTGGACATGAGCGAGGGCCGCTCGCGCATTCCCTACCAGGCCGGGAAGATGGATATCCACGCCGTCTCGGCCGCCTCCATTGACAAGGTGGAGATCCAGGAGGGAGCGGAGCGGCCGGTGCAGATCAACATCTGGATGAACAACAACGCCGGCATCTTCCAGGTGGACGAGCTGCTGAGGCGCAAGCTGACCGGCTCGGGCATCGAGCAGTACGTCACCGTCAGCGCCTGGCTGGTGGAGGGGGAGGAGAAGCGCCTTCTGAAGGAGTACCAGGGGGGATGAGGTGCGCCAGAGTCTGGTATTTTATCAAAGGATTTCGAACCAAAATTAAAGAGGGGATAATATGGTTGCAAATGATCCCAGAAATATGATACTTAAGGGTTTCTTCCTGGCAATGGCAATGGGGTTGACCATGGCCTGCAGTTTGACAGGGTCCTCCGAAAAAGCGGATGAGGGAAGCAACCAGGTTCCTGCAGATTCTGAACCGGAAGCGACAGGGCTGGCAGCTCCGCCTTCCAGCCAGGCCGATCAACAGACGGCAGACGTGCCATCAACCTCTGCGGTTGAACCTGCGAAATGGCAGAACAACTGGCTGCATTTCGGCGTTGACAGCCAGTTTTCATCCTACAACCCCAATGAAACCCAGGTCACTTCGGATAATGTTGCAAATCTGGAGATGGTCCACGGCTACGGTTGCGATGACGAGCTTTTTTCGATCATCGGGGGCACCCCTGCTCTCTACCACGGGCACATCATTGCCACCTATGCCGGGGGAAGGCTTGAGCTTGGAGACCCGATCAGTGGTGACATGTATTGGGATTTTGGCAACCAGGCCTACGGCTGGGCGCCGCCGCCGGTTGTGTCATCGGATGGCATCATTTACTACCTGTACGTTACAGCGGATGCAACGGCCAAGCTGTATGCGGTAGATTCCGAAACCGGCCAGCAGATCTGGGAGGCGGCCACGCAGTTCTACACCGGTTTTAATTTCGACGCCCAGGTGACCGTGGACGAAAAGAACGGGCTGGTCTATATCATTGAGGGTGTATTCGGCGACGGCCGTCTTTTTGCGGTAGACCGTGCCACAGGCGAGGTGAAATGGTTCCTGGGGGACAAACAGGAAAAGGAAGGAGAGGTGACCTTCGCCGGATCGATCGTAATCCTGGACAACGACAAGCTCTATATTCCAGCCTTGATGCCCAGGCAGTACGGCAAACAGCGGCACCTGGTGAGGGTGGATCCCCTGGCTCAAAAGGTGGACTTGGAGTACGAGGTGCCCGAGGGGATGCCCGCCGGATGGGGCACGGGTTGGTATGGCATTTGCAGCAGCCTGGTGTACGAAACCTTCCAGGACAGTTCGCAGCGGGAAGCCACGCAACTGGTGGCCCATCCGCTCGACCAGGCGGGCATCGCCTGGCAGCGTACAATCCCCCCCCAGACCGGGCGTTTTGCCTGTGACCCGCGACAGCGCATCCTCTACGTACCAACGGAGGAAAGCCTGGTGGCAATGCAGGCGGAGACAGGAGAGGTGCTCTGGGAGAAGAAAAGCATCGAAGGCGTCTTCACGCCCACCATTGCCAATGGGCTCATCTACTACATTTCCGACACCAACATGTATGTCCTGGACCAGGAGAACGGCGAACAGCTGTTCCGCTACGGGCTGGGTGTAAGGGCCGATCCGTCGACTGGCGTGGTTGTAAATGACGGCCTGGTGATCTTTTCAGGCAGCGGCGGAGATTGCGACCTGATAGTGCTGAGATCGAAGTAAAGGACGATATTTGCCAGGTGGATAAACTGCTGCGGCGCAAATTGACCGGCGCGGGCATTGAGCAGTACGTGACCGTGAGCGCCTGGCTGGTGGAGGGGGAGGGGAAGAGGCTGCTGAAGGAGTACCAGGGGGGTTGACCCCGAACAGCACGGCGGGGCAATTGAACATCGAATGAACGCCGCAATACGCAGCAGGCGCGGTGGAAGGTGGAACACAACCTGTTGATGGGTGTTTCAGATGACCGGCACGGCGGATTGCTGATGCAGAAACATGGAGAAATGACAATATGGCGAAAAGCAAACAAGATACAAGAGAAGACTCAAAAATCCTCAACCTGGTCAAACTTCTCAATCCGGCGGTGCCCAGGCACTGGTTGTTGTTGTTGGCCGGCCTCATGTGGAGCGGGGTGGGAGTATTTTTGTCCTGCCTGGCGGCAACCTGGCTGGCAAAGTCGTTTTCCATCCTGTCGCTCCTGCTGTTCCTGGTTGGTGTTGGCGTGTCGGTGTTCGCCAATCGAGTCCAGTTCACCCGCCTGGCCGTGAAGAATATTCAGCGGATATGTTCGTTAAATCATACCGCCTGCCTGTTCTCTTTCCAGGCTTGGACCGGTTACCTGATCATTGCGTTCATGATGTCCCTCGGCATCTGGCTGAGGAGTTCCTCTATCCCAAGGCCGTACCTGATGGTGGTTTATGTGGCCATTGGCGGTGCACTTTTCCAGGCCAGTTTTCATTATTACCGGCATTTCCTGCAAGTGGTGAAATCGGAATGAGTGGATGGATCAGCCTTGCAGTGAGGCCAGGCGCCATGAGCAAAGTGAACATTGTTCGTGCCTGGCGCGAAAAAAGGTGCTCCCATACCCCTGGGAGCATTTTTTAAAGGATAACAAAACGGCCCGCCCGTAAACTGGGGCGTACCGTGGTGCCTATTTATTGCTTAGAAGGTCTTTGATATCCGTGAGGGTATCATTGATCTGGAACATCAAGATTAACAGTTCGGCGTAGATTCGAACCCCCAATACACCGAGGATTATCACCACTGGACCGCCAATGAGACCCCCGATGACTTGGCCGATTTCGCCATTAACGATCCCCATGATGATTCCCGCGAAGAACAGGATGACACCGGCCAGGACACATGTTATGAGCCCCACCCAGTAAACCACTTTAATGATTACCGGTGTAAGCATTCGGTCAAATTTGAATATTCGCTTAATCATGGATTGGATCCTCCTTCTTTTGGATTAAGATGGACATAATATCAGGTAATTGAAATTATACAATATCCCCTTTTTATGCCATTATTGGCGGGAGGGCTGGTCAATTTTTTCGTTCGTGCGCCTGCACTTTGCACGCCACCATCCATTGAAAAGAGATTGCCCCCGCATCCGGGTGAAACCCCGTGAAATTGGCTGCCGCGGCTGGTGCGGTTGTGAGGGGCGGCGTACTGCTCACCCGGGCCCCTTCACCAACAACGGCCTTGCACCAAGTCAGGGAAACCCAGGAGCGTGAAAGCCGGGCTGGTCACACCCAGGCCGGCGTCAACGCCCCCGTCCTGCCCACCCTGGCGAGCGGCCAAACCCCTGCGGCGCTGGCCGGCATACAGGGGTGGCAGTCCGGAAGTTGCGGCGGGCAGTCCGAATCCGCCTGATACCGATGTAACCTTTCAGCGATCTTTGCGTCCAATGGGTGTTGTGGATACTTGATGGAAGGGCGAGGAACGTTGCCTGAATTTTGAAGTGACGAAAGAGACCACCCCCTGGGAAGGGCTGGCGGATTGCCTGATGCCGGAGGCAGCCCAAACCTCATCCCAAAAAAGTCCACCAGATGGTATTATTGACATAATCCTTTATTTGTAGAAACGGAGCCATGAAGATGTCTGAACCGATCCATGTAACAGACGCGGAATTTGAAAAGGTGGTGCTGCAATCCGACAAACCGGTGGTGGTCGATTTTTGGGCGCCCTGGTGTGGCCCCTGCCAGATGATCGCCCCGACCCTGGAAAAGATTGCCAAGGAACAGGACGGCAAACTGCTGGTCGTCAAGGTCAACACCGACGAGAACCCCCAATGGGCGATGAAATACGGCGTGCAGGGCATCCCCAACATGCTGTTCATGCACAAGGGCAAGGTGGTACACCAGCAGGTGGGAGCATTGCCCGAACCCATGTTCCGCCAGGTGCTGGATGCCTTCCTTGCTGTGATCGCTCCGGAGAATTCAACCCCAACACCGTAGGGAAAGCCGGCAGGGTGCACCATGGAAGGGTGGCACCTGAAGAAAAAAGGCGCCTGGAAGGGCACCTTTTTGGGGGTTAAGGGGGATGGGAGCGAAACCAATTTTCCATTGCCCTTGCACCGATTCAGAATAAACAGGATAATTCCAGTATGAATACCCCATACGTTACACGAACCCTCACGGCCCTCACCATGGCATCAGCCTTCCTGCTTGCTGCCTGTAGCCCGCCGAGGATGCCCGCTGCACCCGCATCCACCCTGCCCCCGCCGGCGGTGGCGGTGATAACGCAAACCGCAGCCCCGTTGCCGCCAGCCGGTACGGAAGGGGGCCAAGCGGAAGAAGCGGCGCCGGCGGAAACGCCTGCCCCCGCGAAGCCCCCCGCCAGCCTGCCCCTGCCGCCGCCGGACGAAGCCTCAGCCCGCCTGCAGGTGGCGGATGGCTTTGCCATCCGGGTGTTCGCTCAGGGGTTGGCCGGCAGGCCGCGTTTCATGGCCTTTGGGCCGGATGGGGCGCTGTACCTTTCGCTTACCGCAGCCGGCAGGATCGTCCGCCTGCCTGATGAGGACGGCGACGGCCTGGCCGATTCCATCCAGGTGGCGGCGGAAGGCCTTAACCAGCCGCATGGCTTGGAATGGCAGGGGGACTGGCTGTATGTGGCAGAGAATGACCGGGTTGCGCGGCTGAGCTCCACTGCCGGCGATGGGGTTTTGGATGTGAAGGAATTGGTGACCGACAACATCCCTGGCGGCGGAGGACACTTCACCCGCACCATCCACTTTGGACCGGACGGGAAGATTTACGTCAGCGCGGGCTCAAGTTGTAATGTATGTGCCGAAACCGACCCGCGCCGGGCGGCCATTTTGCGTTTTAACGCCGACGGTTCCATCCCCGCGGACAACCCGTTCGCGATGGATGCCGACCCCCGCTGGCGATCGCTATGGGCTTGGGGCCTGCGCAACAGTGTGGACTTCCTGTGGACTCCTTCGGGGCAGATGTGGGCCAATATGAACGGGCGCGACAACCTGCTGGACGCTGATGGCATGCCAGACAACCTGCTGGACGCTGATGGCATGCCAGACAACCTGCCCCCCGAAGCTATTGTGATTCCCGTTCAGGCCGGTCGTTCCCATGGCTGGCCGTACTGCTATACCGCCGTGCAGGGGGTTAACAGCGAGGGTGACCTGCAGGTGCTGGACCTGCAATCCGGCCTGGCGCTGCCTGACGGCTTCGACTGCAGCCAGGCCGTGCCGGCCCTCTTCACCGGCCCGGCGCACAGCGCCCCCCTGGGCATGACCCTTGGTGCTGCTGGAAATTTTCCGGAGCAGTACCTGCCGGACCTGTATGTTGCCCTCCACGGCTCATGGAACGTGCAAAACCCCGCCAACATCCGCGACTGCAGGGTGGAACGGGTGATCATTGAGAGCGGGCTGCCGGTGCGCAGTGAACCATTCGTGAACGGCTGGCGGGCGGACGGGCAGTCCTGCGGCAGCCCATCCGCCTTTGGCCGGCCGGCGGATGTCATCTTTGGTCCGAATGGTGCAATGTATATTTCCGATGACGCCGGGGGGCGGGTGTACCGCCTGGTCCATACGCCGTGAGAACACGGGAAACCTGAACCTCCGACCCCCAGGGGGAAATATTGCTTAATGGATGATTGACATTATAATCAGGAAAAAAAGAGGGGTCCATTTTTCATGATCCCGGCAATCCATTCGTGACAATGCGGATCGACCTGACAGGTGATTGGAGGGTGTCCAGATCCAAGACCTTCTGTTGCTCCGCACTCACGATGCCCACGGCAACCATGGAAAGACCCGGGGTTGCCCATCAAATAATGAAAGGGAAAAGAGCCATGAAAACCAGACACTATCAAATACCTTTCCTGTTGTTTATGATCTCCTTGATCAGCCTTGCCTGCCAGGTCCCGTTCGGGAAAAGCGACAAGGGATCAGATTCACCCACGCCACTCCCAGCCCCCACATCAGTTGCAACCCTGCGCCAGTGGGCTTCTAAGGCAAGGGCCAGTTCACAATACAGCGATCCGAACTGGGCCGCTTCACAGGCAACCGGTGCACCGAATGTCAAGAACTGTCTGGATGATGTCAACGCCTGGGCTTCCTCCTCTTCGAGCGGAAAGGACTGGATCGAATTGACCTATGACACCCCGGTATATCCCTCGGAGATCAACATCCATATTAGTTACAATCCCTCACAGGTGGTCGATGTGCAGATCATCGATGTCAATGATAAAGCCTATTCCGTTTTGAAAACCGACCCCGTTGAGGTCACTGAGTGCCCATATGTTCTTCAGATCTCGTTCGACCAGGGGAAAAAGGTGCTTGCCAAAAAGGTGAAGATCTTCATTGACCAGAGCGTTCTTGGCCTGGGATGGAATGAGATCGACGCTGTCGAACTGGTTGGCCAGCCTGGAGAAGGCGGAGCGATGGAATTGCCCTCAGAACCTCCAAGCATTGACCAGCCCAAGGCCAGTGTTAATTCTCCCTATCAACCAGGCGACCTGGAACCCGGCTCTTTTGCCTATGATGTCACCGGTTATGAAAACGATACCATCAAGGGAAATAACGTCGTATACCAATCCACCGATCTTACTTATGTGGTGGGACTGATCAGCAATACCGGGCGTTATGTCGTGTCGCTCTTTTTGCCCACAACCGGCCTGGAGCAGGGAGCCGCCCGGTTGATCCCTTACGCAGAGGCTTCAGAAAGCAATAAACTTACCGCTGTGATTGCCATTAATGCCTTCCTCTATATTTCGGACAGCGGGGAGATCGATGTCCAATCCGACCCAAACACCGGGAGGTTCACCGGGGTGTTTTCCTTTGATGCGCACAGCAAGGACTTTGCAGATCGAAGCGTGGTGGTCGCAGGCGCGGTGAATGACATCCCACTTCAATAAGAAGAAAAACTCTTATCCATCCTTCTTGTTTTTGCCCGCCTTGTTCTTGAAGCCCGGCTTTCCGTTCACCGGAGCCGGGCTTCTCCCAATCATCCTGGCGGGCTGGCGGGTTGCAGGCCGGGTCAGCCTTTTCAGGATATTTTTCTGTGGTCATCGTTAGTTGGAACGGACTTGATCGCGCTGATGGCCACGAAGGCGCCCTCACCGCACCCGGTACGAACCTGGAAAGCCGCTTCGCGGTCGTTCGAAGCCTCAAAAATGGTCTGACAGAACTGCAATTCAGCAAAACCGGCCTGCTGAACAAACGTGGCGACCTCCGGCGCGGAGTAAAAATGGGCTTCCTTATAGAAGCGGCTTGAGGCTTTCCGGGATTCGTACAATTTGCCCAGGGCGCTATCCCTATCGATAAAGCCGAGGATCATCCTGCCACCGAACTTGATGATCCTTCCAACTTCCTGAAGCAACAGGGCCACGTCCTTAACAAAGCAGATGACCGTGACCAGCAAGACAAAATCGAATTGACCGGCGATAAAAGGGAGGTGTTCGCCAAGAGCCTGGCAAATTGATGTGTTCTTCGCTTTTGCGACCAGTGCCATGTTCCGGGCGGGTTCAACGCCTAATTGGATGCCTAACGGGGTTGCGAACCTTGCGGTTCCAATGCCAACCTCCACGCCCAACCCGGCTGGGGGGACGAAACTGCGCAATGCCTTGACCTCTGCCTGGTAGGCTTGCCGGTTTTCGTCGAACCAGCGATCATATTCGACTGTGTGCCGGTTAAAAACATCAACCCCGTTCAGTGTGCTCATCCGGATTACCCATCCTTGAAAAGAGCAAGCCTGCCGACGAGTGGTGCAAGAGAAAGTCGGTGGGGGAGCAGGCTTTTGTTATGAAAGCAAGTTTACGGCTGCCAGGAAGGCATGCATGCGAATTCACCGTCCTGCAGGTGTAAAAGATCACGGGTTTCTTTCGTTCGGAGGTCCAGGATGGATATGTTTCCGGGCATGCTGCCGTCACTGATTGCGATCTGCTGTCCATCCGGCGCCCAGGAAAATTTTGCCGATTCAGAATAGATGGGAAGGGTCAATCGCTGAATATTGGCACCATCCCGGGACATGACATAGAGCGCATAGGAGTTGACCTTGCCATCCCGCTCGGACAAGAACGCCAGGTTCATTCCATCGGGGGACCAAACCGGGCTGATGTTGGCCCACGTGTCATGGGTGAGGGCGACATCTTGGGACCCATGGATGCTTTTTCTATGGATCTGGCTGGAACCATCGTTGCGTTGTTTTTGTTCCTCCAGGGACATGGTTGCCAGGTATTGGCCATCCGGTGACCAGGCAGGCGTTTGGAAGAAAAAATCATACGAGGGTTCAGTAAACCCGAAAACCTGTTTCCTTTGCAGATCCAGTATTCTCCACCACCAGAGCCCTTTCGTGTCCGTGGTTAGGAAAGCGATCTGCTTTCCATCGGGCAGCCAGACCGGAAACTCATTCGCATAGTCTGATGTTAATTGGAGAAGGTCACCACCATCCTCATTCATTCCGAATACCTGGCTGGTTCCACCCCGCGAGGATGCAAAGGCGATCTTCGTCCCATCCGGCGATCAGGCCGGTTGAACGTCCTGGGAGGGGTGGTTCGTCAATTGCTGTAAACGGCTCCCATCGGGACAGACCGTGTAAATGTCGGCATCGGTTCTCGTTCTCAGGACAAAGGCGATTTTCCTGCAGTTTGCCGGTTGCGTTGTGCCCGTAGGGGCCATGGTGGGCAGAGGTACAGGCGAAGAAGTGCGTGGCAATGGTGTTGCATCTGCAGCACCCGAGGGAATCGGCCTTCCACAGGAGGAGAAGAACAACCCAGCCATGATCAGCCAGGTCGGCAACAAAAAGGGACGGTTTTTTATCATCTCTTCTCTGTTATTGTAATACACATTATAAGGGATGTGGAGGGGGCACCGTTCAGTAATGTATAATACAGTGCGCAGCCGGCCTGGAGAAGCAAACGATGCCCGTGAGCATTTCCAGGCACTTTGAATACATGGATGACACGCATGAACCTCAAGAAGCGCATTCCCATTTACCTCGCCGGGGTCGGAGTGATGGCCCTGGGGATCACCTTGCTTAATAAATCAGACCTGGGGACCACCCCGCTCAGTTCCATCCCTTACGTGCTCTCGAAGATCCTGGCTGGCAGAACCTTCCTGACCTTTGGCATGCTCACATTGATGTTCCACACACTTTGTATCGTGTTCCAGGTCATGGTTTGGAAAAAAATTTCCCTGCAAATGCTTCTGCAGTTGCCGCTGGCCATCGCCTTTTCGGCGCTGCTGGACCTTTTCATGGCCTGGCTGCAGGTGGGCAACCCCAGCCTTTGGCTGCGGGCAGTTCTGTGTGCCGCCGGAATCACATTATCCGCCCTGGGCATTGTCATCATCGTCAACATGGACCTGATGTTGCCGGCGCCGGATGCCCTGCCGCGGGCGATAAGCGCACGCATGGGCGTTGAACTTTACAAGGTCAAGATCGCCGGAGATGTGACCTGGGTTGCCCTGACCGCCATCCTTTCGCTGGTTTTTCTCCATAACAGCGGGGTGAGGGGTGTTGGCCCGCTGTTGGCGGCAACCTTCACCGGCAAACTGGCGGTGGGGGTGGGAACGCTGTTCGCCATGTACTTTACGGGCAGGCTGGTGGGTGTTTTCAAGAAGCGCCTGAAGTTGTTGGAGATGGAACCCTTGGAGGCTGGGTAGGGAATGATGCCTTACTAAGACAAACCGGAAGAAACAGGAACCCCGGTCGGGCGATGTTTGCCCCTGCAGCCATCCGGTTATGCGCAGCCTGCCTGGCAGGCCTGCAGGTACACATCCCTGCAGACGCACACATTCAACCCCTGACCTCCTGGCGGGACGATCCCATACCGTTGATAGATCCGTGTGAGTTCCCGGGTGAATTCCCGGTAATAGCCCAGGTCCGGCGTTTTCATCGAGCCCATCACCGGCCGGCCAAAGGGGATCCAAACGGAGGCGATCGGCACGATCCCGTTCGCTGCCAGGTATTCTGCCCCTTCAAGCACACTCTCGATCGGCTCCAGGCCAATTATGAAGTTACTGCATGCTTTGTTCTTCCCGTGGTGCGAAGCGATATAATGCAGACAGTCCAAATGACGCTTACGCCCGGTATATTTCATTTTCCCCGGCATGATCCTATTCGCAAGTTCTTCATCCCAGATCTCCAAACTGCAGGAAATCCGGTCAGCACCTGCTTCGAATAACGCATCGATATTTTCCGGCTGCTTTGGCGGTGTTGTGTAGACAAGGATCTCACCTCGGACGTTCTTTCTTTCAACACGCTGATCGATAGCATGAAGGATATTGGTAATGGTTTTCAGCTCAGCCTGGTCATTGAAGGATGATCCCCCCGTGATCTGAATGCTGTTCGCACACTTCTCTTTGAGGATCGCATATTCGGCCATTTCGGCGATATCACCTGGTGATGGATAATCAGGCACGGGCTTCCTTCTCTTCGCCAGCGAGGCGAGCTCGCCGCCCGAAAAGCAATACTGGCACGGTTCCCCCAGCCAGGCATAGTCACAATTCCAAAGCAAGGGAAAGGATAGCCACTCGGTCCCCTGCAACACGGCATTCCCGCGAAAGGGCAATCCGGATGAGGTTTTCTGCTCGTAAAATCCGGTTGGCTCGAGCAATGCTAACGGGGTCACCTGCTCCTTTTTATGATAGAGTGCCAGGGAACCGCTCTGATCTAACTTTATTAAAAAGTCGGCCCTTAATTGGGGCAGGTATTTAAGTTGAGAAATGGTATCCCAATTGATCACGGAGCGGATGTATTCCATGTGGAAAGAGAGGTCTGTCAGCTGGACGATCGTGCCATCAGGCAACTTGATCGTGTTGCATTCGAGAGGGTTTTTCGACAAGCGTGCAACGCCTGCGTATTTGGCATACACCTCATCCGCAACTCGCACCCCCCTGCTGATCAGCAACGCCTTTAATTCCACGCTGTTGATCTCTTGGTCTTCGTATGGATACAACATTTTAATGCCTTACCTGCTGTATAAAAATAATGGTTTACCTAAGAAGTGAATTATGCCCAAGGCGTTCAAATCCTATGGAATCTGTTCCATCAATTCCCTGGAGGCTTTCCCTGTCATGTGCTCGATCAGTACCTCGACCACGCAGAGCCTGTCCCACTCGCGTTCGATCTCCGCACGGCCTTCTGCAAGGTATTCAGGGGAATATTTCTCCAGGATGCACTCGAGCGCCTGTTGTTTTTCACCCCTTTCGCTGAGGATCCGTGCCCGACCAAAGGCGATGGCGCTGCGGTAATGGGTGGTAAAGGCCTCGGGAACCACCTGGTCTGCCTGGATAACGCAGAACGAGACCTTGTCATTCTGCCGGATGGCATCCAGTTTGTGCCCCCCGGTCGCACCGTGAAAGTACAGTTTGCCATCCTGGAAGGCGTAACTGAGCGGGACGGCGTAGGGATAGCCGTTGCCGCCGGCCACAGCCAGCACACCGGAGGAGCACGATTGCAGGATCTTAATCGTTTCGGCTGTGGACAATAGCTGGTTTTTCCTTCTCATTTCTCTGAACATGGTTTTTTCCTTATGCCTGAATATTGATGAGTTGGGTGCCTGAAAGCCTGTGTTCCCTGTACGGCATGGCGCTGGCAGGCACCAGGCTTGCCCGGCAAATATCAAGCCAACAATCCCACTCCGGGCCTTGGGCTTCGGAGATCATGGACCCGCTTGCACCAGTACCAACAGGTGGATGCTGACGATGCGCAGGGCATTAAGGCGGGTTGAGGGGACCATTGAGGGTTCCATTTGCACGGTCAAACCGTGTGCACTAATTATAAATTGACCGCCACAAAAAAATAGCCCTTTTCCGTTTGGGAGGGATGTAGTCAATTAAGTGGGCATGGACGGATTGGGTTGTTCATTTTGGCAATCAACCTGTTTTGTGTTTCCTCCAGGGAAAGGCATACCGAATGAGCCGGAAGGGATGGGGGTTGCTGCCATTGCATTCACGACCATTGCCGGGGCGCGGGCCATCGGCCCTTGATGGAGCAAGAAACGCAAGTTACGGAACTGGCAACCAATCCAGGCAGCACCGGCAATTTTGGCCGGACACCGGTGTACAAGGCAGGCCGGAAAGCAACCGGGAAACGAGGGAGATGGTGAATACGACAACCTGATGGGGCATTCCGTAAGCCTTCCGGTGAAAAGGCGCCGGGTTCCTGCAAACAGCCCTGGCTGCCCTGATCCTTGTGCGTTTCCTGACCCATGGATATTGACGATTGTCAGACAAGTTATGTACAATACAAATAACTGAATTGAACCGGGGTGACAACCCCCCGAAAATGAGGCCCCATGGAAACAATCCAAGCCATCCAACAAAGAGTGAACGACAATCGCGAACGGATCATCCAGTTCCTGCGCGACATCTGCGCCATCCCATCGATGGATGGGCAAATAGGAGCGGTGGGCGAGCGCATCCAGGCGGAGATGCGCCAGTTGGGCTATGACGAGGCGCGCTTCGACAAAATGGGCAACACCATCGGACGCATCGGCAGCGGCCAAAAGATCCTGCTCTACGATTCTCACATTGACACGGTGGGGATCGGCGACCGGGACAAATGGGGGTGGGACCCATTCATTGGCAAGGTGGAGGATGGCCGGCTGTATGCCCGAGGCGCCTGCGACGAAAAAGGCAGCACGCCCGGCATGGTTTACGGGCTGGCAATTGCCCGGGACCTGGGGCTGCTGGAAGGATACACTGCCTATTACCTGGGGAACATGGAGGAGCAGTGCGATGGCATTGCCCCCAACGCCTTCGTGGAGGTGGACCCGAAAGTGCGGCCGGATTTTGTGGTGGTTGGCGAACCGACCATGATGAACGTTTACCGCGGCCACAAGGGGCGCATCGAACTGAAGATCACAGCCACCGGAAGATCCGCCCATGCCGCCATGCACCACATTGGCGATAATGCGGTTTACAAGTTGCTCCCAATCATTCACCTTATACGTGACCTTGACACCCGCCTCAACCAGGGCATGGGAGCGCACCCTGTACTCGGTCATTCATCGATCGTTGTGACCGATGTAACCATTCGAACCAATTCCATTAATGCAGTTCCAGACCAGTTCACGATCTTCCTGGACTTCCGAATTACCCTCAACCAGCCGCACAATGAGTTGATCAGCCTGATTCGCGGGTTGATTCCGGATCACCTGCGGAACGAGATCCACGTGGAGGAGTTGTTCTATGATACGCCCTCCTACACCGGGTTCACCTTCCCCGTGGCCAAGTATTTCCCGCCCTGGCTGCAGGAGGAGACGCACCCGCTGGTGCAGGCCGGCGTAACAACGGTACGGCATCTTTGGCAGGAAGAGCGGCCGTTGGGTACATGGAATTTCTCAACCAACGGCACTTACTGGGCGGGCAAGGCCGGCATTCCTTCCATCGGCTTCGGGCCGGGGGACGAGAGAACCGCCCACGCGATGGAGGAAAATGTTCCCCTGGACGATGTGGTCCGCTCAACGGAGTTTTACGCCTGCCTGCCGAAGAGCCTAAGGGAAACCATTCCCCCCGACTGACAGATGCGATGGATCAGCCAGGCAAACGGGCCGACTCCGCCCTGGCGGCTTGGTCACCCATTCCATCCAGCCCGTTGCTTGAAATGACTGCCATACGGAGAAACGATGCCACGGGCAATTCCTGCACTAGTTTTTGGAAAACCTGGGGTTTTCAGGAATAGGGAAGGAGGCTGGACAGACCAGCCGATTGACGGGCGGAAATAAAACCGGTGGTCAAACGGATGCCGGCAGGCGCGCGCATCTTCAAAGGTCGTTGATGTTTACCAGGCCCAGGCGCAGCGCCGTCACCACCGCCTGGGTGCGATCGGACACTTTCAACTTGGCGAAGAGATTGCTCATATAGTTGCGCACTGTACCCTCGGAGAGGTAGAGCCGCTGGGAAATATCGGCGTTGGACAAGCCGAGGGCGAGCAATTCGAGGATCTCTCTTTCGCGAGGTGACAACGAGATTTTTGAAGTTTGGCTCTTCGGCTGAGGGGTCCGGGCTACATTGGTCAAGACCTTGCGCGCAACGGCCGGATCGATGTAAGCCTCCCCTGCCACAGTGCCCTTGATGGCTTCGATCAATTCCCTGCGCGGCCGGTCCTTCAGGATATAACCGGATGCTCCGCTGCGAATGGCATCGAAGAGCCATTCGTCATCCGTATAAGTGGTCAAAACCAGCACCTGAACCTGTGGGTGCAGTTCGCGAATTTTCCGGGTGGCCTGGATGCCGTTCATCACCGGCATCTTCAGGTCCATCAACACCAGGTCGGGGTGCTGGCTGGCGACCTGGTTCAGGGCTTCCTGCCCGTTATGTGCCTCGCCCACCAGCGTAAATTCAGGGTCAGTTTCGAGGATGCGCCGCAGCCCTTCACATACGATCTCCTGATCGTCACAGATCAAGATCTTGATCATCCAGTCTCTCCCAGGTGAATTTTACCGTCGTGCCCCTCCCTGGATCGCTGTCGATCCACAGGTTGCCCCCCACCACCGCCGCCCGCTCCTTCATGCCTCTGATCCCATATCGGCCTTCATCCGGGATGACGCTTTTGGGGATAAACCCCTTTCCATCATCACGGATGAGCAGTATGAGCTGGTTTCCACTGTAATCCACGGAAAGGGAGACATGGCTGGCCTGGGAATGGGTGGCAATATTCTCCAATGACTCCTGGGCAATGCGGTAGAGGCATTGCTCCACATCGGGCGGCAGGGTGGGGAGGTCGGCGATGATTTTGGTTTCCATGGCGATCCCGGTTTGTGCATCGGCAGCCTCCACCAGCCGTTGGAGGGCCAGCGCGAGCCCCAGGTCTTCCAGTGGGCGGGCGCGCAAGTCCTGAAGGACCCGGCGGGTTTCATCCAGGCCAAGGCGTGTGGCGTCCAGGGAATGATCCAGCATGGTGGAGATGTCCTCCTGCCCGGGGGGCAGCATGGTTTGAATGGCTTCCAGGTTGATTGCCAGCCCGCTGAGGGTATGGGCGAGGGTGTCGTGCAATTCCCGCGCCAGCCGGTTGCGTTCCCGGCTGGTGGCGAGTTGTTCCAGCGTGTTGGCCTGCTGCCCCAGGCGGATGTTGGCCTTTACCAGTTTGCGTTTCTGGGCGCGTTGTGTATCCATCAGCCGTTCCACCACGTATCCGACGACCCCAAAAGCGAAAGCGCGGATCAGCGGCAGCCCGAGCACCGGCAGGGTCTCGAAGTTCAGGACCTTGACAACCTGGACCAAAATGATCAATTCCACACCGTTGGTGAAAATGACATAGACCAGGACGTAGAAGAAAGAATATTGCCAGGCAATTAGCACCAACGGCACCAGCAAAATCGGGACCAGTGACCAGCTTTGGGTGATCACCGTGTAGAGATCTTTATTGGGTTCAATGAAGTAGATCAGATTGCTGAAGACCGTTGCAATCGTATAGCCAATCAGGGCCAGCGGCAGATACCAGCGTTTCAGGCGCTGTTCGAGGCTGGGAATTGACAGGTAAATGAACAGACAGGTGTTGATCAACAGGTTCACCAGGGCCTGTGCCTGGAGAAAGGTGCTGGGCTGCGGGGTGTTGATCGCATATCCCCATATGATCGCGAAATACAGCATGGCAATGCTGGTGGAATACCGGTAAACGCGCAGCAAACCTGGTTCGAGAGGACGCCCCATAATGAAATCATATCATGGTTCATTTTGAGAGATTGGGGTTTTCCGCAGAAAGGTGACAGGCGTCATGGACATTGGTTGCGGGCGTCATATCAAATCATGGCGGCCGGCATCTCGTCTTTCCGGGCATAGGTGGGTATAGTGGCAATGGAATTAACACCGTTTGGAGGATTATGAAAATCGCCATAAAAACGGAGAGCCTGAGCAAACAGTATTCCTCGCGAAAAAAGGTTGAGGCGATCCGAAATTTATCATTCACTGTGCCCAAGGGGATCCTCTTTGGTCTGGTGGGCCCGGATGCCGCCGGGAAGACGACCCTCTTGCGGATCCTTTCCTCCGTCATGGAACCGACCAGGGGAAAAGCCATCCTGGCGGGTTATGATACCCAAAAACAGGCGGACAAGGTGCGCCGGCATGTTGGATATATGCCGCAGAACTTTAGCCTATACCCCGACCTGAGCGTGGTCGAAAACCTCAATTTCTTTGCGGATGTGCAGCAGGTTCCTTTGGCTGAAAAGCCTGCCCGCATTGCTGAAATGCTGTCTTTCACCCGCCTGGATGCGTTCGGAGGGCGCCGCGCCGGCAATCTCTCTGGTGGTATGAAAAAGAAACTGGCGCTGGCCTGTGCCCTGGTGCACAACCCACAAGTGTTGATCCTTGATGAGCCTTCCACCGGGGTTGACCCGGTTTCGCGACGGGAATTGTGGGAGTTCCTCGCCAAGGTGGTGCACCGCGGTGTTACCGTGCTGGTGAGCACGCCCTACATGGATGAAGCGGAGCGTTGCCACAAGGTGGGCATCCTGTACCAGGGAAAATTGCTGACCACTGGTACGCCGGACGAGATCACCTCCAGGCTGCCCTTTGAGATCCTGGAGATCAAGGCAAAGCCGCGCAAACTGATGCGCCAGGTCGTGGCGGCCTCTCCGGAGGTCCTGGATTGGAACCCGGTGGGAGACCGTTTGCGGGCCTCCATCTCCGGCAATGGGGCCAGGGCCAGGGCCATCCAATCCCTGGAGAAGGAGTTCAAGGAAAAGAAACTGGATGTGCAGATCCTGCGACCGGCACGTCGTACGATGGAGGATGCCTTTGTGCACCTGGTGAAAGAGCAGAGGGAGCGGGCATGAGCGAACCGGGGCATGCGGTTGAGGTTAAAAAACTCACAAAGCGTTTTGGTCAATTCACGGCAGTCAACGGCATTCAATTTAATATTGCGCGTGGGGAGATTTTCGGACTGCTTGGCCCCAATGGGGCAGGCAAGACGACGACCATTCGTATTCTGTGTGGCCTGTTGCTGCCGGACGGCGGCTCGGCCAGGGTGTTGGGGTATGATGTGGCCCGGCAGCCCGAGGAGATCAAGAAGCGCATTGGTTACATGTCGCAAAAGTTCTCGCTCTACAATGACCTGAACGCGCTGGAGAACATCAACTTTT
Source organism: uncultured Anaerolineaceae bacterium (assembly GCA_964420835.1). Classification (GTDB taxonomy): domain Bacteria; phylum Chloroflexota; class Anaerolineae; order Anaerolineales; family Anaerolineaceae; genus CAYQUO01. The sequence continues at coordinate 212,847 of CAYQUO010000002.1, forward strand.
ATGCTTCCGTCTACGGCGTTCCAACCGGAGAACGTGAGGGGCGGGTGAGGGAGTTGATTGAACTCTCGGGGCTGAAGGGTTTTGAACGGGAACTGACCCGCACCCTTTCCGGCGCCTGGCGGCAACGGCTGGCCCTGGCCTGCGCCATTGTGCATAAACCGCCAATGCTTTTTTTGGACGAGGCCACCGCAGGGGTGGACCCGGTGTCGAGGCGCGAGTTCTGGGACCTGATCTATTCGCTGGCGGGGGAGGGGGTGAGCGTGCTGGCAACCACCCACTACATGGATGAGGCGGATTATTGCAACCGGATCGGGCTGATGCACCAGGGCGACTTGGTGGCGCTGGCCAGCCCGGATGAGATCAAGGAAATGCTTCCCGGTGTGCTGGTGCAGGTGGACTGTGAAAAGCCGGGCAAGGCCATTGACCTGCTCCAGCAGTTGCCCGGGGTGCAGGGTGTATCGGTGCATGGTGCCCAACTGCATGTTACGCTGGAAACCAACAGGGAGGTAAAAAAGATTGAAAAGGCTCTGGCTGGAGCCGGGTTAAATGTGCAATCCGTGGAGGTTGTACAGCCCTCCCTGGAAGATGCCTTTATCTTCATTGTCAACAAGCGCCTTGCACAGGCTTCGCGCACCAAATAAACGGCCATCATCTTGATGAGGAGTAAAGAATGAATCGTCTTGGGACAATCATGAAAAAGGAGCTTCACCATATCTGGCGGGATCCCCGCACCCTGGCTTTGATCCTGTTGCTGCCGGGCGTGTTGCTGATCCTGCTTGGTTATGGCATCTCCGGTGAAAACCTCAACATCTCCCTGGCTGTGGTGGATTTTAGTAAAACAGATGCCAGCCGGGCTTATGTGGAACGATTCACGTCCAGCCATGACTTTCGACTGGAATATGTTGCCACCAGCGAGGCTGAACTGCAGGACCTGATCGAGCGCGACCTGGTGAACGTGGGCATCATCATCCCGGAAGACTTTGGCCGCAACATCTCCAACCACCAGCAGGCCTCTGTGCAGGTGCTGGTGGACGGCTCGATGAACCCGACCGATTCGCTCATTGTGCAACTGAAACTGGGTGCCATCAGCCAGATGGCCTCGCAGAATATCCTGACCCAGTGGCTTAACCGCAGCGGGTTCAACTTCAACCTGGCCTTGCCAATTGCGGACCATGTACGCACGTTGTACAACCCCAATGGGGATCAGAAACTATACATGATCCCGGGCCTGATCTCGATCCTGCTGGAGGTGCAGGCATTGCTCCTTTCGGCGCTGGCCATTGTTCGCGAGCGGGAACAGGGGACGATGGAGCAATTGATCGTTACGCCGATTAAAGCCTGGGAGTTGATGCTGGGGAAGATCATCCCTTACCTGGTGGTCACCATTGTCAACCTGTTCCTGCTGCTGGGGTTGGGGAAGTTGTTGTTTGGGGTGACAGTGGCGGGCAGTTACTGGGGGTTGATCGGCCTAAGTGTGTTCTTTATCATCGGCTCCCTGGGGATGGGCGTGCTGATCTCCAACATCTCCCAATCCCAGATGCAGGCCATTTACATGGCGGTTTTCATCGTGTTGATCCCCTCGATCATCCTGACCGGGCTGTTGTTCTCGCGTGAGAACATGCCGGCGGTCACCTTCTGGTTCAGTGAACTGTTGCCGGTCACAGCGTACCTGGAGATCGCGCATGGCATCATTGTGCGCGGGGCGAGCGTAAGATCGCTCCTGTGGTCCTCCACAATACCCCTGATCATTTTGAGCGTTGTGTATTTCACCGCCTCGGTACTGGTCTTCAGAAAACGCATTTAATTTCTCAATCAAGGAGTACATCCATGAAACGTTCGATCCCTGTTTATCTCGTTGCCGCCCTGCTGGTATTGCTGCCCCTGGCAGCCTGCAACAGTGCTTCCCCGGAGGCCATCACCGCATCTGGCACCCTTTCCTTTACTGAGATCGCGATCGCCCCGGAGGTGAGTGGCCGTGTGACGGCCGTCCATGTCAGCGAGGGCGAAACGGTCAAAGCCGGCGATGAACTCTTCCGCATCGATGACGAGGTCTTGAAGGCCCAGCATGACCAGGCGAAGGCGGCCGCCGATGCCGCTTCGGCCACGCTGGCAGCCGCCCAGGCCCAATTGCAGTATGCCCAATCCCAGCGGGACCTGGCTGTTCAGGGCGCCCAAATTCAGGATGCCCAAATCCGTCAGCAAACCTGGGATTCCAACACCAAGACCAACTTCCAACAACCCTGGTATTTCCAAAAAAGCGAACTGATCACTTCCGCTCAAGCCGAGGTGGATGCCGCATTGCGCTCCCTGAACGAAGCCACGGCGAACCTGGAGCAAGAACTGAAAAAGGTGAGCAACCAGGATTTCATTGCTGCGGAAAAGCGGCTGGCCCGGGCACAGATGGCTTATGTGGTGGCCGACACGACCCTTGACCAGGCAAAAAAATCCGGCAAGAATGACCTGGTGAAATCAGCCCAGGAGAATTTTGACCTGGCGGATTCCGAGTTGAAGAACGCCCGGCTGGATTATGACCGCATGCTCAACACCAGCACGTCGGATGACATCCTAAAGGCCCGGGCGCGTGTGGCGGTTGCCCGGGGGCGCTATGAAAACGCCCGCGATGCGCTCTCCGCACTGCAGACCGGGGACGATTCCAACCAGGTGCGGGTGGCTGAGGCCGGGGTTGAACAGGCCAGGGCTGCGGTGACGCAGGCGGAAGCCAACCTCAACCAGGCGAATGCATCCCTGGTGCTGGCCAAATTGCAGTTGGACCGCGCTGCCGTCAAGGCTCCCATCGATGGCGTCATCCTTTCCCGCAAACTGGAACAGGGTGAACTGGTGGCCGCCGGCAGCAATGTGATGAGCATGGCCCGGACGGAAGACATGAGTTTGATCGTTTACCTGCCCGAGGACCTGTACGGGCATGTTGCCATTGGGCAGGACGTGAACATAGTGGTGGATTCCTTCCCGGGCCGCATCTTTAAAGGCTCCGTAACCCACATTTCGGACAAGGCTGAGTTCACGCCGCGCAATGTGCAGACGGCCGACAGCCGCTCCTCGACGGTCTACGCCATCAAGATCACGGCACCGAACACGGACGGGGCGTTGAAGGCGGGCATGCCGGCAGACGTAACATTCATCCCCTGAACTGAAAGCGGCACGGGGTAATGGGCACCCATTTTTTGGAACCCGCCAATTGCGGCGGGTTCCTGGTCTTTCATGTCACACCTGCGGGGGTGTCCTGCCTGCAGACCCTCAGCGAGCCTTGAAACCCTCTTTTCCCAGGGCAGAACACTGCACCGTTCTGAAGGATGAAAACGCGGCCGTAACGGCGGTCGCCGTGGATGGCCGTAACCCGGCTTTTTGATCCATTTGTACAGGGGAGGGAAGCGCTCCCAATTGGCAGACCAACGGCATGGGAAAGATGAATATACGGTGTGCAGGAATACGGGAAACCAGGCCCATCTGGCATTACAATCAGCGGACAGGGGATGTGCAACGGGCAATCCGCCCTTGACGGGGCGGAGGGTCAACCCGGGCCTGGCTGTACATCCATGAAGGCAACCGGTTTGGAAAGCAAGGGTTCATGAAGGAAGATGTTTGGTCAACAGGGAACTTCCCTGAAAAACCCGCAGCGCTGGTTGGGTTAACCAGTGCACAAGTGCAGGCAGGGTTAAAACAATACGGACCGAACGCCCTGCCAGAGGAAAAAACCCGCACCTGGCTGGTGTTTTTCCGGAAAATGTGGGCGCCGGTCCCGTGGATGCTTGAAGCAAGCATCCTTCTCGAGATCCTGCTGGGAAAAACCACCGAGGCGGTGATCATCGCCTTGCTGGTGATCTTCAATGCCGCCATGAGCACGCTGCAGGAGAGCAGGGCCCAAAACGCCCTGGCGCTGTTGAAACAGCGGCTGACTGTGCGCACTCGCGCCCTGAGGGATGGAACCTGGCGCATGGTCCCCTCCACCGAACTGGTGCCGGGGGACGTGGTTCACCTGCGGATGGGTGACCTGGTGCCGGCCGACCTTACCCTGGAGGAGGGGCAGATCTCCCTGGACCAATCCACATTGACCGGGGAATCCATGCCGGTGGAAGCGGGGGGCGGAGACACCGCCCATGCCGGGACGACCGTGGTGCGCGGAGAGGCCACCGCCACCGTCTGCGCGACGGGAACCCGCACCCGTTTTGGCAGGACCGCCGAACTGGTTCGGCTGGCAAAAACCACCGGCCAACTGGAGCGGATCGTCTTTTCCATCGTCAAACACCTGGTGGTCCTGGATGCCATCCTGGTTGTGGTCGTGCTGGCGGATGCGCTGCTCAGCGGGCTGCCCATGGCCGACGTACTGCCCTTTGCCCTGATCCTGCTGGTGGCATCCGTCCCGGTGGCGCTGCCGGCCACGTTCACCGTGGCCACTGCAGTGGGGTCGGTTGACCTGGCGAAGGTGGGCGTCCTCGTCACCCACTTGAGCGCCATCGAGGAGGCAGCCTCGATGCAGGTGCTGTGCACCGACAAGACCGGCACCCTCACCGAGAACAGGCTGGCCGTGGCCGGTGTAAAGGCGCTGGGTTCGTACACACGGGAGGATGTGCTGCGCATGGCGGCCATGGCCAGCGACCCGGCCACCCAGGACCCGCTGGACAAAGCCATCCTCGCCCAGGTGGCGGCTGAAGAGGTTTCAGTTCCAGCCGCCGAACACCGTCGCGAGTTCATACCGTTCGAGCCGGGCACCCGGCGTTCCGAGGCGGTGTACGAGGAGAGCGGCCGGCTGATCCGGGTCATGAAAGGCGCCCCGCAGTCGGTCGCCGGCCTGGTTCCGCAGGTGGATGACCACTTCAACCGGGGGGTGGAGGAGCTGGCCTCACAGGGCTTGCGCCTGCTGGCGGTTGCCGTGCAGCGAGGAGGCCGTGCAGAGGTGGTGGGCATGCTGGCCTTCCAGGACCCTCCGCGGGCGGATTCTGCCAGCCTGGTGGCCCGCATAAAACAATTGGGCATTCGCATCGTGATGATCACCGGTGACAGCCTGGCGACCGCCGGGGCGATTGCCGCACGCTTGGGCCTCGGCAGCCGGGTTTGCCATGCCGACGCCCTGGCCGGCCCCGGACCCCAGCCAGGCCAGGAATGCGATGTCATTGCCGAGGCGCTGCCCGAGCAGAAATACCAGTTCGTCCGCGCCTACCAGCAGGCGGGCCATACCGTGGGCATGACCGGTGACGGGGTCAACGACGCGCCGGCTTTAAAGCAGGCGGAGGTGGGGGTGGCGGTCTCAAACGCCACGGACGTGGCCAGGGCGGCAGCCAGCCTGGTGCTGACCTCGCCGGGCCTGGGCAGCCTGGTGGCCGCCATTGAGACCAGCCGCAGGATCTACCAGCGCATGCTCACCTACACCCTGAACAAGATCATCAAGACCATCGAGATCGCCTTTTTCCTGAGCCTGGGGTTGATCTTCTTTAAAACCTTTGTCACCACACCGCTGCTGATGGTGCTGCTGCTGTTCACCAATGATTTTGTGACCATATCGATCTCCACGGACAACGTCCATCCCTCCCGGGAGCCGAACCTTTGGAACATACGCTCGATCGTGATCGGGGCTGTCTGCCTGGCGTTGCCCATCCTGGCGCTTTCGTTCACGGTGTTCTGGGCGGCGCAGGCGCTCCTGCGGCTGCCCCTGGCGAACCTGCAAACCCTGCTGTTCGTGATGCTGGTGTTCAGCGGGCAGGCAACCATTTACCTGGTGCGCGAGCGGGGGCATTTTTGGCGCTTCCGCCCGAGCAAATGGATGCTGATGGGGACGCTGGCGGACATCCTGCTGGTGGGCACGCTGGCCACCCGGGGGATCTTGATGGCGCCCATACCGGTTGGCCTGGTCGCCGGCCTGCTGGGGGTCATCGTCCTGTACCTGGCGGTGCTTGACCTCCTCAAGGTGCCCGTTTTTAAAAAGATCAACCTGAATTAGAGGTGTGGATGAGACCCAACACCGAAGCGCCTTCACCTCCGGGGTTTTCGCCGGTTCCCGGGAACGCTGACGTTAATTTCCCCGCTGGCGGCTAGTCTGACCAGACTGGGATGTCGCAGGTGTTGGGGTACCCGGATCGCAGGTCGTCCTGGAAGGCCGCCAGCCGTTGCTCGGACGAGCCGTGCGTCCAGGATTCCAGCGAAGCATGGCCCTACAGGGCGCGCTGGATGTGATCATTGTCAACAGATGCAGGTCCACAACCTACTGAACTAGCGCAGCGGTGTGAAAAGCGGGATGAAGGTGCTGGAGATTGGCTGTGGCAGCGGCGCCTACACCCCGCTGGTTGCCCGGGCTGTTGGCGAAGAGGGCGGGGTGTTTGCGCTGGATATCCAACCGCGCATGCTCAGACAGATACGCCGCAAGCTGGACCAGCCGGAAAATCAGGATATCTGCAACCTGTAGGTTGTGGCGGGCAGCGCTAAAGAACAGCCTTTATCAGTGGTTTGCTTGACCTGACACATGTGGTGATGGTCTTTCAGTAGATACTCGACAAAACCCGCGGCCTGAGAAAGGTGTTACGATGCTCAAGCGGCGGGGCGTTTTGGCGATCACCGAGCTCCTGCCCGTCCCCGATTACCCCTGGTTGACCACCACCGTGCGCATAGGCAAAGCCGGCGGATACCGCTTGGTCTATGTGGATGTTAACCTGTGGAATTACACGGTATGTTTTAAGAAGACGTAGGCGGGTGTTTCAATATTGTTACATTGCTATCTTATTAGTTCGATTTAGTGCAGTTAGGTTATATAATGATTGGAAATACACAATAATACTGACTTATTTATAGGAATATAAGTAAATTCAATTTTTGGATCAAAGGTGTTGGTGTAACATTCTTTCTGTAAAATACCGAACCTTAACAAAAGTGGTGAGTC
>CAYQUO010000003.1:0-209976 GCA_964420835.1 uncultured Anaerolineaceae bacterium
ATGGCTGATCATCTCTCTCTTTTACCAGTTCTATGGATTTTTGATACAGTAACAAGATAGTAATTCCTCTAACCGGAATGAACCAATTTACGCCACACCCTTTTGCTGAGACACCACCCTCGTAACGGTTGCCACCGGTAACTGATCATTCCCTGATGATCCATCTCAAGAATTCCAAAACCAGGTTCAGTTCCATTTGCCCCCAATGAGGCAGAGCCCGGATTAATGATCACCTGGCCATTTGAACCCCTGTTTTCGGGTTGATGCGTGTGACCAAAAATCACGATGTCTGCGTCGTGTATCTGTCGACCCAGCGCCCGTAAATAACGTTCATAACGATATCCAGCCAACACCGTCATGAACTTGTCCCACAAGTAATTAATCCATGGTCCATGACCATGAAGAAGAACCAGTTGTTTATTGCCGATTTCAAGGCGAATAATCCGCTTCAGCTGCGGATGTTGAAACCAGTCCCGGTTGCCTCTCACGGCATGGATTGGAGCGATCTGTCCAAGTTCATGTAAAACCCTTGGAGTGGAAATATCACCAGCATGGAATATCAGATCTACTTTGGTTCTTCTAAGTTCCTTAACGAGTTCCGGGTGCAAACCAACTGCCCGGTCAGGTACGTGTGTGTCCGAGATCACCCCGATCGTTAAATGCCCATTAATTTCCAGCCGAATCTTGTTGTCCTCCAACATGTTCCTGTTTGCCTTGTTTATCATAAATCCGGCAGCGGCTGATTTAATTGTTCTGAAATAAACCGTTGCCAAATGTCATCCGGTTGCCAAATTTTGTGCATGGCTTTCCTCGCCACATCTTCCCTTTCTCCCATTTTTTCTACCCTGTACAGGTAAACAAATACAGATACGCGCATATTGAAAACACAATGAGCAAATATCTTTTTCCCTGGAAAGGCTTCAAGAACATTAAAAAACCTGATCAGGTCAGTCCGTTTAGGTTCTTCCCAGACCACAGGGATGTGGCAATAATCCATGCCCAATGCTTTCACCAGGTCCGCCTCATCCGCTATGGCATTTTGGGAGGTTGTCAGAGCCAGGTTAATCACAACCTGGTACCCATTGTTCCGAATAGTTTGAAATTGCTCCCGGGTGGGCTGCCCGGAAGTGCCCAGCCAATCAAATACCTGATAGAAATTGGTGATCTCAGACAAGATATTCATCGAATTTAACCCCGTTGTGTTATTCTATCTCCACCTTGAGAGAAAGCCTGATAAATAGGGCCATCAAGCAGGGTAAAATTAGTCCAAATGATCTCCTCCTGGCCGGAGAAATCTTCACGAGCATCCCGCTATGACCACCAATGAAAAAAGAAGCCGCCTGGCTGTTCTTGTGTTTTCAATCGCCGTTTTCCTGATTTATCTGTTTCCCAACAGCCACGGTGCAGTCAACACCCATATTCTCTCAATAACATCCCAGGATGAGAGTTTTCAATATCCATTTTTAATCCATATGCTCTTGCCTGGCGAAACGCTGTTCGATACGTTTAAGAACATAGTCTCCTATCATCATTACATTTACGGATATCCATTTTACCTTGCCTCATGGCTTGTCAGCCTTCCGCTGCTTTTTCTTTTTGGGAACGATCTGGCAAGCCATACGGGGCTTCACCTCCTTGTTCTCAGACAAATGATCAGTGTTTTGCCAATGATCATTTCCATGGTTATTCTTGTATACCAGCACACCGGCTTCCGCAGTTGGAAACGTTCTTTGGGGTTGCTTGTTTTCCTTTCACTTATACCAGGAATCGTCAGGCAAAGCATCAACTGGTGGCATCCTGATGCCCTTGCCATTTTGTTTGCCGTCCTGACCATACGCTTCCTGGTAAAAGATCGATTTCATTATGGCAGGGATTTTTATCTCGCAGCCTTGTTTTGCGGACTATCGACCGGGACGAAATTAATTGGCGTTTTTTTCTTTTTGGTTATCGCCGGATATTTGATCACCGGGTACATCAAAAAAGTATTGTCAATTCAAAGAATGCTCGTTCGCAGCTGCCTTTTCATCATCATCTTTTTTTCCTCGGTTCTTCTCAGCAATCCACTGCTCCTCGTACAGCAGACCCGACAGGACATCATCCAAACCCATCTTGATCATAATCAGGCTTTTCGCGAAGGATGGCAGACAAGCGCAGAATATGAGACCGGACCACTTTCCTGGCTGCCGGTACTGGGCAAATGGTACGGCGGCCCGGTTTGCATGCTTATAGGGCTGGCTGCCTGCCTGTACGGCACTACAACGAAACGGAATCCATTCCTCAACTGGGTGATCCTCGGATGGGTGGTACCTTTAACGATATATCTATTTTTCCTAATCTCTGTGAGACCGGATCATTACTGGCTTCCCGTTGTTCTGCCCCTGTACTCATCGATAATGACATTCCTTGAACCAAAACCGATTCCGATGGTTGTGGATAATAAAAATCAAACAAGAAGCCAGCTCTCCAAGATATTAGGCCTCCTCTTCGTTGTCTTTCTTGTCATCCAGGCCGGTTCGTTTCTGGGTTTTGATCTCAGGCTGTTCAATGACGCCCTTGCACAAGAAGCGATCCTCACTGCATGCGACTCAAATCCATCAAATGGGATGGACAATCACCCCTTCCTGCTCGAAACAGGGCGCTGGTATCTGCTCCAGTCGTTTGACACCCGGTCACACCCCCAAAGATACAAATTTCAAATCGTGCAAGGCGACAACCTTACCAAAGTGCGTGCCCTGCCAGAGGCAGGCCAACTGGCGTTTGCCTGCGTTGACAGGCAAAGGGCCGAACTGCGGGCAAAACGGGAGGCACGAGATATAAAACTGGCCAACCCCTCAGCCATTGTAATCGGCCTGGACGGGATGGAATTACCCGTCAATCCCTGAGCGGTTCAATCACAGGTCAGGAAGTTGAAATCCTCTTCCGCTTATAAAAAAACGAAAACAACCGGGTGACAATTTCCTCGATGCAAAAACCGGCTGATAAACATAATGGGGGAAGAATGATCATGACATACTGGTCCCACTTGGTAGGCCAGATGAGAAGAAATCCCAATGAGATGACAAACCAGAGGAAGAAAATTCGTCCTTTTTTCCACAAGTTGGGAAGACCCATTACTCCGGCAATCGAGATGAGAGCATCGGCTTCGACGGGGAAAATGCCCCGGCTTTCGAGGAAGTAATCCGGGACTGAATGGAAAAGCAGATAGAAGGGATACCACCAGGATCTGCCGCTCATTAATACATTATCCGTGGATGGATAGTTCATATGGAACAATATTGAATCACTCAAACGCTGACCGGTATGGATCCAAATGATCGGATTAAATAGAAAAAAACTAGTCAAAGAAACCACACCCCAGCTTATAAGGATCAAGCCATATTTAAACCCATTCGCCTTACATTGGATCAGGCATATACAGTAATCAAGCAGGATAACGAGGCCAACCAATGTGTAAATATATTTCCCTGCGGCTGTCATACCCAAAAAAACCGCTGACAGGAAGAGGAAAATCCATTGACGATCTTTCCCCCTGGCCGCTGCCCCAAATGAGGTGAATTCAATTTTTTTCCACTGATTGTAAAACAGGATGGTTAACAGGCTGGTTAGAGCCGGTAAGGCCTCAAGGTATATCTCACTGGTAAAGCGAATTGCCAGTGTTTGCAAAGAGAGGAGCAATCCTGCAATTGGGCTGATGTATGCCAGCAACATAACTGTACCAGTCCCCCAAACAACCGAGATCCTCCTGGCAGATGTTACCCACTGTCTTCCTTCAACCTGGTTGGCAGGCATGTTAAAGGGAATATCCTTGGCCGGCAATTGCGGCACAGATTCGATCCAATAGAGTGAAAGAATATAAGATAATTTTGCCAGGTTGGGGTGCTGGATATTTTGATCATACTTGGCGATCTGTTTCCAGTTTCCGGTCCGCAGAGAATAGGTGTAATGCATCGCCAGATTCAAGTAGGTGTCTTCATCGTCACCAATCGGGAGGCGTTCAGAAGCGTTCAGGCGAACAGACAAGGCAATTCCGCCAATTAGAAAAGCCGCTATTATTCGCAGGATAGGTTTTACCAACATCGGTTTATTTTTAACGACCAATTCTAACCTTTTCATCCGAGGAGGAATTATGTTCTTTATACTGTCCCATTATTTGCCGGATAAGTACTGGTACAGGTTGGTGTAGACGATCGTATCAATATATTTCAATCGGCCTTTAAATATTTCCGTGTAGGGTTCACTGTAGATCAATACCCATTCGCCCGCGTAAACATAATCCAACCCAATGCGGTCAAAGTATTCCGCCCCACGTCCACTACGGAGCATGTCGAAATAATCATAACTGCTGATCAAACCGTCCATATTGATGATCGTCCGGCCTCGTGTGAAATAGGCCAGAACTCCACCACCCGTCGAACCAATCAGCGAGCCTTCCGAGGTACTGGCTTCCAGGCCCCTTGCACCCCACAAGTAACCCTCCTCCTGCCCTTCAGGCACCTTCCAGGGTGTCAACGCATTCATCCACCAGAAATTTGACCCCATCAAGGCCACTACCATTACAACTCCAACTGCCTGCCGGGAGGTCTCGTTTAAGATCCGGATTACAAACCCACGATAAAATCCATCCAGTATGATCCCACCACAAAGAACAATAAACAGCATCTCTGGAACCCAATACCAGGCATGAAGGGACACGTAGCCGCTCATTTTATAGGCAGTTGTTTGCAACACGCAGCCGGCGAAGAATGGCAACAGATTCCACTCTTCAAATGCTTTTCCGGCCAACATTCGGTTTGGCCGGAGGATCGCAATCACCAATACGAGCAAAACAACAGCCGATACAATAATAATAAATGGGTGGTTCTGCTCAGTGGCCAGCCCATACCTTACCGTTAGGTCACCAATTGTATGTGGTATGCGGACAATCAATGCCCAGGGTGATAAATCGGGGTTTGGCGTTAATCCAAGGATCCCGGTTAGCGTGGTTTCCGGTTTTCCGTACACCGTCATGATGGTCGCCCACCATCGTTTTACCTGGCCGCTAACCGGAGAAGGGGTTCCAAAAACGAAATAATTGACAATCATATACGTCAGCAATGTCACAACCACCGGCAACAGGTAATACACCCCATTCCGAAAAGCATCTTTTGTAAATGTTTGTTTGATTTCTGGTGATTGAGAATCTGTTACCTGAAATTTCGAGTTGTTCCAGATACGCCACCCCAAACCCGGGAGGATCGCGAGCAGGAATTCCAGAGCCAGAACCAGCCGTGGAAATCGGTCGAAAATTCCCGTGCTTAACAGCCCCAGCATGAGAGCGGAAACTGAACACGAAGTGAGGAGATACGCCAATGCTGTGCGGGTCAGCAATTGTTTCAATGGGAGTCGAACAGGGCGATAAAGACCCAGAAGATACGATATTCCAAATTGAAACACAACAACGATCACCAACAGAAACATGGCGGATGTTGAGTAGTAATAATATAACGGTAACTTAAGGCGTATGATGAAGGCGCCAAACACTGCAAGGAGCAGGATCAGAAGGTCACCCACCATGATGAATCGAATGTGCCTATCAGTAAATATTATCCAAATCGCAAACATGCCGATAATGAATGCACTATCCAGCCTGCTCAGCAATAACAAGGCAGCAATGACACCCAAATGCAAAAAATTTCTTGGGTGGTTTCTTCTTCCGCCTTCATTCTTAAAGAGAGATGCTGCCTTGTACAATAACAAGGCAGCAAAGAATGCATTCAACCCTGATTCCATCCCCAAGGTCGTTGTAACACTATGAATATCCGGAAAAAGGGTCCAAAAAAACGCCACCAGGGCGGCAATTCCGGGTGACAACCATTGTTTCGCCAACCTGAAGAGGATGATGCCCGTCAGGGCATTTAATATCGCCAACACTATGATCACCACCCTCATTGGCAACAGCAGATCAAATCGGGCAAGGGAAAAGATCGGAATGCAAACCAACATCCACAAAGGATGGTAGCCATTCGTCAAACCGATGCGGTCAAATGTCGATCCATATCCCTCGGCTATGTTTTGTGCAACTTTAAAGTAATAATAGGCATCATCTGTGGTGTACCAATTGACCAGGCTGTTCGGGGGGGACAAGGCGGGATAGAGATGCATCAACAGGATCACAGCAGCGAGGAGAAGCTCAATACGTGGCATAATGCGTGACAATTTCAGGGAATATCTCCTCTCTTTTCACCTGTTGATTGGCGCATGTATTGTACCAGAAGTAACTTTCCGTCCCAAAGCACGAAGAAAGGTATAATTTTATCCATGGATAAATTCATCCAGGATGCAAAAGTAATTCTGGGGCTGCACCTGAGCAAACGCCAGGTTTCCGATCTTAAGAGATACGAAGAAGAATTACTATCCTGGAACACCAGGTTCAACCTGACAGCCATTCGGGATGCCGAAGGAATCCGAACCAGGCATTTTCTGGATTCATTAAGTTGCCTGCTGGCATTTCGCGATTCCCAACCAGGCCGATTGATCGATATTGGGACCGGAGCTGGATTTCCCGGCCTGCCGATCAAGATAGTCCTTCCCCATATCCGCCTTGTCCTAGTGGATTCCGTGGGGAAGAAAGCGGATTTCTGCCGCCATATCGTGCAGGAACTTGCCCTCGAGCAAGTGGATGTCATTCAATCTCGAGCGGAGGATGTCGGCCAATCCTCCAGCCATCGGGAACAGTATGATTGTGCCCTGGCCAGGGCTGTTGCCAACCTTCCAGTATTGGTTGAATACCTCCTGCCGCTGGTTCGGGTTGGCGGAATGGCAATTGCCCAAAAAGGCACCAGTGGACCCGCCGAGACGCAACAGGCGGAAACAGGCATCCGCATGCTGGGTGGCCAAATCCGTTCTATAAAAGAGGTTTGTTTACCTGGAATTGCCGAGGAAAGATACCTGGTTGTCCTCGACAAGGTGGCAGCAACCCCTCCCCGTTACCCCCGCCGGGCAGGAATTCCTGCCAAAACCCCCCTTTAATCATTCAACGCGCACCGGCTTTCCTTGCACTGATACCAAACCGTTGTGTATTGTCCAAACATGGTTTTTTTCAACGAATGATTTCGAAAAGGCGTTTAAATCCGTTGTGGTCATAAAAACCTGATCGCTGTTTTCCAACACCGCGAGCAGGTCCTCACGCCTTTGATGATCCAGTTCAGCCAGGATTTCATCCAACAGCAAAACCGGCCACTGTCCGGTTTTATCCCTCAGCCAGGCGACTTCGGCCAGTTTTAACGATAAGATCGCCGAGCGAACCTGACCCCGTGATCCATAATCACCCAGGTCAATTCCATTCACCAGGAAACGCACCTCGTCCCGATGTGGGCCAATGGTTGTTACACCCCGGAAGATATCCTCATTCCGGGTTGTCATCAACCGTTGAAGGAAGCCCGTGAACAGCCTGTCTTCTGTGATCGCGCTCCTCAGGGGAGAAACATCGATCGGCAGCGTTATCTGGTCGCCAGGTTGATAAAGGGGGTCGTGAGAAGGTTTATAAACCATGCGCAGGACTTCTTGCTCATGGCTGAGCCGTTTATGGTATTGCGCTGCAAGCAATTCAAGGCTTTCCACCGCCATTGACCGGGCACGAATGATGGAAGCCCCTTTTCTTGCCAGGATCTCATCCCAAAAATCCAGTTGAGTGGGATCACCATTCCGCTCGGCAAGGTTTTTCAATAATGCATTTCGTTGTGCCAAGGCTTGATTGTACTCTGTCAATGCCAACCCAAATCCCGGCAGTGCTTGTACGATGGCAAGGTTAAGGTAGCGGCGCCGCTCATCAGGGCTCCCACTGATCAGACTCATCATCTGCGGAAGGAAAATAACTGCATTAAATTCTCCCAGCGCCTCATGGACTTTTCGTTTGACTCCGCCAATCAGGATTTCCTTTCGTACCCTGGTTCCATTACCATTCGCCTCTTGGATGATGCGAACCTCCATCCGCTGATTCTTCCCGGAGGTTTCATACTCGGCAACCAGGCGGGCCACGGATAATGCCTTTTCTGCCGCCGAAAAATTGATCAATTGCCTGTCGTGCGAAGCCTGGTAGGAGGAATAAGTCGCCAGGAAAAATATCGCCTCCAACAGGCTGGTTTTCCCTTGGGCATTGTCTCCCACAAGCAGGATTGCGGGGCGTGGAATGTCAATATCCAAACGGTTAAAAAGTCGATAATCTGTGAGGGAGAGGTGAAGCAGGCGCATTTATGGCTCAATCGACGATGAAACGGGCTTCTTCTTCACTGGGTTGCCAAACCCGTGTTGCGATGTCCGTAAACACAATGCCCTCCACATGGTCGATCTCATGCTGAAAAATACGCGCCAGCCATCCCCTGGCTTTTATCCGGGTTGGTTTGCCATACCGATTCAACCCCTTAACCACAATGTTCGGGTAACGTTCTACTTCTCCAACCAATCCAGGAACAGACAGGCACCCTTCTATACCCATAACCGGGGTGCCGGTTTTTTCAATGATTTCCGGGTTGGCAACAATATATAGTTTTTTCGGCTTTTGCTCATCTTCTTCGTCGCCAAATTCAACAACGATAAGGCGACTCCCGACACCGACCTGTGGAGCTGCCAGGCCAACACCTGGAGCCTCCCTCATTGCATTCACCATTTCCGTGACGAGTTCCTGAAAGTCCTTGTCAAATTTGGTAATTTTGTGCGCCTTACGCCTCAGAATCGGGTCCGGCAAAGTGACAATCTCACGTTTTGCCATAATAACTCCTTAAAATTGATCGGACAGAAAACCTATTTTACTGGAGTTTGGTGGCATCCTGCCCTGATTTTTGTTCGGTTGTTTCGCCGGCTGGTTGTTTGACTCGTTCATCCATCAGGCCTTGGTAGGCTTCCATGAAATCGGCCATGCGTTCGTATTGACCTTCAAGCTCCGCTTGATAATCCAAATATTCTCGTTCAGCGATGCGGTTGGCCAGTTCCCTTTGGACCTCGGAAGGGTCGTAGACATCATCAAAGGTAAACAAAATATCTCCAACCCTGATGCTTACTGTTCCATAGTTGAACAATAAAGCTGTCAGCCACTTTTGGTTGAATTCGATACTTTGAATATTTTTAATCAGAGCGGACTTCGTCTCTTCTTTTCCGAGCGGTTTTTTGTTGATGTCGATAATCCTGTCGCCACTGATGACGTAAATATCATTCCGCCAGTCAACATATTGGTACAGCCACCATCCAGCCAGCACGGCACCCATCATCGCGCCGATGACGGTAAACGAACCTATTCTCCATAATTGAATAATTCCCGCTGCTCTTGTCAACCAGACAGTAACGAGAGCTAGTAACAACAAAGAGGGTAATAACAACCTCGCCAACAGGATCGACCAATGCGTTCGATAGACAATGGTATCCCCTCGCTCGAACCGCATTCTGAAAAGATTGTTCAACAATACCTGAATGCTTCCGGGTTGAATATAATGGGACACTTCTTCCTTCGCCTCTTCTTGATTGCCATCATCCATCTTATAACGTTTGCGAAGGATGGACTGAATATTCTGTTTTTCAATCTCACTCCGCTGCTTGGAAGCCCGGTACCCCTGGGCTTCGACCATTGCAGCCACCTCTTGGGGATGTTTCAATCGGGGGAGTTCAATCATGCCCGTATATGTTCGAACGATTACATTCCCATACCCAAGCATCCTGCCCCATTGATCCGTTTCGACATTTACAGCAAGGATCATGTTCAAAGGCACTTCCTGTCGGCTGTCGTACAACATTACAACTTTTCTTTGATAGACCACCTTTCGGTCCGTAATAATGACATAATCATTTGCCCAATCCACCACATTCCACCCCAGCCATGCACAAATACACAAGAGCAAGACAGAAAAAAGGAAAAGAACCAAGGTTTGATCGATGGATATCAGCAAATTGATCCCGGTCAGGACAAGTGTCATGACCAACCCAGTGATCAGAGGAGCAGCCAAACTTGATATTAGATACCACGGATGTTGCCGGGCTATGAAATACAATATTTCCCCTTCGCTAAGCCACTTCAACCGGACCCTGCCAGCCAGATGATAACTGGCAATCATCAGGGAAATGGCTTGTTGAAACCAGGCGTATTCGAGAATTAGGCTCTCAATGAGTTGTTTTGGAAAGCAAATAAGAACAACGCCACCCTCACCTGCCCAGGCATTCCCAAAATAAGTGGTTCCAGTCTCAAGGGCCTCATAACCGAACCAGTCGCCCTTCTTTAATACTATCGGGTTTGTGGAATTATCATCCACAGGCTGTGATATCCGAATCTCACCCTGGTAAATCAACAGGAATGTTTGAGCAACCTCACCCGCCCGGAATACGTTTTCCCCTCCTTTTATCTGCCTAACCTTAACATTAGGTATGATCGATTGGAAAAGCGTTGCATCCTTCTTGTGAAAGGGGTAGATCCTTCCCAGGAAGTCCGTTAGATCCTCAGGTGGTATGACCATGATTGAATATAACCTTTTTTACCAAGAGGCTGGTTTTCGCGGTTATCCATTGGCGGGTTTTTGCAGCGAATTGCCCCAAAGGCCGAAGCGATGCCCCAGGGAGAGGTTATCCTCCTTTTCCCGCCTTCTTTTCTTCCTTGGCAAATATGATCTTTTTGTTATCATCCACATCCACAACTACTGTATCACCGTCAACGAATTCCCCGGAAAGCAGGCTGACAGACAACGGGCTCTCGACAAATTTTTGCAAAGCCCTTCTCAATGGCCTGGCACCGAAAGTGGAATCATAACCTTCCTCAGCCATCCATTGACGTGCTGCTTCACTTAAATGTACCTTCAAACCATGTTCGGATAAACGATCCTGTACCTCTTTCATTTGCAAATCGACAATCTTCAGCATTTGTTCTTTGGTCAAAGGTGAAAAGATGATGATTTCATCTATCCGATTAAGGAACTCCGGTCTGAACGTGCTCTTAAGGGCTTTGTCGATCTTGTCTTGTGCTTCGCGATCCTCATCAGTTCCAGTAGACTGAAGGAATCCCAGCGTACCTCCTTTTTTCACAAATTCAGTGCCCAGGTTGCTCGTCATGATCAAGACAGTGTTGCGAAAATCCACCACCCTTCCCTGCCCATCCGTCAACCGGCCATCGTCCAGAATTTGAAGAAGTGAATTCCACACCTCGGGATGCGCCTTTTCTATCTCATCGAAAAGAATGACACGGTATGGCCGCCTTCTGACGGCTTCGGTTAACTGCCCGCCTTCTTCATACCCAACGTATCCTGGCGGTGCTCCAAACAAGCGCGAGGCGGTATGCTGCTCACGATATTCACTCATATCCAGGCGCACCAGTGCATCTTCATCATCGAAGAGGAACTCCGCCAGAGCCTTTGCAAGTTCGGTTTTCCCCACCCCCGATGGGCCAATGAAAATGAATGAACCGGTTGGGCGGCGTGGATCTTTTAATCCGGACCTGGCTCTACGAATGGCGTCTGAGATGGCCTGGACCGCTTCATCCTGCCCAATTATGTGCTCATGCAGGCGTTCTTCCATTTTTAGCAACCGCTGGGCTTCTGTTTCCATCATTTGTGTCACCGGGATGCCCGTCCACTGGTGCACAACCGAGGCGATATCATCCACATCGACCACCTCGTCCAGTTTGTGTTCGTCTTCCCATTTATCACGCCGGTTGTTGAACTCCTCTTCCGTACGTAACCGTTCCGCTTTCATCCTGGCAGCCCGCTCATAATCCCTTTCCACCCCCGCCTGTTCTTCTTCGGCCTTTAACCGATCGATCTCGCTTTTCATCTGTTTGAGATCGTCAGGCAGAGAATATAAGGCTACGCGCAGTTTTGCTGCGGCCTCATCCAATAAATCGATCGCCTTGTCCGGCAGATGCCTGTCTGTTACGTACCTTGACGACAATCGGGCGGCTGCCACGATTGCTTCATCCGAGAAACGCACTTTGTGATGTGCTTCATAGCGGTCTCGTAAACCATTCAGCATTTTGATCGTATTTTCAACACTTGGCTCCTCAACATACACGGGCGCAAACCTACGTTCAAGCGCTGAATCTTTCTCAATAAACTTATGGTATTCGTCAAGTGTAGTTGCACCTACACATTGCAGTTCTCCCCTGGCCAGGGCCGGTTTTAGCATATTGGATGCATCCATGGCACCTTGTGCAGCACCGGCGCCTACCACCGTATGCAGTTCATCGACAAATAAGATGATTTCCCCGGCCGAACGTTGCACCTCTTCGATCGCGGCTTTCAGCCGCTCTTCAAACTCCCCCCGAAATCTGGACCCGGCGATCATCGCGCCCAAATCAAGGGCAATGACCTTCTTCCCCGAAAGAATCTCCGGAACGTCATTGGCGGCAATCTTCTGGGCAAGGCCTTCAACAATGGCTGTTTTCCCTACCCCAGCCTCTCCGATCAGCACAGGGTTGTTTTTCGTCCGCCGCGAAAGGATCTGCATCACCCGGCTGATCTCGGTATCCCGGCCAATTACTGGATCAAGTTTGCCCTCCCGCGACTGTTGGGTGAGGTCCCGGGAATATTTCTCCAGGGTTCGAAACCGGGTTTCCGCCTGGGGATCGGTAACTCTTTGTCCTCCCCTCATTTGTACCACGGCATCATACACCCGCTCTCTCGTCAGACCAGCACCCTCCAGCAATCGGGCGGCAGGTGTATTCTTTTCACTCAATATCGCAAGGAAAATGTGTTCGGTTGATATGTAGTCATCCTTCAACCGGCTGGCCTCTTCGTTTGCCAAATCGATGATTCTTTTTACTCGCGGTGTTATAAAAATCTGGCCGGCGCCACCGCCGAAAATGCTGGCTTTTGGGCTTGTTCTGAGTATGTAATCCAAACGTTCCGAAATTGCAATTGGGTCGACCTTTAATGTCTCCAGAATCTGTGGGATCACTCCCTGTGGTTGTTCGATCAAGGCCAGAAGGATATGTTCGGTATCAATCTGGTTATGTCCGTACCGTTGAATGATCTCTGCAGCCCGCTGTGCAGCTTCCTGGGCCCTTTCTGTAAATCGGTCAAAACGCATCATAAGGAACCGTCCTTTTATTTTCAACCTTTAGAATGGCTTGCAAGGATTATAGCATTCCATTTCTTAAAGCACCAAGATAACTGTATATGAACTCTATAAGAAATGGCCTGGTGACCCAAAGAATAATATTCCACAATTACAGGCGAACCATAATAAATGGTCAAAGTCCATTTCCTTGGAAAGGGGAAAATCTTCGGTATTAATTCCAATTTGTCTAATTAATTGCGATTGCCATTCTTCCGGATGTAAAATAACCTAATGGCAGCATTTCAAATTGTACCCACCCCTGAACTGCGCAAGATCAATATCCATCGGGATTTGCTTCCAGTTGCCGACCTGATCGAGCTTTGCTTTGGAGAACACATGGATTTGGATGGGAAAGCCTACCTCCGCCAGATCCGCAGGGCAGCCGGTTTCCCTTTCGAAATCCGTACCATAAAAGGTTGTAATGAACTGGTCACTTACCCTATCTACGGGTATGTATGGGAGGAGGCAAACCAGGTCGTTGGGAATCTCACACTGATCCCTTCCCACGCCCACGGCATCTGGCGCTACCTGATAGCGAATGTTGCAGTCCATCCAAACCATCGCAATAAAGGGATTGGCCGGGCCTTGACAGAAAAAGGGATACAACATATCAGGGATTGCGGAGCGGATGCTGCATGGCTTCAGGTGCGCGCGGATAATCCAATAGCCATTCACTTGTACGAAAGCCTTGGCATGGTTGAACGGGTGATCAGAACAACCTGGGAAAGCAGCCGGGACAGCATCATGGAAAAGCCCATACCTCAAGGGATCCGGGTTGTAAACAAACAACGACAGCAGGATTGGCCACTCCAACTGGAATGGCTGCAAACCACATATCCGCCTGAAGTTGCCTGGCAGTTGCCATTTAATCCGCGAAAACTGGAGCCTTCCATCTGGAATAAAATAATCAATTCATTCCAGTATGAGAGTTACCGCCATTGGACGGTATTTTCCGGCAGCGAACCGGTGGGTTTCGCCTCTTGGGAAGGCGCCTCCCGTTACGCAGATGTATTATGGCTGGCGTTTCCACCGCATGTGGACCCCAAAATTGCCGAGGCTCTTCTTTACACGGTTTGCTGGTCTTCTCAAAACTCACGGCCGATCCATGTCAATTACCCTGAGGGGCAATTGTCCACCTCATTTCATGCGGCCGGGTTTTTCCCGGTAAACACATTGATCTGGATGGAAATGAAGTTCCGATAGACCGATCGGGCAACCAGTTTCCAACCATCTCGTATATACAATCAAGAACGGAATTGGAAGGATGCAAAAGCCTGATCATTATGAAGCGATTCTTTTTACGGTTGGCCATTAACGCAGTTGCCCTGTATGTTGCCCTGGCGTTGATGTCAGGGCATGGAATCCAATCACAAAGTAAGGATTGGCTGGGGATCCTGGGTTTGGCGCTCGTCTTTGGTTTGATTAATGCCATCCTCCGACCCATTTTGGTTGTCGTCGGCTGCCCTTTCCTGGTGCTCACATTGGGTCTGGGGACCTTATTGATCAACACTCTTCTCTTCTACCTGGCAGGATGGATTGGCAGCCATTTTGGTTTTGGGTTCAGCGTGAACGGTTTTTGGCCTGCATTTCTAGGCGCGATGATTGTCAGCCTGGTCAGCCTGGTTCTATCCAAACTCTTAAAAGGAGAAAAGCGAAAACGGGACTAAAAAAAGCGAGGTGGATTGGGAATCTCACCTCGCTTTTTTCCTTGTTTCTTATTGAGATGGCAGGGCTAACCGAAGAATAGTGTTGTTACCGGCATCGGTGAACCAGATAAAACCATCATCGTCCACCGTAATCCCCGAGGTCAGGCTGCCAATATCCGATTCCCCCGCCCAGTCTGTGTATCCGCGAATAAAAGTTCCGTCGGAGGCGAACTCCAGGATCCTGTACCCTTCCGGGTCTGTGGAGAGAATGTGGTCATTCCTCATCCAGGTCAGGTAAGGTTTATTTTCAAGAGATTGCCCAAACCAGCCATAAATGTCCCATTCCCGGCTTGGAAGGTAATTGGCTGAACCCGTGTTATATGAAAAGACCTGGATGCGTTGGTTCCAAGTGTCTGCAACGTAAATGTCGCCGTTCGCTGCTGCCGCCAGCCCAACAGGCTCATCAAATTTGCCTGCTTCCATCCCGGCGCCGCCAAACTGTCCAATATATTTCCCATCCGGGTTAAATATCACAACCCGTTTATTACCGGTATCAGAAACCAGGACCTGTCCCTGCAGATTGATTTCAACATCCCTCGGCCCCCAAAATGCATCCGGGTTTTCTCCCTGGCCAAAGTAACCCCACATCTTAATGAAATTTCCATCAGAAGAAAATTTCTGAACCCTATGGTTCCAGGTATCTGCCACGAACACCGAGCCATCACCTCCAACCGCAATGCCCCAAGGTTCATTGAAGGTGCCGCCAGGTGCAGCCCCGGAATTTACATCAGCAAATGTGCCCCACGTCCCCAGGAACTCTCCGGATGCTGAGAAATGTTGTATTCGGTGATTGCGGGAATCGGCAACATATAATGTGCCATCCGGCCCAAAGGCAAGATCACGCGGAGCGTTGAACTGGCCTTCCCCGCTACCGTTCCTGCCTACTCGCAGATCCGCAGGCAAGGAGAGAATCTTGCCTTCGTAAGGATCTGTTTCCATTGACTCAGACACCGGTTCCGGCAATATTCCATAATTCCAGATCTTAGCAGCGATATCCTTGCGGATATAGAAACGCATTTGGCTGCTTGGTTGCCAGGTTTCCACTTTATAGGTGTTATCTCCGGTGATTTCTGAAAGCAGCCTGTAATTCCTGTTCAGCCAGACCTGAAAAAGCGCCGAACGCATTCGCGAGTCCATTAATGCTTTGGTTATCCGCTCCCAGGTCAAATTAAAATAACTTTGATTTGGCCACCACAGCCGAACATAATCAAAAGAAACGAACTTGTCCTTGACGATGGGCTCCATCCTGCCCATTGTTGCATCCCCTGCAATGATCAAGGGAAATTCGGAAAGGTCACGGGTCGGCTTGTCAGTATACCAGCGGTGATTGGGGTAATTTCTCAGGTACCACCAGTAAGGATAAAGGCAATCATTATCATATGCAACCTGAATGTCAGTCCCCCCTGTCAGGCGCCGGGAAATATCCTCAACCTCATTCATCACCAGTTTGGGGCCAGGTGCTGCGTGAGCATAAACGAGATATTCGGTCGCATAATCATAATTTATGAATGCAGCCCTGTAGGCGCTTCTGGCAGTCAACATCGCCATGATGGTGAAAAAGAACACGGCACAAAGCCTGGCTATTTCATTCCCCGTCCAGTTGCGTAACAAATAAACCATGCCTGCCCCGCTTCCGATCATCACCATTACTGACAGGAGGAATGTGCTGGTCGTCTGCAGTTGTTCGAGCGTTTTCCCCTGAAAGGGGGGTTGATCTCCCAACAAACTCCCGGTCACTGCTGCCAGTGATAATAGAAAGACAGGGATCAGGGCAATACCAATTAAGGTTTTATTGCCCATGATCTTTCGCCAGGGGGATACCTCAACCAGGCAGGCAAGTCCCCAGGCTGCCGATAAAAGAAATGGCCAGGCGATATGTACGGTCAACCAGGGCATCTTTTCACCGGCCAGGGAATATGCCACCAGGCTGGTTGCGGACCAAAAAATTAAGAGGGAGAGAATTGGCAGGCGGGTGGCCGACCCATGTGAGGCAAATTCACCAAATTGGAGATTTTCTTCGGCCATGCCCTCCCGGATTAATTGGAATCCGGGGAATGAAGAGAACAATCTTTTTCTGAACCCATAATAGAAGGCCAGGATTGTACCGAAAATTCCCAGGAATTCATAAACCGGCATTTGGACAAGCACAAAGTAGTACCATGGCTGGCTCCCACGTTGCACGCCCTGTTGCGAAAGCCAATATCCCAATGAGCCAACCAGGCCGGTGAAGAAACCCAGCCCGTTTGTAAAAAATGTAGTATACAAAACGATAAATATTGAATAAAAAATTGCTGCGTTCGCCAGCCACACCATGGGTTTCCACCATAAACCCAACAGAATGGAAACAACAAACAAGGTGACAACGAAAATGGCGGTGTGGGTCGCCCCTGTGGTGCTGTAATCCAGCGGATCCCATCCCACAAGTTTGACTGGAAAGGCGCTCAACTGAGGCAATATCAGGCTGCCAACAAGCAACAACAGGTCAAAACTGCGCTCGGAGCGGATTTCGCTCCAGCCAAGATTCCGGATCAGGGTGATTATTCCAATAACTGCTGACAGTAAAGCCAGGGAAAGAAAAATCCCTTGGGTGACCTGGTACATATCAATTGAGCCCGCTAGGAAAGATGTTGTTGTTTCTGTGGATTGGGCTAAGGGGATTGAATCGGCCATGGGTTTTTCTGACGAATTCCAGATTGCCAGACCCAAAGCCGCCAACAAGAAAAGGAAAGCCCCCAGCAAGGTGAATATAAAAAGTCGTCGTTGTATCTGACCAGTCCATTCTTTCCGGCTGATCCTGACCAAAAAATAGATCCCGAGAAACAATAAAAGTTGGGCAGAATAAATATATGCTGTTTCTTTTGCCGTGAAATGAAGCACCAGGGAGAGGGTTAGTAAATAGAGGGATGGGCGATCCCCCAATTCCAAATATCGAAGAACAGCATAAATTGTCATCACCCCCAAAAGCTCGATGATGCCTTCATTTCTCGTATATCTTCCATAATAAAGCATAAACGGGGATATTAGAAACAAAAGACCCGCCAGGGTTGCTCCCAATCTTCCGAGGTAGCGCCGAAAACCAAAAAGAACGAATGCAACAGCAGCGATACTGAATACCGCTGCCGGAACCCGTGCAGAAAAATCGCTGTCACCCAGAAGAAAAAAAGACAGGGCGATCAGGTGAAATTGTAATGGCCCGTGTGTAACCGGGTCATGGCGATAACCCCGGCCCTGGTACAGGTCGAATGAAGGCACAACATGGTTGACCTCATCATGGCTCATGACTCTCAGGCCGACATTATAAAAACGGCTGACAACAGCCAGCACCAAGATTATTACGATGATACAAGTTTCAATCGTCAAGTTGGGAACAAATTTTTTCAACGGTTGATCGAGCCAGGATTGATGATGCATTGATGGAGTTGATTCAGTTGAGGTCATTAAAAACCGACCTTGAATTGGAAATACACCTCTGCCATGAACGCGCCTGAGGGGTTTACCATTTTCCAGCGGGAAATATAGGAACCAGGGGCTGCCGGCACGGTTGCCCAGATGTCGAATTCTCCCTTTGAACCGGGCGGAACAATCACCTCCAGCGGAACCGAACTTACACCTCCCAATTGTGGTCCATCGAACCAGTTAAGGCGGTAACCTTGGTCCCAGGTGGTCGTTCCGGTATTGACAAAACTAAAAGCCAGCATAAAGGATTGTTCAGGGGCGAATGTCTGGCCATCCACCGGGGTCTGGCTTCCAAAGGTGGCACTGTCGCCCATTTTCTGAACAGGTTTGGTGGAAGTGGGTCCTGGAGGGATAATGGCTGTTTCCGACCTTGTCATCTGTGCGGTAGGCAAACCGGCCCCGGGGGTGAACAACCCTGGTGCACCTGTCGGGGAACCGGGCAAGGGGGTTATAAGACCGTCAGTTTGGGTGGCAGTATTGAATAAACTGGTTGGTGAAGGCTCGGGAGTATTGGTTGATGTTGGCTCTGGAGGTGGCGGTGTTTCGCTGGGCTGGCTGGCAGCTGCAATTGTTAACTGGGCCGAAACGGTCTCGGCTGCCTGGGTGTAGATAAGGCTGGGGTCACCGGTTGCCATCCCCCCTGCAGATCCGCATCCAGCCAGGGAGATTGAGAACACAACCAGGAAAACCAAAGAAAAGTATCTCACGTGGAGAACCATGCATGCCTCCTCTGAAAAAAACCGGTCAACCGATTATAACGTTAATTCATCCACCGGCAGCGGAATGAAAAAAACGCAACAGGTCACCATCCTGGAGGGAATGGTTATTATCATGTTGGATGACACCATTAACCGAACATACAAACTGACCGCCAAGCCCCAGGCACTTGGAAACCGTGGCTATGTTGCTCCCATCCGGCAGTTCCAGTGTCGTACGCCCATGAGCATCAGCCGGGAGTTGTTCCCGCAGTATCGAGTACAAGATCACATTAATGTGGATCATTACAACGATGCCCAATGATTCATTCAGGTAATGCAAGGTGGCTTTAATTTGCCGCCCAAGCCAAACCAAGGCTGGTAAGTTTTTCCTTGCCGGGATTTCCGTCCTCAAGGTCCCAACCCGCCATACGGTAATAAGTATCCTTAATCATTTCCATTTCTTTTTCATCTAATGAAACCCCGGATGTGGGCCCTTCTCCTTGCAGGGGTTTAAAAAATTTGGCAGGGAGAGTATCCATTCGCCTGGTGAGGCCCATCCTGGCATTGATCATCCTCATCATGTTCAGGCGGCGCTCTCCCACTTTCATGACTTCCTCCAGTGTAACATCCCAACCGGTTGCTGCCTTTAACATTTCCACCATTTCTCCTGGCCCATAAAGAGTCCAGGCCGGCCCCCACACGAACTGGCAAAGACAATAACTGTCCAGAGCGGAATAAAAGACCTGGGTAAGGTATGCAAACCTCACCTTTTCTTCATTCATGGATCCTTCAGGCTGTGGCTTATTAAGCCCCAATAACGCCAGTCGTTGAAGGGCAAGTTCACTGGCCCCCTCTTCATACATGGGGTCATGTTCCGATGATTGGTGGTCAGCTCCAAATGGGTTGACTGCATAAATCAGTCCCAATGATTTCTTTGCCTGTGGCATATGGGCAGGTGATTCCGCATTTTTTACAGTTGTCAGGTAATCCGTAGCATTTTTACCGATCCTTTCAGCTGCCTTTGCAGACCCCTCTGCCAAAAGGTTCCCCAACCCTTCCCGAAAAGCGATCTTCTTCAACATTGCAATGGCCGCTGTTGCGTTTCCAAAAGTCAGCTCAATTCCTCCAGTATCCTCCAGGGTTATTAGGCCATTTTGGAAGCATTCCATGGCGAAAGAAAGGGTCGCTCCAGCGCCAATGGTATCTAATCCGTACATATTGCACAAATGATTTGCCAGTGCAATGGCACTTAAATCTGAAATGCCACAATAACTCCCAAATGTAGCCAGGGTCTCATATTCAGGGCCTCCATAAGTGGGCAGCACCTTCTCTCCACGGAACTCTGTTTCAACAACCCTTTTACAGCGCACCGCACAGGCAAAACAGGTATCCCTTCCCACCAGAATGGTCTCGGTCATCCGGTCACCGGTTATTTCCTCAAAACCCTCGTAAGTACCCTCGTTGTAATTCCGTGTCGGCAGGGAGCCTATTGAGTTTTGAAAAACCACCACATCCGCTGTTCCGTTCTTCCCTAGGCCGTTAACGTCCAAGGAAGCAGGAATACTTTTCACACCTTCACGATTGATTCTTGACAGGGTCTGTGGATCAGCAGCTGCCAAGGGTAGCTTTCCCCGCACAACCACAGCCTTAAGATTTTTTGACCCCATTACCGCCCCCAGACCGGTACGGCCGTTCGCGCGGGTGTGCATGTTCATGATGGAAGCCAGGCGCGACAACTTTTCTCCTGCAATTCCCGTTTGCAATATTTCAATTTTTCCTTCAAGGTCCTTTGCCAGAAGGTCATCCACCTCTGCGGTAGTTTTCCCCCAAAGGTGCTCAGCAGATCGAAGTTCTGCCTTCCCGCGGTCAAGGAAGAGGTAAACCGGCTTGCTGGACTTCCCATGGATTACGATGCCATCGAATCCTGCCTGTTTGAGAGCCGCGGGAAAGAACCCGCCGCTCTGGCTGTCACCGATCCCTCCAGTTAATGGTGATATTGCATTTACGCACAATCGTGATTGCCCCGAGATCGGCAGCCCGGTCGGCAATCCTACAAACATGGTCAGGGTGTTTCGTGGAGAGAATGCATCAATCTTAGCAGGGATGTTTTTTAGGATATACACCATCCCCATTGCACTACCGCCTCCGTAGGTCCTGTAGATGATCTCAGACGGGTGTTCATATGTCACATCTCCCTTGGACAGGTCAACATGTAAAACCGTTCCTTGGTAACAATGGTCCATAGAGCAGTCTCCTGGTTCTATTAGGAGGGATTAAGATCTCCAGGAACACGAGTTGTCAAACACAATGGTTATTTGTTTTCCCGCTTCGAATATTGCTTTTTGATCGTCGATGGGCCTGGGCCGAATCCCGGTTTATTCCGACAGGTTGAAATAATTATATATCGCCCTTGAAAGGTCCGCCGATAATTTGTTGGCTGGATCGAAGACAACCTGCACAGGGTGATAAAGATACAGCGCAAGAACATAATTGCCGCCCGGAGTATAAGCGATGCCAACATCGCTCATGTTGTGGATCAAACCATCATAATCCAGTATCCACCCGTGTTTGTGCGCGAACTTGGTACCTTCAGGAAGTCCAGCCTGGGCAAGAACGCCGATCCGGTTTTTCGACAGCAGGTCAATCATGGTCTGGCATTCCTTCTGTGTTACCTCTCCGGGAAAAACTGCCGTCATCGTCCCGCCACCGGAATCTGCACAGAGTTGAATATCATCCAACAGCATTGCGATTTCCTGCGGTGTTGTCTGGTTGTAGGCATCCGGTTGGGTGTTAATATCAGTGCGGGAATTTGCCGGAGTGACATACCGCCTTAGAAGCGGAGCCCCCGGGTAAAAATAACCTGCCAGAAAAGTATTCTGAAATCCCATTGCCTGCAGGTCATCAGTTACCTGCAAAGGCCCCAAATTCTTGTCCATCACAGTTTCCATCATCCTGTCAGCCGGATCGTTTTCCGATCGTTCGATCATCAATTCAAGCATCTGCTGGATGCCTTCCGGTGTAGGCTCTGACGTTCGTTTAAAAACAGAAACCATGATGGGTATCTTCATTGTGCTGGCGGCCGTGAAAGCGATTCCGGAGGGCAGGTTCTCACCGTTCTGATATGCAAAACTCAATTCCTGGCGTGTTTGCAGGTCAAGGAGAAAGATCTCAACAAGCCCATCAAAACCAGCCAGTTCAATGGTTTGTTGTAAAAGTATCTGCAGGTTTTTTAGTGAAGGACGGCTGGGGGCTACTTTTTGGAACGTCAGATTCACCGCCCTTGCATTGGTTGAACGAAGAGCACCATCCACCAGCACAACTGCCCTGTCAATGTCCAGAGAGGTGCCATAATCGCCTCCGGAAAAATTCACTGTACCGGGCACGGGCATCGCCGGAGAGGAGGGTTTGTCATACCGGGCAGCGATTTCATCCTGCAAGTAGGATCTTAATGTTTCATAATTAATGCTCGCGCTCAAAGGAACACCGGCCGGAACAGGCAGCCGATTCCAAAGGTAATCCCAAAAGGCTCCCCAAAAAGGTTGATTAACCCTTTGAAGGTCTGCTGCTGTAAGCATTTTCTCTAGATCCAGCCGAAAGCCAAGGGTGGAAGGTTTTACCTGGATTTTTGCCCCTTCATAGCGGAGTTCAACAGGTAAACCATACACCTGTGCAAGGCGGTCGGCCGCCTGTTGCTGATTGAGCCCTCCGACAGGCACATCTGCAATTACCATGGCGATGGGAAAAGCGGTGCGGATACGGCTGTATCGAACCAATTGGAATACCAAAAGCAAAACAGCAATGAAAATTAGAAATAATGAAAGCCAACGAAAATAGGTCAGGCTTCGTCGTCCTCTGTACATGGGTCTTTTCCAATCCTGCAAATTTTACCAGATTTGATTCTTTGAGAGTTCGTTTGCCTGATGGCAATTAATTTGACCAAAACCGGCAGCACTCTTGAATGAGTATAATGAATTGACATCCACATCTCCGGTGGTTATACTTAGGCCGCACTTTTTCAGGCATCATTTTATTTACGCGTTTGTGGCCAAAAGAACAATCAAATGCCTGGCACTTGCCGGGCCACGGAGGAATCATTTGAAGACAGCATTGATCACCGGTATCACAGGACAGGATGGCTCATACCTGGCAGAACTGCTTCTCGCCAAAGGGTATGAGGTCCACGGGATGATCCGTCGGGCGAGCACCTTCAATACCCGTCGGATCGACCATCTGTACCGGGATCCGCATAACGGAGAGATCTCCCGGCTTCACCTGCATTATGGCGATGTATCAGTTCCCGAAACATTGATGGACGTAATCTATAATGTGCAGCCAGATGAGATTTATCACCTGGCTGCACAAAGCCATGTGCGGGTAAGTTTTGACATGCCCGAATATACCGGTGATGTTACCGGCCTAGGCACCATCCGGATTTTGGATGCAATTCGCAGAAGCAGCAGCCATGCTCGTTTCTACCAGGCATCTTCCAGCGAGATGTTCGGCAGCGCCAGACCTCCACAGGATGAGAATACGGCATTTGAACCCCGAAGTCCATATGCTGCAGCCAAAGTCTATGCCTACTGGGTGACCCGGAATTATCGGGAAGGTTATAATCTATTTGCCTGCAATGGCATCCTTTTCAACCACGAATCACCACGCCGCGGCGAAACATTCGTAACCCGCAAAATCACCCGCGCACTTGCGGCCATCGTTGCCAAAAAACAGTCCTACCTATACCTGGGCAATCTGGATGCCTACCGCGATTGGGGGTATGCCCCGGAGTTCGTTGAGGCCATGTGGCTGATTCTGCAACAGGACAACCCGATGGACTACGTCATCGGAACCGGAGAAGCCCACACTGTGCGCGATTTCCTTGAAGAAGCCTTCGGATACTTAAAGATGGACTGGCGTGATTACGTTCGCATCGACCCCCGCTATTTCCGGCCCACCGAGGTGGATTACTTGTTGTGCAACCCCAGTCGGGCGAAAAAGGAATTGAACTGGTCACCGAAGATCGATTTTAAGAACCTTGTAAGAATCATGGTCGATGCTGATATGGAGCTCGCCGGCCTGGAATCACCGCGGGAGGGTCACCGCATTCTGCAGGAGCGTTTTATGGATGGGTGGCACCGTTGGGATCACCAGGTGATCAGCATGGAAAAATAAGCCCCTCAGATCATCGCAAATCCGTATTCGTCTGCAGCACAATATCTGCATACCTGTACCCAACATCGATGGGGCCATAGGTTTTAAGCGCCTCCCGAATGTTCCCATACCTGTGATACAGGTCACCCAACATTTGTGCCCCAAATTCAACATTGTAAGCAGGGTCAAGCAGATCCTGGCTGCTGGGGCGATCAGCAAAACAAGGCCCATTGATGCATTGAAACCCGGATGCCGGTCCATCCCGTGGCATAACCTGCATCAAT
The DNA here is from genome assembly GCA_964420835.1 of uncultured Anaerolineaceae bacterium. GTDB lineage: Bacteria > Chloroflexota > Anaerolineae > Anaerolineales > Anaerolineaceae > CAYQUO01. The sequence continues at coordinate 24,355 of CAYQUO010000003.1, forward strand.
CCAATTGCTCCGCTGGTTGATATGGCCTGAGGATTTCCTGCACTTTCCAGCAGGATAACCGCCGCAAGGATCGTTGGTTCAATGCCATTTCTTGCAGCAGATCTTTCGATCAGGCTACACCACTGGCGAACCCCTGGAGGAAATTTGGACAAAGAAAAGCAAGACCCCAATGGCTCTAGGCCTTCCTGGCTGGGTAAATTCCCTTCCTGGTGCTTCTTGTTTGACTGAGATGAAGAATGAATTGCAGTATTTGGAACATCCCCCATCGATCTTAAGGCTAAAAATAGGGTTCCATTGGAGGCAAAGTTGATCCCTGCCAGTAAAATGAGGCTGCCAAGGAGGATCCCGGCCAACATGGCTTTTTGACTGTTATACATTTCATGAGCCCTCAGTTTTCAATGATAATAGCACGTTTGTTCTATTTTATCAAGAGGGCGAAGATAACTGGCAGATACCACAATTTTCGGATATTGTTTCACAAATTCACTTGCGGAATTCCTGGCATCCCCAACCTCGACCAATTACAACCAGTTCGAGCAGGTGGGCTCTTTGTGTCCACAAGACCCATTTGTTTATTGCAGGAAATTGTGTGGGTTTACCTTGCCGAATTGGTCACTGTAAAGTTCAAAATGCAGGTGAGCTCCGCTCGACCTTCCCGTGCTGCCCATTGCCCCAATGACTGACCCCTGGTAGACATAGGAACCACACTCAACATTATACGCGCTTAGATGTGCATACAGCGACTGCCAGCCATTTCCATGATCGATCACGATCACGTTCCCATAACCCCAGTCGTTCCAACCGGCGTAAACAACGACGCCTGCATCTGCTGCGAATATCGCATACCCTTCGCGGCCAGCAATGTCAATCCCGTAATGATTGGTCTCTGGAGAGTAATCAAACCCTGAAAGGTATCGCTCAACTGTTGGCCAGAGGAAACTTCCTGTGCCAACTGGCCCGTCGTAAACCGCGCCGCAGGCGCCTGGGCCAAAAATCCGTGCAACAGCCGGATCCTGCCGTGTGATCCGGGGCGCGCTCCAACTGATAAAATCACGCCTTCCATTGGGGACAATCAGCCAGGTACCCGGCGGGATGTTAGGATTGCCCAAGTCGCCGATGGTTGCACTGGAAAGATGGTTTGCCTGGAAGTTTATGATGTCCTCCGGTGCAACCCCAAAGAATTCGGAAACACCATTCAACCCATCACCCGCATGCCATTCATAATAGACCCCATTGACCGGAAGGATATTCAATTCCTGCCCCGGGCTAAGGTTGTGGGGGTTGTCAGCCAAGACATAATAATTGCTCCACAAAACGGTTTCCGGTTTTAGATTAAATTTTTCAGCGATGCCGAAGATCGTATCACCTTTAACAACGGTGTATTTTTCCACCTCATTGCGGGGTTTTGCCGGCAGGATGGTATGCATCACCACCTGGCGGGTAATTCCATGAGGGTAAACGCCGACCAGCGGGATGTCAAAATACGGTTGAGGAACGTCCCCACTTTCTTCAGGAGAAGGTTCCGCCACAGTTGAATTCGGCCCGGGGTTTCTCGTTGCAGAAAGATATGTTCCACCCATGACCCAAACAACAAGCAAAATCAGGACGATGGAGGCCAATCCCGTTCCCACACGCATAAAGGTTTCCCCCAACCCCAGCCGTTGAATAGCTTCCCAGATAAAATTCCACCCAAATGGGTGAGTATCACTTTGGGGTTTTACCCCTGGTGAATCCTGGCCGCCGGATCCCTCCCCTGAACCGGACATGGGCACCGGATGATCTTCTAACATTCTTTTTCCTTTTCGGCATCATAACATGACGAAGTTTGAAGGTCAAGCAAGGTGGTTTTTCCGCCTTGCCACTTCTGCATCAAAAAATCAAGGTGATTAGATAATATATCATTGCTGACAGTATGGCAGTTGAAGGGATGGTAAACAGCCAGGCCATCACAATATTTCCTGCCACCCCCCAGCGCACCTTGTTGATCCTTTCTGCCGCCCCTACACCCAGGATGGCCGAACTCACCACCTGAGTGGTGCTGACCGGTCCCCCCAGAAGTGCAGCGCCCAGAATGATAATTGTAGAGGTCAACTGAGTACAAAAACCGTCAACCGGGCGTATTTTAAAAAATTTCCCTCCCAGTGTCCGTATCAACCTCCACCCTCCAAAATATGTGCCAAGTGAAGTGAGGATCGCGCAGGAGAGGATCACCCAAAATGGGACTTCAAATTCTTGTAATATTCCACCACTGACAAGCCCGAGCGTAATAATCCCCATCGCTTTTTGGGCATCATTTGCTCCATAACTAAGAGCCAGACTCATTCCAGTGAAAATTTGGATGTTTTTAAAAAACCAGTTAATTTTTATGGTGGTATTGCCAGCCAATAGCAAAACAAGCCAAGTGATCAGGTAGGCAGTCAACAGCCCCAATATGGGTGAAATGAATAAAGCCAGTAACACCTTGACCATGCCCTGCGGATGAATGCTGGAAAGGCCAACGCTCACCGCCACAGAGCCAACCAGGCCACCGATCAGGGCATGTGAAGAACTGCTTGGAATGCCGGAAAACCAGGTGAATATATTCCATGCAATTGCGCTCACCAACGAGGCAATAACAACAAAAACCGAAATGGAAGAAGCCGTAACAATCCCTGCACCAATGGTCCTTGCTACAGCAACGCCGAAGATGAAAGGACCGCAAAATTCAGCAATTGCTATCAGAACCAGAGCTTTTCTCGGAGACAGTGCCCGTGAAAAGATGATCGTCGCAACGATATTGCTGGAATCGGTAAACCCGGTTAGCAAATTAAATACCAGCGCCAATGCCACGAGGATGATGGCAGCGGTAGGCAGCATGGATTCAGGAAACCTTCATGATAATGTCAGCAATAACGTTGGCAGCCCCATCCTCACGATCAGCCGCATTGCTGAGGTGACGATAAATCTCGCGGGCTTTCAGAATCTTCAGGATATGTTTCATATCCTCCTTCTTGCTGCTGAAAAGATCAGCCAGTGCTTCGCGGTACACGGATTCAACACGGTTCTCAAGCGCCTTGGCCCTTTGCACATGGTCTGAAGCCACCTTGAAATGCTTTTCATTGAGCCGGTGAACCGCCAAATTGAGTTCCCGGGATGCATCATACAACAAGCTGGCCATCCGTCTCATGTAGGTGGTCGGGCTGACATCCAGGATCTCCATTTCATCAACGGTGGTGTTGGCATAATCCAGTATGTCATCAATCTCCCTGGAAAGGCTGAAGATATCCTCTCGATCCAAAGGTGTAACAAATGTCCGCATCAGTTCTTCAATCAGAACACGCCTGACCTCATCGGCTTCTTTTTCGAGCAGACTGATCTGCTTGGCAACTGATGGGTCTCTTTTTTCCAGATAGACCTTCAGTTGTTCAAGCCCTTTAACTGTGATATCCGTCTGCTCAATGAGCAGTTGAAGGAATTTATTCGTCTTGGGTTTGAATAGATCCCGAAAACTCATCGCGCGACCTTCCTCTCGATCGTCAATTTTTTGCACTTAGGATAATGCATTTTATCATGGTATTAACCACTGAACAGGGTATGGGACAGCTCCACTTTGAAGCCCAACAAGCGGGTGTTCCCGGCAGCGGTATAATCATGTTGATCTCTTTCCACCCGGAGTGAAACGTGGATGAAATCCCGGAAGCTGAAGCCGCCTCCCTTCTGGCCAACCTGCACCTGAAACTGGTTATTGCCGAATCGTGCACCGGCGGTTTGATCAGCCATCGGATCACCAATATCCCGGGGTCATCCGAGTTTTTCCTTGGAAGCATCACTGCCTATTCCAATTTCGCAAAGGAAGATCTCCTGGGGGTCAGGCGGTCCACTTTGGAAAAATTCGGTGCTGTCAGCCGGCAAACTGTCCTTGAAATGGCCAGCGGAGCACAAAAAGTGTTCTCCAGCCGGATCCCGATTGAATCCATTGTCGGGGTGTCAGTGACTGGCATTGCCGGCCCTGGCGGCGGAAGACCGAACAAACCGGTCGGACTCGTCTGGATTGGCTTGAGTGCTCAATACACCTTCCAGGCTCGAAGAATCCTTTCTCATGGCAACAGGCTGAAAATAAAGGAACACTCCGCGGACGCAGCCCTGGCATTCTTGGCCGAATACCTGAAACGCTTGATGAACAACCATGAGCATAAATAAAGAGAACCCCATGGATACAACCAAGCACATCCTTATCCTTGTCGCGGATGCAGGTTACGGACATCGAAGTGCAGCCAATGCAGTGAAAATCGCTCTTGAAGAAAAATATTCCCGGTTTGTGGATGTGAATATTGTAAATCCCCTGGATGACTCGCGAACCCCAATTCTCCTCAGGGAAAGCCAGGCGGATTACGATCGCATAATCCAAACCATGCCCGATCTCTATCGTTTTGGCTATCAGACCACTGATTCGCCCATCCCGGTTGCCGTCATGGAATCCATCATGACGGTTCTGCTTTTTGAAGTCATGGCGGATATTGTAAATACATACCAGCCGGATGCAATCCTCTGCACCTATCCGCTCTACCAGGCGCCCTTATCTGCCATATTCAAGATTCGACACAGGTCAATCCCACTGCTTACGGTTGTTACAGATCTGGAAACCATCCATGGCATTTGGTTCCATCGTGACGTTCACACTCTGATGGTACCAAATGAACTAGTCCAGGGATTGGCGATTAGGAACCGGATTGACCCAGCAAAACTGGTGGTCACCGGAATTCCTGTAAATCCCGATGTTATTGGAGAGGGTCGCAGCAAAGACGACATCCGTCGCACATTGGGATGGGAGGTTGGTCTTACAACATTATTAATCGTGAGCAGCAGGCGGGTCAGCGGCCTTGAAGAACTGGTAAGAGTCTTCAACCATTATGGTGCCCCCCTGCAAGTAGTGGTTGTATGTGGCAGGAACGAGGACTTCTACCGCGAGATGCGGAATACAGAGTGGCACATACCTGCCCATATATATGAGTACACCGAGCAAATGCCCCGCTTCATGCATGCGGCCAATGCCATCGTCTGTAAGGCTGGCGGCCTGATCGTGACAGAATCCCTTGCCTGCGGATTGCCCATGATGTTAATGGATGTAATCCCGGGCCAGGAAACCGGAAATGCAGCATTCGTGATTGAAAATGATGCTGGAGACCTGGTATTTGACCCAATCACTGCGCTTGAAACCCTGACACATTGGTTAAAGGACGACCGCAGGCTCCTAAATCATCGTGCCACGCAGGCTGCACGCCTGGGGAAGCCCTATGCAGCATACACCGTGGCAGAACTGGTTTGGAAATCAGCCCTGCAGGGGCCGACAAACAAAACACCCAGGCACATCCTGAATAGAGCATCACTTGTAAAAATGTTGAAGAAGAACAACATCCCCTGGAATCTGTTTTGGCCACAGGAGGGGATAAAAAAGGATTGACAGGTGCCTGAAATGGGTCGATCAGGAACCCAGCCGAGCTCTTTCTTCCTCTATGATCTTTGCATCCAACTTGCGGAATAATGGTTCAGGAGGAGATAATAACCGCCCTGGTTCTATGGCTTCAGCTCTCCACCTGCCATCAGCCCCATACCCATTATATTTTAACACGGCATGGGTACCCAATCCATCAGTCTGCTCTTCGATGTGTTGTTGCCCGAATAATGGTTTGTCGTATCCTAAAAACAGGTGCAATCGCTCCGAAGTAAAAGGCAGAAAGGGAGCCAGGAGGATTTTTAAGGAATTGATCGCCTGGATGGCCACAAAAATTGCCCTTCCCGCAGAACCCTTATCCTGTTTGACCGTTGCCCATGGCGCAGCCTGATCAAGATAACGGTTCACCTCTGTGGCCAACCGCATCGCCTCCGCCAGGGCCGCACGAAGGTGGACTGCGTTCAACTCATCGCCAACAGTTTGGAAGCCCTTTTCCATGGATGCCAGAAGTTCCTGGTCTTCTGATTGAAGTTCGCCGGGCTCGGGCACCTTGTTGTCCCAATTCTTGCAGGCGAAAGCCAAAACCCGGTTGACCAGGTTCCCCCAGGTGGCAACCAGTTCATCATTATTTCGTTTGTAAAAATCCTCCCAGGACCAGTCGGTGTCTTTCGCTTCCGGCATATTAACCGTCAGATAATACCGTATCGGGTCCGGATCATAACGGGTAAGAACATCATGTCCCCAAACCGCCCAGTTGCGACTGCCGGAAATCTTCTGGCCTTCCAGGTTCATAAATTCGTTGGCTGGCACATCATAAGGCAAGACCAATGGCTTTGGCGAAGGCACACCCATCAATTCTTCGAAGGCTTTGCCGCAGCCAGCCAGTTGTGCCGGCCATATGATCGCATGGAAGGGGATGTTATCCTTGCCAATGAAGTAATACCCGCGGGCAGTAGGCTCATCCCACCACGCTCTCCAACTTTCCATTTTCGGGTTGATCTGGCTCCATTCGATGGACGCCGAGAGGTAGCCAATAACCGCTTCAAACCAAACATACAGGCACTTCCCAACCAGTCCTTCAAGTGGAACAGGGATACCCCAATCCAGGTCTCGCGTGATCGGCCGTCCGTGTAAACCTTCCGCGTAGATCTGTCCAAGTGACTGGCGGACAACGTTCGGTCTCAGATGTTCCTTTCTTTTTTCAAGGAACTCCACAACCACATTTTGCAGTTTGGCCAGATCCAGATAATAATGTTCGGTTTCCCTCAACTCAGGGGTTGTTCCGTCAATCCGCGAGCGGGGGTTGATCAGTTTTTCCGGTTCAAGTAAATTGCCGCACAGGTCACACTGATCGCTGCGTGCACTCGCATAGCCGCAGAGATAGCAAGTCCCTTCCACATACCGGTCAGGAAGGAATCGCTGCTGACTGGGTGCATACCATTGCATTTCCTTGTTCTTGTAAAGGTTTCCGTTCTGATGAAGAGCCAGGAATACCTTCTGGGATACGTTAAAGTGGTTGCTGGTATGGGTGCTGGTAAAGAGATCGTAAGAGATTCCCAGTTTGATGAATAAATTAAGAAAGGAATGGTGGAAATGCTGGTAAACCTCCAGCGGTGTTTTCTTTTCCGTATCCGCACGGATGGTAATTGGTGTTCCATGGGCATCGGATCCCGAGACCATCAGCACCTTGTTCCCAACCAGGCGATGGTAACGTGCATAGATATCCGCTGGTAGGTAAGCCCCGGTCAAATTGCCGACATGAATCTCGGCATTGGCATACGGCCAGGCAACGGATACCAAAATATGGTCGGACATGGATCACCTCGTTTTTATTAATTGAACGAATGGATTTTATCATTAACCGCCATGCGCTGTGTTACAATCCACCCGCCATCAGAGGCAGCCACTTGAATGGCTGTAAGGTGCTATTCCCCAAATCGTTTGCTGGAGTTAACGAATGGTCGGCAGGGTGTTACGGTCTGCGAAGGTTTTTCCACGCCAATATTGGATGCTGGTCTCAGGAAGTTTCCTGGCTGCCACTGGCGCTTCCATGGTGTGGCCATTCCTGATGCTGTATCTGACCCGCCGCTTGGATGTACCCCTGGCAACTATAAGCGGCCTGATGACCCTTAATTCCGCCATGGGAATTCTCTGTTCCTTTATCGCTGGCACCATCGCAGACCGGATGGGACGCAAAAACGTCATGGTGGCAAGCCTGCTGGCAGGCGTGGGCTATTTTCTCCTCATGAGCAGGGATGGCAGCCTCTTGTATTACGCCGCCCTGGTAGGGCTTTGGGGAGGGTTTAACATCCTGTACCCGGTTGGCGCCAATGCCATGATCGCCGACCTAATTCCCGGTGAACAAAGGATGAAAGCCTATGCCATCGTGCGTATCTGCCAGAATGCAGGCGTTGCCATGGGACCGGTCAGCGGTGGGTTTCTTATCTCAATTTCCTACAACTTTGCTTTTTTTACCGCCGCCTCCAGTTTCTTGCTGTACGGACTTTTTACGATTTTTTTCGTCCGGGAAACGTTGCGAAATCAGGATGCAGGCCATGCTCCACACCTAAACGCTCTTGAAAGTTCAGGTTACCGGCAGGTATTCAAAGATAGGGTCTTCATGGGTTTTGTTGCCTGCATGTCGGGCGCATTTATTGCCGGCTCAATGATCTTTATCATGCTCCCGGTTTATGCAAATCAGCAATTTGGCCTTACAGAAGCAGATTCCAGCTGGATTATTACGGTTAACGCCATTCTCTGTGTCACAGCACAACTGCTAATCACGCGAATTATTCGCCGATTCCCCCTTCTACCAACCTTGGGGGTGGGAGCATCGTTTTATGCGATTGGGGTTGGCAGTATCGCCTTCGGCACAGGGTTTTGGTCGCTGATCCTAAGCGTGATCATTATGACCACGGGGGAATTGATTGTTACCCCCACCTCAACAGCCGTTACAGCCAACCTTGCCCCTCCCCACCTGCGGGGCAGGTATATGAGCATGTATGTGCTCATCTGGCCGATCTCGTCCGGTATTGGTCCTCCACTTGCAGGGCTTCTCTATGACAACATTGCCCCACAGGCAATGTGGATTGGAGGTTTTACTACAGCATTGCTGGGGGCGATCGGTTTTTTCCTCCTCAGCCGTCGCAGGCCTCACTTCTTTGCCTGACCAGGATCCATCATCCTGCGCCGACGCTTGTTAATTATTGGGGCAGCCAGTTTTCTCAGGAGATACTTTGCAACGATCGGTGAAAGCAACGAGCCTCCATCCCGACGGTGCACACGAACCATTTCCGGCCAGCAACGATCATCCGCTGTCAGCGTCTTCGCATCGCCATGCAGCCGGAAGGTTGCCCACAACCTCGGCAGATACACGATCGGCTGTAACCGCGAGATACGCACCCAGAGATCATAATCCATCGCAAAGTAAAAATCCGGGTCTAAAGGTCCAACCTGTTGCCAAACTTGTGTACGGAAAAAACTGGCCTGCTGTGGAATGTGCACGTATCCCCGCCGCAGCCGTTGATAATCCGTTTGTGCTGCCGGGAACCTGCCGATCACCTTTCCGTTGGCGTCGATAAAATCCGCATCCCCATAAACCATTCCAACTTCCGGGTGACCCTCCAGAAAAGATACCGCCTCACTTATGGCTCCAGGAAGGTACGTATCATCGGAATTAAGCCATGCCAGGTATTTCCCGCGTGCCCTGGCAAACCCCTTGTTGATGGCATCGGTCTGGCCCTGGTCAGGTTCGGAAACCCACCCGGAAATGCGTTCATCATACCTTTTAAGGATCTCCAATGTCTGGTCACTGGATCCTCCGTCAATAATCAAATATTCAATATTTGGGTAATCCTGAGCCAGAACCGAACAGATGGTCTCTTCAAGAAACTTTCCCTGGTTAAAAGAAGGGGTTACGATGGATACGAAGGGCATCATTTTGGGATTAACGGATTCCGCAGATCATAGATGATGTATTCCCCGGTTTTTTCAAGAATTGGATAGCCGGTCTCCAACATCGTTTTCAACTCGGGTTGGTTGTCAAGTTCGGAGAACAATGTAACGACGAAAAAATCCTTGCCTGCCGTCTGCTCATGGAACAAGGCATCCTTATTAATAACCTGACCGGCCAACGCCCGGTAGTCAATATCTGCGCTGGTCATGTAATTGATCGGCAAGGTCCAGCCCCAGTATTCAAGCCGCATGCTGTAATCTTGGGAAAGGGATACAAAATTGCTCTGGTGTCCCAATTTTTCTCCAAGTTCCTGCCAAATGGCGGGCTCCCCCCGGTAGTCATTGCGCTTAAGGGTCACCCTGGTATCCCACGCCTGGATGGTGACAGCATACAGTAATACTGATACAACTGTCAAATTTCGAAACCACACCGCCCCTTCCAGCCTGCCGAGCACCTGGCTTGCTGCCAGTGAAACCCCAATGGCTACCAGCGGTATCAGGGGCAGTTGGTAATAATCATGTGTGGTAATGTGGTAAGGGAAAGTCATTCCATACAGAAAGTAGCCAGCCCAAATGCCAATGACCATTCCCCGTTGTTCCTTCCTCATCGCCAGGAAAGTCGCCAGGACTGCCACCAGGAACCAGGGGAAGCCGACCACGCTGCTGATCTCGCCATTCCACCGCAGGTAAAAAACTGGATCAAGCCACATTTTAGGGAAGAACCGCAAAGCAAACTGGCTTGTCAGCAAGCCAGAGACATAAACACCATAAAAGTGAAAAATCGCATACGGCAGAACGACCAGGAGTCCAAGAACCCATACCTGGATGTTTCGTACGCTCTTCTTGATCCCTGGCCCCGCCAGGATGTTCCCGACACAGGCACCACCAACAAAAAATACCGCTGTTGATTTGACCAAGATTGCCGCCCCGCTCAGCAACCCCGCCAAAACCAACCTGTGCCAGGTGGGTTTTGAAGACCAACGAATCAGCCCCCACCAGGAGAAAATGATCAATGTTGTTAGCAGGGGGTCTGGTTGAAAAGCCCGGCTGGCAATAGCGCCATATGGCAACAGCAAAAAATACGCCAAGCCGAAGACCGCCCCATTTATATCGCTCAACTCCCGGACCAGGAAGAAAATTCCCACCCCGCCAAGCATCCAGAACAGGATGGAAAGCAACCGGGGGATCCACAGGTATTCCCCGCCGGCAAGACGGTATGCCATGGCAGCCAGGTGTTCCATGATCGGGGGTTCGATCAGTCCTTCACGCCTCCACTGTTCGACCGCCATTACCCGCTGCCAATCCAGGGCTTCTGGCAGCGATTCATAATACATACCGCGGGCCATGAGGATGGAATGCAACTGGCGGGTTGCATGGAAATCCAACGGCGGGTCCTGCAGATCGTACAGGCGTATTACGCTTCCAACGCCAAACAAGATGACAAGTGCAAACCAAAACAGCCACCGGTGGTTTAAGAAGGTAGTTCTGCGTTCTGCCATAAAGTTATTTCAAGGTTTTATTTAGATCAAAGATGGTATAACCATTGCCTTCAATCGTGACCGGATGGGTATTGTACAACAGGTCTTTCAGCTGCGGCTGTGCGTCCAGTTCCGAATAGGCGGTTACCAGGAAATAATCATTTCCGGATGTGATCTCCTGGAACAACTCCTCATATTGCAGGGGATCACTCCCCCCCAAGGAGAAAAGCCTCAGGTCAGCGGTGGAAGGCCATTGCCTGGTTGGTGATCGCCATCCATAGTAATTTAAACGCATCCCGTAATCGGCGGTAAGCGCGACAAAGCGGCTGCCTTCCGGCAGGGCTTTCCCAACCCGCGCCCAACTTGCAGGTTCCAGGCTGTAATCCGCCGCATACAAGATCGAACGCGAGACGTATAGACCATAAAAAGCAGCCAGGAAAAGGGTCAACACCAGGCCTGCACGCCAAATAATCCGCTGGTTGCTCATTTGGCGGATAACAACATGGGCAAGCGGAACAAGGGATAATGCAACCAGGGGAACCAGCGGAAGATGGTAATACTCATGGGTGGAATACTGGTAGGGAAAGACCAAACCAAGCATTCCGTATCCCAGCCAGCCCCCAATTAATACCGTCTTGAATGATTTCTCAGCCAGCAACAACCCGGTCAGTGCCACCACCAGGGTTGTCAACCCCATCAAACCCTTCAACATGGACAACCAGTCGGCATAAAAATTGGTGGTCAGGATCAATCCCGAAAGCGAAACGGTCCAAAAGGAGAAAAAGTCTTGCGTCCGTTGGGGTTCAAATAGCAGATAATAACCGAGCAAGGGCAACAAAGCCAGGGCCGCCATGGTCCAAACCTGAAGATTTTTTAGCGCCGAAATTTTCAGGCGAGCAAGCACCATGGCGATGAAAATTGCGGCAATGTAAAACGCCGCCATCCCCTTGACAAGGATGGCTATTCCACCAAGCAGGCCTGCAGAGACGGCCCACCCCCAGGTTGCCTGCTCACTCCAGCGGAGAACAGACCACACAGCAAAGAGGATCCACATGACCATCCAAGGGTCCGGCTGAAAAGAGCGGCTGGCGATCACACTAAAGGGGAGGAAGAAATGGAACAGGATCCCAACCAAACCCGCTGCTGCAGTAGTGGTTCGGTTGGCAATGCGATAGATCAACCAGCCTCCGACAGCCCAGAAAGTGGCATTCAAGAGCCGGGCGATCGCAATGGGGTCAAAACCCGTCGCCACCTGGAGCAAACCGGTGATCGTCTCGAGGATCGGGGGTTCGTACATTTCCAATCGGCCCAGATCTTCCGCCTTTTGCCGCACGGCCGCATCCGCGCCAGGCAGAAAGTGGTAGTAAGCACTGCGGGTGATGATCAGCGATCGTAATTGTCGACTGGCGTGGAAATCCAAAGGAGGATCATACAGATCATAAGCCCGGATGCCAAAACCCGCCGCGAAAATCAAACCCAAAATTAACCACCGCAGCAGTTTACAATGCTGCCGGTCTTTTTGGCTGAACCCCATAGTTGCCCCTGGCGCGCTCAATGCATTTCCCTCCTCGCCCGGGAAAAGACCGCATCCGATTGCAGGATACTGCCATCCCGCGGGGAAAGGAGCCGGGTAAAACTTCCAGCATAAGAGAAACCTCGTTCTTCCAGCATGTGGTTGATTCTCTGGAAAAGCGCCTGGCCTTCATAAAGTGGCTGATAGGACACCTCGGTCACGATGACATCAACTTCTTTCAAAAACCGTTCAGCACCCAAAATGACGTGGTTTTCATAGCCCTGAACATCTATTTTGAGCAGGACCGGAGGTTCCAGTTCAAGCAAAGGCGTCATATCGTCCAAGGTGGTCATCGACACGGTCACTTCCACTTGTGTGGAGGAACGGGGAAAGGACTTGCGATGAAGATCACCCATTTTCAGCACAGAGGATGAGGGTGAAAAACTGCTTTTCCAGAAGGCGGTCTCTCCGCTTTTCTCACCAACCGCCTTGTTAATCGCCCGAAAACCGGGGTGGCCGGATAAATTCTTCAATAGAATCTGATAATTTTCAGCAAGCGGCTCAAAAGAGATGATTTTCGCATCGGGAAGAAACAGACCAACAGCATAGGCATAAGCCCCAATATACCCACCAACATCAAGGATGGTCTTAAAATCCCATGTGCGGTACCATTTTCGTTGATCGGAGATTTCGATCAATTCTCTCACCAGGAGCCGGTTGAAAAGGATATTTCGAATAATGGAAAAGTATCGATCCGGAAATTGGAAGGGTATAAGACCATATTGAATAGCCTTGCAGGCATAATCCGTAAGGCGATCAATCATCTTCAAACTCCTTGCGAGTGGCTCCCTCGGCCACGGCGGGTGGCCGAGGTCTGGAACGGGCAATACCCGTTAGCAACAACAGAGTGTAGAGGAACCTTTTCCAATCCTTCAGGACAAAGGAGGGATTTGCAACGATGCTCTTTGCAAACGAGTTCACCGCCGGTTTGGCTGCTCCAGCCTCAGAAAGGTAACGACCATTCAACCAGTAGGCTCCAGCCATTGCCTTCTTTTTTATCGGGTTAAACCGCGCAGCAAGCAATGGATCCAGCCGCATCCACTCCAGGATGGTAAAGGCTTCCCTGCCAAAACCGGATGCTAGGGCAACATTCTTCGCTTCCGGGTGAAAGCGTGCCTTCGCCCAGTGCTCACGAATATAACCAATCCCACCGTGTTGCGCAAGTCGGAGCCAGTACTGGTGGTCCAACAATAGATGGTATTCAGGGTCAAGAAAACCTGCCTTTTCCATTGCCCACCGTGGGAAAAATGTCGCCGGTTGGCCAATGATATTAAAGCACATCAGGTCTTCCAGGACATACTCCCGGTAATGTAATAAGTTGATCGTACTCCCTTTTCCGTCGATGGCCACCACATCCCCGTGAATCAACGCCCATTCCGGGTTGCATAATAATCCGTTCACCGCAGAGGCGATGGCACCCGGCAGGTAAACATCATCGGAATTCAACCAGCCAATAACCTCACCTTGCGCGAGCGCCAACCCTTTATTAATCGCCTCCGCCTGGCCCTGGTCAGGTTGAGACGACCAGTGCCTAAGCCTGTGGCTGTATCTTTGGATGATCTCCCGACTCCCGTCAGTAGATCCACCATCAATAATGATGTATTCAAGGCAGGGATAATCCTGGTCAAGCACTGAAAGGATCGTTTCCTCCAGGTAGGTTGCCTGATTGTATGATGGGGTGATGATGGAGACGAGTGGTTTCCCAGCCATACATGCTCAAAAAAGGGATCCGTATTCAACCTTGGGAAAGACCGTCAAATGCCCCCCGATGGTGGCATCCAGGATCCTTCGGTTGCCCGCCTCATAGGCCTGGCGAGCCATTATGTAGGCTCTCTCGGAGGTCTCCAGGTCCGGCAGCTGCCAGCGGAAGCCTTTTCCAAAATATTGCGGGTGAAAATGATTCGGGTCATCTCCCTTGGAAATAACGGTTGTGTTGGGCTTTCCCTTGGAGGTAAAATTATGGTCCACTCCCACAAGGATCACCTCGTGAAACCCCATGAAGTAGGCAACCTGCAAGGCCATGAACGTGACCGTGGCACCCTCCCATAATCGTTTTCGGATATCGCCCGTGAAACGCGGCCCGGTGAAGGTGGTAAACAGGAAATACAATTCTGGGTGGGGTCTTAGCCACTGGTATGCCCTCCAGGAGACAAACCGTGGCATTTTCAGCGCCTGGATCTCATCAGAGCACTGCTGCACGACCAGATCATTGATCGATAAATAGTAACTTGTTTCGAATCCCATTTCCGGAAAATGCATGTAGATCCGGTTCAGGCCAAAAGTCCAGGCATCTTTCAGCCTGGTCAGATCGGTCCGTTTCAGGCTGGGTCCATTGCCAATGATGAAACATCGTTCTCCGGCGTGAACGTCTTTCATCCGGGCAAGGCGCGAATTGCTTTCGCGGTACCATGGCCGGGTAGCCACCTTGGTCCAAAGACAGGTTCGTTCACATGCGTCCCAGGCATTTCCCATCGGCCGAACGACAGATGGCGGCAGTATCTTTTTTAATGTCTGGCGTAACGTGGTCATTCGGTACTTAACCTTGCCGTTGCCCCCCCATCAACAATTAACCCCTGCCCGGTCATAAAAGATGACTCCGACGGATCTGCCAGGAAAAAGATCGTCCGGGCAATCTCTTCAGGCTGTCCCACCCTTCCAATCACTGTTTTGCGGGCCAGATCATTTAATTGGTCCTGTATATTCTCCCCGGCAACATGCCCCCGCTGTAATCCTGAACGCAACATTGTTGTATCGACAGCACCTGGCAGCACCGCATTCACACGGATCTGATCAGGTGCGAATTCAATGGCCATCGCTCTCGTTAGGGCCAATAATCCACCCTTGCTGGCTGCATATGCCGAGATGTTGGCGGAGGTTGCCACTGCATGAACCGATGACACATTTACAATCGCTCCTCCCCCTGCAGCCTTAAGGAGCGGATGAGCCAGTTTTGCGCCCAGGAACACAGAACGCAAATTTGACGCCATGACCATATCCCATTCTTCCAGGCTTGTGTTCAGCAACGGCTTGGTAACCTGCAGGGCAGCATTGTTAACCACCGCATCGAGGATGCCTGAATATTCCCCTGCCAGGCGAAAAACCTCCTCCAATTCAGCAGTATCCGATACATCTTTCCGGATAAAGAGGCCGTCCTGCGGAAACGTGCGGCCATAATCGATCCGGTCAACGCCTATCACCCGCCAGCTCTTTTGTTCAAAGTGCTGAACGGTCGCCCGACCGACCCCCCCTGAAGCGCCTGTGATCAGAACAATGAGTTTTCTATCGTCCATTTACACATCCTGGCATGTCTTTTCCCATGAACTCATTGCTTCACGCATAGATTTTTAACAACGAACTCATCCAAGGTTTCATCCGTATCGCCCAGGGTGTATTTATCACCATTGGCAGAGCAATAAGAACGAATAAAATCCGTGTCCTGCCGGATGACCCGTGCGATCTCATTGACCCGCTCAAAGCGCAAGTGAACAAATCCTTCGTAAAAAGGCATCAGTTCAACCGTATCGAAAGGACTTAGTTGTTTCTCAACCGCTTCATCCCAAAGATCCAACACCGTCTCCCAGTTTCTCTTTTGCCTTGCCAGGTCCGCTTTCTGGTAATAATAACACCATCCATGGGGCGGTTCCTTGCCAAAAATGGTTTCGGGCGGGGTTTTGCCATTCCCATCGGGGTTGATCCATTTTGGATCCGATGCAAAAGCCACAAGACGAACCAAAGGGTCCTCTTTTCCCGGGAGCTCCGGCTGATTGCCATTAACTACATGCATGCAGGATGATTCACTGGGCATGCTCAAGACCAGGCTGTTTTTGAAATCATTTTTGTATTCCAGTTTACGCATTGATCTTCCCATGGTTTCCTGTTGGAGGATTTTTAATATGGTCTCGCTGTTTAGAACCTCGCCGGTGATGGGTAGAGATGCATCGCCCGGCCGATAGATGAGGTTGGCCGGAGCCCACGCCTCATACCCTTCCGCCAAGCGATAACCCTCCGGCAGTTGAGGAATGATTACGGTGCCATCCATAAGGTCGGGGGCCCGCCAAGTCAATTGCCACCAGGTCTGTTTTTGTATCTCCCAGGATCTCGCGAACCAGGCAGCGTTATGATAGTGAGTGGCCATTGCCAACGCTGTGAGGATGTACAGCAGTTTGGTTTGGTTGCGCTTCCCCGCGAGTTGATAAACTCCACCCCAGAAAAAACCCACCCCCAGCGTAGCCTGTAAGGTATATCGATCAAAGGTGTCGGAAAACAATACCTGCCGATTGGCGGCAATGACCGGCAGAAGGCTGGCCAATGAGCAAGCCAAACCAACCCAGATGAGATCATGCCCGGATTCATTGTATGTTGGAGGAACCGGGTTGATGTCACTCTTTTTTAAATACATTCCAATAATTAATACTCCTATTCCAGCCACCACCAACGAGCCAAGCATTGAATTAAGGGATGACTGTGAGGTAAATTGATAAAATGGGACAACCCAGCCAAGGAACATCGTCTCAATAAGGTCCTTGCAGGATTCAACCACCAAGCGGCCAGTCATAAAGAAAGGGGAGGATAAATAGGTGCTCCCCAGTTGGGCAACATCGGTAACCGACCGGGCACTTTTAAAGAAAAACAGCCTCCAGGTCAGGAAGGCAGCGCTCACAACCATGTAAGGAATTACCCCAATCAGCCATGCTCGCCATTGGTTATGAAGGGATTGGCCACGTTTATCCCGGCGGACCAGATAGGCCAGCATCAACAGGCGTGCCCCCTCAAGGCCGATCATGTATTCATAGATGAACAAATAAGCAATTGCCAGGAACACAGCGATGATGGAAAAAATGACACGCTTATTCCCGCTTTTGTGAATATATGCACGAATACTAAACCCGATGGAAAATATTGCCAATGCAAACCCCATGAGGTGATTCTGAAATGTGTTTGCATTGGGCTGTTGGAGAAACCCAGGATAAAGAATAAAAATTATGGTCATTATCAAGGCCAACCGTCGCTGGTTTGGCCAAACCATCCCCACCAACCAATGGAAACCCATCGCTCCAATTACCCGGAGAATAAATGCGTAAATATTCCATGCAATTGGCGCGTCGCCAAGCACCATGTACTCTATTCCATACACAAACCCCATAAATGGCCGATCGATCGTGAACAATCGGGCAACACCCTGGAGGCCCTGGGTGCTGCCGCTCCAGATCATATGCCAGTCATCACGGTAATAACCCAGCCAGGGCACAAGAGGCAGATATGTCACCCCGGCTACAACGAGGATCAATGCCATGTCCATTATGGTTGGTAATAAACCGTTCATTCTCTTCAGTAATTTCATCTTCAACGACTCACCGCCAAATAAATCCTGCATCATGCAATACCCAGGAATTTTGGGCACAGTAATTCAAACCACCAGGCCACACCCAAAATTTTTATAAGGACGCCAGCCAGGATGAGACCTTTCAAAAATAACCGCCCCTTTCCTGTCAAACGCCAGACCCAGCAAAGCCATCATCGAGAGGATGAAATCCGGCAATTATTGCCATCCAAATTGCCAGTCTGCAGGGTTGTAATACCTCACCAAAGGTAGTAAAAGGCTCGGGATTCCCAACCAAGTTCCGATCACCCACGGTTGCTTCCGAACGTTTTTCACCAGGAATTCCAGAGCAGGTGTGACCAGCAGCATGCTCATTCCCGCAAATTTCATCCCTGGAAGACTGCATTTTCCAATTCTTGGCAGCGCCAAGAACCTTACCCAAAGGTTGTGCAAGAGAAAATTTGGGTGGAATGCACCATAGGCTATAAGGTCCTCGGCCAAGAACCTTGCCGCTTTTTCAATCAGACAGTCATAATTCAGCAGTTCAACAATGCACGTATGGTTGCAACAAAGCATTCCCAGGATCACAATCACCATCAACATTGAAAAATAATTGGCCAGCGAAAGAGGCACCGTGGCCAGTTCCAAAAGGGGCCACGAAGCAGAAAAGCCAAACCACACCGCGCCGGAAATCTCTGATGGCTGGTTGAACAAGGTTGCGAAGCCCAGCCAACCCTCAATTGTAAAGAGTAAGAAAAAAAACCGATAGGAATTAATGCGGATTCGGGTTTGTCCTGACGCTGGTTTCGTATTTGAATCAAACATTTCAAATTGAACAAGTTTATTGGAACGCTGCAAGGCCGTCCGCGGCAATGCCCAGGCCCTCGAGCAGGTTGCGGATGGTATTCCAATGCACCTGCTCCCAGGCTGCCGGGCTGGAATTGGAGTTATGGGGAGCCAGTAGTACATTATCCATTTTAAGAAGAGGTGAATTCCCGGGAATCGGTTCATTTTCAAATACATCCAGAGCGGCTCCGGCGATCTTTCCATCCTGGAGTGCGTCGATCAGGGCAGTTTCATCCATCACAGGTCCCCGGGCGGTGTTAATGACAACCGCCCCCGGCTTAACCAATAAAAAAGCCCTCTCGTTTATCAGGTGGTAACTGGTGGGATTCAGGTCACAGTTCAGGCTGAAAAAATCAGAGGCCTGTAACAGCTCCTCCAGGCTGACCGAAGATACCCCATTCTCCAGCAGGAAATCCGGAGCAACCGGGATGATGTCATTTCCCAACAATTTCATTCCGAATCCCCGCGCCCTGCGCAGAACGGCCTTGCCGATATTCCCCATTCCAACCACACCAAGCGTGCATTCGCTCAAGGAACGACAAAGCGCTTTTTCCCATTTCCCTTCTTTCATGGAACGGTCCATCCATGGCAGTTGGCGGGCAAATGCCAGGATGTATCCCATCACGGTGTCGGCGACCGGCAAGGTGAAGGCATTGGGAGTGTTGCAGATCCGTATTCCCAGTTTCGCAGCCGCTTCCCGGTCAATCGAGTCGATCCCTGTACCCCATTTCGAAATCACTTTTAAACGCGGCAGGCAGGCTTTTAGAACACCGGAGGTAAAGCCGTCATCACCAACAATAGCGCCATCAAAACTGCCTGCGTAGTTCATCAGTTCCTGTTCGGACAAGCGCTCCTTGACCTCTGGCAGGATGAGGTCGATCTTATAGTGTGCAAACACCGGCCGAAACCGGTCGATAAATGGGATCATATATGGCGCTGACAGTAACACCTGATACATATCTTCTCCCAGGAAATGTTCAATATGCCTTTCTCGATCCAATGCAAGGAGGAATTTGCCGGCCACACCTTCTGAGCGAACATTCACAACCTCTCATTCCCGTGTCTCAGGGTCATCAACAGGTCGGCGATCTGGAAATCCAGTTCCTCGTCGATATCCCACGCTTCCGCCCGGTCGATCTCAAACAGGAAGGGACGTTCACCCAGGCGGTTCCGCCGGGTCTCCAACGTCTGGCGGGCAAATATGTATAAACAGGAATTCTCCTCGAAAACCGGAGGCAGGTCCTGGGTGCGCAGAAGGATGGCAGAATTGTGGTTAATCGGCCGCCCCAATCCATCCCACAGGCGGGTTTGCAGGCGGGTTACCGAAAACAGGGAATCACACTCCGGATAAACGGCTTTCAGTTTCCGGATCGCCGATGAGATGGTGGACGGTTTTAACAGCGGATTGGTGGCATGGGTTTGCAGGTACAGGTCGGCAGGAAACTGTGAAATATCATGTAGCAGGATCTCATTCGTTGGTGTCAAATCCGACCGGAGGTGTTGCGGTCGTTCAAGGACGTCAACGGTCGGGAAATTCTCTCTAATCCCGTCCATGATGATCGAACTGTCAGTATCTACAACAATGTTGGAGAACTCCGCGCAATCCAGGAGTGAAGAAAGTATATGGTGGAAAAGGGGTTTTCCCGCCAGAGGCCGGTAGTTCTTGCCTGGCACACGAATGGATTGGTGGCGCATGGGCACCAAGGCTACGATCTTCATTTCATCCGCCATAAGACACCTCATTCGTGTTCATGCGTTATTGGCCATGTGAATGCATATCCGAATATGCAATGGGTGCTACCGTACGGGTCCCTCCTTCACCATGCCCCGCTGTGTTGGCCGGATAATAAAAGGCTTGTTTTAACTGCCAGGTCAAAGGGCCGGATTGTCGAAAACCTCGGTATGTTCCCCAGAATTGCTGCCAGCGGAAACGCAGGATTGATGAAAATTCGCTTTTAAGAACCCGCTGACGATGTGATTCCTTCAGATCGTTTGCAACATTCCCCAACCATAACCTTGCCAGGTCTCGCAAATTAAAGGTCTCCTGAGGATATATTTGTTTAAAAGCCATGCCCTCCCGTCGGTAGCGGTTATAAACTCCTTTCCAGGTCTCATTATGCACGTGGATCACCTCGGCATCCGCCACATAACTGATGCCGTAACCCTGATCATGCGCCCAGCGTGCCCAAGCCAGGTCTTCCAGCCCGGGGAGGGTTTCCTGGTATGGATGTTCCTGCCAAAGGGCCAGGCGGATGGCAGCATTGGCGTTATTGCAAAATGGATGAGTCTGCCAGCGATAGGATACCTCGGGAAACCAATGCCGGAAGATTTGATGTTCGGAAAATTTACTGGACGCAGAACCGCGCTGTTTGCCATAAACCAGCGCGATACGAGGTTCGCCGAACGGCTGCAACAACTTCTCCAGCCAGTCCGGGTAAACCGGGAATACATGCGCGCTGGCGATCACCGCCAGGTCTGCCTTTGCCTGTTGAAGCCCCAAATTCAAGGAACGCCCAAAAGTGAACTCCTGCGGCCGTATCCTGACAAGGTCGATCGGAAATTGGGAGGCAATTTCCACAGTCGAATCGGTCGACCCTGAATCCACCAGGATGATCTGGACCGGTTTTAATGTCTGGTGGTCCAAGCCTTCCAGCAGGCGACCAATGTGCTTTTCTTCATTGAAGGCGCGTATGACGATCGAGCAGGATGGTTTCATGGCTGCATTAAGAAAGGCTGGTTGTTCCTGATCCCATTAATGATCACATCCATTGTCATGGAGTTTTGCGGAAGGAGTTTCTCAAGAGGGAAATCCTTCAAATGTACATAACCCAGCCAGTGAGGGTCTTCCTTGAGATAATCACCGAACGGAAGTGCTGTACGGAATAACTGGTAATAAAGAAACCGTCGGGAATTGATCTTGTGCTCGGGAAGGGGAACAACCCTGTCACTGGTAAGGAATTTTGCTGCCAACTGATTGAACTCATCGCGACTCTCCGGGAAAAAGACCGTTGGGATCTGGGTAAAACGGGCTTTCCCCGCACAAAGGACAGCGGCTCCTAATAGAGAGGCTTCCAATCCGATGGTTGAATTGTACACCATCACGAACTTCGATCGATGGATCATTTCGTACGAACTGAGGTATTCATCGGAATCCACAAATACTACATTCGGCAGCTTAGCCACTCCATTTTTATCCACCCACCCTGCCACACTTTCCCTGCTTGCCTTGCCTGGGCGGAGTTCATCCGGATGAGCCCTGATCACAAAACAAGTCTCCGGGTGGGTTCGAATAAGTTTTAACACATCATCCAGCCATTCGAACATGTGTCCATACAGCCAGTTGGCATGCCCCTGACTGGTGTCAAAGACAACATTCGTAAAAACAGGCACCACCTGCCTGAACCGGCCCACCTTGCGCCAAAAACCTTCTCCCAGGTTTTTCATTTCCGGCCAGAACTGTACACCCGCCATGCTGAAATTCCCCTCAAACCGTTGCTGCAAATAGGCATCCAGTCTGGCATCCTGATCCGGGGTGAGCTGAAATCCATCCGGAATATCGATTGGGTAGGCGGTTGCCTCGCCATTCGTAAAAAATCCGGTGAATGGCAATAAGGATACCTCATGGGTAACCGCTCGAATACCCCGGGTCAACGAGATGCGCCGGACCACAGCCTCCGGGTAGAATTGCCCGTTGAAAAGGACCGCAACACGGGGATTTAGTCGATCCACGAGATCGTTGAATGCCTTTGCCAGCGATCGTGCGGATTGCAAATATTGCCGAAAGAAAAAGCGCGTGGCATCATCATCTTCGAGATGGTGCCTCCGCAAAATCCAGCGCAGCGATGGCAGGACGATCTCCCCCAACGGCAGCCCGCCATCCTCAACCTGCATCAACTCCTGAAGCGTCAATTCCGATATGATGTGCGCAAATCGATCGTCCGGCTGGAATTTGAATTTTTCATAATTCGATCCTGCATAGATGGCATTTGATTGGGTTATGCAAGTGCGGCAGGGCGGTCTCCTTTGCGGCCGGTCCACCCGGGTTCCCAGCACACAGCGGGTCATCCCCCGTTCGCATACGAAATGGATCACCGGATAACCGCTCAAACGGAGCGCCCAACTGGTGACCAGAGAGAAGCCGGCATTCAAGCTCAATCCTCCAAGTCGAGTGGAGCTGTTAAAAAAGACAACAGGGCTTTTGCTGGAATCCGCGTTCTCAGCCAAGGACACCTGCAACGCCATTCTTCTTTGCCGGGCCTGGTTCAGGCGATAAGAATACTCATGATGGATTTTCGTGAAAAGCCTGTAATTATTTATCAATTTCATTTCCAGGATCCACAAATAAGAAAGGTTGCCCCAACAGCCCCGCGTTCTGGGAAAAATTTCTTGGAATTTAATACGATACAAATTACGGCAAAGGAAGCAATCCGCTGGTACCAATTGAAATTCTTCAAGAAATCAATTCTCGTGAAAATTAATCCTGTATCCGACGCAGCCGTTTTAGGATCGGTATCTCGCTTTCATAGACCTTCTTGACGCCATCTCCCATGGACTGCTCAGTCACCCGGATATACTTAACCAACCGCTCAAAGCCGCCCGGCTCGACAGAAGCTGCCTGGTCAGATCCCCAAAGCGCCCGGTCAAGGGTGAAATGACGTTCGACCAGACAGGCTCCCAGCGCAACCGCGACCACCGACGGGATCAGCCCAACCTCATGACCGGAGTAGCCAATCGGGCAATCGAACTCCTTCTTAAGGGTCTGGATCATCCGCAGATTCAGTTCGTCGGGATCACAGGGGTAGGCACTGGTGGTATGACAGATCACAACATCCTCCAGGCCAACCACCTTGACCGCTTTGCGAATCTGGTCCATGGTGGACATGCCCGTGGAAAGAATGATGGGGCGGCCCGTGGAGCGCACCTTCCGTAGAAGCCCATGGTCGGTCAGGGCAGCAGAAGGGATCTTGTAGGCTACCGGGTTGTACTCCTCCAGAAAGTCAACCGAAGGTTCATCCCAAACCGAGGCAAACCAGCCAATACCGGATTCCCTGCACAACTTGTCGATCCGGTCATATTCCGCTTTTCCCAGCTCAACCTTATATCGATACTCCAGATAGGTGATATAACCCCATGGAGTTTCTCGCATCTGGTTTCTCTGTTCCGGTGGCACACAGAGCTCTGGCGTGCGTTTTTGGAACTTTACCGCATTCACTCCGGCTTCCTTGCCGGCTTTGACCAACCGTTCCACGATATCCATGTCGCCATTGTGATTGATCCCCACCTCGGCCACCACATATGCCGGGTATTCATCTCCAATCCATCGATCCCCTACCTTTACAGCTTTAGGCATAAAAATACTCCTTTCATTACCGTTCTATTGACCCTTCATCCTTCCAGTCACCAGGGTGTATCCGGATTGTACTTGTCAATGATCATGTCGCACATCTCGCGAATTGCGCCCTTCCCGCCGGGTTTTGTCAGGACCAGGTCAGCCTTGTTCTTCACAACAGGGTGGGCATCCGCCACCACCATGGCACACCCGACCAAGTTAAAACACTCCAGGTCGTTCACATCATTGCCCAGGTAAACCACCTCATCCCTGGAGATTCCCTCCTGCTCCAGGAACTTCTGGAGAACATCCCCCTTTTTTTCCACCCCTTGGATGACCTCAACCTTCAACTTCCTGCAGCGAGCCGTTACCACAGGGTTGCTCTCAGTTGAAAGTACCAGCACCTTAATGCCTGCTTTTTTTATTCGGAAAAGCCCCATACCATCTCCCCGGTTGGCAGCCACCATCTCATGGCCATTTTCATCCACCCAAACCCGATTGTCCGTGAATACGCCGTCAAAATCAAATACGGCCAGGCGAATATTCGCTGGCAGCGGCCTTCTTTTCAGCGGAGACACCATGGGCAGCCCGCTATTGTAAACCAGGTGTTCATACCTCTGCCAGTCATTGAGTGTATCAATGTCCACTGTATAGCGTGGATCGATGAATACAGGCAGAATCTTCCTGCCGCTCATGCTGTTCTGTTCAAGAATGACCCTGGAATGGACAACGTCAATATGGCCGGTCTGCCAATACACTTGCGGCAACACCTGCCGGGGCGCATTATACGGTTCAGGGATCCCTTCCACTTCCAGCAGCGGCTTCATCAGGCTCGTTTCAGGATCCACCCGCCACATCTTGTGGGGGTTCTGGCCAGCCGGGACCACCCCCCTTACCGAATCCACTCCAGGATGGGAGAGCAGCAGGTGCACCGCCTCATCAACCAGGCCCGGCGGGCGGATGGGTGATGTTGGCCGCAGTTGAACCACCACCCCTGGATGGTATTTCTCCTCCTTGTCCAGCCAATCCAATGCATGATGGAACACCGGCAGGTCCAGCGCGCTATCTTCGGCATATTGGGCCGGCCTTATAAATGGCACCTCGGCACCATGTTTCCTGGCAACCTCGGCGATTTCCGCATCATCAGTTGATACGATCACCCTGGTAACCGTCTCGGCCTCCAGCCCGGCTGCAATGCTGTAAGCGATCAATGGAAAACCGGCAAACTCGCGGATGTTCTTCCGTGGGATGCCTTTTGATCCACCTCTGGCCGGGATGAGGGCAAGGACTTCAGGCTGCCTCACCATGCCGTCCAACCTCCATCCACCACGAGGTTCGCACCCGTCATATAACTGGATGCATCCGAAGCCAGAAAAAGTAACGCGCCATTCATTTCATCAGGTTGTGCCATTCGCCCCAACACGGTACGGGAGGAATAATGGCGGAGAAACGTCTCATCATGGTTGTTGAAGACCCCGCCAGGTGTCAGCGCATTTACACGAATGTCCCTCCCGGCGTAATACGTTGCCAGGTAACGGGTCAGGCCCAATACACCTGCCTTGGTGACTGAATAAAACACCGGTTTATATTGCCGGGGAAACCCTGGTTTTTCATAGATGCGCTGGTCAGGGCCGACCAGGCCATATGTGGAACAAATGTTAATGATGCTTCCACGCCCTTGCTTCAGCATCGGTACAACAGCAGATTGGGTACACAGGAACAGACCGGTCAGGTTCACATCCAGTGCCTGTTGCCAGGCAGCCCGTGGATAATCCTCAAAGGAATTGAGATGCTGACCGCTTTGACTGTTGTCGAATTTTGGATCCAATGCAGCACTGCAGACAAGAACATCCAGGCTGCCATAGACTTCCAGGCATTTTGAAACCATTGCCCGAACAGATCCGGGGTCGGTTACATCTACCTCAACCCCAATGGCCGGGAAACCAGCCTTTTTCAATTCTTCGGCGGCTTTTTTGGCAGCATTCCCGTTAAGATCTGCCAGAACCACGGCACTCCCGGCTTCGGCCAGTGTCCGGCAGAACTGACGTCCGAGCAGCCCGGCCCCCCCGGTGACCACCGCCGTTCTGCCCTTCAGCAGAAATTTGTCCAAAATCGTTGTCATTTTCTTCCTCAGTTGAATTTCGGAGTAAGGCCAAGGATAACACCATCTTCATATTCCCGGGCAACGGGAAGACCGTGTATCAGTTCCTCCACCCAGGGTTTTTCCTCCGGAACAGCAAGCAGGTCCCGGTAACCAAAGATGACCATCGCAGCCCTGCCATTCAGCACCTGGGTTTTTATGGCTTCCAGGTCCTCCCGATAGTTCTCCCTTGGTTGATGGGTCGCAGGATTAATCGGTGATGGAAGGTAATACGCCGGTCGATCCAGGAGGATGTAGATTGCCGTGGGCTTGTTGCTGTAAAGGAGCACACCGTTGAATTCCTCCAGACCGTGCAGCGTCTCTGATTCCCGCCACTCCGAACTGGCAAATCCCTGACCATCCCGTTGCAGATCATGAACAAGATCCAGGCTGTCTTCCAAAAAAGAGAACAGGATGAAAACGGTCATTAAAATAGAGCAAATTCGCCCGATCCGCTTCCAGCCACTTATCCATGAAATCAGGTGAACACCAAGCAGGAGCAGGCAGACATACAAGGGTGAGAGGATGCGGTGTTCAAAAATCGGGCTGGCATCCACCAGGACAAGGGAAAGAACGAGCACTGCCAGGTAGCTCAACGCCAGTACCGCCACCAGCCACCCGCCAAGTGTGGGTTCCAGGGTGGCTTTCAAGCCCCCTTTGATCAATCGAAAAGACCCAAGCACAATATAGATTGCGATAAAAAAGAATAGCAGACCCAAGAGAACACCCAGAATGGGCAGGGACTGCTCAATCAAACCACCCCATTCAGGCAGCAACCAACCCCAGAAGTTAAGCAAGCCTTCCCGGATGTTTCCCGGTGGGATGGGATGCCAGATGATCTGACGGTTCACCACACTATCCGCTATACGCATATTCCGGATCAGCCATGCCAGCACTGGCGGCGTGGCTGCCAAAAGGTAAATGAACATCTTCTGCAAACGATAACCTTGTGATCTCCCAGCCACCCAGATCCCGAACAAGGTCATTGCGAACAACGAGATGCCAACATACCGGGTCAGGAATGCAATACCCGACAGGAACCCAGCCAACAGCAGGTTCCAATTACCCCCTTTTTTCATCACCTGCAGGTTGACCAGGATCACAAGCATGGTCAGGAACAGGTATAGCGGCTCACTCATTACAAAACTGTGGGCGCTCAGGATGGGCCCGCAAACAGCGAAGAACAGCCCGGCCAATAACCCGCAACCCGCTTTCCCGGTTGTCTTTCGTCCAATCTGGAATATAAGGAGGATGTTGAATCCGAAAAGAACGATGTTGACCAGCCCGGCTGCCGGGAGAATCCCCAACCCGGTTAACCCCACCGCCGCCAGCAGGATGGAAACCATCGGTGGATAGTTCGTGATCGGTGCCGGAGTGCCATCACCTGTCAGGCGGCTGTATCCATTCCCGGCCAGGATGTTCCGGGCCCCACCGATATAGGCAATTGAGTCATTCACCAGCCCCATCCCTTGGGGGGTGATGTACCGGAGGATGAACATTCCCCCAACGATGATCAACACCAGGGCGATGGTAATCAACACGGCAGGCATCCTGGAAGTTGAACGACCTGAAAAAAGGTTCATTTCAGGCATCCTTCTCCATTCCCGGATGGATAATAATAAATACTGCCATCCTCACCTTTAAAAAACCGACACAAACCATCGACCAGGGAATGGATCCGGGCATGAGTTTTCTCACCGTATAACCCTTCGAGTTGTAACTCAATGGAGTCAAACAGGACGAGTGCTCCACCAAAATTCTTGAAGGCTGCCTGGTCCTGTTCACCGTCCATCTCTCCATCTCCAAACCGGTGAAAGGTAGTCAAAGGCTTGTCGAGGTAGATCTCAGCCAACGGGTAGGAGGCGCGTCCGGTCAGGAAGAGAATCGCCATTTCTTCGTTGGTGATTAAAGGCACATCTGACTTTATGGAACGAACCGCAGAGACAGTTTCCGAAGTTCGCCAGGCAATCGAGGTAAACCCCATCCCATCTTCGCGGTTCTGGGCGACGATTCTGGATGATCGCCACCCCCACCAGGCAATGAAAACAACCAGCATGACCTGGATCAATCCCGCGCCCAGCCGGGGAATTCGCCTCTCCATGGTGGTCAAAGCAGCCATAACTACCACGAGGAGAATCCACGCAACATGCATGGGGGAATACATTCTGCTGCCGATGGTAATCGGTGGATAGGTCATCAGGAACACCATTGCCGTGATAAGCACATAAAGCACAAGGAAGAAAACCAGCAGCCACATGGTTTTCAACAGCCGCTGTTCACATGTCCGGGTTACACCTCTGGTTTTTTCCCCAAGCCAGAAAACCCATAAACCGGTGACAATAGCCGCAACTGGAGCCATGATCTGGTTGAAAAGCATGGGGTATGGCGGCTTGTGGATCCAGGACTCCGGGATGAACCAGAATTGGATGACCTTGTTCAAAGCTGGAAAAAACGCTGCCAGGCGCCCAGGGACATCCGCCAGGTCCAGAAAGCTCCTGGAGGAAATTGCACTGGTCATTTTCAAATCAATGATTAACCATACCAAAAGGGGGAACGATCCGGGAATTCCAAACAGAAGGAGGTCCCGTAATCGCCTGCGCCAGCGACCGCCAGTCAACAGCAACACAGCAAGAAAACCGGTCGCAAGGAAAGCCGCCGAGGAATACCGTGTTACAACAGAAGCCCCTGCCAAAACGGCAGATATGATTAGTAATTGCTTGTGGTTTATAGCGTCAAGGGTTTTTGCCAGCAGCACAAAAGACAACAAACCAAGGAAAATGGCCAGGGGTTCGGACATGGCCCATGAAAAAACGGGAATGAGCACCGGGGATACGAGCATGAAAGCGGCAGCCAGCCACCCATACCACAGGCCAGCGCCTGCCCATTTCAATAACCATCCAGCCAATACCACTGTGGCAACAAAAAAGAGAATGTTCAGTGCCCCGGCAGATGCAACCATGTCAAAACCAAGCGACGACATTCCCGCAAGGAGAAGTGGGTACAAGGGGGGAAAATATGGGAGGAAGCGAAAGGTTCCATTCGCAGTGATCAACCCCAGGCCTTTTCCATCGGTCAGGTTGCGGGCCGAGAACATATAGATCGTGGAATCCCCACCCACACCCACACCCTGATGCATGGAATTGCAAAGAATTACTACGGCCAGGACACATAAGAAGGCCAAACCAAATCCAAAGAGCCACCTTCCGGTTTTCATTCGACCTTTCCTTTGCCCTCCCTGGTAAAGACCATTTGATCACCCATGGTTTCAATAAACCTCAGTCCCTGTTTTTCACAGGCTTGGCGAACCGCTTCGAGATCAGGGTATTCATCCTTGTCCACCAGCACAAATTCAACTCCCAGTTCTTCCAATTGGGAAATGGAAGCAGTGTCTGGAAATTTCTCCATGATCGGCAGCAGGCGGGAATATTGAGCAGGTGGAAATGCATTGAAGAATCCTCCCACAAAAGGCTTGCCGTGGAAGAGCGTGTAATAGGTTTGTTCCTGGTCCTCGCTCATGATGAATGGGAATTGGATAACGGCTCCATTTCCTGGCTGGCGCGCGAGCCACGCATCAACCGGGCGGGGTTGTACACTAAAGAAATCCTTATAAGGGCCCGGGTAGAAATCCAGGAACACCAGGAGGAGCAACATTGCCATAACGGCTCGCCTGGATCGATACCCGATCTTTGCGATGATCCAGGAAGTTCCCAGTCCGGCTGCTGTGCAGGCAAAGAGAAGGGCAAAAATGCCAAAGCGCATCAATGCCCGCAACTTGGCGTAAAGGGGAAAATACAGGAACAGGAAGTAACCAGGCAAGGGGATGGGACTCTCTGATCTTCCCAGCAATCCTTGCAGAAAGGCGGGGATCCTTAGGGTGACCGGCTCTCCATTCCAGTGTAGGTCGATCCCCATTGCCAAAAAGATGGCAAACAGGGTTCCCGGGAGTAGGAGGGCAAGGATGTGGCCGTTTCGGATCTGCCGCCACTTGCAATAAGCCACCAATCCAATCAGGATCGAAACCCAGCCGATATAGAGGGTCCCTTCAACCCACATCTCCCGGTTAAAGTGATCCCCGATCCATCTCCCCCAAAGGAAATGATCAGTCGAGGGCAGAATAAAATCCGTCGGGCTGGCGGAATATAGCCTCACGATGCCCAGGTTGCGGTCCGGCAACCCGCCGGCCCCCAGCAAACGCACATACGGAACAATCGCCAACAGGATCAGCGGCAATGCCACTAACCCCATCAGCAGCATTTGCCTCATACGGTCAAACCGTTTAGGCCAGTTTTTCTCCAGAAATATGGAGTGCCATAAAAAGATGAAGGCACTCAGGATAATTGTCATATACAAATAGTACTGGGAAGTCAGGGCGATCAAACCGAGCGCGATCCCGGTCAGGATAACAAGTCTTCTGATCGTTTTTTTCCGCGCCATTTTTTGGTTATTCTCCAGGATTTCAAAGAAACCCATGAAGTAGAATGGGAACCATTGGATTCCTGAGAGGTTCAGATGTCCGATGAGAAAATGGGCAAAATGATACGGAATGAAACCATACAGGGTTCCAGCAACCAGCGCGGCCGGCTCATTCGCCGTCAGACGCCGCACCCATATATACATCCCCAACCCCGCCAGGAAGAAACTGAGCAGGTGGGCCATGTTATAGGCAAAAATCGGGCTGGCGAA
The DNA here is from genome assembly GCA_964420835.1 of uncultured Anaerolineaceae bacterium. Taxonomy (GTDB): domain Bacteria; phylum Chloroflexota; class Anaerolineae; order Anaerolineales; family Anaerolineaceae; genus CAYQUO01. The sequence continues at coordinate 55,109 of CAYQUO010000003.1, forward strand.
CAGGCTGAATGGGAGTGCCAGCAACAATTGCGCAGGCGTGATCTCGGTATAGGCAAGGCTCCAACCCTCGGGGTAATTCAGGAACCAGACATTGAACGGGTTTACACCCAGGTCGAAGACCGCTTTTTTAATCCATGCGATCATCCAAACAAAATAAATATTGTCCCCCACCTGGCCCACCATCTCCCTGCCCATCCTGATAATCAGCGGCCAGGTCATGATGATTGTCAATACGCAGTAATACAACACCACTCCGAGGAAGCCCAGGGCTGAACCAGAGGAAGATAACGATGAATGAGGAGCCCCATCAATTCCTGGGGCAGGTGATCCGGTTTCAATTTTCCCATTCACGGTTAGGTCAACTCCACCGTTGCGCATTGCCAATCTTCCAACCCTCATCCAATCAGATGGATCTCATTCGCCAACAATTGACGTCCCAACCTGGCCGAGGTGTGAACTGCCAATGCCAGTTCCAGTGCCTTCACCCCATCTTCCAGGGAACAGGCTGCTTCTTCGATTCCAGCAACCATTGACCGAAAATTTTGCATCTCCGCCAAAAACAGATTGTTCCGCTCAAAACCAGCAGGCGGATGAACCACCGTCCAATCGGAAAGTCCTGCGGGAAGGTACCGCGCCGTCCCATCCGAATTGTCCCAAGTGACTTGTCCGCCGGTACAGGTGATCTCAAGGCGATGAATCGGGATCCTCCGGTAATAATCCAGGTGCAGGCTGCCTTTTATGCCATTAGCGTAATCCAGCAGAATCTCTGCATGGTCCTCCACTTCGATCTCCAGGTCGCTGATCCTGCCGGTTTGTCCAATCAGCCCTTTCACCTCACCGAAGAATGTCCTCAGGTAATCCAGTGGATGGCACAACGTCAGTACAACCCCACCACCCAGATCCGCCCGGGAACTATACCCGCGCCGATAGTCCTCCCAGGGATGCCAGCCGGGGAGATACTCACCCCACTCACAACGGAAGGAAATCGGCCGCCCCACCTTTTCCTCCCAGATCCATTTTCTCGCTTGTATAAGTCCCGGGTGGAACCGGTATTGAAATCCAACCAGCACACGGCTGCCGGATCGCTTTACGGCATCCCGAAAAAGGTCAACCTGATCCAGGCTGCCGGAAACAGGTTTTTCCAGCAGGATATGGCAACCCATTTGGGCAGCTGGAATGGCAACATCAAGATGCAGTGCTGTCGGGTTGGATACCACGACAGCGTCCGGATGGTGTTTCAACGCCATTTCCAGGCTGGATTCCACGGGGATTCCCACGACCTCATCCATCGGCAAAGTTGTATGGCCAGTGTGAAAAAGTACCAGGTCCTGTTCTCCGAGTTCCTGCAGGTTGCGCAGGTGTCGCCGGCCAATGGAACCGTACCCAGCAATAAGATAACACGTCATAATCCCCCCGTACCAGTTCCTTCAACCAGTGATAAGAGGTATTCGCCTGTTCGTTTTCCCGCGCTGGCATCAGTGAATGTACATTCTTTTTCAACGAACGCCCGCCGTTCCTTCTGTTCAGACCACGGATTTCTCAAACAGGCATCGATGTTCACCTTCAGATCGGCCGGATCAGTGATCACCCTGCCGGCTTTTGCCTGTCTGAACCGCTGGTGGGTGGGCCAGTTACCGATCTGCGATAATGGCAGGGAGAATTTATCCTTCTGGTTCCATCCACCCGGTGCGTCAAAGCAAACACTCAGGATCGGCCGGTCATGGATGGCCGCCTCAACGACCATGGTCGAGTAAACAGTCATGAACACATCCGAATAAGCCATCATGGAGGTCTTTTCCGGCATGTCTTCCCCGGAATAATACCCAAGTTCGCCTCCGAGGGGCACTGGATCAACCACGTGTACATCCGGAATGCTGTTGGCAAGCTGGCGGATCCGCTCCCGTTCTCCGGCATACAACGGTTCATCCATAAAATGGTTCGGGTGCAGGCGAATGATCAGTTGGCAGGGTTCCGCAAGTGAGCCCTGCGCAACCAGTCGGGCAATCGGCTCAATATTCTGGTAATTCGGGGAAAAAGTGATGAAACTGCAGGCATATCCCAGGAGCTTTTTGGCCGGGTCCAGGCCATGCATCCTGAAGTATTCATCTCTTTTCATGATCCATTGATGAATGAAGTACCCGTCATAGGAGGGAATTCCTCCAATATTGACGCGATCCGGCTTCCAATCCGATCCGAGAACCAACTCATCTTTCTGGACCTGTGACCAGCAGGTGATATTGTCAACGGGTGCTCCCGAAAGGCTGTAACTGCTGGGGTTGTCCCACCCGACCACGACCGCAGCGGTACGCACATTTCGTTTATGGGCCTGACGAAGAAGATACCGGTCCAGCCTCCAGCCTGGGGTGCTGGCGATCACCAGGCTGGGGGCATATTTTTCAAAGAGGTCAGTGTAAAGGTTGGGGGAAAACCGCTGCTGCAAGTAATTCAACCCCTGGCGGGCAGATCGTGAATTTCTTATCAAACGCACCATGGCTTTCATGAACGGCATCCACAACCTGCGTTTCCCCTCGGCTTCAAATTCCACCTGCCAGATATGGCTGTCCATGGCCTCAGTGTTAATCCGCCACGTGCCGCCCACCCGTCGCAGGAAGTTCAGCCACCACTGGATTGACGGAGAGACTGTGTTGGCATATTGCCTGGCTTCTTGCAGGCGGAGTCCCTCCACAATCAAACCGTGCCCACCGAACCTGTGTGTTATCTGATCCCTGAGACCATCATCGGTTAGAAGCACAACCTCAACGCCGGCATTAATGAGTGTGGGCACAACCTCACTCTGCAGGAAATATACATGGGCAAGTCCATGATCAGCGCTAATGAAAACCCGTGGTGTCGAATTCAATCCAGTTCTTCTCCTGCTTTGTGGTTATAACGCACAGTTCTCATTTTCGGTCGTAATACCAGCGAAAGATGCGGTCGTAGATCGCCAGCAGTACTGCCCGCAAAGGGGGAAAATCCAGCAACCTGATGGCTCCGCTGCGGATGGATCGGCGGGATGTTGCCGATATCTGTCCAGGCATGTTCCTTACGGTGTTGCTCATGTTCATGGCATAAGGTTCTGTTGGCATCAAGCGCAAATATCCTTTTTCGTTCATTCGCCTGTCCAACTGCCGCACCTGCCCCATGGGCCGGTCCATTTGAAAGGGTAAAAAAGCCTGCAGGGTCTTTTTATAGGCCACGAACTGCCAATGTGACCCACCTACGATTGCCTGATTTCCCTTATAGGTTATCCGAATGTCCTCGCTTGTATCGTAATGGGTGCGAATCTCCATTTCACTTTGGCCCAGGCTCAGGTCAAATTCCCGGAACACATCAAAAGGAATAAAATTTCCCCGTTCCAGCCTGGCTTCTTCAGTTCCTTCAGCCCAGTCAACAGTCGCCGTTTGAAATTCAGGAGGAGTCCTGAAAGGACGGGAGGTGACCATTCCGACCTTTGGAAACCCTTCCAATAACGCCAGGGATTTGGAAAGCCAGTTCTTGTAATAATAGCAATCGTTATCCGAATATGCGATAATCTCCCCCGGAGCACCGCTGAGAATCTGATTCCATGCGCCACCCTTGCCAAGATTCTGCCCTGAGAGCCATAGGTATTGGATTTGGCCTTCCTGCATCCGGGACATCAAGTGGGTCTTGATCTCCGGGCAGCTGCCATTATCAAATACCAGCAAGTCAAACGGAACATCGGTATTGGCAACGAGACTGTCCAGGCACGCATCCAGCACCTGCTGCATCTCGGCATAAAAGCCTGACAAAAACGGGATGTAGTTCAGGATGGCAACCGTTACACGTTTCGGCTTGGCCACCTGGTTGACAAACTTGGCAGGGTTTTGACCAATTCTCATCAATAAATTCCATTTCTGGAGACAAGCAAAGATATTATCATAATTTTATCCGCCGGGTTTTCCGCAGCCAGGCACGTCCTTCAGAATAGGCACGCAAGGGGTGGAAGAGAGCGTAAAACACCATGCCGATCCAGCGCGACCGCAAGACAACCAACGGAAAGACCTCCATCTCCCGTTTGACCTTCTTCCAACTGAACTGCCAGCGCTGGAGACGACCGTCTTTCACTAAGAATTGGGAATCGTCGAGCGTGAAAATCGTCAATTTTCCGCCTCCCAGGCGGATATTCTCCTCGGTTTCCGGGTGGCGGTAGTGAGGCTTGCCACCGGGGAGGTGCCCGTAGTCATGGCTTTGGTGGATAATCGTCATTGCGTTCGAGGCATCTACCACCGGCCATTTCCGGACCCGGGCATGGTAAATCATCCAATTGTCCCAACCTGCCCTCCCTATGACAAGGTCGGGCATATCCCGGTAGCAATTTCGTGGAAAGATAAAAATATCACTGCCTCCACGCGGGTGACGTACACCATGCTTCCGGATCTTCTGCTGAAGGTCCTGCGCTAGATTTCTTGTGGCAGTCAGGTCTTCCCTGACATCCAGGTCCCATCTCTGGCTGACAATGAGGTAATTTTTCATTGTCTCACACACCGAACCTGCCGTGATGAGGAAATCCGGCAACAGGAGGATGTCCGTATTCACAATCGCCAGCATGGGGCTGTTCGAACTTTCACGGGCAGCATCAACCATCGAGCGAATTATGGGTGTTCCAAAATGGTTCCTTCGTACCTCCGGAATGTGTCGGAAGGGAAGTCCTTTCGCCGCCAGTTCCACCCCCTCTTCTTGTCCAACAACTATGATTTCCACCTCAGGACCCAGTTTCATCCAAGAGTCCAGGGCATTCCGCTGGATCATGGCAATATGCGGGTCGGTGAATGGCTTGGGTGCCGTGACGATAGTGATCAGTGCCAATTCCAGCCTCCATCCAAATAACAGGAGTCATTTGCCACGCCTGGCGAACAAAACCAGGTTCTTTTATAGGCAGGAATTTCTTGAAGTCGTTTCTCGCCTGGGTTCATTAACCTGTTCCATTCCGCCGTAATTGAATGTAAGCAAACATGCCAAAACGGTTGAGAAATAGGTAAAAAGTGTTTTCCAACCAACGCCAGAAATTAAAACTCCACTCGGGCACCAAAGATCGATAGGAAAGCCCTCCGCTGATCAAATAACGGAAGGGCATGATTGGCCGTATAATCTCAATTTGCCACTGCGGGAATTCCCGTTCAAATTGCGTACGGTCCCTCTGGAAAATCATCCATGGAATGGCACCATTGGCGCCACTTAGAGGTCCGCTGCTCTTGAAATTCCAACTGGAAGAATTTGGTATGAATGGCTCATGGTGCAGGTTTTGGTAGACCAGGCGGGACCAGGCTGTCACCCAAGGCTCAATCATGGTGATGATTCCACCCGGAAGAACGCAGCGCGTAGCCTCACAAAGGAAATTGCGTGGTTCCGGAATATGATGCAGCACGTTTGTCATGACAATACCCCTCAATGACCTGTCTGCCAATGGAAGATTTTCACCCCGCATGACCAGGTCGATCCCTTGAAGGTATGTAATATCAGAAGAAATGATCCCCGGGGCCATTTGAGACAGAAATCCTCCACCGGCCCCCAACTCCAGGATCGGTCTTCCAACCTCGGTGAGGGAGGAGAGGATCTCCCTGTACCACTCATAGTAGATCTGCAGCAGGAAAGGTTTTTCATGGATGATTCGTCTGTGCAGATCCAATGTTTCCGGGGAATCCAGGCTGGCTGCCATCCCCAGTTGCCTGCGAAACCGTGCCATCAATCCCCTTCCATATTTGTTCGTTTTGCGGATTTGGTTATTCCCCCGATCCGATCATCCACATCGACCATCGTTTTATGCCGTACCTCCTGGTTGATAAGGGTCAATTCCGGTTCTCTTTGCAGCACATCAAGGATATCCAGCCAACCAAAATTTGGCTGGCCGATCAGGCGAGCGGTCACACGGCGGACAAATTCGAGGTCTTCAAGAGTATCCACGCACCACCGGCACATGCCATAGTCAACTTCATTATCTACCACGCGGACCTTAAAACGCCCTTCACGGTCATACAGGTAAGGCATGACATGTTCCCTTTCGTACGGTTGATCGGCCTCCCGCCAGGCTTGCTCAAGAGCCGAAAAATCGGCCACCTCCGTATCCAAACCGATCGGAAAAGTGCGGTGGAACGGGGGCGGCAACCGGTTGGCGCAAAAATCCACACCTGCTTCCAGAAATTCCCCGATCACCAGGTCGATCAATTGCGGGTCGATCAACGGGCAATCGGCAGTGATGCGGACAACAGCATCGGCCTTTAAGGCCCTGGCAGCCTGGTAATAGCGATCCAGAACATCATACTGGCTGCCACGAAAGAACGGGTAACCCAGTTTTTCGCAAAACTCCTGGATCGCATCGTCGCGTGGGTCATCCGTTGTGGCAACACAAACCTGGTCCACCAGGCTGGCAGCGCATGTCCGATCAAACACCCATTGCAACATGGGCTTGCCATTAATATCCAGCAGGACTTTTCCGGGGAGCCGGCTGGAGCTCATCCTCGCCTGGATGATGGCTATGATTTGCCGTTGTTTTCCTCGTTTTAAATTCATCCCATCCCGGTTGCCTTCCTGTACCCTTGAATCATCCGCTCAAAATTCTTGCTCCAATCCGCCCGCTCTTCCGCCCGCAGTCGGGCAGCCTTTGACATGCCTGCCAAGTCCTGCGGATGGTTTTCCGCCCATTGAATGCGCTCAGCCAATTTGTCCTCATCACCATCAGGAAAAAGCCAGCCTTCCCTGCCATTTTGAACCCATTCGAGGTTGCCGGGTATGTCTGAAACCAGCACCGGTGTACCACTTGCAAGCGCTTCCATCAGGGATACGGATGAACCATCACTGTGGGAAGCGGAGAGATACAGATCGGCCGCCCGGTAATAATTTGCCAACTCACCATACGCCACCTGCCCGCCGAAATGCACCCTGCCGAGCAGCCCGGCATGTTTAATCATATCCTTGATCATGCCCCCTTGCGAGCCCTCACCCAGCAGGATAAGCCGAAGGTTGGGGAGCTTGTTGGCGGCCAGGATAAAACCCCTAACGGCCACATCCACACCATAAATCGGTTCCCAGGATCGTAAAGAGAGCAGAACGAATTCCCCATCTCTTGCCCAACCCATACGGGATCGCAGTCCGCCATCCCCGCCGGGTTTAAAATCGTCAAGGTTTACACCCCAGGGGAAAGTGACGATGTTATCTCTCGGGAATCCGATCCGGGTGGCTTTTTCAAGGACGACCTGGCAATCGCAAAACAGGAGGCTGCTGCGACGGAGGGTATAACGTGTGATCATCCTCATGGCCATGTTGCGTTCCGCCTCAACCAGGATGTCCGACCCCCACGACATGCTTATGAGCGGTTGAAACCCGCTGGCTGCAACCAGAAATGCCGGTGATTGAATCGGCCCTGCATGCACAAGGTCTGGCTGCAGTTGATCCAGGAGTTGGGTGAGTTTTTTTCGATAGTCAATTAACCCTGACAGTGAATAAACCTTGCCGACGGACGTCAAGGCGTGCTGATTTACCTCGCGAGGAAGTTGGCGTTGTTCGGACGAGCGCGAACTGTTTTCCAGGCGTAAGTGATGGACCTCATGCCCTGCATGGACAAGTGAGGTCAGGAAGCGGTAATCGTGCGGGGTGTAATTCCGGCTGAAATAAAGGATTCGCATAGAAAAGAGGGTTGAAGGATCAAGCCTTCCCCAGGTCGATCCAGCGCAGTTCCTTTCCCGCGGGGAGATCCACAAGGGCGCTGGTACCAATGACCTTGTCGATCTCATCCGGCTCGATGGCACCGGGTGTTGCCGGTCGCAACACATCGATCATCTCACGGGTAACCACTTCACCTTTCTGGATCTGGCGGGCAGCCCGCAGACACCGGCGTTGTATGACTCGGGTTTCCTTTTCATTATCAGCCACGAACTTGTCCGCAAAGCCCAGCGCCCTCTCCAATTGCCTGGTGTTCTCCACCATGTCGGCCCAACTTTGGGGATTCATGGCAAACTTGTGGTCTGGGCCTTCCCGTCCGTTGTCATCTGTGAAATGCTTCTCAACAACACGGGCGCCTAGGGCAACAGCCCCCAACACCGTTGCATGGCCGGGGGTATGGTCCGAGAGGCCAGGAACAACCTGCGGGAAGAGCGTTTGGTAAGTGGACAGGACCCGCAGGTGAATATGATTAAAATTCTCTGGGCTGGCAGTATAGTTCGTATTGCATTGCATTAGCACAAGGGCTGGGTTGAGTTTCATTATCCGGTGGACTGCTCTCTGTACATCCCCAATATCTGCTGCACCTGTTGCCAGCAGAACGGGTTTCCCTTTACTGGCAATCCGTTCCAACGCCTCGAGCCAATTAATTTCCCCCGACCCGATCTTGTATGCGGGTACGTAGGGGTCAAGCATGTCAATGGCTTCAAAATCATACGGAGAGGAAAAATAATGGATGCCGGCTTTATCGCATGCCTCCCTTAGGATCGGAGTCCATTCAAAGGGGATGGACGCATCTTTGTAAACCTGGAAGACCGATTTTTTCCAGCCCGCCTGGTGCGAAACCTGTCCCCCCATGTGGGTAAATCCATAATCCGATACAATGCCTGGGGCACGGAAATTTTGAAACTTGGCCGCATCCGCGCCAGCCTGGGCTGCCAGCCGGATGAGCATCCTGGCCCGCTCCAGGTCGCCATCATGATTGGCGGCAATGTCCGCAATAAAATACGTCGGGTGTTCACCCCCAACCGTACGTTCTGCAATTTGAATTTCCATACCAGCCTCCTATTCCCGAGCTGTTCCTGTAATTTGGTTTTTCCGGGCCATCCTGCGGATTTGACCGGCATGACCGGAATGAAAATCCTGATACAGGCGTTCAATTCCATCCCGCTGATTAGGCAAGGTCCGCTTAAGGTCGTGAATGAGCTTGCCGGGCAACAAGGTAAGATTCGGCGATCGATGGGCAACCAGCCCGGCTTCCTTCCACGATATCGGACGAATAAGTTCTGGTTGAAACCCAAAACGTTCAGCTATGGCAATCCCAAAATCATACTTGCTCCAGGCATCCGGGCTCACCACGTGGTACATTCCAGCCAGTTCCCGGTCAGCCATCTGCATGAGAATTTCAGCCAGTTCCTTGACATACAGGGGACTAAAAAAGACATCGGTGAATCCCTTCAGTTTTTGATTATCCGCCAGGTTGTAGTAAAAATGTTCAGCCAGGCTTCTTGTCCCGTGAAGGCTCCAGCCGTAAAAATTCACCCTGGCGATGAGCGCTTCCGCGCAGGCTGAAGACACGGCACATTCCCCCTCCAGCTTCGTCCTCGCATAAACATTTTGGGGGTTGGGTGAATCCGTTTCCACATACTTCCCCCGCAACCCGTCGAACACTGCGTCTGTCGAAATGTGAATTAGCCGGACGCTTGTTTGATGACAGGCTTTCGCCAGTTCACCCGGCATTCGGGCGTTGATCGCTTCAGCCAGCTGCGGCTCCACTTCGCAGGCATCCACATTCGCCATGGCAGCACAGTTCAAGACCATTTCAGGGCGCACCTTCTCAATGACTTTTGCAACGTTCCCGGATATTGAAAGGTCAGCCTCCAAAACCTGGAATGGAGCTGCCTGAAGGGGATTCCTGTGAACAGCACCTATAATCTCATGCTCGCGACAATAGTGAAGGGCGAAATTCAAACCCAGCAATCCGCTGGCGCCGGTCACCAGGATTCGTGTCATTCCTTGTCACCTCCCGCTCCTTCCTTCTCGACCAGGGCCACCATATCCTGGATCGCAGGAATTCCCAACCAGCGATCATTATTATTGCTTGCATAACGGAAACCATCCGGCAACAGCCTGCCTTGTTTTTCCCATTCCCGTCCAAACCAGAAAGCCTCGGCTGGCTGGACAACATACATGTCATCCATCTCAACCGTAGTGCGGGCTTCATCATCGGAGATTAGTACCTCGTGGAGTTTTTCTCCCGGGCGAATGCCGATAACATCGATCCGCGCCCCAGGTGCGATGGCTTTTGCCAGGTCCATCACGGTCATGCTGGGAATTTTGGGGACAAACACTTCCCCGCCGTGCATCTGCTCTATACAGCGCAGGACAAAACGCACGCCCTGCTCAAGGGATATCCAGAAACGCGTCATCCGCTCATCTGTAACCGTCAGTATCCCATTCTGCTTCTGCCCCAGGAAAACCGGCACCACACTCCCCCGGCTGCCCACAACATTCCCATAACGAACGCAGGAAAACCGGGTATTACTTCCAGCTGCATATGCGTTGCTTTGTACGAATAATTTCTCTGCAGCCAGCTTGGTGGCACCATACAGGTTCACCGGGTTAACTGCCTTGTCTGTGCTTATTGCCATCACCCGTGGAACTCCAACATCCAGGGCTGCATCCACTACGTTCTGGCTTCCAAGAATGTTCGTCTTGATTGCTTCCATGGGGTTATACTCACATGCCGGGACCTGCTTTAAGGCAGCCGCATGAACAACCAGGTCAACCCCATTAAAAGCCCTTTTCAGCCGTTGCAGGTCTCTAACATCCCCAATGAAATATCTCAGGGAAGAGTGGTCGTATCCATGGGTTTGCATCTCATGTTGTTTCAACTCGTCCCGGCTGTAAACAATGATCTTGGCTGGATGATATTCGTCCAGAAGGATCCTGATCATTTTTTTTCCAAAAGATCCGGTGCCCCCGGTGATCAATATGGTCTGGCTATTCCAATCCATTGGTTTCCCTCGTTTCTGTTATGTAATACCGCATCAATACCCGGCGCCCAGATGGTTGTGCAGCCTCAGCAAAGCCGGCTCGTAGAAATAAAGAAAGGACCCCGGTGTATAAGTCAGCATCAGCCGACTTCTCCTGCCCGGGACCCACGGGATAGCCCTCAACAACCTGTGCGCCCTGTTCCGCCGCATAACGTATCGCTTCCTTAAGCAGAATACCGGACAGGCCTTTTCTCCTGTAACCATTCCGAATATAAAAACAAACCACACTCCAGGTTATCCGGTAGTCCAAAGATTTAAAAAGGCGGGAACGCTCCAATGAACCGTACACCTTGCGCGGGCCGACTGAAATCCAGCCTACTGGTAACCCGTTGTGATATGCCAGAAGGCCTGGTACCTCACCGGAATCGACGATGGCCTTGAATGCTAGACGGTTCTGTTCCCCAACGCATCTGGCAAATTCAGCCCTTTTCATCCGCCACCACATACACCAGCAGCCATTAACTCCCTTCGGACCAAACAAGGCTTCCAGGTCCTCCCAGCGGTCAGATGTGAGAGGGTGGACATGGATCTCCTTATGGTCGAACCCGGCCATTTTCATCTTCCTCCCGGTTTGCGCATGATCACGAGAGGATACTGCCCTTTTTCACCACTATAATGAGGGAACAACTCCTCAATCCTGTACAGGATTTTCAGGAACAGTTTTCCACCAGTAATTTCGTGAACAAGCGCCCGTAAAAAACGAACGTTTACACTTCTCCAGACGCGGACTTCCAGGTCCATCCTGGAGCCTGGATGCTCCCATAACCATTGGGGGTCCAATTTCTCTATGTACGTACCGGTCGGCATTTCCTGCCTGGTGGTCTTGTCTTTCACCCCCGCCAGGTTCGTATCCCCTTTGTGGCGCCAAAGGGCGATTCGGTTTCCGATCACCTCTGCAGCCCTGATCAATCCTTGTGCCCGTTTCATCCAAGGGGATTCCGTCCACCCGTTAACAACCACACCGCTGGCGGCTTCGCCTAATACCCTGTACAACTCATCATACGCCCTGTCCTGGTCCGCCAAGGGAAGGTGATGTAAAGTGTGCAGTGAAACCAACGCCTCGAACGCCTCGGCTCTGAATGGCAGGTTTGCCACGTCTGCAACGACGCAAAGCGCCTTGTCCCCCAATTTTTTTCCCGCCTCATTCAATGCAGTGATGGACAAGTCCGCACAGACCCGGTAATCATACCCTTCCGAATACGTCAAGTACTCGGGATATTGAACCGGTCCTGAACCTGCATCCAATAAATACTTGCCAGTATGATGAATATGCTTCAGTACGCGCAGGTGGCAGCGATGAATGTATTCCGCCGAAACCGGCCTCAAGTCTTCATACCGTGTATTTTGGTAAAGACCTGTTGAGGTTTGGCTCCAACCAACCTCATCATAGAACTCACGAACTTTCTGCTGTACCGGTGTGGATTGACTTGTCATCTACTTCGACCCTTTGACTTGTCCCCAATCGATCGGCTCACCGGAAAGGTAGCGGAATGTATTACCGTATTGTGATAAGCCCTCGTCATTCAAAACGGTATACAGGGGCCGAATCTTGTAATCATCCCACATCCGAACCAGGTGCCAAGGGAAAGGTTGAGGAAATTCAAAGAAGAACCGGTAAGCATACTGCCAGGCCTGCTCCACCTGTTTTTGGGTTAACCTATAATGTTCCGGTTTTTCCAGGATCTGCCCTAGTTGTTTGTAATAAGTCACCCATGAATCCGGATCGATGGTGAACCCACGATTGCGGTAGTGTGTCCTGCCCGCCACCATCACCGGTTTACCGCTCATAGCCATTTCCAGTCCAACCGTGGTTGTGTATACCAGTCCCAGGTCGGCGATCTCCACCAGGTCATATGTGTTTAATTGATCGCCTGGTTCCACCAGGCGGATGTGATCAGGAAGTTGTGGCAACAACCCCCTGACAACGTCAACCATGGAAATTCCATGGGTGAGAACCTCTCCGGGATGGATGCGCACAACCAGTTGAACATCTTCCCGTCCAACAAAATACTGCACGGTCCGGCTGATCCATTCGGCCATCGTCCTGCTGAAGATCTGGCGCCCAAGGGTCAGGCTGTCACCCAGTACGTTGGTTGCCAGAAGCACAACCGGGCGTTCATCCAACGCCAGTGATTGCCGGATCTTTTCACCTCCCTGTGCGGGGATGCCCTGCCAACGACGGACAAAATTTTCCCAAATTGTTGCCCGTCTGCGGGACTTGAACATGCGTTTCAATTGGTCCAGCTCAGGGGTACTCAATGGCACATCGTGGCGGGCCTTCCACAGGTCATCCGTTTCCTGCCGCATCACTTCTGCGTTGTGCGCCAGCCAGATCCGTTGACGCTGGTCGCCAAATTCATAGGTAACTGTTGGGATGCGCAATAAACGAGCCATCCGGTAGGCAACGCCCAATTCCTGAATAGTACCGTTGGGCACGATGGTGACATCAGGGCGATTTTTCAACAAGTAAGCGTACAAGGACAGGGCTGCATCCTGGTTGCGATCGAAACGGAGCCGGTAGGTCTCACTATTCTCATCAATGTCTTCCACTTGTAACGTGTATTGTGTGTCATACCTGGTAACCAATTCAACTTCCCGGGCAGCCGTTTCAGGTAATATTTTTATGGGTGATTTTGCCGTCAGGAAGGAAATGGGGTTTATAAGATGATCAGCCTGCCCAAGGACTTTTGCGGCATAGGCGTTTTGCCGGCGCAGATCAAAGCGGTTAATTGGTGTCTGCCATTCTGCATACGGCAGATAACCCAATGTCACTTTATGGCCCTGGGCTGCCAGGGCAATTCCCATTAGCGCCGTATGCTCGATCCAATAATGGAGTGTGCTAAAAATGAAGATGTTCTTCCCAACAGATGTTTGGGACTGTAACTTATCGGCTTGCTGTACAAGTTCCGGCAGGGCATTTTGCAGACGACGAAGTGAAAACCGGCTTTGGACCGGTTTTCCACGCTGTCGGATCAGCCAATACAACTCGGCAGTGAATGGGATCTGCCCAAGAATGTTCTTGATCACCTGCTTGTTCAAAGTTGTCATTGGATTAACTCGCTTTTATCTTCCACTCAAGGCGCGGGCGGATGGGTCCCATCCTTGGTTCAGGCCAATGCATTCCCGGTGCCCCGGCAGAGTCCACATTGAATGTCATGGCTTGTTCGTCCTGAAAATACCGCTTAACTCGAAAAGCGCTTGCATTAATGGCGATCACATACCTGCCTTCGTTCAACAAATCCGCAGGGATCAGACAACTGCTGCTGTAATGACCGGCTTTTCGGATGGAATATTGTTCGAATAACACCGGCTCATCGGTATCGAATGAGGTAAGGATGTATTCCCCACGCGTGCTGATAAGGTAAAACCCCACCCGTAAACCGGTGATAGGCGAATCAAGCCGGTACTCCAGCTCCACTTTCACCGGTTCCACAGAACGATGCGTGTCCGAAACCTCGCCCCGCGGGTTCAGGGTTCGAACTGCGATCGGGCGGAATGGGGCAGCGTCGGCTGGAATTTCACCTTCCTCCCAGGTGCGTTGGCCTTCCTGGGAAAAACCTTGGGACAGGTAGTAGTCCACAGCCTGCTGCGCCGGCGCCCTGAAGATGACATGACCCCGATCAATCACAAGCGCTTCGTTGGTCAGGCGCAGGATGGCAGACATGTTATGGCTGACAAAAAGCACCGTTCTCCCCTGCTGGGCTACATCACCCATTTTTCCAAGGCATTTCCGCTGAAATTCGGCATCTCCCACCGCCAGCACCTCATCCACCACCAGGATCTCCGGCTCCAGGTGGGCTGCCACAGCGAAGGCCAGCCGCAGGTACATCCCACTGGAATACCGTTTGACTGGAGTGTCGATGAATTTTTCCACCTCGGCGAAATTCACGATCTCATCAAATTTCCGGGCTATCTCCGTTCTCTTCATGCCAAGGATGGCACCATTCAGGAAAATATTCTCCCGGCCTGTCAGTTCGGGGTGAAAGCCGGTGCCGACTTCAAGGAGTGAACCGACCCTGCCGCGGATCTCCGCCCGGCCCTCGGATGGGTCCGTTACCCGGGAAAGGATCTTTAACAGTGTGCTCTTTCCGGCACCATTCCGGCCGATTACACCGAGAACCTGCCCCTGGCGGACATCGAAGCTCACCTCGCGCAGCGCCCAAAAATGAGTTGCATCGCCACCTGTGCCATCTTCCCGGGGACCAGTTGCCCGGCGTTTTTTTAAAGCGAGGGCATCCCGCAAGGTCTGGTACTGAATCCCGGCCATGCTGCCGATGCGGTATTGTTTTCCCAGGTTTTCCACCCGGATCGCAAACTCGCTCATTGATATTCCTTATATCATGTCGGCAAAGCGCCGTTCCATGCGGCGAAAATAGAACATTCCGCTGATGAGAATGACCACGGATATTGCTATGGAGATCATCAGCGCATTTCCCGGGGCAGCGCTCTCAATCCCCAGGATCGCCCAGCGGAATCCGTTCACCACCCCGACCATCGGGTTAAGGGCATATAAAAATTGCCAACGTTTCGGTACAAGGGATGCCCCATAGGCAATTGGGGTTATAAACAACCAGAACTGGCTGAGGAACGGGGTTACATACCCCACATCCCTGTATAAAACATTCATGGCTGAAAGCCAAAAGCCCACCCCCAGGCTCGTCACCAGGGCCAGGAGAAGGAAAAGCGGCAAGGTCCACATCTGGCTGGTTGGATGCAGGCCATAATAGAACATCAGGAGAACCAACACCACGAATGCGACCAGGAAATCCACCACACCAGCCAACACTGAGGACAACGGCAGGATGATGCGCGGGAAATACACCTTGGTGATCATCTGGCTGTTTTGCACCAAGGATCGGCTGGCGACCGTAAGAGCAGTGGCGAAAAGTTCCCACGGCAACAAAGCGGAATACGTGTAGATGGGGTAGGGAGCTCCTTCGGAAGGCACCTTGGCCAATCCGCCAAAAAAGATGCTGAACACGACCATCGTCAATACCGGCCGAAGGATCGCCCAGGAAGCGCCCAGCAACGTTTGCTTGTAACGGACCTTGAGGTCCCTCCAGGTGAGAAAATAGACCAACTCACGGTAGCGCCAAATGTCCCTCAGGTTTAGTGCAGCCCATCCGTGTGCAGGTTTTAAGGTTGTTATCAACGGTTCGCTACGGGCGGCCATATTTCTACTTATTTCGTTCCGGTAACCTTACCGGTTTTCTTGCGGGTTCTTTCATACCATTCAATGGTATTGGATAAGCCATCCTCAAAAGGCATTCGGGCTACAAAACCAAACGCCCTTTCCGCCCGCGTGGTGTCCAGCGCCCGCCGGGGTTGTCCATTCGGCTTGCTGATATTCCAGCGCAGGTTACCTTGATATTTGGTCATGTTCGCGATCATTTGTGCCAGGTCGAGGATTGAAATCTCATATCCTGACCCCAGGTTAACCGGCTCTGGCTGGTTATAGAGCTCTGTTGCTGTGAGAATCCCCTCGGCGGCATCTTCCACGTACAGGAATTCACGGGTTGGGGAGCCGTCACCCCACACTTCAACTTCCGGCAGTCCCGCCTCCCGGGCCTCAATGAACTTGCGGATCAGGGCTGGTATCACGTGGGATGAGGATGGATCAAAATTGTCTCCCGGTCCATACAGGTTGACCGGAAGCAGGAATATGGCATTGAAACCATACTGCTGCCTGTAAGCCTGCGCCTGAACCAGCAACATTTTCTTCGCCAGTCCGTAGGGGGCATTGGTCTCTTCAGGGTACCCATTCCAGATGTCATCTTCACGAAACGGCACCGGCGTGAACTTTGGGTAAGCGCAAACCGTGCCAATTGCCACAAATTTATCTACCCCGCGCTGCCAGGCTTTGTGCATCAACTGCACACCCATCATCAGGTTATCATAAAAGAATTCAGCAGGGTGCTCCCGGTTGGCGCCAATCCCCCCTACATGCGCAGCGAGGTGGATGATGACATGGGGTTTCGCATCATCCAGCATACGGTCAATGTCGCCCGGTTCCACAAGGTTGTAATCTTCAATGCGCGGCACGAAGATGTTTTTCACGCCCCGACGTTCAAGCCCGGCTACAACAACCTTGCCGAGGAACCCGGCCCCACCGGTCACACATATCTGTTTTTGATTCCAAAAGGTCTTTGTTGCCTTGGCCATCATATTGTCATCCTCCAAATCCTGTTGGGCTTCCTAACTGTTGTCAGGTACATATTTAACACCATCGGGATAATCAATCATGATCTTTAATCCATTGATCACCAGGCGGGGTGTGCCCTTTTTTTGGACGATCTGGAAATTCTTTTCCAGGCAGGTTAATCGGCACACTTCGGCAACATCCCCCTCTCCCTCCAGTTGCACTTGTGAATAGCCAGCCTCCTGAACTTTATCCAATGCCGAGAGCACGCGTTCCCTCACCAGCCGATACAGGCGAAAGGAATTCTGGATGTAATCCACGGTCAGGCGTGTTCGCAGGGCTATCCCTTCAGGAGTGATGATATAGCGCAGTTTCTTGCGCTCAGCCCTGCGTACTTTTACATACCCTTTTGAGATCAGGCGCTTGATGTGCCAATTAACGGTGCCTACGGCAATTCCCAACTGGCTGGCCAATGATGCCTGTGTCGCATCGGGGTCCTGTTCTATGTGCTCCAAAAGAATCAGGTCGCGATCTGTTTCAGCGGACAAGCCCAAGAAGTCCTCCAATATTCAACAATTGAATTATAACTGCTCAGGTCCATCCACGCAAGGGGAATTCGTTGACACAGTCCTGCCGGGTATGATAAAATTCCATCCGAATTCAGGCCCCCATCGTCTAGTGGTCTAGGACGTAGCCCTCTCAAGGCTAAAACCGGGGTTCGAACCTCCGTGGGGGCACCATCGCCAAGACCGTGTAATCCGCGGTCTTTTTTTATTTCAAACCAGCGCCCCCATTGAGGGGATATTATTCGAACCTCCGTGGGGGCACCATCGCCAAGACCGTGTAATCCGCGGCCTTTTTTTATTTCAAACCAGCGCCCCCATTGAGGGGATATTATTCGAACCTCCGTGGGGGCACCATCGCCAAGACCGCTTTCTTCACAGCTGAATTATATGACCTCCTTCTGGATGTCGATGGGCAAGGCTTGCCGGGCCAGGTTATTGATCTCTCTTTCTTCTATTCAGCCTTTTCAAAGCATGGGCCAAATTATTTCATTACCAACCAAAAGTGGCCGGTTTTTCAACAAGGGATAGTAAAATAAGCAAATTAATAGGAATGAACGCTCAATGAAATTTAAACGCATTGTCATCAAACTGGGAACAACCACTCTAACCGCCGGCACGAGAAATATCTCCATGCCTGGATTGCTCGAACTCGTCAAACAGGTGTCCCGTCTCTACAAAGAGGGATATCAAGTCCTCCTGGTCTCATCCGGAGCGATCGCCGCCGGCCGGGAAGCCCTCAACCAGCCAGCCCTTGGCAAGCACATACCAGCAAAACAGATGCTGTCAGCCGTAGGACAATCCCGTTTAATGGAAATCTATAACAAACTTTTCCAGATGTACGGTATCCCGGTCGGCCAGGTACTGCTCACGCGCGAGGACCTGCTCAATCGCCGCCGATACCTGAACGCCCGCAACACTCTGGAGGCATTGCTGGCATACCAAGTCATTCCGGTAATCAATGAGAACGACACGGTGTCCACCGAGGAGATTCGGTTTGGAGATAACGACAACCTTTCAGCCCTTGTTGCCAACCTTGTGGAAGCGGACCTGCTGATCCTGCTCACTGATCAGGATGGGTTTTACACGGGAGATCCAATACAGGATCCTTCAGCCGGCCTGGTAAAACAAGTCGCCGAAGCCGAGATCCCTCCCGAGATGTGGGCAGCGGCTGGAAAAACCAGGTCGGAATTGGGCACCGGCGGCATGGTCACCAAGCTTCATGCAGCCGACCTCGCCAGGCGGTCCGGCATTACGGTTGTCATCGCCAACGGCCACCACCCCGAAAACCTGCCAAAGATCATCGAGGATAGAGCCATGGGGTCCTGGTTTTTACCCGTCGTCTCAACCCTGGAAAGCCGCAAGCGCTTCCTCCTTGCAAGCGAAGGGGCAGTGAATGGCGTTCTTAAGATAGACTCCGGTGCCGCCCAGGCTCTTCGCCGCGGGGGCAGCCTGTTACCGGTTGGGCTAAAGGAGGTTGAAGGCAATTTTGATCGGGGAGACCTCGTAAAGGTTGTCACCGCAAAATGCCGGGACCTGGCTCTGGGCAGCGTTAACTATAACCATACCGACCTCACCCGCATCGCAGGCAGGAAATCGGTGGAAATCGAAAGCCTTCTGGGCTATTCGTACGGTGATGAGGTGATTCACCATAACAACATGATCCTGTATTGATCAATGGGAGTAAACCATGCTCGAAACGATGGCTGACATGGCACGGCAGGCTTTCCAGGTTCTTGGTCTTGCATCAACCGAAAAAAAGAACGCTTGTCTGAATTATTTGGCACACGAGTTGGCGGAAGAACGAGATGAAATACTGGCAGCCAACAACATCGACATTGAGAAAAGCAGAAATGAAGGCCTCTCTGCCGCTCTGATTGACAGGCTTACCTTAAACGATTCCCGCCTGCATGATATGGCTGCCTCTGTTAAGGATGTGACCGGGCTTGCAGATCCGGTGGGGTCCTTGTTTGAGGCGAAAACCCTGCCGAACGGCTTGCGGATTCACAAGCAGCGCGTCCCGCTGGGGGTAATCGGAGTGATCTATGAATCCAGGCCCAATGTAACGATCGAAGTCGCTTCGCTCACCTTGAAGACAGGGAACGCGCTCATCCTTCGCGGCGGAAAAGAAACCATCAACACCAACCGCAAACTGGTCAATGTGATCCAGACTGCCCTGAAAAGGGCTGGCTTGCCTGCCGCCTCAGTCCAATTCATTGACAACCCCGACCGAACACTGATGCTTGAGTTCCTGCGGATGCACGACCGGATAGATATGCTGATACCGCGCGGAGGAAACCAGCTTCATCAATTTTGCCGGCAAAACTCAAGCATCCCAGTCATTACAGGAGGCATTGGCATCTGTCACCTGTATGTCGACGCCAATGCTGACCTTGAAAAAGCCCTTCCACTCATTCGAAACGCCAAGGTCCAGCGCCCCACAGTCTGCAACGCGCTGGATACCCTTCTCGTTCACGAAAGTATTGCACAAGTATTTCTGCCCAGGGTCATTGACACTCTAAAAAAGGATGGGGTCTCTTTCCGGGCGCATGAGAACGTCCAACCCCACCTTGTTGATTTTCCGTCAAATCTGGTCCAACCCGCCGGCCCTTCGGACTTTGACACGGAATGGCTTTCATTGGTATTAGGCTTGAAAGTCGTCGGAAACCTGGAAGAAGCGATCGAACACATCCGCGTCCATTCAACAGCACATTCGGATGGCATTCTCACCGAGGACAAAGACAATGCCGCCGAATTCATCCGGCGGGTTGATTCATCCGTCGTCTATACCAACGCCAGCACACGCTTTACAGATGGTGGGCAGTTGGGCCTGGGTGGTGAAGTGGCTGTTTCCACCCAGCGGCTGCACGCCCGGGGCCCGATGGGCTTGGAAGAACTGACCACCTATAAATGGGTCGTCAGTGGGGAATATCACATCCGAAATTAGAATGGTCTGCCTGTCTGCTTTTTTTACCGACTGGCTTCGTCCCCATTCCGAACACCCATAAGGCCACCAAGCCCTGGGCCAGGTAGGCAGCCACCAAATGCCGTGGGTACACCGAACTCATGGCGTAGAAAAACTGAACACCAAGATAAAGTGCAGGCAGACCAAACACCACCATTCGCTGACGCCAGCCTTGTTTCCGCCAATTCCGGAGCGACTCGATCATGGCTAACAGCCAAAAAGCGAGGAGCGCCAACATCGGTACAAAAACGATCCAATATTTCCATCCGATCACTCCAACCAGGTAACGCAACTGGTCCAACGCTTTTAATAAAACCCCCGTTTCACTCACGCCTTTTATCAGAGTTAACGGAGGTAATACCAGGTTCTCCTTGGTGAAAGCCGTTGTCGGTAAAAAGACCGCCTGGCCACCGTAAATCCAGTTATGCAGGACTGGCAGCCCCAGGATTGCCCCCAGGCAGGCAATGGATAATAGCGCCGTCTTCCAGTTTTGCCGAACAATTAATGGCAAATTGACTCCCAAAAGGAACAATATCGGAGGCAGATGATTGGTCCGGGTGATGATGGAAAATCCCAAAAGGATGGATGCCAGCAGATAAGTTCGTGGCGAAGGTTGAACTGTCAGGAGCGGAAAAACCCAAACCAGGATGATCCATGTGGGATACTCCGTTATGCCATCCTGGATCATGGCCGGAATGTTCGAATTGGCCAACCAAAGGATGGCGGCTGTTGTTAAAAAGGCCAATAAAGAACGCTTTATTTTCAGTTTATCAAACGCAGTAAAAATGCCCAAGTTAAATAAAGCCAGGATCACGGCTGAACGGAATGCATCGCCATCACCGAACACCAGGCGAAGCAACAGCAACAGGTAACGGTAAAAGGGTTGTGCATAAAAAACCGCTTCTTCAGCTTCCATCGATCCCGTTTCAAGGATCGTCCTGGCGAACGATTCATGGCTGAGTGGATCCGCCCCTGCAATGCGGATGATGTTGTATTGAAAATCCGGTATGGTTACAAGCGTTCGAAACACTGCCAACAGAAAAAGGGATAACCAGGCCGTTAATATTCGACGATCAGGTTTTAAGCAGGAAAAAACCGCCAGAAAAAGCAGGATCAAGACGATATGGGAATATTCCGGCAACAACCAATAGAAAACAAAGCCCATTGCTCCGGCAGCCAGAACGAGGATCGCCTGCCAACCCAGAACCCGGATAACTCCCACAAAAAGAAGCAGCAACAATGACCAGAAGAAAAGGTCAACCAGTGCCGCAACCACAGCAAATATAACCGGTGCCGGAGATAATAGCGACGATAACGGCTTTCTGCCCGTCGGACTCTCGACCCAGGTCCGTAACGCAGGCCTGTATCCTGGTTGCATCCCCTGCCGGGTGCGGTAGCCATCATCAAAGCGATAGTGCATCCTCAAGTTCCCCTCAGCCGGTTGCAAAATGATTTGAGCACGGGCTGGTTTCTGGTAGGCTGCCGGAAGTTCAAATGATTCGCCAGCGAACTCCACCCTGCCTTCTCCTACATATTCAACCAATACTGAAACCTGTTTATCAACTTGCAGGATACCTTTCCACACAACATCGAGAGGCAACCTGTCACGCAGGATCTGACCCTCTCTCCAAAATTGAAAATTAAACCGATTAGAATTAATGAAGGAAATATCCCAATGGTCCGCTGGAAAATCAATGGTCTTGTCCATACGGGTTGCGCCAAAACGGAAAAATGGGTTCTCGTAAGACAGTTCACACTGCCCATTGGGGGGAGGAGCAATGGGCGTGCGATAGCATCCGGCAAAGCCGTGGTCTTCTGCTCTTATAAAGAGAAGGATTTTCATCAACAATATGATGATGCTGGCAGCAAGTGCCCATTTCCTTCGGACGCCAGTCAAACCATCAAGCCAACTCAATAATTTTTTATTAAATAGAAACGGAATGATAAGTATAAGGAAGAAGTTTTCTGACAGGCCGCTTAGGGGAAGCCCATTAAAAACTGACAGGTTCGCGGATGGAACCAGGAAGACCAGGAAGATGAGCCAAAGCATGCGATGGATTTTTTTATTTACCGGAGAAATCGTCTTGTCCACCGATTCAATTTCAAGCGCTTTCCTTGCCAGGAATGCCTTCAAGGCGTCCGCTGGGTATTTGCCATCAAATACGGAGGGAAAAAGAAACCACGCCTGAATGGCCAACAGGTCGATCCAAATGAACAGCGGAAGCAGCCGCAGGGCATAGGCAGCATACCCCGCTGGTGTTCGAAACCCGAAGGCGGTTAATCCTGCTGTGAGAAGGATGACCACGACAATGGCCGCCGCCATCATCGGGTCCAGAATCTTTTGCAGAATGCCAACCAGGGTATATCCCGTCTTCCCCCCTCTTCCTGTCAGCCAACCTAAAACACCAGCCAGGAGTCCTCCAAGCAGCATGCACCCACCCAGAGCCACCCGTTGCAGGCTGTACCCAAGAACAGGCCCTCCTTCCCCAGGGATGAGGAAAAGGATAAGCCCGCCTGTAAACCCTTCAATGGCGGCGAGATAAAGGTAAAGGCGGAGATAAGAACATTGCCGTTGGATTGTCAGCAAGGTGGAGAGGTCCTTTAATACTAATTTGCCAGGGGCAAGAATTATGGATGGTTTATAGGGTTTTCTGCTCCGGGCAGTAACCTGTTCACATTACTTTCCAAATTTCTTCCAATGATCAGCAAAGATCTCTTCCTCTGTTGGTATTACCGGTTCAATCGGGCTGGCCACCCAGGTTGTATTAATAAAATGTTTCCAGGTGATGTTCTCACTGGATATGTTCCCTCCCCAAGTCCCACAACCGAGGGTCAGGGAGAATGGCATCCCATTAACATAATCTCCGCTGTTGGCATAACATTGTGGCTGCCGGACCATCATCCTGCTTACCCGTGCCCTCATGCCCAGCTCCCGGATATGGGCCTCATCCGTGGAATGGATTCCACAGGAATGACCACGCCCACTGAACTCGGTCAGCCTCGTGACGTACTCAATTGCTTCTGAAAACCGGTCATATTTCCACAATGCAATCACGGGTGAGAGCTTTTCCCCGGAGAACATATCTTCCCTGCCGATCTTTTCTCCCATGACCATCAGAAATGTTGTGTTATCCGGAACTTGAAGACCTGCCACCCCGGCGATCTTTCGGGCATGCTGGCCAATTATGGCCCGATTAATATGAACTCCATCCGGCCACATGGCAGCGCACAATTTCTGTTTTTCTTCCGGACTGCACAGGTATCCTCCCTCGGCCTTGAAAAATTCCAACATTTGATCAAAAACGGAAGCCTGGATCACAGCAGAGTTTTCGGCAGAACAAGAGGTTGCATTGTCAAAGGTCTTGCTGAGGAAGATCTTGTGGGCTGCATCCTGAAGGTCTGCGGTCTCATCCACCACGGTAATCGAGTTGCCTGCTCCAACGCCGTACGCTGGTGTTCCACTGGAATAGGCGGCTTTCACCATCTCCGCTCCCCCGGTTGCCACAATCAGGTCCACCAGTTTCATTAATTCCTGGGTCGCCTGAATGGATGGTTCACGCAAATACTGAATGAGGTCAACCGGTGCTCCCACCTGCCGCAGGCCCTCCCGCATGAACTCTGCCGTCATGGCACATGTATTTTTTGCGGAAGGATGTGGTGCAAAAATGACCGCATTGCGTGTTTTCAGGATCGGCAGGCCATTACAGGTGATTGTCGAAGAGGCGTTGGTTACCGGGGTAAGAGCTCCAATTACCCCAACCGGCTTGGCGATTTTTATCAATCCCTTATTTTTATCCTCTTCGATGATCCCTGCCGTTTTCAATCCCTTCAGGTCACGGAGGGTGCCAAGGGTTTTTTTCTGATGTTTGAGGACTTTATGTTCGTATACGCCCAAGCCGGTCTCTTCGATCGCTGAACGGGCGCAGGCTTCGGCGTTCTCCCGTCGATAAGCCGCCCAACCTACAGCCGCCACCATTTCGTCAACCCATTCCTGGGTCCAAAATTCAATTACAGCCTGGGCTTTTCGGCTTCGTTCAACGATCTCCAGAATATTCTCTGCCATGGTCTACCTCACCTAAAGTATTATGATACTGATCATAATAATTCTATCATTGAAGGCGAATTGTATTCCAGCTCACATCATGAAAGGCATCTCCAACGCCTTACTGTATCGGTGAATAGCTCCGGATATACCATTTCGGATTTTCCACCACCCAGCCTTCCACTTCGTACTCCGTACTTACCTTCCACCAGGTGTATCCTTCGGCCACCTTGGGCCCATCCACGATGGACACATAATCCCTCTGGTTTAATTGGAGTACCACCCGGGAAGTTGTGGAAGGTTGTGCTCGTAAATTCAACGGGGGATTTCCGCCCTCCTCGCTGATAATATAAACATCACCGGTTCTGAAATACAGAGCGTCATTTGCCATCCCTCCAGGCAGAATAAAACGTTCATTCCATTCAGGAACCTCCGGTGGATTCGTGATCAACAATGTTCTCCATTCATCATCACCCAGCCGTTCGCCGCGAGGTTGAATGAACTCGTAATATGAAAAAACTCCGCCCTGGGCAGCCACAAGTTTTCCCTTGAAAGGCACAATGACAATGATCCGGTTCAGGTCTCCCACTCCCGCTTCCAGCACATTGTTTTGTCCAGCCCCCGATACCGCGGCAACAACCGGCATTGGCGGTATTTCCGGGTCCTCTCCAAAGATTTTCATAAGATACAGGTTACACTCAATCGGCCCCAGGCAGGCATTGACGATCTCCCAATCTTCCGATGTGGGGTCTTCGCCCCTAAGCTCAGTAACGGCAATATCCCCCAATTCCTCAAAGCGTGTGCCAAGGTCATCCATCCCCATTAATAACTGGTCAACGGTCATCTCCTGGCTGTATCCAAAACCTTCCGGGGAGATTGTAATCCCTCTTTCCTCCAGGCCGGCGAGAATTGAGCGCGAAATGTAAGAAAGCCGGTAAAAAATGTTCGGATTCGGTTCGACGAATGAAGGCGGTGGGCCCGACATGGGAGGCCCACCACCAGCAACTGGTTCCGGCATCTTGGAATAAAGGATGGTATCGTGTTTCAACTCAGCCCAGCTTCCCAACATGCTGTTCATTTCTTTATAAGCCCAGGCGCTTGTTTGCATGTACGGGGGATATTCCGCCGATTTCACTGCCAGTTGGGCCATAAAGGCATACAGCCATCCATCATAGAATCGGCTTAACCACTCGGATTGCGTTACGGCCTGGATGGTTTTTTGCATTCTATCCATCTGTTCCGGATAATTCTCGTAGGTCGTGTCTCCTCTCGCCTCAAGGGTTTCCCTGGCCGCTGGAGATCCAAGCGCACATGCAAGATCCAGCCCGGAGGGGACCATCCTTGGTCTTTCCATTGTGCCCACCTTGTCAAACACCAAGTATTGCAGGACAAAGGCGTCAAGCGTAAAGCGCTGCCCCATAAACCGCCATCCCCGGGTCTCCGGCATGTTCGCCTGCGTTTGTGCGAACATGGAGTTGATCTGCGGAGCAGGCAGTTGGTTCACATTTTCCAGGAAGGTGTTCCATTGGTCATCATTCAATAGGGATTGATAACCCATTCCAGAACCATATATTCCTTCCATTAACTCCGTTAATTCAACAGGACCTGGATCATCACCCGGGCCCACCAAAAAAGTAAGGATCTCGTGCATATCTCCCCACAGTTCCGCTGCAGGCACCTGTTCCTCACCGTCCTGGAAGGAAATTAGGCTGTCTGCGGTTTGACGGGATCCAACTTCCCCCCCTCCGCCATTCGTGGTTCGGACTTCGGGGAGATCGACCTTGGTTTCCAACAAGGCAAGCGTAATAAACAATGGTGCCCGCGATGCACGGAAATGCGATTGCTCAGGGTCATTGAATAGGAATTCCACTCTCCCCAACCAGGTCATTCCCTTAAAATAGGCTTCCAATTCGGGGTCTCCGGAATAATGACCTACCGGTTTGTAGGCACCATAGTCATCCTTAAACCCCTTGACCAATGCCGATTCCTCAATCCCCGAAGCCGCTTCGATCTGACCAAGTTGCTTGGCGATCCGAACTTCCCGATCCGCATCAAACCGCGAAGATGGGTCAAACAATCGAAGTGCGACTGCCAGGTAATCGGCAGCCATTTGGGAGTCCTCTGCGGCCGAAGTACCTTTTGCTTCTTTTTCATAGGTCATTGCCCGTGATGTTATTCCCTGCAAGAGGGCTATCATCCTTGGCTTGAACCTCTCCTTTTCCAGAGCTTTGAGCATTTCATCAAAGGTAAGATGAAGGGCGTGAAATGCCGCATCCGTGGTCAGATAATAAGGCTGCCCAAATCGGTCAGCCACTTGTTCACGCAAAGTCATGAACTCAGCCTCACCGGTCCTGAGGACTGTGAACCCATTCGTCAGCAGGAAAGACAGTTGTTCATCCGTTAACCCCTGGGTGACAAGTGGGTTGTCAATGGCTTCCAGGTCAACGGGCAATAACGGAAGTTCCGGCAACGTGGTTACCGATGGTATTTCTTTCAGTTTAATTTCTTTGGCGAATGGAGAGTTCAGATCGACATTAAACATGGCTGCAAGCAAGCCATCCGGTTTTAAAGAAAGATTGGAAGGTGCAGGGGATGATTGATTTTTCTCCGCTGCAACCGTGGATTGAACTACGGTCTTATTTCCATTGGAGCCTACCTGGCAGGCAATAGCCATCACCATTGAAAAAACGAGAAATAATCTCTTGTCCATGATAACCTCCGATCCTTTACTATAACCCATTTATTGGTCAGCGATGAACTATATTACTAAAAATTGCCAAGCAAACAACCCACTAACCCGGATAAATCCCGGCTTACGAATATAATGTATTCACGTTGAAAATATTAATTCCTTTCAAGAGAGGCAAACATGACATCCATTACTTTTCATGACCGGCTTCAGCGCAGGGAAACTCTCATCGGCACTGTGGTAACCCTGTCGACCTTTCAGGTGCCTGAGATCCTTGTTCATGCCGGTTTTGATTGGCTGTTCATTGACAGTGAACATGCCCCTCTCGGGTTGGCAGATGTGGCGGGACTCGTCCAGGCTGGTGGAAAAGGCGCCGCATGCATCGTTCGTGTACCTGACCATGCAGACCGTTCCATAAAAAACGCCTTGGATTCAGGAGCAGATGGGATCATCGTGCCCATGGTTAACACAGCTGCACAAGCCGAAGGGATTGTCGCTGCGAGCAAATATCCTCCTCTGGGCCGGCGCGGCCTGGCCAGCACAAGGGCTCACGGATACGGAGCATCATTTGAGGAATACCTGCAACGGGCAAATAATGATATCAGCGTTATTCTCCAGGCAGAGCATGTTGAAGCGGTGAAAAACATCGATAGTATCACATCCGTACCCGGTGTGGATTGTATCCTTGTTGGTCCTTACGATCTCTCCGGAAGCATGGGCATGCTTGGGCAGGTAACACATCCGCACGTTCAGGAAGCTATAATGAATGTATCATCTGCATGCCAGAAGAAGGGCATCCCGTTGGGGATCTTTAGTCCTGACCCGAACCTGCTCGTAGATTACCACCGACGCGGGTTTACCTTGCTGGCACTCGGTCAGGATACCACCTTCCTACTGGATGCAGCTCGGTTATCGCGTCAAAAATTACTGGATGGCATTGCCTCGCTGGGATAACCCCGCTGTTCTGAATGGTTATTCATCCGACCCCTTTGGAAATATCCCTCTGGTTCGTGCCAATTCCTCCATGGTTATACGATTTATGTTGTTTAAGAAAAATCAGATAAAAGGTTGGCTAAAGAATAGCGGGTAATAGCAATGCGATCAAAGGTTATCATCATTGGGGCAGGAATTGCCGGGCTTGCAGCCGGCTGTCGCCTTGCCGCCCGGGGCTACCCGGTGGAGATCCACGAAAAATTGGATAAACCGGGCGGCAAGGCGTATCCTTACCAGGTGAATGGTTTCACATTCGCCTGCGGACCTTCCATCGTTTCCGCACCACATCTGCTGGATGAAATATTCACCACGGCTGGAAGAAGGCGGGAGGATTACCTCTCGCTTATTCCAGTCAATCCATTCTATAGAGTTTTTGGTCCGCATGGAAATTTTATCGACGTCAACAATGACGATTTATTTTTAATGGACCAGTTGAGCGAATTTGATCAGAACAGCCGGAGAGAATATGCCAGATTCAAGGAAAAAATACTGTCAATTTACGACCAGGGACTCCAGTCGTGGTTCACCACTCCTTCTCGGCATTTCGAATTTCTCTCCAGGATCGCTTCCAACTTCTTCGGGGGAAAAACGGTATCGAGTGCCCGTTCCGTGGTTTCCCGATATATTCACAACGAATCCCTGCAAGATGTCCTTGCCTTCCATCCCCTTCGTCTTGGGGAAAATCCATTTGAGGCTCCGAGTTCAGCACTAATGAATCATTATTTTGAGAAAAAATGGGGTGTTTGGCATGCGGTTGGCGGGCCAACAGCGATCGTGAATGGGTTGACAGGGTTGTTGGTCGACCTCGGCGGTGAAATACACCTTAATTCAGAAGTCGCTGAGATCCTGATCTCTGGCCGGCGAACAAATGGAATACGTCTTCTGGACGGACGACTTCAGCAGGCAGATGTGATTATTGCCGCCTTTGATCCCGCTTCCATGTACACCAGGCTGATTCGACCGGCAAACCGAAATGTAAACTCCAATACCCGCTACGAGAAAGCCCATTACAGCAATTCTGTTTTTTCAATCTCATTTGGCACCAGGAAAAGGTTCACGAACACAAACCTCTTACCCCATAATTTTATTTTTGAAAGCCATCTTGAAAATATATGCAATGATATCTTTCAAAACAAAATCATTCCAAAAAACCTTTTCCTCCACCTCATCCTGCCTACTTATTTGGACCCAACGATTGCACCTGAAGGATGTGATACGATCCAGGTTGTTGCAGCAGTACCGAATCTTGAATCAGAAACAGATTGGTCCATCCTGGCCATCTCATTACGTGATCGGATCCTCCAATTCCTTGAGGAGAAACACCTCCCAGGGTTGAAGGCCGCTATAATCGCGGAGCATCACATGGACCCTACTGATATTCACACGTTATTCAGCACTTGCCGGGGATCGGCATTCTCCATGCATTTCAACAGAGGTCCACAAGGTTGGTCCCATCCCAGGCATCGATCCGAGGATATTGAAAACCTTTACCTCGTGGGGGATGGAACGCACCCCGGTCCGGGGCTGCCCGGGGTATTGACTTCGGCATGGACCGTCACCCGCCTGATTGAACGTGAGAATGAAACCCACCAAAGATGATCATCCGTTCCTAATTGCCTGTTGGTATTGACGTGAATAATTGATATACTTGGAGCATAGACTCATCCAAAGGCCTTAAAAGAAATGAGAAGAAACAAGAACCCGGCTCATATTTCAAACGTACTTCATGCGAGGACAACACCTTTCCGGTTTCGTGTAATGTGGGGAATTCTCCTGTTCTTATTGCTTCTTCTTCCAGTTTTCAACCATTTGATTCAATTACTCCCCTTAAGAAAACTGCAGGAGGGTGGCATCCTGGTTTGGTATTCCAGTGACTTGTTTACATCCCTTGCCGTGATTACCAATGGCGCCATGGTCATTCGCATGTTCCAACTTTATCGTTTTACCGCATTCGAGGATAATAAGACGCTTTGGGAAAAAACACTGAATTCATTTGGCTTTTCACTCCTCTCGCTTGTCACCTACCTGGCCCTGCTAATCACACTGCGGGATCAGTTGAGCAGTCTACACCTTGGCCAGAATAGTACCAATCAACTCTACGTGGAAACAGTGTTGCTTGCCCTCTACATCCTTTTCTTTTCTCTGGTTTGCAGGGGCGTATACCTGCTGGGGATCCGGTACATCCCCCTATACAAGAATACAACAGCCTCCTCCTGATCATACACAATCAACGAGGGAACCGTGGTCTATGACGTCATTGTTGTAGGAGCCGGGCCTGCCGGTGCAGTTGTTGCCGCCCTCCTTTCCCAACAACACTTGAAGGTGCTCCTGTTGGAAAGGTCGGCTCTTCCACGGTATAAACCTTGCGGTGGTGGGTTAACGGTCAAGGCAGCCAGGGCGCTTCCCTTTAAGTTTAATTCCACTTTGGATGTGATACCTTCAGGTGGGATCCTATCTTTCGCCGGGAACGAACTCTTACGAACCCGGTTCACAAAACCGATTGGTTCCCTGGTTATGCGTGACCGGTTTGATATGTCCCTGGTGGAAATTGCCCGGAAATCAGGCACCAAAATCGCCGAACAGGTTACCTTTTTCGATTATCAACAAGATGAATTCTGCCTGACCGTCCGAACGAACTTGGGTGAGTTGCAAACTCATTTTATAGTTGGGGCTGATGGCGTGAACAGCCGGGTGGCTCGCTCTGCCGGCCTCCTGTCGAAAAGAAAGACCGGTATTGCCATTGAAGCGGAACTGGATGTGCCTCCATTTGCGCTGGACGCCCAGGATTCGTATGCTACATTTGATTTTGGAGCAACAAAATTTGGCTACGGCTGGATCTTTCCCAAGGGGGATCATTTCTCGGCAGGGATTTTTTCAACTCGAACATCCGCACGAGTGCTTGATGCAAGAGCGCTGGAAAAATTCATAAAAAGCCATGCTGTATTGGGGGAGAGCCGCATTCGACTCTGGAGGGGTCATCGCATTCCCCTGGGTGGATCATCGGAACCGTTGGCAAAGGGAAGAATTCTCCTCGTTGGTGATGCCGCCAACCTTGCAGACCCATGGCTGGGAGAAGGCTTGTATTACGCCATCGTCAGCGCCCGGGTGGCAGCAGACAATATCATCCGGGCAATGGAAAGCGGTCAGGAACTGGTGGAATACAGCAAACAGATCCATGCCGCATTTAATAAACAATTCAGAATAGCCAGCCAATTCGCCTCGATTGTTTACAGTTTGCCCCGACTGGCATCCAGCCTATTAAGCGGCAGTTCATTCCTGCAGGAATCCCTCTTCAATACATTGCGGGGCGATTCGGGGTATTCCGAACTACGAAGAAAAATAGTCCATCACCTCCCACGGATCATTGGAGAAGTACTAACCAGCGATCTAAATTAATTACAGGAGATCCAGCCATTTGACCTCAAACGCCACACTGGCAATGCAGCCTTGGCCATTTCAGCCGGGTTATCCAAGCAACCAATGATTGTGCGCTTCACATGGCTGCTCGTTTAATCATTATTGAAATCCGTTGTTTCTGCCCGGCTGCCTGCAAAAACAGCCCCATTATTTAAGAGGAGGTTATTCTCACTTTATCGGGCATCGGCAACAACACGCCAGGAAACCAGTACAAATCCAGCAACGATCTGCCAATTGGGTTTAGATTGCGGTTTTTTATGCGCCTGCCTGGAACTTGTCGTAATTCCAGTAAACCTCTGAAGGAATGATATCATTCCTCCAACTTTCCCTGGTTATTACAGGATTAACGCGAGGATGTCGTGGAAAAGAAGAATACCGCTCTAACGATCAATAAAAAAGCGTTTTTCCAATCCTTTTTCATCTTGCTTGCCATGATGCTCCTGGCTGGCATTCTGACCCGTATCATTCCATCCGGCACATATTTGCGAACTGAGATGGATGGGAGGATGATGATCCACCCTTCAACCTTTCAACCGATTCCCCGCCCGGATTACCCGGCTTGGCGGTGGTTCGTCGCGCCGGTTGAAGTGTTGGGAGGGCCCGATGGACTGACCGTATTAACGATCATCCTCTTTTTGGTTATGATCGGTGCCGCGTTTGCGGTCCTTGAAAAAACCGGCCTATTGCTGGCTGGAATTACCCGTGTAGTCGACCTTTTTGGTGGCCGCAAATACATCCTGTTATTAACGATCACCTTTCTCTTTATGATCATGGGCGCGTTTTTGGGCATCTTTGAGGAAGTTGTCCCTTTGGTGCCCATAATGCTGGCGGTGTCTTTTTTTCTTGGATGGGATTCGCTCGTTGGCTTGGGGATGAGCATCCTGGCTGTAAACATGGGGTTCTCGGCAGCCATTACCAATCCATTTACGATTGGTGTTGCTCAAAAGATCGCCGGCTTGCCCTTGTTTTCCGGCGCTGGTTATCGGTTAATCATCTTCCTAGTTTTCTTCGGAATCTATGCACTCTTCCTGACGAATTATGCACGTCGGTTGGATAATGGTTCCATTATTTCACCAGTGGCTTCTTTCGAGAAGACAGAAAAAGAAAAATATCAACTCCATCACCTGCACAAAGGAACCCAAACAATTCCTCATGCAGGGCGCGCGGCGATCTGGCTGTTATCCTGTTTATTTCTGATCCTGATCGTGCTTGTTTCCGGTCCTTTCATCAGCCTAATTTCTGAATATTCACTGCCATTGGTCGGCATATTATTCCTGGCCGCCGGTTTGGGAGCGGGTTTCATAGGTGGGGCTAAACCCCTGCAGGTGATCACTGCTGCCATGTCCGGAATGAAATCTCTTCTGCCGGGGATACCGCTGATCCTGATGGCAGCCAGTATCAAATACATTGCCGCACAGGGGGGAATTTTGGACACAATCCTCCATTCGGCAGCCACGTTGATTGGCAGAACAGGCTCCTTTGGAGGTGCATTAGCCACTTATCTTATTGCATTGTTCTTTGAGATCTTTATTGGGTCGGGAAGCGCAAAGGCTTTCCTGGTTATGCCCATTCTCCTTCCGCTGGCAGACCTGGTTGGAGTGTCACGTCAACTGACTGTTCTGGCCTATTGTTTTGGTGACGGTTTTTCCAATCTCGCCTATCCAACCAACCCGGTTTTATTAATATCCCTGGGTTTAACCGTAGTCTCATACCCTCAATGGATCAGGTGGACTTTAAAATTATGGTTCTGGGTGATACTGGCGAGTATTGCCTTCCTGGGGATGGGAGTTCTGATTCACTATGGGCCTTTTTGATAATATGAGTTTTATTAGAAACTCCAGAATCCACTTGCCGTACCTTCAGATGTTGGCTATAATGCCACTTTGAAATTTGTCAATGCGAGAGTTCAGGCAAGGTGATTCATGCCCGTCTATACATATCGATGTGAAAGTTGCGGTATCCAGTTTGAAAAGACGCAGAAGTTTTCCGATGCACCTCTGACTCGGTGCCCTGAGTGCAACAAAAAAACCCTTCACAAGGTGTATACACCGGTGGGGATTGTTTTCAAGGGTTCCGGTTTTTATGCGACCGACCATCGTTCCCCGTCCGGACAAAACCGCTCAACGCCCGCAGAAAAAAACGCAGAAAAGAACGATGCCAGCAAATCGTCGGAAAGCAAACCTGCTGAAGCAGCATCTGCCACATCTTCCAATTCAAAACCCCCCTCAGACTAATCAGCGCGTTCTCCAAGCCCTGCACCGGACACATGCCACATAAGGTATCAGTCCGGTTTTTTTCTTTCAATCAGTAATGGTAGAATGAATTTCACATCGGTGTTTTTGGAGGTCGTCATGTCCGAAGTGGTTATTATTGATGCCGTCCGCACACCTATTGGCGCCCTGGGAGGCATGCTGGCGTCT
Source organism: uncultured Anaerolineaceae bacterium (assembly GCA_964420835.1). GTDB lineage: Bacteria > Chloroflexota > Anaerolineae > Anaerolineales > Anaerolineaceae > CAYQUO01. The sequence continues at coordinate 89,067 of CAYQUO010000003.1, forward strand.
GTCCGCCCGGACGACCTTGCTGCCATCACCATTCAGGCATTGCTCGAACGAAACCACCTTGATCCTGAAACAGTTGAAGAGGTTTACCTGGGATGTACAAACCAGGCGGGAGAGGACTGTCGAAATATTGCCCGAATGGCCGCTCTGCTGGCTGGTATGCCGGTAAGAACCGCCGGGGTAACCGTCAATCGGCTTTGTGCATCGGGGTTGACGGCCGTCAACATGGCAGCCCGGACAATCCGGTCCGGGGAAGGGGATGTCTTCATCGCCGGTGGAGTGGAAAGCATGTCTAGGGCCCCTTATTCACTTCCAAAATCATCTGTCGGGTACGCTTTTGGGAACCTGACAGCCTGGGATACCGCACTCGGTTGGCGTTATCCCAACCCACGCATACAGGAGATGTATGGAACTGATCCCATGGGGGAGACTGCTGAAAAGGTGGCCGAGAAGATGGGAATTACCCGCCTCCGACAGGATGAATTTGCCTTCCAGAGCCATGCCCGGGCAATTTCCGCCCAGGATCAAGGGGTCTTCGAACCAGAAATCATATCGGTGGCAATAAACGACCGCAAGGGTGGAAAATCCATCTTTCGCCAAGATGAGCGACCTCGCCGTGATACGACCATGGAGGCATTGGCCCGCCTTAACCCCGCATTCCGCCCGAATGGCAGCGTAACAGCCGGAAATTCCAGTGGGATGAACGATGGAGCCGCTAGCCTCCTGTTGATGAGCCGTAATCGATCGGAAAAACTGGGGTTGAAACCAATGGCCCGAATCGTTACATCGGCAGCCTGCGGGGTGGAACCAGCCCTAATGGGATTGGGCCCAATTGCAGCAACACGCAAGGCACTGGCCAGGGCTGGCATCACCATCCGGGATGTTCAATTGTTTGAGGTCAATGAAGCGTTTGCCGCCCAGGCGCTGGCTGTGATTGCGGAGTTGGATCTGCCAATGGATTCAACGAATGTTCACGGTGGAGCAATTGCACTGGGCCACCCATTGGGTTGTTCAGGGGCACGGATCCTGACCACACTTGTCCACGAAATGCAACGAATGGCCCCACAGGTCGGAAGGCCATTTCGAGGGTTGGCAACCCTCTGCGTGGGGGTCGGCCAGGGGGAAACCACCATTGTGGAATGGGCCGGTGATTAATCGCCTTTATCCATGATTTTTTTTAGATTTTCGGTTTGGCTCTTAGCCGCCTGCTTTTAATGGCAGGCATACTCGGTCCTGCCATCAACCGTCGAACAGAGCTGGGTGTTTGGCTGGTCTGGTTTCCTCTGCATTTTTGTGCTCCCACCCAGGCACTCACATTTTCCATGCCCGCAAGATGAACAAGAAGCGTTGTTAAAAACAGCAACGATTCATTGCAAACATCTTTCCCGGCTCGTCATCTTTTCCAACCGGAAGGGATGCACCCAAAGTCGCGCCAACCATTTTATGGATACCTGTTCAGAAATAATTCCATCATAATTTGCGCCGGTGAATGTTAAAACATAAACGGCAATTGTTAACATTGACTATTACAAAATGAACAGATTTGTGTATAATTGGCAAACAGAAATTTGTCCCGGGAAGACTCTTAATAAAAACCCGCATCACCACGTGCAGAGTACTTCGAAGAAAAGGGTGGATAGTTCTGGTCCATGGAACATCATTGGACAAAACCCGGGAACACTAGAGCAGGCTATGATACCGCATGGTATTGTCATTGCGAGGTATTAAGAGAGACATCCTAAGATGACCAGGTTGCCAGGCTCGTGAAGGTACAGGAACTGTCTTTAGAAAAAACAAGAATACTGCTCGTTGAAGGAAAGAGAAATACCGGATCGCCTTCCTTTTTCCCTGGGTTGTTGCGCAAGGGGTATGCTGTGCATTCTGTACCAACCGGTTCTGCTGCACTGGCCTGCCTGAAAGATTTTAATCCCCATCTTGTCCTTGTGGATGCAGCCTCGATGCGCACGAACGGAAACCGGATCTGCCAATCCATTCGGCTGCCCAATCCCAGGTTGCCAATTATTCTGATACTTGCCGAGGCACAACCTGCCGGAAAAATCGATTTTGAAGCGATATCGATCCTTCAATTACCCTTTACCCTGCAAAAACTGATCAACCGCATTCGGGCGCTCCTGCCTGCCGAAAGCCAGCAAATCCTTAAGGCCGGCCAATTAAAACTGGACTTGGAAGAGCATCGTGCGACATACCAGGATCGCCAGGTTAATCTGACCCCCAGGCTGGTGGCTTTATTGAAGACACTGATGGAACATGCAGGAGAGGTGGTCGACCGTAAAACCTTGTTTAGCATAGTATGGGAAACGGACTACACTGCCGACACCCGCACGCTGGATGTTCACATCTCATGGCTGCGGCAAGCTTTGGAGGAAGATCCACGCGACCCGAAGATCATCAAGACCATGCGTGGCATCGGATACAGGTTGGATGTTGACAGTGGTCACCGCCCACATGTAAAAACTTCCCGAACCCTGCCGGGGACCAAGTAGAATTTCCACCCCATTCTTGACATGACCCGTTCCGTGGGTATAATTCGTTTAATCAAGGCCCGATGCCCGGGATCAAGTAGGTAATTCAGTCACAGAGAGCCGGTGTTTGCTGAAAGCCGGCAACATTACCGAAATCCACCCCGGCGGAGATGGTATTGCGAACATCTCCGGCTGCTTTTGCAGGGATTGATCGTCTGATCAGTCGTAAAAAAGCCGGTGGAACCGTTATCGCCAGAAGAAGGCTGGAGGGTTAACTTATTCCAGCGAATGCAGGTGGCACCACGAACAGCCCCTTCGTCCTGCAATGGGAGAAGGGGTTGTATTTTTTTGATTTTGAGGAGGAGATCATGCTCGATATCACCCTTTTTCGCGAGAACCCTGAAATGGTGCGATCAGCCTTGCGCCAACGGCACATGGATGCCGGACCCGTTGATCAGGTGCTTCTTTTTGACAGCCAGAGAAGAAAACTGTTGACGGAAGTGGAAGCCCTAAAAGCCGAAAGGAATTCGGTGTCAAAAGAGATCGCTCAGATGAAAAACCCATCTGAAAGGCAGGTAAAAATCGATGCCATGAAGTTGGTCGGCGAAAAGATCGCCCTGCAGGACGAGGAAATTCGAAGGGTCGAAGAGGAAATGCAATCCCTTCTGGCCTCGATTCCAAACATACCCGACCCTGATACACCCCCTGGAGCAGGTGAAGATGAGAACGTAATCATTAAAACGGTTGGCCAACCTTCCCAACCGGGTTTTAATGTTCTGCCGCATTGGGAATTGGGCATCAATTTGGGGCTTATCGATTTTGACAGGGGCGTCAAGATCACCGGATCTCGCTTTTATGTATTAAACGACCTGGCTGCCCGCCTGCAGCGCGCCCTGATTTCCTGGATGTTGGATCTGCATAACCGGCAGGGGTACACGGAGAAATACACCCCATTCATGGTGCGTGGTGCCACGCTCTTTGCTGCAGGTCAACTGCCCAAATTTGCTGACAATCTTTACCGTGACCATGAAGATGACCTTTGGATGGTGCCCACTGCCGAGGTACCGCTGACCGGGCTGCACATGGATGAGATTCTGGACCAAAACCAGTTGCCACTCCGTTATACAGCCTACACTCCCTGTTTTCGCCGGGAAAAAATGAGCGCCGGCCGTGATGTCCGCGGTATTAAACGCGGCCATCAATTTGACAAGGTTGAAATGTATATTTTCTGTGAACCGGAAGAATCCGGCAATGAACTGCAGAAGATGGTGGCAGATGCCGAGGCCACCTGCATGTCCCTTGGGCTGACATACCGGGTGAAACAGTTGTGCACTGGTGACTTGGGTTTTAATTCCCGCACCACTTTCGATGTCGAAGTCTGGGCACCGGGTTGCCAGGAATGGTTGGAGGTCTCGTCGGTTTCCAATGTCGGTGATTTTCAGGCCCGGCGTGCTGCAATCCGGTATCGCCCATCGGGAGGAAAGGGTACCCGCTTCGTGCACACACTGAACGGATCAGGTTTGGGCCTTCCCCGTACCCTGATCGCCGTCCTGGAGAATTATCAACAAGCCGACGGTTCCGTCATCGTTCCTGAAGTGTTGCGGCCGTGGATGGGGGGCATTGAGGTGATCAGGCCGGGGTAGCACCGATCGTGAATGGAATGGTCCTTTTCGCGCTGCAAACTGTTACACTATCGGTAATGCTGGTCGGGCTGCTTGGCGTCATCATTCCGATCCTTCCGGGATTAACGATCATCTGGGTTTCGGCGTTGGTGTATTGGCTGGTTACCGGGATCACCTGGCAAACCGGCGTTGCCTTGGGCATCCTAACCATCATGATGCTGGGTGGGAATTTTATCGACAACGTCCTGATGGGTGCCTCCGCCCGGAACACCGGCGCCAGTTGGCTAGCCATCGGTCTCGCTCTCCTGGCTGGCATCATCGGCAGCCTGGCCTACCCGCCGTTTGGTGGATTAATTGCCGCCCTTTTGGCGATTTTTACATATGAACTGATTCGGTTAAAGGATGCAAGGAGGGCATTGCAGTCCACGATAGGAATGGCCAAGGGGTGTGGCTGGGCTGCCCTTGCCCGCGGTCTTCTCGGGATCATCATGATTGGCATCTGGGTGCTGGTGGTTTTTTTTCATTGGCAACTAAATTCACCCCAACGCTAACCCAGGAATACCATGGTTCGGATAAATGGACCGATCTCATGTAAACCCCCGGTGGAGCATGAACTTGAACCCCCGTTATTCAGGCAGAGGAAGTATCGAGAGTGTGGAAGATGGCAGCCGCCTGCATATTCCACCCGGACCTGCCGGCAGGTACCGTCTTTCTCAGTTGGATGATCATTTCTCACTGCCGAAAAGGGAACTACCCTGGAGGGTGCCGGTTTCCTTTTCCCTTCAAGCAAGGGTCTCAGCAAAGGACATCCCGGGAACATGGGGTTTCGGCTTTTGGAACAATCCATTCGGCATCGGATTCGGCATTTCTGGAAGGAACGCCGTTCTTCCAGCGCTGCCAAACGCAGCCTGGTTTTTCCATGCCTCGGATAACAATTATTTAAGTTTCAGGGACGACCTGCCCGGCAGCGGTTTTCTGGCTGCCAGTTTCAGGTCACTCCGCCTCCCTTCCCTTGCACTCCTCCCGGGTTTCACAGCGCTGCCATTCCTGGCCCTCCCTCCTTTCGCACGCCAAATGCGCAAACTGCTGCGCAGGTTCATCCGGGAGGATAACACCCGCCTTGATCTGGATGTCACCGGCTGGCACTCCTATCAACTGGATTGGGGTCAAGACGGGGTAACCTGGTGGGTGGACGGAGAAATCCGATTCAAAACTTCGAACTCTCCAACCGGGCCTCTTGGGTTTATCCTGTGGATCGACAATCAGTACGCTGCATTCACCCCAAAAGGCAGGCTCAGAGCCGGGACCTTGGAAAATGACCGGGATTCATGGCTGGAAATTCGTCACCTGGAGTGTAAAGGCAGATAAATAATCTGGAATCGCCAATGAAATTCCATCATGCTTTAAGAGCATATCGATACACCCACGTCACATTGACAAAGAAGAAAAGATCTCCATCATCGGCAAACCGTTGAATGTGCCCATCGCTTTATTCCGCTACGAAGATGCCCTCTTTCGGAGCAACAAGCTATCCTGCGCAGGGCCCGGACCAAACCCACCCTGGTGCCCTCATCCCCGAATGCCTGGGGTAACCTGGCCCTGGCAAACGGATCCCACTCCAACCCAGTTCTCCCCCAAGGGTTGCCCAAACTCATAAGAGCAAATGTCAAAGGAACGAGGATCATCAAACGGCAAAAAATAACCATCCATCGCCCTCTTTGCTTCCGACAGGTTCAAACCGGTTCGTTCCTCGTAAATTTTTATGGCTTCAACCTTGTTCCCATTGCGGATCAATTCCAGGGGACCTTAGATGCTTCGGGAGGGAGAGTTCGAATCCGAAAGGTGCGCCGTGAAGGCGACGTCAGAAAACTGACCCAGTTCACTGTGTGCCATTACTTCAACCTTGTTTATTGTCTTTTGGATTCCAACCTTGAAGCGCTTAGAAAGAGTACAAATTGCATTTTTACCCTGGTTGGTGCTGACCATCATAACCACTTCGGTCATCGTTTCAACAATCCCAGAATGGCTGCTGGTTGCTTCGTCGTGGGTAAGCACCTAGCCAGGTATAACGCCGCCTCTCAATTCTCCGGGTGCAATTACCGATGAATTGCAAAATGGGCAGCGGATGGTCCTGGAACTGCCGGTTGAAGCATCAAGAGGCATAACATAACCCGGGAAATAAAAGACCTGTACCTTTTTTCCATTTCCAAATGAAATGCCTTTGCAAATAAATATTATGATTACACAACCCTGTCAATACATTTTTCAGAACCACCGGGGTATCCGTTCTGGTATACTTGGAAAACCTTCAATGGAGAAAAAATTCGATGTCGGAATCGTATGAATTAAATCCCACAGATCACATCACCATCGATGCCATCGGCAAACCTGGCCAACGCATCTTCTACCTCCAGGGTTGGCGTGCGGACCAGGTGATCACCATCCTTATCGAAAAGGTCCAGGTACAAACCCTTGCCATTGGGATTGAACAGTTCCTTGGGGAAATCGCCGAACGACAGCCGGACCTTCCTCCCGCAGAAAGTGATTTTGATGAAGACAAAATGCACATCCTCCCCCCGGTCGATCCTCTTTTCCGAGCCGGCGAACTTGGGCTGATGTATGAGGAAGAAACCGATCGCTTGATCCTGGTTGTTCGCGAGATCCAATCAGGAGAACAGAATCCGGAGGAAGCCTCCTCCGTTAAGTTTTGGTGTTCCCGGTCCCAGTTGCGAGCGCTGGGACGCTGGGGCATGGAGGTTGCCAATCGAGGTCGGCCCATTTGCCCGTATTGCAACCAGCCCATTGACCCGGAAGGACATTTCTGCCCCAAAAAGAACGGGCACAAACATTAACCCCCTTTTCGGGGGAAGTTGATCATGACTTCCACACCGGAATTGGATCTGGTGTTATCCAACATGCTTACTGGCACGCTTCAGATAGAAGGCCAGTTCTTAAACAGTTCCAACTTCACATTCCTTGGAGTGGTTGAGGCAGATACCCAGAAGATCCACGTCGTTTATAAGCCCCAAAAAGGAGAACGATCCCTTTGGGATTTCCCTGACCACAGCCTGGCGAAGCGCGAGGTCGCCGCGTTTGAATTGTCCAAGGCTCTGGAATGGGACCTGGTGCCTCCTACCGTCTATAGGAAAAAGGGGGCTCCGGCAGGCCCGGGGTCGTTGCAGGTTTATATCGATCATGACCCCAGGGTGAATTTTTTCACCTTAACCACTGATCAACGGCAGGCCCTTCGCCAGGTTGTCGCTTTTGATTTATTGGCCAACAATGCAGACAGAAAAGCTGGACATATCATCCTTGATCCGCAGGGCCACACCTGGTTGATCGACCACGGGGTGTGTTTCCATGTCGAAGACAAACTTCGCACGGTCATTTGGGATTTTGCCGGCGAGCCGATTCCCGGTTTGATCCTTCAGGATATTGAAAAAGTTGTATGTGAAATCGAAAAAGGTGGCCTCATTCATAAAAGGTTAACCAATTTGTTGGAAAGAGCGGAAATTCATGCAATCGCCTGCCGGGGTCGCCGGCTTCTTGCTGATGGACAGTTCCCATTTCCAAACAAGGATCGGCGCCCTTTTCCCTGGCCGCCCGTTTAGGGTATCTTGCGGTATCATTATAGGGCAGGAAGTCAACCGTTATCCTGCAAACACGGTTAATTCCAACTAAAAAATCCAAGGAATGCAAATCCTTGAAAAGAAATGACACTCATGAAAACAGGAGTACTTTATGTCCGAAATGAAGCTCATCTTGGTCGGTTTTGGGAATGTTGGCCGGGCGTTTGCTCAACTATTGCTTAATAAATCCAAAATACTTGAAAAAGAATTTCATATCACCCCCCTCATAACGGGCATTGCAACAGGCCACCATGGCATGGCCATCGATCCCGCTGGGATCGACCTTGAGAAAGCCCTGGCTGTCGCTAAAGCCGGTCGGTCTTTGGATTTTTTATCAAAAGAACCAAAAACGGACACCATTGAAGAGTTCATCCTAAAATGTCCTGGGGATGTCCTTTTTGAAAATTCTCCGTTAAACCATGAGACTGGTCGCCCGGCATCCGATTATCTAAAGATCGCCTTGGAAAAGGGAATGCACGCCATTACAGCCAACAAGGGACCGGTAGTCCATGCCTATGCTGAATTAAGCGCCCTTGCACGATCCCGGGGGAAAGCCTTTCTTTTTGAATCCTCCGTGATGGATGGTGCTCCCATATTCTCCCTCTTTCGCGGCTCTCTCCCTGCCGTAACCCTGAGAGGTTTTCGGGGCATCCTCAATTCCTGCACAAACCTGATCCTCGGGTTAATGGAGGAAGGTCGAAGTTTTGAAGAGGCTGTCGCCCACGCCCAAAGCATAGGCATCGCTGAGACGGATCCCTCCGCGGACGTCGACGGGTGGGATGCAGCCATCAAAGTGGCAGCACTTGTGACCGTTCTCATGGGGATCAAGATGACCCCACAGGAGGTGGACAGGCGGGGCATCCGTTTGCTGACACCGGAAATGATCCTTTCAGCCCGCCAGTCTGGAGAACGATGGAAACTGGTCTGCACTGCCCGCAAATCAGGCAGGAAAGTACATGCCAAGGTTGCACCCGAGCGGGTGGCGGCAGGTTCCCCCTTGTATTCCATTAATGGAACAAGCTCTTACGTTCAATTTGACACAGATGTTCTGCCGGGCTTGGGAATCGTTGAAACCAACCCGGGGCCGGATACAACTGCCTACGGCATATTTGCTGACTTTCTCAACGCGATTCGTGGGATCTGAACAACCAGGTTCTTGATGCCATCCCGGGAATTGTCAAAGCCACCCGCCGTTCTTGTTTATCTCTCCATGGGTTCCAACCTGGGAGACCGGGAAGGGAATCTTGCCAAGGCAGCGTATTGCCTCTCCAGGGATATACGGGTGACTCGCCTGTCACCAATTTACGAAACCGCCCCCTGGGGCTATCAATCTCAGTCGGATTTTTTAAACCAGGTCCTGGAGGGAGAAACCACATTTTCACCGGAGGATCTATTAGAGTATTTAAAACGAATAGAAAAGCAAATGGGCCGCACACCCGGCATCCGTTACGGGCCAAGGATCATCGACCTGGATATTCTTTTTTATGATGAAATTACCCTAGATTCACCAGGATTGACCATACCCCACGCAGCACTGCCTGACCGTGCCTTTGTCCTTGTACCAATGGCAGATCTGGCACCCGACCTTGTACATCCCACCCTGGGGAAAACAATCCGGCAAATCCTTGCCGGATTGGGATCCAATGGAGTTCGACCGTACACCCCCAATGGAACCATCAAGTGAAATGCTGACTGAGACATTCACCTGGGGAAAACGCACGTATATCATGGGTGTTCTAAATATCACCCCGGATAGTTTCTCGGGTGACGGTCTCCTTGGAAAACTATCCTCGCCAACCCTCTCCGCCGTTGAACTTGCCCGCAACTTTTCTGCTGCAGGTGCAGATATACTGGATATCGGCGGGGAAAGTACACGACCAGGTTCACACCCGGTCAGTGCACAGGAGGAGATCGACCGGGTGATCCCTGTGCTGGAAGCCCTGGCCAGGGAAAACCTGGGGTGTTGCTTGTCAATTGATACCTCAAAGGCGGCAGTGGCTGAATTGGCATTTAAAACTGGAGCTCAATGGCTGAACGACGTATGGGGCCTGAGGGCTGACCCTGAGATCGTGGAAGTGGCGTCACGCCACCAGGCTGTTGTTGTCCTCATGCACAACCGAAGCACGCCAGCCAACACTGAAATCCAGGCCAGGCTTGGCGGAAGATATACCGGAATAATCTATGGGAATTTGATAGAGGATGTTAAATCGGAATTAATGGAAAGTGTATCCATCGCCAGGAGAGCGGGAATACCGGATGAAAAAATCATTCTCGACCCGGGTATTGGTTTTGGGAAGACTCGCGAGCAGAACCTTGAACTTTTGGACCGCCTGGGTGAACTTCGCGCCCTTGGATTTCCCATCCTGATCGGACCTTCCCGTAAATCTTTCATTGGGTACACCCTGAATCTTCCACCAGAGGAACGGCTCGAAGGTACGGCTGCTGCTGTGGCCATCGGAATTGCGCGTGGAGCGGACATTGTACGCGTCCACGATGTTCGCCGGATGGTGCATATTGCCCGCATGACGGACGCGATTGTGAGACGCGGACAGAAAACCTGATCTGTCACCGAACAGGTGGAGAAAGCATGTTTATTCTTGGCGCGCTTGGCTTTTTGCAAATAACCCTGATCCCTGGAGCCATCATCCTTGGCTTGTTGCGTTACCATGGCAGGCCCATCCAGGTTCTCCTCTACGCCTTCGGGTCAAGCCTGTTGATTAATTATATTCTCGTCGGACTCCTGAGTGCCGCTGGGTTGTACCGGCAGCCTGTTATGATTGGTCTCCTGCTGGTGGAACTTATCCTGGCAACCTGGGTGTACAAAAAATTTTTAATCACCCCCATTGGGGAGGTGTTTTCCAGGGCCTGGAATGCCCTGGTTTCATTTTGGCGCAACCTGCTGCAGCCCGCCCCTGCGAACCGTGATGATACACAAAACATCCTGTTAGCCATCAAGGGGATGGTGACGATCATTTTTGCCATTCTCGCCTTCTCCAGTGTTTGGTGGTCTGCGAGGGTCTTTTATTTAAATCTGGGCACCGTGTTCAACTCCTGGGATGCTGTTGTTTCCTGGAACCGCTGGGCGGTTCAATGGGTGGCTTCACAAGGTCCTGTTGGCAGCGGATGGTATCCACAACTTATCCCGGCAAATTGGTCCCTCACGTACGCATTAATGGGTAACACCAGCATCCAATTTTTTGCAAAAGCGACCGCACCGTTATTTCTCCTGGGCATTCTCCTGGCGATGTTCGACCTTGCACTGGAAAAGCGAGCTCTGGGGGTATTCATTGCTGTCACGCTTACCCGTTTGATGATAAAAAAGTTTCTTGGTGAATTTATCACCGAGGGTTACGTGGATATCCCGGTGGCATTCCTCGGCTTTTTAGCCGGTTATGCTCTCCTGCGGGCGAGGGAAAATCCCGATCCGGAAATTACTCGTCGCGACCTTTGGCTTGGGGCTGGCTTTGCCGCAGGTGCAGCCCTGACCAAGCCAACAGGCGCAATCGTACTGGTTTTATACCCGCTCTTCTCATGGTTGTTCGTCCTCCGCGACCACCCGGAGGGACAACCCAAACTGCACAGCAGATCGATCTTGCTGCCATTCCTCTCCAGCCTAATCGTCGTGCTTCCCTGGTATATATATAAAGCCATTGAAATCCGGCAAGGGGTTGATGCCTCCAATGTGGAATGGCTCACGGTCGGTATTTACCACGGGATGACCATCATCGAACGGTTGAAAGAAGCGGCATTGACACTGGATAAATATGGATTTGTAATTCTCTTCCTTTTGCCAGCATTATTGGTCCTTTCAAAAGTTTATCGTTACTTCGTGGTGTTAATAGTCCTTCCCACCACCCTGATTTGGGCGCTCTATTTTAGTTATGATGCAAGGAATATCGCCATCGCCCTCCCGTATATAGGATTTACAGCAGGAGCAGGAATGGCTGGATACATGGACCTTGCCTTCGAATGGACCTCCCGTTTGCGATTGTCAGGCATTAAGACCTGGGCGTTGGCTGGAGCATTGATCCTGCCCTTGCTTGTTCTGGGGTACTTGTTCCGGACAGAAACATTGGAAAATCGCCAGGAACATCTTCAAAAGCAGATCTTTAATCCCAGCCTTAATGCAAAACTATATGCATACTTGGAGGGGGCTGCTTCAGACAACCCTCATATCCTGACCAACTACCCCCTGGCCTACCTGCCCGGTTTGTCCAGGGCACAGGTGGAATTCTGGTTCCATGATTATCAGCAATATTTGGGGTTGATCGCCCAGCCGGAAATTGATTACCTGCTTGTTCCCTCAACAGCGGATGAAGCCATCCTCCAGGACATCGAGCACAGATTGGCAAATTCAGAATTTCAGAGCATCTTTTCTGATGACAATTTCATCCCTTACCGGTTTATTCGGATCATCGGACGATGACATCCAACCGCACCCGACCAAGGCGGATTTCCTTCTTGCGGTTATTAAAGATAAATCCCGTCACGTTGTTACGCTACATGGGCTCTTCCGCGGTCACGGCTGCCGTGGATTACCTGGTTTTCCTGGGGGTCTATTCCTCCTCATCGAATCTGGTCACCAGTGTTTTCATGGCCCGGGCTGCGTCCGTCCTGGTTAATTATTCCTTGTTAAAACTGGGTGTTTTCCATTCCAAGGAACCTGTTCAGCGCACCTTTCCGCGCTATCTTCTGGTGGTCATCGTTTCCGGTGTACTGGCGGGTTATCTTCTGATCCCTTTCCTGCAAAAGAGCCTGGAATTACCAACATTATTGGCCAAGGCAGGGGCAGAAGGCATTCTTTACATGGTCAATCTGCTTGTGATCAGTCGCTTGGTCTTTCGCCATTAGGATCATGACATCAGGTGTGGGATCTCAAAACAAACCGTGATGTCCCCTCCTCTCCCAATGCACAAAGGTTCAGTGAAGTTGATGCCATATATTGCCCCATTGAATGGTTAGCCACAATAATAAAAACGCCCCCGGTTATGGAGGGCGTTATTATGATAATTCATGCCTTGCGAGGCTAAACCTGTTGTTCCTTGTGCTCCAAAGTTCTGGAAAGGATCTGTTCCTGTGCTTCCGAAGTTCCGGTCGATTTTACAGGTCTGTCCGCTGCCGGTTTCTTTTTGGATTTGGCGCGTTCCATGGCTTCCTGCCAGGCGAGTTCCATAACGGTCGGTTCCGCTTCTACTGCCGTTGGTTCGGCCGTGGCTTTTTCCCGTTTCTCCCCACCACGCGGGTTCCTGGCATTGCGTTTCTTTCGGGTTGGTTTTTCATTCCCGGGGTTTTCTACGCCTTTTTGCGCGACCGGTGATGAAGTTTCGGCTTCAGGTTCCGGTTCAGGTATCAGCGCTTTCATACTTAACTTGATCTGTTTTTTCTTACGATTGACTTCCAGCACTTGGGCTTCAATGGTGTCCCCTTCTTTCACAACATCTGAAGGCTGACGAACAAATCCATGGGCCAATTCGCTTACATGCACAAGACCAGGACGCTCTGCACCAATCTCAACAAAGGCTCCAAATTTTTCAAGCCTTACAATTGTTCCTTTTACCGACATTCCTTCTTTGATGTCCCGCCATTCCAAGTCCAAGGGTTTGACCATGGTCAACTCCACATGGTCTGGCTTGACCCGTTTTACCCATACCTCTATCTCCTGGCCGATTTGAAGCATGTCATCCACCCGTTTTTTCTGTTCAGCCTCCCGGGAGGAGGATATCTGGGATATGTGGATAACTGCAGGTTGGTTTATCCCTATATCGATGACTGCTCCCGCAAGGCTTGTTTTGATGACCTTGCCAGAGAACATCATCTTGGGTTTAATCTCATGGGCGTCTGAAACCGCCTGGTTATCCATAAAACACTCTCCAATTAATTGAATTTCAACAAAGCGCAATTATAACGCCCAGAAATAAAACTGTCAATTAAGACCTTTGTCCTGCTTTTCTGTTATCATGGTCAACAATTTGGCCTGAAACACGTCGTAATTCATGGATTTTAAGATCTCAACTGCCCTCTCCAATTGTGTGTCGCGCCCTTTGGCAGCATCCTCCTCATTCAATGCTACAACAATGTCCGGCTCCAGCCCAACTTTGTTGATCTGCCTGCCTAATGGCGTCAGCCATCTTGCAACCGTAATCCGAACCGCCCCCTGATCATCCTGCAATGGCAGCCAGTTCTGTACGGAACCCTTCCCGAACGTTGTCTCTCCAACCAATAGACCTCTTTTATGGTCCTGGATTGCCCCGGCGGTGATCTCTGAGGCGGATGCAGACCCGCCATTCACAAGGACGATCAGGGGAATATCCAAGGCAGTGCCCCTGCCGGATGTATGCATGAATTCCCGGCCGCCATCACCTTTTTCTTCGATCAAGGCAACCTCACCTGCAGGGATAAATTCAGAAATCACGTCAATTGAAGCTCCCAGATAGCCACCCCCATTGTTGCGCAAATCGAGGATAATCCCTTCCGGCTTATCCTTCAAGAGGTTTTTGATTTCTCCCCGCAATTCACTCGCAGTTTCTTTACCGAAGGTGAACAACCTGATGTAGCCGATTTTGTTTTCGATCATCTTGCTTTCAACACTGGGCACTTCAATCTTCCTGCGTGTGATTTCAACATCGAACGCACGGCCTTCTGCCGGCCTGTAGATGGTTAGTTTTACAGCGGTTCCAGCCGGGCCCAACACCTTCCTAAGCACCATATCGGGTGGCATGCCGGATACATCCTCCCCGTCAAGACCCTGAATCTGGTCTCCTGCCCGCAATCCCGCATCCTCGGCAGGCGAATTCGGCATGGGGCTGACAATCGTCAACCAATCTCCAGAGGTTTCAACCCACGCTCCTATTCCTTCATAGGACCCTTCCAAAGGCATTTTTACCTGGTCGTATTGATCCGGGTCCATATAAGAGGTGTTGTCATCGCCCAGTGATTCGAGCATTCCGCGAATGGCTCCCCTCATCAGGGACTGGTCATCAACCGGCTGGTCTATATAATCCTTGTGAAGAAGGTCCCAGGCTTGCCAAAAGGGCAGAAAAAGCCTGTTCCGTTGATCGACCTTTTCATCAAGGATGGAAGACAGGTCTGCCGATAGATCCTGAAGGGACAAGAGCCGGGATTCCCTCCCGGGCAGGAAATGTCCAACCAGTACTCCCGCCGAGAAAACACCGATCAGAAGGACACAGGTTACGAACGTGAGGATTAGTATCTGTTTTCTTTTCATTTGTTGTGCTCTATGCAAATAAACGATTTGGGGGTTTTTTGCAAACGTACCATCTTCTCTTACGAGTAAGAATATTCGGAGGAGATTAATGCCGGGTGAAAAACCTTCCTGGAATTGCCTTTTCTCCATGCTTCTTCATGCCGGCCTTTTCCCAGACACCCTCTCGGGAATGTCCCTCCAATAACCTGACCTCATCAGGACAAGGAAATGGATAACACGAACCGGCATTCTTGAGGATCATACTGCTTTTTTTTATTTTCTTCCTTTCTGCCTGTCTATTTTCACCAGATCAAGTTTCTTTATAACTACGATCATGAACAGAAATAAACCAGGACCCAGCCAGTGATCGAGAGATGCATACAGGATCAATCCTCCTTATTGAATGGAGGGTATCGCCGCAGGAAGATCGACAAGGGAGGAAATGCAGGGTATTCCGTCATTTTCTGGTTGGTCGTATTTTAACCAAAGTGCTCCAAATCCAAGGTTCAAAGCAGCCTTGATGTTCACCAAACGGTCATCCACCAGTATGTACTTCGCAGGGTCAGGCTGGCCGGCGGCCTGCATGGCAATTTTGAACGATTCCGGCATTGGCTTGCAATAAGGGTCCATATCAAGTACATCAATGATCCCATCAAAGATTCCTTCCAGTCCCAATGCACCAAGTACTCGCGAAGCATGATGCCGGTCGGCATTGGTAAAAATAAACTTTTGATTGGGCAAGGATTTGAACATCCGTCGCATGTCCGGATCAGGCGCCAGGTAATCCTCCAGGGGAAGAGCGTGAACATATTCCAAATAATCCATCTTGTCAATGGCAAATTCTGTTGACAACCCCCTCAATGTAGTACCGTACTCTGTGTATAACCGCTTTCTTAACGGGCGGATTTCCTCTTCCGAAAGATGGACCCGCTCCTTGATAAACTGGCCGATACGCACACTGATCGCCTCCCATACCCCCGTTTCTGGCTGGTAAAGCGTGTCATCAAGGTCAATTAGAAGAATTTGTTGTTTTTTCATCATCGTTATTGGTGACATCCACTATGTTCATCTGCACAGGAGCCCATCAACTAATACATTCACTTACATCGAGGGTGTTTTTCCTTACAGGTTTTAATCGTCAGGTAAAGCAAAGCCCCTTTTTCCTCTCGTGAGGCAAGGGGTTATTAAATAGGCAGGCTTTCGGGAGGGATTGTTCCTGGATCGGATCTTCCAAACCCTCAACGACCATTCAACACCTCCAAGCCATTTTCCTTTCGCCCTTTCCAGAATTAACCCATCCATTATTCGTAACGCAACGCCTCAACCGGTTCAAGGTTTGCGGCTCGGTTTGCCGGATAAATGCCAAAAAACAACCCAACTGCCGTGGAAAAGAGAGTCGCCAAAAGGATGGAATTCCACCCTACAGATGGCGTAAATGGGGTCCCGTTTGCGGTCGCGATTTGTTTTACAAGGAAAGCGATCAGCCAGCCAAACCCAATCCCGATAATGCCTCCGAACATGCTTAAAAGGGAGGATTCAGTCAGGAACTGGACAAGGATGTCCCGTTTGCGTGCCCCAATGGCTTTTCTCAAACCGATCTCTCTGGTTCGTTCAGTGACTGATACCAGCATGATATTCATAATTCCGATCCCCCCCACCAACAGCGAGATCCCTGCAATTCCCCCGAGGAAGATTGTGAACACACCAGTAATGGTCTTTGCGGTTTGCACAAAATCAGCCTGGGAGAAAACAGTAAAATCGTCTGCCCCAAGGGGGGTGCGATGTCTCTCGCGCAGGATCAGGCTTATCTCTTCTGTTGCACTGGCAACTGCATCCGCATCCAGGGCTTGTACGAAGATGACATCCACCCGGTTTTGCCTCCTGCGGACCAATCTGTCTGTGGCGGTGGTGAGCGGGGTCAGCAGAACATCATCCTCACTACCAAAAGAACTGCCGCCCCTTGGGACCAGCACACCTAAAACCCGAAAAGGTTGACCTTCAATGCGAAAGGTCAACCCCACCACACCATCCTGTCGTCCGAATAAGGTTTTCGCAATACCGGATCCAAGAACAGCCACCGAGGACCTGCCAAGGGTGTGTTCGCTGGTAAAGAATTGGCCTTCAAGTAAGGTTAAGTTTCGAACTGCCTGGTAATCCTCAGTCACGCCATTCAATGGGACATTCGCTTTTTCCCCCCCATATGATACCTGGACATTTCCGGTTATCACCGGTGCGACTCCGGTTATGGATGGAGCCAAAAATTGATCCCGCATGGAATCTGCATCCTGTAAGGTCAACGGTTTGGGATTGCGCACCTCGCTATCCTGGCTGCCCGAAAAGACGAACAACAGATTGCTTCCCACACCACTGATGGCGCCGGTGATGGTATCCTGGGCGCCCTGCCCAACCGACAGCATGGCGATGACTGCTGCAACCCCAATAACGATGCCCAGGATGGTCAACCCGGAACGCAGTTTGTTGCCGTTCAGGCTTTCCAACGCCTCCAGAATGGCTTGTCCCAAGCTCATGTGATCTCCTCAACGGCTCCATCGAGCAATCGAATGATGCGATTGGTCTGTTTGGCGATTTGTGGATCATGGGTGACAATGATGATGGTCGTGCCGCGTTCCCGGTTCATCTTCAGAATCAGTTCCATGATTTCCTTGCCCGAATGGGAATCAAGGTTTCCGGTGGGTTCATCAGCCATGAGAATGGCCGGGTCATTGATCAACGCCCGGGCAATTGCAACCCTTTGCTGTTGCCCTCCGGACAGTTCTGTTGGCCGGTGTTTCACCCGGTCTGCCAATCCAACATCAGCAAGCGCCTGCCGGGCACGCTCTGCACGACCTGCTGAAATGCCCGCATAACGAAGGGGAAGTTCAACGTTTGACAATGCGGACATTCGCGATAATAAATTAAAACTTTGAAAAACAAATCCAACCTTTCGATTGCGAATTTCAGCCAGTTGGTCATCCCGCAGATCTGATACCAGTTGCCCATCCAGGTAATATTCTCCACTGGTTGGACGGTCCAGGCAACCGATAAGGTTCATCAATGTGGATTTCCCTGACCCGGAAGGACCCATGATCGAAATAACCTCGCCGCGTCCAATTGTGATGGATACACCACATAATGCGGTTACGTCCACCATTCCCATACGGTAGACTTTGCAAAGGTCCCTGGTTATGATTACCGGTTCGTTCATTCGTTCTGCATGACAAACCCTGGATGCCCGGGCTGTGGAGTTATGACCGGGTTCAGGATGACAATATCGCCCGCATTAACGTTACCCCCGATGATCTGGCTCATCGTATCAGATGTTGCCCCCAACTGCACTTCGATCTCCACCTGTTTTTCCTCCCGCAGCAGGTAAATAAAATGCCTCCCCTCCCGCAACCGAATAGCCCGATTGGGTACCAACAAGGCGTCTTTTACCTGGTTAACAACAATATTCACAGCGGATGTCATCCCAGGCCGGATCTCCTCTCCCGGATCTGTCAGTTCGATTATGACCTGGAAATTAACCACCCCTTGAGCTGGAGTTCCCACCCGGGCCACCTCAACAACAATCCCCTTGTATTCAGCGTTCTTAATGGCATCGAAGGTTAGTTTTGCCGGGTACCCCGTTTTCACCTGCGCAATATCCACCTCCGGTATCTCCACCTCGACCAGAAGTTTGGAAAGATCATCAATACGAAATGCGAACGTGCCCGGAGCAACTTCGTCGCCCGGGTCATTCTGCCTCTCTGTTACGGTGCCTGAAAAAGGTGCCTGGATGTTTGCCAGGCCCAATGTTGCTTCCAAGGCTGTTATTCGAGCCTGGGCACCAGCCACATCATCAGGGTTTGGGCCGTCCTTCACCCTTGCCCAGGCTCTTTCGGCATCAGCCAAATTCGCCCGGGCTACTTCCACATTCGCATCCGCCTCCGATACCTCCTGTGGATCGGGGCGCCCAAGCAGCCAGTTCAGATTCGCCAGTGACCTGTCGCGCGATTGACGGGTGTTCGCCAACTGTGAAAGAGCCAGTGCCTTGAGTGGGTTGTCGTCAGGCAGGCCATCATACTGGTCATAATACCGCTCTGCCTTGGTCACTTCATCCTCGGCAATGACCAGGTTTGCCCGGGCCACATCCAGGGTATCCACATCGGCCCGTGAATACTGTTTGCTCTCCCGCTTTTCCAGGGCGTCATCCAGGGCTTTTTGAGCCTGAACCAATGCCTGGTATGCCTTTGCACGGTTCGTATCTGAGTTCAAAAGATCATCAAGTGTCCTGCGGGCGGTCACCAGTTCTGCTTTCACAAGGATGACATTTTGCGGCAGAGTATTTTCATCAAGTTCTGCAAGGATGTATTCCTTTTCCACCCGGTCGCCGACCATTGCGTTCACCTTGGCCACCCGGCCGGTTGTTTGCCAGTTTAATACAGCAGTCTGGTTTGCTTTCACGAAACCAGTGGTTCCCACCAATGCGGTCAACTCCCCAATCTTCACCTCATCTGTCTGGAAGCCTGCTCCGGCCTTGCTGCTCCTGCCTCCCTTTCCCGCCAGCAGGACGACAGCCAATACAACCACCAGCAATATCGCAGCGACAATGAAGATGGATTTGCGCTTTTTCACAGATGTTGCCTTTCAAAATACATTAAGGTTTTGTAATTCTTACATTAAGACAAGTTTTAACAACTTGCCCGTCGAATGATAGCACGATTATGTCTTTTTTTCGAGTGTCACCACCAGCGGCCTGTTCAAAAATGGACCTGAACGAAGGATTCCTCTGCCCGGTCAACCTCAATCAGGCGTATTCTGCAACTTTCCAGCCGGCCAATTGCCCGTTGAATCGTTTTTCATGGATCTCTTCCTCATTCATTTGATAAATCGTTCACAGGGTTCGCAAAGGGCAGGTTTTAAGCCATTCCCGTTCGCATCCGATATAATCGTTTTTGTCGATGAAAATCAAAAACATATTCATTAATGCCGTCCTGATTATCCTTTGCGTCCCTTTGCTCTCTCGCAGCGTGCAAATGTTTACCGACCCTCAGGAAAGGGTCCGTGCCTACACCCGGCAATTGGAATTTGATTATGTGGAATGGACACTTGATGCCTTTTGGGTAAAGGGCTCCCAGGTTGGGGCGTCACTCCCCCGATACCTGCCGGCAGAAGATCAGGCAGCCATTGTTCAGCATTGTTTGACTTTAACCGGCTCTCTGGATGATGCCAATAACGAGCTTGAGAGGATCTATGGGGATCCCACAATTCACGATCCTTCCATCCGGGCAGAGCCGATCTCCAAGCAGATCACAGAGTTCCAGAGAACCCTGGATTCTTTGGGGCCGGTTTGTGAATCCATTCTCCAAACACAATTGACCAGCGTCATAGCCCGCCAGGGGCTTGCTCTGGGAGGGCAGCCAATTCCTCCGGTCCTTTACCACATCACGCCTCTGCCATATGCCCTGATCATCTCCCCGCGCGCTGTCATCCAGGAAGAGGCCAACATCTCCATAAAAACAGATTTCCAGATTCAAGATATGATCGCCTTGGAGAAGGAGGTGGAAAATGGATTGGGGAACGTATCTGCATTGGTGGTGCCGGTGGGCGGCATAGGTGTATACCCAACCATGATAATGAGCACGACATCGCTGGACTGGCTAACCGAAGTGGTGGCACATGAATGGACACACAATTTCCTCACACTACGCCCGTTGGGATTAAGTTACGATGTGTCCCCGGAACTGCGCACGATGAATGAGACCGCTGCCTCCATATCGGGCAAGGAGTTAGGCTCTGAACAATTACGACTGTACTACCCACAGCTGGCCGCCCAGGTTGAAATGGAAGCATCCTCCGCAGAAGTTGTAACCGAATCCTCCGACCAGGAGCCCCCTCCTTTTGATTTTCGCAGGGAGATGCACACAACCCGGGTTGAGGTCGACCGGTTGCTGGCAGCAGGAAAGATCGAAGAGGCAGAACTATACATGGAATCCCGCAGGCTTATTTTTTGGGAGAACGGATACCAGATCCGCCGCCTAAACCAGGCTTATTTTGCCTTCCATGGCGCATATGCAGATGTTCCCATGGGCGCTGCCGGCGAAGACCCGGTTGGGCCAGCGGTCCGGGCATTAAGGGCCCAAAGCGCTTCCCTCAGGGAATTCCTTGATACCATTTCCTGGCTAACCTCGTTTAAACAGCTTCAGGAGTTAACCAGTTAGGATTGATTTGTGGAATTCGACCAATAATTCCCTGGATCATAGGTCATCCAGGCCATTCATTCCCCCCATGCCGCCCATTCCAGTCATCTCCCCTTGGTCATCCCCCAAACCAAGGTCGGGAAGATCCTTCTCTATCTCCTCTGGAGACTGGCCGGCTTCCAACCTTCCGACCACCTCGTTGAATTCCGCTGGAAGTTCCTCGCCGCTTTCCTGGCCAAATTTGCGCATCAACCTTCCCAACGCACGCGGATCCTCCTCCAGCCCTTCCAGGTTGTCAAGTTCACCACCATCGGAGATGCTTTCCAGGCGGCTGTCTTCCGAGCGGGCGATCCGGATCCGTCCAATTCGGCGCCGCACGTTTGGGCTTCCACAATAGGAGCAAGTGATGGTTTTTTTTCCATACTCATCAAATCGCATGAAGGTCTCGAAACGACGCGTGCAATCCAAACAACAGTACTCATATTTGGGCATGGGAGCCTCACGTCAGGAATATCAATAATGTCATATTATAATCAGACCAAGTTAAAAATCAATCTGCGGATTGCCATTGAATATTTCACCATGCCAATGAACAACCATCAGGTATCATTCAATATTTATCACCCCGAAACACTCCTTATCGTCATTTCTGGCCCCTCTGGTGTTGGCAAGGATTCTGTCATTAAAGAACTGCGAAATCGTCAGTTGCCCCTGCAATTTGTCGTCACTGCCACTTCCAGGCCCCCCCGCCAAGGAGAACGCAACGGCATCGATTATATCTTCGTCAGCCCGGAGGAATTTGAACGAATGATCGCCGGAGATGAACTGATCGAACATGCCCTTGTTTACAACCAGTACAAAGGGGTGCCGAAAGCGCACATTCAAAAAGCGCTGGAAAGCGGGCAGGATGCAATCATGCGTGTGGATGTGCAGGGCGCACGAAGGATGCGCAACCTGTTTAAGGAAGCCGTGCTCATATTCCTCATTCCTGATGATCCGGAAGCCTGGTACAACCGGCTGGCAAAACGAAAGACAGAGACTCCTGAAAGCCTTTCTCTGCGGTTGAAAACAGCACGCCAGGAAATGGAATACCTGAACGACTTTGATTATGTTGTTGTCAATCCTGAAAACAATTTGCCGTTGGCCGTGAACACGATCCAGGCAATCATTAATGCAGAGCATCACCGCATACCCCACCGGAGAATTCACCTTTGACTTACCCTGCTCCCAACCATGATCGTCCGGTTTATAGCCTGCATTTCCCCACCCCCAAACCGGTTATAACTATTGTCGTTCTGGGCATAACAGTCTTGACCTATGTCATCTTTTTAATATTGGGGCCGGCATTTCATGGCGGAAGCCTGAACGACCTGTTACAAAAATCCAATGCGGGGATCATGAATGGCCAGTGGTGGCGCCTGTTAACCCCCATCCTTGTTCATTATTCACCGCTCCATCTTGCAGTGAATATGTATGCCCTGTACATATTTGGGCCAGGGCTGGAAAAATTTTATGGGCATTCCCGGTTTTTGGCCCTCTATTTGCTCTCTGGTTTTTCCGGGGTAGTGGCATCCTTTATCATGAGTTCGTACGATTCGGGCGGAGCATCTGGAGCGATCTTTGGCCTTGTGGCTGCCAATGGGATTTTTGTATATCAGAACAGGGATTTCTATGGGGGCAGGGCACGATCCATCATAAGCAACACGCTCATCATATTGGCGTTGAACCTGGTCATGGGTTTCACATTGCGATTCATTGATAATTGGGGACACCTGGGTGGGCTGGTGGGGGGTGCAGTTTTCTCCTGGCTGGCCGGCCCTTTGTTGCTGGTAACCGGATCCCCTCCGGTATTTCACCTTACTGACAATCGCCCTTCCAAGCGGTGGATCGAGGTGTTGTTAATCACAACCTTGTTTTTCATCTCCGCTGTGTTCGTACGGGTTTTTTTCGGCTGAAGATCCTTTTCTTTCCCCCAACAGGTACCAACCACCCTTACGGTCCTTGTTCCTGCCTGGGGCTCGGTCGTAATAAATATCAAACAGTTCTCCGGTATGGACCTGGACACGAAAAAAGAATCTACCCACTCCCCAGGAACCACGCAAAATCGCCCGGGCGGCATGGGATGGGGTCATATTCTTTGCATTCCGCCCTTTTCTCTGCAGGTCTATCCATTCCGCCACCACCAACCGAATCAGAAAGTCCTGCTTGTTCCACGTGAACCCCTGGGGACAGCGGGGCACTTTTTCCAAAACCGGAGGTTCGTTGTATATCACCTCGATCGGCTGATCGATGAATCGGATCATCTCACGGTACATTGTTCACCATAACCGGGGTTGATATTCCGGCTTTCGTCCATCGATCAGGATGAATGGTACAGCACGGCTGGTGGTTATCCCTAACACCTTAAGATCATCCAACCTGCGCAGCCTCCCCTTGTTCCGATTTCGGATGATCTTTTCAACGCTTTTTCGCCCAAACCCTGGAACATGCAGGAGCTCTTCGGGTGGAGCACTGTTGATTTCAACAGGGCTGTGTTTCAGGTGTATGCGAGCCCAGGCCTGTTTTGGATCCTCATCCCTCGGCAATCGCCCACTCTGATTAAGCGGAATATCTGTAAGGGGATATTGATAATCACGCAACAAGAAGGATGCCTGATATAAGCGCAGAATACGCACTGACTCGGGAGGAGGTACTTCATCCAGGGGAGTGCCAGGAATGGGAGAAAACGGGGAATAATAGACCCTGCTGAGATGAAGATCGTTGTACAGCCGGGCAGTGGTTTCCAACAACTCCCGGTCGCTTTCACCCGCAGCCCCAACCACGAACTGTGTTGTGCTGGAAGGGCTATTACAACTTGCAGTGAACTGAGGTTTTGGGTCTTGCCGAATTTCCTCCACCCATGCCAGCGGCTGAAGCAATTCCTCAAAAAAAGTTTTCATCGGCGCCAGTTGTGTTAGCCGCCCTGTGTTGGGTGCCTCAAGGTTGACCGAAACACGGTCAGCCAATTCCATTGAACGCTTAACTTGCTCTCTTTCAGAACCCGGCATCAGTTTTAAATGCAGGTAACCCTTAAAGCCCAATTTCTTGCGCAAGATCTCGGCGGTATCGATCAGGCGGTCCTGCGTACTGACCCCGCCTCCTCTAACCCCTGAGCTAAGAAACAGGCCTTCCACGGCTCCCCCCTGCCACAGCCGCATATAAGTCCTTGCCATCTCATCCGGACTCAACGAGGCCCTTGGTATGTCGCGACCTGCACGGAAGAAGCAATAAAAACAGTTCCGCTCGCAGATGGATGTCAACATTGTTTTCAGTAACGGGATTCTTTTTCCACCGGGAAGAACGGCCTGGAAGATCGGAAGCCCTTCCGGGCGGGGCTCATTTTGCCCTCCACCCTTCAGGCATACAGGTTCTCCTGGCACATCCATGGCCCTGCCGGGCAGCCCGGTTTCTTCCGCCGCTTCATATCCCACATATCTGCCGAATTGCCTTAGTATTTCAACCGCATCCATATGTCTATTATAGAACTGTTGTGCTATTATAGTCAAGTAGAAAGCGCCCAACTAAATTGCCGTTATGCGCTTCTCTGTGGCATGGACCAGGTCTTTTTTCAATCAGAAGATGATCGTATTTCAGGTTGAAAGGAATTTCCAATGGGGAAAGGAGATCATCCAATTCGATCTCGTTCCATTTGGAAAATCCGTTTAAGGATCGCCACGCTACAGGCATAGGTGGAATCCATCCCGAAGTACGATAGAGTGCCCGCTCCCAGATTGCTTCCTTTGCTGAGCGGTTTGTCTGAAACGTAATGCAGTATTCCCAGGTCAAATGGTGCCCCATACAAGTTGACGATCTCATTCACCGGATGTCTGCGCGGGCGGTACATCTCGGTTACCGCCGAAAGATACGGTCCGGCTTCCATTTCAATGTCAGTATAGCCCTCCCGGTAGATGACGTCCATAATATGAGCATTTTGCAGAAAGGTGCCCAAAACGCTCATTCCCTTCTGGTTGTCCAGAACCGTTCCATAGGTGAGGTATGGTTGCACATCCCTGGCGGAAAATGCATTTGGGAAGAGATAGGTGTTCTGCGAATGCTCATCCTGCATGACGTTAGGGATCATCACATCGCCCCTTACACCGTTCAAAGTCGCAGCCTTCCCGGTGATGTATACCCCCAACACCCGTCCGGTCTGCTCCGCCACCTTGGAAAGGATGTTATAAGCCGCCAAACCAAGAGGATAGTCAATATTCAGGATGAGGGCATCGCTTTTCTTTAAAAACGACATATCCTCCAAACACAATCGCCGGTCAATGGTATCAGGATCCAACCTCGCGAGCTCCACAGCCTGGGCTTCCACATCGAATGTGTGTGTGCTTGGTATTCGGTGTACTCCCCGTTCCTGCTCAAAACGGGCCTGGTCCACCAACAAATCCCTGCCCTTGTTGGTGGCCTGCAATTTTTTCATCACGTAATACAAAAAATTGGCGGGGGATGACGGCACCTTGCTGGTTTTAATGGCCCCCCATTCATCGAGCAAATTGCCGGTTTCCTGATCTTCCAAAAAAACAATGAGCTCTTCCTGTCGCTGAAGCGCATAGCCCGTCAACAAGTTGGTAATGCTGTGGGTATTGCTGGACACAAAATAGACCGGGCGTTCACCAATTAGGGGACATTCCCTGATGATGTTATCCATCCAAAGACGGGTTGCCCGCCAATATTCACTGAGCGAACCATTCAGAAGCCTGACACGCAAGTCCAGTTGTTTTTCCCGTATTTGGCCAAGGGCTGTTGAAAAATCCCCCCCCCAGGCAACCTGCAGCCTTTCCAGGTCCTCAAGTGAAATGCCAAATGTATCAGCAAGTTGTAATTGTGCAGGCGATCCCGCTTCCGATACTTGGTTAAGGTCAACATCACTTGTCTGTAACAGGAAGTGCAGTTTGTTCCATTCAATCTGAAAGGCGGTCAAGGATGGAATAACATCATCAATATCCGACCGGCTGGCAATATAACAGGCAAGCGTATCATTGCCATTGAAATAGCACCGTCGTCGCCGTGCCCTGGCAGTTACCTCCTGCCAGTTCTCAATATCCTTGTAGCCGCTCCCACGAAATACACCAACACTCTGCCCCAGGATTACGGTATGCACCTGTGGAACACATTCCGGCAACCGCAACAAGGTGTAAATCAACGTTGCTACATCCGGTTGTTCAGAGCGAGCCTTTAAGTGCAGGAGCGAATTAGTGGCGGTGTGCACTTCTTCAAGGGTGCGTATCTGAACATCGGCAGTTGAACGCAGCAGGGAATAGATCGTCCTCAAATAAAGCTCGATCTCTTCTGAAGCAGTTGAGGGAACTTTTCTTTCCATATCTGGTAAAAAGGATTGTAACATGGTCCTTGTCTGAAATAGCACCTCGGGACCGGTCTGCAAATTACGCTGAACGAATGGGCCGGACCAGGTTGTAAAGACCTCTGCCCTGGGTTACAATCAGCCCATCTGCTGAAATTCACCATTACGCCCCTGGCTGGATCCAGGGCGGATTAATTTCGAGGGATCTATGGACATAAAAAACATTTATGATGTCGTCGTGATTGGCGCCGGCCCGGGAGGATATGTTTGCGCCATCCGCGCTTCCCAGCTTGGGCTCAAGACAGCCATCGTGGATAAGCAGTGGCTCGGAGGCGTCTGCCTGAACGTTGGTTGCATTCCATCCAAAGCCTTGCTGAAAAGCGCTGATGTAGCCCGCACACTTCGCGAAGGCGGGAAGGAATTTGGTTTTTCCTTTGAGAACCTGCAATTAGATTATTCGGTTGCTTACAATCGCAGCCGGCAGGTTTCCAATCGTCTGACCAAGGGAGTGGCTTCCCTGATGCGGAAGAACCAAATTGACGTTTTCATGGGCGCGGCAGTGTTGAAGTCAAAAGAAATGGTGCGGGTAACGGATTCTGAGGGAAAAGTGACAGACCTCACCGCAAAGAATATAGTCCTCGCCAGCGGATCTTATCCATCAATGATCCCTGGCATCAAACCGGACGGCAAGCGGATTGTGTCCTACCAGGAAGCCATCCTGCAGGACCACGTTCCGCAATCTGTCATCATCATCGGAGCAGGCGCCATTGGTGCTGAATTTGCAACCATATGGAGCGCCTACGGTTCACAGGTAACACTGGTTGAGATGCTCCCGAGGATTCTGCCATTGGAGGATGAGGAATCCAGCCAGGAGTTGGCCAGGATCTTCAAGAAGCGCGGCATTGGCATCCTGACCGGGGCGAAGGTGTTGGGCATTGAACCGGGCGATGACGGTGTCAAAGTGAAGGTTACAAGCGAAAGTGGGGAACAGGTGTTGGAGGCAACCCAGGCTCTCGTTGCCATTGGCTTCAAACCAAACACAAAGGATCTAGGCCTTGAGGAAGTCGGAGTTCAACTAAACGACCGGGGGTTCATCTTGGTCGATGAGCGCTTGGCAACAACCGTCCCGGGCATATGGGCGGTGGGAGATGTTACAGGGAAGCTCCTCCTGGCCCATGTTGCCTCAACCCAGGGGATCCTCTGTGCAGAACAGATTGCCGGCCTGGAAACAACCCCGATAAACTACCAAATGATGCCACGGGCTGTTTACAGTTCACCCCAGGTTGCATCATTTGGGATGACCGAAGCCCAGGCTCGCGAAGCCGGCCACGAACTGAAGGTTGGCCGCTTTCCCTTCCAGGCCAATGGAAAAGCCCTTGGGCTGGGAGATTACAACGGATATGTAAAAATCCTTGTTGATGCACGTTATGGTGAAATCCTGGGTGCCCACATGGTCGGTCCGGATGCCTCCGAGCTCCTCCCTGAACTGACCCTGGCACAAAAAATGGAGATGACCGCCGCCGAGATCTCCCACAATGTACATGCCCATCCCACCCTCAGCGAAGCCATCATGGAAGCAGCCCACGCCGTGGAAGGCCAAACGATCCATCTCTAGACCTTTGTCCTGGACCATTTATTTTCAAGGGCTGCTCGGAAACAATCACCGGCAGCCCTTTCTTCACTGACCCAACATTCTGAAAAAATATTTTGGCAATAAGACCGGCGTGTCCCGAGGCAGCCGCTAGCATGGGCTGTCTCCAGCCAGCCCAGTGAGACGTTCCTTGTCGATGATTGCGTACTCGGTCCTGGTGATATCAATTATGCCTTCATCTGCAAACCGGTGCAGAAACCTGCAGACCATCTCGCGGGTGGAACCGATCCTGGCAGCCATCTCATCAAGAGTAAGGCTGCGTGTTACTCGGCTTCTGGTTTCCTGGCGGGCTGTATCCATCAACAACTTGGCCAAACGACCTGCCACTGGTTGAAAGGTCATTTGCTCCAGGATCTCGCTTGCCCGGAGCATTCTTAGCACCATCAGCCGGGTCAACTCCCACGAAAATTCACCATTCCCTTTCAGCAACGGGATAACCACATCGCCTCTCCACTGGTAGAGCTGAGTGCAGTTGTTCGCTCTAAGCATGACCGGCATTGGAAGATCTTCAAAGAAGAACGCCAAACCCCAAAAAATATCCCCGGCGAGAAAAGTCGTAACGATGAGACTGCGACCTTCAACGGATTCTTTGACAGCCTCGATACCGCCGGCACCGATCAGGAAAAGATATGGCCAAATATCACCTGCATGAACAAGCACCTCGCCTTTGCTCAAATCCCGAATAATTGCCGACTCAAGTAATGCTTTTTGCTCGGCATTTGTCAGTCTAGAAAAAACAGGGCTATTGGCCAACAGATCCTTAATGGTTCTCATGGCGAATTGGTGTCCAGGATTAATATATCATGCATTCAGGTATTCATCCAAAACCATTGGTTCGAGATGAGGACTTCAGCCACAACCTGAAGTCCTCATGATATTTTCCATCCGAATTTTCGCGGAAGATTTGCCTAAAGTCAAAGATTTCCATTAAACATTAAGGTATAAGTGGATTGGATAATTTGTAACAGATCGGCATTTAATGGGTCCATAATAACCACCAGGAGGAATGTTCACAAGATCCATCATGAAGAGATCATATCTTGTTTCGTTTGTATTGGCATTCGCATTCGGATTATCAGCTTGCCAAAACGCAGAGCCTGTTTGTCCCCAGGGATCCATCGTGTACCACGAGAATGCGTCTGACCTTCCACCTGTCAGCACCCAACAAGGCACACCTGGCAACAAAAACGGTGAGGTCGTAAAAATCAACGGGAAGGATATTCATTTTGACACGGTCATACACGGCCCCCTGTGCAACAACACCTTAAGCGGAACGGTTTATGTTGCATGTGACCTTGAGATCCCAAAATGGCAGGGAAAACCGGATTTTTTTAAGGATTGCGATTTTTCAGTGGACCCTGGAACCGTGATCTATGTTGCAGCCCATAACAATACACCCTACTATAAAGGCTGTGCCAGTTGTCATGGCTCCAAGGCGTCTCTCAACCCTTGAAATTCACCCAGTGCTGCCCCGATCGCCTTGATCAGGACATATTAGGGGAGGAAGTAACGAACCAATAAAGGTTCATCCCGAACGGGTCGCATTCATAAAGACATAACACGGAAATTAGTCATTAAATATCATGACGTGAAAGGAAGATAAAGATGGAAAAGAAAGGTTTGTATGGTGGCATCCTGGCCATCATCGCAGCAGTGATCGGAGTTATAGGGCACTTCGTGTTGTTTTTCAATTGGTACATCGCCGGCATGTCTGCCGAATCAGCCGAGCCAGGCTGTGAGATCCTGTTAAAATTCCTGCATCCGGGCCTGGCAGATCTGGGATTGTTGGGCGCTGCATTATTTGCGGTTGCAGCCTATGGGTATTTAACCAACAAAAATTGGGCTTTCCTGGTTTCTGTAATGGGGATTGTGCCTGCACTTCTCAGCACATGGTTCATCAACGTCCCCTTTATGGCTGCCTCGTTGCCGCCAGTATATTTTTCCATGTTTTTCCCATACCTTGTCATTTATTTCCTTCTCCTTCGGCTGGTGGGTGGACTTCCATGGAAAACCATTCTTCTTGGGTTGGGTACCGGCATGGCTTATATCTTTTGCTTTATGAACGGGGTTGCCAGTACCAGCCGGATCATAACAGTCGGTGCACCAATATTTGTGCTGGTGGATGGCCTTCATTGGGTCGCCGCAATCGCATGGGCCATCATTACAGTGGGTATCCTTATCCGGGGGAGGGAATGGATGCGTGTTCTCGGTTTATCCGCGGGGGTGATCGAACTGATCGTCGGAATTCCCCTCGCCTTGGCAACCGGTGCGGAATTGGGAAGGTTTTCTCTGTTTGCACTTGCGCCGATTGCCTGCCTGGTTTTGATCATCCTTTTTGCCTGGCCCAATCTCTTTCAGAAATTAACCGGAAAAGAAGTTGATGCCTGATTGTGGATTGAACCCAACAGGCAACTTGAAATTTGTCCGGGCAGGGCAGTTGTGCCTGGCTGCGCTGGAACCTGCATTTCAATCTTGGTGTTTTATTCAAGCCTGAACTATTCCCCCACATTCAACACAAAGCCTGCCGAATTAGCGGCAGGCTTTGCATTCTTCCTGCTCATCTGGGTTGGTAAAAAACCTTCACCATCCCCAGGAAGAGAAGTGATAAGTGCCTTCAATGGCCGCGAAGTTATCCCGGGTTCTTTACATAATCCAGCCAGGCAGCCGAACGGGCATGTTTGCCTGTCACCAGGGAATGAAACTCACGGTGGATTGCCCTCGTGATCGGGCCCATTTCCCCACTTCCGATCTTGCGATAATCGATCTCGGTAACCGGTACAACCTCGGCGGCGGTCCCGCAACAGAAACACTCATCGGCAACGTACACCTGGTCACGGCTGATCTGTTGCTCAACCACCTTGTACCCCAAGTCGGTCGCCAATGTTATTAGAGAATCCCGGGTGATGCCCTCAAGGATCGCCCAAGTGCCCGGGGTATAAATGACCCCTTTGCGTATGATAAAGAGGTTCTCGCCCGTACATTCTGCCACATAACCCTGCGGGTCCAGCATAATGGCTTCGTCAAAACCCAATCGGGCGGATTCTGTTTTGGCCATGACGCTGTTGGAATAATTGCCGGTTATTTTGGCCTTGGTCATCATCACATTGACATGATGACGGGTAATGGATGATACATTCATCCGGATGCCCTTCGTCACGGCTTCCTCCCCCAGGTAAGCCCCCCACTCCCACGCGGCAATACCCACCCGGGCCCAGCCTTTGTCCAAATTCAGGGTATGGGCTTCCGCATCATGGAAGACCAGCGGGCGGATGTAGCAAGCCTGGAAACCATTTTCCCTCACAACCAGGCGGGCTGCGTCACATAATTCGTCCACGCTGTATGCCAGGTCTTGGAAACCAAAAATCTTGGCAGAGTTGACCAGCCGTTCCATGTGCTCCCTGTTGCGGAAAATTGCTGGTCCCTTCCCGGTGCTGTAGCAGCGAATCCCTTCGAACACTCCAAGCCCATAATGCAGGCCTGTATTGAGGAAATGTACCGTGGCATCCTGGTAATCCACCAGTTTGCCATCCATCCAAATTTTGGTTGCCTTTGTCATGTCATGTCCTTTTACCATGTGATGTGATGGATGCTGAACAGGATCACAACTGGATGTGCCGGATGATCTCCAGTGTCATTTCTTCGGTCGATAATGACCCACCCAGATCGTATGTCAGGCTTCCACCCTGAAGGGTCGCATCAACCGCCTCCTCCACTGCCCGGGATTCAGTTTCCATTTTCAATGAATATCTCAGCAGCATCGCCGCACTGAGTATGGTGCCCACAGGGTTGGATATCCCCTTGCCGGCAATGTCCGGCGCTGAACCATGGATCGGCTCGTACAAGCCCGGTCCGTCTACGCCGAGTGATGCCGAAGGAAGCAGCCCCATTGAACCGGAGAGAACCGAGGCTTCATCGGTCAGAATATCCCCGAACATGTTCTCGGTGACAATAACATCAAATGCAGCCGGCGATGAGACCAGCCGCATGGCTGCCGTATCCACCAGGATATGGTCAAGGGCAATATCCGGGTAATCCTGGCCAACATGCGTAACCACCTGGCGCCAAAGCCGTGACGATTCAAGCACATTGGCCTTGTCAACGGAGGTTACCTTTTTACGCCTCCCACGGGAGAGCTCGAAGGCCAGCCTGGCGATCCGCTCGATTTCGTGGTCCCAATATTCCAGTGTGTCCACTGCCCGAATATGTTCCCCCACAACTTCGCGCTTGCGCGGTTCCCCGTAATATAAACCACTGGAAAGCTCCCGCATCAGCACCATGTCAACCCCGACAAGCCTTTCCGCCTTGACCGGTGAAGCGTTTAATAGTGCGGAATAAACCTTCACAGGACGCAGGTTGGCAAAAACACCCAACCCCTTTCGCAATGCCAGCAACCCCTGTTCAGGGCGTATGGCTGCCGATGGATCATCCCATTTTGGACCTCCAACTGCGCCCAGCAACACCGCATCCGACCGTTTGCAGGTTTCCAGAACTTCATCAGTTAGGGCAACGCCGCATCGGTCGATGGATGTGCCGCCAATCAATTCCTCCTGGTAAGTAAAATGGTGCCCGCCCGCCTTGCTGACCGCATCCAGAACGGATACCGCGGCTGCAACAACCTCTGGGCCGACCCCATCTCCCGGTAGTAAAACGATATTTGCTTCCATGTTGCTGCCTTTCGTCCACCTCGCGCCCATCAGGCGGCTTCAGAAAGGCCAAATTCCACGGAATCGACTAACGCCTGCCAGCTTGCCTCGATAATGTTGGCGCTGGCTCCAACGGTGCTCCAGGATTTTTTGCCGTTTCTTGTTTCAATCAGCACACGGGTAATGGCACTTGTCCCGTTGTTCCCATCCAGAATGCGCACCTTGTAATCGGCAAGGTTGAATTTTTGTATGGAAGGGTAATAATCAAACAGGGCTTTTCGTAATGCCAGGTCGAGGGCGTTCACCGGTCCGTTTCCCTCCGCCACGGTGTGGATCACCTCTCCGTTCACACGGATCTTGACCGTTGCTTCAGAGAACAGGCCTCTGCCGCTACGATGTTCCACCATGGCCGAAAAATCAATCAGTTCAAAAGGCGGTTGGTAGTCTTTGTCCTGCCGTTTGAACAGCATCACAACCGATGCTTCTGCTGCTTCAAAGGAGTATCCTTGTGCTTCAAGGTTTTTGATCGTATTTAGAACAGTCCCAACCTTTTCCTCCTGCCCTTCGCCCATGTCATATTCTTCAATCAAACTCAGCAGGTTTCCTCGCCCGGAAAGGTCCGATACGACCATATCCATACGGTTCCCAACCAGGGCCGGGTCAATGTGCTGGTAGGTGGTTTTATTGCGCCGCATTGCCGCAACGTGTACCCCGGCTTTATGCAGGAACGCCGACTTGCCAACATAGGCCATCTGCTCATCTGGAGAAAGGTTGGCCACTTCGGCAACATAGTGGGAGACTTCAAACAATTTCCCCAAATTTCCAGGTGGCAGGGCTGCCTGCCCCAGTTTCAATTCCAGGCTTGGGATGATCGAACACAGGTTTGCGTTTCCACATCGCTCACCGTACCCGTTGATCGTTCCCTGCACATGGACACAGCCTTCCTGCACAGCGGCTATGGAGTTGGCCACCGCACATTCAATATCATTGTGGGCATGAATCCCAAGTGGCGTTTTGATCCTGCTGCGCACATCTTTCACGATCTCCGCAAGCCGCTGCGGTAACATTCCACCATTTGTGTCACACATTACCAGTGTTTCCGCGCCACCTCGCTCCGCTGCCTTAAAGGTTTCAATGGCATAATCCGGGTCCAAAAGATATCCGTCAAAAAAATGTTCCCCATCATAGATCACCCTTCTCCCCTTGGAGCGCAGAAAGGCCACACTTTGCTCGATCATTCTCAGGTTGTTGTCCTTTGTCGTCCTTAATACTTCTTCGACATGCAATACCGAGCTTTTTCCGAACAATGTGCACACCGGCGTTTCCGCATCCAGCAATGCCACAATATTCGCATCCTCGCCAGGGTCTTTGGCAGCACCGCAGGTGGAGCCAAAAGCCGCGATGCTGGCGGTTTTCCAGGTCATCTTCCGGGCTTTCTGGAAGAATTCCACATCGGTTGGATTCGACCCCGGCCAGCCTCCTTCGATAAAGGCTATCCCCAGTTCATCAAGTTTTTGGGCAATCTTGATCTTGTCACTGCTTAGGAGTGAAATATCCTTCCTCTGTGTCCCGTCACGCAGTGTTGTATCGTATATTTGGACCATTACCTCACCTCAACAGAAAATTGATGATGTTTTTCAAATCGGGATATTTCGGTTTGCATGCTCAGCAGGTAACCAAGTTCATCCAGGCCTTCCAGTAGACATTTTTTTGAAAACCCATCCAATGGAAATTCGGCATTAAAACCGGGAGCATTAATCTTCTGCAGACGAACATCAATGATCAGTTCCTCTCCAGGCCGTTCCTTCAGAAGACTCACCAATTTATTGTGATCCCCCGATCTCAACACCACGGGCAGGAGCCCATTCTTCAACGCATTGTTGCGGAAGATGTCTGCGAAACTGGTTGAGACGATTGCCTTAAAACCCCAACCCGTCAATGCCCATGGTGCATGCTCGCGTGAGGACCCGCAGCCAAAATTATCCCCGGCGACAAGAATTTTCGCTCCCTGGTTCGCCTTGTCATTGAGAGCGAATTCCGAATTTTCCGTTCCATCCGGACGGTAGCGCCAGTCTGCAAAGAGATTGGCCCCCAGCCCGGTCTTGTCGGTGACCTTAAGAAACCTGGCAGGTATGATCTGGTCAGTATCAATATTATTGACCGGCAGGAGGACTGCTTTCGATTTAATGGTAATTAAAGGCTCCATAAAACCACCTTTTCCTTGTTCCCGGGTTACAGCAGTGTGCGTGGGTCTGTCACCACGCCCTTCACAGCAGCCGCTGCCGCCGTGATCGGGCTGGCGAGAAAAGTGCGCCCTCCCTTGCCCTGCCTCCCCTCGAAATTCCGATTGCTGGTACTGACGGCATATTGCCCTTCTTCGATCTGATCACCGTTCATGGCAATGCACATGCTGCATCCCGGTTCACGCCACTCCGCACCAGCGCCCTTGAACACCTGGTCCAATCCTTCCGCTTCCGCCTGGCGTTTCACCTGTTGAGACCCTGGAACCACAAGAACCCTCATTCCATCCGCAACCTTGCGACCCCGAAAGATTTTTGCTGCATCACGCAGGTCACTGATACGTCCGTTGGTGCAGCTGCCAATAAACACAACATCCACTTTATGCCCGGCCAATTTTTCGCCCGGTTTCAGCCCCATGTATTGAAGCGCCTTGAGGAGCGATTCCCGCTGGTTCACATCATTAATGGCTTCAGGCACGGGGATTGTCCCGGTTATTGGCATGCCCATTCCCGGGTTTGTTCCGTAGGTGATCATCGGTTCAAGAGCGTTGGCATCTAGGCTTACCTGCTTATCATAGCGCGCCCCGGGGTCGCTCGGCAACATCTTCCATTCGCGAAGGTGTTTATCCCATTCTGCTCCTTTGGGAGAATATGGCCGTCCAGCCAGATAATCAAAGGTGGTGTCATCCGGCGAGATCATCCCCGCCCGCGCTCCGGCTTCAATGGACATATTACAAATGGTCATACGCTCTTCCATGGATAAACTGCGTATGGCCTCTCCGCAATATTCCAGGACATAACCGGTTCCCCCACCAGTACCCATCCTGGCAATAAGTGCCAGGATGATATCCTTGGCGCTGACGCCTTTTTCCAGCCTCCCGGAGATGTTTACCTCACAATTGCCGGGTTTGTTTTGCAAAAGGCATTGGGTTGCAAGAACATTTTGCACTTCACTTGTGCCAATCCCGAATGCCAGTGTTCCAAAAGCCCCATGGGTTGCCGTGTGACTGTCGCCACAAACGATCGTCATCCCTGGTTGTGACATCCCAAGTTCCGGCCCAATGATGTGGACTATCCCCTGTTTTTCATCCTCGATGTTAAACAGGCGAATGCCAAACTCACGGCAATTCTTCTCCAATTGTTCAATTTGCTGACGGCTCATCGCGTCTGCAAATTCCAGGCGGCTACGTGCCGAGCCATCCTTGCCCAGCCGGGTTGGAACACCATGGTCAACCACGGCCACGGATAAATGTGGCCTGCGAACCTTAAGGTTTTGGCTTCTCAAGCCGGTAAATGCCTGTGGTGATGTTACTTCATGCAGATAATGCAGATCGATGTACAGGACTGCAGGCGACCCTTCCGGCTGAATTACAACATGGCTGTCCCAGATCTTGTCAAGAAGCGTTTTCGGTGTCGCTGACTTTGCCATGCATGCTCCGGTTTTTTAAATCGTAGGCCGTTCCGTTATTGGCTCCCCAATCATCCTTGTCATTCATCCACCCCGAAACATCCCACAGGAACGGGATTGTTCGCGGCGTCCTAAAGGTGTCATAAGGATCGTCATATTGCGGGTTGGGTGTGGCTTTCTTATTGGATTTCATATCCCTTCTCTCCTCGAATTAATAAACATTTATGTCAGCGATTGAACCGATGCTTTTTCAACAGTCCCATATTTCCCGGAGGCCACCAGCATTTTATTGATCGCCGCCAGATATGCCTTGGTGCTCGCTACAACGATATCCGTATCCGCCCCATATCCGCCGTAGGTGTGCGATTTCTCATCATCGCCAGCCTGGTCTGCCTCGCTGTCAGCCGAAGAATCACCTTCCGCGATGCGGACGGTAACCTCACCCAGGGCATCGATCCCTTCGGTTACAGCGTGGACCACAAACTCCTGCAGTGTTGCCGGCGTATTGATGATGCCATTAATGCCTTTAAAAGCGGCATCCACGGGGCCGGCCCCCACGCTGGCATGAACCTGCAGGTTGCCTTCCGGGTCCCGCAGGCGAATGGTCGCCGTAGGCATGCCCATAGTCCCACAGGTAACCTGCAAACCATCAAGAACGTAGATCTCCCGTGGCTGCAACACCTCTTCGGTCACCAGGGCTTCCAGGTCCGCATCAGTGATCATCTTTTTTCGGTCAGCAAGGTCTTTAAACCTGGCAAAGATCTTGTCCAGTTCTGCATCCTGAAGTTGGTACCCCAATGCAGAGAGCCTGGTCTTGAAGGCATGTCGACCCGAATGCTTTCCTAAAACGAGCCGTGTTTGCATGGCGCCAACGGATTCCGGCTTCATGATCTCGTATGTTGACTGGTGTTTAATCAATCCATCCTGGTGAATGCCGGCCTCGTGGGCAAAGGCGTTCATTCCCACAATGGCTTTGTTCGGCTGGACCGGGATGCTGGTGTAATTGCTGACCAGTTTGCTGATTCGTGTGATCTGCGTGGTATCAATACCGGTATTCAACCCCAATACTGGTTTTCTGGTCTGCAACGCCATCACCACCTCTTCCAGGGCAGTATTGCCGGCTCGCTCACCGATCCCATTGATGGTCACCTCGGCCTGCCGTGCGCCCGCCTGGATGCCGGCCAGCGAATTGGCGGTAGCCAACCCCAAGTCGTTATGGCAGTGCACAGAAACCACACAATCCTTGATCCCGGCGGTGTTTCGGATAATCCCTGCGATCAGCCTGCCGAACTCGTCAGGCAGGGTGTAGCCGACCGTGTCCGGAATATTGAGCGTTGATGCCCCTGCCTTGATCGCCTCCGCCAGGACAACATACAGGAATTCCGGGTCGCTGCGACCGGCGTCTTCCGGGCTGAATTCCACATCCGGGCAAAGCGATCGGGCAAAGGCCACCATTTCCCGCACCTTCGCCACCACCTCTTCCCGGGTCATCCGCAACTTGTATTCGAGGTGAATATCGGATGTTGCCAGGAAGGTGTGGATGCGCGGGCGGGCTGCCGGCTGAACCGCCGTCCAACACTTTTGGATATCGCCGGTTGTTGCTCTGGCAAGACCGCAAATGATCGGAACCTTCTCCCCTTCCGCCGAATTTCCCACCTCGGTGGCGATCTTCCGCACAGCCTCAAGATCATCAGGAGAAGCAGCCGGGAACCCAGCCTCGATCACATCCACCCCCAACCGGCAAAGTCCGCGAGCCACCTCAAGCTTCTCGGCACTTGTCATTGTCGCTCCGGGAGACTGTTCCCCATCTCTCAGGGTGGTGTCAAAAATCATCACGTAATTTGGGTCCATGACCATCCTCCTTGAATTTTCCGGTGTTAGTTTGTTTTCCAGTTTTCCGGCCGCAGTGCCCGAACATCCGCACCGGCACGCCACATCTCCGATTCCCTCATCTGTCGAAGTTCCTCCTCAAGACGTTCCTTATAATCCGGAGCCGAATTCGCCTCCAGGACTTTTCGGGTTTCTTCACCGGCTTCTACACTCTGGTAGATCTTCTCAAAGATGGGTTGTGTGGCATTACGAAATTCAGGCAGCCAATCCAGGGCCCCTCGCTGAGCCGTGGCGCTGCAGTTTGCATACATCCAGTCCATGCCGTTTTTGGCCACCAACCGGATCAGGCTTTGAGTTAATTCCTCAACAGTTTCATTAAATGCTTCGCTGGGGCTGTGACCATGGTTGCGCAATACCTGGTATTGTGCTTCCATGATTCCTGCCAGCGCTCCCATCAACACACCCCTTTCGCCGGTCAGGTCGCTATAAACCTCTTTTTCAAAAGTGGTTTCAAAAAGGTATCCGGACCCAATGGCAATGCCAACAGCCAGTGTCCTCTCCCGGGCTCTTCCCGTATAATCCTGTTCCACGGCAAAACTGCTGTTGATCCCGCTTCCGTCCAGGAAGTTTGCCCTCACGCTGGTGCCGGAGCCTTTTGGGGCCACAAGGATAACATCCACATCAGTGGGTGGGATAACACCGGTCTGCTCATTATAGGTAATGGCAAATCCGTGCGAAAAATACAGGGCATCCCCTTTCTTCATGTGTGGTTTGATCTTTGGCCAGGTAAGCCGCTGTCCTGCATCGGACAAGAGCAGTTGCACCATCGTACCCCGCTCCGCGGCTTCTTCCAGTGAAAACAACGTCTCGCCGGGGACCCAGCCATCCTTTATGGCTTTTTTCCACGAAGGCCCATCAGGGTTTGCGCCTACGATCACATGGATTCCATTCTCCTTCATATTCAATGCCTGAGCCGGGCCTTGAACACCATACCCAAGAACAGCCACGACCTCATTTTTCAAAACAGCTCGCGCCTTTTCAAGCGGGAACTCCTCGCGGGTTACCACCTCTTCTTCAACACCTGCAAACTTCATTTTTGCCATTCGAACAATCCTCCAAAAGATAGAATTAACATTGGTCAATGTTGGATCAAAACCGCCGGCCTGAAACCATTCCCGTTCATCGTGCTCAGGGTTGTTACACCCCGTCCCATCGAAACCGTTCCTGCCCGAACCATTTCCAGGATTCCGAATGGTTTCAGCACTTCCAAAAAGCCTTCGATCTTGTCCTCAGTTCCCGTGATCTCAATGATCATGGCATCGTTTGTCGCATCGATGATATGAGCCCTGAAAACGTCAACGAACTGCATTATTTGCGCCCGGTTGCCCGCATCCGCCATCACCTTGATCATCGCCAGGTCCCGGCTCACCATTGGCAGGTCGGTTAGATCTCCTACCCGGATGACATTGACCAGTTTATAAAGGTAGGCTTTCAACCTTTCAGCATTAACCTGGTTGCTGTTCACAACAATTGTCATCCGCGAAATACCCTTGTTTTCTGTATGGCCAACAGTCAACGATTCAATATTGAACGCCCGTCTTCTGAACAGGGAAGCCACACGGGTCAGGACGCCGGGTTTGTCTTCCACTAATACAACAATGGTGTGCTGCATGGTTTTTTCTCCATCTCCTGAATTAACTGTCATAGGGGCGCCGAATCATGGCGCTAAGATCCGCCCCGGCAGGCACGGTCGGGTAAACACTGTCCATCGCATCAATCTGAAATTCGACAATCACCGTGCGTTTGGCGGAACGGGCCTGTTCAATTGCTTCCGAAACCTCTGACCGTTTGGTCACTCGTATCCCCTCCAGGCCATGGGCATCAGCGATCTTCATAAAGTCAGGGCCGCACAGGGGTGTAGCCTCATAATTCCCCTTGTAGAAGAACTCCTGCAATTGACGAACCATGCCCAGGTAGCCATTGTTTAGAACCGCTACGATCACCTTGATCCCTTCCTGGAACGCCGTGGATAGTTCCGCCTGGGTCATCTGGAAACCGCCATCGCCAACGATCGCCCAAACTTCCGCTTCCGGCCGGGCAAATTTGGCACCGATCGAGGCTGGCAGGGCAAAACCCATCGTTCCCAGACCCCCGGATGTGATCAAAGAGTAGGGTTTTTCATGCCGAAAATATTGCGCCTCCCACATTTGGTGCTGTCCAACATCGCTCACCACGACCGTGTTTTCGCCAGCCGCCTTGCTGATGTCATTGATCACATGTGGACCATGCAACATGCCATCATCCGGCCAGTTTTGGATATCCCGCAAGGCACTGTCGCTGCGAATTTCATCGATTTCCTCGCTCCATTCGCTGTTGTCTGAATGCCCCAACATGGGGATCAATTCGTTTAACGTATCTTTCAGGTCACCGATCAAGGCCAGGTCAACAACCACATTTTTATTCACTTCAGAAGGGTCGATCTCAAAATGGATCTTTTTTGCATTTCTTGCAAAAGTCCGTATATCACCGGTCACCCTGTCATCAAAACGGATGCCCAAAGCCAGGATCAAATCCGCTCTCTGAACAGCATGGTTCACCCAGGCTTCTCCGTGCATTCCAATTAACCCCAGGTTCAACGGGTGGCTGGCTGGGATGGTGCCGATACCCAGCAGCGTGGTAGCCACAGGTGTACGGATTAGTTCGGCAATTTTCCTCACGGTATCCATTGCCCCACTAAGGAGCACACCGTGGCCCGCCAAAATTAGCGGCCGTTTTGCTTCACGGATCATCTCCGCGGCTTTTTTGATGGCCTCCTGCCCCGGGCGAAGGTCCGGTCGATAGCCGGGCAGTTGGATGGGGGAATCATCAAATTCAAAAATCACGCTTTCCTGTTGAACATCCTTGGCAATATCCACCAGGACAGGCCCGGGGCGACCAGAGCGCGCAATATAAAACGCCTCGCGCATAACACTCCCCAGTTCATGGATGTCCGTTACAAGGTAATTGTGTTTTGTGATCGGCAGCGTAATCCCGGTAACGTCCGTCTCCTGAAATGCGTCATATCCGATCAACCCGCTGGCAACCTGCCCGGTAATACAAACGATCGGTGAAGAATCCATCAAGGCAGTGGCGATCCCCGTGACCATATTGGTGGCACCCGGGCCCGAGGTTGCCATCGCCACGCCAACCTTGCCACTTGCCCGGGCGTAACCATCCGCCATGTGCACTGCCCCCTGTTCATGCCTAACCAGCACATGGTGGATCGGAAATTCATGCATAACATGATACAAAGGGAGATTGGCGCCCCCTGGATAGCCAAAGACGGTGTTCACGCCTTCCCGTACAAGGGTTTCCCAGACGATCTGTGCACCGGTTTTTTTCATTTCAGGTCCTTTTCCGGCCCTGCAACGCCATTTCCCAGCGGAGCAGACCCACGCGTTAATGCCACCAAACCAGTCCCCACCATCTCGATGATCCCAAAGGGTTTGAGCAACTCAAGAAATCCAATTCTTTTTTCTTCCGTACCAGTGATCTCAATTACCATGGATTCATTGGCAATATCCACCACCCTGGCACGAAAAACATCCACCAGTTGCATGATCTCCGCACGATTTGCTGCGTTCATGGTCACCTTCACCAGCACCAGGTCGCGACTGACCGTTGAGGTTTCAGAAAGGTCATCGACGCGAATGACATCGACCAGTTTGTACAAGTAAGTCTTAAGCCTGTCGGCATCCTGCTTGTCGCTGTCCATCGTGATGGTAATGCGAGAGATCCCCGGTTGTTCTGTTTGGCTGCCAACAAAGGATTTGATATTAAATCCACGGCGGCGGAAGATCGAAGACATGCGGGTTGTAACACCGGGTTTATCTTCAACAAGGGCTACTAAAATGTGCTGCATTTGACCTCTACCTTTTCTTCTCTGATTTCACAGGCCGGCGAATCATGTCGTGCAGGTTTGCTCCTGCTGGAACCATTGGGTAGACTGCATCCTCAGGCACAACCTGGAAGTCGATCAACATGGTTGTTTCACTC
Organism: uncultured Anaerolineaceae bacterium; assembly: GCA_964420835.1. Classification (GTDB taxonomy): domain Bacteria; phylum Chloroflexota; class Anaerolineae; order Anaerolineales; family Anaerolineaceae; genus CAYQUO01. The sequence goes on from CAYQUO010000003.1 coordinate 131,335, forward strand.
TCCCGAACCTGCTCAATTGCTGCTTTCACCTCGGAACGCTTTGTCACCCGAATGCCGGAAAGCCCGTGTGCCTCGGCGATCTTTAAGAAATCAGGGCTGCTGATGGGTGTGCCCGAGTATCTTCCATCGTAAAAAAATTCCTGCCACTGGCGGACCATGCCAAGGTAGCCGTTGTTCAAAATGGCAATATTGATCTTGATCTTTTCCTGGGCAATTGTTTGCAGTTCTGCCTGGGTCATTTGGAAACCACCATCCCCGGCAATTGCCCAAACCTCAGCCTCCGGCCGGGCAAATTTTGCCCCAATGGATGCCGGCAAAGCAAACCCCATCGTCCCCAGGCCGCCGGAGGTGATGGAGGTGAACGGTTTATCATGGCGGTAATATTGGGCCGTCCACATCTGGTTTTGCCCTACATCGCTGACCACAATGGCATCTCCTTTTGTTTCCTTCCAAAGGTCATTGACAACATGGGGAGCCTGCAGCATCCCGTTACCATCATGGTTCTGAATATCCCTGTTCCGGCTTTCATTACGAATATCATCAATATGTTCCAGCCAATCCGAATGGTCAAGTGGAGCCAGGTGTGGAATGATCTTTCGCAGCGTAACACCAAGGTCTCCAATCAATGCCAGGTCAACACGAACATTCTTGTTCACTTCGGAAGGATCGATCTCAAAGTGGATCTTTTTCGCCCCTTGCGAATAGCCCTTCAGTTCACCGGTCACACGATCATCAAAGCGCATACCCATGGCCAGTAGCAGGTCCGCTTCCTGGATGGCATGGTTCACCCAGGCTTCACCATGCATCCCCATCATCCCCAGGTTGAGCGGATGACTGGCCGGAAAAGCCCCCAAACCAAGCAGCGTCAAGGCAACGGGTGTTCGGGTGGTTTCCGCAACCTGCCGAAGTTCCTCCATGGCACGACTCATCAAAACCCCCTGTCCCGCCAATATCACCGGGCGTTTGGCTTCCCTGATCATCTCCAATGCCGTTCTGATATCCTTGTCCACCGGTCTTAAATCCGGTCGATATCCCTTCAGGCTGATCGGTGTGTCATCGTATTCCCAATCGATCTTGCCTGCCTGAATATCCTTGGGGATGTCGATTAGAACCGGTCCCGGCCTGCCTGTGCGGGCAATATACATCGCCTCACGAACTGTTCTTCCCAATTGATTGATGTCCGTAACCAGGTAATTGTGCTTTGTTATCGGCAGGGTAATGCCGGTAACATCTGCTTCCTGGAAGGCATCGTATCCGATGAACCGGGTTGCAACTTGCCCGGTAATGAATAGCACAGGCGATGAATCCATCATCGCATTGGCAATACCGGTCACCAGGTTTGTTGCACCAGGTCCGGAGGTGGCAAGCGCCACCCCAACCTTTCCGCTTACCCTGGCATAACCGTCGGCGGCATGGGCAGCGCCCTGCTCATGCCTTGTTAGAACATGGTAAACAGGATAATCCAGCATGGCGTCGTAAAGGGGCAATGTTGCCCCGCCGGGAAAGCCAAAGACCGTTTCCACCCCTTCCCGGACAAGGGTTTCCCAAATAATCTGTGCACCGGATCGTTCCATAATTTAATGTGGCTCCATTCTAAATACTTGGTTTCGGTTCTATTCCACCTTCAGCACAGCGCCGGTATCGGCACTGGTAACAAAACGGGCGTATCGTTTCAGCCATTTGCTGGTCGCCTTTGGTTCATAAGGGGACAGGTGATCCAGCCTTTTTCTGATCTCGGTTTCGTCAAGGCGAACATTTAAAGTGCGGGCGTCCAGATCGATTTCGATAATATCGCCATCGTTTATGGCTGCAATCGGTCCACCGGCAGCCGCCTCAGGCGAGATGTGCCCGATACAGGCTCCCCGGGTTCCACCGGAAAAGCGCCCGTCGGTGATCAGGGCAACCTTGTCACCCAGCCCCATTCCCATCAGCGTGCTTGTTGGGCTCAACATCTCCTGCATGCCTGGGCCACCGCGCGGTCCTTCATAACGGATCACTACCACTTCTCCGGCTTTCACCTGGCCAGCCATGATCCCTTGCTGTGCTTCCTCCTGCGATTCAAAAATGTGGGCCGGGCCGGTGAAGGTGCGCATGGTGGAGTCCACACCCCCTGTTTTAACCACTGACCCACAGGGGGCAAGGTTGCCAAAAAGAATGGACAGTCCTCCGTGGGCGGAATGGGGGTTCCCGGATCTTCGAATGATTTCTTCATCCAAAATCCCTGCCCCCGAAATGGATTCCCCCAAGGTTTTCCCGCTTACCGTTATGCGGTCAAAATGAAGCCTGCCCGTTGCAGCCTGAACCTCGTTTAGAATGGCTGGTACACCACCTGCCCGGTGAACATCCTCGATGTGCCAGGGGCCGGAAGGGCTTATCTTGCTCAGGTGCGGGATGTGTTCCGAAATGGTATTGATCCTCTTCAATGAGTAGTCCAACCCGGCTTCCTGCGCGAGGGCCAGGCCATGTAGGATGGTGTTGGTTGAACCGCCCATTGCCATATCCAACGCAAATGCATCATCCATTGCCTCACAGGTTACGATCTGCCGGGGCAGGATCTGTTCTTCAACCAGTTTTAAGATCAGAAAACCTGCCTGGCGGGCGAGCGCTTCGCGTTCGGGTGTTTTCGCCAGCGCTGTTCCGTTGTAGGGCAACGCCAGGCCCAATGCTTCGGTTAGACAATTCATACTGTTCGCTGTAAACATCCCCGAACAGGATCCACAGGATGGGCAGGCAAGCCCTTCAAGCAACCTCAAACGCCTAAGGTCCATTTTTCCGTTCTGATACGCCCCAACCGCCTCAAAAACGGAGATCAGGTCGACTGATTGTCCTTCCGGCGTCTTTCCGGCAGGCATCGCCCCCCCTGAAACAAAGATCGCCGGGATGTTCACCCGCAGGGCGCCCATCAGCATGCCCGGTACGATCTTGTCGCAGTTCGGGATGCAAACCATCCCATCAAACTGGTGTGCTTCAATCATGGTTTCAACACAATCAGCGATAAGTTCCCGCGATGGAAGGGAATATTTCATCCCCATATGCCCCATGGCGATGCCGTCATCAACCGCAATGGTGTTGAATTCGAAAGGGACTCCTCCGGCAGATCGTATGGCTTCCTTGACAATTTTGCCGAATTCCTGCAGGTGTACATGACCTGGGACAATGTCTACATAGGAGTTGACCACTGCAATGAAGGGCTTTTCCATGTCAGCATCTGTAATGCCTGCAGCTCTCAATAAAGCCCTGTGTGGCGCCCGCTCAATGCCTTGTTTTATTCGATCTGAACGCAACCTTGCCTCCAACTTCGTTACCCATAAACCAAGAAACCGCCCGGTCGGGCGGTTTCTTGGTGATCTTTGGGTATCTTCTGGAAATATCGATTCTTCTCTGACTCTTACATTCCGGGTGACACCTTCACCGCCCATTGCAGGTTTAGGTCCTCAAGTACGAGGACCAAAATAATAAGAGCCAGAATGGATAGTGAGGTGATGAATAGCATTATGTCAGACCATTTGCAATCGATTGCAACCCAGTATAACCGAAAAACGATGGTTGTCAATAGGGTTCTGAATTTTCATGACCCATATATGGAAAGAACACTTTTTTATCTAAATGGATGCGTTTTAATTAATTAATTGCGATTTCTCAGCCTGTCACAATTCTACGAAAGCGGTTATAACGCAAGGTGGTAAGGCCGTTCATTGCAGCGATCAACCCCTCCGGCCCTCCCATGTGAGATACTTCCAGCCTCGGAAGCGCATGCATGCAGTACCGGTGTGCCCGGAAAATATTGGCTGGCCGGGTTGTGGTGGCAGTGAGAAAGCCACACTTCCCGGCTATTTGGAATTCACGCTCTTCAGCCTGCTTCTTCCCACCATAAGGATACGCAAAATGGAGGATCGGCCTGCCGAGATGCCTTTCGAGTTCCGCCTTGCTTTCAAGCATTTCCCTGCGAACTTCATCTTCCGCCAACTTTGCAAGAACGGGGTGATTCACCGTATGTGCCGATATCGTCACCAGGGGGTCTCTTCCCAGTCTTTTTAGTTCCTCCCAGTTCAAAGAAAGATCCCTTGTTTTTTGCTGCAAGTCCTGTCCCAGTTGGCCAAAGATCGCCTTAACCCGGGGAAGGTAGTCGCTCAACTCAGCATACTTCACCAGGCGCCTGACCGCCTGGGCACAGGCCTGCCTGCCTTCTTCGTTGGTTGTATCAAAGACCATCCTTTCATTTTCCACTTCGAATGCAACAGCCGGTTGCTTAATGAGATCCTCCAACAAGTACCACCACAGTATCGCCGTATGGTTCGGAAAACCGGTAACAACATTAATGGTAAAGGGTATGTTATATTTTATTAGTATTGGATATGCGAAGGTAAGGTTATCCCGGTATCCATCATCAAATGTCAAAACGATGAACCGCTTTCTAAAATATTCGCCTTTTAGAACTTCCACCAATTCATTTATTGAAATAAATGTAAACCCACGGTGCATCAGGTTTTCAACCAATCGCTCCAGGTTTTCCGGGGTGACCTCAAGAGATCGGGTCTCAGCCAGGGTGGCCCCGGAATGTCCCTCCGGGCAGACACGGTGAAGCATCAGGATGCTACCAATGCCCCCGTACAAGGGACGGGTCACATTGGATAGAAAATTCACCAATCTGCTCATCAGTTCACCATTCTGAAAGGATGCCCAGTAACTGCAGTTCTGAATACGCGGTATCCATTTGCATGCGACCAACATTAACCCCGCGGAAAAGGCGCGCCTGTCTTTGCGGGATTGTCAACGCCAGGGGGTATTTTCCATTTTCCAGCAAATGTTCACCGACGAGAATGGCAACCGTCTTGAATGCCCGGCACAATTCCGTCGCCGACACAGGCAACACTCGTTTTAATAGACAGGCATTACTCGCAAAATGAATTTGCAGTACCCGTCTGCCTTTCTTTCGGGTGACATCCGCCATCAAGTAGCAATCGCCGGTTTTATTGCGCAGCAGAATGTGATGGGTAAACAATCCGAGGTGGTCTTCGAAGACTTTTTTTGACACCCCTTGCAAAGTGTTCCCCAATTGATTTGGATCAGTGATTATCTGACTCTTCCTGGCGAACCAGGGCAATGGGAAAACCAACTGGTAATAGCGGTCGATCTGTTCAAACCCAAATTTGCCAAGGATTTCAGCTACCTTGTTCCCTGAAAGGTTCGTCAGAGTTACATCTCTCAATTGCAAAAGGGGGAACAGCAATCGAAGGCTCTCTGAACGGTATTCCGGCTCAACAACCCAGCTTGTAAGGTTGCAAAACTGGCGTTCCGAGCCATCCCTCAACTGGCGGAGACTGAAAATTGCGCCAAGGAATCCCACCGCCCTCCCCCCATCCTCCAACAGGTGGCCTATGAAACCAAATGGGTTGTTCCATCTTGTTTCAAAGATCCTGCGGAAAAGGTCCTCGGACGGGCGCGGTTCGGCAAACCTGGAGAACAGGGGAAGTACGATCTCAAAGTCCTCAGTATGGGCAGGACGCAGTTTTGTCAAACGTCTCCCGCACTTGAACAAAAAAGGACATTGTAGTCGGAGCCCAGCCAATTAATGGCCAGGACCGCACAAAACTTCAACCTGTTAATTATCCCTCGCTGGCGGCTTTGCGCCTCATCTTCTTGAAACGGGAACCGTGTTGCTCCTCGGTGCCAATGGTCACCTTTACTGGCACTTTAAATGCAGGCATCCTTGCGCGGCAAAAATTCTTCAGGCGAATGGCAAACGCCTTGGGATCTTCCTCATTGACCAGGCGAACCCTTGCACAGACAATATTTCCCGTGATCGGGTTAGGCTCGCCGATCACTGATACTTCGGCTACATTGTCCATTTCCTGAATGACCGATTCAACCTCAGCCGGGTATACTTTTTCGCCACCCACGTTGATGATCTCTGAAATCCTCCCCAGGATTCTGAGCCATTCACCATCCACCTCAACCGCATCGCCGGTATTAAACCAGCCATCTTCCGTAAACGGGCTGGCCGCGTTCAGGTATCCAAGCATGGCCGATTGGGCTTTGATGTGCAGGATCCCATCCACTATGCGCGTTTCAAAACCTTCGCCGCCAACCTTAACCCATAACGAATTTGAACTCCTGGATTTTGATCGCAGGATCCCGACTTCTGAAAGACCATAGGTTTGTTGTAATTTAATCTCCGGGAACAATTCGTGGAACCGCACCAATGTACTTTCTGGCATTGGCTCGGTGCCGTATGTGACAGTCTTTAGAGAGGACAGGTCATGCCGTTTGTATGCCTCGCTGAGCAGGATGATGTTGATAAACGTGGGAGAGGTTGGCAGCAGCTCCACTTTGTACCTCTCCACAGCCGCAAGTACGGCATCAGGGGTACGATCCTGGACTGTAACAACCGTGCCACCGTTGGAAAGCAGGTGCAGCATGGTGTTGACCCCCCCAATGTGGTCGTAAAGGAGGAACGCGATCGCCCGGCTTTTACTTCGCCTCACCTTGAACTTCTCTAGGATGCCAGTAAGGTCATGTACCGCCGCCTTGCTCTTGCCTGTTGAACCGGATGAGAACAGGACCAGTCCTGGGTGACATTGAGACCGTAAACGCTGATAATACGGATGATCTCCTTGCCGGTGCAGTGACTGAATGGACACCTGGTCCAAATCGTCTATCCGGATATTATGTTCAGCCTGGGATATGTCAATGAACTCCGGCTTCTGCTTTTCCACTGAAGTGGTTAGTGGCACGAGGATGCAGGCGTGTTCCACCAGGGCTAAAAACAGCGCCACTGCGTTTGGAGAAAAATCCGCCTCCAGAGCAATCACAGATCCCTGTGGGATCGCTTCTGCAAGAATACGCTCTCGCCACTCGTCGATCTTGTCGACCAGCCAGCCGTAGGAATACTCGGAGTCCTTCCAAATGATTGCCGGCTGCGACTGGTCTTCACGAAAAACATCCAATAGAAATCCGATAACGGATTCCCGGGAAGACATCACGATACACCTCCCAGGTAGATCACCTGGCCAGTGACCAGGTTGCTTTCAGGCAGGATGAAGAAATCGATCACGTTGATCACATCGGCAATTTCACCGTATCGGCGGATGTGTTGGCGTGCCAGTAATTTCTCCAGTTTCTCCTCCGGCACTGCTTGTATGAGGTCTGTTTTAATCGGCGTAGGCCCAATTGCATTCACGGTAATTCCCATGCTCGACAGCTCGGATGATAGTATTCGCGTCAGTGATTCAACTGCCGCTTTTGAAGCGGCATACATCGCCTCACCGGCAAGGTTAAGCGGAACAGCAATGGTGGAAAAATTGACGATCCGCCCAAAGTGTTTCTTTTGCATCACCTTGGCTACCTCTCTGCAGAAGAGAAAGGTTCCCAGCACGTTCGTTTCAAGAATTCGCCGGGCTGTCTTCATAGGTGTAAGCAGAGCATGATTCATAACCGCAATACCGGCATTATTGATCAAAACATCAATTTGCCTGTGGCTTTTCTGGATTTCAGTAACCAGGGATTTCACCGCCGTTTCATCGCTAACATCCAGGCAATGGTGTTCGTAATTTTCCGCCGCCCAATCAGACGGGTTTCTGCTGCACCCAACCACCCGCCAGCCTCTCGCTGCATAATGTTCCGCCAGACCCCGCCCTATACCCTTGCGGCTACCGGTAACCACCATAACACCGGCGTCAGGCAAGTTCCTGCTCCTTCACCAGAATCAACAGATAATCAGCCAGGGATTGCACAGAGCGAAACGGGCTTTTTTCCTGAGAGACCGCCCGTTCATCTGCCAGGGTTATGTTTACGTCAAACTTGGTGTTTATTTTCTCTTCGACCAGAACGATCATATTTACCAAGCCCATGGAATCCAACTTTCCCCCTCTGCCAAAAAGCACGGTCTCGACCGATGGTTCCACCTTTTGATCATCATCCACCTGGAGGTTATATTCTTCCACAGCCTCCAACACTACTTCAAGAATTTCATCGATTGTCATAAAAGTTTCCTTTCAGGTGGTTTTCCGTATTATAAACCACTTTGCCTTGGGAGTTTCGATTATGGCGAATTGAATGGAATTTCCTGCAAACAACCGGCTGTTTTCCCGGGTTCGCTGCAATTGAAAAGGGGTCATTTCTCAATGCCATGCCTTTCTGAGACCTATGAAATTAAGAAAATCATTTCAACGGGGTATTACCCGGAAGATCCTGCCATCATTCAAATGTGCTACAAGTTCCATATGGACAGGCCTGTCAACCGCACTGGCGATATCAGGCATCTCCCCGGCAGCCATTTGATAGGGCCGGTCTGTTAGGATCCAATCAAACCAAACAAGATAAAACTCCTGGTCATTCGGGAGCTTCTGATCTCCCGCCTCTGTGGAAAAAGACCAAACCGGGAAAATATGGTCAAAAAGATAGATGCACCGGTGACAATTGCTGAATATCAAAGCATTATCGGGAAGGACATGGTTGAGCAAATAATGAAGCACTTCACTTTTTTCCAAGCTTGACAGGGAAAATCCCTGGCTGAAACGGGTCGCCTGGTCTGCGACGATATCCTGTCGGGCATTAAACGGGGCGATAAGCAACAACGCAATTGTCAATAAAGCCGAGAGGTGAAATAACACCTTTCTCCAGGTTGGCTTCTGAATTGAACCCAGGCGATCAAACCACAAGGCCAGGATAATCATAACCGGGGCATGAATCACATACAGGTAGCGGGCAAAAAAACCCCCGATCCACACCCTGCTTAAGGAAACCACCAGATAAGCTACATAAAAGAATACCCACCCACCTAAAACCAGAACCTCAACCGGGACCCAATCCTGCCACTTTGATTGTTTTATCCCACTCAGGTTAACACTTATGGTAAGCACGATTAAAAATAACAATCCGCACATCACCAGCCATTGCCCTTGCCGGGGCTGGTACCATCCAATAAAGATCCTGAAAATTTGTCCAAGAATATCGAGAGGTGGCGTAAAGTGTGCGATTCGCACACCGACCAGGGTGCCGGTCATCAATTGATTTCGTCCAACCCACAACATAGTCGGCAGTAAGGCCATGGCGGCAAACGTCAGGGTTTTAATGAATCGCTGTAGAATATCATTCCTAAGAAAAACCAATAGACATAATCCGCTGTAGAAGATCAATGGTACGCTCGCGTAGCGACAAAGAACCAGCAAGGATCCAACGAATGTAAGAAAAACACCCGAAATCGGATCCTGTGTTTTAACCGTATCCAGGAGAAGACCAAGGAAAAGGATGTATAGCGGGAAAAAGAGCGCTTCAGAAAGCAGGTGAGTGAAAGTGAATAAAAAGGGGATTGAAAAAACCAATATGACCAGTGCACCTGCAGGGAACACTTCACCCCGTCGAAACACCCTCTTCAGAAGAAAACCGGCGAGGAAAATCGATATCACCATCAGAAGGATGTTGGCTAATTGGTACCAGAAAAGAGTTCCCGGTTCGGTCAGTGCCTCCAGCCCTGCCAAAAAAAGCGGATACAATGGGGGCCACCAGGTAAAGGTGTCCGTATCCATCCCAATGTAACCCTCCCCGGCCAGAACATGACGGGCTGCTGCAATATAGTCCATAGAATCCGCTGACACCAGCAGGCCGATCGATCGCGTGATAATGAGAAAATACACCACCGAAACGACGGCAACCGAAAGGATAATTAATAAATCCACCCTCCAGCGGCCATCCTTAACATTTGAACCCTGGTCACGCTTATTGTCTTCAGGGTATTTCCAGGCAAGCAATAAGCAAACAACGCCAAATAAACAATAAACCGTTAGAACGCTTACCAGCAAAAAGGCGATCAGGAATCGGTCAAAGAAACCAACCGGGTGAAAATCGTGAATATACACCTCTTTGGTTTCCGCCCCCTGCAGATCATAGGTTCGAATGTCTCCATCCCAATCAATTTGCACCCGGCCTGCGCCAGGGGAGCCTTCAAAGATCAGGACTGTTGAAGAAGCCCTTCCCTGCCACTGAAGCCTGTCGTAAGGAGACGAAGCCGTAAGTGAATTTCCACTCCGTTTCCATCCTCCATCCACATCCATGGAACCATAACTGATAAATTGGCCGTCGGATTCAAAGCCCAACAGCGTGACCTCCCCGAATTCGGAGCCCGATCCCGACCCGGACAACGCTGTGACAACAAGCTTTAACCGTTGTAAACGGTAAGCCGGAATCCCATCCGGCAGGAATGTTGCCAGTATGACCCCGTAGAAAAGTGAAACCAGGATGCAACCAACCTTAACCCGGTTGGAAATGGATTTCCAGTGGACAAGAAAAATTCGTTGCATCCAGAACCACAGGGCAATTGCCAGTACCACCCCCATTCCGATTAATACGGCCAAAGCACGCCGGCCAGGTGTGTGGTTGCCAAAATAAAATAGGGTTATTAGAAAGATCGACGTGGGGCTGATCGCCATGGCAGCCAATATCGCTGGCGCTGATCTCCTTTTAAGATATCGCTTTATATTTGCATTAATCCAACCGGGCGTGTGGGTAGCGGGGTTTTTTTCCACCATTATTCTTTGTTAATGATGAATGCAATTCTTGCCGAATGTGAAGCATGTGGTTTAGGGAATTTCATTGTCGTCGTATTTCAATTTCGCCGCAAGGTTTGACATAAATCCTGGTTAAGCGCGAACTCAATGAAATGATTTGATTCCCTTCAATCCCTTGAATGGGCGATCATCATCCTTGGCATAAAAAGAGTATTTCCAAAACATCAATAAGGCTTGATGATTGCCTTTTGCAGACGGGGATGGTTTTTTTGGCGGTAATAGTGTTTCACACCTTCTCACCGCCATTCTATTTTTCAGTAACCAGGTAATGGTTTTTCAGGGTATTGTAAATATAATTCTCCCATAAAGGCTTAACCTGGCTTGCCTTGTAGTCATGTGTTGAAAATGTTTGGAAGATAACCCTCCCTTCCATACAGGAGGCGATTACCGCATCCGAAGATGTGCGGTCTGTATGTTTTCCAGCCAGCAACTGGGCATCGCCACCGCTTGCGTATTGAAGCAGGTCGCCCACATCTCCTTCCCAATAACCCACCGTTGATATCAACGGGCTGACCTGATTGGGATAATTAAAGAACTCCGACTCAGGCTTTAACCAGAAAATGGAATAATTGTTACGATCATCCCCCGATTCCCTCGTCCAATCTTTTTGGAACCTGATGCCGCACTCCTCCAAAAGTGGTTCAATGCGTCCGTGGCGAATCTCGTCAAGATACCACACCTCTGCCACCAGAGCCACATCGTTATCCACCTGTTTTTTAATTACATCCCAAAACTCACCCCGCACACCGGTTCTTACCTCTGCGCCAACGATAATAATATCCCATTTGGTGTCCGAATTCAACTGCGAGAGGAAGTTCCCAACTGCATCCCCAACCTCAATCACTCTTCCCTTTGAGAAATCCATATTTGCAACAACCTGGTGAAGATATGGAGGCAGGTCATAGTATCCACGCACATCCTCAAAAAGAAGCACATTGGAGGCCTTAATCCTCTCATTCACATCCAAAGTTGGGAATGCGGTTGGCTCGACAGCACTCTCCTTCAAAGGTACCTGGGGGGGTTGTTCCTCCACCGGCAGTGTTGGAAGCTCAGGGATGGGCGCGATTAGCGTGCTGGACAGGTCCGCCCAGGCAGTTGCCTCGGTGTCCTGTTTGGCAAGTACGGTTGCCTCCACCGCCTGCGCTATCCTCGTGCTCTCCAGGTCCTCTTTGCCGCCACCGATCCTGACCCCCTTCATTGAACAAGCCAGCATGAACAGAATCAGTGAAATAATGAGTAAATATTGATTCAATGGGTGGATTCTCTTCATCATGTAAGCCCTCCTTCCCAACGAAAACAATAATCCTATTATACAGCGGTATGGAAATGAAGCATCTGCTTCACCCTGATCACAATCATTGACCTCAAACTCCGGAAGGAAAAGGTCTCTTATTCAAGTTGATATGGATGAACCATGAAAAACATGGCCTGATTTTGCCTCTATCCGCATTTCCATGTACAATTAGTATTATTGAAAAGGGAGGCTCATATGACCAGGTCAATCGATGTGCGCCCTTCTCCAATCGCCGGGCAATGGTATGAAGGGAATGCTGATGCATTGCGCCGACAGATCAACCGTTACCTTGCTGGCGCCATTATCCCCAAATTAAAAGGGCGGGTTGTAGCCCTGATTACACCCCATGCCGGTCTCCGGTATTCAGGCGCCACGGCAGGATATGCCTTTCGTACAATCCAGGATTCTGTCTTTGACACTGTCGCCATTCTCTCCCCCTACCATGATTATCACCCCGCACCGCTCCTGACCACTTCCCACTCGGCATACTCAACCCCGCTTGGCATTGTTCCAGTGGATAAGGCTGCCTTCTCCATCTTGGAGAAAGAGGTTCACACCCACACCGGGATTGGGTTCACCAGACTGGATCATGATGAAGAGCATTCCCTGGAGATTGAACTGCCCTTCCTTCAGGTGGCGCTTTCGGGTCCATTTACGCTTCTACCCTTAATGCTCCGAACATTCTCGAGGGGACTCCTCCAGGCTCTGGGTCAGGCACTCGGCGATGCATTAAAGGACCGCAAGGCCCTCTTGATTGCTAGCACCGATCTGTCCCACTTTTTCCCCCTTCCACAGGCAAATCAACTGGATGCTGAAATGCTGAACTGCATCGCTTCCTTCTCCCCCGAAAAAGTTTTGCAAGCTGAAGAGGAGGAAACTGCCTTTGCCTGTGGGGCTCCGGCGGTGGCAACCGTATTGTGGGCTGCACGCTCTCTGGGAGCCACCCATGTGCACGTACTGCACCACAGCACCTCTGCAGAGGTGACCAGGGATGCCAGCTCTGTTGTAGGGTATGGGGCCGCGGCAATTTTGAGCCCCGATTGACCCCCGGGTCGTCCGACCAATTCAGGAAGCGAATGTACGTTCAGTTAGCCATCAATATGCCGGCCGTCTCCGGTGTATTTGATTATCACGTCCCGCAGGAACTCTCCGAACAAATTCAACCCGGCTGTCTTGTTGAAGCGCCCTTTGGAAAACAGAAAGTGCAGGGGATCGTTCTTCGGGTTGTTGCTGAACCCGCAGTCCAGGAGACCCGGCCCGTCACATCTCTCCTCGACCCGCTGCCCGTCCTTACCCCTGTCCAAATGGCGCTGGCAGCCCGTGTGGCTGAAGTTACCCTTTCTTCGCCTTCCCTTGTTTTACATTCCATGCTCCCACCCGGATTGAACCAGCAGGCAGATGCGCTCTTTTCAGCGAGCCCCGATCTTGATGCCTTGACCGGATATTCCGGGACCGCCCTTGAAAAAAGGATATTGGACCTGGTCCGTACCCGCGGACCCTTGCGAGGCAGGCAACTGGATACTGCAATTCCAAGGCTGGATTGGAGGCCAGCCGCCCGATCCCTGGTACGCAAGGGCTTGCTGGTGGCCAGGCCCATCCTTCCCCCTCCTGGTGTTCGCCCACGGACCGTACGAACAGCCCATCTGTCCTGCAGCCCGGAATCGGTTAAAGAACTATTACCCTTGCTGGGACGCAAAGAGGCGGGGGCCCGCCGGCTTGCGATCCTAGAATACCTTGCCCGTGAATCTCTTCCCGTTGCCGTCCCCTGGATATATGCTGCCACTGGCGGGAACCTGCAGGACCTGTATGAACTATCGGAAAAGGGATTCATTGCCCTTGGCGAGGAAGACTTCTGGCGCGACCCCCTGGATAAGATCGATCCAGCCATATCCGTCCCCCACATTCTCAATCAGGATCAGGAGGTCGCCTGGAAATCCATCCGCGATGGAATCCATGCTGCCCCCCGGGGAGCTTCCCGACTTCCTTATCTTCTGGATGGGGTGACCGGTTCGGGAAAAACCGAAATCTATCTTCGAGCTGTTGAAGAAACACTGACGCTTGGGCGCCAGGCCATCATACTCGTTCCGGAAATTTCGCTCACCCCTCAAACGGTTCAACGATTTCTAAGCCGGTTTCCCGGACGGGTGGGGTTGATCCATTCACGACTTTCACCCGGAGAGCGTTATGACACCTGGCGCAGGTTGCGTTTGGGGAAACTCCCCATCGCCATTGGACCTCGCAGCGCCCTTTTTTCACCACTTGCTGATCCGGGCTTGATCGTAATTGACGAGTGTCATGACGATTCCTATTATCAAACAGAAAACCAACCATATTACAACGCCATTAACGTTGCCCTCGAGTATGCCCGGGTGGCTAATTCTGTCATCCTCTTTGGCACCGCAACACCGTCAGTTGAATTGCTTTACAGATCAGAAAATGAAAATTGGCATCGCCTTCATCTGCCCCGCCGAATTATTGCCGTTACCGGCAACCTTGCCAAGACGGGTTCTCCACCTGCGCCAACCGCCTCCGGCCAGAATTCCCTTCCCAGTGTTGAGATCGTTGACATGCGCCAGGAACTAAAAGCCGGCAACAGGTCCATTTTCAGCCGTTCTCTTAAAAGGTCACTATCCGATGTTCTGTCTGCTGGCCAGCAGGCCATTCTCTTTTTGAACCGCCGCGGATACACCACTTTCATTTTTTGCCGTGATTGTGGAAATGTCGTGCGCTGCCCCCGTTGCGACCTGCCACTCTCCCTTCACCTGGAAGATCCGGGGTTGCCCGCCGCTGAACTGGTCTGCCACACTTGCGGGTATCACCGCCACCTGCCACACACCTGCCCGTTATGCGGCAGCCATTCAATCGGGCAATATGGCACTGGTACAGAAAAAGTCGAAAGGGAGATCAAATCCCTTTTTCCCCATGCCCGGGTCGTGCGCTGGGACGCCGGCACCACCAGGAAGAAAGGCTCCCATGACCTGCTGCTCTCTCACTTCACCCACCACCAGGCGGATATCTTGGTAGGCACCCAGATGGTGGCTAAAAGCCTGGACCTGCCACTGGTGACGCTAGTCGGGGTTGTTCTTGCAGATATCGGATTAAGTTTTCCGGATTTCCGGGCGGCAGAACGAACCTTTCAACTCCTTACCCAGGTGGTTGGAAGGGCTGGCCGCAGCCAACTGGGCGGCAGAGCCATTTTGCAGACCTATCAGCCGGAAAACCCTGCCATCCGGATGGCAGCAAAGCACGATACAGACGGCTTCTATCGGTATGAAATCGAACAACGAAAAAAACTTGCCTACCCGCCTTTCTCCCGGATGGTTCGGCTGGAAGTGAGGCACTTTCGATCCGCCACAGTTGAATCCGCCGCTGAAAGGTATCACAGCACAATCGAACGATGGCTGCAGGAGGATGGGCTTCTGTCAACCGAGATCATCGGGCCTGCCCCCTGCTTCTTTCACAGGCAGGGGGGTATTTTCCGCTGGCATATCATCCTACGAGGGCCGGATCCTGCCAGGCTATTTAAAGGGCGGTCGCTCGAGCCACCCCCTGGGGGTTCCCTGCGCATCCAGGTGGACCCTCCCACCCTTCTATAAACTGCCTTCAGGCCTTTCTCCTGGAATGCTCGCTTCCATTCCCGGGGTCCGGGGCGTCATTCGCTTTATGCAAATCGGTGTAAAATGATTCCATGAACCCGGAACTTCCCATTAACTCCGTGATTCTTGGCGATTGTCTGCAGGTATTACCCGGGCTGCCGGAAAAATCAATCGACCTCATTTTCGCAGACCCGCCTTATAACCTGCAGCTTCAGAACGATCTATACCGACCGAATATGACCCTTGTTGACGGCGTGAATGAGGAATGGGACCGGTTCGCAAACTTCCAGGAATATGATGATTTCAGCCGGAAGTGGCTGGAGGCCTGCCGAAGAATTCTCAAAGACAACGGCACCCTCTGGGTGATCGGCTCCTATCATAATATCTATCGCCTGGGAAGCATAATGCAGGATTTGGGCTTCTGGTTCCTGAACGACCTTGTCTGGATCAAGACCAACCCCATGCCGAACTTTCGCGGCGTCCGTTTTACCAATGCTCATGAGACTCTCATCTGGGCATCCAAGTTCAAAGGTGCTCGTTATACATTCAACCACCACGCCATGAAATCAATGAATGATGACCGCCAGATGCGCAGCGACTGGGTCCTCTCAATCTGCTCCGGAAGCGAGCGTATCCGCATCCATGGCGAGAAAGCACATCCCACGCAAAAGCCTGAAAGCCTGCTCTACCGGGTCATCCTCTCCTCAACCAAACCCGGTGATGTGGTGTTGGACCCGTTTTTTGGCACGGGGACAACCGGCGCCGTTGCCGCCCGGCTTGGCCGCCGCTGGATCGGCGTCGAGCGGGTCAGTGGATATGTGGAGATCGCAAGAAGCCGTCTTTCTGCGATCACCCCGGAGTTCTTCCCCGAGGAGGCGCTCGATGTCCGCGGGGGGAGGCAGCTTCAACAGCGCATCCCATTTGGGGCTCTTCTGGAGAATGGACTTTTGCAACCAGGCCAGCTTCTTTATTTCAAAGGCAACCGACAACAGGCTGCCATGGTTAAAGCGGACGGCACATTGCGGCTCAACGGTTCCCAGGGATCGATCCACTCCCTGGGATCTCACCTGATGAATGGCAGCCCATGCAATGGCTGGGAGCATTGGTATTATGAGGACGATCGGGGATCCTTAAAACCCATTAACGACCTGCGTCAACTGCTCGCCCCATAACAGGTTGCACTGAAATAGATAAAAGTTATTTCGCCTGGCTTCTCTTTGGTGAAGCAGTGGCTTTCAATGTGGCCGCTTGTTGGTGGTTGTATTCCCGTCAAGGATAATGATCAGGTTAGCCACACCGGCCAACAGGTTCCATAACTAATGATTTAATAACAACGCCCCGATCTTCTCGGGGCGTTTCTTAATTGCCACGTGTTAATGGATCAGGGCAGAACATGCCATGGGTTGATAAATCCGCCCAGGTAGCGAATCTCAAAGTGAAGGTGTGCGCCCGTCGAATTACCGGTGCTTCCAGCCAGGCCAATGTACTGGCCCTGGGTGACATTCTGCCCGCAAAAGACGTTGATCTGCGCCAGGTGGGCATACAGCGTATGGTAGCCATTGTTATGATCAATCATGATCATGTTGCCATAACCGCCGCCGATCGCTCCGGCATAGACAACCACTCCACTGTCCGATGCATAGATCGGAGCGCCCTCGCCGGCAGCGATGTCGATCGCCAGGTGACCCGACCAGTAATCGTTCCCGGAAAGGAAATGCTGCATTGCCGGCCAGACGAAATATCCGGTGCCAACATTCCCCCCGGCCGGGACCGCGCAAGCTCCCGGTCCGGCCACCCCTTTGGTCACGCCTGACCGGTCCCTGTAAGGGACAGCCACAACCCATTGTTGCATCTCCCGAGACCCTCCCGGGATCATAATGTATTGCCCCGGCTCAATCTCGGGGTCCAGGATGTCAAGCCTGTTGCCGGGCCACTCCACGATATCTTTTACGGAAGCCTTGTAGGTCTGGGCCACCTTCTCCAATGTATCACCTTCCTTCCACTGGTAATAGATCCCATCCGTGGGAGGGATCTTTAACTTTAGCCCAATGGAGATCATGTGTACATCATCGTTCAACAAGTTGTAGTTGGCCCATAACACGCTTTCCGGCTTGATCTTGAACTGGTTGGCAATCCCAAAGATGGAATCCCCTTTTTTAATTTCATAATCACTGGCAGTGGAGCTCGACCTGTTCGGTATGGTGGTATGTGCATCCGGGACACGAATGAGGGCGGCTGTGGATTCCCCATAATGGTAATCGGGCAAACTGGCGCCCATCGTTGCCGGGGCGGTAGGTTGCACTTCCGCGGCTTGTTCAGCCCTGGCTCGTGAAGCAGCAGCCTGAACCACCGGAGAGCGGATGATCAGCAGGGCCAGCATGGTCAGAGACATGACGATGGCGATCGCCCAAAGCGCCCTCGGCAGCCATGCCGGCAGCCGGTCTGTTCTGGCGTTATTCCCATTGCCCTTCTTCAGAGGAGCAACTTTCACATCTCCTCCGTCAGGCTCTCCAGGAATTCAAGGTTGTTTTTGGTCTTCAGCATTCTTTGAGTCAGTGCTTCGGTGGCCACGGCCGGGTCCATGCCAGCGCCCTGCGGAGGCTGTCCCACCATTTGAAGGTACATGCGCCGCATCAACCACACCCGCTGCAGGATGTCCGGCCCCAGCAGAAGATCCTCCCGGCGTGTGGAAGACCGCTCAAGATCAATGGCTGGAAATATTCGCCTCTCCTGCAACCTGCGGGAGAGGTGCAGTTCCATGTTCCCGGTACCTTTAAATTCTTCGAAAACGACATCGTCCAGGCGTGAACCCGTATCCACCAGCGCTGTTGCAATGATGGTCAGGCTTCCACCTTCCTCGATGTTACGGGCCGCACCGAAAAAGCGCTTGGGGGGGTAAAGTGCAGATGGGTCCATGCCTCCGGAGAGTGTCCTGCCTGATGGGTTCACTACCAGGTTGTAAGCCCTGGCCAGCCGTGTCAGGCTGTCCATAAGGATGACAACATCACGGCCGATCTCGACCAGGCGTTTGGCTCGCTCGAGGGCAATTTCAGCTGTACGCACATGGGAAGAGACCGGCTCATCAAACGTGGATGCCACCACCTCGGCATCCACCGACCTGTCCATATCGGTCACTTCTTCCGGCCGCTCGCCGATCAGGGCGATGATCAAGTGTACATCCGGGTAGCGCACTGATATTGAATTTGCCATTTGTTTCAGAATGGTCGTTTTCCCGGCTTTCGGTGGCGAAACGATCATGCCGCGCTGTCCCCGGCCAATGGGGGCGATCAGGTTGATCATCCGGGTGGAGAGGATGCTCCGATCCGTTTCCAGGTCAAACCGTTTGTCCGGGAATATCGGAGTTAAACTCTCAAAAGATGGCCGTGTACGGGCCTCCTCGGTGGGCAGACCATTGATCGTTTCTACTTTTAACAAGCCATAATGTCGTTCGGAGTCTCTCGGGGGGCGCACGTGACCGATGACAAGATCACCGGCCCGCAGGTCATATCGCCTCAACTGGGCCTGGGAAACATAGACATCATCCGAGCCAACCTGGTAGTTTGTACGCAGGAAACCGATGCCCTCATTCATTATCTCAAGAATTCCGCCCCGCACCTCCAGCCCTTCACGTTCAGCCTCCAGTTGACGGATTCGGATAATCAGGTTTTCCTTTTTCAGGTGGTTGGCGTTCGGTATTTCCATCTCGCCGGCAAGGGCGCGAAGCTCGGACAGGGGTGAATTTTCAAGTTCAAGTATTTTCATATGGATTGATCTCTTGTTTTATCGGGGTTTTGTCAATCAGGGCTGCGCACCTCTTTCCCCATGGGGCGAGATGGCGTATTGGTAGGGTTGATGGAATGGTTTTGGGATAACTGTCAATACCTGCTGGATTCAATTACGCAGTTGTTCTGGTATTCCCTGCTTCAAGTTCAGCCTGCCATATTGGATAACGCATTATAGCATGCCAAAAAGGAATTCGCAAGATAAATTAAATGGGTTTTTGTCAAGGTTTTATCAATCAAATGTCAAGTCTTCTTCCCAACCCAGCGCGATGATGAAAACGAAATAATCTTGTACGGTCGTTTCGAGGAGATGAATGGATATGACGAAAACCGGTATTCACAGAATCATCCTGGCGATTTCGTTTCTCATGATCATTAATGGATGTGCTCCTGGTCTGGCAACTGGGCCAGCCCTTTTGCCCACCGAAAATCAAGCCTGGCCTGTTCCAATCGCTGTTTATCCCATTAAGAAAGGTTTTTCCCGGCATGGCGGCCTGAACGGCTGTCAGTTGGGGTTGGAAGTCGAAAATATCGGGCTGGCAAACGAACAGGTTCACCAAATCGTCCATCGTTTGGGAGGGCGCATCCTGGTGGTCGAATCCTGGTTTGTGGGAAACCGGCCTTATACCCGTTTTGAGATCGCCATCCCCTATGAAATGTGGAGAACCTCCCTCTACGAGTTCACCAGTCTCGGCACCACGGTTCCCATGGCTCCTGCCACAGATGGACAAGAGTTGCCAGGCAACTGCCCTGTCTACAGCAATGAGATCTGCTTCACCTTGCTTCTGCAGCAGCGCCTGCCCTCAAGGATTCCTCCAGGCCTGATGATTGGCTGGGATCCGGCAGCGACCTTCGACCATGCTTTCCATGTCACCTCAACCATGTTCATTTTCGTTGCCAATGCACTTATCTGGTTAATGGTGGTTGGTGGTCCTCCCATTCTTATCGCTTGGGCCATATGGCGCCTGTTCCGTCATTTCAGGAACAAACACTCCCTCACCGATTAATGCTCTTATTACCGGAAGTTCAGTAACTCGGCCCTTCAAATCCTATGCCATCAAAGGAGAAGAAAATGAAAACCCGAACCTATCCATTGCTCATTCTACTGGTCTGTTTGTGCGCATCCTGTGCTCCATGGTTCCCCCCGTTGTCTCCAAAACAAACCGAACCACCGGTGGTGGGTGCACCTGCCGTTGAACATCCTACAACGACCCTCCCGCAATCCCCCCTGGGTGGAGAATCCATGGACGAAACGGAAAAAGCCAACATCGGCCGAGAAGGCCAAACCGGCCAGCAATACACCTCGCCTTCGGCTCCCCAGGAGTATTCCGTCGGGCAGGATCTGTTTCCACCCGCTCCCATGGCCGGCCTGGTTCCATTTCCACAGCCAACAGCGCTGGCTTCCGCCCCCTTTGCACCGCACCCGCCCATTCCAGCACCTGCCAATTCCGCGCCGGCAGATAATTATTTTCAGAACTACGGAATTAATCCGTTCATGGATGCACGCGAAGATCACCTTTCCACATTCGGGCTGGATGTGGACACCGCCTCCTATTCGGTTGCCCGCAACTATATAAATAGTGGTTTCCTCCCTCCGGCGGATGCGATCCGCGTGGAGGAATTCATCAATTCGTTCGATATGGGGTATCCTGCCCCGCCCGGGGTCGCTTTCGGCATTTATGCGGATGGAGCAACATCCCCGTATTGGGATGGAACCCATCTCATTCGGATCGGCATACAGGGTTACCAGGTGCCCGAAGCCCGGCGAAAACCTGCCAACCTTGTATTTGTCATCGATGTCTCGGGTTCCATGGCCCAGGATAACCGCCTTGAACTGGTCAAGCGCTCATTGAGGCTCCTGGTTGATCGCCTTCACCCGGATGACAGGGTGGGCATCGTTGTATACGGCAGCCAAGCCCGAATCCTGCTCGACCCGGTCAATGGGTCAGACAAAGGCGTCATCCTGGAAGCCATCCAGGCCCTGCAACCGGAAGGTTCCACCAACGCAGAAGCTGGTTTGATCGTTGGCTATGATATGGCCATGCGGATCTACCGAAATGGGTCCATTAACCGGGTGATCCTTTGCTCTGACGGGGTGGCCAACACCGGTGCCACAGACCCCAATGTCATCCTTTCCCGAATTCATGGATACGTCTCCGAGGGCGTTACGCTCACCACGGTGGGTTTTGGCATGGGGAATTTCAATGATGTGTTGATGGAACAGATGGCTGACAATGGTGATGGCAATTATTTCTATGTGGATACTATTGATGAAGCCAGGAAGGTCTTTGTAGAGAACCTCGTCTCCAACCTGCAGGTTATCGCCCGTGATGCGAAGGTGCAGGTCGATTTCAACCCCCAAACGGTGGCCCGGTACCGCCTGCTTGGATATGAGAATCGGGCCATCGCCGATCAGGATTTCCGCAATGACAGCGTGGATGCGGGTGAGATCGGCGCAGGTCACGGGGTTACCGCCCTGTATGCCGTCCAGTTGTACCCCAGGGCCCAGGGCCGGCTTGCCACTGTACAATTGCGCTGGCAGGACCCCGATGACTACAAGGTGCTTGAGATCAATGGGAATGTGAATACTTGGGACCTTGCATCCACCTTTGAAAAGGCAGATCCGCACTTTCAACTGGCCGTCATCGTCAGCCAGTTTGCCGAAATCCTGAGGAACAGCCCCTGGTCGGCAGGCACCACACTTCACACCATTCGCAACCAGGCTGCACTCCTCTCGGAAAGACTTCCTCGCGACCCGGACGTTCTTGAATTTTATCATCTGGTGGACAGGGCACTTCAGTTGCAGCAATACATATATGAATGAATCGGGAAACTAAATAACCAACCCCGGTCTCAAATCTTCCGGGGTTGGTTATTTAAATTAACTTCTGAACGGCTTAATCCGTAATTGTTAGTACATTTCCGGCAGATGCGCCTTCCACGTCGGGGAAGTAATACTGGTAGGCGTGTGCCGGGATAACCTGGAATTCTCCGGTTTGTATCGGCAACAGACGGTAAACCAGTTGGTAAGTCCCTGCAGGGAGATATTCTGCAACCCAGCGTATCCGATCATGATAAATACTGGGTTTGCCAAACCACCACCATCCCCAGCCATCCTGCAGAGACCCGCTCCATTCAGCCGGGTTGTAAACCTCCAGGCCCTGCTGGCTGGTCTTCAGTGAAGTGTCCAGGATCT
Organism: uncultured Anaerolineaceae bacterium; assembly: GCA_964420835.1. Classification (GTDB taxonomy): domain Bacteria; phylum Chloroflexota; class Anaerolineae; order Anaerolineales; family Anaerolineaceae; genus CAYQUO01. The sequence continues at coordinate 153,768 of CAYQUO010000003.1, forward strand.
CGGTCCCAGCCGGAATGGTATCCTCTACAACCACGGTATAACCGTCCTCCGGAAGGGTAAGGGTTAACCGAACCAGGACGCTTCCATTCCCTTCTGCAGCCAGGGGAACGGTATTGATGGCCGGGCACGACTTGCGGGTGCATCCGGTTCCCCCGGCATGGTAACTGCGGGAGAGGATCAACCCGTGTTCAAGCGGGCGTGCCTGGCCGGCAGGCTGGAAGAGTTGCAGAAAGGACCTGTAGTACAATCGACCGTTCCCTGGCCCATGTTGAATGCGCAGGGCATTGGAGGAACCCGGATACAGGTCGCTGATCGGCAAACTGCTGCCAACAGCGGTGAGGGAATCCGGTCCACTGGCTCTTCCTTCAACGATCGTTCGCCGGTTTATGGACGCCGAGTAGGTGTAATCCGACTGCAGGTCAGCCGTTCCCGCCAATACTTGTGAAAGCGCCTTTAGGACCCAGGCAGATTCGTAACTGGAATTCCATCCACCCATCGGGTTCCGTTCCAGGACGAGTTTCCGGGTGGCATCGATCAGCAATTGTGACGCCGGGTCAATTTCGGCCAGAGCCATTGCCACAATGGCAGTATTGAACAATGGTGAACTGTAATTTCTCCAGGAGGGAGATCCATCCTGCCACATAGCCCCGCTGCCTGAGCGGTGCGCCTCTGCGAGCACTTCGGAGAGCAGGGAGGCCGCCCGGGGATCGGTCGGATCTGCCCGGTGAAGAAGAATGGAAAGCAACGCCTTGGACCACGGGTTAAGGAAATCCTTTTCAGGCAGGAATTTGGCAGGGGCATATTCATATCCTGCCTCCCAAAGCGCAAACAATTGAAGTATGCGCCGGTCATATTGCCAGGTTTCGGTGATCCCAGTTCCCGTCTTATTCTCCAGGAATTGACGGCACCGCTGTAGAGCATCGTCATTGAAATGGAAACCCTGCTTTTTGGCTTCACCAAGTGCCAGCATGGCATACGTCGAAATGAGATCATCGCTGGCATTCCCCTGCACCCATCCCCATCCGCCATCATCATTTTGCTGGCCAAGAACATTTTCAAGCCCTTTCTTGATTTCTTTCTCCAATTCAGCCTTTAAGGAGGGCGCATCCAAGCGGAAATGAATGATCACCTGGTTGGTTGAAAGGTTGGCAAACAGCCGGGATAACACCGGTTCGGTAAAATCGGTCGGATATGTTTTCATTGCCTTCAACCCACTCAGGATGGTCGCCGCCAGTGAAGGAGCAATCTCCAGGTCCAGCCGACCTGAATCCGGGTTGAAGGATGCCGGCAGGCTGATGATTTCCAACTTCTCGCCCGGCTCGCTCAGCACGCCATTGGCAGCATACGTTCTGGGAACCTGGTACCTCAGAACCGGTAAAGGACCCTGTTCAGGTGTGGCGGCATCCTCCAGGGTGCCGGCAGAGGCTCCAAACACCATGTCCACTTTTTCCACCGGAAGTACCGTACCCCACCAGCCCACTTGCACCTGTGTGCCGGTTTGCAGGTGAACCAGTTGGGTCTGAGCGCCCGGGTCATCCAGTCTAAATCCGGTTGATTGGAGGTTCACATCCACATCCAGGTCAGTGCCCGAATTATTGTGCACCCATGCTCCCATCCGGACATGGTCACCTGCAACCAGAAAACCCGGCGTGACAGGCCTCACCATAAGCGCCTTGGAGGTCACCACCTCGCCGGAGGCTTCCCCCACCAGGGTATCCCCGGTTAATCCCCTGAACAAGGCTGACCATGTCGTCAGGTTGTCCGGCAACTTCAGGTCCACAAAAGCCCTTCCGTTGCTGTCGGTTTCGATCATTCCATTCCAAAAGGCTGTATCGGCAAATTTCTCCCGAACACTGGGGGTTGCCAGGCCGTCACCGGCACCACCGAGCCCCCCAATTGGCATCAGGGCGATCCTTCCCCCATAGCCTGCCAGCGAGGTGCTCGTCCGTACCCCCAGGGGTTGGTTCCCGTAAAAAGCCTCCGCGATCCCTTCAGCGTTCGGGTCTGCCAGTGCCAGTACGGCCTTGTCGACCACCGAAAGGGAAAATTCTCCTTTTACGGGGTTGCCTTGGTTGTCCGTAACCTGCATATTAAAGCGAACTTCTGCCCCCGGTACGGTTCGCACAGGGTCTGGAACCATGGTGACCTTCAAGGTTTGGGCAACCGGTGTCACCGGAAGGTTAATGTACCCCATGCGAAAATCCGGCGCTCCGTCCTGGGAGCGGCGTCCCAGTAGCGTTACCGAGAGGTAGACATTGGGGGCATCATCATCTGTAAGCGGAAGTTCCCATTCATAGCCGGTGCCGCTCACCTGGATCACCTGCGATTGCATTACCCGGCCCCGTTCAACAGTGAGCAGGGCAGATCCGGTCTCACCAAACAGGTTGGGGAAAAAGACTCTCGCAGTCTGACCAGGATTGTAAGAGGGGGAATCGGTAGTCAGCCTTAAATGCTGGTTGGGCAACCTTGGCCAGGTTGCCTGCCCGGGGCCACTGACCCATAATAATTCGTCTGTTGTTCCTCCACCACCCGTTAAGAGCACACGATAAGTGCCTGGCTGTGGAGGGATAAATTCGATCCGGGCCCGGCCAAGGGTGTCTGTCCTCAGGTCCACATTGGATATGGTTTTGTATTCCGGGCGGATACTGCTGATGCCCATTGAGATGTCAAATGCTTCGGCTTCCACCCAGGTCACTTCCTGGAATTCGGCATGGATGTCCCGCTCTCCGCTGGGCACCTTTTGCCGGTCCACGCTGACAACCGCCATGCCAAAAGGCTGACCGGATTGGCCTATCCACGATTCCGGGCGTATGCCAATATAAAAATCCGCGGAATGGACAAGAATGCTGGCCCTGCTGCTCACCGAACGTCCGCTGTTTTCTTCACCCGTGACCTCAAGCGTCAGCTGCTGCCGATCACTGCTGTGCATCAATGCCTGCAGTTCATCATTGCTGATTTCAATATCCAGGTATCCATTGCGATCTGTCTCCCCCTTCCCCTCGGTCAGATACGTCCCCAATTGACCGAACTCGGAATATGTTGTGCTCATCGTGGTCCATCCCATGTCGGTCGAACCGGAATGGAACCCTTCCAGCAGGTCCAAGTGACTGGGGGATGCATACAGTGTCCAATGTACAGGCAGGTCCGACACAGGCCCGCCAAAGTAATACCGCGCCCGAATACGGGCCAGGAATTTGTCTCCCGGCTGCAGGTCGTCTTGTGGCAGATCCACCTTCAACTCAAATTCGGGTTTCCGGTATTCTGCCACCTGAAAACCCAAGTGGACAAACCCTGCATCTTCAGTCTCGATGGAATAATACCCTGGTTGGGCATCTTCCGGCAGTGAAACAGAACCTGAGGCAGTTCCATACCTGCTGAGAGGAAGATGCAGGGTGGCTATCGTGGGCCGGCTGCCAAGAACATAGTCATATTCTCCATAAACAGTCAATTTCACCTGCTGGATATCGGGGAGGGAATATCGGCCATTGTTCGCCTTGCGGACGATCAGGCGGAGGTTCACCTGTTGTCCAGGCCGATAGATCGGCCGGTCAGTATAGAGATAGGTTTTCAGGGGTTCAGGGCTTGATTCGGAAGGCAGATCAAAATCCCAGGCTTCCACACCGCTGGTCCAACTGTCCATCCCAAAGGCAAAATCACTCTCGCCGGGCATTCCACTGGTGATGTAGATCCGCTGATCAGAGCCAAGGCTTTCAGGCAGGGCAAAGGTTGCCAGGCCAGCCGCATTCGTCATTCCTTTCCCAATGACCTGGTTGGATCCATTCAACAGCGCCAGTTCAGTATCAGCCAGCGGTTGTCCGTCCGAGAGATGCGTTGCCCACACCACTACCGTCCCCTGCCCCCGCTTGATCGTCAACTGCACATCACTTGAAATTAATAGGAAAGGCTGCGGTTGTTGAGCATACTCCTGGCTTACCAGTTCCGAAGATAGGAACTGGACATGATAGATGCCAGTGGCCAGTTTGTCCCCGCTCTGAACCGTGGGGATTTCCACCATCCGGCTCACATTCCGTGGCAGGCCGGTGTGAACCCTGTGGGAATACTCCGGCAATTCCACGGGCGGCAAGTCCCCGTAGGGAAGGTCCTGTAACTTGAAATATGTCTGAAGATTGATCTGCCTCCAATTTACTGTGATGCTGTTCAGGTTGGCAGCCTGTGCGGTTAACACTGGCCGGTCCGGGGGAACAAAAAGGGTTCGTGAACCGGCAAATTGTGCTGGGACGATCAGGGAAGGCTCTGGGGGTGAGGTTGTGAAAGACAGGCGAATGGTCCTTCCCAGTGCCATCCCCCAACGGTCCAGGAGTCCGGGGCTGATCGTTAAGGAATACCTGGTGTCCGAAGAGAAGAAGCCGGAGATGTAAACCGTCCGTCCATCCTGCGAGAGGGACATATTTTCCTGGGCGATCGCTGGTTTGAAAAGGATCTGTTCCTTTAGCGGCTGCCTTTTCAAAGGCGCATTGAACTCAAGGATCACGGTGTTGTAACTGTATCGGTTATCCATTATCGAACCGTTTGCGGGGTCAGACCTTAACAAATCCAGGACTGGAGTTGTGGAAAAAGCAACCTCAAGGCGTTCCGGCAGGGCTGACCCTCCAGCGGAGAGAGCACCGGTATCCAGGGTCAGGAAAACGGTGGCCCCGCGGGGAAGCAGTTGCTTTGGCGTAAACCTCACCTTGGCAGGTTGTTCGTCCCACTCAAAACTGCCCGTGATCTCATTGCCTTCCTTATCATGTAAATGAAAATTTTCCTCCACGCTGGTGGGGTTCATCGGCTGATTAAATGTGAGGCTGAACGGTGCATCAAGGTCAACCGGCACCTCTGTTTCAGGGAAAATGCCCAGAACTGCAGGCTGGGCGGTGCCAAAAACCCAGTCCTCCGTGCCAATCGTTGGGTCCAGGCTCATGCCGGCACTGCTGGTGAGGTTTGGATTCAATCGAACGGTAACCTCTGCTCCTGATGCCATGGTGGGCTCGGGGTAGAAAATATAGGAACTTGTGTTTAGCCATTCCCCCCTCCCGGTAACGGGAGGTTGAAGCGAAAAGGCGGGTGTGAAAGATTGCGCATCGGCTCCAAGCGGCATCACCGCCTGGTTGAAAGTAACCATCACCGGAGAGGTTGGGTTCTGTTCAATACTTCCCGGGGCAGGGATTCGCTCATTCACCTTGAGGCTGGCTCCAGTTTCAAGAGACAGTTCAAGGTCGGCAGCCAGGTTCATTCCGCCGGCTGCCCGGGCTTCCTTGTTTATGGAAAACAAGACCTTCGCAGCCGGCGGCAGCCTGCCTTCCGGGGTCCATTTTATTGTCCTGTTATCCTTCCATTCGAAACGCCCCGGGATCTGTGGCTGCATGGACAAGGCGGAAATAACGCTCTCCTTGTCCATCTGTTGATCGAAATAAAAGACCACGCCCTCGGCGGGGAGGATGGTTCCTCCATCTGGAGGCTGTGTTTCCATGAGGATGGGGGGCAGGTTTTCCTTTTCAACGGGCTGAACATCCTTGCTGGGAGAGGAAACGGGGTGCGTACTGGAACCAGCAACCTGGCAGGCCATGCTGACCAGGATCAACAATGTCAATCCGATCCAGGCCCTCCTGCCCTTCCAGTTGGTACCGGAAAATAAAACCCGCCGCATGGTTGCACTCCTTTCAGGACGCCAGTATTCCCATGGGATTATACTCTTGCATGGATGAAAATAGGTTACGCCCCCATTAGCCAAATTATTGGCAGGTCAGGTCCCTGGTTTATCCGTTCGAAGCACCGTGAAGGCGCGGGTCCAGCACATCCCTCAGGCCATCTCCCAACAGGTTGAAGGACAGCACTGTGAACATGATGGCCAAACCGGGGAAGAACACCAGGTGTGGAGCATTGAAAATGCTGTTTCGTTCCTCGCCCAGCATTAAACCCCATTCCGGTCGCGGGGGTTCAGCACCCAGGCCCAGGAAACTCAACGCAGCGGCATCCAGGATGGCAGTGGCAATACCCAGGGTGCCCTGGACAATGAGGGGAGAGATCGCGTTCGGCAGCACGCGGCTGAAGAGGATCTGCACCGGGGATGCGCCCAGCGCCCGTGAGGCTGATACATAATCAAGTTCCTTGACAGCCAGCACTGTCGAACGGATCAGGCGTGCAAAACGCGGGATGGAGACGATGCCGATGGCAATCAGGGCGTTGATCAGCCCGATCCCCAGGACGGCCACAATGGCTATGGCCAGCAGCAGACTGGGAAAAGCCATCAGAACATCCATCACCCGCATGATGATGTCATCCACCCATCCGCCGACAAAACCGGCTATCGCTCCGATCAGGCCGCCAACGAGGATGGCAAAACTGATGGTGGCCAGCCCTACCTGCAGGGAGAGGCGTGAACCAAAGACCACCCTGGAAAAGAGGTCGCGGCTGTTACCGTCGATCCCGAAAATATGTTCTTCCTTGTCCGCCGGACACCCGAGCAGGTGGATGCAGGGGGTGTCGCGGCGCTTGGCCGTTTTAATCAACGCAGTTGGGTCAAACGGGGCGATCACATCGGCAAAGATGGCCACCAGGACCAGGAAACAAAGCATGGCCATTCCAACCTGCGCAGATCGATGACGAACCAGCCTGCGCAGGGCCTCCCTGGCTGGTGATTGACGGGAGTAGTTCGTAGTGTTGGCAATCTGTGTTTCCGTGATTTGCATGTTCCTGACCAGGTTTTTCACTCCAGCCGGATGCGGGGATCCAGGTAGGCGTAGGAAAAATCGACGAGCAGATTAACAAAGACAAAAATGAGTGCAATTACCAGCGTGAATCCCTGGACAACCGGGTAATCCCTGGCAAGGATGGCGTCTTTCAAGGCGGTTCCAACACCCGGCAGGGCGAAAACCGTTTCGGTCAATACCGCTCCTGAAAGGAGTGCCCCGGTTTCAATGCCAATGATGGTAACAATGGGGATCATGGCATTGCGCATGGCGTGCCGGGAGAGAACCAGCCGTTCGATCAATCCCTTGGCCCTGGCTGTGCGGACGTAATCCAGCCCCAGCACTTCCAGCAGGCTGGAGCGGGTCATGCGGGCGATGATGGCCATCGGGATGGTTCCCACGGCCACCGAAGGCAGAATGAGATGCCAGGCGGCATCTTTTAACAGTTTCCAGTTGCCGGTGAGGATCACATTCACCAGGACGGTATTGGAGAGCAGATCAATCACGAACTTCTTAAAACCGCTAACAGATTCCAGTTCCCAGAATTTGGCCAGGTTTACAAGGGTGAGGCCGGCAGTCAGGCGCGCCGAAGGAGGAATGAAAAAGGGTGTATCCTTCAATAACAGGGCAAAAACATACGCCAGCATCAACCCCAGCCAGAAGACCGGCATCGAGATGCCGATGTTGGCAATGATCATCGTTGCTGTATCGATAAATGAATTTCGCTTCAGGGCAGAGATCACCCCCAGTAAAATTCCCACCGATGTTGAAAAAATCATGGCCCCGAACGTCAGCTCAATGGTCATTGGCAGGCGTTCGCTGATCATATCGACAACCGGTCGTCCAAAACGAAGTGAGTTGCCCAGATCCCCGGTCGTGATGTTCCCAATATATTTTACAAATTGGAGTGTGATGGGTTTATCGTAACCATACCGCGCCATGAATTCGTCGCATTTCTCCCGGGTGGCTTTTTCGCCCAGCATGACCACGCAGGGATCACCAGGGATCAGGCGCACGATGGTAAAAGTAACCAGTAGGATTCCCAACAGAACTGGAAGCAGAAGCAGCAGGCGGCGGGTAAGGAATTGCAGCATAACCTGGTGGTGTTCAGTTGGGGCATGCCTGGTTTAGAACCGGCATGCCCCAAACTGGGTTGTTACGGGATCAAAAGTTATTCAGCGTTTAGGAAGGAGCCGAAGAAGGAGCCGAAATACTCGAAGGTGGCTGTGCGTCCCTTGTGGTTCGGGCTCTTCGCATCCCACTGCGAAACATATGTGGCAACCACATCATTGGCATCCAGGCTGGCACCATTGTGGAATTTTACATCCTGGCGCAGTTTAAAAGTGTATTCTGTGGCGTCTGCGTTGGACTCATAACTTTCCGCCAGGCCGGGTTCCACGGCCACACCTCCAACCGTGAAGCCCAACAGTGCCTGGTACATCTGCTCGCAAGCCCGCAATGTTTCACCATCGGTCTCATCCGAGCACCACAGCGCAGCCGGTTCACCATTCTGCAGCCACACCAACTGGTCAGACCCGCTCATCACCGAGAAAAGTTCGTTCCCCAACGGGCTGGCATGCGCACCAACAACACTGGCTTTAAATGCGGTGGCAGATGCGCCGTGGGCCATCGGGACCATGGGTATGTGTTCCTTGATGAGTTGGTTGACCTTGTCATAATGTTCCTGCCGTTTGGCGGGGTCGGAAATCTTGGCAGCATCCTTGATGTTCTCCACCACATCCGGGAAGAGGTCGCCAAATTGCAGGTTGTTCTCATTGGCGAAGTGATAATCGTAGAAGTTGGTGGCATCCGGGTAGTCCGCGTTCCAGCCCAGCAAATAGAACGGTTTTTGGCCGGCGGAGGTGGCATCGATGAAGGCTGCCGATTCCATCTGCTCCAGTTCAACGGTCACGCCGATCTCTTTAAGTTGAGCCTGGATCTCCTGGGCGACTTTGTCTGGTGACGGCAGGTAACTGCGCACGACGTTGCGGAAGGACAAGGGCACCTTCAGATCGCCTTCCTTATAGCCGGCTTCCTCTAGCAGGGCTTTGGCAGCGGCAGGGTCGTAGTCGTACCACTTCATTCCCTCGGAATAACCGGGTTTCAGAAGTGAGGGCACAAATACATCTGCCACCTGTGAACCCTCGGGGAAATACTCATCCACAATCCGCTGGCGGTCCAGTGCCATGGCAAAAGCCTGCCTGACCTTTACGTTGTCAAAGGGAGGCAATTGGTTCTGGAAGCCAACATAGAAGATGTTTAAGGCCGGGCGGGGGTACAGTTTCAGATTGGCATCACCTTCAATGGTGGCAAAATCCTCCGGCGCCGGGTTGTCAATGCCGTCAACCGTGCCAGACTGCAGTTCCAGCAGGCGTTGGGCTGACTGTTCCGACCAGCGGAAGACAACTGTCTTCACCGGGGCAGGCTCCCCGTAGAAGTCGGGGTTGGCTTCAAAGATGATGCTGTCGCCAGGCTTGTATTCCTTCAGTTTATAGGGGCCTGTGCCGTTGGGGGCTGAGGTCATCTTGACGGAATCGCCGTTCATCGCATCCAGGTCATCCTTGTCGGCAATGCTGAAAACGGAGAAGGCAACCTTGGAAGGGAACGCCGGGTCGGAATAGCACAGGCTGAACTTGACGGTGAACTGGTCAACAGCTTCAATGGATTTGAACTCTCCGCCGTAGTCGCAACTTGGGGCTTCGACCTTCATGGGCTCATACGCAGCGGCCGGTTCCGCAGGCTCTGCAGGGGCGGCCGGCTCGGCCGGAGCCGCCGGTTCAGCAGGTGCGGCAGGTGCTTGGGTCGCAGCCGGTGCACAGGATGCAAGTACCAGGCTGAACAGCACGGCAGCTGCAAGAAAAACGTAAAAAGCACGATGTTTCATTTTTACTCCTCCTGGGAAATTTGTTTTTCAAATTCAAATCAAATTCAAATCGTCATCCCGTTTCACCCTGTATGCATCACCTCCTCAACAGGGAATAATGCGGCTGATTATAAGTCATTTTGCACCATTTGTGGATTGTATTTTCGATATGGCGAAATTTGGCACTGTCAAGCCAAAACCAGTGGATGGTATACTCTCATTTATTGTGGAACATTGAACCACCCGATCAATAACCCTGATCGGGAAGATCGTGAGGATGAATGCTTAACGAAATCATGCGCCTGGACAACCACTGGACGGCCGCCCTCCGGCTGCCGGCGTCCGCCGGGTTTGCCCGGGCGTTGGCCGGTTTCCTTGCGCACACCGGGGATTCCTGGTACTGGCTGGCTGCCCTGGGGCTTCTATGGCTGTTTGGTGGCGCCACCTGGCACAACGCCGCCGCCTTCATGGCCATATGTGTTGTGGTGCTGGCAATCCTGGTGCTTTCGATCAAGTTCGTCATCCGGCGCCAACGCCCCCCGGGTGAATGGGGCGAGATCTACCGCAGCACAGACCCACATTCCTTTCCATCCGGCCATGCCACCCGGGCGGGATTATTGATCGTGCTCGCCTGGTCTCTGCTTCCAGGCGCCTTTGCCATCATCCTGACCCTTTGGGCACCGCTCATGGCGCTTTCGCGTGTCGCCATGGGAGTGCATTACCTTTCGGATATTCTTGCCGGTTTTCTCCTGGGTATCCTGTCCGCCTTGCTCCTGCTTTTCCTTCAACCGCAGGTGATAATGCTCCTGCCTTTTTTATTTTACTGATTCCAACCCATCGTTTCAGAAAATCCGGCAAGCCTCACCCATCAACCCAGGGCTGCGATCTGTTCGTTCAACTTCTCCAGAGACCGGATGTAGGTTTCCAGTTTTTCCCGTTCCTTGGCAACAATTGCAGCCGGTGCCCTTTGTGCAAAGGGCGATTCAAGCAGCGTCTTTAACCTGTCAATCTCTTTCTGAAGTTCGGCGGCTTCCGTTCGCAGGCGCTTTTTCTCAACCTGCTCATCCACCAGGCCGGCCAGTGGCAGGTACACCTCCACACCGGATACCACCAGCGAAGCGGCGCCTGCCGGTTTCTCTTCCAGCCCGGGCGTAATGGTCATCTGCTTCGGATCCAGGTGCGCCAGTGCGGCTATTACTTCTCCTTGAGAAACCAGGAGTTCCAAGTTGGCACCTGCAGCGATCAAAGCGGGAATGCGTCTTCCGGGTGGAACCTTTTTCTCTGCCCTCAGGTTGCGTATTGCCCGCACGATCTCCTGTACAAGTTCAAACTCACTCCGTGTTCTCTCCTCCCAGCCCTCCTGGTTCTTCGGCTCCGGCCAGCGGGCGATGATCAGAGCTTCCTCCCATCCGTCTTTCGGGCCAAAACCAGCCGGGTGGGATTGGCAAGCCCACTTGATTTGACCCCACAGTTCTTCCGTGACGAATGGAGTGAACGGGTGGAGCAGGCGCAGGCAGGCATCCAGCACGCGCACCAGGGTGCTGGCCGTGTAATATGCCCGGTCGCCGCCTTTGGCCAGTTGCAGCTTGGCAATTTCCACGTACCAATCGGCAAACCCGCCCCAAAAGAAATCGTATATCTGGCGGCCGGCTTCACCGTATTGGTGGTTCTCAAAAAGGCGATTCACCTCCATTACAAGTTCCCGCAACCTGGCCCATATCCAGGAATCCGCCAGTGTCCAGGCGGGTTCCTTTTCCGCCCGGGCCGGAGCGCTCTCCAGGGCTCCCAGCACAAACCGTCCGGCGTTCCACACCTTGTTGGCAAAATTGCGATTTGCCTCCACCTTTTCCACGCTCAGGTGCATGTCATTCCCCGGTGTTGAGCCGACCAAAAGTGTGAATCGCAGGGCATCCGTTCCCATCTGGTCCATCACCCCCAACGGGTCGATCACATTGCCCTTGCTCTTGCTCATCTTTTCCCCGTGCTCGACCCGGATCAACCCGTGCAGGTAAACAGTGTGGAAGGGAACCTGCCCGGTGAACTCCAAGCCGGCCAGGATCATCCGGGCCACCCAGAAGAACAAGATGTCGTAACCCGTCTCCAGGATCGATGTCGGATAGAAATACCGCAGGTCAGCCGTATCTTCCGGCCAGCCAAGGGTCGAGAACGGCCAAAGCCCGGATGAGAACCAGGTGTCGAGCACATCCGGATCCTGGTGCAGGCTGCTCTTGCCACATTTCGGGCAGGCCACCGGATCAGTGCGCGAGGCCCACATTTCGCCGCAGGAATCGCAATACCAAACCGGTATGCGGTGCCCCCACCACAACTGCCGGCTGATGCACCAGTCCTGGATGTTTTCCAGCCAATTGAAGTACACTTTTGTGAACCGCTCCGGGACAATGCGGATCCGCCCATCACGCACGGCAGCCAGCGCCTTTTCCGCCAGGGGCTGGATGCGCACGAACCACTGGGTGGAGACCATTGGCTCTACGATCTCCCCGCCGCGCTGTGAGCGGGGCACATTCAGGGTGTATGGCTGTTCCCGGATGGTCAAACCAGCCTCCTTCATGTCCGCCCAAATTTGCTTGCGGCATTCGTACCGGTCCAACCCGGCATAAGGGCCCCCGTTGGCATTGATGCGCGCCGATTCATCCAGCACACTGATGATCTCCAGGCCGTGTTCCTGGCCGATCCGATAGTCGTTCGGATCGTGCCCGGGGGTGATCTTCAGCGCCCCGGTTCCAAATTCCCGGTCCACGTAACTGTCAGCGATCACCGGGATGACCCTGCCCAGGATCGGCACAACAGCCTTGCGGCCGATAAATTTTTTGTAGCGCTCATCCTCCGGGTGCACCGCCACAGCCGTATCCCCCAGGATGGTTTCAGGCCGCACGGTTGCCACCGGGATGTATTCCTTTGACCCCTCGAGCATGTACTTGAAATAATACAGCGTGCCGGGTTCCTCGCTATACTCCACTTCCAGGTCGCTGACGGCCGTCTTCAGCCCGGGAGACCAGTTGATCAGCCGGGGTCCGCGATAGATCAGTCCTTTCTCAAACAACCTCACGAACGCCTCGCGCACAGCCTTTGAAAGGCCTTCATCCAGCGTGAAGCGGGTGCGCTCCCAGTCACAAGAGGCTCCCAGGCGCCGGATCTGGTTGAAGATGATCCCGCCATACTTGTCCCGCCACTCCCAGGTTCGCCTCAGAAACTCCTCCCGTCCCACCTCCTCCCGGCTGGTGCCCTCCTGTTTCAACATTCGTTCAACCTGCAGTTGGGTGGCAATGCCGGCGTGGTCTGCCCCGGGCACCCACAAGGTCGGTTGACCTTTCATCCGGTGATAACGGATCATCAGGTCTTCCATGGATACGAACATGGCGTGGCCCAGGTGCAGTTCGCCGGTGATGTTGGGTGGCGGGATCGATATCACAAATGGTTTAATGGCCGGGTCGAACCCCGGCCGGTTGGGATCATTCCAGGGTTTAAAGTAACCGCTTTTTTCCCACCATTCATAAAGGCGTTTTTCTGTGGACGCAAAATCGTACTTCCTGGCAAGAATTGGTTCAGCCATGTCTTTCTCCTTCGACTCCAGCCGCCGGTTCGCACACGCATTAACCGGTTGAATTAAACAAAAGCCGCCCATCGTCCCTGAGGACGAAAGGGCGCTCCTTCCGCGGTACCACCTCAATTTACCGGATTGAACCGGTACCCTCTGCCTGGACCCTCTCCAGGCTGCAGCGTTATCGGGCTTGCCCGTGCCGTTCTACTATTCCTGGATGGAAGTTCTTCGGCAACCTGCCCAGGCGACTTCAGGCTGGCGTTGCTCCGGGGAGGCTTTCAACCATTCACCTCCGTCTCTGTCGGCCGCCGGTCCCTACTCCTCCTGATGAGTTTTATGCAATTGTAAGGCGATTATACAAAAGAACGACCGGCATGTCAATTAATAAACAGGCCTTGCCTGCATACGGTCCTGTACGGATCACAGCCCCAGGTAGGCCTTCTTGATATGTTCGCTTTTCTTTAAGGAATGGCTGTCTCCCTCCAAAATAAAATGCCCGTTCTCAAGCACGTAACCTCGGTCGGCGAGTTCCAGGGCGTACCCGGTGTTTTGCTCAACCAGCAGCACAGTCAGGCCCATTTCCTTTCGCAGCAGGCGAATTTTGTCGAAGATCTCGTCAACCAATAAAGGAGCCAGCCCCAGGGAAGGCTCGTCAAGCATGATCAATTTGGGGCGGGAAACCAGCCCCCTGGCCAACGCCAGCATTTGCCGTTCCCCTCCGCTGAGGGTTCTCCCCAACTGGGAACTGCGCTCTTTTAATCTTGGAAAGATCTCGTAAATCTCATCCAATACCCCGGTATTAAGTACCTGGCGGTTGCTAAAGGCACCCATCAGCAGGTTGTCCAACACCGTCATATTCGCGAAAGGCCTGCCCCCCTCCGGAACATACACCGCACCCGACTTGACAATGGAATCGGCCCCTAGGTGGGTGATGTCCTTTCCCAGGAACTCGATCGATCCCGAGGTTGGTTTCATCAGGCCGCTGATCGTTTTTAACAGGGTGCTTTTCCCGGCTCCGTTCGGCCCGATGATGGCAACCGTTTCCCCTTCATTGACATGAAAAGTAATGTTATGAAGGACTGGCACATTGCCGTATCCTGCGTTGATTCCGGTGACTTTAATGAACATATGCCGCCCTCTTTCCCAGATAGGCTTCAATCACGTCGGGGTTTGAACTGACCTCTTTCGGTGTTCCGGATGCGATCAACTCCCCGTGATCCAGCACGAAGATCCGCTCACAGACACCCATCACCATTTGCATCACGTGCTCCACAATGCACAGGGTAACCTTTTGCTCGGCATTTAATCGTCGCAGGATATCCATCAGGCTGGCCAATTCAGTGGCGTTCAATCCCGCCCCCGCCTCGTCCAGGAGCAGGAGTTCCGGGTCGGTTGCCATGGCGCGGGCCAGCTCGATCCTTCTCAGTGTCGCCAGCCCGAGGTCACCGCATTTCCGGTCGCGCAGTTCGCTCAGTTCAGTATAAGCCAGGACCTTGTCCACCTGGGCATCGACCGTCTTTTCAGAATGCCGATTGTACCCACCCACCCGCACCGCCTCAGCCACGGTCATGTGTGCAAAGGCCTTTGTAACCTGGAAGGTGCGCGACATCCCGAGCCGGCAGATGCGGTGCGGCAACCAGCCGGTGATGTCTTCATTTTTAAAATGGATCCTGCCTGAGGTCGGGCGTTCCAGCCCGGTCAGGGCGTTAAAAAAGGTCGTTTTTCCGGCACCGTTTGGCCCGATCAGTCCAACGATCTCCCCCCGCAAGATCTCCATGCTGACCCTGTTGTTGGCCAGCAGGCTCCCGAACTGAACAGTGACCTCATGTGCCTGGAGTATCGGCTTGTTTTCCATGGTTTCCCTCGGGATAGAATCGGGCTCGAATTTTCGCATAACCGTCCTGCAGGATGGCGGCAATCCCGCGCGGGCTGAACAAGGCCACCAGGATCAGCACGGTGGCATAAACCACCATGTACAAACCCTCCAGGCCGCCGCCCAGTTGTGCCCGCAGCAGTTCACGAACACTGACCAGTAGGATGGAGCCAAGCATGGGGCCAAAGGTAATGCCCATGCCTCCAACAATGCCCAGGATGGCAACCTCGGTGCTCTGGGTTCCATTAAAAGCCTTGGGGGCCAGGTTTCCCTTGATACAAACATCAATACCGCCCACCAGCCCCACCAGGAAGGCGTAAATTAATAACGCCTTGATCTTGCTGGCACGGGCATCCACGCCCAGCACTTCTGCTGCATCCTCATCTTCCGAGAGTGCCAGCAGGGAATACCCCAGTTTTGTCCGCCTGACCCAGTAATTCACCAGCAATCCAATAATGAGCATCCCAAGCATGATGTAATAGAACGGCTGGTAGGTGCTGAATCGAAGGTGATAAAAAGACCAGTTGTGGTATGGCAACAAGCGTTCCGTTGGGCCGCCAACCTCATCCCACATGGTGAATGCCACTCTTAGCACCTCTACGAGCGCGGCAGAGGAAAGCGCATACCAGACCTCGCGCACTTTAAAACGGAAGAACGGGATGCCAACGACAAGTGCCAATACCATGGCGATCAGCCCGCCGAGGAACATCCCGATCCAGGGCGATATGTTCCAGCGCAACAACAGGGTGCCGACCGTGAAGGAGCCGATGCCCAGGTAGGCGCCGGCCGAAAGGTCAAGCTGCCCGCCCATGCCTCCGATTACATTCCAGGCGGTGGCCAGCGTGGCGTAGAGAAGCACATTGGTGGACAGCAGGATGGCATAGTTGTTGCCCCGGGTCAACACCGGCGCCAACAGGGCTAACACAACGAAGGCGAACAGGAGGAGGCTTTTAATGTT
Organism: uncultured Anaerolineaceae bacterium; assembly: GCA_964420835.1. Classification (GTDB taxonomy): domain Bacteria; phylum Chloroflexota; class Anaerolineae; order Anaerolineales; family Anaerolineaceae; genus CAYQUO01. The sequence goes on from CAYQUO010000003.1 coordinate 169,710, forward strand.
GAAGACTTTCTTGAGGTTCATCATTTCCTCCCGAACAATCCCCGCGGTCTCACCCACAAGACCAGGATGAACAACAGGTAAATCGTCAGCAGCCGGGCCCGGGGATCCCAAAATGCCATGGTGAACGATTCCGCCCAGCCGATCAGAACCCCGGAGAGGATCACCCCCAGGGTTGAACCCAGGCCGGCGAAAGCCAGGACCACGTAACTGAGCAACCCAAAACTGATGCCCATCACCGGGCTCACCTGCTGGAAGGTCATCAGAAGACCTCCGGCAATGGCAGTCAGCGCCGTTCCCAGGCCAAACGCCAAGGCATACGTGCGCTGGTAGTTCACTCCCACCAGGGAGGAGACGTCCAGGTCATCCGAGGCGGCTCGAATGGCCCGCCCGGCCCAGGTTTTCTGCAAGAAAAGCGCAACCGCACCTATTACCAGCAGGCTGACGATGGCCGCAACCAGGCGCGAGTTGAGCACAGTAATATTCCCAACCAGGAAACTACCCTGGAGGATGGAGGATTTTAACGCTTTCGGTTGGGCCTGGAACAGGACCTGCGCCGATGCCCGGAGCAGGTATTGCAGGCCCACGGTGGCCGCGATCTGGACGACATAACTGTGCCGAAGCGTCCGCCGAATGATCAGGTGATAAATAATATAGCCGATAAGGAATAATAACGGAAACGTGATCAAGGGCGTGGCAACCGCATCCCATCCGAGCAATGTGGCCATCCAAAAAACGGCATACATGGAAACCATCACAAAGTCCCCATGGGCGAAATTGACCACGTTCATTACCCCAAACACCAGCGCCAGGCCAAGGGTGATCAGGGCATAGATAAACCCCATCATCGCCCCGTCCACCAGGCTTTGCAAGGTGGTTTGCATCATGTTTGTTTCAACGCCTCCAAAAATAAATAAACATCCTCCCCCCTCAGGGGAGGGGGGAGGTTGCGCTCTTCAAGGATTAACGGTTGGTTTTCGGGTTGGGAAATACTGCCTCTACCTGGGCATCCTCGAAGGGGTAAACAACCTTGGGTTCGCCATTCTGAACCTGCAGAACGATCGCTTTTGCGTCCGGGTTGTCACCCTTGCCGTCAAACTTAATATGGGACGCCGGGTAGGTCTCGATCGCCGGTCCTTCGGTCAGGTCAAGCGCCAGGAATGCAGCGCGCAGGTTGTCCGGATTCAGCGGGTTGTCCGGGAACATGGAACCGGACAATTCCAGGGCCTCCTTCAGGATCATCATGCCGTAGTAGTTCATCCCGGCTCCCTCGGTGGGGATGTATCCCTTCAAGGCTTTGAAATCTTCGATGAATTTCCTGTTGGTGGGCGTATCTTTGCCGGGGCTGTAACTGTAGGTGTTCGAATAGCCCTCTGCAAGTTCTCCAAGCGATTCAATGGATTGCGGATCCGTGTACCCGCAGGCGCCCATGCCGGCGATGTAGGTGGGGATCTTCTTGGCATCCGAAAAGGCTTTTCCAAAGACGATCGCATCGTTGAAGTAAGGGCAATGAACCACGAAATCTGCATTCGAGTTCCAGATCTCGTTCACGATCGTGGAGGCATCCGTGATGTCGTAAGGGTATTCCTTTTGGTAAACGGTCGTCAGCCCCTGGTTGATGGCCTCGTTCAGGGCCCCAAAAGAGTTGCTGCGGCCGAAGGCGGAATCCTCGTTGATGATGGCAATCGTCTTGAGTTCCTTGTTGTGCTTTTTTGCCACCTCCACCACATAAGCCACTGCCGTGGCGCCGTGGGCTCCCGCCTTGGGGGCGGGCCGGAACAGGTATTGACGACCCTGCTCGGTTATGTCGTCAACGAGGGCATCCGCAACAAGGATCACCTTTTCGCGGTCCGTCACCTCAGAAGCGGCAGCCGTCAGACGGCTGATGTACAACCCCAGGATCGCCACGGGATGGTGCTTGCTGATGATCGATTCAGCCCCCAGGCGCGCGGAATCGGCATCCTCGCCCGCATCTTCGGCGACAAGTTTGATCTTCTTGCCACCGATTGAGGCAATGCCGCCTCCATCGTTAATATGCTTGGCGGCGATCTCAATGCCCACTTTGGCTTCTTCGCCGAATACGGCATGAGCCCCCGTGAGCGGCTCCAGGATGCCGACGACGATCTCATCCGGTATTTCAACTTTTTCAGGGGCGGCCGTCACCTGAACAACTTGTGGTTCGCCCTCAACAATCCGGGTGACCTCGACGATTTGTGGGGCGGTAGGTGCAGGAGCGCACGAGGAAAGGACCATTGCGCTTACGATTAAGACGAAAATCAATACTGGCAGAATACGTGACTTGTACATTGACTCCTCCATATTGAATTATTGGATCATTAATCGAATGACAGGTGCTTAGGAAATATTCCCCGAAGACATCACCTCCTTCCCACGATCCAAAACAACCGGTAAATATCAGGAACGAACCATCAGGATGATGAGTGAAAATCGAGCCAACCAGAAAAGGTCATTTAAAAAAAGAAATTGTAAATTGCAGCAGAGAAGAAGGAAGCGACCAGCGTTCCACCTATTGGAACGCATTTTCATGTAATAATATTATAAGGAAAAAAAACGGAAAGTCAATACCCAATTTTCACCCCTCGCCGCCGGTGAAACCTGTTTTGTGCCCATGCAACCCTGTAACCAAACCCCGCCATTTTCGTCGTATACTCAGGGAGCCAATGTACAGTGAAGACGATCTCCTGCAGGGAATTCGGTCCGCAGATCCCACCGCCGCCTTCGAGGCGCTCTTCGAGATGTATGCCGATCGGATTTACCGGCTGGCCCTCGGAATGCTTGGTGACCCGCAAATGGCCGAGGACGTGGTCCAGGAAACCTTCCTATCCGCCATCAGCCACCGGATGGGTTTCGAAGGCCGCTCCCGGCTGGGCACCTGGCTGGTGCGCATCGCCTACAACGCCTCCATCAACCGGCTGCGCCGGCGCAGGGAGGATCCGCTCCTCGAGGAGAATGCCGAAGAGGATGGAGCTCCGGTCATGCCGCTGACCTTTCTTGAATGGGAGCGCACCCCTGAACAACTGTTAGCCACGGGAGAGGTCCATCAACAGGTAACCCTCGCCGTCCGCTCCCTGCCGAAAAATCTGCTCTCGGTCTTTCTCCTCAGGGATGTGGAAGGGCTCTCCACCGAGGATACCGCAGAGGCTTTGGGGCTTTCCATCAGCGCCGTAAAGGTTCGCCTGCACCGCGCCAGGATGGCCCTGCGGGAAAGGCTTACCGGGTATTTTTCAGAGAAAAACCTTCTGCTTAAGGAGGGCTCATGAATTGCGAACATCTTGCCGCCTGCCTGTCGGATTACATCGACAACGACCTGGATGATGAGGTCCGGGTTGCGGTGCACCAACACCTTGCCACCTGCCACAACTGCCAGGTGGTGGTGGATTCCCTGCAGAAGACCATTGCCCTGGCCCACCAGGAAGCCCGGCAGGTCATTCCCCCCGGCCGGCGGGCGGAACTGCTCGCCCGCCTGCAGCAGGCTCTCAAGGACTGCCAGGATCTTCCCTAGGCCGGCTTCCCCCCAATATACAAGCCCCTGCCCGTCAGCCCATCCTCATCAAACCGCACAGCCAAACCCGCCTTGCGAAAGCAATCGCTCATTTCTTCCTGTGTATACAGCGCCAGCTCGTGCAGCTCGGTGAAATGGATGGTTTCCTTCGGCGTCCCGATCACATAATGAAAATCAATGACCGACAGGCGCCCACACAGGAGGCTTGAGTTCACCCTGGCGATCTTCAGTTCCGGTTCATCGATGGTCAGCATGTGCACGGTATCCGGGTAATATTGACCGGGGCTGACCCAGGGCTCAATGATCAGCAGGCCGCCCGGCACCAGGTGCCGGCCCATTTGCGCCACGGCTGCTCCCAGGTCTTCCAGGGTGTGCATATACCCGATGGCACTGAAGAGACAGGTCACCACATCGAACTTCTCCCCCAGGTCGAAACTGCGCATGTCCCCCTGGTGCAGCGGAACACCCGGCAGCCGCCGGCGGGCCAGCGCCAGCAAGCCTTCCTCGATGTCCAGCCCCTGAACTTCAAAATCCCCCGCCAGGCAGGCCAGGTGCCGGCCGCTGCCACAGGCCACATCCAGCAGCCGCCGCCCGTCCGTCCTCAGGGAACTGTGGATGATCTCACCCAGCCGGGCGGCTTCGGCGGCGTAATCCTTTCCCCCATACAGGATGTCGTAATAGGCTGCGGATAAGGCGTAGTTCATCCAGCCTCCCCGCAGCCGGCTTCGTCCTTCGCCTCAAAATGGACTCCGGCAAACAGGTCCCGCTCCCGGCGGCCTTTTTCCGGCGGCGGGTGGCCGCGCATGTAGGTCTCCTTGCCGGCCACCAGGCGGCGCAGTATGGCCATCACCCCGCCGGACTGCTGCATGCCCCCCTGGCTCACGTGGCAGGCGGCTGCCTCTTCACGGATGTGCGCCACAGGCCGGTAATCGACCGCCGCGTCGATCGGCGAACGGACCCTGGCGATCTCCACCAGGTCAATATCCCCGTTGCTTCCGAACCTGTGCGGGTCCCTGCCCAGGAGCCTTAAGACCAGGATGCCCGCCCGGATGAAGGAGCGGGGGATGACCTGGAAATAGAGTTTTTGCGCCTGGTGTGGTGGCAACCCTTCGCTGTCTTTAAAGTCCGTCTTTGCGGCCAGTTCAAAGGCCAGTTTTGCAGCCTTGTGCACGGCAATGTGGTCCGGGTGCCCGTAGCCGCCCAGCGGGTCGAAGGTGATCACCACCTGGGGCTTCAGGAGGCGGATGTAATGGGCCACCTCGGCGGCCACCTGTTCCACCGGTTGGGCTGCCAGCGCCCGGGGGTGCCGGTTGTCCGGCGAGCCCGGCATGCCCGAATCCCGGTAGTTCAAAAAATGCAGGCCCGCCAGCCCCAGCGTCAGGGCTGCACAGCGCAGTTCCGCAGTGCGCCGGTCGGCGGCTGAATCAAAATCCTGCAGCAGGCCTTCGTCCATCTCGCCGGCTTCGCCGCGCGTGGCGCAGACCAGGTACACCGCCGCCCCACGTCGGGCATACAGCGCCAGGGTGCCCCCGGTCCCAAAGGTCTCATCATCCGGGTGGGCCAGCACGGCCAGCAACACGGCGCCGGCCAGGCTGCCATTGTTTTTCTTCACAGGCTCTCCTCGTCAGACAATCGGGGTTTCGAACTCCGTTAATACTCGTACAGCGCCGGGTCCACCTGGCGCGCCCAGGCGTTGATGCCACCGGACAGGTTGAAGGCGTGCTCGAAGCCGGCGCCGCGCAGGATCTGCACCGCCTGGGCGGCCCGCAGGCCAGTCCGGCAGAAGGCGACGATCGTTTCGCCCCTGTCCAGTTCCCCCAGGCGGGATGCCAGGTGGCCAAAGGGGATGTTGGTGGCGCCCTCGATGCGCGAGACCTGCTGTTCCACCGGCTCGCGCACGTCCAGCAGCCGGATGTTCCCGCCGCCCTTCAGCAATGGCAGAACTTCGCTTGGCGCCATCTCCCAGGGGGTCACCGGCGCCTGCCCGGCCTCGCTGGCGCTGCTGCCGCAGAACTCGTCGTAATCGATCAGCCCTTTCACATCCGGGTTCCCGCCGCAGAGGCGACAGTTGGGGTTCTTCCTTAACCCAATGGGCTGAAAACTGCCCTCCAGCCCGTCGTACAGCAGCAGCCTGCCGATGAGCGGCGAGCCGATGCCCAGGATCACCTTGATGACCTCGGTTGCCTGCAGCGTACCGATGGTGCCCGGGATGGCGCCCAAAACGCCGCCCGTGCTGCAGCCCGGCAGCAGCCCCGGCGGGGGCGGCTCGGGGAACAGGCAGCGGTAGCACGGCCCAATCCGGGCGTCAAAGGTGGACACCTGGCCCTCGAAGCGGAAGACGCTACCATAAATGTACGGCTTGCCCTGGAAGAAGGCCAGGTCGTTCAGCAGGTATCGGGTCGGGAAGTTGTCGGTGCCGTCAACCAGGACGTCATAACCGACCGCCAGCCTTTCGGCATTTTCAGCCGAGAAGACCTCCAGGCAGGCCTCCACTTGGATCTGCGGGTTGATCTCGAGCAGGCGCTGGCGCGCCGAGAGCACCTTGGGCTGCCCCAGGCTGGATGTTCCGTGGATGACCTGCCTCTGCAGGTTGGAGACCTCCACGGCGTCAAAATCCACCAGGCCGATTCGCCCGATGCCGGCAGCCGCCAGGTACAGCGATATGGGTGAGCCCAGCCCGCCGGTGCCGACGATGAGCGCGGAGGCGGCTTTCAATTTGCGTTGCCCGGCAAGGCCCACCTCCGGCAGCATCAGGTGCCGCGAGTAGCGCTGTACCTCATCCCGGGAAAGATCCGGCAGCATGGTTTCGCACCTCCAAGACCCTCCCATGATACCAAAAACCCCTGCCGGGGACAAGAATACTATTGGGAAATGTTGAACCCCCCGCCAGGCTCATGAAACGGAACCTCCCCCTGGGCCACGGAAGGGCGGGGATGGCATTCGCGCGGAACGGATCCATTGTAAACCGACTGCCGCCCCCGCCCCGGCTCCCATGAAATCCTTTCAACCACACCCGGCGCCCAATTCACCCATCAACCTTTCGTGAAACGCCGGGGGGCGGGTTTCCTCTCTGAGCCCCGCAGCCCTTGTCCCGCAGCGGAGGTGTGGCTATTTTTCTTAATTACATACCCAGGTTAAACAAACACGTGATCCTACATGGGTAGGAGAGCTCCCGCTCCAGGCAGTACATCTACAATTTCTCCCCGGCGCCTCCTCCTCGATCTTGGGCTGGAATACCGGGCAGATCCCCGGCTCGCCGCCCTGGGACACGTACCCCGAGGCAGCCCGGCAGGTGTTGTCAAAGGCGTAGAAGTTCTTCAACGGGTAGTACTCGCTCTCCTTCAACGCCGAGCCGGCATCCTCGATGCTGAAGCGGTCGTTCAGGTCAAACGCCCCCGGGTCGCGGATCGCCCCGTCCACGAAGGCGCCCCAGGTGAACACCTGGTCGCCGCCAAACAGGGAGAGTTTCAGCGCCAGGTTGATGCGCGTGTCGTCGTCCGGGTCCAGCCGCGACCAGGCCAGGTCCGGGTCCGCCGCCCTGCCGGCGTCGAACACCAGCGTCTCATAACCGTTCCCGCCCCCGAAGGGCGGGTCACTCCGTACCGGGGTCACCCCGCCCACCGAATCGTCCCCGTCCATCCACACCTGGACGCCATCCTGCGTCCATTCGCGGCCTGGCGGCGTGAAGGTCAGCAGCAGGTAATCCCCCCGCCCGTCAAAATCCTCGTCCATTTCAATGCCGTACATCACCGGTCCGCCGGCAAACTCCTCCGGCGGGGCCACCATGGCCAAGGTGAAATACAGGAAGTCCTTTTCCCTCGCCAGTGTGGCATCCACAATATCCAGGAACGGCAGGTATTCCATGTCCTGCGTGAAGGGCCGTTCCAGCCGCCCGTTGACGAACTCATCACCGGCATATGCCCGCTTTTGTCCGGCGAAATCCTTGCACACATGGTCGTGGATGGTGCTCGGTTTCAGGCTGGAACTGCTGGGAAAGGTCACGTGCCGGATGGGCTCATCGACCGGCTCCGGCGGCAAGGTCGGCGTCATTGCCGGGGCTGGCACCTCAGTGGCCATATCCACGGGCTGTTCGGCCGGGGCACTCTCCGGCCCCCGGAATTGCAAATTGCACCCCCCTGCCAGCGCCAGGGCCAGCAAGGAGAGCAGCAATGGTTTCATTCGAAAGGTCATTTTGTCCCCCCTTCCCAAGAGCATAATTGTTTGGTTGACAGCATCGTTGAGGGGTATCTGTTCCGATCGTTGATCCCATTATACAAAATCTTCACACTTAATGAAACAGGGTGGTCGACCCGGGGCCCTCCCCATGGCTTCGGGTTTCGCATGAATGCCCGGGTTTCCAGCATCTGTGCAATTATCTATGCACAGTTTTATCTGCCTGGGTGCCGATTGACAATCGCAAATGGGCATCCATAATGGTTGCTGGCAGCCACCTCCCTCCGCCAAGTCCCGATTTTGACCTCCACTTGGTTTTGACCAATCCTGCCAACTGCCAATATAATAATTAAAAAACAAATCCCTTATTCAAGGGAACAGCCTTCAGGAGCAATCTGCATACTCATGAGCAGGTCCAAAATCATTAGTATTCCGCTGGTGCCGCTGGCCCTCCTGTTGGTCACCTTTGCGCCCTTCCTCTTCCGCCTTGGCTTTTACTGGGATGACTGGGCCCAACTGCTCAACCGCCACCTCAACGGCACCGGTTCCTTTTGGCTGTACTTCAGTGACCGGCCTTTCTCCGCCTGGACCCACATCCTTTACATGCCAGTCATGGGGGATGCAAACTGGCGCTGGCAGGCGCTTTGCATCCTGTTGCGCTGGCTGTCGGCACTTGCCTTGGGCACCCTCCTGATCGCGCTCTGGCCAAAGAACCATGCCCAGGCCTTCATGGCCTCGCTCATCTTCTGTGTGCTGCCGGTCTTTACACAGCAGCCAATATCCGTCGCCTATTCCCAACACTGGACCCAATACCTGCTCTTTTTACTGTCGCTGCTGTTCATGACAATTTCTGTCCGGCAAACCCGCAGGCACTTCCTCTTCACCGCCTTGGGGCTTCTCTTTCAGTTGCTGCATTTCAGCATCACCGAGTTTTTCCTGGGCACTGAACTCATCCGGCCTATCCTCCTGTGGATGCTCACCTCCCAACCCCGTCCAAAACCAGGCCGGATTCAGCGGTTCACCAGGACGATGAAACTCTGGCTGCCCTACCTCCTGATCCTGATTCTCTTCGTCGTCTGGAGAGTGGTCGTTATGGGCTTTGCTGTAGGAGACCTCAAGTCTCCGGCTTTGGCCATCGGCCTTGCAGCAGCCCCGGGAGGAACGATACTGCGTCTTGCCGGGCACATCACCTCCGACCTGTACGATGTGACCTTCGGTTCTCTGCTGAAGATCTTTAATTTGCAATTGAACGTACTTAACCCATCCATCCTTCTTTCCACAGCCACAGTCTTCCTCGTTGCGCTCCTCATGGTTGTTTACCTAACCCGGGTCTTTCCTTCCCTCGTATGGTCTGAAATGCCTTTCCTTTGGTGGAAGCAGGCTGCTCCCCTGGGTTTGCTGATCCTGGTGCTTGGATTCTTCCCCCTGTGGATTCTCGATCATTCCATGACCACCTTGCCGGACAGTTACCATGCGGACCGGTTTGCCCTCCCCTCCATGTTCGGCCTGGCCATTCTGGGAGCAGCGATCATTGATTGGATGACATCCAGTACACAGAACAAACTCATCCTGCTGGCGATCTTGGTGGGATTGATGTCCGGCTTCCAAGTCCGCAACAGCAATGAATACCGCTGGCTGACCATCCAGCAACAGCGTTTCTACCGGCAACTTTCCTGGCGGGCGCCGATGCTCCAACCCGGCACTGCCCTGCTCATCGAGGAGGTCATCTTTCCCTTCCAGGGCATCTTTCCGACCGCCTCGGCTGTGAACCTGCTCTACCCTCCCAGCCCTGCCGCCGGCAGGGCTCTTCCCTATTGGATCTACTCAATCCGACCGCGCTACGAAACCCGTAACCCGCAGGCTGGCGCCGCATCACTGCACACCAATTTTCGTGTGTGGGTATTCGATGGTTCCACGGACGATTCCATCGTGCTGGCAAACGGTGGGGAAAAGCAGAATTGCCTTTGGGTGCTGGGGCCGCATGACGATGACAACCCGGATATCTCCCCCCTGCTAAAAAAATGGGCTGCGATCTCCAACACCGGGCGCATCCAGACGGTTGCACCCCCTGGCTGGCAACCATCAGAAGACCTGTTCGGCCCTGAATCAGCATCTTCCTGGTGTTATTTTTTCGAGAAAGCCGACCTGGCCCGCCAGTTCGGAGATTGGCAGTCGGCTGCCAGCCTGGGTGACCAGGCGCGGGATGCCGGCTATTCACCCGCCTCTCCTGGCTCCAACAACCCCTTCGAGTGGCTTCCGTTCATTGAAGCCTATGCCCGCACCGGCCGCTGGGAGGATGCCGGCCAACTTGCCCTGGACGGTTTCAATTACGATAACCGCTACAGGGAGATGCTCTGCCGCCGATGGCAACAACTGGCGGTCGCTGTCCCCGCCAGCCCGGCGGACCTGGCCATCCAAGAAGAAATTGGAAGCGCTCTTGGCTGCCCCTGACACCCGGGGATGATTTACCAGGCACCACCCACCCCCACAGCGGGCGAATCGCCCGTGTTTGTTCATTTCGCCGGGGCACTGTTTGTGTTTATAATCGACACTTCATCAACGGCAGCAGCCTCCGTGCCTAACCGGAGATCGGCATACCCCATCTCCACCATCCACTGACAGACCAGCGGCCCGCCATGCCGGTCCGGGATCGGCCTCCCGTTGGGGACCGGGATGCCATTGTACCCGCGGAAATAGCCGTAAGGTCCGCCGAGTTGATCCCTGGCAGCCTCCGAGAGGTCCCGGTCGCCGATGGCAATGGCGTGGATGTGGATCGGCGAACCGGGGTACAGTTCGTCCAGGTCGCGCAGCCAGGCGGCAAAACCGGCCGCCCTCAGGGCGCGGATGAGCGGCGGAATGTCATCGTACAGCACGGTGTAGGTGCCGCGCCGCATGACCGAGAGGTCCACCGCCCCCCCGCCCAGGTGCGTCCCGAAACTGGCTGCGCCGTTGTCGTGGTAACTGCCCTGGGTGATGGCGTAACCGGTGATCTCCAGTTCGCCTCCATACAGCCCGGCTGCATGCTGCAGCATGGCAAGGGTCCGCCGGTTCAGCTTCCATCCGTTGACCTCGACCACCTCGTAATCCTCCGGGGGCTTCAGGCAGCCGGTGGGTTCGGGGGTCGCTGTGGCGCTGGGGATACCGGTTGGCGGGGTGGTGGACGTCGGTTGCGGGGTTTGGCTGGGCGCTTGCGAAGGCGCAGAGCTGGCAGCCGCGGTGCTTCCGGCCGGTGTGCACCCGCCGGAGGCCATTGGCAGGAGGGTGAAGAGCACCAGGAGCGGAACAAGGGTCGCCAGCCGGCCATGGGCCCTGCAGGCTCCTCCAGGCGGTTTCAGGTTCAGGCCAGGCATGTTCCCTATTGTAATGGATTCCTCCACGCCGTCCGGTTTTCCATTCGCGGGGTAAAATCACCTTACATTATGGAAAGAACCGTACTCCGGCTCTGCGTATTCCTCCTCCTCCTCGGCACGGCCTGTTCACCCGGGCAGGGCACACCTGCTCCGGCAACGAACACCCCGCCGGTCCTTCCCACATCCCCACTTCCCCCCGGGCCCACCCGGGTTAAGGATACCTCCACGCCCCCTGCAGAACCCATCCTGCCAAACGTGGAGATCTGTTCACCACTGCACGGGTTTTCCCTCCAGACCCTGCGGGAGGGAGTGGTCAATCCCTACCAGCCGCCGTCTCCGGGCTCGGACAACCCCCACCACGGGGTGGACCTGGCGGAATTGCAGCAACCCGGTGCCATCGCCCTCCAGGGCACTCGGGTGGATTCCGTGCTGGAGGGCACGGTGGCATCCATTTTTCACGATCGTTTTCCCTATGGAACGGCCATCCTGGTCGAAACATCCCTGGCTGCCTTCCCCCCCGAACGGTTGGCCGCCCTTTCCCTGCCGGGCGCCGGCCCTTCCTGGCAGCCGGACCCGGCCCTTACCTGCCCGCCGGTGGAGGTGCCGGACCTGGACCCCACGCAGCCTTCCATCTACACCCTGTACGCCCACCTAGCCTCCGTGATGGACCTGTCCGTGGAGGAGCGGGTCGGCTGCGGCCTGCCTCTTGGCAGTGTGGGTAACAGCGGCAATGCCCTCAACCCCCATTTGCACCTGGAAATGCGCACCGGGCCCGCGGGCGCCCGCCTTGCAAGCATGGCCCACTACGACCCTTCCGCCACTACCGATGAAATGGCGGCCTATTGTTTGTGGCGTGTCTCCGGCACCTTCCGTTCATTCGACCCCTTTAACCTTCTCAACTGGTTGGCAGAAGAAAAGTAGGCCCGCCTGGCGCCATGCCAGGCAGGGAGTCCTGTCGGGCACACAGGCACCCCAGCTGGGGGATGGCCACCGTGCTATAGATCGTTTCCCTGCCGCTCTGGGTCATGCCCCGGGAAATGGTATACAATCATCCTGAAATGGCATTCTCAAATACAACCCCTTGGGTGAAAACATGACCGTCATCGACGAGATCAAGGCGCGCGTCGATATTGTTGACCTGGTGTCCGAAACCGTTAAACTCCGCCGGTCCGGCAAGAACTATACGGGCTTCTGCCCCTTTCACGACAACCGGCGCACCCCCGCCTTTGCCGTATTTCCGGATTCCGGCACCTGGCGCTGCTTTGGCCAGTGCAATGAAGGGGGCGACATCTTCAAGTTCGTCATGAAAAAGGAGGGCTGGGATTTTCCCGAAGCCCTGGAACACCTCGCCAGGCGGGCGGGGGTGCAACTGGAAGCCCCAACAAAGGAAAAACTGGAGCAGGATGAACAAGCCGCCCGATTGGCGGACATTTTGGAGCAGGCAGTCCATTTCTACCGCCACCATTTGCTGCAGACCGGCGCCGGCAAGCCGGCGCTGGAGTTCCTGCAGCGCCGCGGCCTCACTTCCTCCACCATCGATACCTTTGAACTGGGTTACGCCCCCAACGATTGGGAGGCAGCCACAACGTTCCTGGCCGGGAAAGGCATTCCCCTCGAAGGGCTGCTCGCCGCCGGGCTGGTCAGCCAGCGCCAGGAGGGGGGCGGCCACTACGACCGCTTCCGCAACCGCATCATGTTTCCCATCCGCGATGTCCAGGGCCGCATGGCCGGCTTCGGCGCCCGCATCCTCGACCCGGATGATGTGCCCAAGTTCCTCAACTCGCCTCAGACCCGGTTGTTCGAAAAAGGCCACCTGTTGTACGGACTTAACCTGGCCAGGAAATCCATCCGCCAGCAGGCCCAGGCCGTCATCGTTGAAGGGTACATGGATGTCATCCTGCTCCACCAGGCTGGTTTTACCAACACCGTCTCGCCCATGGGAACGGCCCTCACCGAGGACCAGCTTCGCCAACTCAAGCGGTTCACCCGCAGCATCGTGCTGGCCCTCGACGCCGATGCCGCCGGCGCCAGCGCAACCCTACGCGGCCTCGAGGTGGCCCGGCAGGCCATGGACCGGACAGTCGAGATCGATGCCGGGGCTGGCGGGCTTTTCGACGCACGCGGCCTGTTAAGTTCCGAAACACGCCTGCAGGCGGACCTGCGGGTCACCAGCCTGCCCCCGGGCATGGATCCCGATGAAGTTGTCCTGCGCGACCCGGGTGAATGGAAGGACATCCTCGCCACGGCAAAACCAATCGTGCTGCACGTCATGGAGACCCTGGCCGCAGGCAGGGATCTGGAAGACCCAAAGATCAAGAGCGAAATTGCCGCCCGGGTTCTGCCCCTGGTGGAGGATGTGCCCAACCAGGTGGAACGTGAAGGCTACCGCCAAAGGCTTGCCCGCCTCCTCAAGGTGGATGAACGCGCCCTGGTTTCCTCCCGACCTGCACCGGCCAGGCCCCGTCGAGGTCGGGCGGCAACACCCGAAAACACGCCCTCCCCGTCTCCTGCCCAGGCTGCTGCCGCCCTGGCCAGTGGGCCGGCCAACCTGTCCATGATGCTCGAACAGCATTCCCTCCACCTGCTCCTGCGCCAGCCGGATGCCCTGTACTCACTTGACCGCATTCTTCAGCAGGCTGGATTAAACCGTTTCTCCCCCGATGACTTTGACCTCGCCAGCCACCAGTCGATCGCCAGGCTGTTGATCATGTCCCTGGAGCAGGATGAACTGGACCCTCACCAATACCTGGGCCGCGAAATCCCGGTATTCCTGCAGGATATTGCCCGCCAGCTGCTTCAGCCACTCCCAAAAGGCGACCCGGACGGGGTGGATCTCGTCCAGGACCTTGCCCGGTCCATCATGCGCCTCAGGCAGGTCCGCATTTCGGCCGGCATCACCCAGTTGCATTTCTTGCAGGAAGACCTGCAGCAACAGGGTGGAGGCCAGTTGGAAGGCTTCCAGGAAATGGTCCTTCAGTACACGAAGACCCTGTCCCGCATCAACCAGGCGCTGGGACGTCCGCCTTGGGATGCATAATACGAGTATGGTATAGTTAATATATGGCGTCCAGAAAACCGTCTATCACAAGGCAAACCACCTCCGGGAAAGGGGTTTTCATCGATTCCAGGCTGGCGCAAATCGCTTCCAGCGGGGATGCTTCTGCAGAGGAGCCTACATTAACGGGGCGCGCCAAAAAGTCGCCGCAACCCCAGCCCAAACAGGCGCCATTTTCTCTGGTGGACGAAACACTGGATATGGAAGAACCGGAAGAGTCCCAACTCATCCAGCCGGGAGAGGAATTGATCGATATCGCCGAGGATCCACTCGCACTGCTCGAGATCCCCAGCCTGTCCGTTGAGTTATCGGAGGACCCGGTACGCCTCTACCTCAAGGAAATCGGACAGATCAACCTGTTGGACGCCGACAGTGAATTTCGCCTGGCAGCCCGCATCAGGGCCGAACGGTTGCTTTGCAGTTACGAGATGCGGGTCTCCTCCAAAAAAGGTGCGAGGCAGCGGGATGTTCCATTGGAAGCCCCCAGTTTGACCCCAGCTGCGCAGCGGGAGGGCGATGAACAGGCGGAAAACCTTAAGAACAGGCAGCAACAGAGCAGGGAAGTCTTCATCATCATGTACCAGGACTTGTTGCAATACTGGAAATCCCTCCAGGTCCTGACTTCCCGGTTGAATGAAGGGGTCATGCCTGACCTGGCACTTACACTCAGCGAAGCCCAAATGCTGCGCAATCATTGGTGTGCCGACCTGCCATCCTACCTTCGCTCCTTCCTGGACAAAGGGCAATGGGCCAAGGGTCTTCCCTGGGATGAGATCGCCCGCCAGGCAATTGGAGCCTTCTTGTGCCTATACATGCTTCCTCCCGCGGCTGCCGAAGTCATCCTGGACCGGGTGCAGAAGAATGACGCGCAGAAACTGCCATCATTGGGGTTCTTCAAGCGCCGAATGCCGGCCGATGAAGTCCTTGTCGCCGAGCTGGATGCAATCCGCTGGCGGGCCGTGGAAGCACATCAAACGATCATCCGGGCCAACCTTCGCCTGGTGGTCAGCATCGCCAAGCGCTACCTGGGCCGCGGGATTTCCTTCCTGGACCTCATTCAGGAGGGGAATCTTGGTTTGCTGAGGGCGGTCTCCAAGTTCGACCCAACCCGCGGGTTCAAGTTCAGCACCTATGCCACCTGGTGGATACGCCAGTCCATCAGCCGGTACATAGCCGAGCAGGCCCGGACCATCCGGATCCCGGTCCACCTCTTCGAAGCCATCACCCGCCTGCTCCGCATCCAGCGCTCAATGATTCAAAGCCTTGGCCGGGAACCGACCATCGAGGAATTGACCTTAAAGTCCGATCTCCTGAGCGAGGAGGATATCCAGGCGGTAAACGAATCAAAAAAGAACGGCACCCCGCTCAACCCGGACGTACACCGCAACCTTCTCGCAGCAGTTGGCAAAATCCAAAGCATCCTTCAATCCGCCGAAGAGCCGGTCTCCCTTGAGCGACCGGTGGGCGATGAAGAATCTAGCCAGTTGGGGGATTTCATTGAAGATGATGGCGCCCTTGAGCCAATGGATGCAGCCGCCAGGGAAATGCTTCACGACCAGGTTCAAAATGCCCTGGCTGCCCTTTCCGAGCGTGAGCGCCAGGTGCTCGAGTTGCGGTTCGGCTTGATCGATGGCAAGGACCACACGTTGGAGGAGGTCAGCCGTTACTTCAACGTCACCCGTGAGCGCATCCGCCAGATCGAAGCCAAGGCCTTGCGCAAACTTCGCCATCCCACCCGCAGCCGGCACCTCAGAGAATATCTCTAGCCACACCCGCTTCTTTCCGTCAACCAGCCTCTTCCCCTCCCCCATCAAGTATCACATCCTGAAGGCCTTTTCTTGACGCACCTGATTGATTATGCTATATTCCCTTCATTCATCTGCCGGGAGGGTTCAGCCAAGTTCCTCTCTAATCGCTGATGAAAGGGCCGTTAATATTCAAGCGGGAACTGCATGGCAAGGATATTGACGCCAACCCCAGTCTAAAAATCGATCTGAGGAGCAAGTGAACAAGGAACCTCCTGGAAACCTCCTTGAAGTACAAAACCTGAAAACCTATTTTTATACGGAAGAGGGGGTCGTCAAGGCTGTAGATGGTGTGGATTTCACCGTCCGTCCGGGTGAAGTCCTCGGCCTGGTGGGGGAATCGGGTTGTGGCAAAAGCATCACCTCCTTCTCCATCCTGCGATTGGTCTCCTACCCGGGAAAAATCGTCGATGGACGGGTCCTCTTTGAAGGACGGGACCTCTTGAAGTTGTCCGAAAGCGAGATGGTGGACATTCGAGGCGCGCTGATCTCGATGATCTTTCAACAGCCACAAACCAGCCTCAACCCGGTCTATCGGGTGGCAGACCAGGTCGCTGAAGTGTTCCAGATCCACGAAAAGACCCCTGAGAAACAAGCCTGGAAAGAAGCCGTGGAACTGTTTAAATTGGTGGGCATCCCGGATGCAGCCAGCAAGGCACACGCCTATCCGCACGAGATGTCCGGTGGCCAGGCACAAAGAGTCATGATTGCCATGGCACTGGCGTTAAAGCCCAAACTTCTCATTGCAGATGAACCAACCACTGCCCTGGATGTTACCATCCAGGCTCAGATCCTCGACCTGATGCGCGGTCTGCAGGAAAAACTGGGCACCTCAATCATCCTGATCACCCACGACCTTGGTGTGGTTGCAGAAATGGCCGACCGTATTGCGGTCATGTATGCCGGGAAGATCATTGAACAGGCCGATGCAGACCCACTGTTTGACCAGCCAATGCACCCCTACACCCAGGGCCTTATTGGCTCCATCCCGGTGCTCGGCAAAGTGCAGGACTACCTGGACGTCATTCCGGGCAGCGTTCCCAACCTCATCAATCTTCCGCCAGGCTGTCGTTTCGCCCCACGCTGCCTGCAGCGTGAAAAGTACAACCTGACGGTATGTACCCAGGTTGAACCTGATCTTGTAGAAATGACTCCCGGCCATTCCGTCCGCTGCTGGCTTTACCAGCCGAATGGATCGACTCCGGCACCACTAAAACCAAATGAAAGACCCTGATACCGCAATGGAAAAAGGAAATTCTATGGAAAAGCCGGGGCAGAATTTGAATTCGGACCTGATTCGGGTGGAACACTTGAAAAAATATTTCCCTGTCCGCGGCGGAGTGCTGAAAACCATTCGGGCCTGGGTGCAGGCTGTCGATGATGTCAGTTTCACCATTCGCAAGGGGGAAACTCTTGGCCTGGTCGGCGAATCCGGGTGTGGAAAATCGACCATTGGCAGGACCATGCTTCGCCTCACAGAACCTACCGGCGGGAAGGTATTTCTGGACGGGAAGGACATCTTCACCCTCCCCAGGGCGCAAATGAAAGCAATGCGCCGGAATATGCAGATCATCTTCCAGGACCCGTATGGTTCACTGGATCCCCGCGTTCCCATTGGAGAATCCGTCATTGAAGGCTTGAATATCCACCGGATCGGCACACCTTCTGAACGGTTCGACATGGTCATTCGCATGCTTAAGAAGGTTGGCCTGGAAGATTACCATGCCCGGCGCTACCCTCACGAATTTTCAGGAGGCCAGCGCCAGCGCATTGGCATCGCCAGGGCTTTGGCTTTGCAGCCCGAGTTCATCGTTTGTGATGAGCCGGTTTCCGCGCTGGATGTATCCATCCAATCCCAGGTCCTCAACATACTCAAAGACCTGCAACTCGAACTGCATCTGACCTATCTCTTTATTGCCCACAACCTGAGTGTTGTCGAACACATTTCAGACAGGGTCGCGGTCATGTACCTGGGAAAAATGGTTGAACTGGCGGACAAGGTCGAACTTTACCGGGACCCAAAACACCCATATACCCGGGCCCTCATGAGCGCCATTCCCATCCCAAACCCCAGGTTAAAACGGGAACGGATCATCCTCAAGGGGGATGTGCCAAGCCCGCTCAACCCACCCTCAGGCTGCCGTTTCCACCCGCGCTGCCCGATAGCGATCAAACAATGCAGCCTCGAAGAACCGCCATTTCTGGAAAAAACCCCGGGGCACTGCGTTGCCTGCTGGCTTGCCTGAAAACACCCCCGGAACCCCCATGTTCCATGCCTCGCGCCTCTCCAAATCCCATTTTGTTGTAAAATGGTTTAAGGAATGGGTTCATCATATGGAAGTGAGAGGGTAATTCCATGAACCAGATCATGATCATTGACAACGCCCTGGATCTTGGCAGGCGTTTACGAATGGACCTGCTTAAATATTCGGAAGATCTGGAAATCGTTGTGATTCCATCCGCCCAAGAGGCGCTTAAAGAGGCCTCGCAGTGGCGACCAGACCTGGTTATTGCCGATATCCGCTATCGGGGGATGGCCGGGCTGGATATGGTGACCAACCTGCGCATCCACATCAAGGGGGTGAACGTCATTATTATCACCGATGGCAAGGATGCCAGCCTGGACGAAACAGCGCACGGGATGAACCTGCAGGGCGTTTTTCACATTCCTCTTCCAGCCTCCTTTTTTGAAGCGGTCATGGCCAGCCTCGAGCCAACCGGGGTCCCGGCATCAGAGCCCGCCAGCACCATTCCGGGCGGTGCCTCCATCCCCGACCTTTTGGCTGTCCTGCGGAATGACCTGGGTGCACTCTCCGCCCTTCTGTTTGACGAACAAGGCGGGGTGACCGCTGCGGATGGCGACCTGCCCATCGTTTCCTTTGATTTGGTTTGGATCCCCCAATTGCAGGCTGCCTTTGCCGCGGCTCTTCGCGCCAACCAACTAACCGGAGGCGGGACCGAGAAGAGCGAATGCCTGCTTTCCTGGCGCGGTCCCGAGTACAGCCTGCTGGCCATGCCCCTTAGCAAGGCGACTTTGTTCGTTGCAATCCGCGGAATGATGGGCGTGCGGGAGTACAACCGGGCATGTACCCGCATCCTCGAGATGCGCCCACGGCTAATTGCCTGCCTGCGTCATGTCATGGGACCTCTTTCCGGTCCGTCGGTACCGTCCATGCCGCTAACCCAGCTCGAGGAGCAAGCGGAAAGGCAACCGGAAGCGTGGCCCGAAATCATTCCGGATACAACCCTTTCCCAGGATAAGGCCGAGCCACAGACCGCAACACACCCCGAACAGCAGGTGGTGTCACCCGAACCAGAAGAAACATCCAGTCCGGACACATTTTCGTATGAAGAAGCTCTCAACCTGGGCCTCATTAACGACCTTAATGACGAGCCGCCACCTGACACTGAGAAAGTCCCTTAACCGGCTGCATTTCTTAATAAAACGGAGGTTTGCATCGATAATATGAAGGTAGGGTACATCGGATTAGGCATCATGGGCAAGGCCATGGCCAGGAACATCATGAAAGCCGGTTACACGGCGGTGGTTTACAATCGCAGCCTTCCAGCGGTTGAGGAACTGGTAAAAGAGGGGGCCACGGCGGGCACTTCTCCGGCTGATGTGGCCTCCCAGGTGGACGTGGTTTTTACCAATGTCCCGGATTCTCCTGATGTGGAGCAGGTGGTCCTGGGACCGGGCGGAATCCTCGAGGGTGCCCACCCGGGGTTGATTCACGTGGACAATTCGACCATCAAACCCGCCACTGCCCGCAGAATCGCCCAACGGCTGGCAGAAAAGGGAGTGGCCAGCCTGGACGCCCCTGTCAGTGGAGGGGATATTGGCGCCCGGGATGGGACGCTGACCATCATGGTCGGCGGTCCTGCAGAAGTGCTGGAAAAGGTGCGCCCGATCCTGGCCGCAATGGGCAGGACAATCACACATGTTGGCGATTCCGGTTCGGGGCAAATTGCCAAGGCTGCCAATCAGATCATGGTGGCAGCTCAAATGGTTGGAATGGGGGAACTGCTTGTATTTGCCCAGAAAGCCGGAGCAGACCCACAGAAGGTGATCGAGGCAATTCGCGGCGGAGCCGCCCAGTGCTGGACTCTCGACGTAAAACCCCCCCGGCTTTTCAGCGGCAATCGCAACCCGGGTTTCAAAGCCCGCATGATGGCCAAAGACATGAATATCGTCATGGAAACGGCACAGGAATACGGCATTCCACTTCCTGCCGCTGCCGTTGAAACCCAACTGTTCAACAGCATGGTCCAATTGGGAATGGGAGACCTGGACAATTCCGCCGTCCTGGGCATCATCGAGATGCTGGCCGGTGAAATATTACGAATCAAATAACCCTGCCGGGCTGCCGTCAGGGTCCTGTTAATTCCCGGATAAACAGGAAATCAACCCCGGGTGATCAAAGCCACACCGACCATTCCACTTCCGGTGTGAACACTCAGACCGGCGGTAAATTCGGCAGTTAGTGGGTCGGCGGGGAACGTCAACACCGCCGACAGCCTGGCAGCAATATCGGCAGCCCCCTTCGGGTTGTTCACGTGAACGAACCCGATTTTCTCAATTTCCCGATCTCCAACCGCCTCAACACAAAGGTCAACAAGGCGCTGTATTGCCATCTTGTGGGTGCGAACCTTCTCCAATAATTCCAACTTTCCATTGCGGCAGGTCAATATCGGGTGTATGCTCAAAAGGTTCGCCATGCCGGCTGCCAGTTTCCCCACCCGTCCGCTCATTGCCAGGTACTTGAGTGTGGGCAGGGCTCCATACAGTTGACTTCTGGGGGCCATGGATTGAACTAGTTCCACAACTTCACTGTGAGTGCTTCCTTTTTTTACTGCGTCAGCCGCAGCCAGGGCCATGAAGCCCTCGGCCAGGGATAATGCCTGGCTGTCCACCACCGTGATCTCCCGTCCAGGAAAACTTTCGCAGGCCATTCTGGCCGAATTGAATACGGCGCTCATCACACTGCTGATGGTGATGCAAATAATGGATTCCGCTCCGGCATTGAACTCCCTGCGGTATGCGTCCACAAATGCTCCGGGCGATGGAGCAGCCGTGGAGGGCAGTCTGCCTTCCCGGTCAATTCGTTCAAAGAGCGTTCGATCGTCAATTTCCACCCCGGTGGCGAAACTCTTCTCGCCAAATTGAACCAGGATCGGAACCTGGGTGATGTGATTCCGGGCTGCCACTTCGGCTGGAAGGCTTGAATCAGTATCAGTGATAATGGCAATCTTGTTCATTAATGATCCTCATACGACCAGGTGTTGACCCGCACAAGGGCAATCCGCCTTGCGGTTAATATTAACACCGTTGTTCGCTGCTGGTTGCATGGCGCATCCATCAGACCATTCCGCCTGTTGGCGATTAAGGTCGAGGTATTATCCCTTCCCGGATGGTTCCGGGTGGATGTTGATTTCTGCTCCAGGAATAATTCCCAGCATGACCTTTTCAATCTCCTCGGTCAGGTCATGCACGGCATTCAGGCTCATGCTTCCTTCCACCAGGATATGGGCTGTGATGTTTGGGCGCATGTCCGCGTAATGCAGGTGAATGTTGTGGCAATCGATCACACCGGGGATGAGGGACACAGCCTCCTGCAGGCGGACGATTTCTTCCGGGTCTTCGCTGAAGGGGCTCACCGGCTCTGGGTGCACGGTCACATCTGCCCCGGGAGAAATCTGCCGTATCCGTTCCTCTACGGCTTCTGTTATGGCATGTGCATCGTACAGGGCAATCCCGCCATCAACCAGGATATGAGCATCCACGAACTGGTGAGGTCCCGAAGAACGGATCCGTAAATTGTGAACGTCAACCACCCCCGGCAATTGTTCCACAGCGTCGATGATCCGTTCTGCCAGCCCTTTTGGGGCAGTGTCCAGCAAACCGTGGATCGTCCTCGCTCCGAGTTGGTAACTGACATAGATCACGATGAATGCAACAACAAGAGCAGCAAGCGTGTCGGCTTGCTTAAGGAAGGCCAGCGCCGGGAATTTCCGTGCCAGCAGAACACAACCCAGTCCCAGAATGACCACGCTGGAACTCCAGATATCAGTGCTGAAATGCAGCGCATCCGCCTCCAAAGCCTGGCTGTTGTATTTGCGGGCTGCTCGATAGAGGGACTGTGAACGGGAATAATCCACAATGATGGAAGTTGCCATCACTACAAAGGCCCAAATGGAAACTTCAATTTCCATGGGTTTGAAGAAGAGGCGAACCACAGCCTCATAGATGATCCAACCACAGGTTGCCAGCAGCAGCAGGGTTTCGAACAATGCGGACAGGTTTTCGATCTTTCCGTGGCCGTACGGATGCTCCTCATCAGCCGGTTTACCGGACAAACGCACAGCCAAAAAGGTAACCAATGCCGCGACCAGGTCTAGTGCCGAATGTGCAGCCTCTGCCAGGATGCCCAGGGAACCGGTCGCCAACCCAACAATGATCTTGAACCCCGTCAGGCCAACCGCCGCGATCACAGAACCCAGGGCTGCAGCGGATTTTTCTTTGTTTCCTGCCAGAAAGTCATCCCCCATCGGTTTCAACCCCTTTTCACATGTTCCCCACTGCGTTGGATGTTCAATCTTCCGCCCATCATGTCAATGGATGCTCCATGCATGCCATGCTTCCTGAGCTAATCCTTGCAATTGCTGAACATTTCAACATCATGAGGGTAGATACTCATCATGCGGAGAATTACCCCAACTGCAACGGCAACAGATTTCATTGCCGTAATAATAATCCAACCCATACCTGCCTGGTTGTTTCATGCCGGCATGGACAAGTCTCAGGCTCCCCCTTCCGTATACAAAGCCGGGTCTGTAGGCGTCCTGCCGGACGGATCCCAGACATACACCCAATCCCCCTCCCTGGCCCAGTCATACAACCAGTGCGAATCACCAATGGACATATTCACACAACCATGCGATTGGGGGTAGCCGAACATCGCTCTCCAGTATGCACCGTGCACCGCCCTTGCCTGATCAAAATACATGGTCCAGGGCACATCTTCGAGGTAATAATAATCGGATTTGTCAGCCGCGAAGGCCCCGGTCATGGTTTCGGTCGGTTTTTTTTCGTAAATCTTGAAGAGGCCTGGCTGGGTAAAATAGGGGTCAACACCGCTGGCAATGAGCGTGGCAAAGAGCAACTGCCCTTTTTCGTATACGGTGAGTGTTTGTTGGAACAGGTTAAGTTCTATCCACCGGTCACTGTCCACCCCCTCCGGGGGCTTCGTGTTCAAGGTTACCACCCGGATATAGCGTTGTTCCACCCATTCATTCAGGCCGATCATGAACCACTCGACCTGACCGACCATCCGGGATTCGTATACCTGCACAACCTGCTCCCTGGGCAGAACGTGCCCGGTTTCCGGGCTTTGGTAACTGGGTTCATAGCGCGAGACAGATTGCTCTGCGATCCAGCCAAAGGAATTGGGTGGATTCCGTTGAAACAACAACCCCCGGAATTCCGGTAAAATGGCCGGCGATGCCCTCACCCACTCACGGGTTTGCAATTGAACATAATGCCCTCCATCCAGGTCCATCCTGTCCGTGTAAGCAACATACCGGAGCGGTCCGGGCGGCAGGTAACGCAGCGGGTTGTTGCCAGTGGAGGCATCCGCCACATTGCCGTAAATGGCCACTGGATCGCCTGCATCCACATTCAACTTGGCATACCGGATCGACAATTCGTTTAAGGACGCATCTGGTTTTTTGGCCGGCAGGGGCAGGATCGGATATGGGATGCCCTTGCTGGCCATCTGGGTCAGGAAGATGGAAGGCCCCAGTGGAAGACAATCATTGGTGATCCCCAGGTAAACATCGGGTAGACAGATGACGTCGCCGGCATACCCTTCACCTCCTGGCAAACCCTGGGCTTGGACGGACGCACTTCTCCCACCCACCAGAAATACGAGCAAACAAATAAAGGCAACCAATCGTTTTTGCATAGATCACCACAGAACTTCAAACAAGACCAATTTTAACCCATTCGAAGGAATGTGTGCGAAGTTGCTCATCCACAGGTTCGCGTTCTATTGAGTATAATGAAAGGAATTGATCCAATGAGGATACCATGGAAAATCTGTTCATCTCCACCCACCCGCTTGTCAAACATAAACTGACCCTCATGCGCAAGGTCAACACCGAACCCAAGAAATTCCGCGAACTTGTTCGGGAAATCGCCGTCCTGATCGCTTATGAAGCCACCAGTGACCTGATGGTTGAGGAAACCCAGGTTCAAACCCCTTTGGCAACGGCTGCCGGCCACGAACTGGTGGAAAAGATAGGCCTGGTGCCCATCCTCCGTTCCGGCCTCGGAATGGTGGAAGGTGTCTGGGAGCTGATGCCCACCGCTGAAGTTTGGCATATTGGTTTATACCGTGATGAACGAACCCTGAAACCGGTGCAATACTACAACAAACTTCCGGTTGCCCCAACCGTGTCGGTTTGCCTGATCCTGGATCCCATGCTGGCAACCGGGGGCTCGGCAGTGGCCACGGTGGACATACTAAAAAAATGGGGGGCTCAAAAGATCAAGTTCGTCGGGCTGATTGGCGCCCCCGAAGGGATCAACCTCCTTCACGGCAAGCATCCGGATGTTCCCATTCACCTTGCAGCCGTGGATGATCATCTAAACGAGAAGGCATACATCGTACCGGGTCTGGGTGATGCCGGTGACCGCCAGTTCGGAACGGGGTAATGCATCCCCGCCGGCCTGGTGCCGGAGCGTTCAGGGAGGTGGTGGGTCTTTCAAGGGGAACTTTTAACCTGTCCGGGTTCCACTTGGGGGCCATACCCCCAATGGTAAAATTGTCCCGTGCAAACCACCGCCAGCCATACCCATCGTTGGTTTAACGCTTTCCTTTTTTTAAATGCCATCCAGGGCACGGGTGCATTGCTGTTCATGTTTCGCCTGGGTTCCATGGAACGGAATGCCGTTCTGTTGGGTTTCTCTCTACCCCGACTGATTCTTGCTGCCCTCATTCTGCTGCTTGCACTTGCTTTTTGGATTTCCCTAATCATTTCTCTTCGATCGTCTCATTGGCAGCGCACTTTCCTGGAATGGTTGGGACAATGGCTGTCCAATGGCGAGAGGTTTGCCAAGGCATTGACCTTCCTGGGTCTGGCCCTGGCGTTTTCTCTGGTCCTGTTGCCGGCGATCTGGTTCAAAGGCGAGAGCCTGGGAATGCTCACAGCCGTTTACCAACGGGCTGCAGGTGTGTTCCTCTGGATCCCACTCCTGATCCTTGAAACGATGGCTCTCCTTCGTGCTTGCTTTCGCTCGCTCTGGAACCCGCACCATTACTGGGAACCCCCGGCACGCATCTCGCTGCTGCGCTTTTTTTTCCATATTCTCCTGCTGGCGGCTCTGCTGGCGTTGGTCTGTTCCATCTACTTCGACCTTGAACAGTTCTACTCTCCCTTGCTCCTTTCCCTACTCCTCACCGGGCTGCTGTCTGTTTCCTTGTGGTTAAAAGTGGTCCATGGCAAATGGGCCTTGCGCGTTTTTCTGCTGGCGCTTATGGTGTATGTCGTTGTGTTCCTCGCTTACAGGGGGACCACCTTTTTTATGGAACGACAGAACACCCCCGGAAAAGCGTACTTTAATGAACTGGCAGATGCCTGGTTACATGGCCGCTTATACCTTGAGGAACCATCTCAAACGCATGACCTGACCCTGCATGAGGGACACTGGTACGTGGCCAATCCCCCCCTGGTGGCAGCCTTGATGGTACCGGTGGTCAGGTTGTACGGTTTACAGGCGTTAAATACGGTCGTCTTTTCCATTTTTTTCGGTGCATTAAATGCAGCCCTGGTATTTTGTCTTCTGGAGATCATCGCCCACCGCGGCTGGACCCACCTCAATACAGCCGGGAACCTTTGGCTGACCGGTTTGTTTGCTTTTGGCACGGTTCATTGGTACCTGGCAATCGTCGGCAAAATGTGGTTTATGAGCCAAACCGTAACGGTAACTTTCCTGGCAATCGCCGCCTTGCTGGCAGCCACCGGCAGGCCGGCGTGGATGGCCGGGTTTGCCCTCGGCCTGGGGCTGATCGCCCGACCGAACATCCTCATGGCCTGGCCTCTGCTGCTTGGTTTTGCAGTTCAACACCTCCGGGAAAGCGGCAGGAAGATCACATGGGGGTGGATCCTTCGCTGGTCTGTCCTTTCTGCAATACCGCTTGCATTGGCGGTCGTCACACTCCTGGGTTACAACCTGGTTCGATTTAACAACCCTTTTGATTTTGGCTACCTGACCGAGAATGTGGCCGATTTTATGGCCGGTGACCTAAAAGATTACGGCACCTTTCACCCGCACTTCCTTGCCCGCAACCTCCGCGTCATGTTCTTTAACCTCCCGGAATATGAGCCGGCATGCGGATTGTTCATCCCGAAGGCTGAAGGGATGAGCATGTTTCTGGTTACTCCTGCCCTGTTCTGGCTGGCGGCATCCTTCAGACGCCAGCCGTTCGTCTGGGGCTCCTGGGCTGCCGTACTTCTTGGCATCGCCCTGATCGCCAATTATTACAATACAGGCGCCTGGCAGTTCGGTTATAAATACATGCTCGATTTTGCCGTACCACTGATCGTCCTGCTGGCGGTTGGAGCCGGCAGTCGTGTCCGCTGGCCCCTTGTCATCCTCATCCTGCTCAGTGTCGCCAGCAATTTCATCGGTGTCCTCTGGTGGTTCGGCAGGTGGTGCGTTTACTGATCCCCGCGATCCAGACTTACACCAATAGAATTCCACGTTCGCGATGTTGTTCGGGCTTCATAGATCCTGACAATGTCGGTCCTTGAAATCCCGGATCGGATATTGGAAATTGTGGTGGAGTGGCTATAATGGGTGCAAGGTTCAAGGAATTTCTCATGAAGTTCAACCAGGTTCAAATCATCTGCTTTTCAATTCTGGCGTTGCTTCTGTTCATTGGTTGCGGTCTGCCGGTCACATTCACGACCCGCTCCGGGCAGGAAGCGAGCACGGTCGAGGTGGAAATGCTGGGTACGCGGATCGCCGCCAACATCTTCACCGGGCTGACGCTAACCGCCACCCAGCAATCGGTTCCCCAGCCCACCGCCACGGCCACCGTTTCACCCACTGCCTCGCAGGTGATCATTGCCTCAACGCCTGTCCCGCCCGGTCCATTTGTTAACGTCAGCGGCAACACCAACTGCCGCAGGGGGCCAGGCAGGAACTTTGCAAACATCATCACACTGCTGACCAGCCAGCAGGCAGAGGTTGTCGCCAAAAATTCAGCCTTGAAATATTGGGTCATCCGCATTCCAGGCAGCACGGAAATCTGCTGGTTGTGGGGCGGTTATGCAACCCTGGTCGGGGATTCCACAGCCATACCCGAAGCAACATCTCCGCCCACACCGACAGCCCTCCCAACCCATACCCCCTCCGTGGTTCCCACAGCCACACCGTGGCCGTTTGGCAGCCTGACGGGCATCTGCACCACTTTAGGCCACGACCCGATCTATGACGCTGATTGCACGATCTGGTGCCCGCTTTATTGTCCCATTCGGCCGGACCCTGCCAGGCACTGTTACATAGGGCTTCTGGACCACTGTCAGGTTCCTTGAGCCAGACCCGCCCGATGGAATTGCAACTTCCACCGGGAAATTTTTTCAGCGAATCCCGACTTACAGCAGGGGGAATTTGGTTCAAACAGGCGGGGGCATTCCACCCCTAGAACGATGTACGACTGAAAAATCGGCCATCCATGTCCGTAACTTTTCGGTGGGTTGGGAGTATATAATAATTGAACCTCACTATTGATCTTAACAATCAGGGTAACCAATGCAGGGTCAACTCTCCCGCCGCACCAAATTGTTATACGGTTTTGGCGATACCGGTTTCAGCCTTTCCCTTACCATTATTGCCGCCTATTTTGCCATCTTTCTGACTGATGTTGTTGGTATCGCCCCCGGCACGGCTGCTGCAGCCATTTTTATCGGCCGCAGTTGGGATTACATCAATGACCCAATAATTGGCCACCTTTCCGACCGCACCCGGACAAGGTGGGGCCGCCGGCGCCCGTTCCTTCTGTTTGGCGCCCTGCCCTTCGCCGGTTTTTTCGCGCTCATGTGGTACCGTCCGCCCTTTCACGGCCCCCTGGCGTTGGCTGGGTATTATGCAGTTGCTTATGTCCTGTTTGAATCTGCAGCCACCTTTGCCTATATGCCATATTTCGCCCTCACCCCCGAGCTGACCTCCAACTACGATGAGCGCACTGCCCTCACCTCCTACCGGATGTTCTTTTCCATACTCTGCAGTCTGGTCGCCTTCACGGTACCGCTGATGATCATTGGGGCCTTTAACCCCGGGAACGCTGCGCGGGTGTTCCAGATGGGCCTGCTGTTTGCGGTCATCAGCGCGGTGCCGCTCATTTTTGTATTTTTTGGCACGCGCGAACGTCCGGAATATGCTTCCCTCGAACAACCCTCCCTACGGGAATCCCTCAAGGCGGCAGTCAAAAACCGCCCCTTCATCTTTGGGGCTGTCATCTATCTCTTCACCTGGCTTTCCATTGACATACTTCAAGTTACCCTGTTGTATTTCATCAAGTACGTCCTCAAAAAGGAAGCCATCAGCGATGCCATCATGGCAACCATTTTTATTACTGCGATCGCCTTCCTTCCCTTTTGGGAATGGGCCTCGCGAAAATGGAACAAGCGCAAAGCTTACGCCGTCGGTATTGCCTTCTGGGCGGTCGTCCAGCTCATCATTATCACCCTCGGTCCCGCCACACCAGCAGTGTTAATCTTCAGCCTGTGTGGGTTGGCCGGCATTGGCGTCTCCGCTGCGCACGTCCTTCCATGGTCCATGATCCCGGATGCCATCGAGTGGGATGAATGGCAAACCGGCGAGCGCCACGAAGGGATGTTCTACAGTCTCATCATGCTGGCCAACAAGATCGGTTCTTCGATCACCATTCCACTGGTCCTGCTCATCCTAGAAGCCACCGGCTATTCGCCCAATGCCACTTTTCAGCCGGCGAGCGCACTGCTGGGTATCCGCCTCTCCATTGGGCCAATCCCAGCCCTCCTCCTTGTGACCGGTATCGTGTTCGCATCGCTGTACCCGCTGGGTCGCGAAAAACACCGCCGAATTGTGGAGGAACTTGAAGCGCGTCGAAAAGCCCGGGGGGTTGAAACTTCATGAATCGCATTGACGTCCGTCCCGTGCGTTCCCGGCGCGACCGGAAGATCTTCCTGACCTTTCCCTGGCGGATCTTTCAAGGCGACCCTCTCTGGGTTCCGCCCCTCTTGCCGGACTGGCGCCAGCGTATCGACCCTGCTCGTGGGGTTTTCTTTCAGCGTGGTGTGGCCGAATTTTTCATCGCCTGGTGCGGGAGCCAGCCGGTCGGAACCATCTGTGCAGCCGAAGATCAACAAGCCAACCTGGAGCGGAGACGACGGGACTGTGTTTTCGGCTTCTTCAACTTCATCCGGGATTACCAGGTGATGCAATGCCTGCTTTCCCAGGCGGCCGATTGGGCGGCATCCCGGGGCCTGGACAGCATTACCGGGCCATTCAACCTGGATTACGAGGATAGTTACGGCATCCTTGTTGAAGGCCGCGACCGGCCTCCACCCTTGATGTGTGGTCATACACCCCCATATTATTATGAATTCATGGAGAGGTATGGTTTTCAACCAGCCCGAGGCGATAACATCGCCTACGCCGTGGACATCTCTGAAGACAAGCCCGTTTTTCGGGAGGTGGGGCGCATGGCCGCGGTGGTCCGCGCCCGTGGTCGTTTCAGCATCCGTCCTGCGGACCTGGATCATTGGAAGGACGAACTGGACCGAATTCACATTCTGCTTAACCGTTCACTTGCCCATTTGCCCGATCACCGCGACTGGCCACGCGAGGTGGTCTATCACAGCCTGGCTCCCTTCCGCAAGATCGCCGACCCGGAACTGATCCTTTTCGCCCAGGAAGGTGACCGGACCGTCGGCTGGCTGCCGGGCATTCCGAACCTGAACGAAGCCTTCATCCATGTCAACGGTTTGCGTTATCCATGGAACTACCTGGCCCTTTGGCGGAGGCTGCGCCGGCGCGCCCGTTGCCTGACCATAAAGAGCATCCTCTCCCCCCCGGAGTACTGGGGGAGCGGTCTGGTCATCCTCCTGTTCGATGAAATGATCAAACGTGCCCGGGCTCGCGGCTACCAGTGGATCGACTGTTCGCTGACCTCAACCGACAATCCCCGTACTCCCGCCCTGGCAGAACGCATGGGCGGAATAATCTACAAACGGTACCGGGTTTATCGAAAAGCGATCTAACCCGCCTGTTCCTTGAAATCGAAAAGGCATGGTTTGATTATATCCATGCCCTGAACATGATGGGCTTCTGGTACAATTCCAGTCTATGATCCCACGGTGGCTTGAGTGGGCCCGCCAGCTTCAGGCTACCGCCCAAAATGGGCTGGCCTACTCTCAAAACCCATTTGATATCGAGCGTTTCCATCAGGTTCGACAGGTGGCTGCCGAGATTATGGCTGCCCATACCGGGAGGCAAACGGACGTGGTAACCGGCATCTTTGAAAACGAAACCGGCTATGCCACACCCAAACTGGATGCCAGAGGGGTGGTATTCAAAAAAGGTCGTATCTTGCTGGTTAAGGAATTGGCTGATGGTGGCTGGACTCTGCCGGGAGGTTGGGTGGATGTTAACGAAACACCCAGCCAGTCCGTCGAAAGGGAGGTCCTGGAAGAATCAGGCTACCAGGTCAAGGCCCGCAAACTCCTGGCGCTTTACGATCGCAACCTGCACGGCCACCCGCCATACATGTTTCATATTTATAAAATGTTCTTTCTCTGCGATCTTCTTGGAGGGGAGGGCACAACCAGCGCCGAAACAGGTGGAGCCGATTTTTTTGCTCCGAACAACCTCCCCCCGTTATCCACGCCCCGGACCACCAGGGAAGAAATCGAACGGTTCTTCATCCATCTGAAAAACCCCGACCTTCCAACGGATTTTGATTGATCATAATGAAGTACACCATTAGAGTCGCAGCCTTTTTTATCCAGATCGGCCTGCTGGCAACATCCTGCCAGGCGCCCATGATCAACCCATCGCCGGCTGGCACACAATCTGCCGCCAGTCAACCTGAGTATGAATCCCCGGCCACGAAGGCCATTCACAACCCCACATCCACTGCAAATTCCAACACAGCCACTCCTTCTGCAACAATTTCACCGAGTATGCAGGTAAAAGATGCTGAACTTGGCGGCCTTGTCCTGGAATTCATTCATCCCTTTAGAGGAGAAGCCCAGACCGTCCTGGAAAACCTGGTGGCTGATTTTAATAAAAGCAACCGCTGGGGTTTTACCGTTCGCGTTCTGGGCGCCGGCTCGGCTGGCTTTGTGTATGAGCAGGTCAAAGATGCGGTTGATACCACTGACCTGCCCGGGCTGGCTGCAGCACCGCTGGAGGTCCTTTCCGCCTGGTCATCACAGCCGGGCCTTCTGGTCAACCTCAAAGAATATGCTGACCACCCAACCCGGGGCCTTACCAATGTTGATATGGGTGACATCCCGCGGACCTTCTGGCTGCAAAACCAGGTGAATGGAAACCAGGTCGGGCTGCCACTCCTGCAAAATGCCCAGGTGATCTATTCCAACACAACCTGGGCAGAAGAATTGGGCTTCAAACAACCTCCCACTACACCCGCCGAGTTTAGGGAACAGGCTTGTGCAGCCGCTGCAGCCAATCTCTCCGATGACAATAAGGGAAACGATGGGACCGGGGGCTGGATCATTGACACGGACCCGCTAACGCTCCTCAGTTGGTTTCAGGTTTTTGGTTTCCAGGATGTCGCTTCCCTGGGCAATCCCAAATACACCTTCTCCGGAAAACCCGCCCTGGATGCTTTCGAGTACCTTCATGGGCTGGAAGAATCCGGTTGTGCCTGGCTCAGCCGGTTGCCCGATCCGGAATACTATTTCGCCACCCGCCAGGCCTTGTTCTATTCTGCCGGGCTGTCCCATCATTCCAAACTGGCTGACGCCATGGCTTGGAATGAGTCTGAAGATGGTTGGACCATGATCCCTTTCCCAAGCGGCAAGGGCAAACCGATCATCCTGAGCAGTGGCATTTCCCTGGCCATCCTCTCAGGCGATTCGCGCCAACAAATGGCTGCCTGGTTGTTTGCCCTCTGGATAAGGCAGCCTGAAAACCTCTCCCGGCTGGCCAAGGCGGCTGGAATGTGGCCTGCAAGCACACAGGCCATCCAGCATATGGCCGATTACAAGGCGGACCACCCACAGTGGGCCGAATCACTGCTCTGGATCCCCATCGCCCAGGCAGCGCCGAACAATTCCTCCTGGCATGTTGCCCGCAGCATCCTCTCCGATGCCGGATGGCAGCTGTTCCAGCCCGTAACCCAGGCCGGGCAATCACACGAAATCCTGCGCCTGCTGGATGATACCCTTGAAGAAGTCCTCACAAAAGACTATGAAAAGTGAAACCCCTACGGTCACCGTCTACACGGACGGAGCGTGTGATCCAAACCCCGGGCCGGGTGGCTGGGCAGCCATCCTGCGTTTTGATCAAGGAGAACAGGTGCTCACCGGTTCAGAAAAGCATAGCACCAACAACCGCATGGAACTGACAGCCGCCATTCGCGCCTTGGAATCGCTTGCTGCACCTTCGATTGTAACCCTCTATACCGACTCGCAATACCTTCAAAAAGGCATCAGCGAGTGGCTGCCCAACTGGTTAAAGAAGAACTGGCGTGGCAGCAGTGGAAAGGTGGCCAACCGCGACTTGTGGGAGCAGTTGGTTGCAGCCGCAAACCGCCACCAGGTAACCTGGCGCTGGTTGCGGGGTCACGCCGGGCAGGGGATGAATGAACGCGCAGACTGGCTTGCCCGCCGGGCGATTCATGGCGGCTGACCGAAGGGGTTTCCTTCCAAGGCCTTCTCCTCCAACCTGTCATTCAAAGCCAGGCAGGTTTTCCCTCTGTTGATTGGATGGTGTTACCCTGTTGCAAACAGCCACTCATCTGCTTTATCAATTTTGAAGCCGTTCTCCCACCGGATTGGTTAAGGATATTATGAACGATTTGGACCATGTATTGCTGCCACGAAGGATCATCCCGCGGGTTGCCAGGAGGGATGAATCTGTCAATTGGTCATACTTTCTGGTATAACCGCTGGGTGAATGGAAGATAAAAGGGACAATTTGAACATGGAGGACGAAAAACCGCTACGGGGGAAAACCATTGTCATCACCGGAGCGACATCCGGGATTGGGCAGGCAGCCGCCACCGCCCTTGCCGGCATAGGTGCGCTGATTATCGCCACAGGTCGGTCCCCTTCACGGGCAGAGGCTGCCCTTCAATCCATCCAGTCTCAACATCCCCGGGCGCAGGTCCGGTTTTTGATTGGTGACCTGGCGTCACAACAGCAGGTGCGCACCCTGGCTGCATCGATTCGGAATATCGCGATCAACGAATCTGGCGGAGTGATCGATGTGCTGGTCAACAATGCCGGCATGATCACGGATCGATTCACCGCCACCGAAGACGGTTATGAAACCCAGTTCGCCGTTAATCACCTGGCGGTTTTCCTCCTCTCACTTGAACTGCTGCCATTATTAAAACAGGCTCCAGAAGGCCGGGTGCTGACTGTCAGTTCCGCATCACATCGAAACATGAGAGTTCACTGGAAAGATGTGATGTTTCGACGTGGTTATAATCCCTTACTGGCGTATAAACAATCCAAGTTGGCGAACATCCTGTTCACCACGGAGTTCAACCGGCGCTATTCCACCGGATCCAGCCTGCGGGCTTACGCAATTGACCCTGGGCTGGTGAATACAAGGATCGGTTCAAAGAACACCCACAGCCTTGTGCGATGGTACTGGGAATGGCGCAGGAGAAAAGGGACTCCCGTTGAAGCGGGGGCGGAAACGGTTGTTCATCTGGCTTCCATCCCCTCAATTGACCCCCTGGATGCCGTTTACTGGAAGAACTGCCGGCCAAAAGCCCCCAGCCGGTATTCCCTCCGGGTGGATGAGGGTGCCCGGTTGTGGGCACTTTCAGAAAGGTTGTGCGGGATGGAACCAGTGGAAGAAGACCCGCCTCCGGGCCTGACAGGTTTTCCGCCATTTGGGCTTCCGGCAAGTTAACACCAGAAAATGGTCATAAATCAAGGAGAAGCGATTCCTGGCACGGAATAATTCTCCTTGCCGCACCTGTTAAAGCAGGGTATGATAGGTTCCAAAGCAATACCCGCTTGTTGACCAATCGATGAAAACAGCGCAATTGATCTCCTCAAAATCCTTGTTGAAATCGGGCATTGACCCTGAACAGGTCAACAAGCTGGCGCACAAACCGAATGCCTTCCTGCAGCGTGGAAAGGTCATTTACCCGAACGATTATCCCGCCGGCGAAGGCGAACCGGGCGGCGGTTGGGCCGCCTACCGGGCCAGGCCTTTCAATCGCCTCGCATTCCTCTTCATCGGTGCCGATAAATAGGACGTCATCATGCCCATGGATGCCCCTCCTGCTTTCTTCCCCCATTATGCCAGGGTCACCATCCTTGGCTTTCAACACGCGGACGGAACCATTCATCCGTCATTTATCGTTCCGGATAACCCTGGTGCTCCGATCCTCGCAGCACCAGGCGGATTCCCATCCGACTGCTCCCAGGGGGTTAATCCGTGATGCCACGCCATATTGATTCAAACGATGCTGTCTACCTGGCCCTCGCCCAACGTCTGGATCGCCTTCCCGGAGGTTTTCCATCCACCGACACCGGAGTGGAGTTTCGCATCCTGCGCCGCCTGTTCACCCCCGGGGAAGCCCGGCTGGCCGTTCACCTGGAGTTGATCGCAGAGGAAGCCAGGGTGGTTGCCTTGCGCGCCGGGGTGAAGGTGGAAGAAGCCATGAGCCTGCTCGAGTCCATGTACCAAAAAGGGCTTGTTTATCGCAACCAGCCGCCAGGCAAGCCCCCACGGTACATGATCGAACAGTTCGTCATCGGTTTTTATGAAGCACAGGTTAACCGTCTGGACCGCGATTTTGCCCATGATATTGAAGAATACGCCAGCAGCGTGATCCTGCCGGAACGATGGCAAAAGGCCCCCCAATTGCGCACCATCCCGGTTGGAGAAAGCATCCACCTCGACCTAAAGGTCATGCCATATGAAAGCGCCGCGGGTGTTCTGGCTGCCAACCAAGTCTTTGCCATTGCCAATTGCATCTGCCGCCAACAAAAACGTCTGTTGGACCAAGGCTGCACAAGACCCCTTGAAACCTGCCTTACTTTTGGAACTGCCGCCGAGCATTACATCCAGAGCGGTCGCGGTCGCCCGATCACCCGCGAGGAGGCTGCCGCTATCCTCTCTGCAGCCGAGGATGCCGGTCTGGTTCTCCAACCCTCCAACGACCGCAGCCCCATGAACATTTGCATGTGTTGTGGCTGTTGCTGCGGGGTGCTGGTGAACCTCAAGCGCCACCCCAAACCCGGCACCCTTGTTTCCAGCCCCTTCCGCGCTGTTATGGCTTCAGACCGCTGTACCAGTTGTGGCACCTGTGAACAGCGTTGCCCCATGGATGCCATTCAGCTTGTTGATGGTCAGACTGTTCTCGATTCGGACAGGTGCATTGGCTGCGGACTGTGCGTCAGCACTTGCCCAAGCGGCGCTTTGACCCTGTCGCGCCGGCCCGCTCATGAGCAGTTTCCTGTGCCGGCAAATGTCGTCCGTAGTTACCTGCGGAATGGCTGGGCGCTGGGCAAATTGGGTTTGCCCGAACTGGCCACAATGGCATTTCGTTCAATTGTTGATCGCATACGAGCGCCCCACTGATCTCTCCATGATCCCGGGCTTCAAGGAAGGACCAGGCGGCTTTTCCACCCGGCTTTCATCACCATTTTATTGCTGACACTTCAATGGGAACACCCTGGGGGGTTCCCGTCTTGCGAATTTCAACAGAAATATGGATAATTAGGCTGGTATCCGAATGAGATGGAGATATGGGCCATGAGATCAATCCTGCTTAGATCGGTCACCCTGGTCATTTGCCTGGCAACTGTAGGCTGCAATGTCCTTTCCCCTCCGCCCGCTACCACCAGCCCGGGCGAAGTGATTTCCATCGGCAACCCCACCCATGCCGTCGCACCACCTCCTCCATCACAACCTCAGGAGGCGATCCAACCGGCCAATCTGGTGCCGGCCGCCTTTCCGTCCATTTGGGTCACCAACCCCACCGACCGCACCATCCTTCGGGTCGACCCGGTTTCCAATGCGATCATCGCCTCCATCGACCTGGGCGGTGAGATTGGCCCCTTCGCTTTTTCACCAGGCGGCGCCTGGGCGGTGGAGATCCCGGACAAGCAATCACGCAACCTTGTCCGCATTGATGTCGACACGAACATTCCAAGCGCCAGCATCCCCATCCCGCCAGCTCCACTCACCTGCCTGGCTGATGGCGCCGGCGGGGTCTGGGGTGGATTGGCCGGGCAGGATGGCAAGACCACCGGCATGCCCGGCAGCATGGCCTATATCGATCCTTCTGCAAACGCCCTTAAGGGCTATGTTCCACTCAAAGCCGTGCCGGCACAGATCGTTCCATTTCAGAACACCCTTTGGATCCTGGAATGGATGGATGTCTTTACCCAGATCGAAAAGATCGAGCTGTCAACCGGCGAGAACCAGGTCCTCCCTTCCCGTATGGAAACGATGGATGACGTTCACCAATTCTCCCGCATTGCCCTCAACCCCCAGGGCATTTGGGCAATTTCCGTGGATGTTGCCTCCCGCTACATCTACCGCCTCGACCACGCAGATGGAAGAATCAGCGACAAGATCCAGGTCGGTGAGGGTGTGGATGACAATCCCGTTGACCTCACGGCAACCGACAACAGCGTTTGGGTTGCCTTGAGGAACGGAGTAATCGTCGAGGTGGATGCCAACAACCGGCAGGTAATCAACCGCCTTGGGACCGGTTATCAGCCGGACCTGATATTCGCCGCCGAAGGGGGCATTTGGTCTCTCAGCAATACCGCTGCACTGGTGACCCACATTGACCCGCTCACCCGGGAGGTTGTCGCCGGCATTACCACCGGCAGCAAGGCCCGCCCGACCGAGACCCCCCTGCCAACCCTGCCGCCGGGCACGTATTGCATCGCCGATTATGAATCCCAACTGAAGGTGGGTGACCGGGCTGCAGTACGCATGGATCCCCCCATCCCCAACCGGGTGCGGGCTGAACCGAACGTTGAGGCTCGCATCATCGACGAGATCCTTCCCGGAACAACGATGACCATCATCGAGGGTCCGGTTTGCTCCCACGGCTGGTATTGGTGGAAGGTCCAGGTGGATAACAGCCCCATCGTGGGCTGGACCTCCGAGGGGGACGCCTCCAGTTATTGGTTAAGCCGGATCTATTAACCCGGAACCCAATGCAATTGACCCTGGTCTGAACCGGAAGACCTCCGGGGGTTGATCAGGGCTGAATTGATCCTGGATAAAGACGTTAAAAACCTTCCAACAGGGAAAAATCAGCTACCCCGTCCGCCAGGGCGGCGATCCGCTGCAACAGCCCCAGGCGGCTTTCCCGGATTTGGGCATCTTCATCCATTACCAGCACAGCCTCAAAAAACCGATCGATGGCCGGGACAAGCGGTGTGAAGGCGTTAAAGAAATCATCTACCGAGCCCGTCCGCCGATCTATTTCCTCGGCACCTTTTAGCATCTCCTGCAGGTTTTTCTCCTCGCCCTCAACCCGAAGTGCCGCATCCATCTTATGATCTCCCGGCGCCGAACGCAAGATGCGTACGCAGCGGGCGTAGGCTGGCTGAATAGTCGGCCACATTGGGTCTGCCACCCGCCGGCTCAGTTCCTTTACCCCGCGCATTACACCAGCCGGATTGTGTTTCTGGGCTGCCAGTACCGCATCCACCACGTCATAACGATACCCATCGTCCAACATGCTGCTGCGCATTCGCCCGGCAATGAACTCCAGGCATTCCACTTGGACCTGGGCGCTTGAAACGATCGGCAGATTGGCGGAGGCCATCTTAAGTCCGGCGCGCAGGTCAAAATCAAGGTCCCAATCCATCAGCGCTTGCACCAGGCCAAGGGCTGTCCGTCGCTGCGCAAAGGGATCCTTGGTTCCGGAAGGGGCAAGCCCGGCGGCAAAAAGTCCGGCCAGCGAATCCAGTCGATCCGCCAATCCAACAACCAACCCGGCCCGGCTGGCAGGCGGGCTGTCACCCGTGTTCCTCGGCAGGTAGTGCTCGAATATGGCTTGGGCAACTGCTTCGCTCTCACCGGAGCGCAGGGCATAGACCCTCCCCATGACCCCCTGCAGGGAGGTCATTTCCACGACCATTTTCGTGGCCAGGTCCGCCTTGCACAGGGCTGCCGCCCGGCGTGCGGTATCGGCTTCCCTTTCATCTAAACCTGTCATCGGGATAAACCCGTCCACCAACTTTTGGACCCGCCTGGTCTTGTCCAGCATGGAACCGAGCCTGCTTTGAAACGTGAGGCTTCCCAGGTCCGGCACGAAATCTGCCAGGGGTTGTTTCAGGTCTTCCCGGATAAAAAAACCCGCATCTGCAAAACGGGCCAGGATCACCTGCTCATTTCCATCCCGCACATGCTCCAGTCCGCTGCCATCCCCATTCTTGACCCCCACAAAGGCATTCACCAGGCTTCCATCCTCCCGGACTGCCGGGAAGTAACGCTGGTGTTTTTTCATCACCGAAACCAGCACCTCTGCAGGCAGGGCAAGAAATGAATCATCAAACCTGCCCAGGAATGCCGTGGGCGCTTCTACCAGGTTGGTCACTTCGTTCAGCAGGTCTTCAGGCAATTTTTCCTCGGCTTCCACACCCCTTAGAAGCCCCTTTACCTGCTTCTCGATTGCATTACGCCTTTCTTCCGGATCCACTAAGATGCCCTGCGCTTTTAGGGTTCCCCAGTAGGCATTGGTGTCGCTCGCCTCGAACTGACCGGGGTCAATGGACCGCAAACCTCGCGAAACCCTTCCAGAGATCAGGCCGGCATAGGAAAAGGGAACAACCTGGTTCCCATATAACGAAAACAGCCAGCGGATGGGCCGGGAGAAGGATACATTGCTTGAATTCCAGCGCATGGATTTTTCGAACCTCAGGCCGCCCACCAGTTCGGCAAGTGCCTCCGGCAGGACTTCCAGGGCACCCTTCCCCTTCTCTTTCAAAAGCAGGGTGGCATACCTGCCCCCTTCCAAGTCGCGGATTAAAATATCCGAAACCGGCACGCCGCGGCTGCGGGCGAACCCCGCCGCCGCCGTGGTGGGTTTTCCCTGCGGGTCAAACGCCCGTTCCGCTGGAGGGCCTTTTACGATCTCTTCTTTATCCGCCTGCCGCGGCGCCAGGTTTTTTACAAAGGCAACCAGGCGCCTCGGAGTGCCCAGGATGTGCACCTCCCCATGAGACAACCGCAGGCCATCCAGCATTCCTTCGGTGCTTTCGGTCAGGTATGCAAGCGCCACATCCAGGTCGGCCGCCGGAAGTTCTTCCGTGCCGATCTCCAGTACGAAGTCGGCGGATGATTGAATATCAGCCTCGCTGGTGACCACTTTTGGCGCGGCAGTTGCTTTGGGGGTGTTAGCAACACGCTCCTTGTCAGGCAGCCAGGGATATTCCAGCGCCTGCCGCTGCTTTAAATACTCCTCAGCCTCCTGGCGCGCCAGGCTGCGCATGCGGCCAAAGTAGGCTTGACGCTCCGTAACACCAATGACCCCCCGCGAATCCAGGATATTAAAAGTATGCGAACACTTCAGAATATAGTCATGGGCTGGCAGCACCAGGCCATGCGACAATGCGTTCTTCGCCTCTTCTTCGAACAGGTCATACATCTGCCGGAGTCGCTGCACATCGGCTGTATCAAAGTAATACCGGCTGTGTTCCTGTTCCCCCAGCAACATCAGGTCGCCTACGGTCCTCTGGCTGTTCCAGGCCAGGTCCTTGAAATGCCTGGCGTTCTGCAGCACCATGGCAATTCGTTCCAACCCGTAGGTGAGTTCCACCGACACCGGGTCCAGAACCTGCCCGCCAGCCTGTTGAAAATAGGTGAACTGGGTGATCTCCTGGCCATCCAGCCAAACCTCCCAGCCCAGTCCCCAGGCACCCAGGGCCGGAGATTCCCAGTTATCCTCCACGAAGCGGATGTCATGTTGGCGCGGGTCGATCCCCAATGCCTGCAGCGATTGCAGATAGATCTCCTGGGGATTCCCGGGGTCCGGTTTCAGGATCACCTGGAACTGGGTGTGCTGCTGAACCCGGTTCGGATTCTCGCCGTAACGGCCGTCGTCCGGACGGATGGAAGGTTCAACATAAGCCA
>CAYQUO010000004.1:0-188583 GCA_964420835.1 uncultured Anaerolineaceae bacterium
TCAAATGCGGCTTTGACCTCTCATATTTCTGCTTTCCCATGTTTGACCTCTCCTTTACTGTTCGTTCAAGGGGTGGGCGGCATTAAGAGCCCTCAATGGGATTTGAACCCATGACCCCGTTCTTACCAAGAACGTGCTCTGCCAACTGAGCTATGAGGGCTTACCGTTCTATGATCCGCCTTGAGACGGTTGTTGGTCATTCGACCAGTGGGCGGTGAAGGATTCGAACCTCCGAAGGCGCCTGCCAACTGATTTACAGTCAGTCCCCGTTGTCCACTTGGGTAACCGCCCGGACTCAAGCCGTTGTCAGCCTGCCAGTGAGGTCATCCCATACGATAACCTCACATGCCAACTGGCAACCTGAGCCGACGATGGGAATCGAACCCATAACCGGCCGCTTACAAGGCGGCTGCTCTGCCTTTGAGCTACGTCGGCGCATTACATTGTTAAGTTGCTGTATCTAGAAACCGGATTATACCAAACCTGTTTCCGAATCGCAAGACAACTGCCCTCACAACAGCAGGCGAGTCTATCAGATATCCATGGGGGAGTCAAGACGGGCTTGTGCACAGACTTGTATAAACGGGGCGAACTGGTAACAGTGTATTTGCCACTCCTGACCCCTTCTTCATAACCCCGCCTTAATTGGCAGGCAACAACCTCGCTGCCTTTCCAAGCGAATCAAGTATAATCGAACCGGTATTGGAGGTTGTTCATTATGGAAATCACCTGGTATGGGCATTCCTGTTTCCGCCTGGCAGAACGCAGCATGGCTTCAGTCGTAATCGACCCATTTGACCATCGGACGATTGGGTATGAGCCCCTGAAACTTAAAGCCGACATCCTCATCATCAGCCACGATGTGCCGGGGCACAACCATGTTGCTGCCGTCAAAGGTGACCCCCACCTCATCCAGGGACCGGGGGAGTATGAGATCGGCGGCGTCTTTATCACCGGTGTCCAGACCAATGGCTTTTCGGCAAAACGGGCCGACGAACCGCGCAACACCCTTTACTTGATTGATTACAACGGCATCAATGTCGTTCACCTCGGTGGCATTAACCGTGTTCCGACACAAACCGAAGTTGAGGACCTGGGTCCGGTAAATATTGCCATGGTCCCGGTTGGCGGCGGGGCAAGCCTTACCGCCGCCAAAGCCGCCGAGGTGGTCAGCCTGCTTGAACCGGGCATTGTCATTCCCATGCATTATGCCACCCCGGAAAGCAGCATCAAACTGGAACCGTTGGGGAAATTCCTTAAAGAGATGGGGTTAAACCAGGTGGAAACCCTGCCCAAACTGGAGATAAAAAGCGCGGGCTCCCTGCCTGAAGAAACCCGCGTCGTCGTGCTGGATTATCCGCACGGATAGCGGCGGCCATGGCAGTCAAGTTGATCATGACCTGGAACATATCGCCTGAGCACGAACAGGAGTACTTCGAGTTCGTTGTGCGCGATTTTATTCCCGGTGTGCAACGACTGGGCGTCGAGTTGACCGATGCCTGGGCAACCGTTTACGGCCCTCACCCACAGATCCTTGTAGGCGCCATCCTGCCCACATTAAGGACAGCCCGGGAACTAATGGTTACGAAGGAATGGAAAAGCCTGAACGACCGCCTGCTGGAATATGTTAAGGATTATTCAGTAAAGATCGTCGAGGCACATGGCGGTTTCCAGTTTTGAACGACAGAACCCGTAAACGGATCGTTTCCTGTTTGCTATCCTGGTATGAACAGAACGCCCGCAGCCTGCCCTGGCGCGGCATCAGTGACCCGTACGCCATCTGGGTTTCCGAGGTCATGCTCCAGCAGACAC
Source organism: uncultured Anaerolineaceae bacterium (assembly GCA_964420835.1). Classification (GTDB taxonomy): domain Bacteria; phylum Chloroflexota; class Anaerolineae; order Anaerolineales; family Anaerolineaceae; genus CAYQUO01. The sequence continues at coordinate 1,813 of CAYQUO010000004.1, forward strand.
GCATTGAAACCGTGATCCCTTATTACAGGCGCTGGCTGGCCACCTTTCCCACCTTGCAAAGCCTGGCACATGCCACCGAGGATGCCGTCCTTCACACCTGGGAAGGCCTGGGGTATTACAGCCGTGCCCGGAATTTTCAGGCTGCCGCCCGCCAGGTCCTTGATTGCCATGGCGGAAGGCTTCCGGACACGGTTGAAGAACTGAAAAAATTGCCCGGCGTTGGCAGGTATACTGCCGGGGCATTGGCTTCATTGATCCATGCAAAAGATGAACCGGCACTGGATGCCAATGCCCGGAGGGTTTTGGCCAGGTTGATCGACCTCTCCATGCCCGCCAGTTCACCACAAGGGGAGGAGATCCTGTGGCAAGCCGCAAAACAACTGATACCTGCCGGGAGAGCCGGTGATTTTAATCAGGCTTTGATGGACCTGGGGTCGCTTGTTTGCACACCCCGGAACCCTGACTGCCCGAAATGCCCCCTGCAGCCCTTCTGTCGGGCGCGATCATTGGGCGTCCAGGATCAGCGCCCGGTTGGAACGAACAAGAAAAAAATTCCCCACATTACGGTGGCTGCAGCAGTCATCTTCAGCGATCAGGGCGTGCTGGTGGCCAGGCGTCCACCAAATGGGTTGCTCGGAGGGATGTGGGAATTCCCCGGCGGCAAGAAAGAAGAGGGTGAGACCCTTGAGCAGGCCTTAAGGCGTGAGATCATGGAAGAACTTGGAACAGACATCCATGTAGGCCGGGAATTGGGAAAATTCAACCATGCCTATACCCATTTCAGGGTCACTTTACATGCCTTCCTGTGCGAGCAGGCAGGCCCGCAACCCCAGGCCCTCCAGGCCAGTGAACTGCGCTGGGTGAGACCGGATGAACTTGCCGGGCTGCCGATGGGAAAAATTGACCGACAGATCTCCCATCTAATCGTCAAATTAACCTAAACTATTGAATTTTGGCTGGAAGGAATGTATAGTTGAGAAGGGCACTCCCCCGGGCCGGCCATGGATATTCAAGCGGAATATGAAAAGCAAAGGGAACGGATGGTCAGCGACCAGATCGAACGGCGCGGCCTTCATTCCCCCCGCCTGCTGAATGCCATTCGCCAGGTTCCCCGGCACATCTTCGTCCCACAGGAGAGCCGGGATCAGGCCTACATGGATGGCCCGCTTTCCATCGGCTGTGGTCAGACCATCTCGCAGCCTTATATTGTGGCGTTAATGACCAGCCTGCTGGCTTTGGAAGGGAATGAAAACGTCCTGGAAGTGGGCACCGGTTCCGGCTATCAGGCAGCGATACTCGCCCACCTGGCTGCCACCGTTCACACGGTGGAAAGGATCGACACGCTGGCAAATCGCGCCCGTGAATCGTTAAACTCCCTGGGCTTGACAAACGTCCATGTGCACCTGGGGGATGGAACCACAGGCTGGCCGGAAAATGCCCCCTACCAGGGCATTTTGGTGACCGCCGCAGCCCCCGCTCCGCCCAAACCCCTGCTGGACCAGCTTGCCCCTGGCGGGAAGTTGGTCATCCCGGTCGGGGGCCCGGGCCACCAGCAACTGGTGGTCTGGCAGCCTTCCGGCGCAGGTTTCACCAGCGAAGAAATCATCCCGGTTGCTTTTGTCCCGCTGCGCGGAGAACACGGCTGGAAGGATGAGGAATGGTCAGGCTACTACGGATCTCATTGATCTGCTTTGCAGCCTGCCTGCCTCTTCTGCAGGCCTCCTGCTCTCCCGCAACCTCCACCCATTCGCCAACCGCGACATCGTCTCCCATAGCGTCCTCCTCTCCATCCGCTACGCCGTCACCAACTGCGACCAGCCAGCCATCAGCAACAGCCCTTCCTTCCCCAACTGCCACACCGGTTCCTCTTGTCCCAAACTTCAGCCATGTCGTCTTCATCATTTTCGAGAACAAAGAGTTCGGGACAATCATCGGCAACCCGATCCTCCCGGCCTATAACCGCCTTGCGGTTGAGAATGTACTGCTCAGCGGGCATTACGCCATCATGCACCCCAGCCTGCCGAATTACCTGGCGCTTGTTGGCGGGGATACATTCGGCGTGACGAGCAATTACCCGCACGAAACGGTGGATGCACCGATCCTTATGGATTACATTGAAGCCTCCGGCCGCACCTGGAAGGCGTACCAGGAAAGCATGCCCGCTCCGTGTGGCACCGAGGATACGCTCGAATACGTTCAGAAACACAACCCGGTAATCCATTTCCGTTCCGTACGGGATAATGCCGAACGCTGCAACCGCAGCGTTGTTCCCCTGGACGATCTGTATGTGGACCAGCAAAAGGATTCTCTTCCGGATTATTCCTTTATCACTCCCAACCTCTGCCATTCAGCCCACGACACCTCGGTACGCCCCGAGGAATGCAGCCTGGCGGTGGTTGATGCCTGGCTTGCAAACCTGGTCCAGGACCTGCTCTCCTATGCCCCTCTCGCAGAAAGCGGCCTGATTGTCATCACCTGGGATGAAGGGCAGGGCGAACATACCTGCTGCGGGCTGGAAACAGGGGGAGGCCGCATCCCAACGGTCCTCATCTCAAGGCTGGCCAAAGCCCCCCTGCTGGATCCGACACCTTACACGCACTATTCCCTGCTTCGCCTGCTGGCCGAAGCCTGGACCCTGCCCGCCCTGGGATACGCCGCAGATCCCGTCAAAGCCCCACTGATCCTGGAGCCGTGGATTTCAGAATGAAGGGAAGGATTTGACCGCAGGTTGAGAGGAGGGCAATTACACATCACCCTGCCATGCTGCAGGGTGGGAAGCACCAGCTTTTTCGCCCGCACCAGAAAAACCCCCGCGGCTGAACCAGCCTTTCATTTGCCAATGCGGCTAACGGTTACAAACACTCGCGGCGATCGGTGCAACTCGGCGTACAGGTAATTCCGTACCATCTTCTCCACCTCCTTTTGGAGGTTGTTTCCATTGCGGTTAACCCTGTCGATGATCTGCCGCCTTAGTTCATCGAAAAGGTGATCATCGTCCCCCATTTGGGCAAAGCCCTGGCTCAGGATATCTGGTGTGGATAATAAACGTCCCTCATGATCCAAAACCAGTAGAATGACAATGAAACCTCCCTCGGCAAGGGCTTCCCTTTCCCTCATGATGCCGGTATCAACATCTCCCACGCCGGAGCCGTCCACATAAACCAGTGACCCCGGGTATTCCTCCCCTTTTTCGATGCGGTCGGGATGGATCTCCAAAACCTGGCCGTTCCGGATGACCGCAATATTTTCGGAAGGCACACCCACCCGCTCCGCCAGGAGCGCATGCTGCTTGAGATGGCGCAGTTCTCCATGGATTGGGATGAAATATTTTGGCCTTACCAGGTTAAGCATCAGTTTAAGTTCTTCCTGGCTGGCATGCCCGGAAACATGAACGGGGGCAATGGCTTCATAGATCACATCCGCACCATGCTGAAAGAGCAGGTTGATGGTCCGGAAGACGTTTTCCTCATTGCCCGGGATTGGGTGCGCCGAAAGGACAACCGTGTCTCCCGGTTGAATGCCAAAAGCCCTGTAACTTCCGGTGGACAGCCGTCCAAGAATGGAGGAAGGCTCTCCCTGTGACCCGGTGCACATGATAACGACCTCATGGTCCGGCAAGTGGAGCGCCTGTTCCAGGCTCACCTGTACACCCTCCGGGATGTCCAGGTAGCCCAGTTTCTTGGCCATTTTTACATTGTCGATCATGCTTGTGCCGGCAAAGGCTACCCGGCGGTTGTGCCTGCAGGCAGCATGCACCACCTGCTGCATGCGCGAAACCAGGGATGCAAAACTGGCGATGATGATGCGACTCCTGGCATGTTGAAAAAGTTCCTCGAAGGCATCATCCACGATTTTTTCAGAGGGGGTCCAACCGGGCCGTTCCGAATTGGTGGAATCGGCGAAAAGCGCCAGCACCCCGCGTTGCGAGAATTCCGCCAAACGGGCGAAATCGCTCGGCCAGTTATCCACCGGGGTGTGGTCGAACTTGTAATCCCCTGTATGAACGATCAGGCCCGTGGGCGTTTCTATGCCCAGGCCGACTCCATCAGGAATTGAATGGCAAACATGGAAGAAGGTGACGAGAAAGGGGCCTATCTGGCGGGTTTCTCCCGCCTGCACGGTGTTCAAATTAACTTGGAACAGTCGGCTGTTGCGGGCCAGTTTTACCTCCAACAGGCCGCGGGTGAGCGGGGTGGCATAAATGGGGGCCTGCACCACCTCCAGCAGGTGATGAATGGATCCGATGTGATCTTCATGCCCGTGGGTGATGACGATGCCCGCCACCCGGCGGGGTTTTTCCTGAAAATAAGACAGGTTGGGGATGATGTAATCCACGCCGGGCATCGTGCTTTCAGGGAACATCATCCCTGAGTCGACGATCAGGTGCTCCTCCCCATATTGATACACCATCATATTTCGTCCAATTTCCCCCAACCCCCCCAGGGGAATGGCACGCACTGGAATTGATGTCATAAACTACCCGCTTTTTTTCTTCGTTTTAACCATCGTTATTAATCATCATTAAAACACCCCGTGCCGATGGTTACAGCCGGGGTTGTCCTTCCAGTTCAAGTTTGCTCGTCAAATAAATCTGTTCCCCAAAATAATGACAAAAGACCCAAACCCCTGTCTCGTTCTTTTCCATCCAGCGTGTGGATTTTAACATTTTCCCACTGGTTTGTCAAAAATCCCGCCCTGTTTCACTTGTTGTATGTCAGAAAATACTGCGGAGCATCAGGAGAAATCCGAGAACGATCAGGGGAATTCCGATCGCCACACCAATAATGGACAGGCAGGCCACGATCCCGGTGATCACCATCACAAGACCCAGAATGACACCGATCAACCGGCCGGTTAAACCAAGCACCAGGGTGAGCAGTTTCCATATTGCCCGCAACGGCCAAAGGAACCAAGGTATATGTCTTTTTTCTTTCATCGCGACCTCTTTAGATAATATACGCAGGATCCAGGTATTGGGTTCAGCCGAATCCGCCATCCTTGTTGGCTGGGGGATGGATACAGGTTATGATAGAATTATTTCACCTAATTTCTTGATCGATGATGAAAAATGCATCTTGTCAATTAATTTTCACCACAGCATGCGCTGTTTATAAAGAGAGAAACACCCACAATCAATTCCAGGAGAGGTGAATCATGGAACTAATGGAGGCTATCCTGACCCGACGGAGTATCCGCCACTTTAAGCCCGACCCCATACCGGAAGATCTGGTGAACAAACTCTTACAAGCAGCCATGCAGGCACCTTCTGCCGCCAATGCCCAGCCATGGCATTTCATAGTTATCGATGACCGGTTCCTTCTTGAGCAGGTAACCACCTTACACCCCGCTGCCGGATGCCTTCGCCTGGCCCCCATGGCAATACTGGTGTGCGGTGACAATCAACTGGAAAAACGGCCGGACCGCTATATCCTGGATTGTTCTGCTGCCACACAAAACATGCTGCTGGCCGCCCATGCACAGGGGCTAGGTGCGGTTTGGCTGGGAATCCACCCCGAGCACCTTCGGATCGAGAAGATATCGCGCATGCTGCACCTTCCTGCCCATGTACACCCTTTGGCCCTGGTGGCGGTTGGATACCCGGAACGAACTTTGGAGCCGGCAGATCGCTTCAAACCCGAAAGGGTTCATCACAATCGGTGGTAAACGTCATGCCACCTCGTGCGTAACGACAAGAACTGCCCGCAATCATGGAGCAGCTCTTGTTTTTTTTACCCCAGCCCTGACATTCTAATATCGAACGAACCCCCCGATATGGCCTTTCTTCTCCAGGTTGGGATTCTGGTAGACAACCTCAACTTCACCCCCCTGTCGCAGGACGGTTGAAATGGCCAGTTCAACAATATCCGGTACCGGCTCGCTTTTTCCATTGCAAGATGGGCATTCCTTGACTGCCAACAGCGCGTTGCAGGCTTGGCAGAAATAGCCGCTGGTCTGAAAACCCTCCGAAACGACCAGGGTTAATACGCGGTTCTGGTTGACCGCCTCCAATGTATCCGCCAAACCTGTAACCGCCCCCCGTTTCCTGGCCGTCTTTGCCAGAAGGTCGTCAACCAGGCGCTGTTCGGACTGCAATTCGGCTTCTCTGCTGATCTGCATGACCCTTGACAGAACATCCGCATGGCTGGCTGTCAATTCCATGGAAAACTCTCCCATGACCAGGCTTTGCCACTTTTTGGGCAGGCGGGAGCGGAAAAGCGAAACGTTCTCCGTGGTTCCACCAACAAGGATCCGCCGGACATGGTGTTGGGAAAAAAATTCCACGCTGTAATCCACTGCCTCTTTGATGTTCTTCTCCACGATCTGGGTTTGAATATTCGGATGCCTCATCATGCCCCCCCTGCGGCCGGCAAAAGATGAAGCGCCACCAAGTTTTGTTCGCCGCACGTTTTCACCAAACAGGCCTTCCTGTTCATTGAGTTCGCCAAGATGGAAGAAGAACAACCTGATACCCTGCTTGTCGACAAGTACAACACCATACCCGCCGTAATTATCCATCAGGTCTGCCAGCCGCCGGATCGACGGGCGGTTGCCCACCTGTGCCAGGTTGCGCACTGGAATTGCCAATGGTATTGCCCGGAAATAATTCTCAGGAGCACAGGAAAAAACAGCCACGCTCCGGCTGGCCCAGTCATATTCCTGACTGAAATACCGCAAGATCACCTCCCCATCCTTCTCGGGCGCCATGTCCTTCAGCATGGAGCGCAGTTCCAATTGGTGCGCGGAGGTATTCCCGATTGCAGGGTCCGTGTTCAGGTAGACCGATACCACAGGATGGGCTGCGCTATAGGCCAGCAGCTCGTGCAGTTGTTGTTCTGAAAACATATCGACCTCCTTTAGGGATCAGGGCGGTGGTGCCGATCGCCTAGGGGCGTTTGTCAAGAAGTATCGTTATATCCAAGGGTGCATCATCCCGTATGACCGTCAGCACAACCTGTTCTCCAGGACTCTTGTTGGCCATCAGGTAACCCAACAGGTCCGCAAAAACCTGCACCGGTCGGCCGTCCACCGCGACGACCAGGTCACCCCCGGCGGGCAGTTCTTTTACGTTCTTGCCTTGTATCCCGGCCTTAATGCCGGCTTTATCGGCAGGGCCGCCGCTCTTGACTCCGACAATATATGCACCGCTGGTGTAATTTAGCCCCAATGCCCGGGATTCGGGCAAACTCAATTCCTCTCGCGCCGTGATCCCAATGTAGGGATAATCATAGGTGCCCTTTTCGATCAGCACTGGTACAACCCGTTTTACAATATTGATGGAGATGGCAAAACCGATGCCAATATTCCCTGCCTCGCCCATGAGGCTGTTTCCGGCGGTTCGAATGGCCCGGTTCACCCCGACCACCCTGCCTTCCAGGTCCAGCAACGGGCCGCCGGAATTGCCGGGGTTGATGGCTGCATCGGTCTGGATAAGATCGCCGGCCGAAAACACACCCCCATCCGGGGTGCCTCGGAAGGATTCCAGGGTGCGGCCCTTGGCCGACACGATCCCAACCGTCATGGTGCTGTTTAAGCCGAATGGATTGCCGATCGCAACAACCGTCTGGCCAATTTTCAACTGCTCAGAATCACCGGTTGTCAGGGGGTAAAGTTCATCCGGCGGAGCATCCACTTTTACCACAGCCAGGTCCGAGTCCAGGTCCGTTGCCAGTACCTCGCCTTCAAGTTTGTACCCGGATGGAAAATCCACTTCCAGATCCGTTGCCCCTTCCACCACATGGTAATTGGTCACAATATGCCCATCATTATCGAACACCCATCCGGAACCAAGGCCGTGGCCGGTTTCACCCAAGGTCCGTATTGCAACCACGCCTGGATTCACCCGCTCATAGATCGTGGTCAGCACGTTATCAGAATGGATCTCCGTGTCCTGAAGGCTATTGGTTGAAGGTATTTGTGCTGATGGCTTGGAAGTGGTTGTATATACCTTGCTGCTGCGGGCTGTGGGTTGCCTGGTTTCCACCAGGCTGCCCATATTAACGCTCGTGCTGCAGGCGATCATGGCAGTCATTAACGCCAGAGAAACAGCCGAAAATGCGATCCTATTATTCATGACCTACCTCCCAACAAATAAGGGCTTTCGCTGCCATGCTTGGTTAACCTTTTCGGATGTCCTCGAACAATTGCCGTTGCCGCGGGGTGAGATGACGTGGGATCTCCACCTTTACCCGTACGTACAAGTTGCCATGTTCTTTTGGTTTCTGCAACCTGGGCATGCCCCGACCAGCCAGGCGGAATGACTGCCCGGGCTGTGTTCCGGGGGGAATGGTCAGCACAACGTTCCCGGAAAGCGTTGAAACGGTCACCTGGCCCCCCAGGACCGCTGTGAACAGGTCGATCGATGCCTCGCGGTAGAGGTCATCCCCCTTCCTCTCGTACTCCTTGTCCGCCGCCACAGTGATCAACAGGTACAAATCACCCGGCTGTCCCTGCTGCCCCCCGGGAAGGACGCCGGTCAGCCTCACCTTGCTTCCGGTGTGAGCCCCCGGGGGAATGCTGGCCTCGACCCGTTTGTTCTCGATCTGTAATACCCGGGTGGTGCCATGGTAGGCTTCCTGCAGGCTGATGGTGACAGGCTGTTCCGCTGCTGCAGGTCGGCGGGCGGTTCGGCGGGTGGCAGCCTGCCTTGTGCCCCCCGGCATGCCACCGAAGATCATGTTGAAGAAATCTGAAAAACCTCCGCCGAAGAGGTCTTCCAGGTTTCCCACTTCAACACGCGTACCCCCTCCGGCTGTTCCGGGAGCCCGGGTAAACCAATCCGACCAATTAAAATCTCCCTGCCTTCCACCGGTTTGCTGCCATCGCGAGTAGGATTCGCCCAACTGATCATAACGGGACCTTTTTTGCGGGTCGCGCAAAACTTCATAGGCCTCATTGATCTGCTTGAATTTTTCTTCGGCATCTTTTTTCCCGGGGTTGCGGTCCGGGTGGTACTTCATGGCCAGTTTTCGATATGCCTGTTTAATCTCCTCAGGTGTGGCTTTACGCTCCACCCCAAGGGTTTGATAATAATCATGATACTCCATAGTCTTATTGTATGCATCCCAAGGCTGTCAAGTCAAGGTATATGGGAAGGAATTAAGGAATTTCTTATGAAATAAATCCACAATAAATCATCAAGCAATGCCTGCTGCCGGATCAGAAAGCCGAAACAAGCATTGCTCCACACAAACCACCCTTGTTGCAGTCGTCCGTTCTGAGAGATGCCCATTGCAGGAAATTCCGCCGTTTTCACCTTACCTTGAGGACTCATCTCCATTTTCAAGTTTCCCGGAGCGGAAAATCAGAACCGCTTCTCCAAAAATGATGGAGTCCCCATCCTCCAACCGGACTGTTTGATCAATTCGCTGGTTGTTGACCAATGTTCCATTGGCCGACCCGATATCGGTCAGGTGATAACTCCCCGCGATCCGTTCGATCCTGGCGTGCGGCCGTGAAACAGCATGGTCCTGCAGCAGGATGTCAAAATGCTGGCCGCGTGCCGGGCGCCCTATGGTCATGGTTTCCCGGTCCAGTTCGAATCGCATTCCTCTTTGCGGACCAGTGACCACTTCAAGGCAGGGCAACCGCATCACGCCTGCCGGAAAGCCCTCCTGTCCGGCAGCAGCCGCCATTGACGGAAAGGTTTCCGCCAAAGACCGCCCAAAGCGGAATGAAAGCGGGCCAATGACGAACTGGTCCCCGTCTTCCAGGACGGCAGTCTGTTGGATCCTTAGCCCGTTGCGAAGGATTCCATTCACGCTGCCCAGGTCTGTGATAATGAAACCCCCTTCATACCACCTCAGGGCTGCATGCTGCCTGGAAACAAGTGCATCCAGGATCTGGATCGTGCAATCGGCACTCCGCCCGATGATGACCTCCTGATGTGCAAGCATCTGCTCGTGGGCCGTGCCATCCATGTCCGTCCAGACGAGGCGGGCAAGTGGAATGGTGTGGGTAGGCGGCAGTTCGTCGTCTCTTTTAAAGGCCAAAGATACCTCTTCCTATCCTGATGTTGAGGGGTTTCCGGTGTGCACACTCCTCCCGGGCAACCGGGGCAGGAACTATTCCCTGTTCAGAGGAATTCTTGCGTTGCAGAAGGGGCATTCAACTGCATGGGCGCTGACCCATTTTATATCCTGATTTCTGAGCGGCCCTCCACATTTGGGGCAGACCGATGGGAGCAGATCAGAAGGGTGTTCTTCGTGAACCGAAGTAACGCTTGTGGGTTCATTGGGTGCTTCGCCAGGAACACCCTTTTTTGGCTGGCCCCCCGTGGCAACCTCCTCCTTAAAAGCCTGGGGGGCCAGGCGCATAATGAGAGCCTCGAACAACACGCTGATGCCGATCAACACCAGGATGCCCGGCCACCACCAGTCAAAAATTGCCAGCAGGGCGAGGCCGAAGAGCCACAAGGCAACCTGTACGTTATGCCAGGGACCGGTCAATTTTTTCTTGCGTTCTTTTTTTTCCACAAGTCACCTCGCTGTCCATGAACCAATGGCTGTTTTTCACAAGTATTGTACTTGCAAACGCGGTTTCGCTTACAGTGAAACCTCTCCCTTGATCCCTGACATTAGAGGTTCCATCGCTCAGCACCCGATGATAACCCCGGCGATCCTGTCGAACAAACCTGCCCTTCGGTGACCTCCTCTTTCCGGCCAGGGTTTTCCGACTTAATTCGGTTGTGCTTATTTTCAGTAATAAGGGTGCCAGGGCGGATTATTCCGGCTGAAACAACGCCTCCCAGGTTAATGGTCCCACCACACCATCCACAACCAGCCCCCGGTCCCCCTGGAACTTCCTTACAGCGGCATCCGTTTGCCTGCCGAATATGCCATCCGGAATTCCGACTTCGGTATAGCCTAGTTCCATCAGCCGCTCCTGCAAGGCCTGCACATCCTTTCCATTAAAACTTGGGGTCGTCAGGTACAAATTTCGTTCGAAAGGTGGCACAACTGCCGGCTCCACTTTTGGGTATGGCTCAACTTCCAGGGTTGTTTCGGGGATCACCAATTGTTGGACACTCCTGCTGCCGGAACAGGCAATCCACAGATCCTTTCCATCATGGACCAGGGCAGCTGGCTCCCTGCCGGTGACAAACCGGTTCACCACCTCTCCCGAATCCGGTTGGATGCCAACCACTGTATCTTCATCCCTCAGGGCAACCCATAATCGCGCCCCATCATATGCCAAGGAGGATACACCGCTGCCCACCATGAAGGGGCCGGCAAGGTTTTTGGTTGCAAGGTCCAGCGAATACAAAAGATGACCGTCCGACGACCAAATCCGCCTGCCGTCAAACGCAAGTGGCCCCCCCGGCAGCACATGGGAAAAATCGCCTCCCACGCAGGATCCGCCCCGGGGGTTAAAAATCGTCAGACCCGATTCACCCCGCATCCACAGGCAGGTTCCATCCGATACCATGGGGCCGCTGGCCAGGAACCCAACTTCCTGCGAGCGTCCGGTTTTCCCGGACACCGGGTCAACAGCCCAAACACGGTCACTGGCGCTTGCCCACACCTGTTTTCCATCAAAGCCCAATGCCGCTGATGGGAAGCAAAACCCTTCCTGGCATTCGCCGATCTCATAATCGCCGATCACCTCGCCGCTTTCAGCCTCCATTTTGATTACTCTTGGCTGGCCTTCCCATTCGACAGCCACCAGCATCCACAACCCTCTGCCGGCAACCACCATGCCTGCCTCCGGCCTGACCATCGTTTCTGCAGGTGCCGGGCTCATTTCCATCACCGCCTCCAAGGGCCCTGCCTGCGGATCGATCCTGGCAACCACGGTCCAATGGGGGTTTTCCCAATGTGGTCCCAGCGCCCAAATGTGGCTGCCATCAAAAGCCATTGCAACGGGGTGCATGCCAAGGGGATAAATCGATGTCTTCCAGTTGGCTTCTACCCTGGATCCTGGTTGATCATCCTCCTTCCGGGATCGGGTCAGTGGGCTGAACAACCGGCTCCAGGTTCGCAGGTCCAGGCCGTCTTTGCTCGCAAAGCCTTCAGCCCCGTGGAATTCCGTAATAGCCTGCAGCAATACGTCATCCAGGGCGGATTTGCCGGGGTCTTGATCCTTTTCAGGAAGATAACCCAGTTCAACCAGTCGCTCCTGGAGCAGTTGCACCTCGTTCAGGCTGCCTGCTTCTGCCCTTGAAAAATCCCTGCCCGGGTAAGGCCTTGGAGGCCGGTAGGGCATCGCCCTGTTACTGAACATGGTGTCATGGGTGTTGTTATCCAGGATCCCATCCACGGGCAGATCATGGATGAATTGAAAATGTCGTATGGCTGCATCCATTTGTTCACCAAAGATGCCGTCCGCCCAACCAACCTCGGAATAACCCAACTCCAGCAGGCGTTCCTGCGCCGCTTGGATCTGCCACCCCTGGGCAGGGGGGGATTGTAAATAGTACTCCCTTGGGGCATCCGGCTCATCGGTTGCATCAGGCTCGATATTCGCTTCTGGATCAGGCTTCTCAAAGGCTGTCGAAGTTGGTGTTGGTTTGCCGGTAGGCAGCATGGATATGGGCGTGGTAGTCGCCTCGTTCGATGTTCCGGCACCATTCGTGCAGTTCACAAGGACACCTGCCAGCATCAGCACCACAAGCATCCGGCCTGCCACCCTGCGACTGGAAACAGACATCACAGAACCGCCTTCCTTTCATAAAGGCGAACCCGGTTGCGTCCCGCCTGTTTGGCCTGATACAATGCCTGGTCGGCACAACTGATCAGGCTGGTGACATCCCTGCATCCTTCCTCCAATGTTGCCACCCCGATGGAAACCGTTACCCGGATCGATTCCCCCGGCAGGTAGGTCACTGCCTCCTCGATGCGCTGGCGCAGCCTCGATGCCGCCCGGTGGGCATTCTGGGGGCTGGTTTCGGGCATTAGGATGGTGAACTCTTCCCCTCCATAGCGCCCGATGATATCGATCTTTCGCATAGTTGTGCGGCATACCTGCGCGATGTGCCGCAAGACCAGGTCTCCGGCAATGTGGCCATATGCATCATTGACCGCTTTAAAGTGATCAATGTCGATCATGGCCAAAGCCAGTGGCTTTTTATACCGCACAGCCCTTGCCAGTTCCTGTTCGGCATCCTGGAAGAAATGGTGCCGGTTGTGCAAGCCGGTAAGTGTATCGTACATGGCAAGCTGTTCAACCTGTGAGAACAGGCGGGCGTTCTCCAGGGCAATGGAAACCTGGTTGCCAATGGTAATGAACAACCTTAGATCATTGTCTTGAAACTTGCCTTGTGGACCGTAATTAAGAGCCGACATGGCGCCAATCACCTGGTCGGAAACCGTCAAGGGGATCAACATCTGAGAATCCGGAATCTCAACGATCGATTTTCTGCCATGCCTCTCCAGGAAAGCCCGGGCGGTTTTTTTTGAGTTGAACATCACCGCTTCATTGTTTTCGATCACATAACCGATCATTCCCTGGTCCAGCGAATAATCCTTCGCTGATACAAGAGGCTCCATTCCCCGTTGATAGATCACGTTCCATTTATGAGTGGCCCTGTCGTAGGATACGATCAACAGGCTTTTGACACTCAGCAAATTGTTCACCTGCTGGTCAACGATATCCAGCAGTTCCCTCAGGTCCAGTCGGGAAGAAACGGAGCGGATGATCTGATTCAATGTTGATTGTTCCATCAGGCGTTCCCGTGCTTCCTGGTAATTACGGGCGTTTTCAATGGCGATGGCAGCCTGGTCGGCGAACAGGAATAAACGATCCCCTTGCTCGGTATTAAAGAAATTGGGGTTTCGGCTGTACAGGTTAAGGAAGCCAAGCAGCTTGCCTTTAATTAAAATCGGGGCTCCAATAAAGGATCGAACCCATTCCGTCTGCAACCCCTTGACCCAACTATCATACTTCTGAATATCCGGGATGATCATTGGGCTTTGGGTATGCGACATTTCCTTAAGGTTCCTGGTCTTGTCCAATTCCATTATGATCGGGGGTTCATCATCATTCCACCCCATTTTTATTCCCTTCACGCGGACAAATCGAACCTGGTTGTCTTTTTCGACAAATGCGATGGCAGCGGCATCGTGTGGCAGCACCCGGGCAACGTTAGCCAGGATCCTGTCAAGCACCTCATCCAAATCCAGTGTGCTCGTCAAGGCGGAAGCCGTATCCCTTAACGCCTCCGCGAGGATGCGCTGTTGCACCTCAACATTCTCAGCCTGCTTTCGCCCGGTGATCTCATGCAGCACCACTGTTAAACCAATTTTCCCTTGCGGGCTGCCATTGATTGGTGAGCGGCGCGCCTCGTAGTAAACCCTTTCTCCATTCAGCATCCAGTCAATTTCGCATGGGGTTTCGTCCGTGGAATCCAGGTAGGCCACCAAGCCCGGGAGGGAGGAAAAAACCTCTCCCGCCGGACTTCCGATGAGCTTTGTTCCGGCATGGCTGCGGGTTCCGGTTGCGATGTTCCCGATCAGGATCCGGGCAGCCGGATTGAGATCAACGATATTATTTTGATTGTCCAGCACCAGGATGGCATCCTTTAGATCTTCAAAGGTCTTTTGCCGGGCAATCGGAATCAACTCCATGAAACCAAAGTACCGGATCCCCATGGCAATAAAGACACTGCTCAGGGTAATGGTAAAGGGGGACAGGTCAACCCCTTGAAAGGGGGCCATATCGGTCACATAGAAAATATTGGCTATCCATGGAACCAACAGGCCGACCAAAACGACCAGATACTGGTTCCTGTACCGCCCTTTTGCCTGGATCAGGGCCTGGAGCAGGAAAACCCCGCCAATGATCAACAACAGGTAGGTGTACCCGATCACGACCCAGAACAAAGGCCCGTGGGAATAGACGGGCAAAGTCGAAGCCGAACCGGCAGGAACTTCAACCTTTGAATAGATCAAATGGTGCCAGTGGTCCGTGGCCACAAAACCAAGGCCGATGGCAGGGATGATCCATAGAAGGGTTTGGGTTTTCCTGGTCAGGTAGCGTTCATTGTGGGTGTATTGCAAAGAAAATAAAAGAAAAAACGGCCCAATGGCAACAATGCCAATATAGGCGAGCTTGGCAAAGAGGATGTGGAGAACCAAATATCCGGTTGAATACTCCAGGCTGACAAGCAATACCCAATACGAGACCGCCGCCATCAGGCGGATGAAATTCCTGCCCCCGGGCAACTGGCGGTGAACCCAGACAAGCCGTATGACCAGCAGGCAAATGATCAGGCTTGTTATTGAAAGGACAGTGGGCAAGGCAAGATGATTTTCCATTTGTCCGTACAATTGGCAAACGTCAACCGGTCCAGTTACCTTGTTTCTCCATTTATACCCTGTAAAGGACCTTTGGCAACAAACAGTTTTGCAAATCCCCTCTCACGGTTCACCGGGCGGTTTTTTTAACCGATCAAACGAAGTCCCTCCATGGCAATTATATACTCTTCGTCTGTGGGTATGGATAGGATCTGGATGGTGGAACTGGGTGCACTCAACAAGGCAATCCTGTCCCTGGCAACGGATCGGTTCACTTCCTTGTCCAAAATCAACCCGAACCATTCCAACCCGTTACAGGCTGCCTCCCGGACCTGCCAGGCTCCAACCCCAATATCATCCGTGAAGACCAGGAGATCCGCCCCGCCCAGGGCAGCCAACATTGAACCGATTGTAGTCTTTAACCGGTGCACATACACATCCACAGCCACCTTCGCCCTTGGATCTTCAGTTTCTGAAACCAACTGCAGGAGTTCAAACAGGTCGCTGGTTTCACCGGACAACCCAACCAATCCGCTCTCCTGGTTTAAAATGCGGTTCACCTGTTGAGGGGAATAGCCGTGCCTTTCGATCAGGTCCAAAACGATCGAAGGGTCCAGGTCGCCGCAGCGGGTGCTCATCACAAGGCCCGGCAGGGGTGAATAGCCCATGGAAGTATCCACTGAACGCCCTCCGTGGATGGCAGCCGCACTTGAGCCCCCCGTCCCGAGGTGGCAGGCTACGATGCGGAGGCCTTCACGTGGTTTATCCAGGAAGCGGCTGGCTTGAAGCACCACATACTGGTAGGAGAGGCCATGAAAACCATACTTGCGGTATCCATGCAGGTTGGCAAGTTCGTAGGGGATGGCGTATCTCCAGGCTGGCTCGGGCATGTCGGAATGAAAAGCAGTGTCAAAAGTGGCGTATTGGAGGGCGGTGGGTGTCCTCTTTCTGCACAATTGGATCACACCCAGCGAATTGGGGTTGTGGATGGGGGCAAGATGGTTAAGGGATTCCAGGTCTTCCAGGATCTCGGAAGTCAGGAGGGTCGTATCAACAAATCGTGTCCCGCCATGCACAAAACGATGACCGATGGCATTGATCCGAAACCCTTCTTTTTGCATGTGATCCAAAACAAAACCGGCTGCCTCCCGGTGACCCGGCATGGATTGAAATTCCTTGACCTGCCGGTCGTTCATTCGATGCACAAGGAAGGATTCCCCCCTGCTTTTTGTGCCAATGTGGTGGGCCTTGCCCGAAGCCAGCAGCACCGGCTCATCTTCAGACACCTGGTACAGTTTATAGTTAAGTGACGAACTGCCACAGTTGAACACGAGCAGTTGCTTTGCCAATTGATAATGCTCCTCGACTCATGTGCGGCTTAAGACTTCCATCCCTGTCAACCCCATCCGGGTGATTATACCCCGCCTCTCAAACGGGAACCACAGATACAACAATTTGCTGGTTCCATAACACGGCCTGGAGGGAAGTGAGGGGCAATGAATAAGTGCCGAATTTCCATACCGAACAGGATGACAGGAACCCCCAACATGAGCCAGCGTCATGAACTTTCTCACAGCCAGGCTTGCATCCGGCTGCTGGCCCGCCCGCAGGAATTATCCAATAACTCTTAACTCGGTTTTCGATCCAGGATTTGGCTGCCTTCGCAGGAACAGGAATTCGCCGGCTGATCCTTCCCTCTTCAGGTGCTGACCTGCCTGACGGTTACAGCCATGTTGCGCCGGTGCAGGAACCCCTCTGCGGTAAATATGATCAACCCGACCCAGATAAAGGAAAAGCCGATCACCCTGGGGGTGTCAAAAACCTCACCGTAAAGCAGGTAACCGGCTAAAAATTGGAGGGTGGGTGTGAAATACTGCAGCAGGCCGACCATGGTCAAGGGGATCTTCTGGGTGGCATACGCGAACAGGATCAGGGGGAAAATGGTCACCAGTCCGGCCCCAGCCAGGAGAAGGGAAGTGGACAGCCCCATGTGCCCAAAGGCGCCGGTTCCCCGGGCTTCCATGACAAGCAAATACCCGAGCGCAAGGGGGAAGATCGTGCTGGTTTCCAGCGCCAGGCCTTGTGCCGGCAACAAGGGGGAAAGTTTTTTTACCAGCCCGTACATCGCAAATGAAAAGGCCAGCGACAGTGCCACCCAGGGGAACCTGCCGTGCGATAGGGTCAGGTAGGTGACCCCGGCTGCCGCCAGGGCAACCGGCAGCCACTGCAGGGGGCGCAGCCGTTCCCGCAGGAAAACCAGCCCCAGCAGGACGCTAAGGAGCGGGTTAATGAAATATCCCAAGCTCGCATCCAGGATATAGTCATTGACCACGGCCCAGATATAGATCGTCCAATTCACCCCAACAAACAAGCCGGCCACCAGGTAGATCAGGAAAACCCGCCGGGTGATGGACCTGATCAGGGCCTTCAATTGCCTGGTTACGACGAGCACCAAAAACATGATGATGAATGCCCAAACAATGCGGTGGGCGGTGGTCTGGAACGGTGGCACTGCCACGAGCAGTTTAAAATAGATCGGATACAACCCCCACAAGATGTATGCAATGATTGCTGCCAAGGTGCCTTTGCTCATGCTCACTCCAAACGAGGCCTACATCCCCGCCATCTCCTGTTCTGAAGATCGAACCCCATGGTCCGGCTGGTGCACTTCTGAACCTGGTCCCCCCGCTTTTTTTCTTTTTGCGGACGGGAAGGCGTTCTTATCCCGGTGATGGAAACCTTCCACGGTGAAGATCAACAAAGCCACCCAGATGGCAATGAATGTTACCACCCGAACCGGGGTGAATTCCTCCCCATACAGGAAGACGCCGCAAAGGAACTGCCCGGTTGGGCCGATGTATTGGATGACGCCCAGCGTGGTCAATGGGATGAGGCGGGCGGATGCAGAGAAAAGAAGCAGCGGCACGATGGTAACAATACCACCCAGGAGCAGGTACAGGTTCGTCAAACCCGCTCCCGTGCCGAAGGATGCCTGGCCACTCATGGCCAGGTGGACCAGGTAACCGATGGCTGGCGGGGTGACCAGGCTGGTCTCCAGTGCCAGTCCCTGCAGCGAGGGCAGGGGCGCCTTTTTCTTCACCAGGCCGTAAACTCCAAAAGAGATCGCCAGCGTTAAAGAAATCCAGGGCACCTGTCCATAATGAAACGCCAGGTAGGCCACCCCTGCCGAGGCGATCCCAATCGGCAGCCACTGCAGGGGGCGCAGCCGTTCCCGCAGAAAAACCACTCCCAGCAGAACACAGACAAAGGGGTTAAGAAAGTACCCTAGGCTGCCTTCCAGGATGCGATCAGTGACCACCGAGTACACGAAGAGATACCAGTTGATGGCCACCAAAAATGCAGCCCCCAGGTAGATGAATAAAACCCTTGTGTTTATGGAGCGACACAAAAGCCGAAATTGGCCCAGGGAAAGGACAATCATCAACAGGAGGACCGTGGACCAGACGATGCGGTGGGCCATGATCTCAAGCGGGGGCACATCCGCGAGGAGCTTGAAGAAAATGGGAAACAGCCCCCACCAGGTGCAGGCGCCAATCCCATAAAGAATGCCTTTATTCACAATTCCACAATTGCAGTTCTTTCCTGAGGGTACATGCAGGGTCTCATCATAACAGAATTTCCAGCTTAAGGCTGGAAATTCGCAGATATCCAAAACATTCAGCTGATGAAGGCAGAAATCACCGCCCGGTTTTCCTTAGTGGGGCAGGGGTCACTGCTCCTTGCGGGCGATCAGTTCGATCTCGACCCGGGCTCCCAGAGGCAGGGCAGCCACCCCGATGGTCGTGCGGGCCGGGTGTGGGGGATTGAACTGGCGGGCATACACTTCGTTCATGGCGGGAAAATCGCCCATGTCGGCCAGGTAAACATTCACCTTGATCACCTGGTCAGGGGTCGCCCCTGCAGCCTGCAACACAGCAAACAGGTTGCGGAAGCACTGTTCCGTCTGTTCGGCGATCCCGCCATTAACCAGTTTGCTTGTGGCAGGGTCTATGGGCGTCTGTCCGGAGAGGCATAGCAGGTCGCCACTTTCAATGGCGTGTGAATAAGGCCCAATGGCGGTCGCCCCGGGCGCGCTGATGGCTTTTCGCGGCATAATCTTCCTCCTTAAAAATATTATTATGGATCAATTCAAACTAGCATTATATCCCAGCTTGAGCGGTTTCTTTTCGTGGCGAAACCCATCATCGGTCTAGTGTCCCAAACCGGAGGCCGGAAAAGGGATCGTTCGCGGCAGCCTGCCTTTCTCTCATCGGAACCCCACCCGGGTAACCGAGGCGGAAAAAAGTAACGCCCATGGCCTCCACATTCCCGGGGAGGTTGTCGGATCAATCAGGGAATCCCGCACTGACTTCCGCCCTGAAGTCTTGGTAGGAGCCAATCGGGCCATTCAATTGAACACGCCCTGGATCACATTTCGGCGTCAGGAACGATTAAGACCAGACACCATGGTCATCAAAAGCCGCCTCATTTTTAGGTGGATGCTTTTCCGATGCAAAATCGTCCTCAAAAATAATTGTAGAAGCCTGTGAAACAAAATGCATGTGTTCATCTTTTTTCTCAAACGCATGGGTGCAGTGTTGCCAGGTGAGGTTGACATTTTCCCATAAAAATAAGTGCCACCCTTTTTCATGGGTGAACCAACACGAGATGGTTTAAGATTTGTAATTCTGCGATATACTTTATTTACCGACATGATGAAATTCACACGCCAAGGGGTGTCCCATTAACGGCCTGATCGTTGGTGAAGTTGTTCGCCGAAGCGTGGTGGACCAGGCCATCACCATCCTGCAGAATGCGATGGCATCTGGGGCGCTGCAACCCGGAACCCGGTTGATCGAATCCCAGATTGCCGAACAGATACACGTCAGCCGGGGGACTTTGCGCGAGGCCCTGCGCATTCTCGAGCAAAAGGGGCTGGTCACATCCATCCCCGGCCGGGGGTGTTATGTGGCCCTGCTGACCGATCGGGACATCCAGGAGGTCTATTCCCTGCGGTCTGTCCTGGAGCAGGAAGCCGTGCGCAAGGTGGCCTTAACAGCAACTGACGGGCAAATTGCCGCCCTGCAGGAAATCCTGAACAGGATGCTGGACGCTGCTGACCGGGGGGAACTTGCGCAGGTCGTCGAAGAGGACCTGAATTTTCATAAACATATCTGGCTGATCGCCGACCACCGCCGCATCCTGGAGATCCTGGAAGGGCTGATCTTTCAACTCAGGAATTATTTGACCATCCAGTCAAACCTGTACCGGGACCTGGCGGCAGGGATCGCCGACCATAAGGAGATCATGGCGGCCATCCTCGAAAGGGACGGAGAAAAAGCGGCCAGGGTGATCAAGGTCCACCTTGAAGAGGCCATGAATATCGTGGGGGCATTCGCCAAAGATATGACCAGCAACAAGGGGAAGCAGGGAAATTCGGCTTAATCCGCCGAAATGGCGGCAACCACCTTCCACTGAAGTGCCGGCATTTCTCAACAGAGGATCAAACAGCGACAAGAAAGTGGCTGGCGCAAGCTTTCATACCAATTACCAGTCTCCCATTTCGAATTTCAAACCGGACCGATGGATCGCTGGCGTCTGTCAGCCAACCATCCGGGGTGCCGGGCAGGTTCAATTCCAACTCCACCGCACCAGGCGCCGCGTTCAGCACGACCAGCAGGGTTTGTCCCGCATGCCTCCTGGTGAAGGCGAACTGTTCGGAGGCTGCCAACACCTGCTGGTAATCTCCAAATCGGAGGGCGGGCAGTTCAGCCCGGAGCTGTGTGAGGGATTGCAGGTGCTCAAGCAGCTTGTTATCGGATGATGTTTTCCCCAACGCATCCAGGTCAAGCTGTGGGCGGATGGGCCAGTCATCCGCCCCCTTGCTCCCCGCAATACCAAATTCACTTCCGTAATAGATCGACGGAATACCGGGCATCGTAAACAGCAGGGAGTAGAGGGGGAAAAGGTGCCGGGGATCCTTTAACTGGCTGGCAACCCGGTTGACGTCATGGTTGTCGGCGAAGTTGTACAAATGCAGGTCCTTGTACAGGCCATCCTGGCCAAACTGGCGGTTCAGGGTGTGGGCGATTTCGAAATAATTATGGTCATTCAGGCTGGAGTACAGCCCTTTGTACGCCTCGTAGTTGGTGACGGAATCCAGCAGGCCAGGGTTAACCCAGCGCCGGTAGTCGCCGTGAACCACCTCGCCCATCAGCCAGAATTCCGTCCGCAACCGGCGGCAGCGGTTGCCCAGTTCGCCTTGAAATTCCAGCGCAACACAGTCCGCCGCGTCCAGCCTGAGGCCGTCAATATCGTATTCCTGGATCCAGTTTTCCGCTGCACCCAGCAGGTGATCCCTGGCATCCGGGTTGGCAAGGTTCAGCTTTACCAGGCTTTCATCCCCGTGCCAGGTTCCGTAGGTAAACGGGTCTCCCATCGAGTTGTGGTGGCCGAATCGCAGCGAGTCGATCCATCCGGCATACGGCGATTGTGGGCCATGCTCCTGAACGTCCCTGAAGGCCCAAAATTGCCGACCGACATGGTTGAACACCCCGTCCAGGACGACGCGCAATCCCAGTTCGTGGGCGTTGCGGACCAGGTCGGCCAGGTCTTTGCCGGTCCCCAGGCGTCGGTCCACCTGGTAATAATCGACCGTATCATACCCATGGGTGCCCGCTTCAAACAGCGGACCGAGATAAACAGCATTGCAGCCCAGCCTGGCGGCGTGTTCCAGCCACGGGTGAATGGACCGGAGCCTGTTTATGGGCGATGAAACCAGGTCGTTCTGCCTCGGAGCCCCAGACAGCCCAAGGGGGTAGATATGGTAAAAAATTGCACTTTCCGGCAACAGCGACATGTTTAAAACTCTCCCGATGAAAACCGTTTGATACGGATTGTGATGAGAACCCTCAAGAGTAGATCCCGTATTGGAACTGGCGGACCGCCTGCTCGGCAAGGTTCTCATCCAGCCGGAGCGCCCCGTTCAACCCCATGGCAATATACGTGTTCGCCATGCCGAGGAGGGTGATAGCGTATGCCTGGTGCCGTCCGCGCATGTTGCCATGCTCTCGCACGGCTGAAAGGAAGACTTGTTCCAGGATGCCATTCACCCTGCGGTTGAACTGCTCCACCGCCTGGTGCCCATCGCTTTCGCCGGGTGCAAACCAAAAGCCCAATTGCAGGCGGTAAAACGCCGGGTTCTGCTGGGCAAAATCAAAAAGGGCCTGCACAATCCTTTTCAAGGTTTGTGGCAGGTCGCTGCTGTAATGGGCTGCCTCACGAAGCGTTGCTTCCAGTTTTCCATAATGGATGGCAAGCAGGGCTTCGAGCAAACCCCTTTTACTCCCAAAGTAATGGTACAAGGTCGGCTTGGTGACGCCGGCCAGGTCAACGATCTCCTGCACACCCACCGCGTCATAGCCGCGGGCGGCGAACAAATGCAGCGCACAATCCAGGATATGCTTCCGGTTTTCCATTACCAGCGATTATACCGAACGGTATAGTGGCCGTCAAGGCAGATTCCTGTTTGCTGTAAACATGGCAAAAACCCTTGCAGAAGAGTGCCTGAACGGGCATAATGGTGTTTCACACCATGGAGATGAAACGATAGACATGTCTGAGTCAACAGCGATTAAGGTTGCTTTCCAGGGAGAGCCCGGGGCTTATTCCGAGGCGGCGGTTTTGGAATACTTCCACGCGCAGGAGGTGTCGTCTGTTCCTTGTGAAACGTTTGAAAAAGTGTTCACTTCGGTGGAGGACGGTTCCTGCCAAGCCGGTTTCATCCCCATCGAAAATTCCCTGGCCGGAAGCATTCACCAGAATTATGATTTGTTACTGAAATATTCCCTCTGGGTTACCGGGGAACACAGCCTGCGGGTCAGCCACTGTCTCATCGTCCGACCCGGAACGCGGCGCCCAGATATCCGGCGGGTCATCAGCCACCCGCAGGCGCTGGCGCAATGCAGCACCTGCCTGGCAAGCCTGGGCGGGGTCCAGGTCGAAGCCGTTTATGACACCGCCGGCAGCGTGAAGATGCTGCGCGACCAGGACGACCCGGGCCTGGCTGCCATCGCCTCCAGGCGGGCTGCAGAAATTTACGGAATGCACGTCCTGGAAGAGAACATCGAGGATAACCCGCAGAATTACACCCGCTTCCTGGTCATTGCAAAACAACCTGTACACCCGGAGAAGGACGCCAAGACATCGATCGTCTTTTCAGTGAAAAATCAGCCGGGAGGGCTCTTCCGCGCCCTGGGTGCTTTTGCCCTGCGGGACATTGATCTGACCAAGATCGAATCTCGCCCGTTCATCGGCAAACCATGGGATTACCTCTTTTATATCGACTTCATCGGTTCCCTGCAGGAGCCTGTAACCGCCCGGGCCCTGGCTCATCTTGAAGAATACGCCACCCTTCTGCGTGTGCTGGGCTCTTACCCGTGTTACCGGGGTTGAACGGCACCGGCTTGCACCTGTTGTTCTACATTTGCCAGGTAAACTGCCGCGAAAACCTTGACAGAACCCCGGGATGTTGTAGAATAGGTTCATAACGCAATGAATACATTGGGTTCCTTCCGCTACTACTTTTATTTTTACGGCTACCAAAACCAGGCTGCCGGCAAACGGGTTTAAGCGGAAGAGTACCACTATCCAGTAGATAAAAACACGATGCCAGCAGCATCGTGTTTTTTTATTTCATCAGGAGGTGTGCATGAGCGTACGTGGTCTGCGAGGGGCCATCACCATTCCGTCTGACCAGCCGGAAGAGATCCACTCGGCCACCCGCGAGCTGCTGGAAGCCATTCAGGCGGAAAACCCGGGGTTGAGGGTGGAGGATGTGGCCAGCATCCTCTTCACAGTAACCCCGGACATTCGCTCCGCCTTCCCGGCAACAGCCGCCCGCAGGTTGGGGTGGAAGTCCACCCCGTTGGCCTGTGCCCTTGAGATCCCTGTGCCCGGCAGCCTGCCCCTCTGCATCCGGCTGTTGCTGCATTGGAATACGGACATCCCCCAGTCGGCGGTCAGGCACGTTTATCTTCGTGAGGCAGCCTCTCTGCGACCTGACCTTGCGAATCCCCGGGGGGCTAATGAAACAACCAAATCCGGTTGAAGTTATCATCCATCATTTTTTCAAGGAGGTGCCATCATGATGATCATCATGAACACGGAAGCCAGGCCCGAGCAGATTGAAAGTGTGATCCGACGCGTGGAGGCCAACGGGTTTAAGACCCATCTTTCCAGGGGGGAGGAACGCACGATCATCGGTGTCGTCGGCAACAACCCCATCAAGACCCGCGAGCAGTTCCTCTATATGCCGGGCGTGGACCGTATCGTCCCCATCTCGCGCCCATACAAGATCGCCTCGCGCGAATTCATCAGCCAGGATACCGTTTTCCCCCTGGATGGTGTCCAGATCGGGGGGGATGACATCGTCATTATTGCAGGCCCCTGCTCCGTGGAAAGCCGCAGCCAGTTGCTCGAAACCGCCTACGCCATCCGCGAGGCGGGTGCACACGCCCTGCGCGGCGGAGCCTACAAACCCCGTTCCAGCCCCTATTCCTTCCAGGGCCTGGGTGAGGAAGGTCTGGAGATCCTGGCCGAAGCCCGGCAATGCACCGGTCTGCCGGTCGTCACGGAGGTGATGGCACCGGAACAGGTCCCCCTGGTCGCCAGTTACGCGGATGTGCTGCAGATCGGCATGCGCAACATGCAAAACTTTCCCCTGCTGCACGCAGCCGGGGAGAGCCAGCACCCGGTCCTATTAAAACGGGGCAATTCGGCAACGATCGAGGAACTGCTGATGGCGGCCGAATACATCCTTTCCCATGGCAACCGGCGGGTGGTCCTTTGCGAACGCGGGATCCGCACCTTTGAGACCGCCACCCGCAACACAACCGACATCAACGCCATACCGGTGCTAAAATCCCTCACCCACCTGCCGGTGATCCTGGACCCCAGCCACAGCACGGGGCATTGGGAATATGTGCTGCCGGTCGCCCGGGCAGCCGTGGCCGCCGGAGCCGATGGGCTGATTGTGGAGGTTCACCCAAACCCGGAGGAAGCCCTCTCGGACGGCGGACAATCCCTTAAACCGGAACGGTTGGCGCTGCTGGTGAAACAGGTGCAGGCCATCGCCCGGGAGATCAACAGGGGCAGCCAGGATGGATGATGACCCTGCTTTCTTTTCCAGGGCAACTGTGGCGATCGCTGGGCTCGGCCTGATGGGCGGCTCGCTGGCACTGGCATTGCGCGGCAAATGCGCCTCGCTCATCGGTTTCGACCCTGACCCGGAGGTGGTCGCGCTGGCCTTGAAAATGGGGGCGGTTGATGCGTGCAGCACCCGGCCCACCGAGATCCTCCCCAAGGCCGATCTCGTTGTTCTGGCAGCGCCTGTTTTCCAGATCATTCGCCTGCTGGAAGACCTGCCCTCCCTGCACCCTGGCGGTGCCATCGTCCTGGATCTCGGCTCCACCAAGGAGCGCATCGTTGAAACCATGGCGGCGTTGCCGGAAAGGTTTGACCCCATTGGCGGGCATCCCATGTGCGGCAAAGAACATGGCGGGCTGGCTTACGCCGATGCCGCCTTGTTCCAAGGCGCTAACTTCGCTTTCACCCCCCTGCAGCGCACCTCGGCCAGGGCGAGATCAGCAGTGGCCGAACTGGCAGCATTGATCGGCGCTCTCCCCCTCTGGATGCAGCCGGACGTCCACGACCGCTGGGCGGCCGCCACCAGCCACCTGCCCTACCTTGTCGCCTGCATGGTGTCCGCCGTCGTCCCGCCCGAGACCTCTCCCCTGGCCGGCCCGGGATACCGGGGAGTCACCAGGCTGGCGGAAAGCCCGCCCGAGGTCATGATGGACGTTCTGGCCACCAACCGCGAAAACATCCTCCATGTCCTGCAGAATTTCCAGCGGGAACTGGAGTGGGTCAACACCCACCTGGCGCATGCGGATCATTCCATCCTCCAGGAAAGGCTTACCCGGGCGCGCGCACAACGCCGCCACACCCTGAAAACCACTTAAAATCAAGGAACATGCCATGAATCTCATCTCTTCCCCCGGCACCCCATTAAAAGGCACTGCAGCCCTTCCGGGCGACAAATCCATCTCCCACCGCTCCGCCTTGTTTGCCGCCATTGCCTATGGGCAGAGCCGGATGGAGAACTTTCTGGATGCCGGTGTGACACGGGCCATGCTCGACTCTTTGACAGCCCTTGGTGTCCCCTGGCAACTTGAAGGGGGGACTCTTACGGTCGAGGGCCGGGGTGTTCAGGGGCTCAAACCGCCGGATTCCCCCCTGCAATGTGGTAATTCCGGCACCACCATCCGCCTGCTGGCGGGCGCACTGGCAGCAGCCAACCTCCCTGCCGTGCTGGACGGTTCTGCCGGCTTGCGCAGGCGTCCAATGGAGCGCATTGTCGACCCGCTGAGACAAATGGGCGTGGACATCACCTCCTGTGATGGCCATGCCCCCCTGACTCTGCGCCCAGGCAACCACCCCTTGGTCGCACAGGAGATCAGCCTGCCGGTTGCCTCTGCCCAACTGAAAACCTGCCTGATGCTGGCAGCCCTCGCAGCCGGGGGCACCACCATTCTGCATGAGCCCAGCCTTTCCCGGGATCACAGCGAGCGCTTGTTCAGCCAGATGGGGGTAACCATTGGGAACGGGCAAGCCCGGCCTGGCAACACCCCCCATACCGTGCGCATCACTCCGCCTTCCCCGCTCATTCTCAAGCCCCTGTCGCTACACCTTCCGGGCGATTTCTCCGCCGCCGCCTTTCTGATCGTCGCCGCCCTCATCACGCCCGGCTCAGCCATCACCTTGAAGAACATCGGTCTGAACGCCACCCGCACCGGCATGCTGGATGCACTCCTGGCCATGGGGGGAAAGTTGAGGATTTCCAACCAATCCTCCAGCGGGGGCGAACCCACGGGGGACCTCACCATCAGGCACAGCCGCCTCCATGGTATCGCCATCAACGGGGAGCAGGTGGTCAAGATGATCGATGAATTCCCGGCTTTCGCTGTGGCTGCAGCCTGTGCCAACGGGATTACCACCGTCAGCGATGCAACCGAATTGCGCACCAAGGAATCCGACCGCATCGCCGGCATCTGCAGCGAACTGCGCACCCTGGGAGTGGAGATCGTGGAGAAGCCGGATGGTTTTGTTGTTCAGGGGGGAAAACCCCTTTCCGGGGGTGTTGTTTCCCCCCACGGCGACCACCGCCTGGCTATGTCTTTGGCGGTTGCTGGCGGGGCAGCCAGCGGGCCGGTAACCATACAGGATGCCAATATCATTCACGAATCCTTCCCCGGTTTCATTGAAACCGCCCGATCCCTGGGCAGCAACCTGGCCCTGGAGGGAGCAAGTGTCTCCTGAGGCGGGAAGTGCCCGGGGCTGGCACCTGGGACTGGTCGGCTGGCCGTTGGAGCACAGCCTTTCCCCCCCACTGCACAAGGCCGCATTGAGGAGCCTTGGGCTTGAAGGCAAATACGACCTCCTTCCCGTTCCCCCACTCCCCGAAGGGCAGGTGGGAGTTGAAGACATTATGGGACGATTAAGAAATGGCGGCCTGCACGGCTTGAACGTAACCATCCCGCACAAGCAAACCGTCGTCCCGCTTGTTGATGAATGTACACCGGTTGCCGAAGCGGTGGGGGCAGTGAACACGATCATCCCACGGAATGGCAAACTCGTTGGCGACAATACGGATTCCCCCGCCTTCTACACCGACCTCCGCAAGCAGGCCTGGCAGCAGGAAAAACCGGAAGGAGGCCGGGCGCTGGTTCTGGGTGCAGGTGGAGCCGCCCGGGCGGTAACGTTTGCCCTCATCCGCCAGGGCTGGGGCGTAATCCTGTATTCCCGAACATTTCAAAAGGCGGCGGATATCGCCTCATCCTTTGCGCTGTTCCCCGGCATGGCACGCGCCATGCCATCGCTTACGGAAGAATCAGACATCCAGGTTGATCTGGTCGTTAATGCAACGCCCGTGGGAATGTGGCCAAACTCCGATGCATGCGTCTGGCCACAGGGTCTTCCCCTTCCAGCCGGGGCGGCCGTGTATGACCTGGTCTACAATCCGCCGGTTACCTCGCTGGTGCGCCTTGCCCGCCAAGCGGGGCACCCGGCTGTCAGCGGTCTGGGGATGCTGGTTGAGCAGGCTGCCTTGGCTTTCACCGCCTGGACCGGGCTGGTGCCGGATCGGGCAGACATGACCGCCGCCGCCAATCGTCATCTCGGGGAAGGATGGCCCCGATCATGAAACCATCGCGAATCCTGCAGTACTATTTCTTTTCCAATTGCGATCGCCATACCCGGAAGAGGGTTCCCGGCGTTGTGCAGGGAATTCGGGAGGACCACAATTCACCGAACTCACGCCAACTGCCAGGGCTGTCCAGGGAACAAAGGCGGGCAAACCGGAACCGGCTCGACCGCTTCCGGGAAATATTAAAGGCGCTCCGGATCGCCATTCCACAACCAATGTTCGCCCTGGCTCCGCAAAGTTCCGCCCCGGCGAAGTGTACCTCCAACCGCTTTACGGCGGAAACCCTGGCAAGGGCACTCCCCGGCACGACCCAAGCAATTGTATTCGAGCAAGGTGGCATGGACTCGATCCGCATCTTTCTTGCCGCCACCCGTCCAGGCCCGATGAAACCCGTGGAACGGTTCCCAACCAGGTGCAGAAAGGTGGTTTGATTATGTCGTTGCGCTTCCTGACCGCAGGAGAATCTCATGGGCCGGCGTTGACTGCCATCCTGGAAGGTCTGCCCGCCGGGCTGCCGCTGGATGTGGATGTTTTTCAACAGGACCTGGCCCGCCGCCAAAAGGGTGCAGGCGCCGGCCCCCGTATGAAACTGGAACGGGATGCAGTAAAAATCCTGGGAGGGGTGATGGAAGGGGTCACAACCGGGGCTCCACTGGCCCTGCTGATCGAGAACAGTGACTTCTCCCGCTGGCGCGGCAGGGCGGTCGCCCCCTTCACCATCCCACGGCCCGGGCATGCCGATCTGGCCGGGGCGATTAAATATGGATACCATGACCTGCGGCCATCCCTGGAGCGCGCCTCGGCCCGTGAAACGGCCGCCCGGGTTGCGGTGGGGGCTGCCTGCCGGCAACTGCTTTTGCAGTTCAAGATCCAGGTGGGCGGTTACGTATGCTCCATCGGGGACGTTACCGCCCGCCTTGATGACATGCCCATCCAGGAAAGGATCACTGCCGCCTTGAATTCCGATGTGTCCTGCCCGGACCCGGTTGCCTCCCGCACCATGCAACAGCGCATCCGGTCGACCACGCAGGCAAAAGATACGCTGGGCGGGGTGATCGAAGTGGCTGCAGTGGGACTCCCTGCCGGGCTCGGCTCCCATGTCCAGTGGGACAGGAGGCTGGATTCCCGGCTTGGCGCGGCTGTTCTGGGCATCCAGTCCGTAAAGGGTGTTGAGATCGGCCCCGCATTCGAGAACACCCGCCTGCCGGGCACACAAGTGCAGGACCCCATTCGCCTGGAGGGTGGGCGGATCACCCGCACGGGGAACCGTTCCGGCGGATTGGAAGGTGGTATGACCACGGGGCAGCCTCTGCTGGTCCGTGCCGCCTTGAAACCCATTGCCACAACGCTTGCACCCCAGCAAAGCGTGGATCTTCAGAGCGGACAGGAGGTCGCCACGCAGTACGAGCGCTCCGACTTCTGCCAGGTGCCAAGGGCGGTCGTGATCGTGGAGGCCATGGTCGCCTTCGTCCTCGCAGCAGCGATGATCGAAAAACTGGGCGGGGATACACTGCCGGAACTGCTCTCACGGTTTGCAGGCCTGCGCCAGGCGCGGCTATCCGACCTGCCAATGGACGGCGTGGAGCACACTTGGTGGCCGGAATGAACCAGCGCCTGGTTTTCCTCTATGGACCTCCCGGCTCGGGAAAAACTGCTGCGGGCAGGGCGCTCGCCCAGGCGCTTCGCTGGGACTTCCATGATCTCGACTCGCTGATTGTCAATTCCAGCGGCATGAGCATTGCCGATATTTTTGAGTCGGAAGGCGAAACCGGTTTCCGGCAGCGTGAAAGGACGGAACTGACGCGGTTGCTGGCCGAAGCCAAAGGGGTCTGCGCCCTGGGAGGGGGGGCATTGCTGAACCCGGACAGCCGGACCGCTGTCGAACAGGCGGGGGTGGTCCTCATCCTCGATGCCCCTGCTGAAACCCTTCATGAACGCCTGCGAATGGACCCCCATCCCCGCCCGTTGCTGACCCCTGACCCTAAAACCGGGCTGGCGAACCTGCTGGCAGCCCGGAACGAACATTACTCCTCGTTCCCCAACCATGTCTTAACACAAGGCTTATCCCCCGAACAGGTTGCCCGGGAAGCCCAGGTGGTTCTGGGTGCCTTCCAGATCGACCCACCCTCCATGTTGGATGCTAGCACCGCTGTTCGCATCCAGATGGGAGGCCTGGAAACGATCGGCAGCCACCTGAGGGAACACGGTCTGGCGGGGCCGGTCATTCTGGTCAGCGATACCCATGTGGGCCCGCTCTACGCCCGCCAGGTCCTCTCCTCCCTTGAGCGGTCAGGATATACAACCCGGTCCATACTCATCCCCGCCGGCGAACGGACTAAAAACCTGCAAACCGTCGCCGGGTTGTGGAAGGGCTTTCTCTCTGCAGGAATGGAACGGGGAAGCACGGTGCTTGCGCTGGGCGGCGGCGTGGTGGGCGACCTGGCAGGCTTTGCCGCTTCAACCTACAAACGGGGCGCCGCCTGGGTGGTGCTGCCCACCTCCCTGCTGGCCATGGTGGATGCCAGCCTGGGCGGCAAGACCGGCATTGACCTGCCCGAGGGGAAGAACCTGGTGGGGGCCTTTCATCCCCCCCGCCTCGTGCTGGCCGACCCGAAAACCCTGGCCACCCTGCCGGATGTGGAACTGCGCAGCGGACTGGTGGAAGCTCTGAAACATGGGATCATTGCCGACCAACCGTTGTTCGACATGTGCACCGAATTGGATATTGCGTCCATTTCGGCAGGCAACCTCGACCGCCTGGAAAGGATCATCCACAGGGCGGTTGCGGTCAAGGTCCAAGTGATCCAGGTTGACCCTTATGAGAAAGGCTGGCGCGCCGTGCTCAACCTGGGACACACCATTGGCCATGCGCTGGAACTGGCATCGGGTTACCGTCTGCGGCACGGCGAGGCGGTTGCAATTGGTCTGGTCATCGAAGCACGCCTAGCGGAAGCGGTCGGGGTGGCCGAACCCGGCCTGGCGGATGGGTTCGGCTCCGCTTTGGCACGCTTGGGGCTTCCCATCCGCATCCCGCCAGCCCTGGACCTCGCAAGGATCCGGGAGGCCATTGCCCAGGACAAAAAGATGACCAATGGGCGGGTGAGGTTTCCCCTGCCGGTAAAAATCGGCCAGGCTATGATCGGAATTGAAATTGAGGATTGGAGGCTGGATGAAGTACTCGGTACTGGTCCTGCACGGGCCCAACCTTAACTTGCTTGGAAAACGCGAGCCTTCGGTTTATGGCCCGGTAACGCTGGAAAGCATTAACGGGAACATCACAAAGTTGGGCAGGGAACTGGACATGGAGGTGCGCACCTGCCAGTCGAACCACGAGGGCATCCTGATCGATGCCCTGCACGAAGCGGTTGCCTGGGCTTCAGGCGTCATCCTGAACGCCGGCGGCTACACCCACACCTCGGTCGCTCTGCGCGATGCCATTGCCGCCATCCCCCTGCCGGTCATCGAGGTGCACCTGACCAACGTCCTGGCCCGCGAAACCTTCAGGCACACCTCGTTGATCGCACCGGTCTGTGCGGGAAGCATTTCCGGTTTTGGCCCCAACTCTTACCTGCTGGCCTTGCGGGCCCTGGACGGGATATTGAAGTCCGGGGGGAAAACCTAACCCGCCACCTGGTACGTTGTCCGCTCAATGGATTGGATGGCAGCGAAGGCAGCCCGCCAGGGCTGCCTGTCCTGCCCGGTCGTGGACTGCCTGTGCTCCGCTGGCATCCTTTGTAACCAGGGGGCTGTTCTCCCCGGCAAGGTGCAGGAAAGGCCTTTTTCTATGCAGTCGCCTCCAACGCCTGGTCAATATCCCAAAGAATGTCTTCGATATCCTCCAGGCCAATGCTCAGGCGGATGAAGTCCGGCGTTACACCGGCACTGGCCTGCTGCTCCTCGTTCAGTTGGCTGTGGGTGGTGGTGGCTGGGTGAATGGCCAGGCTGCGGGCGTCACCCACATTGGCCAGGTGGCTGAACAGTTTGAGGTTTTCAATGAATTTGCTGCCCGCAGCCGCCCCGCCCTTAACTCCAAACCCCATGATGGCACCCGGGCCCTTGGGCAGGTATTTTTTCGCTAGCGCATGGTGTGGGCTGCTTTCAAGCCCCGGGTAGGAGACCCAGGCCACCTGCGGGTGCTCCTCAAGGTGGCGTGCAACCGCTTCGGCATTCTGCACATGCCGTTCCATGCGCAGGCTGAGGGTTTCCAACCCCTGGAGGAACAGGAAGGAGTTAAACGGGGCCAGCGCCCCGCCGAAATCGCGCAGCACCTGCACCCGGGCCTTGGTGATGAAGGGTGCCATGCCGGCTTCCACCAGGTCGCTGTAAACCAGGCCGTGGTAACTTTCATCCGGTGTGTTGAAATTGGGAAAGCGCGGGTTGCCCTTCCACTGAAAATTTCCGCCATCTACGATCACCCCACCGATGGATGTGCCATGCCCGCCGATGAACTTGGTGGCCGAATGGACAACGATGTTCGCCCCCCATTCGAAGGGACGGCAAAGATAGGGGGTGGCAAAGGTGTTGTCTATCACCAGCGGGATGCCGAACTCGCGCCCGATGGCTGCCACTTCCTCGATATCGAGGACATTTATGCGCGGGTTGCCCAGGGTCTCACCGTAGAGGACCTTGGTGTTCGGCTTCACCGCCCGCCGAAAATTTTGCGGGTCCTGCGGGTCAACAAAGGTCACCTCGATCCCCAGGCGCGGCAGGGAATAGGCGAACTGGTTGTAGGTTCCCCCGTAGAGCGTGGATGCGGAAACAATATGGTCGCCCTGCCCAACCAATGTGACAACAGCCTGAAACTGGGCTGCATGCCCGGAACTGGCAGCCAGTGCTCCCACGCCACCTTCCAGGTCGGCAACGCGCTGTTCAAATACATCACAGGTGGGGTTGCCAATGCGGGAATAGATGTTCCCCGCCTCCTTGAGGGCAAACAGGTTGGCGGCATGTTCCGTGTTCTTGAACACGTATGAAGTGGTCTGGTAGATGGGCACAGCCCTCGAGAGGGTGGCGGAATCAGGCTGCTGCCCGGCGTGCAACTGGCGGGTGCTGAACCCAAAACGGTGTGCAGAATTGCCTGTGGTCATGTTGTGTTCTCCTTGGATCTGATTTGATCGATCGTCATTGACAATGGTTTGGACCCTGCCCGGGGTTTTTAATCCTCCAGGGGGGTGGGGCGGAAAACCTGAAATTTTTCCAGGTCATACGGAGTTTCCTGGTAAACATGGTAATTGATCCAGTTGGCAAAAAGCAGGTGCGCGTGCCCCCTCCAGCGAACCACGGGGGGTTTTTCCGGGTCATCATCCGGGTAGTAATTCACCGGCACCTCGATGGGCAGGTTGGCGGCCACATCCCGATCGTACTCTTTTTTCAACGTCAGCGGGTCGTATTCGGAATGTCCGGTCACAAAAACCTGCCGCCCGTCCGTGGTGGCAACAATGTACACCCCGGCCTGCTCCGATTCGACCAGGATCTTCAGTTGCGGCACCCGTTCAATATCTTCCCGCCGGATCTCGGTATGCCTGGAATGGGGCGCATAAATTACATCATCAAAACCCCTCAGCAGTTTCACGTTGCGCTCCAGCACCCGGTGGGGAAACACGCCGAACTGCTTCTTCGGCAGCGGGTATTTTGGAATGCCGAACTGGTGGTAAAGGGCCGCCTGTGCCCCCCAGCAAATGTAAAATAGTGAAAACACATTCTTCAACCCCCAGTCCATGATCTCCTGGAGTTCCTCCCAGTAATCCACCTCCTCGAAGGCCATCTGTTCAACAGGCGCCCCGGTGATGATCAGCCCGTCGAATTTCCGGCTGCTGACCTGGTCGAACGTCCGGTAAAAATTGATCAGGTGTTCTTCGGGTGTGTTCCTGGCCTGGTGTGAACCCGTCCGCAGCAGGGTGGCCTCCACCTGCAGGGGGGTGTTGCCCAGCAGGCGCAGCAACTGGGTTTCGGTGGCGATCTTTGTCGGCATCAGGTTCAGAATGGCGATCTGCAGGGGGCGGATATCCTGGTGGATGGCGCGCTCCTCTCCCATGACGAAGATGTTCTCGTCCTTCAGGATCTGTTTGGCTGGCAGTTTGTCTGGTATCTTGATCGGCATAATGGTCCTTCTCCTTGGGTTAATTACTTAAAAGAAACGGGCCGCCGGTTTCGGCAGCCCGTTTGATATCCATGAACAGGGAGGTGGGTTTACACCTCGACCTTCTGGGCCGCCCCGGGTACATTTCCAGACATGTCCATAGACATCATCACATCCATGGAGTTCAGAAAGTCGAGAGGTTGGGCGGCTTTTATTTTGGTCATGGTGGTTCAACTACCAAATGAGGGTTGGGAACAGTATTATCTTCCTTCAGGGGGAGGTTGTCAAGGGTTTTTTGCTCTTTTTTCCTAATCCACTTGGAGGTCGCGTTTCTTCCCGTCCGGCCAACCAAACCGGCGCATGAATTTTCCGGCCTGTGATATGATGGAATCTCGAAGTCCCTGTAAAACCGAACACTTGCATGATACAGACCATTAATGAACCCGTAGCCTTCTTCCTTACCGTGATGGCCGTGATCCTCATCACGCCCATGTTGTCGGAATGGGCTCACCTGCCCGGGATCGTCGGCATCATCCTTGGCGGCATGCTGGTTGGGCCGCACGGTTTTCACCTGCTGGATATCGGCTCTCCGATCGAATTCCTGGCGGTGATCGGCCTTGTTTACCTGATGTTCAGCGCCGGGCTGGAGGTGGATATCCAGCAGTTCAACCGGGTGCGCGGCAGATCGTTCGTTTTCGGTTTATTCACCTTCCTGTTGCCGGCTGGGTTTGGCATCCTGCTTGGCCGGTTGCTGGGTTTGGGCTGGCTGGGTTCAGTGCTCCTTGGTTCGGCCTTCTCCTCCCACACCCTGATCGCCTTTCCGATCCTGGCACGTCTTGGGGTGATCCGAAATGAAGCGGTGGCTGTCACGGTCGGGGCCACGGTTATGACCGATATCGGAGCATTCATCGTTCTGGCTTTCGTCCTGGGTATGCAGCAGGGGAACTTAAACCCTGCCCATTTTCTTGTGCTGCTTTCCCTCCTTGCCCTGCTTGCATTCGTGATCCTGTACGGTCTGCCACGACTTGGAAAGGTTTTCTTCCGCAGGTTTCATGGCCGGGCGGCAGAATTCCAGTTCGTCCTCCTGGTCGTGCTGGTTGCCGCCCTGCTGGCGGAAAAAATCGGCGTCCACGAGGTTGTGGGTGCCTTTTTGGCCGGGCTGGCCATCAATACGACCCTGCCCCCAAGAAGCCCCGTCACCGGCCATATCCTGTTTATGGGGGAATCGTTCTTCATCCCCGTTTTCCTCATGTACAGCGGCATGATGACGGATCCGTCCGCTTTTATTGGCAGCGCAGAAACCATACTTGTCGCCCTGGGTGTCACACTGGTTGCCTATCTTTCCAAGTTCCTCGCCGCCCTAGTCACTGCCAGGATCTTTCATTATTCCCGGGATGAGTTTTTTACAGCGTTCGGCCTGTCGCATGCCCAGGCGGCCGTAACCATTCCAACCCTCGTCATCGGCCTCGAGGTGGGCTTGTTTTCCAGCACCTTGTTCAACGCCGCCATCCTGATGATCCTCCTGACTTCCATCACCTCGCCCCTGATCGTCCAACACTTCGCAGGCAGGCTTTCCCGGTCTCAACCCCCGGAACATCTTTCTCCGCTCTTTAAACGCGTGCTGGTCCCCTTGGTCAACCCACAGACCCAGGTGCACCTTCTGACACTTGCCAGCATTCTAACCAGGGCGCAAGAAGGCACGCTCCTGGCGTTAAATGTCGCCCGGGATGTCAACGGCAAAGTGGTTGGGTTGGTGCAACAACAGGAACTGCTGGGAATGATGGGGGAAATTCTCAATGATCCGGAAGCCAATGTTCAACTCCTGCCCCGGGTCGACCGCTCCATCACCCGGGGCATCCTGCATGCCGCCATGGAGAATAATGCCACCCTGATCCTGATGGGTTGGCGTGGAAAGCCAACCGTTCGGGAAAGCGCCCTCGGAACAGTTCTGGATGATGTACTGCGCCACTCAACCATTCCGGTTCTTGCCGGGCGCCTAAGCATCCCCGTCAATGGCGTAAGCCGGGTGTTGCTGGTGGCACCCGCCAACAGTCTCACACCTTCAGGGATTCAAAGAGCGCTCGATATTGTATTGACCCTGACGAAGGCGATGAATGTCCCCCTGCAAATCCTGGCGGACAAATTTTACCGGAACAGGTTTGTCGAGCTCGCTCCCCCGGAGAACGAAGGCCCAGGGATTGATATCCTTCCCCTCAAGGGGATGAGCCCCCGGGCCATTCTGCCATACGTGGACCTGAGCACCCTGACGATCGTTGCCAATACAATCCCCGGAAAACGTTTTCTTGCCGGTCTTGGCAACCTCCCCGAACACCTGGCTGCTGCCACCCCCGCCGACATCATGGTCCTGCACATCAATTAATATCCCTGGCGGTCGAATGTGACCGCCCGTTGCATGGCGGAAACCGGCAAACGGGCGGTTTTAATCCCTGGAGAGTGAAACCGTGCATTGGCACCCTGGAGATGGCTCCAGGCCCTATTCCTGTTCCACTACAAAGGTCAGCTTGGCATTAACCCTGTAACGCACCACCTTGTCATCCTCCACCAATGCCTGAATCCCATCAACATTAACCTGCCTGATCCCTCTGAGCGTGGCTGCAACATCGCTGACGGCGGCTTCGATCGCTTTCTCCACACTGGCGCCCTCGGCTATCACCTCGATCACCTTTGCTATGCTCATGCGTTCCTCCAATCTTGTTTTGTTGATTTCATTATAATCAGATCATCACTGGGATCCAATGACCCAACCCGGCTGGGATGTGCACAGTGCAGGCAGGGTGTTTTCCTTTCAGCAGGGGCGTTTAGAATGGTTTCCGTGGGAAAACGATCCATGTTTTGAATGATTCCATGCGGACCTCACCCGGGTTGTTCAGGGAATATTTACAGGTAACACCGCCGGTTTCATACCCCTTTTCTTGAATATAAGTCATCAGTTCTGCATAGGCCGCCTTCATTTTTAATATTCTCCGGTATGCTCGCAGAATCCGATCGAGCCTTCAGCGATGCTGTTGGACTGGATGTCGCCTTTTCCCTCGAGCATCCTCGAGGTTGGAAAGCCGATCTCGAGATCAAGGTTTTGCAATTCAAGGTTGTAATGGACCACAAACGGCATTCCTGCAGGCCGTTCGCCCAACTCTTCCAGGGAATGCATAATCCGTCCATACGTGGCACCGATCAACTGTGGCAGGTCCTGGAAGATGGCATGGGTGCGCATGGACAGCACCGGTTGTTCGTCCTGTTTTGGAATTCCATATGGATGATTTATTTTTAATTCCTCCTGTCTCATATGTGTCTGAACTGGTTCAGGTGCCAGGTTGGCATTCGTGACCTTGAAGGCATCCGTCCCCATATACCGGCTGCGATTCCCTCCAAATCCATGGGCTGAAAGCGTCAACGGCAAACACTTTGATCATCTGCATTGACCGGAGCATTGTTTTAGGTGTAAGATACACTGCGCAGATATCGATGCAACAATCGATCAAATCCATAAAGAGAAGGGTTAACTCATGCCCCCTGTAAAACGCGTCCACAATTTTAACCCCGGTCCGTCGGTTCTGCCGGTTCCGGTACTGGAGACCGCCCGGGACGAAATGCTCGATTACCATGGCAGCGGCATGTCCGTCATGGAAATGAGCCACCGCTCGAAGGAATTCGAGGAGATCATCCAAACTGCCGAAAATGACCTGCGCGAATTATTGGGAATACCGGCCAATTACAAGGTGCTTTTCCTCCAGGGAGGAGCCAGCCTGCAATTCGCCATGCTCCCCATGAATTTGCGGCCGACTGGTGCATCCGCCGATTACCTGGTAACCGGCTCCTGGAGCAAAACGGCTTTCCAGGAGTCGGCAAAACTTGGCGCAGTAAACATCGTTTTTAATGGAGAAGCGGATAAATTCACCCAGCTTCCCGGTAACAGCCTGGCATATGATCCCGGGGCAGCCTTTGTTCAGTTTTGCCACAACGAGACCATTCACGGGGTGGAGTTCAGGACCGAACCGGTCATTCCAGAGGGTGTTCCGCTGGTTTGCGACATGTCATCCGACTTTCTGAGCCAGCCGGTGGATGTCGGCAAATATGCCCTGATCTTCGCCGGCGCACAAAAGAACGCCGGTCCTGCCGGCGTTACCATCGTCATCATCCGCGAGGACATGCTGGCCAGGGTCCCGGAGAATCTCCCTGCCATGCTGGACTACAAGCTTCTGACCCAGAGCGCCTCCCTGCACAACACTCCGCCCTGCTACGCCATCTACATGGTTGGCCTGGTGCTGAAATGGCTGAAGGACTTGGGCGGCTTGACCGCCATGCACAAGATCAACCTGGAAAAAGCCGGTTTGGTCTACAGCGCCATTGATTCCAGTGGCGGCTACTACCGCGGCCATGCATCTCGGGAGGCGCGCTCCATCATGAATATCCCCTTCCGGCTACCTTCCGAACAGTTGGAAGACCTCTTCGTCAGGGAGGCCAACAAGGCGGACCTGGTCGGCCTGAAAGGCCATCGCTCCGTGGGTGGTTTGCGGGCTTCAATCTACAACGCCCTGCCGGTAACATCAGCCAGGGCGCTGAGTGAATTTATGAAGGAATTTCAGAAAAAGAACGGCTGATGCCACTTCTTTCGAACTGGCAACCAACAGTGCCGGCGGGTCAGTGTGCCTTGCC
Source organism: uncultured Anaerolineaceae bacterium (assembly GCA_964420835.1). Taxonomy (GTDB): domain Bacteria; phylum Chloroflexota; class Anaerolineae; order Anaerolineales; family Anaerolineaceae; genus CAYQUO01. Next base: position 41,060 of record CAYQUO010000004.1, read on the forward strand.
GGCACTGTTCCTTCGTTCCAACCGGTGAATAAGGCCAGGTAGTTGAAGGATGTCTGGAAGTTCATAATAACGTTCCGCTGGCAGGCTGCCGTTGTGCACTTCGTGCGCCCAGGTGAGTTCATAGGGGACATACACCGCCTGGCCCCCGGCTTCGATCACGGGCAGGATATCCGATCTGAGGGAATTGCCCACCATCATGAAACGCTCCGGAACGATCCCGTGAAAATGAAAAAGGTCACGATAACTTGCCACGGATTTTTCCCGCATGATCTCCACATGGGAAAAATACCCGGACAGGCCGGACTTTTCAACCTTTTGCTGCTGCTCCAGCAGGTCTCCCTTGGTGATAAGCATCAGTTTGTGGGTGGCCGAGAGTTCCGCCAGCAAGCCTTCAACACCCGGAAAACACTCCACCGGGTTGGCCAGCATCTCCCTCCCCAGGGTCAGCAACCTCCGGACCTCTCCCCCTTGGATCTTTTCATTGGTCAGTTCGATCGCCGCTTCGATCATGGAGAACATGAAACTTTTAATGCCGTATCCATACCAGGCAACATTCTGAATCTCAACTTCACCCAGGCGTTGTCGCATCATTTCACGGTCTCCATACCCTTCCAGAATATCGAGGAACTCCTCGGCCTTCTGGCGGTAGTGGGTCTCATTCGTCCACAACGTGTCATCTGCGTCAAAAGCAATTGTTTGGAATTTCATCGTTTCTGCTCCTGGAGTGATGGCTGTATTTTAACCCAGGTTATTCCTCCGGATGGGGCCCCTGTTATAATCGCCCATCATGGCAAGTTCCTGCATGGTCTTGTGGCGCGAAAACGGCCTGGGGATGTGAGATGAACCTGGTTAGAAAACCGGTGTTTTGCGGAAAGGATTGCGGAGGGGATGCCTGCCCCATGCTCGCCACAGTCGAGGGGGACCGGGTAACCCGCTTCAGCCATAACCCGGCAGCCGGGAGAGCCCTGCAACCCTGCTGGCGCGGCCTGCACCTGGCCCTGAGTCAGGACTCGCCGGATAGAATCCTCACACCGCTCATACGAACGGGGCCACGAGGTTCCGGCCAGTTTAAGGAAGCCGGCTGGGAGGAAGCGTTGTCCCTTGCAGCAGAAAAACTTGCCGCCATCCGCTCCGATCATGGGCCACTTTCAATTCTTAACCAGGCAAGTGCCGGGTGTACGGGGGCCCTCCATGGCACCTCCGCCCTATTGACTCGTTTTTTGGACTTTTTTGGTGGCTGCACACGGCAATTGTACAGTTACAGCAATGCCGCCGCCCTGTTCATCCTGCCTTATGTTCTGGGATCCAGTTGGATGCAGGCCGGGGTGGATGCTGCCACCATGAAGTTTTCCCGGATGATCATTCTATGGGGTGCAAACATCCTCGAAGCCCGGTTGGGCACGGAGTTGCCATTTCGCTTGTTGGAGGCGAAAAAGAGGGGGGCACAGGTGGTCGTGATTGACCCGCGCCGGTCTGCCACCGCCCGGCAGGCGGCAACCTGGTGGATTCCCTGCCGCCCGGGGACTGATTCCGCTCTGATGCTGGCTGTGCTTCACGTCCTGCTGGTCGAAGGCCGGGTGAAAAGGGACTTTGTTGAGACCCACAGTGTGGGCTTCCCCCGGCTTGAGCGCTACATCCTTGGAGAAGATGAAGTTCCACCCCGGACGCCTGAATGGGCTGCAGCCATTACCGGCGTGCCTGCGGAGGAGATCCGGCAATTTGCCCGCATGTATTCAGAATCCAGCCCTGCGATGCTTCTGCCGGGCTATTCCATACAACGGGTGCATGGCGGCGAGGAAACCTACCGGCTGGCGGTTGCCCTGCAACTTGCCACCGGCAACTTTGGCATAAAAGGCGGGTCAACCGGGGCTCTGAACAACCGGCTCACCACTCCACGGGTGGGAACCCTGCCGGTGGCGAACCGGTCTCACATGCCGGCCATCCCGGTGGTCCGCTGGCCGGATGCCGTTCTGGAGGGCCGTGGCGGGGGTTACCCGGCGGATATCCATGCCATCTACACCATTGGCGGCAATTTCCTCAACCAGGGCGCAGACGTTGGAAAAAGCATTGCCGCCTTCCAAAAAAGCGACTTCAATTTGTGCCACGAACTGTTCCTAACCCCCACAGCCCGGTACTGTGACATCATCCTCCCGGCAGCCAGCCCGCTGGAAAAGGAGGATATTGGCATCCCCTGGGCGGGAAATTACCTGCTCTATAAACCGCAGGTCCTTTCACGGCGCGGGAAGGTTCGCAGCGATTATGAAATCCTTTGGGACCTGGCCGACCGGCTCGGTTTCGGAGATGGGTTCTCCCAAAATCATTCCGAGGCGGAATGGATCCAGGTATTCCTGGAGCAGTCGGAAATCCCAGACCACGACGAATTCCGCGGCAGCGGTGTTTACCTGGCACCCGACCAGGAACGTGTCGGTCTGGCCGATTTTTCAGCCGACCCCCGCACCTTCCCGTTGGGCACCCCTTCAGGCCTGGTGGAAATATCCAGCCGGCAGTATCAAAGCGAAACGGGCTGCTCTCCCTCCCCCATTTGGCAGCAGCAGTCGGAAGATCCCCGCCATCCAATGCTCCTCATCACCCCCAAGGCCGGGCACCGAACTCATTCACAGGGGAGCAACCTTCCTGGAATACAGAAGCCAGGCAGCCATGCGCTTGCAATGAATTCGGTTGACGCCCGGTCGCGGAACATCCAAGACGGGGATACCGTGGTCCTGTGCAATGACCGCGGGCGGTGTAAAGTTACGGTGCGCATCAACAACGATGTCATGCCCGGGGTTGTCTGCCTGGTGGAAGGGGTTTGGGCGCAGATCGACCCGCAGGGGGATGATGTTGCCGGTTCAGTGAATATGCTTACCGCGACGGATGGAACCCACCCCGGCAAGGGCTGTGTAATGCACGCCATCCCGGTGGAAGTCCGCCGGACCGACGGCATCGGTTGAATGCTGACCTTCCTGGCCGGGGGGCGCTTCACATGGCCATCAGGCACGCGTCTTGCAACTCTTTCTTTTAACCAGTGAGTCCCCGCCTGGATTGCGGGGGGCTGTTCGTATGATCGGGAATGATCCATTTCCTCGCTTGCCAACCAAACCCGGCGCTCCTGTCGATCAGGTCGACCGGATGAACGCCCTTGCCCATTCCCTCCTGCGCGAAGATCCCCGTCAGGCAGCCAGCCTGGCCAGTGAAGTTTTAACAGCCATCAGCAGGGAGAAGGATGGGCCCCATGGAAAATTGCCTGCCTGCGCCCAGGCGTTGTGCACGCTCGGATGCGCCCACCTGCAATGGAGCCAGTATAAGTCAGCCAGGGAATACCTGGCCAAATCCCTGGAGTTCAGCCAAAAAAGCCGGGTATTGTCGGATTCTGCCCGGGCGCATGTCCATCTGGCAGAGGTTTGCCTGCTGACCGGTGAGTGGGTGGATGGCCTGCAGCACGGCCAACAGGCGCACCGGCTTGCCAGTGACCTTGGAAGAACAGACCTGGAGGCCGCCAGTCTTTGTGTGATCGCCCAGGCTCACCTGGCCTTTGAACAGATCGATGATGCCATCCAGGCCCTGCTCGAGGGAATCAACCTGGACAGGAAATTGCCGCCTGCAGAGCGCCTGCCCGATCTCTATGCACATCTCTGCAGTGCTTACATCGATTTGGGGGAAATTGAAAAGGCATCCAGGGCGGCCGAAGAGGGGCTTGATATCTGTCGGAGGATAAGATACCCGCATGCCCGGGCGAAGATCGAAACGCTATTGGCCAGGTTGTACCTCGACCAGCAGGATTCTCCCCGGGCTGATGCCCTGTTGCAACCCCTACTCGAAACAACTGCCGATCTCGGTTTCCGGCATGAACATGCCTCCTCCATGGTTGTGCTGGCAGAACTGCACCTTCGACGGGAGCAACCGGAGAAAGCCCGCCTGCTGCTGGAGGAGGCCCTGGCAGAGGCGGAAGCCCTCGGTGCCATGACCCTGACCGCTGGGATCCTTGAGCGCCTGGTCGCTGCCTGCCGCTCCCAAGGTGACCTGGCAGCCGCACTGGATTACCAGGAACAACGCCAAAAGCGACTTGGGAAAATGCCCCTCCCCAGCCGGCTCGCGGACCTGTTCAAACCCAGCCTGGAGGCGGAACTGGCAGCCGCAAGGGAGGAAGCCCGTGCTGCACGGCTGCACAGCCTTGCCCTTGAAAAGGAAACTGCCGTCTTGCGGAAAAAACAGGCGGAGTGGAAGGAGTTGGCCATCCGCCATCCACTGACAGGCATTTTTAACCGGAGACATTTTTTTTCCCTTGGCGAACAGCAGGTTCAATTGGCCTTGCGCTATCAACGGCCCTTGTCCGCCATGATGATCGATATTGATGATTTTAAATCGGTCAACGACCGCTTCGGCCACCAAATGGGGGATGAGGTGCTAATAGGGGTGGCTTCCCGGTTGCAGGAATCGCTGCGCCTGTCTGACATTTTGGGGCAATACGGGGGTGATGAGTTCGCCATCCTACTCCCAGAAACCAGCCTGGGCCAGGCGCAGGACGCCGCTCAGCGCATCAGGAACGCCTTTCAACGTTTTTCCGTCCATGCCGGGCCGCACCAGGTGTCTGTGAACCTCAGTATTGGCATCTCCAGGCTTGAATCCCAGGACCGAAACCTTGCCGGGCTGCTTGCACGGGCAGACATGGCATTGAACACCTCCAAGAGGAACGGCAAGGATCGCATCTCCGTGCACGAAGAGGAAACGGATGCAGCCAGCCTTTGCGCCGGGCCTGTAAAGGACGGCGTTCCCTCCACCTGGCAGGAGGATCACCTGTTGGCGGACGCCTCCCCTGTTTTTTTATAACGGCTTGTAATCCGCGATCGCAACCGACTGGCTCTCCCCGGGACGGCTCGTCGGGATAATGGATGTGTACAAATCCTGGCGGGACACTTGACAAACACCATGATATAATATTGATAGTTTGCAAGAAGGCTATTGGGCCACGGCTTCCATTTCCTTCCTGGAAATGGAGGTCTTTTTTTCTTAATGGCATCCTGGAGCCACGATCCAGGGGAATGAGGGTGAATGGAAGTAAAACTGTATGTTGGCAACCTGTCCTTCTCCACCACCGAGGAGGAACTGCGGACCTTGTTTTCGCAGGCAGGTACCGTATCGTCGGTTGACCTGATCAAGGATCGGGATACCGGCAGTTCAAAGGGATTTGCCTTTATCGTTATGGGCTCCCAGGCCGAAGCCGAGCAGGCGATCAAATCGTTTAATGGCTCGAGCCTGGGGAACCGGGAGATCAAGGTCAACCCTGCCCGCCCAAGGGAAGAATCCGGTCGAGGCGGCTACGGAAATCGTGGTGGTGGCTATGGAAGCAACCGTCCGGGCGGACGCGCTGGTTACGGCGGACGCAGCAACCGGCGGTATTAAATCATACACTTTATTTATTTGGAGTAGATGAAATGTCAGATCGTATCACGGGAACCGTAAAATGGTTCAACAACAGCAAAGGCTACGGCTTTATCTCACAGGATGGTGGTGACGATGTCTTTGTGCACCATTCCGCCATTCTGGGCGAGGGCTTTCACACCCTTGAAGAAGGCCAGAAAGTGGAATTCTCCATTACCCAGGGCCCCAAGGGCTTGCAGGCAAGTGAAGTCAAGGCCCTGTAGGGGACTTTTGCGTGCAATATTCAACCCACCCGTTTCCGGGTGGGTTCTTTTTTCATACTTCTGATGTTGATGCCTTTCCTTCCTTCTTTGCACTCGACCGGGTAAGGCTGGCCCGGCAATCAGGAACTGGCAAAATAGTCCAGGATGTCTTTTACCCGCCCGGCCCGCCTGGCGGCCTCCGGCAGGTCTGCCTGCGTTTCAATATGCTTCTTCACCCTGCCGGCCATGGAGACATCCCCCAGGAGGATCGCCCCGGCAAGCCGTGTGTCCTCCAGCAAAAAACTGCAGAACCCGCCGGCGCTTTCGCCTTCGACCACCTTTTCGCCGGATTTCTCCGGCTGAATCCGGCCAATGCTGAATAAATCGATTCCCAGGACTTTTAATGTGTTCGATCGGGGTATGCTGTGGAACTTGGTGTCCTGCCCGGCCGTATTCAATCCCGCTATAACACCCTGGCCCTGCGAAGGCCCCCATGTTCCATATAAAAGGCCCTGGTGTTCCACTGCATCCCCGGCGGCAAACACGGCAGGATGAGAGGTGAGCATGTGGTCATCCACCAGCAGTCCCTGGTTGATCGCCAGGCCCGCCTGCCTGGCAAGATCGAGGTTTGAACGTACCCCAGCGCTAATCACCACCAGGCTCGCCGGCATTCGGGTTCCGTCCTCCAACAGAACTGTGTCCACCCGGGCATTGCCCGCAATTTCCCTGGTTTTTGCGCCGGTTTTCAGGTTGATCCCAAGGTCCCGTACTTCCTTTTCAAAACGCAGGGCTGCCGTTTGGTTCAACTGCCTTGGCAGCAACCAGTCCATGGCTTCCAGCACGATCACCTTCATGCCCCTGCGGGCCAATGCTCCCGCTGTTTCCAGCCCCAGCAACCCCCCTCCAATGCACACGCATTCCCCATCCTTGCGCCCGGCATCCAGTATCCGGTCGGCATCCTCAAGCCTGCGCAAGGTGGTTACGCCACCTCGGTCTGCTCCCTGGATCGGCGGCACGAAGGCGTTTGCACCTGCGGTGAGGATCAGCCGTTCAAACGGGATCTTCTTCCCGTCTTCAAGCATAACAACTTGTTTGGCAAGGTCCACCGACGTCACATGTGTGTTCAACAGGAATTCAATGTCATTCTCAGAATACCATCCTTCTGGATGAAGGAGCAGTTCACCAACGGTGACCTCTCCTGCCAGGTATCTTGTAAGATTCAGGCGGTAGTATGGTAGATGCGCTTCATTTGAAATAAGGGTGATCCGGGTTTGAGGAGATGTTTTTCGCAGCGATTCCGCCGCCGAAGTCCCCGCGATGCCTGCTCCGATCACCACCACGCTCGCCGGTTGTTTTGCATCCTGCTGGATGCTGTTGCCAGCCTCATACGGTTCAAACTCCTCGCCTGTCACCCCGCAAACTGGGCAAAGATCCGGAGGTTCCGTTCCCTCATGGATGTGACCACATACCGGGCAGGTCCAGCGCCGCGAAGGAGCGGAGGAATCACCCTCCATGTAGGGTTCGAACAAGTCCCTTTCCACACCACAGACCGGGCAGAATTCGGGTGGTTCCTGGCCATGATGGATGTAACCACAAACCGGGCAGACCCATGCATTGACGTTATTCGATTGCATCCTTTTCCCTCCAAAAAAGAAACTTGATTGTGTTCCATCTCCCCCGGAAATTCCAAAGGGTTTTCAACCTCATTATATTCCAGAATGATGCCTGGTCTTTCATCATAAGCACGAATTCCCCCTTCATTAAGCGCCCCGGGTTGGGCTTCCCAGGCCCTCCCCATGCTCCATTCAGCTGACCGCACCTGCAGACGGCGAATGGAGCGCAAGAAACACCTTCCCAACCCGGCTGCCAATAAAATAACCTTCCACAGACTGTTGTCTGTGGAAGGTTACATGGATATAGCGGCAAGCAGGCTAGTTAACGAACCAGTTGTAAGCGAAGTATCCCTGTGGGCTGTCCATCCGGATGGCGATCTGTGGTTGACCGTGCAGCCAGGAGGGGATGCTGTAGGTGGCGCTAAAACTGCCACCGGCCCCCGAGTTGGTCGTGCCCACAACCGTTCCGCCAACCCCCAGTGTGCCGTAATAGTTCATGCGGACTGTAAAGTCCTGGTTCGGCGGAAAATTGCTGGTCTGGATGGTCACCGTGCTGTTGGGCACCACACTGCTGATGGAGAAGGTGGGAACCCAGTAACCGTAGGAATACCCATAGTACGGGTAGCCGTAGGACGGATACGAACCGGGAGGAGCCGGGGTTGAGGCAACACCGGAAGAATATGGAGGCAGTGGTGTGGCTATGGCCGTCTTGTTCCAGAACCAGTTATAACTGTAGTAACCCTGCGGGCTGTCCATCCGGATGGCGATTCTTTCCTGGCCTTTCAGCCAGTCCGGAATGGTGTAGGTGGCGGTAAAACTGCCCCCCGCTCCCGAATTGGTATAGGCTACGATCGTACCCCCAATCCCCAGGGTTCCATAATAGTTCATGCGGACCGTGAAATCCTGGTTGACCGGGAAGTTGAAGGTCTGGATGGTCACATCGTTACTTTGGTTGACGCCAATAATGTAGAAAACCGGGATGGTGCTGTAAGGGTACACCCAGTATGGCCCCGGAGTGGGAACAATTGCCGAACTGGAGATCGTTACAGTGCCGCCCGTGCGCCCGGTTACCTTGGAATCACCGCTGTAGAGGACATCCGAGTTGCGGGATCCACCTGTGTTAAAACTGATGTTGGTGCTGCCGCTGGAGCCAATGGCCTTGAAGCGGATGGTCATAACCGTAAAGGTGCCGGTTGCCGACCCTCCCAGAATGCCTGCCGAATAGTCCACCGTTCCCGAACCGGTTGTCGGTCCGGCGATCGCCGTAGTGAGGGTGGAACCAGGGGTTACCGAGACCACCTGAAGGAAGGACGGGTCAAAGTTGATGTTCGCCTGGACGGAGTCGACCGGCTGGCTGCCAGCGGAAACGTTGATCGCCACGTCGAACTGGCTGTTGGTTGTCACCGTCGAAGCGGCTGGCGAAACCAGCATGGTTACACCCGAACCAGGAGGCGGGGGCGCTGACCCTGAAACGACAATGGTGATGGGGGTTCCACCGGCAAACTGGGATGCACCGATGTATAACACATCCGAGTTGCGTGGCGCAGTGGTATTGAAGGTGATCTGCGTGCCGGATGAAGAGGTCAAAGCCCGGAAACGGACCGATAGCAGGTTGAATGTGCCGCTGGTGGACCCGCCCAAAATGCCGGCGGCAAAGTCCACCGTCCCTGCCCCGCTGGTCGGGCCGGACAGCACTGTGGATAACGTTCCACCGGGAGTGGTGCTTACCACCTGCAGAACCGCAGGGTCAAAATTCAGGTTGACCTGGGCTGCATCCACGGCTTGTGCTCCTGCCACCACGCTCACCATCAGGTCAAACTCTGCTCCCGGGGCCACCGTGGTCGCTGAAGCTGATAAGGTCATCTGCACGGACCCGGCAAGTTTTGCCGGCGCAGCGATGCCTGTGCCAACCACCATCAACACCATGGTCAGGGAAATGACGATGGCCAGCATTTTGGGTAATAGTTTTCTTCCGTTCATATCTCCTCCCAAGCAATTATGAGTTGGGTTTAATGGTTACCCGGGCGCCAGCCAGACTCCCTGTATCCAGGAGCGAAGTGCCCTGGTAGAAGACGCCGGTTTGGCGGGGGGCTTCAAAATGGATTGAAAAATCAACTTGCGGCGATTCCGCTTTGGCTAAAAACCGGATATCAGCCAGTTTAAAGGTGCCGGTCGGCGGTTCGGCAGGTGGAAGGATGCCCGCTGCAAAATCCAACGTGCCGGCGGTGTTGTCAAACTGGTTCAGGAGCAAGGTGGAGAGGGATTCCCCTGCCCTGATCTCCAGCACTTCCATGGCTGCCGAACCGTAATCCGCACTGATCTGGACGGCGTCCACCTTTTCCTTGCCCGCTTCCACGTTCACGGCAAGCAGAAATTCCTCCCCGGGGGCAACGGACACCTCCGCCGGAACGAACACCAGGCGTACGCCGCCAGCGTTCACCGGTGCGGATTTGCCCGCCTCTTCGATCCCGGAAAGCGGTTTGCAACCGTTGGCCATGATCATGGCCAGCAGCAGAACCAGCAAGGGAAAAGAACGCGCCATCCAGGCCTTCATTACGAGCCAACCTTCAGGTAATTGCTGCTCAGCAACGAAAAATCGGAGATGGTCACACAGGTGTCGCGGTTGAAGTCCGCCCGGTCGTCGTAGCCGGCAGCGCCACTGCATTTGCCATAGGTCGCCGAAAGCAGGGAGAAATCGGTCAGGTTCACGATATTGTCGTTGTTCGTGTCACCCTCACGCAGCAGGCCCATGGCCAGGGTTGGATTGCTACCGGAGAGGATGACCTTGTTGGGTACCATCACCCTCAGCGAGCGGATATTCTTGACGGCAACGTGATAGGTGCCTGGCACCAGGTTGCTCAGGGTGGTGTTCCCGCTCGTATCCGTGGTGACCAGGTAGGTGTAGGACGGAAGGGGGTCACCAGGCTTGGTCAACGTGACCGTCAGCGGTGTTGCCCAGGTGGCATTGGGTGCTGCCGGCCTGCCCTGCAGGGTAATGTTGATCGGCAGGGAACCGCTGACCGGGTTGATCGTATAGTTGACGGCTGCAGTGTGGTTGACGGAACCCATGGTAACCGTGTTGGTCGTCGCCGTGCTCGGATCATTATCCGTTCCGGTCCACGAATCCACCACCCAGCCGTTAAGGGTGTCGGGAACCGCCGTCAAGGTGACAACCTGCCCCGGCACATACTGGCCGTTCATCGAACAACTTGGCGATTTGACGGGTGAAGGTGAGGGGTCCGACCCGGTCCCCGTGTGCGTCAATGTCAACGTATGGCACGAGGCGGTGTAGTTGACCGTTACCGTGTGGTTCATCGCCGGCATGTTAAACGTTGGTCCCGCGGCCGTCGACGGGAAGCCCAAACCGGTCCATGAACTTCTTACCCAGCCGGGTGCAGGAATGGCCCCAGCCAGGGTGACTGCATCCCCATAATGGAACCCGGGCTGTCCTCCACCGGTCACGCAGGTCGTTCCGGTGACAATGGATGGGTCCGCACCCTGACCGGTGTGGTTGGCTGTCAGCGTGTAGCAGGTCATCCGGTAGGTCACCTGGGCGGTCAGCGGGCCGGCCGGCATGATCAGGGAGTTGTTCACGCTTGTGCTGGTATCGTTGGCCGTGTTGGACCAGTCCTGCACTTCCCATCCCACTGCCGGGCTGGCGGTCAGCGAAACCACCTCGCCGGGGTTGTAATATCCGTTCATGGTGCAGTTGCCGGACTTCAGCGGCGAAGCGATGGGCGCCAACCCGCTACCGGCAAAAACCGAAAGGGTCAACTGGAAGCATGGCTTTTCCGTGGTAAAGGCCCAAACTGGGCCATCGGTCGTCGCCGACGTTGAATCGATCGCCCGCACCTTCCAATAATAGGTGGTCATGGTGGCCATGGGGATCCACAAGGTACAGGACTTGCTTACTCCCCCACTGCATCGCAACGTGCCCGCGTTCCAGGGCCCGGCCGGATTTGTGCTGACGTAGACCTCGTAGGTCACAGGCACGTCCGCGTCATCTCCACCCTGCCAGCTCAGAACCTGGTTGACAGAAACACCCGTGGCGCCGTCACCGGGTGTGGGGTTGCTGGGAACACTGGGAGGAAATGCATCGAACAGGGGGGCGGCTTGAACGCCCTCCCATCCTCCGGAAGATAGTGAAACCGGCATCGCCAGTCCCATCAACAACCCAAGTAAAACGATCCATCGAAATGCTTTCATCCTTCACCTCCTGCTAACCGCTTTGATGAGTTTCCGGGTCGCACAATATCGGCCGAATGCCGGATCCCAATGACTTGTGTGCATACTGCCAAATGTGCAACTTCTGTGCCAAATTGTCCGTGAAATGTCATGTCTTTGGATTCTTTTGGCCGTTCTTAATACGATCGCCCCGGTTTTTATGTTCCGCCTGCGATCCCGTTCGATCTGCAGGGTTGTTCCCTTTAACCTCCGGGGCAATGCCAATTTGGGCGTTCAGATAAGCGAACATGGCATCCAGGTCCGTAAATGGCTGCTTTTCCCCCGTGGCAACGCTCTCCAGGGAGAACCGCCAAGGGGCGCCTTCCTTTTGCCTCCAAAGGCGCAGCATGTACGAAGAGTAGTTCGGATTCCTTCTCGCCAAGTGCACTCCGTCGATTCTGTAAGAGTATTATTCAGCCCATAATTGACCGATTATAGATACACGCAATTGATTATTACAGCTTATCGTCACAAGATCGTCACATTTTAAGGGGTTTTTTGCTATAATGGAATTGTGGACGGGATGCAAATCTCCCTTCTGGGGCACATTCAGGTCAGCCTGGATGGCGGACAGTTGATCAAATTTCCCACCGACAAAGCCAGGGCTTTGCTGGCGTTCCTTGCCGTCGAGAATTCCCACCCCCATCCCCGCGAATACCTTGCCGGCATGCTTTGGCCGGACCTAACCAACGAAGCCGCCCTCCACAATCTGCGCCTGACCGCTCTACGCCTGCGGACCGCGCTGGCCGGCTCCGTTCAGGCCAATCAGTCGAAGAATCGCCCGCCCCTTGTCCTCAGTGATCGCAAAACCATGCAGTTCAACCCGGAATGGGAGGATATCGTCGACGTCCATCGGTTCGAATCGATCACAACCGCAGTGGATGCACATGCACACCCCAGGCTCTTCGAATGCGGGGAATGCATCCAAAAACTGGAACGGGCGATGGACCTTTATCGTGGAAGCCTCCTCCAGGAATTTTCCCTTAAGGATTCCCTCTACTTCGACGAGTGGTTGATCTCCCGTCGCGAACGCCTGCAACAGCAGGCCCTGGAATCACTTGCCAGCCTGTGCTTTTTTTTCACCCAGCGATCCATGACGGTTGAGGAACCCAATCCTCCAAAAGGCAACCTGGAAAAGGCCTTGTTTTATGCCAAACGTCAACTGGCCATTGAGCCCTGGCGCGAATCCGCCCATCGACAGATGATGTTAATCCTTGAAAAAGATGGCCAGCGGGAGGCTGCCATGGCACAGTTCCTGGTTTGTCGTCGCATCCTTAACGAAGAATTGTCAGTCGAGCCGGACGAGGAAACCCAGGACCTTTATCACTTCATCCGCAATAAAGGTCGTTCGCGATTTCCTGCGCCATCGCCAACGGTCGGGGATGACGGCCTGGCAGGAACAGCCCGCTCCTATCCGCTTGACCCCGCCGACCCGGTCGAGGACGCCCGGCGCCTGATCGAAGAGGTCCAGGGGAAATTAACCGGTTCCAGCGGTCTCCGGGCACGGTTTAACCTTGAAGTCGAGGTGTTCAACCAGGAAGACGAGCGGCTCCCAGCCCCGTGAGAGGCACCACACCCATCCACCCGCGGGGAAACACAACAAACCACATTTCCTTGTTTGGAAAAGCGGATTAAGGGCCGGGAAAACAGGCCGTGAATCATCACGGAGAGATGCCCGGGCGCATCTCTCCGTGGATGGAAATCGACCTTGTGAATGTTCAGCGGTTGATTCGCGGCACCATGATGTAGAACCGGTCATCGACCGAACTGCCATTATTGTTGGTCAACATGAATGTGAATTGCACCGAATGACCCGCCAGAGCGCTCAGGTCAACATTCAAACGGTTGAAGTTCCCGTCGTATACCTCCACCCAGCTTCCAAGTGTCTGCATCGGCCCTCCGTCCAGGGAGTAATTCAGTTGGAAGGTCACTGTGCAGTTCGGGCTCTCGTAGAGGCAGCCAATCACTGCGCCAAAGCGGTCACCAGGCAGGACGTTAAAAGCCGGAAAGGTTCCGCTTATCATGCCACCCGGTCCGTCACTGGGGATCAGCAGGATGGCGGGTTCATCATCCTGGTAACCGCTCTCCAGCCTCGGCGCGGTGGTATAGCCAACCGATCCGGTGGCAAAATTGGTCCCCCCGGGGCAGGGCAGGCTTGAGGTCGGGTTGCGCCATGCTGCCGAACAGTAATAATAGGCAAAGTCGAACGGCGTTGTCGGGTCCAGGATTCGGTTAACCACGTTTATCTTTACCCAAAAGGCCCTGTCTGCCTTGGCGCCGTAACCGAAGAGCAGACCGGTCGGGCTTCGCAGCATCCAGTTGCCCTGGTAGGATCCTGCGGTCGCCGGTGCGGTCAGGCTGACAGAGATGTCAACTTGCCCACCCGGGTTGACGGTCGCGTTCAAACGGATGGAAGATGGCCCACCCATTGAGGTGCCATTCACAAAGACGAGGTTAAAGTCCGGCGTCCAGGCACAGGAACCTGCATTCTGCAGCCGCCACGTCTTGACAAATGACTCGCCGGCCCCAAATGTTGTGTTGTCCGGCACGGTGACATCTGCAATGAACCGAATGGCATAACAGGGAATGGGGGTCTGGCTGGGCGGTGCTGTAATGGTGGGCAACGCCAGCGTGGCCGTTGGCGTTCCACTGGGCAGGGGCGTGGCGCTGGGGGCGGGGGTTTCAGTCTGCTGAACGGCGGTTTGTGTCGCCGATTGCATGGGGCCTCCCTCCTGGTCCGTTGGCAAGGCAAGTGACACCTTGGTAAGCTCTGCAACCAGGTTGTCCACTGACGCCTGCGTCAGGCGCGCCTCCACGGTCTGCATGACAGCCGTTTCCATGGAAACCTGTTGGGAACTGCCGGCAACCAGGTCAGATAAAAAGGATGGAACGGAACAGGCTGCCACAAGCGCCCACGCAGCCAGGATCACGATCAACATCGCACTCCTCTTCTTCATCATTTAACCCACTCCTTTCCTGCTACAGACGCTCTTGCCGGGCGTTTGGTTCCAAAACAATGATCCCCCAGCCCAAGGATGGGCTGGGGGATTCGGCCAACGGAACCAATGGATAATCGATGCCAAAATCAGGCTTCGCGAAATTCTCCTTCCAACACCTCTCCATCTTCCGTTGGTTGTTCTCCATCATCTTCCTTCCTCTGGCCGGGTTGTTGTTGCCCCGCCTGGGAAACCAGTTGCTGCAGTTCGCCCGTTAACTTGTGAATGTTTTCCGTATCTTCTCCGGCTGCCACCTGGCGCAGTTCAGCAACCTTTTGTTCCAGGCTTGTCCTCAGGCTCTCATTTACATTCTCGCTCTGCTCTTTTATCAGTTTCTCAGCCTGGTATATCGTATTATCCGCCAAATTTCGGGATTCTACAAGCAGTTTTCGCCGTTCATCATCTGCCCGGTGCTGGCTGGCTTCCTGCACCAGCCGCTCCACATCCGCCTTGGTCAAGTTCGTTGACGCCATGATGGTTACATGCTGTTCGCGCCCTGTCGCCTTATCCTGGGCGGTGACATTCAGGATGCCGTTTGAATCAATGTCAAAAGTCACTTCGATTTGTGGAAGTCCCCTGCCAGCCGGTGGAATTCCTTCCAGCCGGAAATGGCCCAGGGCTTTGTTATCGGCAGCCATTGGCCGCTCGCCCTGGAGAACATGGACGTCCACAGCGCTTTGCCCATCTTCGGCAGTGGAAAAGATCTGTGATTTTTTCACCGGGATCGTCGTGTTGCGGGGGATCAACTGGGTCATCACTCCGCCCAGGGTCTCCACGCCCAGGGACAGCGGTGTAACATCCAGCAGCAATACATCCTTGACCTCCCCGGCCAGTACACCGCCCTGTATGGCGGCTCCAACCGCCACAACCTCATCGGGATTTACGGTCTTATTGGGTTCTTTGCCGGTCAACTTGCGCACAAGTTCCTGGACCATTGGCATCCGGGTGGAACCGCCCACCAGCACAACCTCGTCAATTTCCGAGGCCTGCAATCCGGCATCCTTTAGGGCTGCCTGGAACGGCTTTTGTGTTCTCTCAAGCAGGTCGGAGGTCATTTGCTCAAAGCGTGCCCTTCCAAGCCGCATCGTGAGGTGCTTGGGGCCGTTCGCATCAGCAGTTATGTATGGCAGGTTGATGTCGGTTTCCAACATGGTCGAAAGCTCGATCTTCGCTTTTTCTGCTGCTTCCCGCAGGCGCTGCAGGGCCTGTCGATCCTTGTACAGGTCAATCCCCTGTTCCTTCTTAAATTCAGCGGCAAGCCACGCGACGATTCTTTCATCCCAGTCATCTCCGCCGAGGTGTGTGTCACCACTGGTGGACTTCACCTCAAAGACCCCATCCCCCACCTCCAGGATGCTGACATCAAACGTCCCCCCGCCCAGGTCATAGACCAGGATCTTTTCGTTGGTCTTTTTGTCCAGGCCATAGGCCAGTGCAGAGGCGGTGGGTTCGTTAATGATCCGCAATACCTCCAACCCGGCAATTTTTCCTGCATCCTTGGTGGCCTGGCGCTGGCTGTCATTAAAATAAGCCGGCACCGTGATGACCGCCTTGCTGACGGGCTCACCAAGGTAGGCTTCCGCATCAGCCTTTAACTTCGCCAGGATCATCGCCGAAAATTCCTGGGGGGTGTAGTCCCGCCCGGTTTGTGGCAGATGGATCTGCACATCCCCGGCGGCACCCTTTTTAACCTGGTAAGGCACCATTTTCCGCTCTTCCTCCACCTCGTCAAAACGCCTCCCCATAAATCGCTTAACGGAGAACACCGTGTTCTCCGGGTTGATGACAGCCTGGCGCTTGGCTGATTGCCCTACGATCCTTTCACCATTTTTGTTCACGGCGACCACCGAAGGGCACAGGCGTGACCCTTCCGCGGTGGTGATCACGGCGGCATCTCCGCCTTCCATTACAGCAACGACACTGTTCGTCGTTCCCAGATCAATACCGATAATCTTGCTCATGGTAATTCTCCTTCAGAATAAACTTTGCTTCAGGGGGGAATATACTTTCTCTCTGCAAGAAATCCATTAACAAATCATCAGAATCGTATCAGCAGCGGCTCTATGGTATAAATAAGGGTCATGAGGACCCTGTCCAGGTGCCTTTTCCTTGTCTTTCTCATATTGTTCCTGTTGCTGATTCCCCAAAACACCCTTGCAGCGCCCTCCATCATCATCAATACAATCCAGGTGGACCTCTGGCCTGAATATGACCGGCCGGATGTGCTGGTAATCTACCGGGCCAATCTTGCCAATGCTGTTGCTCTCCCGGCCAGGCTCACCCTGCGGATACCCAGAAGCGCGGGCGGTCCTGCAAGCGTGGCCATGAAAGACCCCAGCGGGATGCTTTATTCCCTTGACCACGATACGGTCGTGGATGGAGAGTGGTTAAAGATCTCGTTCACAACCCCTGTTCAGGATATCCAGGTGGAGTACTATGATCCTGAGATGCAAATGGGCGGAGATCAGCGGAGTTTTGTTTACCGCTGGCCGGGGGATTACCAGGTCAACACCATGACCTTGCAGATCCAAAAACCGTTGACCGCTTCGGATCTTACAACCTCTCCCACCCTGGGTATACCCCATCAGGGGGAAGACGGGTTGGTATATTACTCACTGATCATCGGGAAACTGCAGGTTGGACAAAACCTGGCGATCCGCGTTTCCTACACCAAGTCGGACGATCAATTAAGTTATTCCGGCGGGGCCGTTGAACCCAGTGAACCGATCCTGGAGGCAGTCCGGGGAAGGATCGTTTTCAAGGATGTTCTCCCCTGGCTGATCAGCGCGGTGGTGTTGCTGCTTGCAGCCGGTGGTGTGCTTTGGTACCACCAGGACGGACACGAGTTCGTCGATCGACAAAAACGGATCAAGTCAAAGCCCAGGTCCCTGCAAAGGGCCGGCAACCATGCCTTGCCTGTCTATTGCCACCAATGTGGAAAACGTGCCCACTCGGGTGACCTTTTCTGCCGTTCCTGCGGCAGCAAGTTGCGCATCCCATAATGATCATTCTACAGGATCATAATCATGACTTCCAATAATGCTCCCGGCGCCAGGTTTCTGCTGCTTTCACAATCGCCCGGTAAATTGTTTCAAGATTACCTGCTGATCTTCCTTGGGGCGATGGTGCAGGCTTTGTCCATGCGCCTGTTTCTCATCCCTGCCAGGCTGGTCAGCGGGGGCATCAGCGGGACGGCGCAGGTCGTCAACCATTTCACCAATTGGCCCATCGGCTTGATGGTCCTTGCCGGGAACCTGCCGCTCTTTATTCTCGGCTGGAGGACCCTGGGTGGACACCGCTTCGCCATGCGCACCGTGGTGGCGATCGTTGTGTTTTCCCTCGGAACCGACCTGTTGCAACCTTGCCTGCCTGGTTCTGGAGTTACCGATGATGTTGTGTTGAACTCCATTTATGGTGGCCTTACCCTGGGGATTGGTTTGGGTTTGGTCTATCGGGGACAGGGCACCAGCGGCGGCAGTGACATCCTTGGCCGCATTCTCAACCGGCGCATGGGCATTTCCATATCCCAGGCTTACCTGGCAACCGACACCCTGGTGGTGCTTCTGGGCGGCCTGGCCTTTGGTTGGAGGCTGGCTTTGTATGGGTTGATTGCCATTTATGTCAGCGGCCTGGCGGCGGAAATGACATCCGAGGGATCTTCCATCTTCCGCTCGGTCATGATCATCAGCAACCAGCCCGAAAGAATAACCAGCCAGATCCTGGATGTCCTTGAGCGCGGCGTGACCATCCTGCCGGGCACGGGCGGATACACCGGTAATCCGCGCCCGGTCCTCTACTGTGTGGTGACTCGTTCCGAAGTAAACCAGTTAAAGGCGCTCGTAAGTGATGTGGACCCGGGCGCGTTCATGGTGATCGGGAACGCTCATGAAGCCCTGGGGGAGGGGTTCCGCTCCCTGAAATCCGGCACCTGACCGAAACACCCGGGTTGTTTTCCCCCGGCCCGCCGCTGGAAGGCGGAGGTTTTCAACCCACAACCCTGTAATATCGAGAAAGCCAACTTTTATTAATTGGTTTTAATGCATCCTGCACAGTAATCGTGTATTATTACTAACAGATAATCATTATCGTTAAAGAATGTTGAAAATGACAGAACAGGAATCGATCATTCAAGAACGGGTGAAAGCGCTTTCCGAAAGGTTAAGGAAACGGGGGTGCCGGCTTACCCCGCAACGGCTGGCACTTCTGCGGTTGCTGGTCTCATCCAAAGCCCATCCCACAGCCGAGCAATTGCACAGCCAACTTCACCGGGATTTCCCGACCACCAGCCTGGCCACGGTATACAAGACGCTTGGCGTGCTCAAAGAGACCGGTGATGTCCTTGAGGTTGGCCTGGGAAACCACCCCAGCCGGTACGACGGCAATAACACGGCGCCACATGCCCATCTCATTTGCCAGGGTTGCGGTGAGATCATCGACATCGATGCCGGGAACCTGCCTCAACTTTCCCGGCAGATCGCCAATCGTTCCGGGTATCGTCTCATCAGCCAGCGGCTGGATTTCTTCGGTATCTGTCCCCGTTGCCTGCAAAACAACGCGGGATCTCCAAAATTATTACCTGTCAAGGAGTATGAAAAATGTTAAGCAAAACCCTGTTGACCGAAATGAACGAACAGATCAAGCACGAGCTCTATTCCGCCTATCTCTATCTGAGCATGGCTTCCCATTTTGAAGAAGCCAACCTGGATGGGTTCGCCCATTGGATGAAACTTCAGGCGGAAGAGGAGCAGGAACATGCCATGAAGTTCTTTGACCACATTCACGACCGTGGTGAAAAAGTAACCCTTAAAGCCATTGACCAGCCCCCAACCGAGTTTGGCTCACCCGTGGCCATTTTTGGACAGGTGCTTGAACATGAAAAACTTGTAACCTCTCTCATCCATCGTCTTTACGAAACGGCGGTGAAGGATGCCGATTATGCCAGCCAGTCCTTCCTGCAATGGTTCGTGGATGAACAGGTGGAGGAGGAAAAGAACGCCAGCCAGATCCTGGAATGGCTGAAGATGGCCGGCGAAGGTGGAAACGCCCTCTTTATGATCAACAAACAACTTGGCGAACGCGAAGAGGACTGAACAAGCACCCACTCTCAATACCAGCCCGCAGACCTAACCTGCGGGCTTTGTTCTTTAATGCTCGATTGGAGTGTTAAAATGCTTTTGGTGTTGAAGAAGGGAGAATTGCCATGGAAATAAAAATCGTGCGGGAAGTGGACGCTGATCTGGTTGAGGCTTTCCGGTTCCTCATGCCCCAATTGACCTCCTTTAGCCCACCTCCGGACGGAGACAAGCTGGAGCAGATCATTCGTACTCCATGTGTAACGCTGTTCACAGCCAGCGACCCATTAAAAGCGCAGGCAATTATCGGCACCCTCACGCTTGTGGTCTTCCCCACTCCGACGGGCGTTCATTCCTGGATCGAGGACGTAATTGTCGCCGAAGACAGCCGAAACAGGGGTGTGGGTGAAATGCTCGTTCAGGCGGCAATGAACGAAGCCAGGCGGCAGGGAGCCACCGCCATCAATCTCACCTCGCGGCCCTCGCGCGAAGCAGCCAACCGGTTGTACAGGCGGATGGGTTTTCAGCAGCGGCAAACCAATTTATATCAATTGAAACTGGAATAATCCTGCATTTTGAAAGGGATCCGGAAAATCCGTGAGGCAGCAAAATTCCGGCGGCGTTATTGCCCAGAACGCATGAGAAGCAGCGGCCCCAGGCGGTCCACGATCCAGCCAAAACTTCTTTCGATCCAGGGGGTAATGCCCAGGATCCATGGAACATAGGTCACCCTGCGAGGCTTGCGAAGCACGTGAAGGATCAGCCTGGATACCCGCTCTGCGCTGACCATAAAGCGTTCAGCCGGCACTGCCCGCCCTCCCGGCCTGCCGGCAGCCAGTTCGTAGAATTCGGTATTCACAGGCCCCGGGCAAACCAGGCTGCAAAAAACCCCGCTGCCCCTCAACTCGCGGTGCAGGGAGGTGCTGAAAGCATCCAGGAAGGCCTTGCTGGCCGAGTACAGTACCACCCCCTGGGAGGGCAGTGATCCCACCACCGAACTTACATTTACAATGTGCCCTCCACCTCGCTGAAGCATCCCGGGCAGGCAAAGCCGCGCCAAGTGGGCGGCTGCCGTAACGTTCACCTGGATCAGTTCGTTGGCCAGTTCCCACCCCATATCCTGGTAATACCCGTACCACCCCAGGCCGGCGTTATTGACAAGGATGTCGAGCGGGGCCATTGCAGAAATCCGTTCGTACAATTCCACCCGCTCGTTGGGTAGTGCCAGGTCGGCTGCCATCACCTCCGCCAATCCCCCCCGGTCACGGATCTCGGTGGCAAGCAATTCCAGGCGCTGCTCACGTCGGGCGGTCAGATATACCCGCACCCCGGCATTCGCCAGGATTCTGGCCAGGGATGCCCCGATGCCGCTGGAAGCACCGGTGATCAGGGCGTTCTTGCCGTTCAACGGAAAAGAGGTCATGGTTTTTCTCACCGGTCAATGTGGCTTTTATTATACCGACCGGTGGGTTTCATTATAACCACTACTGGGTGGCCCAGGTGGTTCCAATAAGACCCCTCCAGCCCGCTCATCGGACCATTGCCCGCGGGGCTGGTCAGTTCCATCCTCTTCAGTGCATTCGCCCAGGCCGTGTTCCTGGTCCCCGGCGCACTGGAGGGATGACCGGCCGGTTCAACCCCGCCCGGGTCCTCATCGCCATCCGGAACTGCTTGGCGGCCTTGTCCTCTGCCTATTCCCCGGAGCGGGCACCCTGCCATGGTTTTCGTTTTGTCAGATCATGCACCTTTTGTGCAACTGCCCTATACACCGGGCAACGGTCATATACACCCCAAAAAACCACCAAACCCCCAATGCCAGCCACCAGGTAGGACGGGCCGTTATACCATCCAACGATCACCAGCGTCAACCCGGCTGCCACCCGGAGAAGGCGAATGAAGGGTGCAATTCCGACAACCGGGGGAATTCCCTGTTCCATGGCCAGGAACTGGGAGCGCAACGCCTGCTCGGATTGCAAGCCTGTATGTTTGAAAACCTGCCGGCCATTGCTGTAACCAACCATGGCGGGAATGCCTTTAATTCCCAGTTTGGAAAGGACTTCAGGGGCCTGATCCGCATTGACCCTTAATAGGTCCACCCGGCCTTTGAATTCAACCCTGACCCTTTCAAGGGCTGCTGCCATGTGCCGGCAAGGCCCGCACCAGGGCGCCCAAAACTCAACCATGAGGGGCCTTGTCGCTGACCCTACCTTCCGTTCATATTCCGCCTGATTCATGTTCCCCGTTCCTTTCCGGGCGTTCCGCCCATAAAACCACACCAACCCGTCCGGGGGCGAGCCTCCCTCCGGGCAGGGAGACCATCTTCCATCCCGCTTCATTGGACGGATTTCAAGGATCCTCCAATCATATCTCACAAACAGGGTATGTCATATAAGCATCAGACGATGGGATGACGAATAGGTTACAGGGTGCCCATGGATCATATATTGGATATAATTTATCTGATATAATCGAAATAAGAAATACCGCACGGCAGATCCATCACACTGGTATAGGAAAACATCATTATGACCAATCGACCGGTAACAAAGATCATTGAACCCCAACTCGTGTTTGAAGGTGCCGGCGTCCTCCTCAAACGCTCCTTTGCTCCCCATGCGACCAATCTCTATGACCCCTTTTTGCTTTTTGACCATTTTGCCTTTAATGATCCGAACGATGGGCCCCTGCCCGGGTTCCCCATGCATCCACACCGCGGGATCGAGACCGTAACCTACATGCTGGAAGGCAGCGTCAGGCATGGCGACAGCCTGGGGAACTCCGGTATCATCGGCCCTGGAGATGTGCAATGGATGACGGCTGGCGGAGGTATTTTACATGAGGAAATGCCCGAACTCAGCCCTCAAGGGACCATTTATGGTTTCCAGTTATGGGTGAACCTGCCGGCAGCCTTGAAGATGGCCGCCCCGCGATATCAGGAGATCAAAACGGCCGTCATCCCGGTGGTTCAGCATAACGGTGCCACCATCCGCCTTGTGGCAGGCGGGTTGGACGGTGTACGCGGACCCGCCACCGGTATTGCGGCAGACCCGCTCTACGCCGAGGTTTCCCTGCCGGCTCAAAGCAAATTCTCCCTGCCCGTGAATGCCGACCTTACTGTCCTGGTTTATGTTTTCTCCGGAGAAGGGACCTTCGGGGCGGAGGTGGTTTCCTCCCCAAGCATGCTTCTTCTCGGCTCCGGCGACCTGGTAAGTGCAACATCCACCAGCCAACCCCTGCGATTCATGTTGATGGCCGGTGTGCCCTTCCGGGAACCTGTCGCCCCCTATGGTCCTTTCGTCATGAACACCCGCAGCGAGATCGAGCAGGCCCTGCAGGACTTGCGCAATGGCACCTTCGTGCAAAAGGGAGCCTGAACAGGGCACCCAGGCATCCGTATTAATGAACGGCAATTAATACGGATGTTTTCTTTCTACAGGCGGAATACCACGTCGGCCCGGGGCGTCTTATTTCACGATCAACACGGACGACTTCGCGTAATGCACCAGTTTCCTTGAAACACTGCCCATCAACCAGCCCTTCACCCGGCTCAAGCCGCGAGACCCCGCCACGATCAGATCGATGTTCTTTTCCGAAGCATAACGGATCAATTCAGTAGCCGGCTCCCCCTGCAGGACTACGGCTTGCGCTTTCATTCCGCCAGCCCGGATAACCTCCACAGCCTTGTCCAAAAAGTCCCTGGCCTCCTTTTCCTCGGCTTCCTTCTGATGAAAGGCCGCTTCCACCTCCTGTTGCGACAGGAACTCCGGCCCGATCTGTACGGATTGCAGGAATGTTCCCGGCAACTCCAGCGAACTGATGACTTTCGATACGTGGATCTCGGCACCCCCGGGAAGCGGGAAGCGGTGTCCATTTTGCATGCCGCACAGGTATTCAAGAGCCAGGTTTCCATGTTCCGAGCCATCCTGGGCGAGCAAAATATGTTTGAGCCCCTGGTAGGGAGCCCGCACAACCATTACGGGCTGCCTGGCATATTCGACGACTTGTTGGGCAACCCCCCCAAGGAAGATGCCAAGTGTGGATTGCAATCCTTTCGCTCCCACAAGGATCAGGTCGGCGTCCATAGAATCGGCGGCTTCAACCAGCATCTCTGCAGGATGCCCGGAAATGAGGCGGGTTTCAACCTGGACACCCAGATCCTGAAAGCTCTTGAATGCCCGATTGATGACACCGGAGCGGGCATTTTGATCTCCCGCCTTGTCCGGGTCGTATACGGACACGATGGTAATCTGGCTTCCTGGAGACAAAGGCAGATCCTGAAGCAGGGACATGGCTGCCCCGGCATGCTCAGAGCCATCGTGGGCCAGGATCACTTTCAAATTTCGGTGCTCGATCATAATTTCCTCCTTTCAACAGGGATCCATTACCGGTTTCTCCAACCCGTGACCCGTTTTTAAGGATCAACCGCGGCTTCAGCGTGCAGGTTACAATGCACCTTGAAAGCCGGCAAGGGATCGTTCAACAAGCATTTCATGTATCGAAGGGCTCCAAACCTGGTCCTCATCCTGCCTGCCACGGGCACGGCGGGGACTATTGCCCGCCTGCTTTCCTGTAAAAAAAATCCCGCTCAAGGTCGAGCGGGCCGCTCGGCGTTGCACACACCAGTGGTCGCCTCCTGGCAGGTTCCATGCCGCATGAATGCATTTCATCGATCCTAATTTAGTATAGCAAAAACCGGCACTGAATTCAACACGGTGTACGCCTTCAATCCACCAGTGCCCGGCTTATGTATCGACCCTGGCAACCGGGAGGAACCATTGAATCCGACTCCTGGCGTCACAGATACTGTATTGGAAGAATTCTTGAATGGGGAATGCCCCAGTTGCGATGGAAAAACCTTGTTCCCCCAAAAAGAATCTCTCAGGCAAACAGGAAAAAAGCAAAACTCCAGGCATCCATCAGCCAGTGGGCTGCCATCACCGGCAGAAGGGACTTTTCCTTGAGCACATACCTGCCAGCGATGATGCCAATGAGAAAGGTCATCAGGAGTTTGTCCCACAGGAAGATGCCGTGGATCAGGGCAAAGGAGAGGGATGAAATCACAAGGATCCTGCGGTCTGTTCGGCCGCGCAGTTTGAGCTGGGCAGGGATGTAACCGCGCCAGATCAATTCCTCGCAAAAGGCGGCCGAGATCGGCAGGAGGAGGATCATCACCCAGCGCTGCCAGTGGTGGATTCCGGAGTAGGAGGCGCGCAGGTCCGGGTACAGGCGAAAGGATAAAGCGAAAAACGCTGCCGCAACCACATTCACCAGTACAACCACGACCAGTGCCGGCTTCAGGCGCAAACCCGCGCCACCCCCGCCAGGCAACAACCAGTCTTTCAGCCGCACACCCTGGTCCTTCATACGCTGCAGCAGAAACACCACCAGCAACCACTCGAATGCCAAGATGAAGGCATAGGTAACCAGGGTGATCATCCCGGGCTGGATCCCGCCAACCCAGTCCGGGTTGGTGTACAGGAGCGCATAATACGGCAGGTACAGGATGAACGACCAAAGGTTGAAGGCCACCGGTGGCAGGATGGTATATACCCACAAGTGCCGGTCTCTTTTTGGTCTTTCTGATGGAAAAACGGCCTGGTCTTCCATGAGCAATAAATGGTTATTATATCCTTTTCATGGGCATACCAGGTCCCATCAATTCATGGTAAAGCCGATCCATAACAATCCTTTAATAATTGCCAAACTGCTTATCGGATTGTATATAATCAGGTTGAGGAGGTCAATATGCAGATCGTAAAAACCGAAATCCATCCCCTTGAGCTGCCTTTACAAAAACCGTTCCGCATGGCGGGAATACCCCCAATTGTCCAGGTCACCGCCGTATTTCTCCACCTGGTGCTGCGGGATGGCCGCAGCGCCTGGGGCTGTGCCGTGGCCCATCCCGACCTTACCGGTGAGAGCCCCCGCCAGGTACTGCAAGCCTGCCAGGCAGGTGCCGCCCTGGCAACGGACCTTAACCCGGCCAACATGGAGCATTCTCTTTCCCTGCTCACTCCGGTGCTTAAGGATAGCCCGGCAGCAATGTGCGCCTTTGACCTGGCCTTGTACGACCTGCTTGGCCTGCTGGTGGGCATGCCGCTCCACCGCCTCCTTGGGGGTTACCGTGACCGCATCCAAACCTCCATGACCCTCCCCATTGGCCCGGTCGATGAGACCGTGGCACTCGCCAGGGAGTACGCCCGGGCCGGTTTCCGCTTGCTGAAGGTCAAAGGAGGGATGGACCCCGCAGAAGATATCGAGCGGGTGCGCTCAGTCCGTCGGGCCTTGCCGGAGCATACCCTGCGGCTGGATGCCGATGGAGGTTACACCCCGCGTCAGGCGGTCGAAGTGGCCTGCGCCCTTCAAGCCGAACTGGAAATGCTCGAACAACCCATCCCGGTCGGAGACCTGGAGGGCCTCACCGAACTGACCCGCCTCTGTTCTGTTCCCGTAATTGCCGATCAGAGTGTGCAGGGGCCGGATTCCGTGCTGGCCCTGATCCCGCGCCGCTCGGTAAGCGGCATCTGCATCAAACTAGCCTCCTGCGGCGGCCTGCACTGTGCCCGGCAGATGGAGACCATTGCCCGGGTGGCACGATTGAACGCCATGGTGAGTTGTGTGGTCGAGCCCGCCCTGCTTGCGGCTGCGGGGCTCAGCCTGGCCCTTAGCAGCCCAAGCGTGCAGTACTGTGACCTGGATGGCCACTTGCACCTGGCTGAAGACCCCAGCCAACAGACCTTTCGCATGGAGGATGGCTGGCTCATCGCCAGCGAGGTACCCGGACTGGGCTGCCGGGTGCAACTGGGGTAAAGCCCCTGATATACTAGAACCTGGTCTCCAATAATAAACCTGAATGGCATCCCCTCCACGGGTCCTTCGAACCTGAGTTAAATATAAAATCTCTTCGTCGGGGTCACGAATACCATCTCCTCAAAGGGGGCCTCGAACCTAGTATAAATACATAAGCTCCTCGTCGAGGACTCGAATACCACCCCCTCCAAGGGGACCTCAAACCTAATTTTAAAAAAAGCTCCTCGTCGAGGTCTCGAATACCATCCCCTCCAAGGGGACCACGAACCTAATTTAAATAAAAAAAGCTCCTCGTCGAGGACTCGAACCTCGAACCTAGCGGTTAACAGCCGCCCGCTCTGCCAATTGAGCTAACGAGGAAGGCACGCGATATTATAGTGGGTTCAGGGAGGGCTGTCAAGCCGCACCCACGCCGCCGGTCACCCTTACCCGCCCGGCAGCCGGTCGGGCATCTTCAGCCCTGCGCTCCGGTTTCAACCTTGCAGGTTTCCAGCCAGGCCAGGATGCTCTCCACCTGGTGGATGCGGAACGAATAGACCGCCCATTCGAAATCCTCCCCCGGCGAATACTCCATGATATGCCTGCGCAGGCTGGACAGCCACTCCTGGCAGACAACGATCTGTTTTTCCAACAATTCCCCTGCCAGGTCGTCACCAGCCTGGCGGGCAAAAAAATACTTGGCCAAAAAAACCTGCCTCACCTCGCGGGGCCGCTCCACCGGGGAGGCGATCCACTCCTTCAATGCGCCCTCCCCGGCCGGGGTCAATTGGTACTCCTTTCGTGCCGGCCTGGTTTCCCCCTCGATGCGCTGGCTGGACAGCCAGCCCCGGTCCTCCATCTTCTCCAGGATGGAATAGAGCAGGCTTTGTTTCACGTTCCACAACATGGAAAGTCCCGGCATGCCGGTAAGTTCATGATACAGATCGTACCCGTGCATGGGCCGGTCTGCCAGCAGCCCCAGCAGGACAAATTCCATGGTCGGTCGATATGCGGATCGGGTTGCCATAGTCAATCTTCCTTTATTCAATTATTGAATAATTATATTCTATCATGTTCCGCCCGGCTCCTTCCCGCTGACCAGAAGCAGGTTTCCTTTTTACCAAGGTGGCTGGTGGACGTATCGCCCGCGGCTTTCTCTACAGGCGGTTCATCAGTTCCGCCCCGGTTAAAAACAGAAACTGCTTTTGTCGATCATCCAGGTTGCTGAACTTGACCGCCCCAATGCACGCAAAAGCCAGCGCCAGGTGGTATTCCCGCCGGTTTGAGGGGTTGAACAGGCAGCGCCCGCCGATCTCCTCCAGCGCCTGCAACAGGGGAATGCCCGCCCTGAAACGG
The DNA here is from genome assembly GCA_964420835.1 of uncultured Anaerolineaceae bacterium. Classification (GTDB taxonomy): domain Bacteria; phylum Chloroflexota; class Anaerolineae; order Anaerolineales; family Anaerolineaceae; genus CAYQUO01. Next base: position 68,731 of record CAYQUO010000004.1, read on the forward strand.
GCCAGGTAATCCGCAGCCGTCCCGCCCTGCCGGGCCTCGACCTGGGCAATGACCTCGCTGGCCAGGCGGGCAAAATCGAACAACGGGTGGCCCATGCGGGTCTGGGCAAAGTCGATCAGCCAGACGAAGTTGCCCGGCCCCACCAGGATGTTCTCCAGGTTAAGGTCGCCATGAATGATGGATCGCGTGCCTATCACGCTTTCCTCAAGCAGGCTGGCCAGCCGGGGGATGGGATGCGCAAGACCATGCAGGTAAAAACCGGCGGTGAGTGCACCCAACAACCCTTCCCGTTGTACGCTTACCCGGGCAGGGGTGCGGGCCGGCGGTGTTGGGCTCAGCCAGCGAATGCGCAATGCCGGCTGCCCGGGGGCCTTGCAGCCAAAGAGGGTTAAGGATTGCCCATCCTCCCGCTCCTCGAACTCCGAAAACCGTTGTACAAGGACCGTCTCCCCCACCGCCGGTCGAAAATCAGCGGGAGTAAGACGCTCATGCAGCAAACCGGCCCCTTTTCCCGAACCGGTACAGGGCTTCAGGACGTAGTGCGGCGGCAGCAGCCGGTCGTATTCTTCCCCCAACCGGAATACATACGGATTCCGTTGCATCCACCAGTTGGGGCCAAAGGTGTCGAAAAGTTTATAAAGCAGGTCCGGCGAAGGGTCCTCCAGCAAGGCCTGGCGCAGGGGAATAGGCAGCCTTCCGGGCTCGGCGATGAAGGTGTACTGCAGCGCCGCCCGGCTGCCGGACCTGATGCTCACCGGGGGATGCTGGATGCGCGCCGTGATCGGCGGCAGGCTGTCCTTGACGTACGTCTCATAATTCTCGAACTCCCGCTGGATGGATCGCCTGGGCCCGACCTTCACAATGGTTGCCGCATCCGCCCTGCCATCCCGTTTGATTGGGATCGCCAGGAAGGTCCGCGCTCCGGAGTACCCGGACAGGAACTCCCTTTCCACAACCAAGCGGGCATAGGAACGGAAGCGGGCCTGTAACAACAGGAGGGTTTCCCTGCCGGGTTCAATGCCCGGCCTGGTTTCTACTATTAAGGCTGTATTGGGGATCACCGTTCGAAGCCGGGAATAGGTCGTCCGGACCCTGTAGGTCAGGGCAAACAGGCTCAAACTGCTGCCGAGCAGCAGGCCGAAGAAACCGCCTGCCACCGTTTGCACCCGGTTCATGCCCAAAAAGGACCTTACCCGTACATCCAGGCCGCGCGAATACAAAGGGACGGCCCTGGCAGCCAGCCCGCCTCCCGGGTCCGGCACCCAGAACAGGGTCAGGGTCGCCACCAGCCGCTGCCTGCCCGCAGACCGCGGGGTCAGTGCCCAGCGCCAACTGACCGGCTCACCCTCTGCCAGGTGGAATTGCCGCTCATTCACCGGTGAGATCTCAAAGCCCACTCCGTCCAGCCGCGCCGATACGGCCAGGCTGTAACCGGCTGCCCGCTGCACCTGCACAGGTTGGCTTTGCACCTGGTGTTCCGGGAATTCCGCCTGAACGATGTAGATGCCTTCATACGGCACCAGCGCCATTCGTACAATGTCGGATTCGCCCAGCCGCATTTCGGCCGGCCATTCCAATTCCACGGCGCGCGGCTCAAGGCCAACCTTCCTGCCATTGCGATCATCTTCCCCGGCTGCCTTGGTGGATGCGGGGAATGGGGTCGGTGGTGCCGCCGGGAAAACAGTCTGGGCGCTAGTTGGTTGTGCTCCTGGTCGCGTGGCGCCGGGCACCTCCTCCAGGTCCTGCTCCCGGGTCGGGCCTGGCAATCCCTGCAACCCGGGTGCCTCTTCCGGTGCTGCCGGAAGTATGTTCCCGGTCTGCTCCTGTTGCACCGCATCTGCAGTCCCGGCCAGCGCTTCCGAAATGAGAGTTGGGGTTGTTTCCGGCCGGAGCATCTCTACCGACGTAGGAAGGGGCGGGGCTTGTTCAGCCACCGGGCCCATGGCCGCCGGCGCACAACCTGCCAGCAGGGCACAAACCGCCAGGGCCGCAAGAGCGAAAGCCAGCCAGGCGGTTCTCATGGGGGCACCATCAGGCTGGGAGAGAGGGTCGCCTGGATGCGCACGGATTCAGCCGCCGGCAAGGCAAATGCCAGGGCGGCCAGCGAAACTGCCAGAATGAGGAGGCCGGCAAGAAAAAGGATGAGGCGAAACCTGCGACTCATAAGGTATAGACGACCCGGATGCAATACAGGTTCCTTATTGTATATAATACAAAAATCATGTCCATCTGGCAAACCTATCCGGAAACCTACCGTTCCACCGAGGTCGGGCAGCTGCTGGCTGCCGTCAGGGGTGGCAATTGTGCAGCAGTCCTCGGCTTGAGCGGTTCCGGAAAGAGCAATTTGTTGGGTTTTATCGCCAGCAGGGTCCAGGCACCTCCGCAGTTCGTCCTGGTGGACTGCAACCGAATGTCAACCAGGGACCTGCCAGGCCTCACCTCGCTCATCCAGGAAGCCTGGCCCAAGCCAGCCGCAAATGATACGGCAAGCATTCCAACGCTGGAGGCGAACCTGGATCATTACTTCGAATCCCCTGCCGCCCGTCTTTGCCTCCTGCTCGACCGTTACGATGCCCTGCAGGCAGAAAACGGGCGGGTGCTGGATGGCTGGCTGCGTTCCCTGCGGGACGCCCATAAATACAAACTGACCTACATCCTTGGAACCCGCCGACAACCAGACCCGCAGGGGGAACTGGCAGAACTTTTCTTCGCAAACACCCTCTGGCTGGGACCATTGACCGATGAGGATGCCCTTTGGACGGCTGGCGCCTTTGCCTCCCGCCAGGGGTTGGACTGGAATGAAACGACCCTCCAGAAGATCATTGAGGTCTCCCGGGGTTACCCCTCCCTCCTAAAAGGGGTGTGTGAAGCCCATGCCGCAGGGGTTCCACTGGAACTACAACCCTTGCTGGAATCCACCCCGGTGCGGCGACGAATTGCCGAGTTTTGGGTCAATTCCCCTTCCGATGAGGAACTTCGTCTCAGCCGGCTGGACCGCCATCCGCTCCTGTTGGCTTCCCGGTCGGGAGTGTTTGATACAACCAGCCTGACCGCCAAGGAACTGGCCCTCCTGGAATATTTTCAGGCTCACCCCGGTCAGGTTTGTGAAAAGGATGAACTCATCGCAGCCGTATGGCCGGAAGACCGCATCAGCACGCACGGCCTGCGCGATGACAGCCTGGCGCAACTGGTCCACCGGCTGCGCCGCAAGATCGAACCCAACCCGGATGCCCCTGGTTTAATCCACAACGTCCCCGGCCGCGGTTATCGCTTCATCCGGCGAACCCGGGGAATGGATGAAGAATACGCGGGTAATTAATTGCTCCCCGGGTGCAATGGAGGTGCCATGGATCCCATCCCGATCTACCAGGTGGATGCCTTCACCAGCCGCCCGTTCTCCGGGAACCCGGCGGCTGTATGTGTTCTGAACGAGCCCTGCCCGGACGAATGGATGCTTTCCCTGGCAGGGGAGATGAACCTTTCCGAAACCGCCTTTCTGCTGCCCGAAAGGGACGGTTGGCGCCTGCGCTGGTTCACCCCCGCGGTCGAGGTCAGCCTGTGCGGGCATGCCACACTGGCATCCGCCCACGTGTTGTGGGAAAGCGGGCGGCTTGACATGGCAGATCCAGCCCGGTTTTACTCCCTCAGCGGACTGTTGGGCGCCCGGCTGGACCAGGGCTGGATCGAACTGGATTTTCCCTCCCAGCCTCCCCGACCAGCCACTCCTCCGCCCGGCTTGCTGGATGCACTGGGGGCTTCTCCCGTCGGCACGCTGGCCAGTGAGGGGATGTTCCTCGTAGAGGTCTCCACGGAAGCGGAGGTGCGTGAAGCCCGCCCGGATTTTGACCGCCTGAAGGACGTGGAAATCCTGGGCGCCATCCTTACTGCCCGCAGCGGTGAAGCCGGCCTCGATTTCGTCTCCCGCTTCTTTGCCCCCTCACTGGGTATTAACGAGGACCCGGTCACCGGGGCAGCTCATACCCGCCTGACCCCCTACTGGGCAGCAAAACTCGGGCGCAACCAACTGAATGCACGCCAGGTTTCCAGGCGCGGCGGGGATCTTCGCCTGAAGTTGTACGGAGAGAGGGTGGGCATTGCCGGCCAGGCGGTCACCGTTTTTCGTGGCGAACTGTCCGGGCGGGTCGCCTAACCATTCATCCTGCCAGGCCCCGGGCACGTTCCAACCCGGCAGCAAATTTGCCAACCATCCCTTTCGGAATGCCCATTTCCCGGCTGGGCGCAAAATGGTTAAACCATTGGCTCCATGCCACCCGCAGAAGGGGTACATCCCAGGCACATAAACTTCCCGCCTTTTATAACCTGAAAGGCGGGAAGTCCTGTACAGGCTGAAACTCTATTGAACCCTCATGAACTTGTCGCCCGAAAGGCCACAAACCGGGCACTTGTCTGGCGCATTCCGTGGATGCGTATGCCCGCAGACAGGGCATACGTAATAATCATATTCCTCACCCGGTTGACCCAGGGTATCCAACGCGGCCTGGTACAAGGCCTCGTGCTCTTTCTCCACCTCCAAGGCGAATTTAAAACTGGTCAGGGCCTGTTTCATTCCCTCAGCCTCTGCATCCTGGACAAAGGCGGGGTACATCGTAACCGCCTCGTAGTTCTCGCCACTGATGGCCGTCTTGAGGTTTTCAGCGGTGGATTTTATCTCACCCAGGGCCCGAAAATGGTTGTGTGCATGCACGGTCTCTGCTTCTGCAGCAGCCCGGAACAGCCGTGCCACCTGTGGAAATCCCTCCTTGTCGGCCACCTTGGCAAAGGCAAGGTACTTCCTGTTCGCCTGTGATTCGCCTGCAAAGGCGGCTTTCAGATCCTCGGTTGTTTTACTCATTTTTCCTCCTGGTAAATTTTCCGGCAGCCTGTTCTAAGCGGCACGGGTTTAGATAATTGTACCTGTATTGTAATGGGTTTTTCAATTCAGCGAATGCCTCCTGGGCTGCCCTGGCTCCTGGTATTCAGGGGGTCGGCTTATGGGATCAACCTCAAACCAAAATACCGATAGGGTTCCGTTCCAGACGCGGGCAAAAGGCGCAGGCGGTTAATTCTCCGTCCGACCAGGCTTGAAGGCAGCCTGATGATCCGGTTCGCCCGTCCGGTCTGCCCGGTTGCGCCCAGGCCGGCATCGAGCACCACATCTTCACCATCATACAGGATGATTTCCCAGTTGTCATCGCCATCCAATCCGGCTTCGATGGCCGAGAAACCCGGCTCCTCCGCCAGAAGGACCTCCGCGCCGTTCTCGTTTAATGTGACCGGTGTTGCAAGTTCCCCCCTGGCCAGGCGGATGCTGTCCGGGAAGCGGTAAACCTCACGGTTTACAAGGGCATCCAATTGGCCCGTGTTCATTTTCCAAATGGCAGCCCAGCGCCCTGCGCTGAACAAGGAACCGCGGGTGATGAGGGCCAGTTGATCATAGAACGCCCCCAGGGAGGCATCCTCCAGCCTGCTCGTTCCCCAGTAGCAGGTCTCCAGGTAACCAGCCGGCACAATGCGCCTGAAATGGCCGATGCGCCAGCCCATCTCCCGCCTGGGGGGGATCCGTGCCAGAAGCGGCTCCGTCAGCCCGTAACGATCTATAATGAAAACCCTGGGACCGGCATAATATCCAAAAACCCCCACGTTTTTTACCGCATCCACCAGGTACAGGTCCTCGCCGGATGCCTCCCGGGCAGCCAACCCCCCCTGGCGGGCGCCCTCCATGGCCGGGCCCCCATTCCGCCAGTTGTTGAGCAAACCAAGGTCCTTGAAATACCACGCCCGCTCATCGGCAATGCCATGAGCATCAACCACCGGCAGGTTCTTTGGCAATTGGACCTGCCAGGCTTTCACAGGTGCGGCCAGCCCGATGAGGGCAAGGATTGCGCCCAAGGCCAACCCTGCCTTTGGACGGCATGTCCACAGGTTCGAATTGGTCAACAGGATGACCCCGGCCAGCAGTGGCAGGGTGAAGTAACGCCCTCCCATAAAATCCCCGCCGATCCAAACCGTGTAGGCCAGGTAGCAAAGAATGCCGATCGCCAGTGCCCGCTGTCGCCAGGAGCGGGAAAACGCGGCGGCCAGCACCCCGGCCAGTGTGGCTGTCAGGGTCAATGGGTCACGCTGGAGCGAATTGGCCAGGTAGCGCAATCCCTGCACAGCCAGTTCCCCCTGGGGAATGCTGTTGTTCAATTTGGCGTAGGCAGTGTTGGGAAAAGGGAAACCATAATAGGCGATCGAGAAAACCTCCCATCCCAGCAACGGCAGTTGCCCACAGGCAAGGGCCAGGAGCCCCCCCTTTTTGCCGGTGGTTTCAAGCCAGGCAGCCGCCAGCATCGGCAGATAGACCAGGAAGGTATCCAGGCGGTTCACGGCTACCAGCGAAGCGGCAAAGGACAGGTGGAATAGCCTGGCGCGGTTCTTGCCAGGCTTGAAATACAGGACCAGGAACCCCGCCAGCAGGAGATGGGAAAGCGGGTTTTCAAGGCCCGAGGTGGCATAATCCACGTAAGCGTTGGACAGGCATAAAACGGCCAGGCCGCTGACTGCCGCCAGGTGCACCGGGCAAAGGCGCAGTGCAACCAGGATGGCCGTGCCTAGTGATATGGCCAGGGAAAGAAGGATGCTGGTGTAATAACATTCCCGGCTGAAAAAGGCAAAGCCGCTTACAAGGAACATCCACAGCGGGTGGGTATACCCCTGGACGCGTTCAACCGTATTCCAGGTCAGGCGGTACCCATTAATGAAGTTGTCCACGGTTCGGAACGTAATAAAGGCATCATCACTGGCCCAGGCGCGGCGAAATGCAAGCCCGGCAAAGGCTGCCAGCATCAGGGTGATGGGCAGCCAGGCACCTGCCTGCCTGGCTCGGATTTTTAAATTCGACGACATGCTTCTCCTGCCGGAGATTATACCGGTTTCTCCCTCCAGCCGGTTATAATGGGAGGACTCTAAGAAGACAGCGATAACACACCGATGCCGCTTTCCGTATTTTCCTGGCTGCTGGCCATTTCACCTGTTGTTGTAATCCTCATCCTCATGCTTGGCTTCCGCTGGAGCGGGAGCAGGGCTGGGGTTGCCGGTTGGTTGGTTGCCCAACTGGTGGCCAGCCTGAGTTTCGGAGCCGGGCCCCGTTTACTGGCTTATGCCCAGGTCAAGGGCATGCTCCTCAGCCTGGACGTCATCTACCTGATTTGGGCGGCTCTCCTGCTTTACCATATGGCCAATGAGGCTGGAGCCGTCGGGTTGATCGGGCAAACCCTGCAATCCCTCACCAGCGACCGGGTGATGCAGGGGCTCCTGCTCGGCTGGGTCTTTGCCTCATTCCTGCAGGGACTGGGGGGGTTCGGTGTGCCGGTCGCTGTGACCGCGCCGCTTCTGGTGGCGATCGGCTTTTCACCGGTCCAGGCGGTGCTGATGGCCTGCATCGGCCATGGTTGGGCGGTCAACTATGGCTCAATGGCCACTTCCTATCAGACCTTGCTGGCGGTGACCGGGCTGCCGGGGGAATACCTGGCTGCGGATGCAGCCATCCTGCTCGGGTTTTCCTGCTTTGCCTGCGGCTTCCTCGTCGCCTGGATCTCAGGTGGCAGAAAAGCCGCCTTCCGAACCCTGCCGGCTGTTTTGATCATCGGGGCTGTGATGGCGGTTTCGCAATTCTTTCTGGCCACGAACGGGATGTGGACACTGGGGGCCACCGGGGCGGCATTGGTCGGCCTGCTGGCCGGCCTGGTGGTCACCCGCATTCCCGCCTTCGGAGGCGAACCCGCAACGGACAGTCTTCCCGGTCGAAGAACGATCCTGCTGGCTTTTTCCGCCTATGGCCTGATGGTCATCATGGCTGTTCTTTTCAACCTCGTCCCCCCGATCAATGCCTTTGTGGACCAGTGGCAGATAACCCTGCAGTTCCCCGAACTGCAAACCTCACTCGGCTGGGTAACGCCCGCCGAATCCGGCCGCCAGATCATCCTCCTGGGTCACCCGGGAGCCATCCTTTCCCTGGTCTCCGTCATTTCATTTTTCACCTACAAGGCGGCCGGTTTCTACAAGCCGGGGGCTCCCGTCCGGATCCTCTCAAACGTCGTCCGCAGTGCGGTCAACAGCAGCCTGGGCATCATCGCCATGGTCGGCATGTCCATCACCATGTCCAACAGCGGAATGACCAACCTGCTGGCCGAGGGCATGAGTCGCCTGTTTGGCCCCGGCTTGTACCCTCTGGCGGCCTCCTTTATCGGCGCCCTGGGAGCCTTCATCACCGGCAGTAACAACACCTCCAACGTCCTGTTCGGTGTTCTGCAAATGCGCACCGCCGAACTTCTGGGCTTGTCTGTTTCGCTTATCCTGGGCGCCCAAACCACCGGCGGCTCGCTGGGCAGCGTGCTATCGGCCACCAAGGTCATGGTTGGATGCAGTACGGTCGGCCTGGGTGATAATGAAAGTGTGGTTATGAAACCTGTGCTGCTTTACGGTATTTTTCCGATCATCCTGGTGGCCATACTGGCAATGGTCATGTCCTGGCTGGGGATGGGTGCATGAACGGAAACGGCATGGAACCCCGAAGGCCCGGACGCCTGCGCATCCTCTCGGCAGCCCTGCTCCTTTCCCTTGCCAGTGCATTTGGCCTCTATTATGCGCTTGAAGCAGGCAGCCTGTTTCCCTCCCTTGCCTGTGCCGGCCTTTTCCTGACCAGCCTGGCCCTTACCCTTTGGCAGGGCTGACCCTAATTCCCTGCTCGTTGCTCGTGTGTTTTCGTGATCGGGGTTTCAACCCTGCGGTTGATGATATGCCGCAGCGAGTGCTTCCCGGATGGACCGCGCCTCTTGCACATGAATACCTTCAGGCCAGGGCTCGCCCTTGTTGAGCCGGCGGGGGACAACAGCCGCCTTAAAGCCAAGTTTCGCCGCCTCCCTCAGGCGGGCGGCCATTTGGCCAACCTGGCGCAGTTCACCGGAAAGACCCACCTCGCCAATCATCACCAGATCGGCCCGCAATGGAATATCCCGCAGGGAGGATGCGATGGCAGCCGCGGTTGCCAGGTCGGCAGCCGGCTCGCCAATGCGCAGCCCCCCGACCACGTTAACGAAAATATCCTGTTCCGTCAAGCGCAGCCCAACACGGCGGGTAAGCACGGCCGTTACCAGCAGCAACCGGTTGATGTCTATGCCATTGGGCGTACGCCGGGGGTTGCCGAAATTGGTCGGGCTGGTCAGCCCCTGGATCTCCACCAGCAGCGGGCGGGTGCCCTCCATCGTCACGGCAATGGCAGAGCCCGGCGTGTTCACCAGGCGCTCAGCCAGGAAAGCCTCCGAGGGGTTCTTCACTTCCACCAGCCCGCGGTCGTGCATCTCGAACACACCCACCTCGGAGGTGGCTCCAAACCGGTTCTTCACCGAGCGGAGCAGTCTGAATGAAAGGTAGCGGTCACCTTCCAGGTAGAGAACAGTATCCACGATGTGTTCGAGGACACGAGGTCCGGCGATGATGCCTTCCTTGGTCACATGACCGATGACGAAAATCGCCATGCCTGAGGATTTGGCCAGTTCACGCAAGCGGGAGGCCGATTCCCTCACCTGGGAAATGGAGCCGGCTGTTGATTCCATTTCCGGGATGTAAACGGTCTGGATCGAATCCACCACCACCATCCCGGGCTGGACGGAGGCAATATGCTCCAGGATGATCTCCAGGTTGGTTTCGGTAACCAGCAACAACTCGGCCGGCAGCCTTTCCTCCCGGCCATTTTCTGCTCCAAGCAGGCGCATGGCCCGCATCTTCACCTGCCGCTCGGATTCTTCCCCCGAAACATACAACACCCTCGTCTGGCGGGCCATTTCCACTGCCACCTGCAGCATAAGCGTGGATTTTCCGATTCCGGGGTCACCCCCCACAAGCACGATGGATCCATGGACAATGCCTCCTCCCAGGACCCGGGCAAATTCCTCCATGGGAAGTATAAGGCGTTCCTCACTGTTGCCGCCGATCTCTTCCAGGCGCCGGGGTTTTGAGCGGCCGGTAAGCCCTCGCACAGCGGCCTTTCCCGTCCCCGCAGGAGCAGCCACCACCTGCTCCACCATCGTCCCAAAACTACCACAGGACGGGCAGCGCCCCATCTCACGCGGGCTGGTCCGCCCGCATTGCTGGCAAACATAGTGGGTTGTTAATTTGGTCATGGCTCCATTTTACAGGAAGACCCCCGGGGTGTGTTGTCCGGGGGTCTCGGGTTTTCAGGCTTTCATGCCGACCGGTGCCTCCGGCTCGGCTTCCCGACGTTTGAGGATTATCTGCCCGTCGTCGTCCACGTCAATGAGGATCGAATCGCCATCATTGAACTCATGGGCGAGCAGCGAATCTGAAAGGCGGTCTTCCACCTTCTGCTGCAGCACACGCCGCAGCGGGCGGGCACCCATCTCGGGGTCATAACCTTCCTCGCTAAGGAGGTCCATGGCGGCTTCACTTGCCTCCAGGGAAATCTGGTGCTCGGCGAGTCGTTCGGCAATCTTGTCCAATTCCAATCCCACGATCTCCCGGATGTCCTCGCGGCTTAGCGCCCGGAAGACAACCACGCTGTCGAGCCGGTTCATGAACTCAGGCCGGAAGACCTTTTTAAGCGATTCGAGCAGTTTTTTGCGCATCTCCTCATAATCACCCAATTCCTCCGCCTTTTCATCCTTCTTCAGTTTAAAGCCAATGGAACTCTGTTTGCGGATCATGTCTGCACCGATGTTCGAAGTCATGACGATGATGGCATTGCGGAAATCCACCTTGTGGCCCTTGGCATCTGAAAGGTGGCCTTCCTCCATTATCTGCAGCAGCATGTTGTGAGCCTCGGGATGGGCCTTTTCAATCTCGTCAAAAACGACGATGGAATACGGCCTGCGCCGGAGCGCCTCGGTGAGCTGTCCGGCTTCGTCATAACCCACATATCCCGGCGGTGCTCCCACCAGGCGGCTGACGGTGTGCCTTTCCATGAACTCGGACATGTCAAACTGGATTAAGGCATCTTCGCTTCCAAAAAGGAACTTGGCGAGAGCCTTGGTCAATTCCGTCTTGCCAACACCGGTCGGTCCCAAAAAGACGAAGGAACCGATCGGCCGACGCGGGTCCTTCAGGCCGGAGCGGGCGCGCCGAACCGCCTTGCTGATGACGGTAATGGCATCATCCTGGCCGATGATGTGGGCTTTCAGTTCGTCCTCCATGCGCAACAACCGCTCGGATTCCTCGCTGGCCATCTGCATCACCGGTACGCCGGTCCACATGGAAACCACCTCGGCGATGTCATCAGAGGACACCAGGGGGCTTGTCTCAGGGTCCCAGTGGGTCCTCAGGTGCTCCAACTGGCTTTCCAGTTCATCCTGCCGCAGCACCAGGCCTTGGGCATCATCCATGTGGCCGTTTTCCAGTGCCTGGGCGTGCTTCTGGCGGACTTCCTTAAGTTCCTTAAGCACCTGGCGGGATTGCTGGGCTGCCGGGCTTTTATACATCCTGACCCGGGAAGATGCCTCGTCAACTAGGTCGATCGCCTTGTCCGGCAGAAAACGTTCGGTCACATAGCGGGCGGAAAGCCTGGCTGCTGAATCGAGGGCATCGTCCGATATCTTCAAACGGTGATGTTCCTCGTAATTCGGCCGTATCCCCCGCAGGATCTGGATCGTTTCATCCACAGTGGGCTCATTGACAACGATTGGCTGGAAGCGCCGTTCCAACGCGGCGTCGCTTTCAATATGTTTGCGATACTCATCCAGCGTTGTGGCTCCGATCACCTGCAGTTCGCCTCGCGAGAGCGCCGGTTTAAGGATATTGGCGGCATCCACAGAGGATCCCGCTGCACCGGCACCCACCAGCATGTGAACCTCATCGATGAACAGGATGGAGCGGGAAGTCTTTAACTCATCAATCACCCGCTTCAGGCGTTCCTCGAACTGGCCACGGTACATGGTGCCAGCCACAAGCGAGCCAACATCAAGTTGAAGGACACGCTTGTCCAGCAACAGTGCCGGCACATCCCCCTCGACGATCCGTTGGGCCAGGCCTTCCACAATGGCCGTCTTCCCCACGCCCGGCTCGCCGATGAGCGCCGGGTTGTTCTTGTTTCGCCGGGCCAAAATCTGGATGACTCGTTCGATCTCCATCTGCCTGCCGATAACCGGGTCCAATTTTCCATCCTCGGCTCGGGTGGTCAGGTCCACTGCCAGTTGGTCGACCAGCGGTGTTTTCCCCTTGTCCTTCTCCTTCTCCTGGGGACCACGTTGGGCACCGGCCGAGGCGGCTGCCGGTGCACTGCCTTCCTGCAACAACCTCCTCGTCTGACGGCGTGCCTGCTCGGCGGTTACCCCCAGCTTCCGCAGCACCTCCATGGCCTTGCCCTCTGTGGACTTCACCAGCCCAAGCAGCAGGTGTTCGGTGCCGATATAAGAATTGTCCATTCGGCGTGCCTCTTCTATTGCATCTTCAAGCACCTTTTGCACTCCCGCCGAAAGGTCGATCTTGCCAGTATGCGCCTGTCCATACCCGGAGATGCGTTCGACCATCTCGCGCACCCGGTCCGGTTCCAGTCCAAGTTCACGTAATACCCGTCCGGCCACCCCCCCTTCTTCTTCAATCAAACCCAACAAGAGATGCTCGGTCTCAATGCTCGCCTGGTTAAATTTCTCGGCTTGCACGTGCGCCAGGCTGAGAACCCTGCGCGCTCGTTGGGTGAACCTCTCCATGCCAGCCAAAACTGCCTCCTGATCTCAATCCTGCCGCCAAAGTGGGCGGCTCCGTTGTACCAACCTGCAGGCGGGGGCACTCCCCATCCTGCGCTGATTGCAAATTGTCCATTCAGGCGGATTCTACCAGATACTGCCTGCATTTTCACCTACCGACGGTGCAAATGCAAGCCTTTTATGTAAGAGTTTTATTAATAATTGGCGTTATTTTCTGTTTTCGGGTTTTTTTTGACGGTTTTCGCGAAAGCCAAAACCAGCAGGACAACCAGGCTGCCCAATGACACGGCACTTCCGATGATCAATATTGTGGTGTATGTCGGGTCCGGATGGTTGGACACCGTCTTAATGGCCAGGTTCACGGGCGTGTTCGGGAATGCCAAAACGGCATTGGTCACCTGCCAAATCTTGAGATGCTGCCAGAGATCATGGATGATCACCGCGGTCACAGCCAGCCAGGCAATTTGCTCGATGGCTCCCGGCTTTCTGTCGTTCAGCCATTCCTGGTACTCGCTCGCAGCCAGGATCAGCAACACCACCAGCGGGAGGATCATCATGCGAATGCTGGCCCGCTCTCCGGAAAGAAGCGGGATGGGCACAAGCCGCAGCAGCCTGTAGATGCGGCCGATCGACAGCAGGGCAATGCCGATGACAGGCAACAGCAGGGCGGGGTATCCCGCCGAGCCCTCCCGGCGCCGCAGCCAGCGCAGCACACCAAATGCCAGCAAAAAGATGGTCCCCGCCAGGCCCAGGTACAGGCTGTATTCCCACCATCCCAGAGGGCTGAGCATGGAGCGGATGGATAACGAATCCGCCGGGAACCGCACCTGCACCAGCGAGTTCCACACATCCATCAGGGTTGGGTACCCGCCAAGGAACTCATCATCAAAATCAGCCAGGTGCAGCGCGGGTGGCAACAAACGCACCATGCTCAACAGGACGGAAAAAAGCCCCGCCTTGATGATTGTCCGGAAATGAGGGGGGTTGGCAATTGCCAGCAGGCCAAGGAAAAGCAGCACCCAGACGAAATGGTGATAGGACCCGTTGAGATACATCAGGAACAACAACAGCGCCATTTTGGCAACCCACCCCCAGGAATGGTCTCCATCCAACAACTGGAAGAGTAGGGCCAGCACCCAGGGGAACAGGAAGTAGCCGTTCCAGGTGATGTGGCCAATGCTCATGTGGGTGAGGATGTGGCCGTTGAAGTTGAAAAGGAAGAACAGCAGCGTGAAGGGCACCAGCCCCAGGCGGAACCGGCGGCGAAACCAAAGCAGCCCGAGCATCCCCAGGGAATAGAAGAGCAGCGTGTTGACCAGGATAAAAGGCCCCACCTCCAGCCAGCGCATCAGGCATACTTGCGGTGACAGAATCACATCCGGGAGGGACATGTAGCGGTCAGTGATATTGCGCAAGGCAGAGCCATCCGGCATGTGCAATGGCAATTCGCCCTTGATGACCGCATCTCTGATAAACGCCAGCCGGGGTGCGTTCACTTCCGCCCAGTCATGAAAATCGAAGGGGATATCCCCCCAATTCAGGAACTTCCCCCACAGGAATACACCGGCCACGAACAGCACTGCCAGCCAAACCCAGCCGATCCACCGGTGCTTCCGCTCCTCTTCCGGGTAAAAAAAGGCCGCCAGGAGGCTGCTGAAGAAACCGGGCACCTTTTCCCAGGCCGGGTGCATTGTCATCCGCCCCCCGAAACCTTTACTCCTCAAGCAGGTAAGCCATGATCCAGCGGGTGGTGGCGGTTAAGGCATCCAGGTGGGTGCGCTCATAATTGTGCGATGCATCCACCCCCGGCCCGATCAGGGTGACCGGCAGGTCACCCCCGGCCCTCAGGGACGCGGAACCATCCGAACTGTAGAAGGGGTACACATCCACCTTGTACGGGATTTCGTGCCGGGTCGCGATTTCCCTCAAGCGGGTGCTCAATTTGTGGTCGTATGGGCCGCTGGAATCCTTTACACAGATGGAGGCGTGGAATTCATCGCTGGTTTGTCCCGGGCCAACGGCTGCCATGTCCACAACCACCAGTTCCGCCGTTTCCGCGGGCAGCCCCACCACCGGGTGGCCGATCTCTTCATGGCTGTTAATGACAAAACAGGTGGTCTGAACCGGGGTCAGCCTTGACTGAACGATGGCGCGAATGGCTGCCACAATGCAGGCCACACCGGCCTTGTTGTCCAGGTGCCGCGAACGAATGAAACCGTTTACCAGTTCCACGCGCGGGTCGAATGCAACATAATCCCCCACTTCCACCCCAATGGCGCGCGTTTCCGTGGCGTTGGCGGTTCGTTCATCCAGCCGGATCTCCATGTTCTCATCATCCCTTGCGGTATCGGCCGTCTTCTTGCCGTGAATGTGCCCCGAGGCGGTGGTAATTAACAGCGAGCCGCGAATCACCTTGCCGCTTGAAGAGAAAACCGAGCATCCCTCCCCTTCCACCGTGTTCCAGGCAAAACCGCCCACCTGGGTTATTCTTAGACGGCCGTTATCTTTTATCTCCTTCACCATTGCGCCCAGCGTATCCGCATGGGCGGAGAGTGCCCTCGGAGCATCATGTCTTTTCCCGGGCAGTTCTGCCAGCAGCAAACCCTTGCGCGATCGGCTCACCTTCAACCCGGGCATCTCGCCCAGCGCCAGTTCGGTGTAAGCAATCGCCGGTTCAGCCAACCCGGTGGGACTGGGCGTGTCCAAAAGACCTGTAAGGAAATTAACCAGGTAATCCTGGTCCAATGTGGGAAGGGTCATATCACTCCATTCGTTAATTTGTACCTGAGCCGGGTGGAATGCCTTCGTATTCCGAGATCGCTCTTCTCCAGGCATCCGAAATCGGCTTGCTAGCACCTTTACGGTAATCAAAGGCAACCATGGCAACTTCTGCCGTGGCGAGAACCTTGCCGGTTTCCTCTTCTTCTATCTGCTCTTCAAAGGTCAGGCTTTTATTCCCCAGATGCGAAACCCTCACACCAACCCGGATCCTGTCCGTCAACAGGATAGGGGCCAGGTAAGCCACGCGAATCTCGGCCAGGATCAGGTCGTAATCAACAAAGGTTTTTCCATCAAATAGCCCGAGCGAAATAACATAGGCCACCCTGGCCGCCTCAAAAAAGTTCACCGTGCAGACATGGTTCACATGCCACTGGGGGTCCAGGTCGCCATAACGAACCTTTAGCGGGTGGTAGAAGCGAAAGGGAGTCACACAGTCATTATACCGCACTCAAAATGGGCGGTTTTTTTGGATGGCCAATGGGATCCTTGTGTTCCCCATTGATCAAATTTCGCGCCTTCCAGCACCCGATCCCACGTTATGGCATTGAAACCCTCAAACACCAACCCAAATCAATATCCTAAAACCGGAAACTGGTGTTCCCAAGCTACTGGCCAACAGCCAAACTTGAGAATGCCAAAACCGCAAAGACCAGGCCAGCCAACACCACTACAATCGAAACGCCGCCAGCCATCGCTTACCTCCTTCAGAACATACGGGCCCATTCCCGTATCATTTGAAAATTAATAACCCATTTAAGACCATTTCGGTGCTGTTTTTGGGGTTCACTTGTTTATACAAGATGAACTGTTCAAAAACCGAACCATTGTCATCAAGATATACGAAAGATGACCCGTTTTTGTTCCCGCTTGTCATGTGTTTCACACCAACAGCCGGCTGGAGGATGGATAAAAAAGAACAGTGGTAAAATCCAACCAGATGAACAGCACCTTTCCCATTGAAACAAAACCCAATACATCTCAGTCCCTCCTGGATAATGGCATTGTCGGACGGATCCGCCGAAACCACGCACTTGAGCATGCCACGCTCCAGGTCATGAGCAGGCATTCTGCTGGCCGCGCATTGGGCGGATTTTCAGACGCAGGCGGTTTCTGGATCATTGGACATGCTGATGTGGATGAGATCCGGTCGGCGGCCACTGAGGCGCTCCGCCGTCTGAAAAACGGCGAGGCACATCTGGCCATTCATCCCCACTGTGGAACCAATTATGCCTTCGCCGGCCTGGCCGCCGGGTTGGCTGCCTGGCTGGCAATGCTCGGCTCCAGGGATAGCCTCCGGCGCCTGGAACGCCTTCCAGCCGTCATTTTCTTTTCCACCCTTGCACTGATCCTGGCAAGGCCACTTGGACCTGAGATACAACGCCGCTGGACAACCCAATGGCAGGTTAATAATCTGAATGTGACTGGCGTCCACCGGTTTTTTGCCGGATGGCTGGTTGTGCACCGGGTCCTTACCAGTGGATCTGCCGGGGTTTGATTTGCCGCCGGTTTTCACCCACCCTCCAATGGTCATAAAACCGGTCCAACCGGTACATTCTGTGAAGTGGTACACACTTCCATCCATGAAACCGCCAAGACCTTTCAAAGGGTTGCCCAGGAACAAAGAACGGAAGCAGGCAAGTTCCAATTGAGTGCAAATACCGGGATCCTCATCCTGCATGGCAATGACGAAGCCGCCATGGAAGATCTCCTCAGGGAACAGATCAATTCCATCGGCGACCCCTCCACGAGGGAGATGAACATCGTTCGCCTGGACGGGAGGCAAACCACCCTGGAGGAACTATCCACGGCGACCGGAGCCATCCCCTTCCTGACAGAGCGGCGCCTGGTTATCCTCACCAACCCACTTTCCCGCCTGGAGGGCAGGGACTTTCAAACCCGCTTCCAAAAGGCGCTGGAAAACCGGCCGGCAACGACCACCCTTGTCCTCATCATTGAAGACCATCTGGAATATAAACAGGGTCAAATGCGGTGGCAAAAATTGGGTGATGCCCATTGGTTGAGGAAATGGATGAAAGACCAGCAGAAGGTGCCGGTACAAATGGTGGAATGTCCCCTGCCAGCCGCAAAGGATATGCCGAGAAGGATAATTAAAGAAGCCCGGTCAATGGGGGGTGTTTTCAGCCAGGCCGCTGCAGAAGCCCTGGCTGCCCATGTCGACAACGATACGCTGCTGGCACGTCAGGAAATCGGCAAGATCCTGCTTTATGTTAACGGCCGCACCGTTGACGTGGCGGATGTGGAACTGTTGACTCCTGCCCACGGGCAGGTCAGCATCTTTGAGATGGTGGATGCTTTGGTTGCCGGCCGGTCGCAAAAGGCGTTTGGCCTTCTTAACCGATTGCTGGAAACGGATGATCCAGCCAGCATCTTTGCCATGGTGGTGCGCCAGTTTCGGCTTCTGATCCAGGCCCGGGAGGCTTTCGACGAAGGATGCCGCCCCGACCAGATCCCTGAGCGCACAGGGATTCCCAAACACATCGCCAGGCATCTCATTCCCCAAATTCATTTTTTCACCCTGTCCCAACTGACATCCATTTACCGGCAGTTATTGGAGATCGATGAAGCGGTAAAAACCAGCCAGGTGACAATGGAAACCGCGCTGGAACTTCTGATCGCCGACCTGGCCCGCCAAGGGCAGGAATCATCCATCTAATCGTATCCAAGGATTTCCTTGCGCTTCCCCCCCCATCGCAAGGCGTCCCGGATCCCTTCCTCGATCGAAAGCGTCGCCTCCCAACCCAGCCACTTTCGAGCCTTTTCCGCCGAAGCATAAGACCCGGCCACATCGCCGGGGCGCGGCAGCGCCTCCTGTTTGTTCACCTCGCTGCCATACACCTTCTCAAATGCTTTCACCAGTTCGCGAACGGTCACCCCATGGCCTGTGCCCAGGTTAATGACCAGGTATCGGTCGGGAGGATTCCCTGCGCGCCTGAATACCTCATCAAAATCAACAACCGCTTTTATATGGGCCCGGGCCAGGTCCCATACGTGGATGTAATCACGGATGCCTGTCCCATCCCTTGTCGGCCAATCCGTACCGGTGATCTCAAAGACCGGTTGTTTTCCCATCACCGTATCGACCAACTTCCCCACAACGTGGGTTGGCTTGGGCACATGAATGCCCGACCGCAGTTTCGGGTCCGCCCCAATGGGGTTGAAATAGCGCAAGGCGATCCCGCTCATCCCGTAAGCGGAACAGAAATCCCGCAGCACCATCTCCATCACCACCTTCGTCCGGGAGTACGGGCTGTTTGGTTCGATCGGCGCCTCCTCGGTCACCATGAACCCTGGCACCACCCCATAGATCGCCGCTGAGGAAGAGAAGACCACTTTTTTATACCCCAGTTCGTCGAGCAGGTGGAAAAATTCGATCGACCGGGATACATTGTGCTGATAGTACTCATAGGGCTTGCTGGTCGATTCCGGAACAACGATCAGTGCAGCGCAATGGATGGTCGCCTGGATGTCCGGGTGATCGTGGAAGATTTTGCTGACCGCCTCCCGGTCGGCAATATCCGCCTGGTAGAAAATGCGCCCGCGGGTGAATTCCAGTCGCCCGGTGATCAACGAATCCAGGATGACCGGTGTGTGCCCAGCATCCTCCATGGCGGAACAGATGGTGCTGCCGATGTATCCGGCCCCTCCGGTGATCAGGTATTTCATGGACCCTCCCGTGTTATGTCGTTAACCTATTGTAAGCCACAATCCAACCCCTGCAATGCCTGCTTAATGGCTGCAGATGCCTGGGGTGTTTCTGCAACCTGGCGCCCGATCCGGTCCCACAACCGGCAAAGGGCAGGCTGGATCAGCGGCGTAACGGCCGCAGCCTCCCCGCTTTGGGCAACCGCATCCCCCCAGTTGCCTGTGTGGGCATAACCCTCAATGAACGGGAAGCGTTCCACCGGGTCGTTCGGGTAATCTCCGGAGCCATACGCCTTTCCGGCGATGTTGACAACTTCCCCCCAGTCCTCCTGCTGCCTGGCAAGTTCTGCCCGCTCGTAATAATAGCACCACCCATGCGCCGGTTCCCGCCCAAAGATCTCTTCAACCGGGTGGGCGCTCTCCCCATCCAACACCGGAAGGACCAGCCTGGCCGGGTCACTGATGGCGGCGGCCTGCCTCAAAAGGGCTGGAATGGTTGAATTATTTGGATCCACCTCCGGGTCCAGTATGTGCACACACCCGGGTGGCTGGTAATACAATGCCAAAACATCCGTCGTACTCCCATGGAAAACCGCTGCGTGATAGTTTTGCACGATGGGGTGTCCCGGCCTCAAACCGGATAGGTGGTCCATTCGGATGGCTGTGTAATACAACACGTATGGCATGTCTTTCCCGTGGAAGTTCGCTGCGTAGGTCCAGTTGAGCGGGGCTGTCAGCGAATTGTCTGAAGAATACCGGCTGGGCAGGTCGTTGGCCAGGATGGCCGTGTGCGGCTGGATGGCCGGAGCCCGCCAGGCGAGCTGCCAGAACAGGTTCTTTTGCAGGTTCCAGTCCCGGCGGTAACTGCTGGCGCTTTGAAAATGAAAACCAGCCGACAGCGCCAGGATGAGCGCCAACACTGTGGCGCGCTTCCATTCCCTGCCGGGGATCAAACGCAGCAGGCCGGCCACCAGCAGGCTGGCGCCCGGCATGAACGGCAACGTGAAGCGGTTGTTCGGGTAATCCAGGCCAATGGGCAGTTGGGTCAACCAAAAGGGCCAACCGGCCAGGAAGAGTCCCAGTAGCCCCAGTGCCATGGCAGGGACAGCCCATCCGGGCCTGCCTGTCTCGTGAACATCGTCTCCGCGGAGAAGGAGCAGGAAAAGGAATGCACCAATAAAGGAAGCCATCACAACTGCCAGGAACAGGAGGAAGGTCTGTCGTCCCAGGGTTGCCATCGCCGGTAACTGAAAAACCCGGGCGAACGCCAGCAGCCCTGCCTTGCCCATGTCGCCCAGCAGGATGGCCAGGAACTTCATGCCGGCCAGGAGCGGCCTGCTCTTCAGTTCATCCATCAGGGTAAATTGGTAGCGATAGGTTTGCACCTGGAAGAAGAACATCCGGTAGATCACCGCAGCCAGGAAGAGGGTCAGCAGCGGCAGCCAGGACCGGCCAGCCCGAACCAACGCCTGCCGCCGTCGGGTTTCCACCTGCCGCGAGGCCACCCACAACAGGATCGGGCGGATCGCTTCCAGTACAAAAAAATACTCCGTGGTTGCCAGGTTCACCAGTGAAGCAGCCATTGCCAGCGGGATCAGGATGGCTGACAGCCGTGGGTTGCGCAACACCGCCAGGTTCAAGGCCAGGGACAGGAAGAAAAAGGTCAGGATGATGAAATAGGTGCTGTAATTGATGGCGATGGGTTGCTGGTCAAAACCGGGGTAAACCACAAAGAGCAGGGCGGTCCAGGTTGCAGCCTGCAAGCGGGAAGGCCACAGCAGGCGAAGCATCCACCACAGGCTGGCTGCGCAGAGCGCCCGTGTGAACAGCCCGAACAGTTGCCAGGCGGTCGGGTTCGTACCGACCAGGGGGATCGTCAATTGGGTCAGCCAGCCAAACGCCGGCCGGCTCATGGTAAAGTAACGGCTTAAACCCTCGGCGCCCAGTTGAATGCGGATCCACAGAAACGGCCAGTCATCCCAATAAAACCCCAGCCAGGGCACAACCAGCCCGTAGCCAAGGCTGCCAAGCACGAGCAGGGCTGGCAAAGTCCACCAGCCCGCCAGGCGAAATCCGGTTGTGGAGGATGGTTTAAGATGCCTCATGATCCGTGCCGGGGTCATTCGGGATGTTGTCGTGTCCCCAGGCGCTCCGGATGAAATAAATCGGGCGCCCTTTCACCTCCTGGAAGATGTATCCGATGTAAATCCCAATGAACCCAAGCCCGATCATCAAGATTCCCCCCATCAGCAGCAGGACGAACATCAGGGAACTCCATCCCGGCGCAAGAAGATCGGCTTTCCCCCCAAACCAAAAGGTAAGGACATAAATCACCTGAAAAACCGCCAGCGCAATGAAAGCAATCCCAAGGGAAAGGCTGATAAATAAAGGCATCAAGGAGAACGAGAAGATGGCATCCAGTGACAGGGAGGTCATTTTCCGCAGGGAATACTTGGATCTTCCCGCCAGGCGTTTTGGGGGCTTGAAAGGCAGGATGACCCTTCGGTAACCGGCCCATGCCACCATGCCCCGCAGAAAGCGGTGGTATTCCCGCATCTGGCGCAATGCCTGCACCACGGGTCGGGAAAGCAGGCGAAAATCCGCCCCCCCGGGGATGATATCCGTATCCCCAATGCGGTTGATCAGCCGGTAGAACAGGCTTGAACTGAATTGTTTGAAGGGAGAGCGGCGGCCCTCTTCAACCCTTTGGGTAAGCACAACATCGTAGCCGTTCCTGGCGAGATCCAGCATTTCAGGAATTAGGTTCGGGGGATGCTGCCCGTCGCCGTCCATGCTGATGACATAGTCCCCTTCCGCCTGATCCAGCCCGGCGGTCAGCGCTGCCTGGTGGCCGAAATTGCGGCTCAACTGGCTGACGACAACCCGCTCATCCTCCCGGGCAATTTCGCGTAAAACTGTTTGTGTTCCATCCGTTGAACCGTCATCCACATAATGGATGCGAAACCGGTAAGGCAACACATCAACACTCTCACGGAGTTGTCGATGAAAAATCGGCAATCCCTCCTCTTCGTTAAAGACCGGGATAATGATATCTACCAGGGGCGGCATGCTTTTCTTGATTCCGGGGGACAAGGTTCCTCGATCAATCTGGCGACCAATTATGAAGAATTATATACCGAAACAGCCAGGATATTCTTTTCCGCGACCCTAATGGCGGCGGATTGTTCGTTCAGCATCTTTTTCACCCATACAGCAGAGGCACCCGGTTGGGAACAGGGATTGGATTTCCCTGGTATCATTCCCTGGTAGAAAGCCCTGGAGGGTAACATGACCATCAGCAATTACAACGACAAATCACAACGGGATACTGTCTTGGTATTCACGCGGAACGGGTTGGGGCACGCCCCGGAGGCCTTGCAACAGGACCTTGCCGGAAAATTTTTATCCCTGACCCTGGAATCAGGCCATCTTCCAGCCAAGATCATCTTCTACACGGAAGGTGTAAAACTCGCCTGCGAGGGTTCTCCAATCCTGGCGCAATTAAAGGAAATGGAAAAGGCAGGGGTTGAGTTGGTGCTCTGTTCCACCTGCCTGGATTATTTTGGTCTCAAGGACATGGTGAAGGTCGGGGTTGTTGGCGGCATGACGGATATCCTGCACGTCCTGCAGACGGCCCCGCGCGCCCTGTCCCTTTAACCGGTACGTTCAGGCCTTTTCCATCACCACCGCCGTCCCATATGCCAGCACCTCGGTCACCCCGTCCATCACGTCGTTAGCGTCATATCGCATGCCGATGATGGCATTGGCACCGATCTCCCTGGCATGCTCAACCATCAGGGAAAAAGCCTCTTCGCGCGCGTGTTCGCACAATTCGGTATAGACCGAGATGTTACCTCCGAAGATTGTCTGCAAGCCGCCCACAAAATTGCCAACCACCGAACGCGAACGCACCGTGATACCCCTCACCACGCCCAGGTTTCGGACAACCCTGTAACCTTCAATGCCGAATGCTGTTGTGACCATCGATGGAACCATGAAGACCTCCTCCTCTCCCAGGTTCGATCCCTGCGCCTTTTGCACGGATCATTCCTCTTTCTTAATATATCGGCGTGAAACACGGCAGGGTGGTTGTTCCCTCCCTCCCATTCGGGGTGGTGTCTTCAGCCAGCCCCAGTCCTGGCAGGAATGCGCCAGGCGAACTGGTAAAGGGTGAAGGATGGGTGATCCAAACGGCAACACCAAGCCCGCCAGCAACCCTCCTGCCAGTTAACAGCCGCGAAAAACAGCCTGTGTCATGTCGCCAACGAATTGCGGCAGTTCCTGGTGCCCCAACATCTGCCGGATGGCACTCGCCTCTCCCGTATGGTACCAGTAATGGTAAATGCAGCGCTGCAGGTGGGTGCCAATGTTCTCGGGGCGGGGCTTGCCCTTCCAGATGAAATGCTCCAGCAACATCGCGCTGGTAAGGGTTTCCAGGTAACGATTCGCCGCCCGGGTGATCACATCCCAGGCTGCCAGCATCTCGGCAAGCGATGGGGTGCTGGCCGGTTTGCCGTAACCAACCAGGTCGTTCAGTTCCGGCATCAAATCCTCCCCCTGCGCCAGCAAAACCCACCAGCGGCTTTCCAGGTTGGCCACGTGCCCGGCAATCCAACCGATGCTGTTCATTGGCAGCAGCCGCCGCCGGGCATCTTCTTCCGAAACCCCATCGATGCAGCGACGAAATTCGCTGCGGGTGAAATACAACTGCTCAACAAGTGGATGAATTGTCATGCCTGCCTCCTTATCCAAGTGAATAATAATCTCACCCGGCACCGCAAGGGTTGTAAGCGGTACAGGTGGAAATCAGTCCAGGGGCTTTTCAGCCACCAGCCAAAACGTGTGATCCTGCTGCTCAGAAGAAAGTTGCGAAGGTACCCCGTGGAACAACTGCATGATCTCCCCGGGCGCCAGGAAATGACTGTACATCCCTGCCAGTTTTTCCGCAAACCATAAGACCTTGATCGTCCACCGTTGGATGTCCGGCTCCTCAATTACCAGCCTGCCCCCGGGTTTGAGGACCCGCCAAAGTTCCCGAACGGTGGCCGACTGGGCTTGAATATGATGCAGGGCATCCACCACCAAGATGCGGTCAAAGCAATTGGCTGCCAGCGGGAGTTGATTGGTTGAGACCTGGGCAGTCAATAAACCGTCCTTGGAATGTGCCTGGAGTAGCATTTTCATGGCGAGGTCAACCACCACCACTCTCCGCCCCCGCCCCCCAAGAAGACTGCCGATCCGCCCTGTGCCGCCGGCGGCATCCAACACCCATTGTCCATCCTCCAGTGCCAGCAAACGCAGCAGTGTGTCGGACAAATTCGGCGGGATAAAGTGCTCGTAAAACGGCGCGGCGATATTAAAATGGGATATTCCGCGGGTTTTCATACCGGGATCACCTCTGGGCGGGTCAGGTCATTGATCCACTTGTTTGAACGGAAACGGAGAATGCAAACCAGCATTTTCAGGAACTCTTCACCCGCCACCAACAGGTATACCAGGTATACCGGAAAACCCAGGATAAAAGCTCCAAAGAACGCCAGGGGGACGCCAATGAACCATATCGAGCCGGAGTCCAGCAGGAAGGCGAAGCGGCTGTCCCCCCCGCTGCGGAACACCCCCACAATGAATGTCATATCCAGCACCCGGATCCACATGGTCCCGGCAAACACAGCCAGCAGGGAGTGGGCAAAAAACCTGACTGTGTCGGAAACCTGGTACAGGTTGATGATCAATCCTGATGCCGCGAACACCAGCGTCCCCATGCAGGCGCCACCCAGCGCAGCCAGGGTTAACGAGTACCGGCCATATCGGGCGGCTGTGTCCTTCCTGCCCTCTCCTATCTTGTTGCCCAGCAGGATGGCCGTGGCATCCGAAATGCCAATGAAGAATACAAACCCCACTTCTTCGATCACCACCACGATGTTCACGGCGGCAATGGCTTCCGTGCTCATCCTGGCATAAATGATGCTATAGGCCGAGGTTCCCAAAGCCCATAAAAGTTCATTAAACGCCACCGGCAAGGCGCGGGAGATCACCCTGCGGAAGAAAGGGAAGTCAAAACTGAACATGTCGCGCAAATTGGCGGCCACCGGCGTCCGTCTTCCATACGTCAACATCAGCAGGAGAACCACGTCCACAACCCGCCCAATGACGATCGCCACTGCCGCACCGTTGGCTCCCAGCCGCGGCATCCCCGCCCTGCCAAAGATCAACAGGTAACTCAACAGGGCTGTCAACCCCAGGGCCACCGAACTGGCGATTAAGGGTGTTCGGACGTCACCAGTACTACGCAGGGTTATCCCGTAAGAATATGCGATGGCGATCAGGATGAAACTGGGCGTTATCAGCCTGAGAAATTGCCCACCGATGCGGATGACCTCCGGGTCTCTGGAGTAGATGCCAATGATTGCCTGCGGCGCGGAAACCGAGACCAGAAAGAAAAAGGACCCGGCCGTCAGGCTCATTGCCAGGCTGATCCCCAGGACCCGGTGGATCTTATTTACATCCCTTTTGCCCCACAACTGGGCGGAAAAAATGGCACACCCGCTCGTAATGCCGAATATCGTCAGCATCAGGACGAAAAAGACCTGGTTGGCCAGTCCAACGGCAGCCACCACCGTTTCCCCCAACTGCCCAACCATCACCCCGCTGAGCAGATTGAGGGATGAAAAGAAGAAGTTCTCCAGGATAATGGGCAGGGCAAGAGTGAAAAGGCTGCGGAAGTATTCCTTATCCTTGAACATGGGTTGGTATTATAACCGGTCGCCTGGTAATCCTGGCTATGGAGAATGCGTAATGGCCATGTTGCCAAGGGGCGCCCAGGATTGAACGAACACTTCGTGTGAGCGGGTGTAGGATCGTTTGCCATCCCGGATGGTCACGCTGGTTGGGGTGTATGCCACAACCACCACCGTGTGCTCCCTGGCGGCAACCAGCACCCGTTTTCCGTCGGGCAAGGGTATGTATTCCCCTTTTCCAGGCTGGGTATGGCCGGTAACCCAAACCATCACCGGTCTGCCGGCGGCAATCTCAGCCGCCAGTTCATCCCAGTTCATCCCGATCTGTTCCTGTGCCTTCACCCCGTATTGGCGGAGCAGGGCTGCCACCGGCCCGGCATGGATGCCATAATCTCCCGGCGGCAGTCCACCCCACTCCCCATGAACATCGCCGACAAATCCTTCGTTCGGGTCTGAAGAACGGGGCAGCCGGGTGAAGAACTCATATTCCAGTATGGTGTGCCCAAAATACGCCGCCCAATCCACCGCTGTTCTGGCTTCGCAGTCGAGAGGCAACAACTGACCATGGGCTGTGAAACCATCGATGGAGGCTGAATCTGGCAGCACCAAACCCGGGGTGGGAACAACCATATTCTCCGGCTTGCTGGTCGCTGAGGCTGAAACCGGTCTGGTGGCTGTTCTGCTGGCAACCACTGCCGTCATGGATGGATCCTGGATAAACGGGGCAGGCGTATCTGGCTGCTCCACACAGCCGGATGGAACCAGGGACAATACACTTGCAGCGATCAACACCCTTGTGAGGCAAATCCATTGCCCGCACATCCCGGACTGCTTTCTCAGCGGCGGCACTCCAGGGCCTTGAAAATGGCACCCGCCTGGTTGACCGATGGGGTTTCGCCATCTTCCAGGCGCCGCCACAGACCGCACACCGCCGGGCGGAAAAAAACATCCTCCATTGCCATCCTGCTTAACTCGGCTGCCTTGTCCGTGTTTCCGAGCCGGGCAAAGGATTCGATGAATACCAGCAGTTCTGCCGGATGAGCAAAGGTATAACCCTGGGTGGCGGCTTCCTCGTACAGCGCCACTGCCTGTTTCCAATCCCCTTCCTGGCGGGCGAGGTCTGCTTTTTCAAAATAGGTACACCAGGTGTGTTCCGGTTCAGGACCAAGAAAGCCGGGCGCCCTTGCCGGCGGCTGTTTGTCCGGCAGGATCAGGCTTGTATTGCTGAGGTGCAACTGGCTGCGAAAATCATCGCTCATCATGGATTCACCCGCCGATTCCGGTGTCAGGATCCGCAGGCAGCCGGGAGGTTCATAGGCCGCCATGAGCAGGTGCCGGGTGTCACTCTGGAAACGAAGTGTTCCATATACCCATCCCTGGGGGGCTGCCATTTCCGTTGGGGGAATGGACTTTCCCCACAGTTTATGGAATTCATCCAGGGAATATGGAAGTACAAGGGGTTTTTCGCCTGCTGTATAGGTGTAATTGAGTACGGGGACCAGGAATTTATCCGTATGATAATTAAATGGCAGATAGTCCATCACGATCGATGTGCCTTGCTGCAAGCCCGGAGCCCTCCAGGCAAGCTGCCAGTAGAACTGGGTAAAGATGTTCCATTCCTTCCGGAAGAGATTGGCATTCTGGAAATGGAGTCCAACCGAAAGGCTGATCATAACAGCTAGGATCACTGCCTGCAGTTTCCGCCAGGGCAATATATGGACAAGCCCGGCCAGAAACAGGCTGGCACCGAGGATGAAGGCCAGCGTCGTTCGGTCCCATGGAAAGGTAAGTTGTAACGGCAGCCCGGTGATCCAGAACGGCCAGCCCGCCACCAGCATCGAGAGGAGCCCCAATCCCATCCCAAGCGCACCAGCCTTGATTGGATGTTCCAGTTCATCACCTCTGCCAAAAGAGAGGAGGAAGATGAGGGCAGGCAGGAAGGCCCCCACTACAATCGCCAGGTAAAACAGCAACGTGCGGCCGCCGGCGGGAAAGTTGAAGACCTGCACCCAGGTGCCCGCCCCCACTGTGAAAACGTCCCTGAGAATACGCACTGACAGGCCGCCAAGCCTGGTCCAGGCGCTTTCAGAAAGCCCGGTGACCAACTCGGGTTGATAGGTGGGGAATCCCTGGATGAAAACCCGCCAGTATAGAAATCCCAGGATGACGATCAGAAAGGGCAGCCAGCGCAGGACAAGGCTGCGCAGGAGGCTGCGGCCGCTCAAACCCTGGCGGCGAAGGGCAATATATAGGATGACAGGGCGCATGAGTTCCTGGCCAAAAAAATACTCCACGGAGAACATCCCCAGCGAAAGGAACCAGGAAAGGGCCTGGAAGAGATGGTTCCTGCGTTTATCCCGCACCGCCTTGACCATGAGATTGGCCGAAAGCAGATACATTCCCAATACGATGAAGTGGGGGAAGTACTCCACCGCCAGCGGTTGTTGCTTGAACGCCGGGAAGACGGCAAACAACAAGGCGGCAATTGCCGGCAGCCGCTTTTGCCGGGGAAAGAGTTCCCTGAGGAACAGGAAAAAAAGGATCGCATCCAGCCATCGGAGGCATAAAAGCAGCAGGTGGGCTATCCAGAAGGATTTACCAGTAAGCGCAGTTGCCAGGGCAAACAGGGGGGCTGCGAAAGGTCTCACCCAGGAGATGAACGCCATCACCCCCCGAAAACCAGCCGCATCATAGACATAAACGAACGGCCAATCATCAGCGTACAACCCCATCCAGGGAACAAGCACCCCAAATGAAAGGATGCACAGCCATAGCAGTAAAACGGGGAATATCCATCGTGGAACAACCCCGCTTCGTTCCACAGACCGAAACCAATGCGCCCAGTGTTTCATGGAAATGATTGTACCCTGCTTATGGGTTTCGAATACCATGCAGTACAACCAAAATATCCATAATTGATCAAGTCGGCCCAGCCATCAGGTCACAGGCATTGTTCCCTCCGCATCTTCTTGTGTTAGACTTGGAAGACCGGAGGAGTTGGGTGCTCACGGAGGACTTCGCCCAGATGATATCGGTTCGTCAATTCCTCAAAGGATCCGATCCACTGCTGCGCTGGAAGATCAACCGCAGCCTCCTGCAAATCCCACCCGATGATCCAAACATGAAGTTGTTGGCTTCCACTGTCCGCCAGTGTGATCGTGTGCAACGGCTGCTGAAGGAACAGGAAAATGACGGAACCGTCCCCCATCACCCTTATGCCAAATGGTATGGAGCACATTGGATCCTGGCTATTTTGGCTGACATGGAATATCCCGCCGCCGATGACCGCCTGCAACCCCTGCTGATTCAGGACCTGGATTGGATCCTGAATAAAAAGCCGGCCAGGATCAACGGCAGGTATCGCGTCTGTGCCTCACAGCAAGGGTATTCGTTGTATTCCATGCTCAAATTGGGTTTGTCCACGGATAAGGCGCCCGAGCTGGCCGGAAGGCTGATGGACTGGCAATGGCCGGACGGCGGCTGGAACTGCGACAAGGCTCCTCTGGCGGATACCTCATCGTTCATGGAAACACTGATCCCCCTTCGTGCATTGGCGCTATATAACAGGTTATATAATGACATTGCCGTAGCGGAAGCCGCACAAAGAGCTGCCGAGGTTTTTCTGAGCCGCAGGCTATTTCGGCGCAGGTCAGACAACCGAATCATTGATGAAAAGTTCACCCAACTTCACTATCCTTGCTACTGGCGGTATGATATTTTGTTCGGTCTGAAGGTTATGGCGGAAGTCGGCTTGATCCATGACCGCCGCTGCGAAGAAGCGCTGGACCTGTTGGTTTCCCGTCAATTGCCTGGTGGGGGTTACCCGGCAGAGGGCAGGTACTACCGGGTTTCTGAGCGGTGCCTTACTTCCAGCTCCCGTGTGGGGTGGGGGCCAAGAGGCAAATCTTTGAATCCCTACGTTACTGCGGATGCATGGTTCGTGCTCAAGGCTGCCGGTAAATACGATTTCGTCATAAACAATGGAGGATTCCTGTGAAGAATGAAATTAGTTCCAGCGCCAGGAAATTTCAAAAAACCGTGGAAGCAATGGGGTTGCCCTGCCAGGTCATGGAACTGCCTGCTTCCACTCGCACAGCCATCGAAGCCGCCCAGGCCATCGGTTGCGAGGTGGGACAGATCGTCAAATCATTGGTATTCAGGGTCAAGGCATCCGGAATGCCTGTGATGGTTGAAACCAGCGGCTCCAACCGGGTGGATGAAAGCATCTTGGCTGACCTGTGCCAGGGTGCCGTGGAAAAAGCCGGCGCCGACTTCGTGCGCCAGTGGACCGGGTATGCCATCGGTGGTGTTCCTCCACTGGCACATGTTCACAAGATTCAAACCTTTATCGATGAAGACCTGATGCAATACGAGGAGATCTGGGCTGCGGCAGGCACGCCGAATGCCGTCTTCTGTTTGAAACCACAGGACCTGGTTCACATGACCGGCGGAACGATCGTCCGCGTACATCCATGAAACCCTGCAAACCCGGACACTCACCCACCAGGTGGAAATGAAAATCGGGGGACGAAGTGCAACACTGTTGAAAGCATTAACCGCCCTGTCCTTCCTGGAGGGGATGGTAGCCATTGTTCTGCTCATTTTCAACCCATTTCTGGGCAAGGGGGTACTTCACCGTAGCGTTTCCCGGGCTCAACTGGCCTTGATCCTGATAACTCTCCTCGGGACGATCTGCCTGGGGTGGCTTTCTTACCGCCTGCTGGCCGGCAAAGGCTGGCCGGGAAACATCCTTGTTCGCTTGCGGGCATCGCTTCCTGTTCATCCATCCATCCCCGCCTGGGTGTTGATTTTTCTCCTTTGTTTTATTCTGGGGGTTGCCATTTTCCTTTTGTTTGTCACCCATTTATCAGTTCGCTTGCAGGATTTCCTGTTCCCATACCCGCCCGTCTACCTGCGCAGCGTTGATATCCTGAGGGCTATTTTCCTGCGCCTTTGGCCGCTCCTGGCATGGGCGACCATGTTCTCATTACAGGCGGCTCTTTACCTTCTGCTTTCCAGGCCTGCCGCAATGGCTGAGGCTTGTAAAACCGGTTTCTATGGCAGGGTTGCCCTCCTTCTTGCCATTGCCGCCGGTGCGTTGTTCCAATGGCTCGTCCTGATCCTTCAACTAAAGGTCTTCCTGGTCATCCAAAACTGGAAGTGGTACTTTAACACCCCGGAAGTTCCACCGAATCCTTGGATCATCTTTGCTCTCTTTTTTCTGATCCTGGCTGCGGCCTCACTGGTACTGTGGCGAACCAAACAACATGCCTGGAAGATCATTGTTTTGGTGCTTGCAGGTTACTGCATCCAGGTTGGTTTCGGTTTTCTGGGCGGTGGGGGATATGCACTCCTCCAGAAAAAATTCACCGGTTCGATCTTCGCCGGTTATGCCCGCGCTGCCTCCGAACACCCTCCCATTTTGGCTGCCCTCCAGGAATACGAACAGCGTTACGGTTCCGATGGATACCTGGGTACCAAACCGCCAGGGCTGCTTCTCGTTTACCTGCTTACAGAACGCGCGTCCTCATTCTTCAACAACCCGGCCACCCCCGAGGGCCGTTTTCAGCAAATGACCTTTTTCATGGCCGTGGTCTTTCCGTTCATTAGTTTTCTGGTTCTCCCTCTTCTGTACCGCCTGGCCCGCCGGCTAGGAATGCTGCCGGAGGAAGCCGTCATTCCCCCTCTTCTGTATCTTGTCTGCCCGAATGTGATCCTGATCCCGATCTTTTTGGACCAGGTGTTGTACCCTTTCCTCTTTTTACTGGTGCTGACCAGCATTCACCGCCAGATCGAGGCTCCGCGGCTTCCCGCGGCCTTACTGGCAGGTTTCGGTTGCACTGTGGCAGCCTACTTCAGTTTCTCCCTGTTGCCGCTGCTTCCATTAGCCTGCCTCTGGATCCTTGTTGACCATTTCCTCACATCTCCCCGCCCAGGGGTCAAACAGGTCCTTAAATCCATGGCAGGGTTGTTCCTGGGCGCACTGATCACCACAGCCCTCCTGTATTGGCTGCTGAATTATGATATCCGTTTGCGATACGTCAACGCCCTGGCCAACCATAGCACCACGCACACATTTGCCTCCTGGGGGGAGCAGGTGCGCAATGCATTCGCCCTGAACAATGCCGAGATGGCAACCTGGGTCGGCTTTCCCGTCATCCTTCTCCTGCTGATCAACCTGGTTGTTGTTCTAAAGGATGTTCTGGGGCACAAGGCGAACCGGTTTCACGCCCTGGTTATCTCGACCTGGATCACATACCTCGCCATCCTCATCTTTGGCCGTACGAACGGGGAGACCCAAAGGTTGTACCTCTTCCTGGTACCGCTATGGGTGCTGTTTGCCGGACAGGGAACAATCCGGGCGTTCGGCCATCGAAAATTTCCCGTTTTCCTTGTGGTCATCCTTCAATTTACAACCATGCTGCTGACCTTTTTCTTCCAGGACTTCTATGCCTGATTCAAGTAACGGACACACTCCGCCAAAAACCCCCCTCTATGGAACACCCGCCGGCGAAAAAGCCACCTTGGTTAAGCAGGTGAGGGGGTTCATGCTCCAGCGTCTCGCAAAGGAAACCAGCCATGACGGATAAAATACTACCCCTCGGGAAACTGCCCCATCGCTTGCTTGGGGAGATGCTGTCACTTGCGCCGCCACCTGGCAAGGACCTGATCCTTGGGCCTGGGGTCGGGCTGGATTGCGCCGTAGTAAATGCTGGCGACCGCCTGCTCGTCTACAAATCCGAGCCGATCACCTTTGCAACCGAAGAGATCGGCTGGTACTCCGTACAGGTGGCCAGTAACGATATCGCCACTACCGGCGCCCTGCCCCGTTGGTACCTGGGTGTTCTTCTGCTGCCGGAAGGCAAAACCACTCCCGACCTGGTCATGGAGATCTCCCGTCAGGTCTATGCAGCCTGCCAAGACATTGGCGCAACGGTCATCGGCGGTCACACCGAGATCACCTATGGCCTGGACAGGCCCATCCTGGTGGCGACCCTGGTTGGTGAGGTTTCTCCCAATAAATTAATTACACCCCGGGGTGCCAGGCCGGGAGACCGCCTGTTACTCACCAAGGGTGTCCCGATCGAAGCCACGGCCCTGCTGGCAAGGGAATTCCGGCATCAACTTGCCGGTGTGCTCACCGGGGTGGAACTCGAAGAGGCTGCCGCATTTCTTCATGACCCCGGGATCAGCATCCTGAAGGATGCCCGCATCGCACTGGGAGCCGGACGGGTGCACGCCATGCATGATCCCACTGAAGGCGGCCTGGCTTCGGCTTTTTGGGAACTGGCAGACGCTTGCGGATTTACTTTAATCGTTAACCCCGGGGCTGTACCGATACCACCATTGGCCGGAAAGATCTGCGCCCATTTTGGACT
This sequence comes from uncultured Anaerolineaceae bacterium, assembly GCA_964420835.1. Taxonomy (GTDB): domain Bacteria; phylum Chloroflexota; class Anaerolineae; order Anaerolineales; family Anaerolineaceae; genus CAYQUO01. Next base: position 101,989 of record CAYQUO010000004.1, read on the forward strand.
TGAGCCCATTGCCGCCATCGCATCCGGAGCGCTTCTGATGTCCGTACACCCCGGGGATTCAGAAGCGATCCGGGCTGCACTAACCTCCGTTGGCATCCCATGCGCCGAAGTGGGGCACGTCATGGAAGGCGGCCCCAATGTTCTTCTCGCCAACGGCAGTGAACTTTCCCGCCCGGAACGGGATGAGATCACCCGGGTCTTTGAATCCTGAACTGGGGGAAAAAGGAGGATCAGGACACCACCAGGCGTTCCTGGCTTGTGTCGGCATCGGTTACCAACCGGGTCTTTCGCCGTTGCCGTGTGCCTTCCGGGGGGATGAAGGCCATCGCCTGGCCCATCTCGTCATTCATGACGATCCGCATGTGGCTCCGCGCCCGGTAATCGCTCACCCTGATCAGGTGCAGGCTTTCAAACAGCACATCATCCACTTCGATCCATTCCCGAACGCGATTGGGGCAATGATAAAAGAACTGTCGGTTGAATACGGTTGCGGCATCATCCAGGTAGATGGCCAGGGGGTAGATCTGCGCCTCAAGCAGGTCCTGGAAGAAATGGGTCCCCAGGGATGGTTCGGGCTCCGGACCGATCTCCTTTCCGGCGATCTCCACCAGGGCTTTGCTGTTATAAATATCACCATAATCGATGGGAACGCCCAGGCCGGAGTTGGAACTTCCCCACCTGCCCGGCCCAACACAGATGAACGCCTGCTTTTCCAGGGCGGCATTTAACCTGCCAATGGCACGCGCAAGTTCAAATCGACGGTTCTGTGTTTCGAGGCCGAAATACTTCTCGGGCGGGATGAAAACCACCAGGTCTACGTGCGGCACATGCCCTTCCGGCACCACGAAGTGGGTGGAAAAAACAATATCCTCCTGCCTCAGGTCGGTGGGCATGGGCATTTGTTCGGTGGGTGCCAGGTGGCTTTGCGGGCGGCATTGCAGCACGTACATGCGCAGGGTGGGTTTGCCAACTGCTCCTTCCTCCACTTGAATGGTAAATTCCATATCCACCGGTCCACCATAGGCTTTTTCCAGCACCTGCAGCATTTCCCTCATTTGCTCGGCGAACGAGGTCCTTCTAAGCAGTTCGTCGAAAGTCAGCACCAGTTTCGCCTGGTCCCCGCCCAACACGCTGCTCTGAAGGGACACGAAATACCCATCTTCATCCATTTGGGCTAGGTACCTTAATGGGGGATAGCGGGAATCCAACACCTCGTGTATCGGCAGGGATCGAAACTCATTCGCCTCCAGGTCAATAAGGTCCACAAACTGCTGGGAATACCGCCGGATCGTCTTCGGGTTCGTCGATGGGCGTAATAGCGGGTGGCTCAGGGCGATAAGCCGGGGGTAATCGTTCCCCACCCTGTCCACCGCCCGTGTCCCCAGGCCCCAAACCAGGCGAACGAATCCGTCCTCCCGGCGGATCAAGGGGGTCCAACGGTACAGGTTCCGGCTGAAGGCCACCCCTGCTCCATGGGGGAGGAAGTACTTCCCATAACGCTCCCCCTGCACAACCTGCATCAGGATCGCCATCCGTTCATCGTAATCCTGCAGCCCTTTTTGCCGGCGGTAAAGCAGGGCATTGGGGTTAAGGGTGGATCCATACACCCGGGCAACCGCCGAGGTCAGCGCTTTCAGGTTCTCATCGGGTTTTCCCTGGTTGGGGAGGAAAATGCTTTCATATTTACCTGCGAATGAGGTCCCAAAGTTGTCCTCAAGCAAGGAAGACGAACGGACAATGATCGGTTTGGGACCAATCATGGCCAGTATGCTTTCGAATTTTTCCACCAGGTCGGGGGCAAACTCCCCTTCGTTGTATTCCTTCAGAATGGTCGGGTAGTCGGCCCGCATTTCCGGTTCGCTTTTGTACTTTTGGTCATTCCAGTGGGTAAGGTTGTTGACCGACATGAAATTGTAGAATTCGTCGGCGCCGATGAAGAAGGATTCGGCTGACTTAAGATTGTTGGAGAGGGATGCATCGGTTGTCTGTTCGAGGATGCGCATCGCCAGCAGCATGCCTGCGGCCTTCCCGCCGATCCGCCCGGCGCCAATCTTCCGACGCCGAACCTCAGCAAGATCCGAAATGGTGAACCAATCCTTGGCAATATTAATGTACTGAAGTTGATCGCTGATCAGCCGCCGTATCAGGACCACCTTGGTTTCCTGGAGCCGGGGTTCATAGGGCGCCCTTTCCTCCGCCGGCAGGTGTTCAATGGTCATTGCCTGGTCAAACACAAGTTCCTGGGGAGCCAGTTCCGGGTTTAAGGAAAGCAGCATGTCCTTCACAGCGATCCCGCGTTCCGCCAGCACCTGGCTGACGATCTTTTCAAAATCCTGAAGGGACAGGTGCTGGCTGAACGCCAGATCGGTCAATTGGTCGCGAACGGAATTTACCCGCAAGTCCCAAAGGGGGATGCTCTCCTCGCTTAACGGGTCGGTCAGGCCTTCACGCTGTTGTGAATGAATGGCAGCCTCCATCACCTCGTTTTCGAATTGCTTGCGGGTGACAATGCCGCGCTGGAAGAGCTCCGCTCGCATGCCTTCACGGATCCTGCTGCTCAGGATGGGATACTGCGCCAGGGCAAGGTAGATGTTTAAAAGACGCTTGCTGGAGGTAACGGCAAAGGGCATCGCTTCTTCTTTAAATTACTGGTTTATTAAAATCGAACCAGAGAACTCCCTGGTTTTTCAAAAAAATGGAGGATCGGCTCATACCGGTTGCCTGAAAGGCAGGAACTCGCTCCTGCCGCCCCGATGAATTAACGGTCGTTTGTCACACCAGGTGCATCGGCATGATCACATGCAGGAACTCGGAATCCCCTGCCGGTGTCAGCATTGCCGGCGAATTGTTGGCATTGGTTTGCAGGCTGACATTGGGTGTATTGATGGCATCCAGGGCCTCCCGCAGGAAGCGGACATTAAAGGCAATGGCCAGCGCGTTGCCCTCCACGGCGGCATCAACAAAATTCTCGCTGGAACCGGTTTCCTCCGATTGGGCAGAGATCTCCACCTTTCCCGGCTCCTGTTCATCACCGGGTTTGATATTCAAGCGGATCACGTTGTTCCCATCCCGGGCGATGATCTCCGCCTGGCGGCAGGCCTTGTGGAGTGCGGATGTTGTCAGTACGGTCGTTGTTTTAAAACTTTGCGGAATCACCGCATTGAAATCCGGGAAGTTACCTTCAATAAGTTGGGAATCCAGTTCAGAATCCTTCAAAATGAACATCACCTGGCCACGTTCCGGTGGAAGGATCATGCGGATTTTCTCTTCGCCGTCGCTGGCGATGCGGGCAAGTTCGGAAAGGGCTCTCGCCGGGATGATGGCCGTTAATTTCTCCTGCACAGGTTCAGCAAGCCTGGCTTTTCTAACCGAGATGCGAAATCCATCCGTTGCCGCCATGGTTAACTGGTCTCCCTCAAGCGACATGTGGACGCCCTGCAGCACCATGCGGGCCTCATCGGTGGAGGCTGCAAAGGCAACCTGCTGGATCATCTCCTTAAAATCCGCCGCGTTAAGCAGGATCCCATCCTGGGGACTGGATACCGGCATTGGCGGAAATTCCTGCGCATCAATGCCCTTGATATCCGTATTGGATGTTCCACAACGGACGTTCAGGGTGAAATTGTTGGGGTTGAGGTCCAGGTTCAGGGTGTCGTTTGGCAGCGTGCTGACCAGGTCGGAAAATGTGCGGGCGGGGACCGTGATGGCACCCTCATCCATGATCTGGGCCCCGATCCAGCAGGTTATCCCCATCTCCAGGTTGGTCGCCGAAAGCCGCAGGCGCCCTTCATCGGTTGCCACAAGGATGTTGGATAGAACTGGCAAACTGCTGCGGGGTGAGACTGCACGGGTCACGATCCCCAGGCCGTGAGACAGTTGTACTTGCGGTATGGATGCCTTCATTGTTCCTGCCCTCCAGGAGGAATATCGGTATAAGTATACATCGCGCGCAAAAAAAATACCAGTAACCATGCTAAAATAGGAATCCGCCGGCCACCATGCCAGGCACTGTTCCACTATGTATCCCAACCCCACTGATTTTATCCATCAATTCCGCACCGCTTTCCATGGCAGGCTGAACCCCGCTGTGACCCGGTGTCTTTGCGGTTTGTTCATGGCGATCATGCTCCTGTCTCCAGCCTTCCGTGTGTCGGCGCAGGAAGGGGAACAAGGTGGTTCTGCGATCCTGGGCCCGGTGATGCTGGACCGATTCCCAAGTGTCGGTTTTTACCTGCGGCCGTACAACCGGAATGGATTAGTAATCCAGGATCTAAAGCCGGAGGAGGTCACCGTGATGGAAAACGGCCAGCCCAGGCCGCTGGACGGCCTCCAACTGCTGAAGCCGGGAGTGCAATTCATCGTTGCGGTGAACGACTCCAAGGTGTTTGAAACACAGGTTTCCGGCAGGGCCTTGTTCGACCCTTTGCGCCAACAACTGGTCGATTGGGCAACTTCACAACCGGAACAAACCCCTGATGTCTTCAGCCTTGTTGGCAGCACCGGTTTGCAGGTCATTAACCAGGAAAATCCACAGGAATGGGTCGCTGCCCTGCAAGCCTATAAACCCAACCTGGATCCGGTGCCCACAGAGTTCGCCAGCCTTTCTCAGGCGCTCGACCTGGCATCCGAGCCTTTGCCCAACCCCCTGATGCAGCGTGTGATCCTGTACATCTCACCCCTGCCGGGGTACAACCTGCAGAATGCCCTGCCCAACCTCGCAGGGCGGGCGGCCCAACAGGGAATACGCATCTTTGTTTGGCTGGTCGGTCCAACCGGTGCGGTTGATTTCTCGGATGCCGCCAGTTTGCGGGACCTGGCAGGCCTCACCGGAGGGCAGGTGTCCGGGTTTTCAGGAATTGAACCCCTCCCCAATCCGGCAGATTACCTCGAACCCTTGTCCAGCCTGTATTATGGTGAGTTTCGCTCGGCCGTTCAGGCCAGCGGTCAACAAAAAGTAACCGCTCTTATTCAACGGCCGGATGGGCAGGCTTTAAGCAATGAACTGCAGTTTGATGTCGCTGTACAACCGCCCAACCCCATGTTCCTTTCCCCCCCGGAAAACATCCTGCGAACAAAGGCCCCCTCGGAAAACGGGAAGTCCAATGCCCTCGTTCCGGCCGAACAGTTGATCCGGATATTGATTGAATTCCCGGATGGCCACAATCGCGGCATCAGCCAAAGCCAACTGTTTGTGGACGGCTCACTGGTAGCGGAAAATCACAAGGAACCATTTGACCAGTTTTCCTGGCCATTGGATAAATATGAAACAAGCGGCCGGCATCTCCTGCGGGTTAATGTGGTCGATAATTTGGGGCTGAGCCAGGAAACCATCGATCTTCCGGTCGAGATCCAAGTGGAAAATGCATCCGTTAATGCACCAGCGGTTAACTTTTCCCGCAGCCGGATCCTGATCGCTGGTTCTGTCCTTTTCATATCGGCGCTCCTTGGGGCGGCATTGTTGCTCTTCAACCACAGGCGGATGTTCCGACCTTCGCGGCTTAACCCCCGGCGGGACCCGGTAACACAACCGGTACTGATCCCCCAGGAAACTGCTGAGGAGAGAACCGTCCTTTCGCCCGCCCCGTCCAAACCGAAGCCCTCCTCAAGGGTTTCCGCCCGCATGGTGCCTCTCGACCAGGATGGCCGGCCCGTACCGGGCAGCAGCATCAACATGAACCAGGCAGGCTTGACCATTGGCCGTGATCCGGGCATGTCTGGCCACACACTGGATTCGCCTCAACTTGAACCTGTCCATGCCCATTTGGAAAGGTCTACAAATGGGGATTACATCCTGTATGATGATGGGTCCGTGGCCGGCACCTACGTGAACTACACCCCCGTTTCTCGAATGGGCGCCAGGATCAAACATGGGGATATAATACATTTTGGCACGCTGGTTTTTCGGTTTGAAATCCACGATCCGCAAGATAAAATTTGACCGCCTGCGGAACCATCCACTTTGGTAAATCCATGATACGGACCGAGACCTCTTACTACCCAACGTATGCCGAATCCCATCCGGGCATGTCTGGCAAGAACAATGAAGACCGGTTTGCAGTCAGCGCCTTCCGCACGGGCGAGGAAGGCACAACACCGGCATTGCTGGCTGTCTTATGTGATGGTATTGGCGGGCACCGTGCTGGAGAGGTTGCCGCTGAAATGGCGGTGAACATCATCAGCCAAAAAGTGTCGGAATCAGATGGCACACTGCCCATCCACGTCCTTGATGACGCAGTAAAGACTGCCAGCAACCAGATCTACATTGCGTCCCGGGAGGATCCCGAACGGTCTGGCATGGGTGCAACGTGTGCCTGCGCCTGGTTAATCGGCAACCATTTGTATACCGCTTGTGTTGGCGATTCCCGCATATATCACCTGCGCGGGGACCGAATTCAGCAAATATCCATAGACCACACCTGGGTACAGGAGGCGCTGGAAGCCGGCATCATCCAGCCAGAGGAGGCTGAGGGCCACCCGAACGCACATGTTATTCGACGCTACCTCGGAAGCGAACAACCGCCACTGGTCGATCATCGCCTGCGATTAAGCGGTCATGAGACGGACGACGACGCCGAAGCCAACCAGGGCATACTGCTTCATCCCGGAGACAGGTTGTTGATTTGTACGGATGGTTTAAGCGACCTGGTCGAAAACTCCCGGATTCTGGAAGCCATTCAAGATGGGGATTCCAGCCAGGCTGCCATTCATGAATTGATCAGTCTGGCCAACTTGCGCGGCGGCCACGATAACATCACCATCATCCTCATTGAGATTCCCCATTCAGCACCAAAACCGGCGATGTCCCGGAAAAGAAGGTTTGCCCGTTCATTCCTTTGGGCCGTTGCCATCCTGCTGGCGGCAGGTCTCCTAGCCGCCCTGGCATGGGGCTCCCTGCGCCTGATCAACCGCACCCATGAGGACCAGGCAACCCATGTACCAACGGCAGGCAACCTGCCTGCCGTGGATGCGCTCACACCTCAACAGGGTTCCGCCACCAGGGAAAATCTGGCGGAAGGAAGCGCTCTTCCCACTCCAGGTGCAACCGTTGAACCAGCCCTTCCTTCCATGTTGGACAATGGCGCGACGATCACCCCCTGGCCAACCAATACGCCGATCCTGCAAACACCACCCGCAGATACAACCACTGGTTGACAATTATCCCAAATTGAATAAACCCTGAAACAGGTGTCCCCTGCCTGCGGTTTTCAGCTCCCCACTTGCCGCATCGATTTCCGCCGCAGCCCCCTCTTTTTGGGCGCGAAAAAGAATACCGCCAATACGACCAGGGAAAATGGGGCTAGGCGGGCGTTTCGCTGATCTCTTCCAGGTTGCGGCCGGTGGTTTCCTGTTTTAAATTCGCCAGGATGAGCATGGTTGATATGGGTGCCACCGTCAGAATGCCAAAGAGGAGCGGTATTGATGCACCCATCTGTGCGGCAAGGCCGATGATGAACGGAGCCACTGCCCCGCCCACCCTGCCGAACCCGACCGCCCAGCCGACTGCGTATCCCCGCATGCGGGTGGGGTAAAGTTCGTTGGAAAATGGATGTGCCAGCCCCCAAACCATTCCGTTGCTGATCATCATCGCAAAACCGACGACCATCACCCAGCCTGCATTTGCAGAGAGCCCAAAGAGCAGGCTGAAAACTGCCAGCAGGCCCAGGGTCAGGATGATCAACTTCCGCCGGCTGAAGCGGTCAGCCAGCAGAGAAATGAGAACAGTCCCCGGGAGCTGCCCCAGGCTGATGAACAAGGCCAGCAGGTAGGATTGCCCGATCGAATTATTCCTTTCAAACAGCAATGTGGGCAGCCATACATAAATCCCCTGGTAGGTATAGTTCAAGGCGAACCAAAGCCACCATAACGCCAAGGTCACCCTCACATAAGCCCGCGACCAGACCCCCTCCGGATTCGTTTGTTTTTGGTCTCCGCTGGTGGCGGTAACGACTCCAGGGTTGGTGGATGGTTCTGCCTTTCCGTCAAGGCGGATGCGGTTTGATTCCCGGTACGCCTCATCCGACCTGCCCTTGCTGATCAGGTAGCGCAATGATTCCGGCAGCAGGAACCGCACCAGGAAGGCTATGAGAATCGCCACCCCTCCAAACAGGATTGCCGGTCGCCAGCCGGCTTTCAACACTACAAAATATCCCATTGCAGCGGAAAGGGTGCCTCCCAAACCCCAAAACCCGTTCAGCAGGACAACCAGCATACCCCGCTTGTTGGCAGGAGAGAATTCCGTTACCAGGGCTCCGGCGGGGGGCAGAATGGCACCCATGCCCATCCCGGAGAGGAAACGAAGAATGATGAGGGCTGGGATGTTCCAGGAAAGGGAGTGCAGGATGAACATCCCCCCCAGGTAAAGCATTACCAGGGTGAGTGCCTGTCGTCGCCCAAACCTGTCTGCCAGCCTGCCGGCGATCACCGATCCGGGTACCATGCCGAGCATCCCGGCGGCGGCCAGGTAACTAAGGATCTGCGGGGAAACGTCCCATTCCGCCTGCAACCCGGGAAGCAAAAAACCCACAATAGTCACGCCGTAGCCGGCCAGCGTCCAGCATGCACCTGTTAGCAACATCAGCAGCATGTGAAAACGCCCTAGGTGGGCATTGTTGAATCGGTCAAGGAGAGCTGTATCGTTCATATTTTGTTCGATCATCCATTTGGAATGTGGTGTGGATTTTATTTTAATCGCTTTCTCACCCGGCGGGGGAAATTCGTCCCGGCCTGCAACTTGGTCACACCCGGCGTGCTTTACCACCCCCTGGAAGTATGTTAGAATTTGGGCTACGGGATGCGAATCCCTTCGGAGGGATGGCCGAGTGGTTTAAGGCGCCTGTCTTGAAAACAGGTATGGCGAAAGCCATCGTGGGTTCGAATCCCTCTCCCTCCGCCAGGCACCAAGCGGTGGGCAAGTGAATATTGGGGAGGTGCCAGAGTGGACGATCGGGGCCGCCTGCTAAGTGGTTGCCGGGGGATGACCTCGGCCGCGGGTTCGAATCCCGCCCTCCCCGCCTGAACCAGACACCCTCCACCAAGGGTGTCTTTCTTCTCGGCGCGGGCCCCCATTCAGGGGATATCATTCGCATCCCGCCCTCCCCGCCTGAACCAGACACCCTCCACGGGGTGTCTTTCTTCTCGGCGCGGGCCCCCATTCAGGGGATGTCATTCACATCCCGCCCTCCCCGCCTGAATCAGACACCCTCCACGGGGTGTCTTTCTTCTCGGCGCGGGCCCCCATTCAGGGGATGTCATTCACATCCCGCCCTCCCCGCCTGAATCAGACACCCTCCACGGGGTGTCTTTCTTCTCGCCGCGGGCCCCCATTCAGGGGATGTCATTCACATCCCGCTGCACAAAATCTATCTGATTGCAATCATCTAAAAATTACTTTTTCGTCACACTTTGAACTGAATCGATGTACTCGCGAATCTCCGGCATGTTAACCAGGCGCTCGTGGAAGAAGTTGTTCACGACATTGATCACCCGCGTGCGGGCAGCCTCGGACTCCCGATTCAGTTCGGCTGAATCCTGCCGGCTGATCGCGTCCCTGAAAACCAACAACTGTTTTACGATCTCCGTCTCCTGTGCGCCTTCCAGTGCCTGGACGACCGACAGGATGAGATGGTCACAATGCGCCAGAAGTTCCTCTTTCGGAAACCCGGCCTGGTTCTGCACCGCATCATCCACGGTGCGGATGAGCGACCACACCTGGTAAAGCACGGTGGCCGGTTCATCGAAAAGTTCCCGGATGTAGGCGGCTTCCTGGTATTTGCCTGTCAGGCGGAACACGTTGTACATCCGCTTGGCTGCCTTGCCGTAATTGATGTCTTTCGTCAGGTACTTGTTGACCTCATTTTCCAACTGCTGGACATAATGGTCCATGGCATCCGCAGATACATGCTTGGCCAGTTTGGAGAAGATCGGGATGGATTCCGCGTCCAGGTACACCTCCTGGAAATAGGCATCCAGGTAACCATCCAATGGGGTGATCTGTCCGTCGGGCGCCTCCCAGGTTACATCCAGCATATTGCTGGCATTGGAAAGGATTCTCCGCACCGGGTCCGCGATCACCCAGTCCAGTTTGCACCAGTCCGGGTTCATCATCACATCCTCCCATGTGATGATCGCCCTGGATCCATCCGGTCCGATTCCCTCCTGCCGGCCTGCCTGCACATCATCCGCACTCCAGGAGATCGGTGTGCCGGCTTTCTGGGTCTTCCCGCCACGGGTAAAATCAAACGGATGTGATCCATACTTTGCCTCAATGAACTGGTAGGTTGGACCTTTAAGCGTATCCAGGCATTTTTGCCGCATGATCTGAGAGAGGATTTTACATGCCTCCTCCCGGGTGGGCGCCAGGATGTTCACCCGCTCGAAATAATCACAATCCCCCGGGTAGGTTTGAATTTTGGATTGGGCGGAAGAGCCGGATAACGAAAGGGCGGTCTCCACCTTGCCCGGGATGTCCTGGAACTCGACCAGCCGGCCGATCTCCCGAAAGTGGGCCAGGTCCTCAGGGGAGAAATCCAGCATGGTGATGGAATGCCCGAACACGCCACTGCGGGTGTCCACAACGACATCACCTTGGCTGGCCCGGGCTGCCGCCATCCCGCTCAGCCACTGAAGAGCCTCCTCTTCATCAATTTCCACGCCCATCCTGCGGGCAGATTCGATTATCCTTTCCAGTGCCTCGGATTGCGGTTTCATGGGACCCATCCTCCTTCCATATCAACCCACCGGTTATGCTTCTTCTGCCAACATCATAGCATTATTTGCCAGTCTGGAGCAATGCGGGAACATGCACCTTCGGTTGGATTTCGCCTCACCCTTTGCCCATGATCGCACGAAATATCCCCGCCTGGTCAAGTGCGTCCTGCATGGCGTGATGCGAGAGGGGCTGTCCCTGGAGGTGGACCGGTGCAAGGTAACGCATGGATGTTTCCTGCCAGCGAACGCCCTTTGCGCCCATGAACAAGGCCTTAATATCCAGCGCAGAATAGCCGAACGGGTTCTCTCCAAAAAATTGATGGAAATAATAGTTGATAAAACTCCAATCGAATGGGGCATTAAAGGCGACCATGATCGGCAGGCATCCCTCCGGGGTGTGATCGTGGATCCATCCGGCAAACAGGCGCATGGCTTCCTGCGGCACAATGCCCCGTGCCTTCACCTCTTCCAGGCTCATTTGGCTGACCGAAAGCGCTGATGGGCTGTATCGTTCAGTAATCGGTTGAATTTCAACATAAAAGGTGCTTTGGGGTTCATAAGCCAGGCATGCACCGATGGAGAGCATGGAATATGCCGGTGGATACGGCCCGGCTGTCTCCACATCCACGGAGAAGTACTGCTCCGGGAGGAGGGGGGGATTATCGCGAATGTTCATCAGGTTTTTCCATTCACCCTTGTACAAACTGGATGGGCTGATTATATCTGAACCGCCAACCGTAAGGATGCTTTTTTGGTTAATGGGGGAGTGGGAACTTAAAAACCGTTCCAGAAAACGATCTGCCATGCCACAAAAAAATCCCGCCTTACCCAAACCGGGATGGGCGGGATTTTTCAGGCATTGCAGGCCATCAGGCTGTTTCTTCCGACATTACCATACCTTCAAGGATCATTTCCAGGGAGATCGTATGACTGCAACGACCCCGGCTCTGGAAAAAGTTGCATGTGCAGTGCCATTTTCCCGCTTCATAATTGACCTCGTGAGTGTTGTTATCCCCCTGCATGGTAACCGTGAACCTGGAAAATTGAAAACGGCCTGGCTCCTGGGCATATCGTTTCGCCTTCTCCAGTTTGCCAATCATGCCATAATCCATGGCTAAGAACTCCTTTCGGTCAGTATTTGTGTGGCAAAACAACAGGCACGCGACTCATACGCGTGCCTGCCAGGGCTGTCCCTTCTGATTTTGGGATAAGGATCGCATTTCGGTTTTCGAGGCTCCTGCTTTCTTCTATGATAGTACATCTCTTCGGGAAAGTCAATCGCCTCTCGCAGTTCTCTATTTGAAATTCCTCTTTTCCATGACCAGGGCATCTTCGCCGCTTTGGTAATAGGCCGGCCAGGTCTGTATCTGCCGGTAACCGGCACGCTGGTAAATTCGAATTGCAACGCTGTTCGTTCGTGCAACACAGAGCCGGATTACCGGCAATCCGATCCTGCTTTCACAAGCCTGCAACAGGGCCGTCCCAATGCCCCGCCTTTGAAAAACCGGCCGCACCCCAAGAGTGGTTACCCAGCCAACCCCCTCCCGGGGGTGGCGATCTCCCGCTGCGAAGCCAGCCATCCGGCCCTCCGTTACCACCTTCAAACGCACAATGCCGGGCAGCGACAGAACACTGATCAGATCCAGCAAAGGCCAGGCTTCGCCGGCAAAACACTCGTATTCCAGGCTGCGAAGCTCGCCCAGGTCCCGCCAGCCGGCGTCTTGGATCTCGTAATGCATTTCGTCGGTCACTTGCGCTTGCCAATAACTGGGTGCTGGTGGGAGGTGGCTCCTCCCACCAGCATCCCATTGCTTATGACCCTTTTACCAATATGGACTCTTTTTATTTCTTGCCTGCCTGCCCTTTAACAAAATCATTCAACAGACTGGTAAATTCCATGGGGAAGATGTACTTGGTCGATGGATTGGCAGCCATGTTCTTGAGAGTCTCAAAATACTGGAGGGTGATCGTCTGAGAATCGATGGTTTTGGCTACCTCAAAGATCTTATCCAGGGCCGAGGCATATCCCTCGGCGCGCAACAGTTGGGCCTGCTTCTCCCCCTGGGCTTGCAGTACGGCTGCCTGCTTGGCACCGTCAGCCTTCAACACTGCTGCCTGGCGTTCACCTTCGGCCACGTTGATCGCCGCTTCGCGGGTGCCGGTGGATTCGGTTACCACCGCACGGCGATTCCGCTCGGCTGTCAACTGGCGGTTCATTGCATCCTGTACATCGCGTGGCGGGATGATCTCGCGGATCTCAACATTGGTCACCTTGACCCCCCAGCGCTCGGTCACCTCGTCCAGGCGGGTGCGCAACGCTGTGTTGATCTTTTCCCTTTCCGACAACACGCTGTCCAAAAGGATGCTGCCGATGACCGCACGCAGGGTGGTTGTTGCAATACCCTGGGCTGCCAGTTCAAAATTGCCAACCTGCAAAATGCTTTGGACGGGGTCAAAGACCTTGTAGAACCACAGAAAGTCAATGGATATTGGCGCATTGTCTGAGGTGATGGAACTCTGGGCAGGTATTTCACGCACTTGCTCCCGCAGGTCAACCCGTACAGGCCGGTCAATAAATGGGATTAACAGCACCAGGCCGGGCCCCTTGGCGCCGATACAGCGCCCCAGTCTGAAAACCACCAACCTTTGATACTCCGGGACGATCTTCAGGGCCGCCCCCAAAAAGACAATCGCGATCAGAAAGACCGCTCCGATCAGACACCCGCTGGTTGTTAATAATGCATCCATATTCTTGTCTCCTTATCGTATTATGAACAAATAACCAACCTTAATCATGCCGGTTTGCTGTTGGGCGCACGATCAGAACAAGCCCTTCACGGCCGGTAACCGTGACCTGGCTTCCGGCTGGAATATAGACCTCACTACGGGCTGTCCATCCCTCACCTGCCACCTGAACCGTGCCTTCCTGAAAAACATCCGTTTCTGCAATCCCCTGTTTTCCAATCAGCCTCTCCAGGCTGTGATCCGGGGTGCGCCGGATGGCTTCCATCCCCTTGGTGGCTACATACCAGATCAGTCCAAAGGTCAATCCGGACATAACCAACGCCAGCAATGGGTCCACCGCCGGAAGGCTGCCCTCTCCCTGGATGATAAAAATGGAACCGCCCAGCAGGGTCAATAGTGACAGGATCAGGAACAGGCGCCGCCGCCGTAATCGAATGGCCAGGATGAACAGGACCACCGATGCCGGGAGCAACGCCACAGCCCAGTAATTTAAAGGCAAATTCGCCAGTCCGTATCCGGCTACCACAAGCATGGCGATCGCGCCGATCTCAACCACGCCGGTCCCTGGTGCCAGCAAGGCCAGAAAAACCAGCAGAAAACCCAGCATCATCATCAAGTAAACAACGTTCGCATTTGTAATGAATTCCATTTGCTTTATTCCTTTTCCACCGTCAGTCCCATCATCATTTATCTTATTATACGACTTGGGGGCAAGTTGCCACAATAACCCGACGATTGTCAGGCAAAGGTTTTGTCCGTCCTCGCCCGTGCTTTAAGGATATCCTTCTGATGAGTTTTACCGGTATCCTTGGGTTATTGGGCTTGGAAGTTACCTTCATGGCACAACGTGCCAGTCTCTCAATGAATAAAACCGTACCCCCACACCGATGAAGATACCCGGGTTGATAAAAAGTTTGTAGGCAGGTGTATCGGGAGATAAATCACCGTATCCGTTGGCGATCAGGAAGGAGACCATTGGCCCCCCTTCGCCAGGAGCCACTTCATCTCCTTGTCATTTTCATGAATAAGGACAAAGCCATTCTTCTCCAGGACTCGTTGCGAAGCCCGGTTCGAACGGTCAGTCGTTGCGCTCACTGCATGGCAACGTCCAGTTTGGAACCCCCAAACTGCCAGCCTGCCAACCGCCTCGGTCATCATTCCATATCCCCGTTGTCCTGTTGCCATACCGTACCCGATCTCAGCCACACCTTGATCATCCGGGAGGCCCTTGAATCCTGCCAGGCCGACCCCCTCCCCGGAATCGTCCTTAAGAATTAACCAAAAAGTAAACCAGGGGTGGTCAACAGGCTGGGCGCCAGCCATCATGGCCAATTTCCTTCCAATGGCGTGTTTCACCCGCCCCTCCATCAATCCCTCGCATAAGGTAATGTTAAGTTCCTCCTGAAGGTGAGATGGTGAGTCGAGTAGAGTCTGCAATTCGTCGCGGCCCAAAGCCATCAACCTCAGGCGGGGGGAGGTGATTTCAATCTGGAGCGTCATGGTTTTTTACTTCTTCTATGAATGGAACGATATTCCGGTCAGTTCTTCTTCCGGCGATGAAAGACCATGCCCAGGACCAGCAAAAAAGTTGCCACTGGCCACACCCACGCCAGGTCCCCCGGGCCGCCGGGGCCGGTGCGGGCGGCAATTCTGCGAATGCGGACCAGGCGGTAGTCCTTGACGACTTCCGACAGTAGGTCATCGGGCATGGAGTGGGGGTTAATTCCCATGCTGCGGGCAGCCAGCCCGGAATCGATCAGCACCTGGCGCAGGCAGATCAATCGGTCTGGGATGTCGTTAACATCTTCAGCCAAACCGCTCCACCAGCCATCCGGCAGCCAGATTTCCACATTCGGGTTGTTCACCACATTCCGATACCAGTCCGTTTTGGCACCAAAACCCGCAGTGCAGTACACCTCCCCATCGATAATGGAGTAATTCAGGTTATTCCTGTGGACCTTGCCGGACCTGCGCCCGGTATGCACCAGAACCATGATCCTGCCGCCGTATTTTGGGCTCAGATTCAACCAGGTTCCCATGCCCAGGCGCCAGAGGTACAACATCGATTTGTTGAGATACTTCATTCCCTGGCGCAGTTTCTCTTCGTTTTCCGGGTTAAGGATGGTCATCGGTTGTTTTCCTTATCGAATACCGTCAGGTCGAAATGCCGAACGTTGGGCAACTGCTCAGGAATGGCGGTATTGTTCCCAATGAACGCGCCGCTCATCGTACTGGGTCCGGGCTGGTTTTTCCTCGGCCGGGTACCCCACGTACACCAGCGCCAGCGGAGTGATATCAGCAGGAATGCCCAGGACCCGGCGCACATTTCGCACCGATTTGATCTTTGGGTAAACACCGACCCACACCGTTCCCAGCCCCATGCCGGATGCTGCAAGCAGCATGTTCTGCACGGCTGCGGCGCAGTCCTGTACCCAAAAGTTCCTGCTGGAACGGCTGGTTGCCAGCGCCAGATTCCGGCACACACAGATCGCCGCCGGGGCGTTATGCTTCCCGTAGCGCATACAGGCCCGAAACGCATCCATCTTTTCCCTGGCGGTCACCACCACGAACTCCCATGGCCTGCCGTTCTTGGCACTGGGCGCTGCCATGGCGGCCTGGAGCATTTTTTCCAGCAATTCCCTTTCCACCGGCTTGTCCTGATACTCCCGGATGCTCCGGCGGGCAAGGATGGCTTCGAAAATTGCACTGTCCATGGGTTTATTCTTTTAATTTCACGTAAAGCACAAGCGTGCCGTCCTGGTTTTTGGCTTCACGCATCGTGAACACCTGGGGGTGTGCTTGTATCAATTGGGATAACTGCTTAAATCCGTAGGTTCGCGAATCAAAACCGGGGTCCAGTTGACGGATCTGGTGCCCGATCGTCCCCAGGAAGGCCCATCCATCCTCCTGTACCGCAATTTCAAACGCCTTTTTCAGAAGGGGAATGGGGTCGGGTGTTGTCGTTTCCACAACGGCTGTCTGCTCGGCCTGGGTGGCTGCCGCTGGTTTCCGGCGGCGGGCCTTGCCTGCGGCGGAGGTCTTGCTGGCTGGTTGTTGCTCAGGGGCCAGGTTCTGGGTGTATACAAAAACATCGCAGGCATTGACAAAAGAGCGCGGCGTTGTCTTTTTGCCGATCCCCATCACAAAAAAGCCTTTCTCCCGGATGCGGGTGGCCAGCCTGGTGTAATCGCTGTCGCTTGAAACAAGGCAGAACGAATCCACTCCCCCGGTATAAAGGATATCCATGGCGTCAATGATCATGGCGCTGTCCGTGGCATTCTTGCCAGTGGTATATCGAAACTGCTGAATTGGGTGAATGGCATAAGTCTGCAGCATGTCCTTCCACCCCCCCATGTTGGACGCAGTCCAGTCACCGTAAATTCGACGGATGGTAACCAGTCCATACTTGCTGGTTTCTGCCAGCATTTTTTCGATCAGCGAGGGTTGTGCATTGTCGCCATCGATCAGCATGGCCACCCGCCTGTTCCTGATGCTGTTATCAGAAGGATTGAATGGCGGCATAGTACTCCTTGGGTTTTTCACCTGTGTATGATTGAATAGGATGATCGTTTTTTAATGATTGTACTCCCATTTGCGGTTCGTTTAATGCTTTTTCCAACCAACACCTCTGGTTGACATCTGTTCTTAAATGGTATACAATACATACAATAATACATTCATACGATAATACAATTATACTATGGATTAGGAATTAACGCATGGTCCCACTCGATATCCGGTTGGATTTTCGCTCCAACATCCCCATCTATCTGCAGGTCGTTGGACAGGTTCGCCAGCGGATGGCGGAAGGTGCATTGAACAAGGGCGACCAGCTCCCAACCGTCAGGCAACTGGCAACCGAGTTGCGGGTCAACTTCAACACCATCGCCAGGGCATATCGCATTTTGGATGAAGAACGGCTCATTTCAACCCAGCGTGGGCGTGGCACGTACATTTGGGAAGACCCCTCACCGGAGATGCTGGAAAATCTGCACCAACGCAGCCTGGAAGAGATCGCCCGGCAGTATCTGGATGAGGCGGCCCGGCTCGGTTTTGGCCATGAACAGGCCATCAATGCCGTTATGAAGGAAGTGGCATCGAATTGGCCGGAAAATATCCCGTTTGATCGACTTGATGAAATGTGAGGTCAAAATGAGAGTTCATGTCAAATCAATTCCGGAGATAAATAAAGTGCAGCCCATCAGGGATGGGGATGCCATGCACATCAGCAGCGTCGGCGGTTTCGCCTTTTTCCTGTTCGTGGCTGCCGCCTTGATTGGGGCCGTCCTCATGAACCAGCGCCTGGCGGATGCCTGGGTCATTGTCTATGCCGCCGGGATGTTGATCCTGGCTGTGATCCTGCTCGTGTCCATCAAAATTGCCCGCCAGTGGGAAAAAGCCGTCGTGTTGCGGCTGGGCAAATACCGCGGGCTGCGCGGGCCCGGGCTGTTCTGGATCATCCCGATCGTCGACTGCATTCCCATCTGGATCGATCACCGGGTGATGGTGACGCCGTTCAACGCCGAAAAGACCCTCACCAAGGATACGGTGCCGGTGGATGTGGACGCCGTCCTCTTCTGGCTGGTGTGGGACGCCGAAAAAGCCGCCCTCGAGGTGGAGGATTATCGCGCAGCCATCTCCTGGGCCTCACAGACTGCCCTGCGGGAGGTCATCGGGCAGATGCCTCTGGCGGATATCCTCGTCGGCCGCGCCAGGATGGACGCCGAACTGCAAAAGATCATCGATGAACGCACCAATCCCTGGGGCATATCCGTCCAGTCGGTGGAGATCCGTGATGTCATCATCCCGCAGGGATTGGAAGATGCCATGAGCCGCCAGGCCCAAGCCGAGCGGGAGCGCCAGGCGCGGGTCATCCTGGGCGAATCGGAAAAACAGATCGCCGGCAGCTTTGCCGAGGCCAGCCAGGCGTATACCAACAATCCCACCGCCCTCCACCTGCGGGCCATGAACATGCTGTTCGAAGGTCTGAAGGAGAAGGGCGCCCTGGTGATCGTCCCCAGCAGCGCCGTGGACACTATGAACCTGGGAGGGTTGAGCGGGATGGTATCCCTGGCCCAGAACAACCTCCCGGAACTGAAAAAGAAATAGGCTGCCAGTCAGGCAAAGCCCGGCAGCATCCAAAAATGCAGGGCTGTTGTTGCTCTTCGCTGGCTTCAGCCCATAATTTCACCTTGAAAAGACTGAGCAGGACAGAATGTTTCACGTGAAACCAAAACGCTCCCTTCCGGAGGAGATCAAATGAAAAACCAAACCACCCTCATCCTGTTGTTTATCATTCTGGTCTTTGCGGCAACAGCCGGCTTGCTGGCCTTCCCGCACCTGCCGGAGATGGTCGCCTCTCACTGGAACGCCCGGGGACAGGCCGACGGCTTCTCCAGCCGCCTGTTCGGGGTTTTGTTCCTGCCGGCAATATTGCTGTTGTTCTTCGTTCTCTCGCTCGTTCTGCCATCCATCGACCCCCTGAAGGCCAACATAGCCCAATTCAGAGGGGAGTACAACCGCTTCATCATCGTTTTTGCTGCCTTTATGGCCTACCTGCAGATCCTGACCTTGTTGTGGAACTTGCGGGTGACCTTCAGTTTTAACGCCGCGCTGGCACCCGCTTTTGGCCTGTTGATGTATACCACGGGGGTGCTGGTCGGCAAAGCCCGGCGCAACTTCTTTATCGGCATCCGCACTCCCTGGACGCTCAGCAGCGACACGGTCTGGCGGAAGACCCACCGCCTCGGCAGCGTCCTTTTCCGCATTTCAGGTGTCCTTTCAGCCCTCGGCTTGCTCTTCCCCGGGTACTTTGTCCTGCTGCTCTTGGTCCCAGCCCTGGTTGCCGGGCTGGTGCCGGTTATTTATTCTTATATTCTTTTCCGTAAGGAAACGAATGTTTCACGTGAAACAATTCAATAAAGCGAGTTCACTTTGAATGACGTTGTCATCGAGATCGATCACCTCAGTCACCACTACGGGGCGCGGTTGGCTGTCGCTGCCCTGTCCCTCCAGGTTCGCCGTGGTGAGGTGCTTGGCATTCTCGGGCCAAATGGCGCCGGAAAGACGACCACTGTCCGCCTGTTGAACGGGCTGTTGACGCCTTCTTCAGGCCGCATGACGGTCTTGGGCCGCAATCCTGTTACCGAAGGTGACCAGGTGCGCCGCTTTACCGGCGTGCTTACTGAAACTCCGGCGCTCTACGAACGCCTGACCGCCAGGCAGAACCTGCAGTTCTTTGGCACGCTGGCTGAGCTGTCCGGCGATGAGATTAAAAAACGGTCCTCCAAACTGCTCGCTTTTTTTGGCTTGCAGGAGCGCGCCGATGACCGTGTTGAGAGTTACAGCACGGGCATGAAACAGCGCCTCGCTCTTGCCCGGACATTGCTTCACGAGCCCCTCATTCTCTTCCTCGATGAGCCGACTTCCGGACTGGATCCCGAGGCGGCACAGCAGGTCCACGAACTGCTCGGCGGCATCCGCAGGCAGGACGGCCATACGGTGATCCTTTGCACCCATAACCTGCTAGAAGCCGAACGTTTGTGCGACCGCCTGGCCATCATTCATCAAGGCCGCCTGCTCGCCGTCGGCAGCCTGCCGGAGCTCAGGCGTTCACTTGCTCCCGATCTCTGGGTGGATGTCACGTTTCTCACTCCCCAGGCCGGGCTTGCTGAAAGGATCGCCCGCTTGCCGGGTGTTCTGGCGGTGGAATGCCCGCATCCTGCCACGCTGCACGCCCGGGTTGAACAGCAGGCTTCCATCCCCGGATTGGTGGCCCAACTGGTGTCCGTCGACGCCCCGGTTCTGTCGGTTCAACCCAGGCAGGCCTCCCTGGAGCAGATCTATTTTTCCTTGCAGGAGCAGGCGGATAAGGAGTTGCAGCCATGAAACTGAAAAAGATATCCGCCATCGCGAAAAAGGACCTGCTTGAAGTCCGTCAGAACCGGGTCGCCTGGCTGCCCATGCTGATCCTGCCGCTCCTCTTCATGGTGCTCCTTCCGTTGGCTCTCATCCTCATCCCGCCGGCCACCGGCCTTACTCCGGATCGTCTTCGGTCTGAATTTGACCTGGGCCTCTTCCTGGACCACATGCCCCCCTCGGTTTCCGCAACCCTGCTGGGTTTGGACCCCTTCCAAACGATCCTCGTCGTTCTTTTGGGCTACTATTTCGCCCCCATGTTCCTCATCCTGCCCCTGATGTTCTCCACCATCATTGCCGCCGAATCCTTTGCCGGCGAACGCGAGCGCAAGACCTTGGAAGCGCTGCTCTACACCTCGGCCACCGATCGTGAACTGTTCCTGGGCAAGGTTCTGGCCGCCCTGATCCCCGCGCTGGCCATTTCATGGTTCAGTTTTCTGTTGTATGCCCTGGTTCTCAACATCGCTGGCTACGGTATGTTTCACCGTTTCTGGTTCCCGCTCCCATCCTGGTGGGTGTTGATCTTTTGGATCACCCCGGCCCTGGCCATGCTGGGCATCGCCGCCACCGTCCTCATCTCGGCCCGCACCCGCACCTTTATGGGGGCCTACCAGGCCAGCGGCTCGCTGGTCATCCTGGTTCTGGGCCTCCTGGCCGGGCAGATCGGCGGGGTGCTCTACCTCAGTGTCGCCGGCGGATTGCTCATCGGATTCGTTTTCTGGCTCATAACCCTGTTCCTGGCCAACCTTGCCATCCAATCCTTCCAGCGCAACAGGTTGTTGGTTTCCACATCGTAATAGATATTTTGTTCTATTTAGATTTCTCAAAACTCTAATGCGGATTTAATCTGCTTGTGATAAATTTACATTGTCGAGCGCTTGGGTGCCCCCCTCACCCCGGCGTTTGACATTTAAATACACATGTTCACTGGGTGTACAATTAAAAATGTGGTCCCTGCAGTAGCAGGCTCATTGCCCATGGAGAATTATTCCATTTTTCTCCATTTTCACTTTCAATAATAGATGTCTAATCCACATTTGAAATTCCGTTAACCCATGTATGGTTTGTTTATTGGCATCGCAGCCTCGGTTGGTCTATGGCTCTCGCTTCGAAAGGCCACTGTGGAACATCAGCAAGCCATTCTCGCAGCCGGGTTGCTTGGCCTGGCTGCCGCCCTTTTGGGGGCCCGTCTCGCTTTCACCCTCCTTCACTGGACGTACTACGGTGCCCATCCCGCTGAGATCCCTGCGGTCTGGCTGGGAGGCCTGTGGTGGCCCGGGGCACTGCTGCTGGCGGCAGCGGCCTTGTGGCTTTATGCCCGCCGGCGATCTCTTTCTCCGGCGGAACTGGCAGACGGCCTCCTGCCGCTTTTCCAACTCGTCTGCATCGGCTCCTGGCTGGGCTGCTGGCTCGCCGGCTGTGGCTATGGCCCGGCTGCGCCGTCGGGCGCCTGGTGGGGCATCCCCGCGCCGGACGAAGCCGGCATTTGGGCCCCACGCCTGCCCTTGCAGTTCCTTTCGGTGGCCCTTTTTGCTGGATTAGTCCTGACCATCGAATCCTCTTTGCCGGCAGGCAGCCACCGGGGCCGAAAAACCAGCCTGAACCTGGCCGCCCTTGGCCTGGCCATACTTCCACTGGCTCTCTTCCGCGCCGATTATCTCCCCCGTTTGTTCGGTCTCAGGCTGGACGTTTGGGCGGCCCTGCTGGTGGCCCTGTCCGCTGCCGGCGCTTTGATCCCCCTCCGGGGGCTCTCCACCCAAAAAGGTCTTCCTCCTTCCAGCCCGCCCGCCGGGTGAAGATCCCCGGTGAACAAGTCCGCTCTCCTTTTCTCCCACCATTCCTGGCTTATAATCAAGCCCAAACCAAGATAACTGGTCGATGGGTGAGCGCCTTGCAGAGGTATAAAATAAACCGATGAATCCAAAATTAACAGCCGACCTGGATATCGACCCTGATATCGTGCGCCGGAAACTGGCTGGGTTCATCCGCACCGGCATCACCGGCAGCGGTCGATCAAGGGCGGTCCTCGGCCTCTCCGGCGGTCTTGATTCCGCGCTTGTCTGCCACCTGTGCGTCGAAGCCCTCGGCGCCCGGAACGTGCTGGCCGTTCGCATGCCTTACAGAACCTCCTCACCGGCCTCCCTCGAACACGCCGGCCTGGTGATCCATGCCCTGGGTGTGCAAACCCTGACAGTCGAGATCACCCCCATGGTCGATCCGCTAATCAATGCATTCCCGGACATGAGCCCCGTACGAAAGGGCAACATCATGGCCCGCCAGCGGATGATCATCCTGTATGACCAGTCGGAAGCCTTTAACGGGCTGGTGGTTGGTTCCGGCAACAAGACCGAATCCCTCCTTGGCTACACCACCCTCTATGGTGATTCCGCCTGTGCGCTGAACCCCATCGGCGATCTCTACAAGACGCAGGTCCGTCAATTGGCCCGGGCCATGGGGGTCCCTGAGGTCATCATCACCAAGCCCCCCACCGCCGACCTGTGGCCCGGCCAGACCGATGAGGGAGACCTGGGCTTCACCTATAACGAAGTGGATCGCCTTCTCTACCTCCTGTATGACAAACAGCACACTCCCCTTGAGTGTGTCAAAGCCGGCTTTTCAGAGAAGTTCGTTTCTTCCGTCATTGACCGTATCCAGCGGAACGAGTTCAAGCGCCGGTTGCCGCCCATAGCCAGGCTGGGCTGACCGCCCTGGAGAACTCTCCTCGCCATTTTCACTGCCCGTGGCCATCCTGTTTGAAACGCGCGATTATTAAGATCCCACCCGCCCTTCGCCACCGGAAGTTCGCCTTGTACTGGGGCGGGCATCTGGTTTCGGTGGCCGGATCGCAGATGCAACTGGCTGCTCTCCTTTGGCACCTGCGCACGCTCTCCGACCAGCCGATGGTGGTCAGCGGCATCGGTCTGGCTCGCTTCCTGCCGGTGTTGCTGCTGGCCCCTTTCGGCGGACTCGTGGCCGACACCTTCGACCGCCGGCGGATCACGTTCCTCACCCAGGGCGCCATGGTGCTGATTACCGTCGCCCTCGGGTTCCTCACATTTACCGGCGGCATCCGCATCTGGCACATCTTCCTGCTCTCCGGGCTCCAGGCCGCCGCCATCGCCTTCGATTCTCCGGCCCGCCAGTCGATGGTGCCCAACCTGGTGTCCGTGGAAGACTTTCCCAGCGCGTTCAGCCTGCAATCCATTGCCCAAAGCACGGGCGCCATCATCGGCCCCGGTCTGAGCGGCCTGTTGATCGGCTATTTCGGGCAGGAGTGGGCTTACTGGTTGAATGCCGTCGGTTTTCTGGCTGTCCTGGCTGCCCTGGTGGCCATGGGCCCCATCCATCACGAGGTCAGGAAACGCGAGGGCAGTGTCCGTTCCAGCCTGGCGTCGATTCGTGAAGGGATTCACTTCATCCTCAACCATCCGATCATCCTTTCGAGCATGCTGTTGGATTTCATTGCCACCTTTTTCTCCTCGGCCGCAACGCTGCTTCCGTTCGTCGCCCGCGACATCCTCAAGGTGGGCGAGGTGGCCTACGGCTGGCTCGTGTCCGGCGAGTCGATCGGCGCCATGCTGGTGGGTTTGTTCATATCCCAGCGCTATCAATTGCGCCGCCAGGGCTCCCTGCTGCTTTTCGCCGTATTTTGCTACGGCCTGGCAACCATCTGGTTCGGCCTGGAGCGCACCTTTACAACCACCCTCATGGCGCTGGTTCTTGTAGGAGCAGCCGACGGTCTCAGCGCCATTCTGCGCAACACCATCCGCCAGATCCAGACCCCCGATCACCTGCGCGGCCGCATGATCGGCATCAACCAGATCTTCTTCATGGGTGGTCCACAACTGGGGGAGATCGAGTCCGGCTTGGTCGCCCAGGCCTTTGGTGTGCCGGCAGCCATCATCAGCGGCGGTGCCGCCTGCATCTTGGCGGTGGTGCTCGTCTCCCGGCGCTGGCCTCAGTTGCGTGAGTACAGCGGAGAGTATGTCACTGCCTGAGTGGATTGTCTCCTCTCTTTATGACACAACAAAGGGGATTTTAATCCTGAAGGTCCCGCCGGTTGAACCCCCAGGCACCTCCCCCCAGCAGGACGAGCGAGCACAGCAGTAAAAAGAGGGGCTGCCGAGTTGCCTGGAGAAGGAACTTGTTCCCCGGGAAGGAAAACCGGGGAAGAAATATCGCCATAGCCAGCCAGCCGGAAATCAGCAGCACCGCCCCGGAGCTGATCCATCGGCTCAACCACAGTCGCCCGGTGGCTGCGCCCAGGCTGAAGGCCAGGGTGCCAAATAGGATTGCCGGCAGGGAGCAGACCATTGTGTTCGCCAGCAGCTGTCCTCTCCCAAACTCAAGGTTCAGTATCCAGGCTGCGAAATTCATGATGATCCAGAACACCACTCCCATCCCCAGCAACTGGATGATCAGGGCGCCATAGAATGTGAGCAGGAAACGGTTTCGGCCGGGGTGGTAGGCCAGGTACAGCCCCAGTGTGCCGCCTTTTTCCAATCCCGCCATCAACCGGCTTCCTTCCAGGATGGCAAACAGGCAGGCCCCCAGCGGAATAACGGCAGCCGCCAGCATGTTCAACACCCCTCCCGTGGAGCACCCGAACATGTCAGGCCAAAAAACCTCCCCGCTCAGTCCTCCCCCGCACCCCGTTCCTCCACCGGGTTGGCTGGATTCAGCAACGTAGCGGGAGGCCATGAACAGGAGGATTAACGCGGACAGGATTCCCGTCCAGGTCCGCCAGCGGCGTCCGCCTTCCCACAGCATCCAGCCCAGCGGGTCACGCTGCATGTGCCCTCACCCCGTAGTAGGCCCCGAAGGCTTCCTCCAGGCTGGGCGCCTGGCTCACGTAATCGGTCACCTGGTGTCGCCTGGCCAGCCGGATCAGTCCCTCCTGGTCACCTTGGACCATACACCGCACCATGTTGTCCTGCAGCCTGATCTCCCGCAGGTTGGACAGTTCAGTAAAGATCTCCGGGTTTACCGGGACTGCAAACCGCATCTCGACGCGGTGCAGCGACCGGCTGCGCAATTGGATGCCCCGTTCAACTGCAACGAGGCTTCCCTGGTGGATGAAGGCTGCCCGGTCGCAGATCTGTTCAACGTCCTTCAGGGAATGGGTGGCGAAAAATACGGCCGAACCGGCAGCCCGTGTCTGGCTTGCCAATTGGAAGAAAGCCTGCTTTTGCGTAGGCTCCAGGCCGGTTGTGGGTTCATCAAGGATCACCAGTTCCGGCTGGTGCATGAATGCCTGCACCAGTCCAAGGCAGCGGCGCATTCCGGCATCCAGTCTGGCCAGGGGCAGGTCCAGGTCCAACTCAAAGGAACCGGCAATCCGCTCAACAAACGCCCAATCCAGCGGACCGTGCAATGCCTCCAGCGAGCGGAAAAAATGTCTCCCGCTGGTTGTCGCACAGGGTGAGAATGTTTCAGGCAGGTACCCCACCTGCCGGCAAATTGCCGAATGACAGGATTGGCTGTTCAACCCCAGCAGCAATGCCCTGCCGGAACTCGGACGAATGAGGTTGACCAGCATGCGCAAGGTTGTGCTTTTGCCGGCGCCTTGCACCCCAACGAAACCGTAGATCTCGCCCGGTTCCACCTCGATGGTCAGGTTGTTGACGATGGCCCGGCGGTGATGGGTTTTTGTCAGGTTCTCCGTGCGAATGACCATGTAGTGCATCGTCAGCCTCCTTCCTCTGCCTGCCGGGTTAATCAAACCGGCTGGTGTGAAGACACCAGCCGGCGGAAAGGATCCGACGTCATGTACCGGGGCGGTTTCCGGTCTACCCCGGCATTTCTGGTGTCTTCTTGCGGGACTGCCACCTGCCGGCGAGGTCCTGCATCAGGCCCTCGACCATGTCCACCCAGTCGATCATCTCCAAAAGGCGCTTGCGGCAGGCATCGTCCTGCTTCATGCCGTCCAGCCCTTCTCGGGCGGCGTCCCGCAGCGGGAGAAAAGTGGCCAGGCGCATCTCCAGCGACCTCTGCCAGGTTTCAGGCGAAATGGCATAGTAATCCACCCGTTCCCCCGGTAGCGACACCTTCTCGATCAACTCAGCCATCAGCAGGGTGCGCAGGTTGGTGGATATGCTGCTCCGGCTGACCTGGAGCGCCTCGGCCATCTCCTCTGAGGAGATGGGCTCCGGACTGACAAGCAGCAGGCCTATGATCCGCCCGGCAATGCGCGGCAGGTCATAGTCTTCATAATGCAGTCCCAAATTTTCAATGAACTGGGATAGTGCCTCGTTCCCTCCGGGTATCGGAGGGTTTCCGTCATCACTATCCGGGTCTTCCCGATCCATTAATTCTCCTTCCAAAGGTTTTCTCTCGGTCCAATATCAGTTACACGAATTTCTTTACCATTTGTAATGATTATCATTATAGGTATTGCCGTCGTTTCTGTCAATACTGAAATCATTGAAACAGGCCCCGCCGGGTTTCCTTGCCTTGTAATTCCCAGCCCTCTCTTCTATAATTCATTTAATAAAAGGAGGATTTTCATGAGGAAGGGCCTTCGATTTATTGCTCTCATCATCCTTGTTCTGGTTGCCCTGGCATGTGGGTCCGGCGGAAAATCCGGCTCCGTTTCCGGTACAAGCCAAAGGTGCTACATCCAGGGCGCCAGTGGAAATTGTGAAGGCTCTTTTACACAACTTAAGGGTACGTACAGCCTGGAAATTGAGAATGAGCATATTAATTCTGAAGAGGTGTTTGTAACCTTGCAGGCCTACGTCAAGGAAGGTGCCCTGCGGGTGTACATCGACGATGGCAGGCAGAACATAACCTCGGTGGATAATCTGCCCGATGGGAAGCCCCACGCGCTCTCGCTTTTCGGCCCGGCATCCTTCTCCGGCAGCACCTTCAAGGTCTATTTCGAAGCCCCGGACGGCAAAGCCGGCGGAATTACCTACCATATCGATTACGTCATGCCTTGATTCTCCAGCCATGTTTGGGAAACAGATTCTCTTTGCCGCCTTGGCCGCCTCCCTGGCAGCCTGTGCGTCCGGCCACAACAGGCAGCCCGCATCAACGGGAGCCCCGCAGCCTTCAGACCTTCCCTGCCCCGGGTTGGATTTCGGCCCTGCCGATAACGGGAAAACTCTGCGGGTGCAAAGATCCGGGTACCTGCGCTTCGTGGCAGAAGGCAACCCCACCACCGGGTACAACTGGTTCGCCAGGGAGTTCGATGCGTCCTTGCTGGCCCTTGACCCGGACCGGGATGGCTACAACCCTTCCAGTGATCTTGTTGGCGCAGGCGGCACTTTGGCCATCTGCCTGAAAGCCGTTGGAAGCGGTACAACGCCGCTGCAAATGGTCTACGAGCGCTCCTGGGAGAGCAACACGGAGGAGCCGCTAAGGCAGGTGAGTGTAACGGTGGTCATCTCTGAATGAAACGCATTACCCTGTTGAGCGATTTTGGCACATCCGACGAGTATGTCGGCGTGATGAAGGGCGTCATTTCAGGCATCGCTCCGGATGCCCTGCTCATCGACCTGACTCACGGCATCCCCCCGCAGGATATCAGCGCAGGGGCGCTGGCGCTGGGGCGGGCGTTTCCCTACTTTCCACCCGGGACCATCCACCTGGCTGTGGTCGACCCGGGCGTGGGCACATCCCGTCGGCCCATGGCAGCCCGCCTGGGGGAGCAGTTCTTCGTTGGTCCCGATAACGGCCTCTTTACCCTGGTCTACCGGCGGGCACTGGCAGGCGGGCAGGCGGTCAGCCTGGTGCATCTCGACCGGCCGCAGTACCACCTGGAAAAGATCAGCGCCAGTTTCCACGGACGCGACATCTTCGCCCCGGCGGCAGCCCACCTGGCTGCCGGCGTTCCGCTCTCTGAACTGGGCAGTTTCTTTGCTGACCCGGTTCTCCTGGACCTGCCAGAACCGGTCCGCCTTCCGGGTGGGTGGCACGGTGCGGTGGTCCACGTGGATGCTTTCGGCAACCTCGCCACGAATATATCCCGCGAGCACCTTTCCGGGTTCACGGTAACCCTGGTTTCCATCCGCGGGCAGCAAATTCCTGGCCTCTCGACCGCCTATGCCCGGCGAAAGCCCGGCCAGTTGGCGGCGCTGATCGACAGTGCCGGTTGCCTGTCCATCGTCGAGGTGAACGGCAGCGCCGCCCGCCGCCTGTCAGCTGGTGTTGGCGAGCGCGTTGAAGTGAGCACATCTCCGGCGGAGGAGGGATAATGTCTGAGGCCCCCCTGGTCATCGAAGACCTGTCCTTCCGCTACCGCAGCCGTGAACAGCCCGCCATCCGGAAGATCTCCCTGCAGGTGGAAACCGGCCAACTGGTGCTCATTGCCGGTGCTTCCGGCTGCGGCAAGACCACCCTGGCGCGCTGCATCAACGGACTCATCCCGCGCAGTTACAAGGGCGAGTTGAAGGGGCGGATCCTGATGCTCGGAGAGGACATAGCACCCCTTTCCCTGGCGCGCATCTCCCAAATGGTCGGCACCGTCCTCCAGGACCCGGAACGGCAGATCCTGGGAACAAGGGTGCTGAACGAAGTGGCCTTTGGGCTTGAAAACCTGGGGTTACCCCGCGCCGAGATCCGGCAACGCTCCTTGCAGGCTCTGGAAAGCCTGGGCATTACGCATCTGGCCGAACGCGAAACCTTTAACCTTTCCGGGGGCGAAAAGCAGAAGATCGCCCTTGCGGGTGTGCTGGCCATGCAGCCGCGCATCCTCTTGCTGGATGAGCCGCTGGCCAGCCTGGACCCGGCGAGCGCCCATGAGGCCCTGGCCATCGTCCGCAGGCTGGCCGATGACGGGATGACCGTCCTCATGGTCGAGCACCGCGTGGAGGATGTGCTGCAGATCCGCCCTGACCGGGTGCTCTTCATGCTTGATGGCACCATCCACTACGACGGACCTGCCAGCGGCCTGGAGAAGCAGGTGGATTATCGCGAGGTCAAACTGCCCGCTCCGCTGGTCATCCGCCTGGCAGCCGGGGATCCGGCTCCCCCCAGGCTCAACTGCCTGCCGGGTGGGCAGGCTGGAGAAAAGGCTCCCCTGGTGCGCTTCGAGGATGTGACCTTCGGCTACGAAGCGGAGAGCACCGTCCTCTCGGGCATCAACCTGGAGATCCGCCGCGGCGACATCATCGCCGTCCTGGGGCCCAACGGCGCCGGAAAGACCACGCTGATAAAGCATGCCATCGGGCTGCTCAAGCCGCGCCGCGGCCGGGTGACCCTGGAAGGACGCGACACAAAAGACCTGACCGTCGCGCAGATCGCCAGTACGCTGGGCTACGTCTTCCAAAGCCCCAGCCACATGTTGTTTGCCCCCAGTGTGCACGACGAGCTGGCTTTCGGCCCCACCAACCTGGGCTTTAAACCAGAGCAGGTCGAACAGCAGGTGGCGGATGCCATCCGCATCGTCAACCTGACCGGGCTGGAAAAATACCCCCCCCTGGCCATGTCCTTTGGCCAGCAGAAGCGGGTCAGCATCGCTGCCATCCTGGCCATGCATTCCCGCATCCTGGTTATGGACGAACCGACCGCCGGGCAGGATTACAAGAACTACATCAACTTCATGGAAGCCATCCTGCAACTGCCGGGGTTTGAATCGCTTCTCTTCATTACCCACGATGTGGACTTGGCGGTGGCCTACGCCAACCGGGTGTTGTTGGTCAATAATGGCCAACTGGTGTGCGACGGCTCACCCTACGAGGTGTTATATGATATGGATCGTCTGAAAGCCAACCGCCTGGTGCCAACCTCCCTGCTGCAGGCCAACCTGGAGCGCTTCCCGCTCACCCGGCGCTTCATGAAGGCCGAGGAACTCGCCCATGTCCAGGCTTAAGATGTTCCCTAGATCGATGGCGCGGGCAGGCCTTTTCCTGCGCCCCAACCGCTCATTTTCATTTTTTTGAGGAGGTATCTTATGGACCGTAAACTGTTATCCGTCATCCTGGCGCTGGTGGCTGTGCTGGTGTTCTTCATTGGCATTGCCCTCATTGCTCCCCTGGTCAACCCCGACTTGCAGTTGGATGAAACCGCTCTCCTGCGCTTTGTCTTTGTGGCCATCGGGCTCCTGATCGTTTTCGTGGTTTACCTGCTGACCAGGGAAAGGAAGATCTGGGTCGTCGGCACCCGCGAGGTGGTCTACATGGCCATTGGCGCCGCCCTGTATGCCATCTTCTCCTACCTGTTCAACGGCACCGTCTTTGCCGTGCCTTCGGTCAGCCAGGTGGCTCTGCGCCCGGCCATCGCCATCCCCATGTTCTTCGGCTACGCTTTTGGGCCGGCGGTCGGGCTCTTCACCGGGGCAGTCGGCAACATGTTCGGCGATGCCCTCACCGGCTTCGGCCTCTCCCCGCAGTGGAGCGTGGGCAATGGCCTGGTGGGTATGATCGCCGGCATGGCCTGGCTGTTCGAGGACAAGAAGAAATCCATCAACGTGGTCATCATCCTCAGCATCATCGTTGCTGCCATTGCCACCGTCATCTATTTCATGAACAAAAACCAGGCAAACATGCTCTTCTTTGACGTGGAGAACGACATCTTCGGCGACCAGCCCATCACCCTCTTCGCCGGTCTCTCGGCTGTAATCGGCCTGGTCCTGGCGTTGATCGTTCGCTTTGCCTTTGGCCAGAACGTGGATGTGGCTGCTGCCGTGGTCTGGAGCATGCTGGGCAACTTCCTGGGCATCGGATTTGCCGCCATTTCGGACATCTGGATCAACGGCTTCCCACCAGCGGTGGCCATCGTGGGTGAGTTCCTTCCCTCGGCCGGCCCGAACATGATCTTCGCCGCCATCCTGGTGCCCATCTTGGTTGCAGCCTATAACGCCGTCCAAAAGCAGACCGGCCGTTAAAGAGAAGGGACCGCCGCCGCATGCTGGTCACCTGGCGCTATCGCAAGCGAAAATCCCTCATCCAGTCCTTTGACCCCCGGGCCTGGATCATTTTCTTCTGCTGTTTCCTTGCGTCCACGCTCTTCTTTTGGGATTTCCGCTACCTGGCCTTCTTCATGGCCCTGGCCCTGCTGGTGCTGTTCACCTCGGGCATCAGTTGGCGCGAGTCGCGGCGGGCCTGGCTGTTCATCGGCGGCTTTATCACCTTCTTCTCACTGTTGACCTTTTTAACCGGGCGCGGGGGGGTGGAACTGTACAAGGTGGAACACATCCTTGCCCGCTACCCTGCGCCCTTCACGCTCTTCCGATGGAGGCCCACCCTCCTCATCACCGCCGAGCGGGCCATGTATGCCGCCAGCATGCTGCTGCGCGTCTTCAGCATCGCCAGCATGACCATCCTCATCCCCTACTCGCTTAACCCGGCCCATTATGGCATCACCTTCCGCGGGCTTGGCCTGCCGGACAAGATCGCCTACGGCATGGACTTGACCATGCGCTTCATCCCCACCTTCGGGCGCGATTTCATGCTCACCCGCGATGCCCAGCGGGCGCGCGGTTATGAGATCGAGAAGATCAGCGGCGGCCTCTTCGCCCAGGTCCGCAAACTGGCCCCGCTGGTGGTGCCGGTGACCATCCACGCCATCGTTGGCAGCGAGGACATCATCGACGCCATGGACCTGCGGGCTTTCGGTGTTGGCCCGCGCACCTGGCTGGAGGAGTTGCACTATCGCACCCGCGACCGCATCCTCGTGGTCTTCGGGGTGCTTCTGGTCCTCGCCTCGGCTGTCATCTCGCTGTTCGGCTTCGGCAAGTTCTGGGTGCCTGAATTCCTGCTCCACATGGCCATCGGTTAAGGGGTAGCGGTCCACCTTTTTGATCCTTCTCCTGTGCCTGGCGCTTGGCGCCTGCACAACGCCCCCAAAGGAAAGACCCCTGGACCTCCAGATCACCCTGCATTGGTCAAATGCCCCCCTGCCGCAACCCCATGCCTAGTCCTACACTCTGCAGGTTGGTCCCGCCACATTCGGCAGGCTGGATTACCGCTCCGGGGACGGCAGCATGGAATGGGGCACGGAATTCCAGGTGGAGGAGAGCCGGCTGGACATGCTGTACACGTATCTCATCTCCAACAACCTCCTGCGGGAGAAGTGGCCGCCGGGCGAGCCGGTCGATGGCGGCAGCCAGGCCTGGCTCATCATCCAGGCAGGAAAAAAGGTCTACCAGACCCCCAATATTCGGGAACTGGCGAACAAGGAACGCGCCCTGCTCCATGGCTTTCTTGAGGAACTTGTCGACTCCGCCCCCCCGTCCGCCTGGGATGCCCTGCACGCCCGCCATGCGGAATATGTCAGCGGCTCGCAGTTAGGCCCATAGCCGCACATTCAGCAGAAGGATTGTCAGAGGTTGGATTCACACCACCGGGCAATAGCACAACCCGGTCGTGCCGGGCCCGGAGTGGACGGCCAGCGCCGGAGAAAGCTCTGCGAAGATGGACTCCAGGGCGTTCACCCGCTCCTCGAGCATCTTCTTCAGTTTCTCCACTTCACGCAGCGCACCGGCGTGCACGTAGGCCACCCGGATGGAACCTCTGCCAACGGCTTTTTCCACCCGTTCCACCATCATCTGGTAGGCCTGCTGCTGGCTGCGGGCAACTCCCAGGGGGACGATCACACCGTCCTCCATCCCGATCAGCGGTTTAATGTTCAGAAGCGAAGCCACCAAGTGCTTGGCTCTGCCAATGCGGCCCCCCAGGTACAGGTAGCGCAGCGTGTCGGCGGTTTGCAGCATGTGCGTCACCGGGATCATCCGCCTCACCCGTGCCAGCACCTCGTCCAGTTTCAGGCCCTGCAGGGCGGCCCGGGCCGCCTCGATGGCCATCCACCCTTGGCAGAGCGATACGTTGCGGGTGTCCACCACCTCGATGCGCACATCCGGGATCTCTTCCCGGGCCATCTCCTGGGCCACCACGGCTGCCTGGTAGGCTCCGCTGCCCTTTGAGGTCATGTGAATGCTGATGATCTCCCGGGCGCCGCCGGCAGCCAGTTCCTTGTAAGCTTCCACGTAATCACCGGGGCCCGGACTGGCCGTGGTCGGCAGCACCCGGGTGGTGGGCAGCCAGCGCAGGAACTCCTCGCGCTGCACGGT
This sequence comes from uncultured Anaerolineaceae bacterium, assembly GCA_964420835.1. Taxonomy (GTDB): domain Bacteria; phylum Chloroflexota; class Anaerolineae; order Anaerolineales; family Anaerolineaceae; genus CAYQUO01. The sequence continues at coordinate 135,371 of CAYQUO010000004.1, forward strand.
CAACAGGTCGCGCAGTACCTCCTCCCCGCGGTGGATGTAATACGCCACGGTATGGATCTTCAGTTCAAGGAGCATGCCCTCCGGAATGCTGGCGGTGCTGTCGGTTAGAACAGCCACATTGGTCATGATTCCTTCACCTGGATTGGTCTCTAAATTGATTGTATATCGTATCCGGAGGAATACAACCCCTCAGCGTCCCGGGGTTCGGAAGCGGACGGTGTAGTTCCACAGGTTCCCGTTCACGTCGTCCAACAGGAAGCCGCCCGCCTTGCCCATGTTGATGGTGGTGGTTACCCAGGGGTAGTCCGGGTCGGCCAGTAATTCGGTCACAGCCAGGGTTCCGCCCGGCTTCAGCACCCGGCGCACTTCGGCCAGCAGGCGCAGTTTGTCGGGGATCTCCTGCATCACGGTCACCATGTACACCAGGTCCAGGCTCCCGGTGGGGAAGGGCAGCCGGTGTGCAATGCCGGCGACCACCTGCAGGTTCCGGAGGTCAAGGTTCTCGGGGCGTTGCAGTTTCGCCTGGATCTGCCGCAGCATTCCCGGTTGAACATCCAGCGCATAGACCTTGCCTTCCGCCCCTGCGGTCCGGGCAACATGGGTGGTAAAGGCACCGCTTCCACAGCCGATCTCCAGCACCCGCATCCCCGGCAATACACCGCTGCGTTCCACCACCAGGCGGGGTGGTTGCATGCGGCGGCGATGGTCGCTGTCCAGCATCCGTCCGATGAAGGCCGGGGCGGGGAACTTGGCGTATCGCCTCACCAGCCGGAGGATGATCTGATAAATGGCGAACACCTCCACCGCCGTGAACAGCCCGCGCAGGACCTTGGAGAAGAGGGATCGTTGTGGTTTAACCCTGGCTGGGGTGATGGCACCTTCCTGTTTTTTGGGCGGCAAGGCTCGGCTTTTTGGGCGGGTCTTTCCAGCGGACCGGCTGGACAACCGGCCATACACTTCCAGCAGCGTGGACAGGAATTTCAGCACCGTGCGGATCGTATCCATCTCCTTGTCTCCTTCTCAACCGGGGTCTCCGGAAGCCCCGAACCACGTCATTTCCGATGATGGCTCAAATGGTCGGTCCGGCCCATTTTTTCCTGCCCTGGACTTCTGCAGCATCCTGCTCACCGGGTCCCCATTTTAAAACAGCGGGGTGGGCATTGTCCATGATGAGGAACCAGGACTCATTGAGGGGTTTTCCGGTCATCCTGCAGAGGAGCACTGAAAGCGAAAGGCCATGGGAAACCAGCAGCAACCGGCCGCCCGGATGGCGGGCAGCCATGTCGCCGGCGGCTGCTTCCATCCTTTCCGCGATCTGGGGCAGGCTCTCGCCTCCCGGGGCAACCGTGGCGTTCGGGTCCACCTTGCGCCCTTCCCAAAAGTCCGGGAAACGTTCCTTCATTGCGAAGTAATTCTCCCCTTCCCATTGGCCAAAACTGGCCTCGCGCAGGCGCGGGTCGGTGATGACCGGCGATCCCAGACGGGTGGAAAGGATTGCAGCGGTCTGTTGAGCCCGCCTCAGGTCGCTGGCATAAATGGCATCGAAACGGCAGCCTTCCAGGGAGTCCGCCAGTTCAACAGCCTGTTGCAGCCCCGTTTCGTTAAGGGGGATGTCGGTCTGCCCCTGGTAGCGCTTGTCCAGGTTCCAGTTGGTCTGCCCATGCCTGACCAGCCAAAGTTCGGTCTGTTCATCGTTTTGAATAGTCATGTAGTCTCAATTATAAGGCAGGTTTAATCCTTCCAGGCGCTGGGAACCTCCTTCCAGCAGGGTTTGAACCTTAACGCAGGAAGCCCTGCTTCGATTAACCCTCCAGCCCGGAGGGCAGGCATCCCTGGCATGCTCTCTGTCTGCCATAAATTACTACAATATTGACATGATTACTCTGGTTATGCTATACTTGCGACAGGGATTGAAAAACCAATCCCTACAGGAAAAGATGGAAACCTGGTGCCCGGGGTCAAGCCGGGAACGGGCTTGAATAAGGTTATGCCTGCAACTCCCAGGCGTGATCCATCTGCAAAGCGAACAGCAGGTTTGTTTACATATCATGATGCTATAATTCCGCTATGGAAAATCCAATCTCTGATCACGATATAGCAACCAGTGCCTTGCCGCCAGCCAGGAAGTTCGATTGGAAGGGTCTCCTCCGCATCGGCTTGCCTGTGGTGCTGGCATTTGCCCTCGGTTTGGGTCTGGGGTGGCAGATGTGGGGCCGATACGCGACCAAGAACCTGCCACTGCCATCATTTATCCTTGATGATGACCCATCCCTTGGCCCGGCCAATGCCAAGGTCACCATCGTCGAATTTGGCGACTACCAGTGCCCCTTTTGCCAGATCTGGCAGGAGCAAACCTGGCCGGCTCTGCAGGAGATTTACGGTGACCAGATCCGCCTGGTCTACCGTGATTTCCCGCTCTACAGCATTCACGGTTTTGCCATCCCGGCCGCCGAGGCAGCCAACTGCGCCGGCGACCAGGGAAAATACTGGGAATACCATGGCCTCCTGTTGTCCAATAGAAGTGGTTTCAGCCAGGGCATTTTCGAGGAGTATGCGAACGAACTCAGCTTGGATACCGCTGTATTTAACGAGTGCCTTGAAAGCCGCAAGTATCTGAATGAAGTGGCAAGGGATTTCGAGGCCGGACAATCCCTGGGCGTAAACGGCACCCCCTTCTTTATCATTAATAACTCCATCAAACTTTCCGGCATGCTCCCGGTGGAAGAGTTTCAGAGGATCATCGACACTCTGCTGGAACAGTCCTGATACCAATCTTCAAAGGGGTGGAAATGAAAAAATACATCGCCGTTGCTGGCAACATCGGGGTGGGAAAATCCACCCTGGTTTCCGGCCTGAGCGCCCGGATGGGCTGGCAGCCCTTCTACGAGCCCGTGACCGGGAACCCTTACTTGGCCGATTTCTACCGGGATATGTCGGCCTGGAGCTTTCATTCCCAGATCTTCTTCCTCACCCACCGGCTGCGCATCCAGCAGCAGTTGATCCGCTGCCCGGATTCGGTGGTGCAGGACCGCAGCATCTATGAGGATGCCGAGATCTTTGCCTACAATCTCCACCTCCAGGGGCAATTGAACCAGCGTGATTACGAGACCTACCACACTCTTTATCAGACCCTGGTGGAATTCCTGCCCGCACCTGACCTGGTCATCTATCTGCGGGCTTCAGTGTCCACACTTCTTCATCGCATTGCCCTGCGCAATCGGGATTACGAGCGGGATATCGACCCGCAATACCTGGACCACCTCAATCATCTTTACGAGGAATGGATAGCCGGATTCACGCTCTGCCCCGTGCTCACCGTGCCGGCTGACGACCTGGATTTTGTCAAGACTCCGCCCCACCTTGACTTGGTGGTTCGCAAAGTACGCGAAAAACTCACCGGCAAGGAGGAAGTGGTATTTGCGCCGGATGAGTTAACCGGGGTATCCAGGTGATTTTTGGACCGAATCAGAAAAAGCCGGTTTTCCGGCTCTGATCGGCTAGTTTTGGTACTTGGATGAGATTAGCGTGGCTCAATGACGAGCTTGATGGCCGTTCGCACCTTTCCGTCGATGTCTACATCCACAAATTCAGGGACACAGACCACTGCGAAACCGTCTTCCGCCAGGTATCCCTTGGCGAGTACCAGGGCTTTCACTGCCTGGTTTACAGCTCCGGCGCCTATGGCCTGGACTTCAGCTCGTTTGTGTTCCCTCACCACGCCTGCGATGGCCCCTGCCACTGCAGCAGTGCGGGAGGTGGCTTTAACCTTGATGACGTCCATCTCATCTTCTCCCTTCTCCTCAGCGCTACTCGAACGATGTTCCGGGGCAGTTGTATGGTTTTTAATTGATCTTTAATTGATTGTACAGGATTATTGGGTCAGAATCAAGCACCAGGCTCATTCAGGTTACAGTAACAAATTCCCATGGATTGGGATTGAAAAAAGGGAGAGTTTCAGTCACTATAAGCACAGGACGAAAACAGGTTGGGACAGATCGCTATCGATTTGAAAATAAGCGTTGTATTACCGCTATCGGGTTGAATTCAGAGAAGTGGCAGGAAGAAATCGTTCGAGAGACTTATCTTCATTATGATCTCAGCGAGACAAAAAAGCTGATCAGTGGTGGAGATGGCAATCAACAGGAACCAGGGGCAAGCATGGTGTGTCATTGCATCTCCCGACCAGCTTTGTTAAGCCCATGAAATTAATCACCACCATGGGCCCATCATCTTCAGCAAGTAGTTCAAAAAATAATTTATCCAAGCTCCAGAACCAGGGAATACCTTATGCCCTGAAAAAACCAGAATAATTAAAGAACCACCTGCCCCCAGGCAATTATCGCTAGGGTAATGAATAACACAAACAATAGAACCAATAGCCAGTATCCAACTGGATTCTTATTTCTGCTACAAACCTGCTTTGAATCAGTGTGATGTATTTTCCCGGTCCTTAATCCGTCAATGACATTAAGGGAAAGGATATATATCAAACCACCACATACAAGCGTCACAACAAGGAATCGGATCATAAGGAGCATTTAGGTGTAAGATAATTCACTCTTACAATTTTAAGTCATAGAGATAAATTCATAAAATTGATTCATGCGATGATATCCTGAGTAATTATCAAGAAGTGACCTCAATTAATGGGTGGCACTTCAGATTCTTTTCTTTCTTCCAGGCTCGGACCTTTTTTCAGGTTATGGCCACCGGTAAATACTTGCTCGCGGTGGGAGCAAATGCATGTACCCACCTGTTCTCGCTGATTAACCATAATATGGCTCGATTCATACGGGATTGATTTGGGGGGCAAGTTATTTGTAAAACCTGAATCGGTTAAAAATGCTGCATTACTTTGCTGGGCAACCGAAGGGTGGTGAGTACGAATATACTCTGCAGGGGAGAGGTTGTCCAGTGCACGGTGAGGGCGAACCTGGTTGTAGATCCTCTCCCAATCTTGCAAGACGCGATTGAGTGAATGTATGAAGATTTACAGATACTTTTGAAATTCTTTACTTCACTGTACATCATTATTATTTTCTCTTAATAGATATAGTAGTCGTCGTAGTACCTGTGGATATGTGGACAACCTTACCGGAAGGATGGAAAACCGCCATTAGTGGAGGTTTTGGGGTTAATAGTTGCATATCTGGCGTCTTGGGCAGTCAAATTCACCACCCGGCAATGTGGATAACTGGGGATAACCCATCCATCAATTCACCCCGGAGACCAGCCGAAGGTTTTCCGATCGGTCCCTGGGGGATGACAAAGGCAACCCTCCAGATATGGGGGGTCGTATTCTGAAGTTATCGGACACTTATCCACAATTATTCCGGGTTATCCACCATTAAGCGCGGTTTATCCACATCGTTTCCGCACTCATACCCCATACCGACGGCCCCACTCGTCCAGGATCTCTTCAACACTGTCGAGGAAAGTGTCCAGCCGCGCAAGCCGGTCCTCCCACGTTTCACTGCCCAGGCCAAGGGTTGAACAGGCCGCCTGCCATGGTTCCACAATGGCTGTCGCTCCGGGCAGGGAGCACAAGGCGGTTGTCCAACTGCGCAATAGCAGCCAGGCTGCTGAAGCCGGGTTCATTTCCCAGAGTGCCGCAACTGCCTTGCTGTAATAGGCGTGCCGGCAGGGCTGAAGCGTTGGCGGGCAACTGGCATATTCGCCCGCGGAACGGAGTGCCTCGTCGAGTGCGGAAATCCACCCGTCCTTCTCGCTGTCAAGTGCCTCCGGGTGGTCCATGAACAGGCTGATCAGTGCGGTGGTCAACTCCGGGCGCTCAACGGCCTGGGCCCGCCGGGGAAAGTTGAGAATGAAACGCCTCTCCGTCAGGGGCGGGCCGCTCAGGCAGGCAATGGCATTGGCGGCGTTCTCAACGGCCCGCAGGTGGGCAGATAACGCCTTTGGACCTGGTTTCTGCCCCTGCAATCCCACCCAGGCTTGCCGGGCGGATTCAGCCAGCGTCCTAGCCCGCTGCAGGGTGTTTTGTGGCTGGTTGAACTGGCCCCCGCAAACACTGGCCTGTGTGAACTCGAACCAGTGCCGGGTTTGGAACAGGCTCAATGGCCCTTCGCAAAGGTGGGAGCCCAGCCAGGGGTCCGTCCGCAGGCTGCGGGGCTGCAGGAAGACCGTCTGCGGAAGGTGGGCCATGTCCAGGTGGAACTCGCTGGTCAGCGGTTGTATCTCCCGCTCGGCAGGTGGCTGGGTGTTATGCACTAGGATCAGGTCGATGTCCGTCGTCCCGCCAAGCAGGCAGTCGTCGGTCAGCATGGAGCCGGTCAGGTAAATGCAGACCAGGTCCCGGTGCTGCCGGATGAGTTTGGCAACGGACACTTCAACATATTTCATTAACAGTTCTTTGGTGATGCGCATGATCGTATCGGGTTCCGGTATCAGTTCTTGTTTTCGTCCGCTGCAGGCACCTCAAGCGGCAGTTCCGGCTGGAAGGGGGGCAACTGCAGCGCCTGGCGAATGCGGTTCTCAACCCAGGCTAGGTGGGCTGGGTGCCGGACGAAATCGATCTCATCGGTCTCTATGATCAACGTCCGTGCACCCTGCTCCTTTTTTTTATGGAAGAAATCATCATAGGCTTTTACCAGCAATGCAATGTAATTTTCGTCCATGCCGCGTTCGTAGGGGCGGTCGCGCAAGGCAATTCGCTGCAAGAGCGTGCCGGTCTGCGCTCGCAGGTATACCATCAGGTCTGGCAGGGGGATCTTCTCGGCAAGCGCCTGGTGAACGCGTCCGTACATTTCCAGTTCATCGCCGGCAAGGTTGCTGCGGGCAAAAAGGGCATCTTTTTCAAAGGTGTAATCCGTGAGCAGGTGCCTGTCCTCGGTCAGCAGGCGGGGAATGCCCTGGCTTTGCTGCTGGTAGCGGCTGAGCAGGAAGAAGATCTGCGTCTGGAAGGCATAACGCGCCCGGTCAGTGTAAAAATCGCTCAGGAATGGGTTCTCCTCGAACACCTCGAGCAGGATGTTGGCATCGAATCCGGGTTGCAACAGGCGGACAAGGGTTGTTTTACCAACCCCGATGACTCCCTCGATGGCGATGTACATGCACCTCTCCGGCAGATCCCCCTGTGCGCTCTGTACAGGGGTGGTTAATCAACGTATCCAACAATATACCACAGTTTAATTTTCGTTCCATTTTGGACGGCAGGTGTCCTGGCATGTTAGGTGGTGGCTTAACGATTTGGCAGTTACAGGTCCCCCGGTGTTTAAGCGTGTAGAAAGCGGAACGCTTCTTCCTTGAGTCTTCACATCTTTTCCAGACGTTCCACCCAACCCTGCACAATATCGAAACCGCCCTGCCAGAAGGAAGGCTTGTGGATGTCAACACCCGCTTTCCCCAGGATCGTTTCAGGGGAAGCCGAACCACCCGCGGCCAACAGGTCCAGGTAGCGCTGCTTGAAAGAATCGCCCTCCTGTTGGTACTGGTTGTAAAGCGAGAGCACCAGCAACTGGCCGAAACTGTAAGCATAAACGTAGAAGGGTGTGTGGTAGATGTGCGGAATGGCAACCCATTCCCAGGCTGCTTCATCGTCTACCAGCACATCATCAGCGAATTGCGTCCGCAGGTCCTCCAGGTATGCCCGGGTCAGGTCGTCCACTGAGGCACCCTGTTTTACGAGGTCATGTGCCCGGCGCTCGAAAAGGGCGAAGAATGCCTGGCGCTGAATGGTGGCGTAGGAATCATCCACCTGCCTGAAAAGCAGGTCGCGGCGGACAGCCTCATCGTCCTCCTCCTTCAGCAGTTTATCCACCAGCAGCATCTCTCCAAAGGTGGAGGCCGTCTCTGCCAGTGGAAGGCTTGCCTGGGCGGTGAAAAGGCTGTGATGGCTGGCCAGAAGTGAATGCACGGCGTGCCCCAACTCGTGGGCCATGGTCGAAACATCGTCCACCCGGCCCTGGTAGTTCAGCAGCACCCAGGGGGTTTTATCCGGCACGGATGTCAGGCAAAAGGCTCCGCTGCGTTTCCCCTGCCGCACTTCGCTGTCGAGATGCTCCTGATCAAAGACACGCCGGGCCAGTGCTTCCACCTGTGGGTGGAATCTGCCAAAGGCTTCCAGAACCATTCCGACGGCCTCCCCGTAAGGATAGGTCCGGTCGGAATGGGACAGCGGGGCGTAAAGGTCGCTGCGCTTCAGGCGCTCCATCCCCAGCAGGCGGGCTTTCAGGCGAAAGTAGCGGCCAAAGATGCCCGTGTTGGCGCGGCAGATTTCCAGCAGCATGTCAACCACGTCATCCGGCAGGTCGTTGGATAGGTTGCGCGCCGCGATGGGGCTGCTGTACCTGCGCAGCGTGACCTGCTCGACGTGGTAGTCGCGCACCAGCGCCTGGTAGATGTTGCCAAGGATTGGCCCATCCTGCCCGTACACCCGGTACAGTTCGTGGTAGGCTGCCGCCCGCAACCCGGCGTCATGGTGGCGTGCATATACCATCAACTCACCGCGGGTAAGTTCCTTCACCTCGCCGTCCACATCCAGCCGGAACACGTAGCGGTTGGTGATCGCATCATAGAGCAACACCAGGGCACTGGCGCCCGTGACGTTCTTGAGGTTGATGATCTTTTCCTCCGGCTCGCTCAGCGTGTGCGGCTTCTGGTGGCGCATCTCTTCCAGCCAGTACTGCAGGTCACCTGCGCCTTCCAGCAGTATGGCGGCATCGCCATCACTCAATGCCTTCCACCACAGGCTGAAGAAAAGGGTGCGGTTGGCCATCTCGGCCATGAACTGTTCCACCCGTGCCAGCAGCGCCTGGGAGGCCTGGTCCTGCGTATCCTCCGAGAACTTAAGCGTGGCGTAACTGTAGATCAGGTTGGCCTGGTGGGAGAGGGATTCAAGCTGTCGGGTGATGGAGAGGAAATCATCCATCGGGATCTCTGCATGCAGTTTCTTCCGCAGGGCCTCGAACGCAGCCACCCTGGTATCGAGTTCCTTCAGGGCTTCTTCAAGGTTGTTGCTGGCGTCGTCCGGAAAAAGATCGTCCAACTTCCAGCGGGTTTGTGCGTAAGGTTCCGATTGCCTCATCTGCAAACCTCCATATTCGGAAACGGGTGTTCGGGGATTATACCAGCGGCCGGCAACGGGCTTGCCGAAGAGCGGGCCGTTTGCCTGTGTTAGAATTCACCCCATGGTACACGACCCCCTGGCAGGTCTCAATCCACAACAGCGCAAGGCGGTAACCGCCGGCAAGGGGCAGGTGCTCGTCCTGGCCGGCCCCGGCTCCGGTAAGACCCGCGTCCTCACCCAGCGCATCGTTCACCTGTTGCGCGACCAGCAGGTGGCCCCGGGTGCCATTCTTGCTGTCACCTTCACCAACAAGGCCGCCCGTGAGATGCAGCAGCGTGTCGAAGCAGCCCTGGAGAATCCGCCGGAGGGAATGTGGCTGGGCACCTTCCACGCCTCCTGCGCCCGTTTGCTGCGCCGCGAGGCCAACACTTCCTTCCTGCCCTTCAACCAGGGTTTCGTCATCATGGATGGTGACGACCAGGAAACCATTGTCAAACGGGCGGTTCGCGACCTGGACCTGAACGACAAACTTTACCGGCCTTCTGCGCTGCATGCCGCCATTTCCGCGGCCAAGAACAACCTGCTCATGCCCGCAGAACTCACCATTCAGAACTACCGCGACGAGGTCCTGCGGCGGGTTTACGAGCGGTACCAGTCCATCCTCCTTTCCAGCAATGCGGTCGATTTTGATGATCTTCTCCTCTGGGTGGTTCGCCTGCTGCAGGACAACCCTCCCGTGCGTCAGCGCTACGCAACTCGTTTCGAGCATGTGCTGGTGGACGAATTCCAGGATACCAACGTTGCCCAGTACCAGATCCTCAAGCAATTGTCTTCATACCACCACAACCTTTTTGTCGTAGGGGACGAAGACCAGTCCATCTACCGCTGGCGCGGAGCGGACTACCGCAATGTCCTCCGGCTGGAGGAGGAATTCCCCGATCTGCAAAAGATCCTGTTGGAGCAGAATTACCGCTCCACGCAAGTGGTGCTGGATGCAGCGCGCTCGGTCATCGACCGCAACCGCCACCGCACACCAAAGAAACTGTTCTCTGACCGCGGCGCCGGTGAGCGCATCATCCTCTATGAAGCGGTCGATGATTTTGCAGAGGCCGCTTACGTGGTGGATACCATCCAGCAGCAATTGGGCAGGCGCAGTGCCCGCGGAGGTGACTTTGCCGTCATGTACCGAACCAATGCCCAATCCCGCCTGCTGGAGGAGGCATTCCTGCGGGCAGGCCTGCCCTACCGGCTGGTGGGGGCCCAGCGCTTTTACGGCCGGCGGGAGGTCAAGGATGTCATCGCCTTCCTGCGTCTTGTTTACAACCCTGATGATGAGGTCAGCCTGGTGCGGGTTATCAATGTTCCGCCACGCGGCATCGGCGAAAAAACCCTGGTGGCGCTCCAACTGGCCGCCCGCCAGGCGGGAACCGGTCCCGGGCAGGTTCTGCTGGACCTGGGGACCCGCGGCCAGGACTCAAATTACTGGAAGGTCTTCAGCGGGCGGGGGGCGGCGCTCCTGGCTGATTTTGGGGCTCAACTGGCCTCCTGGCGGGCTGATTTAGCCCGGTTACCCCTTCCGGCGTTGTTCGACCGTATCCTGTCGGGCACCGGCTACCCCGAATACCTGCAGGATGGCAGCGAGGAGGGCACCGAGCGCTGGGAGAACGTCCAGGAACTGCGCAAACTGGCTTACGAATACCAGCAGCGCGGCCTGGTCGAGTTCCTTGAGAACCTGGCCCTGGTCTCCGACCAGGACACCCTTCCCGAGCAGTTGGATGCCCCCACGTTGCTCACGCTTCACGCCGCCAAGGGCCTGGAGTTCCCGCAGGTCTTCATCATCGGGCTGGACGAGGGGCTTCTGCCCCACAGCCGCTCGCGCGACGACCCGGAGGAACTGGCCGAGGAACGCCGCCTCTTCTACGTCGGCCTCACCCGGGCCATGGACCAGGTTCGCCTGGTGCGGGCAAGCCAGCGTTCCAATTTCGGCTCCTTTGAATACAGTGATCCATCGCGTTTTGTTGAGGACATCCCCGATGAACTGCTGCTGCACCTGGGGTTAAGCACCCAAAAGGCACCGCTGGCCTGGAATGGTTACGGCAGGGTGGACCGTGAGGATGGCCGGCAGTTCGCCCGGTCCCGCTGGGAGCCCCTGGCCCGCCCGGGCCCGTCTGCCCGCCTCCCCGAGCCCCAATTGACCCTTCATCCAACCCAGCGTGTGCGCCACCCCGTTTGGGGCGAGGGCATCGTCCTGGAGAGCCGCATCCAGGATGGCGAGGAAACCGCCGACATCTCCTTCGAATCGGTCGGTTTTAAACGGGTCATCGTTTCCCTGGCCCGCCTGGAACTCATGTAAAACCCATGTCCGCCCTCTCACCGCAGGGATTGGAGCGGTTGAAAAAGCACTCTGCTGCCCGCATCGGCCGCGGAGCCGACCGCCAGGTCATCTTGCTGGAAATCTGCCGGGAAGCCGGCATGGAGTGGCCACAGGCGGAGGAATTTCTGGAGGAGTTGGAGATTGACAGGCGAAAAACCATCAACCGCTGGCGGGGATTGTTGTTGGTTCTTATCAGTTCCACCCTTTTGGTCCAAACGTTCATGGCGGCTGCCCCATTGTACAGACTGGTCTTCAGTGTTCTGGAACAACTGACCAAACGCCCGGTACACACCATCACTGCGGCGCTCATCAACCACCTCGCACCGTACTGGCCCATCGTTTTCCTCTGGCTGGTACTGACTCTGGCCGCAATAGTTAGCCTCGGTTCCGGTCTGGCGCGCCTGCTGCACCCGGATTGACAGGCGATATTTCCTGGGGTATCCTTACCCCGCGTCCGGGTGGGACCGGCGCGGCGGAAATCCCCAAACCCCGTCAGGTCCGAGAGGAAGCAGCGGTAAGGAGAACCTTCCGGGCGCCGCCGGCCAACCTGCCCGGGCGTTTTTGTAGATGATCATGGAAAAACCCCCTGTTTGCAGTTATGAAGGCTCCGATTACCAGGCTTCCTTTTGGGACCAGGGGAACCGCCGCTATGAGGACGCCGTTGAAGCGGTTGCCCTGCGCCGCCTGCTGCCGAAAAGCGGGCATCGGCTGCTGGAACTGGGTGCCGGGGCCGGGCGCAACACGCCCCGTTATCACGGCTTTTCTGAGATCGTGCTGGTGGATTACTCCCGCACACAACTGGAACAGGCTGTCAGCAGGCTGGGCATGGATGGACCATACCGCTTCGTTGCCGCCGATGTGTACCGCCTGCCGTTCGTCCCGGGGTTGTTCGACGCCGCCACCATGATCCGCACCCTGCACCACATGGCCCGGCCACAACTTGCGCTGGAACAGGCTGCCCGTTGCCTGCAAACGGGGGCTGTCTTCATCCTCGAATTTGCCAACAAGCGCAACCTCAAGGCCATTTTGCGCCACGCCCTGGGCCGGCAAAAGTGGAGCCCCTATTCACTGGAACCCGTGGAGTTCGCCGCCCTGAATTTTGATTTCCACCCAGCCGCCGTCCGTTCCTGGCTTGGCAGTTGCGGCTTTACCATCCAGAAGCAGCTCACCGTTTCCCATTTCCGCCTGGGCGCCCTCAAACGTGGTCTCCCCCTGCGCCTGCTGGTGGCTCTCGATTCTCTTCTCCAGCCAACCGGGAACTGGTTCCAGTTCAGTCCAAGTGTGTTCGTTCGCTGCCAGGCCGGGCCGGGGGATTCCGCCCTGGCCGGAACCTTCTTTGCCTGCCCGGCCTGCGGTTCATCCCTGGAGGATACCCCGCCCGAGTTGCGCTGCCGTTGCGGGCGGCGCTACCCGCTGCAGGGGGGGATCTATGACTTTCGTTTGACCTGAAAGAAGGGGTTGTTCAGGGGGTCTTTTCCACCACCCAAAAGTGCGACAACCCCAGGAAGTTCAGGGGAGTCTTTTCCAGCGATTGCAGTACAGTCCGCAGCAGTTTGCCGGCCGCAGGCAAACGGGCGATGATGTTGTCGTAGGCACCGAAGATCCTTGTCCGGCGGACGAAGCGCACCGGGAGGCCGCCGAACAGCCGCTCAAGGTCCTGCCTGGAATATACCTGCACGTGGGGGGCCAGGCGGTCCCGCAGGCTGCGGGGCAGGTAATTGACCAGAGGAATGTTGCCAAAACGGTACCTTCCCCGCCAGTAGATGCCATGAGTCTCGAACGGATAGCCCCGGTTGGGGCAGAAGAGCACCAGGCGGCCGCCGGGTTTCATCACCCTCACCATGTCATCGATGGCCATTTGGTCATCACCGATGTGTTCCAGAACTTCGTGGCTCAATACCAGGTCGAAGACTCCCGCAGCGAAAGGCAGCCGGCCTACCGACCCGTTGACCACCTGTTCCGCCTTGTGGCGGGAATCCACGGTGCGTTCAAATTCAATGTCCACCCCTACGGCTTGTGCGGCCAGGTCATCCAGCCTTTCCAAGTAAGTGCCCACGCCGCATCCAGCCACCAAAACTTTCCCCGCCAGGCGGCCGTCGGCTGCCTCAAGGATCATCCCCAGGCGCCTTTCTTGCCCGGCACGCCATGTGTAGGAGGGTTCTCCGCGCTGGGCGGCTTTTTCCAGGTTGCGCGCTTCCATCCGGGTTATGTGCAGCCGGTCATTTATTGAATGGCACCCAGGCCAGCACCGAAGTTCCTTCGCCGGGCTCAGAGACGATCTCCACCTCGCCCCCAACGTTGTGCGCCCGGGTTTGCATGTTGGAGAGGCCATGGCCAAGGGCCAGCCGGGTCTTGTCGATGTTGAATCCCCTGCCGTCGTCCCGCACCTCAAGCAGGGCACGTTCTGTTGTCACCCACACGCTCACCTCCACGTGGGTCGCCCGGGCGTGTTTGGCAACATTTGCCAGCGCTTCCTGGCAGATGTGGAACAGCGCCAGGGTCTGCACGTCCGGCAATCCGGTTACACCGTCCTGCGGCACCTGCAATGTCACCTCCACCAGCGTATTGGCCCTGAATTCCGACACCAGCCGTTGGATGCCGCTCAACAGGTTGTCATCGTGTAACTGCCGGGGGCGCAGGTCCAGGATGTAAGCCCGTATATCCCGGATGGTGCTGTTCAAGTCGTTGATGGCCTGGTCAATTCGCGTTTGTGAGGCAGCCGGGTCGTCAGGCATTAATAGGCGGGCATGTTCCAGCGTCAGGCCCACGGCGTAGATCGACTGGATGATGCCGTCGTGCAGGTCCATGCCGATCCGCTCGCGTTCCTCCAAAACAGCCAGGCGCCGTTGCTGCAGGTTGAGGCGCAGGTTCTCGATGACCGTCCCGATCCACACACCAATGGTGGAGAGGAACTGAGTTCCGAGTGCGTCGAAGGGTTGATCACTGGAGGAACCCACGCAGAGTACCCCCAGCACCATTCTCCGCCCGGGGAGCGGGAAGCAGGCGATATGTTTCAGCCTGCCTTCGTCAACCGCAGTCCGGTTCAGTTCGGTTTCCTCGAAATTTGGCAACCTCAACAGGGAATATTGCCCCGACTGGGCAACCACCCCCACCATTCCTTTGCCCTCCTTGTAACTGTTATGCTGCCATAGCGGTAACCCATTACGGCTGTGCTGGTGGGTAAGGTTCATGATCGTGCTGTCGCCCTGGCGCAGGTACAGTTCGCCTGTTTCCAGGCTCAGGTAGTCCATTACCTGGGTCAGCGCCTTGTCCAGGATCTCCTCAAGCCTGTCCGTGGTCGAAGCCAGGGTTGAGGCCAGTTCGTTCAGCAGTGCCAGGTTCTCGTTGCGCCGGATAAGAATTTCATCCCTTCCCAGCAACTGTCGGTACAGGCGGGCGTTTGAAATGGCCACCGCGGCATAACTGGCCAGCGTTTCGATCACCCGCTGGTCCTCCAGGCTGAATTCCTCCTCTTCGATCTTGTCAGTGAGATAGATCTGCCCCAACTGGCGCTCTCCATGCCGGATGGGGACGCCCAGGAAGGAGGTCATTGGAGGGTGATTTTCCGGAAAACCGACGCTGCGCGGGTCCTTTTGGATGCTGGCTACACGGATGGGCGTTCTGGCGTGCATCAGCGCGCCGATCAGCCCAAACCCTTGTGGCGGGTGATCGATCAGGGCTTTTTCGCTCTCGGACATCCCTACCGTCAGGAACTGGACAAGTTCACCCCGTTCGTCCAGAACGCCCACGGCTGCATACCGCGCCCCGGCCTGTTCAGCCGCAATGGCGGCGATCCGGTGAAGGAGCGATTCAAGGGCAATATCCTGTACCAGTTCCAGGCTTGCCTGGTGTAGGGCTGCGAGCCGATCCTCCATTTGTTCACGGGTAAGCACGGTCATGATCAACTGGGTGAATTTTACTCGATTTTACCCATATTGCACCCGGAACA
This sequence comes from uncultured Anaerolineaceae bacterium, assembly GCA_964420835.1. GTDB lineage: Bacteria > Chloroflexota > Anaerolineae > Anaerolineales > Anaerolineaceae > CAYQUO01. The sequence continues at coordinate 150,719 of CAYQUO010000004.1, forward strand.
CAGCAGCCTGCCTGGAGATCCAATTCGGTAAGCCCGGGATTAGCGGCGGTTGTTGTATAATCCCGACAGGGAACATGTTGGGAATGGTCAGCAGAGCGCAGAACCCTTCGAGTATTAATGCCAACCCCCGTCAGGAAGGTCGACTTCCACCCGGGCAATCCCCCTCGCGGCGCTTTCCCGTCCAGCATTATGGCCTGTTGCCGGTATTCCAGCCGGCGGCCTGGTTGTTTCGCATCTGGGGGGCGGTGGATAAACCGGCTGCCCTCACCTGGGACCAAATTTGGGAGATTCCACGCCGCCGCCTCACCCTGGACATCCATTGCGTTACCCGGTGGAGCAGGCTGGATACAGATTGGGAAGGCATTACCGTCGCTTCCCTGCTGGAAGCGGCGCAGGTAAGACCACTGCCGGAAGCGGCTTTTGTTATGCAGCATGCCGAATACGGGTTCACGGTCAACCTGCCGCTGCACGTGCTGCTGGCGGAAAATTTCCTGTTGGCGACCCATTACCGCGGCAGACGGCTTACCCCGGAACACGGCTGCCCCCTGCGCGGGGTGGTTGGCTCCATTCCGGGCCGCCGGGACCTGCCAACCCCCTATCTACGGAAGGGGGCCAAATGGTTGCGTGGGTTGGAATTCATGTCCAGGGACCGCCCCGGATTTTGGGAAAGGGCAGGCTATCACAACGAAGCCGATGTCTGGAAGGAACAGCGTTTCGCCTGACCGGCAACAGGGTTGCTGTTCCGGCCGCCAAAGCCCGGGAATTGCCGGTGCCGGCATCGATAATCGATATCAATTCTCTAGGGATGCCAGCCGGGCGACGGTAACCCCTTCGCCGCCTTCAGAATCTCCGCCGGTCTCCCACGACGAAACGTTCGGCGACCTGCGCAGGGCATCCCGGATCACCTGCCGAAGCCGCCCCGTTCCCTTCCCGTGGATGATTCGCACCATGGGCAGCCCGGCCAGCGAGGCTGCATCCAGGTAATTCCCCAGGGTTTCAAGGGCGTCCTCGGCGCGCTGGCCCCGCAGGTCCAGTTCCATCCCCGGAGATGGGTGAAACACCCGCAGGAGCGGCTGTGATTCGGCCGCCGCCGGGGGGCGGCCCACCTTACCCCTCCCGGCCGGCAACGGTGGTTCGGGGTCGGCAGGCCGGCGGACTTCTTCCAGCCCCGCCCGGATCCTCAAGGCCCCTGCCTGGACCTCCACCTCGTTTTCGTTTACGGTATGGACAATCCCTTCCATGTTCAGCGAGCGGATGCGCACTTTTTCGCCCGGTTTAAGGGGGCGCGCCTCGCCAGGCAGGCTCGCCCGGTTGATACGTTCCGGCTCGCTGGTTTGCACCTCCAGTTCACCTGCTTTTTTGCGCAGCGCCTTCACTTCATCCAGGGGCTGCTTGGCTTTTTGCAGCGCCCGCTGTATCTCCTCGATCTCCGCCCGCAAGGTTTCCACTTCGTCTTCTGCCTGGCTGCGGGCCGATTGGAGGATCCTGTCCCGCTCCTCCTCGATCTTTTCCAGGCGCCTGCTCAGTTCCCGTTGAACCGTTTGAGCCTCCTGGCGGGCGGTCTCGGCAGCCGAACGTGCCAAACGCGCCTTGTCCCGCTGGCGGTGGATCTCATCCAGCAGGTCTTCAGAGCGCAGGTCGCTGGGGTTGATCTGCTCCCGGGCGCCCCGCAGGATGCTCGCGGGCAGGCCCAGCCGTTCGGCGATCAGCAAGGCGTTCGAGCGCCCCGGCAGCCCGATGGTCAGGTGGTAGGTCGGTTTCAAGGTTTGCAGGTTGAATTCCATGCTGGCATTGACCACGCCCGGGGTGCTGTGGGCAAAGGCTTTCAGTTCGGGGTAATGGGTCGCCACCAGCGAGGGGATCTTCCTTTCCACCAGGTGTTGGAGCAGTGCTCTGGCAAGGGCTGCTCCTTCCTGCGGGTCGGTGCCGGCTCCCAGTTCATCCAGCAGCACCAGGCAGTCCGGGCCCGCCTTTCCCAGGATCCGTACGATGTTGGTGATGTGGCCGGAAAAGGTGGACAGCGATTGTTCGATGGATTGCTCATCACCAATATCAGCGAAAATGTCAACGAATATGCTCATGGCCGAGCCGGATTGTGCCGGGATGTGCATGCCGGCCTGGGCCATGGCGGCCAGCAGGCCGATGGTCTTCAGCGTCACAGTCTTGCCGCCGGTATTCGGCCCGGTGATCACCACGGCGAATGTGTCTTCATCCAGTTCAACATTGATCGGCACCACGCTCTCTGGTGCCAACAGGGGATGGCGGGCTTTGTACAACCGCAGGGTGATCCCCGGCGAGGTCCCCTTTGGCACGGGCTCCGAAAGCAACGGCTCGGAGGCGCGAATATCCTCGGCGTAACGGGCGCACATCATGGCCAGGTCCAACTCTGCCAGAGATGTCAGCGTGGCCTGAATTTGGGCTTCAGAGGCCCCCACAGCGGCCGACAGCCCCGCCAAAATGCGCCGTATCTCATCCCGCTCGGCAAGTTGAAGTTCGTGCCAGCGGTTGTTCAGGTCCACCACCGCCAGTGGCTCGATGAACAATGTCGCACCTGAAGAGGATTGGTCGTGGATAATGGAACGGATCCGGCCTTTGAATTCCGCCCTCAGGGGGATGACATACCTTCCATTCCGCTGGGTGATGATGGTCTCCTGAAGCATCGGTGCCTGTTGCGGGTCATTGATAATGCGTTCCAGGCGGGCAAGCAGTCTATCATGAGAGGTTCGCAGTTCCCGGCGTATCCCGGCGAGTGTCTCGGAAGCCTGATCAACAACCTCCCCCTCATCTGAGATGGCCCTGCTGATCGAATCGACGATCCCGGGCGGTGGGACAAGGGAAGGACAGTGCATTGCAAGAAGCGGTGCCAGGTCCGAATTGCGCTCCAGCATGCGGCCGAATTCCCGGGCTGCCACCAGCGTATCCCTGGTCTTGATCAGTTCGAGGGGTTCCAGTACCCCCTCCCTGGCAGCCAGGTTCACCGCGGAGCGAATGTCGTGCACCCCGCCAATGTGAAGGTCGGGGTTGCTGCTCAGCAGCAGGCGGGCTTCGCCCGTCCTCCGTTGCCGCTCCAGGGCCTTTTCAAGCCTGGAAGTGGGCGCCAATGCGCGGGCCAGTTCGCTTGAGACATGAAAACTGGCGTAACCAGCCAGGCGTTCCAGCACTCGCGGGAATTCCAGGAGGTGAAGGGTTTTCTCATCCATCCGCGGTAGTGTATCATAATTCCAGGGAGGGAAGCCGGAGCGGAGGGGGCGGGCTATTGAAGCATCGCTTTGGGTTGGATGCATTTTACGAAAGGGAAGGTCCCGGCTGCAGTTCGCTGTTGGTTGTCAACCTGCTTGACATTGGAAAACCAGGTATGATACATTAACCCAATGGAACCCGGTTTGAAGAGGGTTAATTGGATCGTCCAAGGGAACGGGGCTTGAATGGACTGTGGGCTTCATCATGTACGTTGTTTCGAAAATAAATAACATTGGAGCCGGTATCTTCATGAGGGGATCTTTTGTCCAAAGAAAAGCAATCGCCTTCTAACCGGGTGAACGACCCCACGCGGAGATTGTCCGTTTTTGCGGGTGCGATTCCTGCAAACAACACCCCTGCCACCACCCCCAACCCACCGGATACACAAAGCCTTCTTGCCGCCGCCCAGCGTCATGCACAGGAGTTCGGCTTGCTGGAGCACGTTCGCACGGCATTGGCGCGTGAAGTTGACCTCAAGGAGCTCTACCGTACCACTGTCCAGGCCATTGCCGATACCTTTGGCTATGCATTGGTCAGCCTGTATCTTCTGGAGGGGGATCGGCTGGTCCTCCAAAACCAGGTCGGTTATTCCAAAACCATTCCAGAGATCCCGCTTAACAAGGGCGTGTTGGGGAGGGTGGTCCGGACCGGCAAACCTGTCCTGTTGCCGGATGTTCGAAAGGATAAGGAATTCCTGGGAGTCATCGAGAACATCACCTCGGAAGTGGCCGTTCCTTTTTTCGTTCAGGGTGAGGTTGCTGGAGCTCTAAATGTGGAAAGCATCCGTGGGGTGTACCTGGATGAGACTGACCTGCGCCTGGTAACGGCATTGAGCGAGCATATCGGCATAGCCATCCGGCGGGCAAGGCTGTACACAAGGCTGCGTGAAAGCGAGACGGCTTACCGGAACCTGGCCAGCAACCTGCCCGGGATCGTCTTTCGTCTGCACCTAAATGACGAAACCCACATGGAGTTCTTTAATGACGTGCTCCTGGAAATGACCGGCTACAAACCTGCCGAGTTGACCGCGGGAAAGTTCACCGCGCTGGATCCCCACGTCCTAGAAGAGGACCGCGATCGATACATCGAGACCCTGAAAGCCGCAATCGATTCCCAAAAACCCTACCAGGTCGAGTTTCGTTTTTGCTGCAAGGACGGCAGCCAGCGCTGGTGCAACGAACGCGGCCGTCCCGAATATGATTCCCAGGGCCGAATGATCTTCCTGGACGGGGTGATCTTTGATATTACCGAATCCAAGGCCATTGAAGAATCCATGGCGCAATATGCCCAGGAAATGGCAGCCCTCTATGAAACCTCCCTTGCCCTGACGGCTCACACGGGGTTGCCCACCCTGCTGCAAAAAATAGTCGAAAATGCAACCGCCCTGGTTCATGCACCGGTGGGCGGGCTTTATCTGGTCCAGGAGGAGGACGAGGAACTGGAACTGGCCGTTGGTTACAACCTGCCCGAAGATATCCAGGGGATCAGGATCAAAATCGGTGAAGGCCTGTCCGGACGGGTTGCCCAATCCGGGGAGGCTTTGATCGTTGAAGATTATCAACAATGGGAAGGCCAGGCCCCGGGTTTCCAAAAATTCCAGTTCCACAGGATCATGGGCGTTCCCTTGAAAATTAAAGGCCGGGTCATCGGCGTTATCACTGTGGCGGATACCTCCAGGCCCGGAACATTCAGCGAGGAGGATAAAAAACTGGTCAGCCTGTTTGCCGAACAGGCATCCGTGGCCATTGAAAATGCCCGTTTATATGCCCGGCTGGAAGATCAGGCAACTCGTGATGAGATGACAGGCCTCTATAATCGAAGGGGCTTTGGCGAGTTGGGATCTCGGGAAGTGGAACGGGCTGTCCGTTTTGAACATCCCCTGTCAGCCTTGTTCATCGATATCGACCATTTTAAAAAACTGAACGACAGCTATTCTCATGCCTTCGGAGACCAGGTCCTGCGGACGGTCAGCCGTGCCATACAGTCAGCCCTCCGCGAGATCGACCTGGTGACCCGTTACGGGGGCGATGAGTTCCTTGCTTTGTTGGTCGAAACGGACCTGAAGACAGCCAAACTGGTTGGGGAACGGGTCCGCAAGGCGGTGGAGCAGGCTCGCACGCCCCTTGGTCAGCGTCAATTGTGGACAACGGTCAGCATCGGCGTGGCCACGCTCGGTGGAGAAAACCTGAATTTGGATGATCTGGTCCATGCCGCTGATCAGGCCATGTACGCAGCCAAAGAGGCCGGCCGCAATTGCGTCTGGGTGGAAGGACAAACCAGGTCCGATTATGGATATCAGCCGCCTCTCATTTGAAGGCGTCGGCTGCCGTCATGGTTGTTGTGTCGATGGGGAATTGAAAATGGAATTATCCGCAGATCAATCAGGCGCCTGTTGGTTGAACTCCGGTGTGTTACAATGAAACGAACAGGAATGGCTTTCAGATGATGGTAGGCAAGTGTTCCGCTGATCGCTTGCCAAATGACCCTCATTTCATAACCCTCAATAATTGGTTGTTTTTACCGAAAAGGAGAAAAACATGAAAGGGAACGAAAAACTCATTCTTACACTGAATTCATTGCTGGCTGACGAGTTGACCGCCATCAATCAATACATGGTCCATTCAGAGATGTGCGCGGATTGGGGCTACGACCGGTTGCACGAAGCAGTTGAAAAGCGTGCCATTGATGAAATGAAGCATGCCGAAAAACTCATCGGCCGCATCCTGTTCCTTGAAGGCCTGCCGATTGTGACGAACTTAAAAAAGATCCATATCGGCGGGGATGTCAAAGCCCAGGTGGAGAATGACAGGATCTCGGAAACCGAAGCCATCCAGGCCTATAATGACGCCATCCGCCAGTCGGCGGACCTTGGCGACAACGGAACCCATGAACTCCTGAAGTCCATCCTAGTGGACGAGGAAGTTCACCTCGACTGGCTGGAAGCTCAACTTGATCAGATAGACCAGATCGGCATCGAAAACTACCTGGTGTTCCAGATCGAGTAAAACCACCCCAAAAATCGTTGATCGGAAGAGGATCCCCGGGAAGCCAGCCTTGGGGATTCTTGTCTTTTGGCTGCAACCGCCGTCCAACCGGCTTCCCAACCTCGTCCTTTGCGTGTCCATCTGATATTGCAGGCTCCTTGGCCCTTGTGCGCCATGCACACTGGAACGGCAGGGTGTCCCCGGGAGGATGATGGTATACTACCCGGCGCAGGAGCAAGCCCGCCAAATGTCCCTCATCAGCACCCGGCAACTCGGCAAGTCCTTCGGCTCCCTGGACCTGTTTTCAGATATCTCCATCAGCATTCCCCGCCGGGCCCGCATCGGCCTGGTGGGAGCCAACGGTGTTGGAAAAACCACCTTGCTGCGCATCCTGCTGGGCATGGAGACCCCTTCCAGCGGCGCCGTGCATCGGGCGCGCGACCTGCACATGGGGTTCCTTCCCCAGGAAGCCGCCTTGACTTCCTCCCGCAGCCTTTGGGAGGAGAGTATGCAGGTCTTTGCCGACCTGCAGGACCGCCAGGCTGAACTGAACCGGTTGGAAACCAGCATGGGCGATGCCTCCATGGCCGGGGAGGTTTTGCAAACTTACAGCCGTCTCCAGTCGGAATTTGAACACCTCGGTGGCTATACCTATGAGCAGCGCATTCGTCAGACGCTCAGCGGCCTCGGGTTCGATTCCGATGACCTGCAATGCCCTGTTAACCACCTTTCAGGCGGCCAGCGCACCCGCGTCTGCCTGGCCAAACTCCTTCTGGAGAACCCCGACCTTCTCTTCCTGGACGAACCGACCAATCACCTGGATATCCAGGCCATTGAATGGCTCGAAGCCTTCCTCAGGGAATGGCCCGGTGCGTCCGTCATTGTCTCCCATGACCGCTATTTCCTGGATCAGACGGTCAGCACCATTTGGGAGATGACACCCCGTCTCGAAGTCTATCGAGGCAACTACACTGCCTTTCTGGACCAACGGGACATTCGCAACCAACAGCGCCTTCAAGAGTACCGTTCCCGTCAGGAGCACATTGCAAAAGAGGAAGAGTATATCCGCAGGAACATCGCCGGCCAGAACACCCGCCAGGCCCAGGGCAGGCGCAAGCGCCTGGAGCGCCTGATGGATGAATCAACCCTCACCCCGCCACCGCGCAGCCCGCGTCGGCTGCACCTTGACCTCGGCTCCGCCGGCCGCTCCGGTGACCTTGTCCTCCGCACCTTTGGACTACAGATCGGCTATCCGGGCGAGGGCAGACCGCTCTACCAGGTCCCGGACCTCACCCTCTTGCGCGGCGAATGTGCCGCCGTCCTGGGACCGAACGGTGCCGGGAAGACCACGCTCCTGAAAACGCTCCTCGGTCAGGTGCCGCCCTACGCCGGTGAAGCCATCCTCGGCTCCAGCCTGCAGATTGGGTATTTCGCCCAGGCCCACGAAGACCTGCACCCGGAATTCAGCCTCATGCAGGAGATCGAATCCATTGCCCCCAACATGCTCCCAGCAGAGGCGCGTGATTATCTGGCCAAATTCCTCTTCACCGGTGATGATGTCTTCAAAACCGTCGAAACGTTATCCGGCGGCGAACGCGGGCGCCTGGCCCTGGCCCTTCTCGCCCTGCAGGGCTCAAACCTGCTCCTGCTCGATGAGCCCACCAATCACCTCGACCTCCCCTCACAGGATGCCCTGCAGGCCGTGTTGCGCAACTTCCAGGGCACGACCCTCCTGGTCACCCACGACCGTTATCTGATCGATGCCCTGGCGACCCAGGTGTGGGAGGTGTTGCCCGCCGCTGAGGAACTGAAGGTGTTCGCCGGCACCTATAGCGAATACCGGGCAATCCTGCGGGGTGTGCCGGATGCCGCACCGGCTCCCCGGCCACCTCTCCCCGGGGAAAAAGCGGTCGGGAAAAAAGAACCAACGGTCAGGCCTTCCTCCACAGGCAAGCACAATCGCCAGCGCCGCCAACTGAAACTGGACGCCCTGGAAGAGACCATCAGCAGCCTCGAGGAGCAACTTGCAGCCATCAGCCGGCAGTTGGAAGACCCCCCCGCTGATGGCGATGCCGTCCAGCGCCTGGGACGGGAGTACGTCCAACTCGAGAGCCGGCTGGAAACCCGCCTTCAGGAATGGATTTCCCTGATGGAAGGAGAGTAGGCTTTACCGGATTAAACAAAATGAGGCGGAACGAGACCGCCTCATTTTTTTCGTGTTCAAGCCGTGTCTACACCCAGCCGCGCAGTTGCATGGCCTTAACCACCCGGCTGATGGCAACCATGTAGGCGGCATCCCGCATGTAAACCTTTTCCTTCTCAGACATTTCCAGCACAGCCGCAAAGGCGCTGGTCATCTTTTCATCCAGTTTGGCCAGCACCTCGTCCTTGGGCCAGTAAAAGTTCATATCGTTCTGAACGCCTTCAAAGTACGAGACGGTCACCCCGCCTGCGTTGCACAAAAAGTCCGGAACGAGGAAGATGTTACTCTTCCGGATCACCTCATCCGCTTCCGGGGTGGTCGGCCCGTTGGCGCCCTCGGCGATCATTTTCACCTTGCTGTGGATCTTCTTCACGGTGTCCGCATTGATCTGGCCTTCCAGTGCCGCCGGGATGAGCACATCCACCTCTTTGGCGATCCAGGCTTCACCTTCCTCGATGGAATATCCCGCTGCCTTGGCTTTTGCCTTGTCGATGGTTCCGTACTGGTCGGTGATGCTGATCAGGAAGCGTGTGTCAATGCCATCCGCCTTGCTGAAGGTGTAAGAGCAGCGGTCATCGCGATCCCAGCAGGAAACACAAATGACTTTGCCCTTCAGCAGTTCGGAAAAGCCGATCGCCGCATGTTGTGAAACATTGCCGAATCCCTGAATGGCCGCGCTGCACTTGGTGGCGTCCAGTTTCAGGTGCTTCATGGCTTCCCGCACGGTGTAGATCACCCCGGAGCCGGTGGCTTCTGTCCTCCCCAGGGAACCGCCGCCACCCACCGGCTTGCCGGTGATCACCCCGGGCGTATATTGCCCGGACAGTTTCGAGTATTCATCCATCATCCAGCCCATCATTTGCGGGGTTGTACCAACATCCGGGGCTGGCACATCATTGCGCGGGCCAATGTTTTTCCAGATGGTCTGGATGTAGCCCCTTACCAGGCGCTCCTTCTCCCCGGTGGAGAGCGTTGCCGGGTCCACCACCACGCCGCCCTTCCCGCCGCCGAGTGGAATGTCCACAACGGCGCACTTCCAGGTCATCCAGGTCGCCAGCGCCCGCACGGTATCCGCCGTCTCTGCCGGGTGAAAGCGGATTCCGCCCTTGTTTGGTCCTCGCGCATCGTTGTGTTGAACCCGGTACCCCTGGAAGACCCGGATCGAGCCGTCATCCATCCGTACAGGAATGCGAAAGTGGAATTCACGCAGCGGCCAGCGCAGGATCTCGCGCACTTGCGGGTCAAGGCGCAGCAGGTCGGCAACATGGTCAAATTGTTGCTGGGCCATCTCAAACGCGTTTGTTGTTGAAGCCATTCGGTTTCTCCTTTACTCAAAATTGAATTATGGACATTCCCTTCGGGCAGGGTCCAAGCAAAAACTTCCGGGTGCCCCGCTTGGTTTCACCCGGTTGAATGTGTTTTAGGGAGGTCTTCCTTGTATAACAACCCCTTCACCCGCTCTTGGTATGAATTAACCTTATCAAAAAAGACCGGCAGCGTCAATGGATGAAAGTCGCCATCTGCCTATGATTTGTATCCATCCCCCGCCTGGTTGAGTTGACTGACCAGTTCATGATGGACGATCTCCGGGTTGGCTTTTCCGCCCATGCGTTGCATCACCAGTCCGAAGAACCAGTTCAACAGGGATGTTTTGCCTTGCAGGTAATTGGCAACTTCCACCGGGTGTTCGGCCAGTACACGCGCCGCCGCCTCCGCGATGGCCTGGTTGTCTGAGACCTGGCGCAACCTGCCCTGTTTAATGATATCCGCCGCCTCCTGCCCGCTTTCCAGCATGGTTGAAAGCACCTTTTTGGCGGTATTCTGGTTCACCTCACCGGAAGCGGCGAATTCCAGGAGCCTGGCAAACCCTGCCGGTGTGACCTTCAGTTCACTGAACGGCCTTTTCTCTTCGTTCATCCAGGCGAACAATTCGCCGGTGACCCACCTGGCAGCCATGGCTGGGCTGATGGATGGATTGGCTCGAAGCACCTCCTCAAAATAATTGGCGGTCTCGTTTTCTGCCGCCAAAAGGATGGCGTCTTCCAATTTCAGGTTATATTGCCGCAGGAACCTCTTGCGGCGTGCGTTTGGCAGTTCGGGAAGGTAACCGGCAATCCGCTCCAGCCATTCCAATTCGATCACCAGCGGGGGCAGGTCGGGCTCCGGAAAGTAGCGGTAGTCGTGTGCCTCTTCCTTGCTGCGCTGGAGGAAGGTCACTCCGTTCCCCTCATCCCACCCCAGTGTTTGTTGCAGTACTGGGCGCTTTTCCTCAAGAGCCGCCATCTGTTCGTCAATCTGGAATTGAACACTCCGTTCCAACGCCCGAAAACTGTTCAGATTCTTGATCTCCACCCGCGTGCCCAGGGTATCGCTCCCGGCCGGACGGACGGATACATTGGCCTCGAACCGAATCACACCCCGCTCCATGTCCCCGGAGTTTACCCCCAGCGCTTTTAACAAGGCGCGAATCTCGTGACTGTATTGGCGCACTTCTTCGACGGAATGCATGTCCGGTTCGCTGACGATCTCCAGCAGGGGCACACCAGCCCGGTTCAGGTCCACCAGCGAACAGGTTTGTCCATTTTGATGAATATGGGTCAACTTTCCGGTATCCTCTTCCAGGTGTACCCGGTTGATGCGGATCATCCGCTCTCCGGCGGAGGTCGGAATGGGCAGGCGGCCGTCGCGGGCGAGCGGGTACTCATATTGTGAGATCTGGTAGCCTTTCGGCAGGTCGGGGTAAAAATAATTCTTGCGGGCAAAATAACTCTTCGGTTGCACCGCGCAATCAAGGGCCAGGGCAACCTTCAAGCCCATCTCCACTGCCGCACGGTTGACGACCGGCAATACGCCCGGGAACCCCGCACAAACCGGGCATACCGCTGTATTGGGTCGCGCCCGCGTGGCATCGACGACCGGGCAGTTGCAGAACATCTTGGATCGGGTCATCAGTTCGGCGTGGACTTCCAGTCCGATGACAGCCTCAAATTTCATGGTTCTTCCATTGAGATCAGATCAAGTCCCGGGCAGGTGCCATCAGGGTTTCTTCATCGATTGCCGGCGGGGTCTTATTCGGTCACCTGGACGGTGGCAGTGCGTATGATCCTGTTTCCGTCCATGTCGTCCACCATGATGCCAACTTCGAACGTGCCGGTCGTCGCCTCACCGATCCCATAATAAATCTTCTCGTCCCCAAAGGTCATTACGTTGCCGGTTTCGCGGTTGGCATGGAAGTCGATCCCGCCGTCTGGTGAAAGCCAGTAGTCGGCAAAGATGAACTGGTCACCGGGGCGCGGGATGATCTCAGAATATCGCAATACCCCCATGCCCTGGGTTTCGGCTATGCTCAGAATGCGCAACAATTTCCCCGTCTTCACATCAAAGATCATCTTCGCCGGGCATTGCACCCGGCTGTCGCTGTACAAATATTCTCCAAAAGCGGCATAGGTTTCGATCTTGTCTTTTGAGCCGGGGAAGATGCTGGGGAAAAGGAAATGCAATGCCTTCTTCAACGGTGAGAACAACCCCTTTTTCTCCTGTGAAGGGTAGGATTCCGGCACAACCAGAGCGAACATGCACAACTCACCATTGCACACACCTTTGCCCCGGGGGGACCATTTAATTGAGATCGGTATGCTCCCGTCAACTCTTTCGTAAATTGGAAAAGATACCCCTCCCACCTCCTGGCTTGAATCCCCCAGGATGTAATCCATGCTGTAATAGAAATAACGGTCGCCGGCCTGTATCAGACTTACCAGGTAAATATAAGCGATCTGGTCGCCGCTGATCGTGGTTTTTAAAATGGAAGTACCTTCCCGGTCGATTACGCCGCCCGAACCGGTCAGTGGGGCTATGTTGATCTCTCCCCTGCCCGGAGCCGGTAGTTGGGATTCCACCGGCGGGACCCCTTGCCCAAATTCCTGCCCGGCATAATGGTAGGCCAGGAAATCGTCCCACAGGTTCATGCTCGCGGATCTGCCCGTAATCAGGGTGTAAAAGGGTGCACCGATGTACTCATCCCAGTAATCTTCGGAAACCGGAAAATGGATGGACATGCCTGATGATCCCTCCATGTTATCTCCATGCTTCTCAGCAATCACCGCCTGGTTGATGGCGGCAGCCAGGTTGGAGGCTGCCTGGTCCAAATCCGCCATGCCCAGGTTATGGGCCACCATCCCGGCAAAATTACCCAGATCGATGTAGGGGGAGGGCAGGTTGTCGCCAAATGCATTGTAGTAGTTGCGGGCGTAAGCCCTGGCAGAGGCAACCTGCTTCTGATCTTTTTCCTTCAGCAATAGGACGAAGTCATTCAGCCGGCTGTTCACCTCCTCCATCCGGTTGAGGTCGATCGCTGAAATGGTGGTGGTCTTTCCAATCAGGTTGATGGTCTCCTCAATGCTGCCATCCGCAGAGGTCCCGTACACATATTTCAGCAAGGCCGCCCTTGAAGAATCGTCCAGGATTCGCAGATCATGGGAAATATAGCCCTCAACAATGGCTGTGCCCAGTTCTGCACCGCTCATTTCCGGCCGCTGAACCAGCCGGTCCAGAAAGTACCAGTACGCGAAACCCATTACCGGCTCAACCTCCTCGGATGCCACGGCGTAATTGGCGAAGGGTGACAGGGTGTTGTAAACTTCGAACATGCCCATCAGGCAAGCATCCAGGCCGATTAATTCAAACTTGTGCAGGCCGGTTTTCTGGATAATTTCACCCAGTGCGGTTTCCAGTTCTTTAAGGGTGATGTAATCATATTCATCCAGTGTGGACTGGGCATCCGTCCAGCCGCCAGGCCAGCCCATGCCATGGTCGGACAGGATGAGCACGTGGCGGTCGGCAGGATACGTGCTGATCGCCCAGGTGACGAAGTCCACCAGGGTTGCCGGGTCGTTCATGTCGGCTTCACCCAGGTCTGCGATCATTTCTGACGCCAGGGTGTTCAGGTCGTCATCCTTTTGTAACCGGTAACGCCGGGTGGAAGACCAGTCTCCGTCCCCCGAAAATCCTCCATGATAACGATCCACTTGGGCAATAATGGTCACCCGGTCACTGGATCCGACCATCTCGGCCTCGTTCAGGTCGAAGTACAGGTCTTCCTCCAGCACCGGATCGTCGGCATCACTGTAGATCATTACCAGCCAGGTCTGTGTGGCCGGATCCTGGTCATGCGGCAGGGTGGAAAAAGCCGTGGGGCGGCGGGTGGGTTGAGCGCTCTTTTTATTCATCAAAAGATAGGCGGTTCCTCCGCTGCCCGCCAATAGCCCCAGACACATGCAAATGGCAAGCAGAACCACAGGCAGGATGACCCAGATCTTTTGATTTGTTTTGTTCTCAGGGGGCGAAGCGGTGGTCATGGGAATCACATCTCCTGGTGGCATCAAATGATCAAACCAATAACAGGAATTGGAGTGAATCGACTTGCATGGCCGGGCAAAGGGGTTTATTCAACGTTTGCAGCCGGTGTGTGCTTACAGTTTTTTCACGAACCTCTCAATGCGCAGTAAGGCTTCTTCGATCTTCTCATAACTGGTGGCGTAGGAACAGCGCACAAACCCACTCCCCCCGGCGCCAAAGGCACTGCCGGGGACCACGGCAACGTGTTCCTCCTGCAGCAGGCGGTTGGCAAAGGTTTCATCGTCCAGCCCGGTCACCGAGACCTTTGGGAAGGCATAAAATGCCCCCCTTGGTTCAAATGTGGGCAGGCCGATCCGGTTCAGCCCGTTCACGATCAGTTTGCGCCGCCGGTCGTACTCTTCGCGCATTAGGATCACATCCTCGTCGCAATGTAACAGGGCCGTGATGGCCGCTGTTTGGGCTGTGGTTGGGGCGCACATGATGGTGTATTGGTGGACACGCAGCAGCCCGTTCATGATCCCGGCTGGTCCGGCCGCATACCCGATGCGCCAGCCGGTCATGGCGTAGTCTTTCGAGAACCCACCCAGCAGAACCGAGCGCTCACGGGCCCCGGGAATGGCGGGGTAGCAAACATGCTTTTGCCCGTACACCAATTGGTCATAGATCTCGTCGGAGATCACGATCAGGTCATGTTTTTCGGCCAGTTGTTGGATCTGGATTAATTTCTCGCGGCTGGCCACCGCCCCGGTGGGGTTGTTGGGATAGCCGATCAGGATGGCTTTACTGCGTGGTGTAATGGCTGCCTCAACGGCTTGTATATCGATGTCGAAATTGTCCTCCATCCGGCAGGGCACTTCCACCCCCACACCCCCTGCCAGGTACACGCCCGCCTGGTAGGAAACAAAGCATGGGGTCAGGATCACCACCTCGTCGCCGGGGTCGATCAGGGCTGTAAAGGCCAGGTACAGGGCTTCGGATCCACCAACGGTGATGACAATCTCAGACCCTGGGTCGTAACGGACCCCGTAAAGTTTGTCCAGGTGGCGGGAAAGCGCTTCCCGCAATTCGACCATGCCGGAATTGGCGGTGTAATGGGTCTCACCCTGCTGAAGCGATCGGATCCCCGCATCCAGGATGGCATCCGGTGTGGTGAAGTCCGGCTCGCCGATGCCCAGCGATATGACGTCCTTCATGGTCGCTGCAATGTCGAAGAACTTGCGAATCCCGGAAGGTTTCAGGGTTGCGGTCTTTTTGGAAAGGTATGTATCGCGCATTTTGTCTCCTCCATTCATGATCCTGTGAGGGGCAGTATGCTCCACCTGTCAGACCCTTCGCTGTAGATCAGGTCAAAGCAACGGCCGTCCACCACCTTCACCCGGAATGCGCGCCCCTCGGGGGTTCTCCACCGGGAGAGGATGCGATCAACCTCCAGGGTTTCCCCTTCCCAATCCAGTGAAAGGGGGCGTTCGGGGTATTGGCTGCCGGCATGCGCCCGCACCGGGTCGGTTAAAAGGCTGCCCATGCATCATCACCCATGTTCATCACCCAGGGGCGGTTTTCCAGGTGCACCCGGTCTCCAACCAGGGAATCCTCCAGGAACACCCGGTTGATCGATGTGCCTTCACCGATGATGGTGTTCCGGATGATGGAGTCAACGATCTCGCAATCCCGGTCAATCGAAACGTCCGGACCGATCACCGAACGGACGATCCTCGCTTTTTCGTGGATGAAGACGGGTGGAACGATCACTACTCCAGGTTGGATTGCTTGGGCGCTGTTGTCTTGCCCTTTTGCCAGCAGGTGCCGGTTCGTTTCCAGCAGCGCCTGGGGGATGCCGGCGTCCAGCCAGGTTTCCACGGGCTGCACCCGCATCCGACTGCCCTGTTGCAACAGGATGTTGATCGCGTCGGCCAGGAAGAACTCGTTCTTCAACATCGTTCCCTGCCGCATCTGTTCCTCGATGGCGGTCATCAGCGCCTGGCTGTCCTGAAAATAATAGAAACCGACCAGGGCCAGGTTGTTTTTTCTGTCCTGCGGTTTTTCGATCAGGCGGTTGATTGCCCCTTTGTCATCAACCACAGCCACTCCGAACCGCCTGGGGTCGGGGACCGCCTTCACCCAGGCTACGCCGTCGGCTGTTTCCTGGCTGATTTCGGAAAGGTCAGTCTCGATTAGGGTGTCCGAAAAGGTCATCAACATGGGGCCTTTCAGGTGTTTTCTAGCAAGGTAGATGGCATGGGATTGCCCCCGCATTTCCTCCTGGACGATGTAGAAGCACTTTCGCCTGGGGTAACTCTCTTCCATGAAGGATTTGATCTGCCAGCCCTGCGGGCTGATGATGAATACATGTTTTGCCTTTTCCACATTGGGCAGCGAATTGAATTGGGACAACACATGGTCCAGCACGGTCCTGCCCGCCAATGCCACCAGCGGCTTGGGCTTGCTCCAGGTGTGTGGCCGCATGCGCGTTCCAAGTCCGGCCATGGGAATCACGATCGTTGGGGGTTCAGGCATGGAATATACCCTCTGTTTGTGAATGGATTTGATTCATTGTAACATTTTCCGGTTGAAACTCATCCCACAATTGTCATCCTTCACCGGTCACATTCATCCTGCCACCCGGGCGCGGGTGGTATTTGAAGGTGCCAGATTGTTGCCTGTTGAAAGGCATCACATACCCCCATCAGCAGGGATTCTGAGAAAGCCGGGCCCATCAGTTGCATCCCCATGGGCAGACCCTGGCTGTCAAACCCCACCGGGAAGGCGATGCCCGGTATGCCGGCCAGGCTGGCTGGCAGGGTAAATACATCCTCCAGGTACATTGCCAGCGGATCGTCGGTGTGTTTCCCAAGTTGGAAGGCAGTGCTGGGTGTAACCGGGGCGGCTATCACATCCACCCGTTGAAAAGCGGCCTGGAAATCCGCCTGGATCAGCATCCGAACTTTTTGGGCCTGTCCGTAATAGGCATCATAATAACCGGCTGAAAGGGCATAAGTTCCAAGCATGATCCGTCGCTTAACTTCGGCCCCAAAACGCCTTCCCCTTGTCTTGCAGTAAACGTCCGGGAGGGTATCCGCCTTTTCTCGCGGGCCGTAGCGAATGCCATCGTACCGAGCCAGGTTGGCCGAAGCCTCCGCCGATGCGACCAGGTAATAGACTGGCACGGCGTATTGCGTGTGCGGCAAACTCACGGGGAGCACTTCTGCACCCAGGGATTGAAGAACTTCGATCGCCTGTTGGACACCGTTTTCCACTTCAGGCTGGATCCCGTCGATGAAGTATTCCTCTGGAATACCGATGCGGACGCCCGGTATATCCCCTCTTTTTGTGAAGTTATATGAAGGCACCGCCATGTTAAAGGTTGTGGCGTCTTTGGCGTCGTGTCCGGCGATCACCTGGAATACCAGCGCTGCGTCTCGGGCGCTGTGTGCAAAAATTCCGACCGTATCCAACGAGGAACCGAAGGCTGTCAGGCCGTATCGCGAAACCCTTCCGTAGGTGGGCTTCAGGCCGGTCAACCCGCAGAAAGATGCCGGCTGGCGCACACTGCCGCCGGTATCTGTGCCCAACGCAGCCGGGGCCATCCGGGCAGCCACGGCTGCTGCACTTCCACCGCTGGAACCGCCGGGGACGTGGTCCGCCTGCCAAGGATTCCGGGTCGGCCCGTATGCTGAATTCTCCGTGGATGAGCCCATGGCAAACTCATCCATGTTCGTTTTTCCAAGCGGGACCATCCCCGCTTCCAGCAATTTTTGAACAGCGGTGGCGCTGAATGGCGGGAGATAGGTTTCCAAAATCCTTGAGCCGCAGGTACAGCGGACCCCTTCAAGGCAAAGAACATCCTTGATTGCCAGTGGAATGCCGGGTGGAAAGGTGGGCAGGGCCTCGCCCACCCGCCGCAGACCAGCCAGCCGCCGGTCTGCCTGCCTGGCTGCTTCCAGTGCCATGTCCGGTGTGGGCGTGATGAATGCGTGCAAGAAAGGCTCCAGGTGTTCCATCTTTTCCAGGAACGCGCTGGTGACCTCCAGTGACGAGAGGCGGCTATTGCGCAGCCCATCACAGATTTCGACCAGGGACAGGGTTGTCAGGTCCGTCATGGGGGTTCACGTCAGGACGGGCGGCACCCGGAACTGCCCATCCTGCGTGTCCGCCGCGTTTAAAAGGACCTGCTCGGTGGTGAGGCCCTGGCACGGTTCATCGGCTCGCAGGGCGCTGTTTGGCGGCAGAACGGTGGAAGTTGCTGGAATATTGGAGGTCTCTATTGCCTGTAATCTTGCTGCATGGTCCAGGATGATGGATAACTGTTCCCTGAACTTGTCTTTTTCCTCCTGGCTTAATTCCAGCCTTGCCAGGTTGGCAATGTGTTCGGTCTCTTCAAGGGTTAAAGCCATGCAGGCAATTA
The DNA here is from genome assembly GCA_964420835.1 of uncultured Anaerolineaceae bacterium. Classification (GTDB taxonomy): domain Bacteria; phylum Chloroflexota; class Anaerolineae; order Anaerolineales; family Anaerolineaceae; genus CAYQUO01. The sequence continues at coordinate 168,903 of CAYQUO010000004.1, forward strand.
TATCAGCCCGAATATCAGGGTCGCAGCAGAAGGTTAGGGCAGGCTGATAATGCTCCGGGCATAAAAAAAATAAGTGCTCAGCCAGGTTGGCTCCGGGGTGTGGTTTCCGCAGACTTCCACAAGCCCGTCCTGTTCAGGGAGCATTCCAGGGTCGGCGAAGACCAATGCCGGACCTCCGCCAAGGAGATTGAGATGGAACAGGAGTGCTGTCGGCTCCTCCAGCCGGTCAAACTCCGGGAAGATCTCAAAATTGGCCAGGTTGTGCACCTTGTTCTTGAAGAAGTTCAGGCGGATGAACGGAATCCACCCCTCACGCGGATCATCATTACCAACCAGCACCAGGTAACTCCCCGGCGCCTTCCGCAGGACCACCGACTCCTGTTCATTGGGGCAGGTTGTTTGCGGTGGGAGTGCTGGTTTTGCCAGGGCCTTGGCAAGCAGTGGGCTGGTCGTACTGAACACGGCCAGGAATATACAGGCCGTGGCCAGCACCCACTCCGGCACCCTGGCCGGGGTTGGCATCCTGTTATTCCATCCCTGCCTCCAGGCGGATGGAATCCCGTCCAAAAGCCAGGTGGCTCCCAGCACTGGCAACAGGACCTCCGCCCATATTGTGGCGGCATACAGGCGCATGCGGAAGGTGCTGCCCGGCGGGACGATTGGGATGGAGGCAAGCATGCCGATGGCTGTTACGGCCAGCAGCAGCATGCCTGGTTGTGCCGTGTTCCGGCGGAATCCTCGTGCCAGGCCCGCTCCGGCAAGCCCGAAAAGGATTGCCCGCAACACGCCTGTCGCTTGCAGGCTCAAGCTGTCCAGATAGGAAAACCCTCCCCGGTCCGGGCTGCAAAAATAATCCCCCAGGTGTTTAAGGATCCCTTTTACCAGCAGCCCCGGGTGCTTCTTGAACAGGTTCCAGATTAGAAGCAGCCCTTGTTGGATGAACTCCTCCTGTGGCAGGGAGAAGAGCTCGGGCTGGTCGTAAGTAATGGTAGTCCAATCCTGTCCTCCGGTCACCAGGCCGTACAGGTGGTACACCAACTGGTAATTCGCACCTGCGCCCGGTTCAACGATTGTTCGTTGGATGATGGAATTGATCAGGAACCCGGCCAGAATCGCCCCCAGGCAAGCCAATAGAATTTTCCAGGAGAACCGACGACCCCCGCGGCACAGCCACCCGGCCCAGGCGGCAATGAGTGGCAGGGCAAAGTAGGCGCCCTGCCGGGCATTCAGCGCCAGCGTCAGCAGGAAAACACCTCCGACAGCCCAGGCAAACCTGTGGGAATAGGCCGCCCGCCAAAGAGCGGCGAACGCCAGCAGTCCCAGTGGAAAGCCCAGGTTCTCGGTCATGGTTGTTCCGCTGAACCGGCGGTAAAAACAGAACAAAAGCCCCACCAGGCAGGCTCCGGCCAGGCTGCCGTGTGACCGTTGCACTTCCCTTCCTGCCAGGTGGGTGGCCGCCCCCGCCAGCAGCGTCCAGAACCCCAGCGCCAGGGGCAGGTGATATTGCCCCAACCCCAGCACCGCAGCCATGGCTGCCGGGTAAAGCGGTTTGCCCGCTGAGAAGGAAGACATCAATTTCCCGTTCAGCAACTGCAGGGAGTCCAGGTAATATAACTGCGCATCCGACCAGGGGAAGATGCCCCCCATGATATATTGCTCGCTCTGTCCTGATGCCCACAACCCGGAGACGGGCAGGGCAAAAAAGAGCATTACGGCCGTTAAGGAGAGGAACCTGCCCAGGTATCCCGGCAAATGAAAACAAACAGCAACAACAAATACCACCAGCGGCAGGGTCAACAGCAGGCTGTAGCGCATCGTCAGTCCCACCTGGCGCGGCAGCGGTATGCTCAGAAAGGCGGCCGCAATGCCCAACGAGGCAGCCAGCCCGAGCATTGCCACAATCGCAGGTTGGGCGGGAAAGGGACGGTTTTTCAAGTCACTCAAGGGTGTCCAAGTCAAATACCGCATGGACGTACCAGTCCATGTATTCCTCCACGTGGGCGCTCCAGTATGCTTCCGTATGGGCACCCTCGTTCAGGTGCCATTCAAAGGGAACCAGGTATTGGTTCAATCGCCCCATGAACTGGATGGTTGCCGATAGATCCTGATCATAAATCCCCGTGTCCAGGTAGATCTTGGGGTATTGCTCCCTGGGGATCTTGGAGAGCCAGGTGGGGAACATATTCCAATCCCCCCTGAAGGGTGGAAAACTGTGCCCCGCTACGGCACCGAACAACTCCCAGCGCACAAAAGCCAGTTTCATCGCCCAGGCAGCCCCGCGCGAGAGCCCGGCGATCAGCCTGCACTCCCTTTTGGCGCAGGTGTCGTAATGGTCATCGATCCAAGGCACGATCTCCTCAGCCACGGCCTCTCCGTATACTGATTCCTTGGGGTCCTGCAAGGAATAGGCTTCAAAAGGCATCACGATCAGGAACGGCGGGGTCTTCCCCGAACGGATCATCCGGTCCGCGATCAGGGTGGCTCCCAGCCGTTCCCATTGGTTCTGTTTAAAGGATTGCCCGTGCAGCAGGTAAAGGACGGGCAGTTGCCCATCCTTAAGGTGATCAAGGCAAGGCGGACGGTACACATTTACCATGATCGGGTTGGATACCCGCGTGCTCGGTACTTCCTCGGTAACGATCTGTCCTTTGGTCTCGGTGCAGGGTCTCTCTGTGGGCACCAACGGAACCGGTGTGAAGGAGGGGACCGCGGTCAGTGTGGGCGGAGGGGTGAAGGTTGCCAACTCCATTTGAGCAGGAGGAGGCTGGGGGTTGGCTGACAGGGCTGGTGCGCACCCGGAGAAAAAAACGGCCGTTAAGGCCAGAAAAAGGACCCCGGAAATTGAAAAAAACCCGCTGGTGCGATGCCTGTGACAGGGAGGTGATTTCCGGGTCTGCCAAACGCTCACGCTTGCCTCCTTGACGTGTGAACTACCTTCGGATTATACTCTAGCTGCCGGGGTGTAGCGCAGTTGGCCAGCGCACCGCGTTTGGGACGCGGGGGTCGGCGGTTCAAGTCCGCCCACCCCGACCTGTCTTTTAGACCAAAATCACCCCTGTTAAGGGAGGACCCCCGAAGTTCATGGCAAAAAAGATCGATGGCCTGGTCGAGGCCGCCCGCTATTCACCGGATGGAAAACTGATCCTGGTTCGCATGTTCGAACGCCGCGGCTCGGTATTTTCGGACCGTCTCCTCGTCAGCCGGGACGATCTTATCCAGCGTCTAAAGGCTGGCCGGCGCATCACCACCGGCAGCCGCCGGGAGTTCTGGGGTGCCACCTTTGAGCCTGGTCATCCGCTTCGCCTGGTTGGGCAAAAAGGCAGGCAGTTCATCGCCACGGAAGGATCGCCCGCCGGCAGGGACGACCTGCGGGACACTCCGATCTTCTAACCTTTCCGGTGGTGAATGGGAAGACCGCCCGACGATCAAAGAATGGCAAATCCCTTCCTATCCATCGTTTTTCCAGCCCACAATGAAGAACTGCGCCTGCCGGAAACTCTGGCCCAGGTGAATGAGTTTCTTGGCAGGCAGGCGTATTCCTCTGAGATTCTGGTGGTTGAGAACGGCAGCACCGACCGGACGCTTGAAATCGCCAGGGAATATGCGGACCGCATGCCAGGCTTGCGAGTCATCCACGAAGATGCCCGCGGCAAAGGCCTGGCCGTCAAACGGGGAATGCTCGAAGCCACCGGAGAATACCGCTTTTTCGCCGACGTTGATCTTTCCATGCCCATTGAAGAGGTGAACCGTTTTTTGCCGCCCCAACTGGCAGGGGTGGATATTGCCATCGCCTCCCGCGAGGCCGCCGGCGCAGTCCGCTACAACGAGCCTTCAATACGCCATTTTACCGGCCGAATTTTTAATGCCCTGGTCCGTTGGATCGCCCTGCCGGGGTTGCAGGACACCCAGTGTGGCTTTAAGTGCTTTCACGCCCCGGCTGTGGAAGACATCTTCCCTTTTCAAACCATCACGGGCTGGACTTTTGATGTGGAACTCCTTTTCATTGCCTCCAGGCGGGGCTATCGCATCCGCGAGGTCCCCGTACCCTGGTACTACAACCCGGGCAGCAAGGTGCGGGTCATGCGGGATTCGCTTCGCATGGCCATGGACCTGGTCAACATCCGCACGAATGGCCGCCGCGGCCTCTATGATCGCTCAACCACCATCAAGCCCTGACCTGTCAATGGAGATCGGTTGCTGGAAGAACGGCCGTCTGGCGGTTGCCGGCCTGGACGAGGCCGGCCGTGGGGCCTGGGCTGGGCCTGTCCATGCCGGCGCCGTGGTCCTTCCTGCCGACCCCGCTGTTGCCAGCCGGCTTGCCGGTGTGCGCGATTCCAAGCGGATGACCCCCCGCCAGAGGGCCATTTGGGCTCCTGTCATTCAGGCGGTGGCCTCAGCTTGGGGAATTGGTGCAGCCACCAGCCGGGAGATCGATGACCTTGGCATCCTTGCTGCAACCCGCCTGGCCATGCAGCGGGCCCTGGAGGCCCTGCCTGCCGGGCCGCAGTACCTGCTGGTCGATGCGTTACACCTGCCCCAGGTGGACCTCCCCCAACAGGCCCTCATCAGGGGGGATTCCCGCAGTCTCTCCATTTCTGCCGCTTCAGTGCTGGCCAAGGTTGCGCGTGATGCCTGCATGGTCACCCTGGATGCAAAGTGGCCGGGTTACGGCTTTGCCAGCCATAAAGGCTATGGCACTCCCCGCCACCGCAGTGCACTGCAGTTGCTGGGGCCTTGCAGCATCCATCGCCAAACCTTTTCCCCCATCCGCCTTGCCTTAAGGTGACCCTTCAATAACAACCTGCAGGGTTCTATCAATTGGAGACCTTTTTCCCATCCCCTGATCTCAACCTGTATTTGGAGGGAATATTCTGGCTCTTTGGTCTCCCGGCCGGCACGAGGTTTCACCCTTTTCCATTCTCCTGGCAGGGTTGGGCGCTCCGGGGTTGTTACCCCAACATTTCTCGAGTCCGGATGGCATTCCGCCGCACCATCTCCCGAATGCCCGTGGCCAGGCTGATGGTCACCACGCCTGGCAACCCTTCCGGAACCGCTGCAATGATCAGGCTGACCGCAACCATGAACATGGCTGTAATGGCTTCGAGTGACAGGTTGCTGCGGGCCAGCCCCACCCCAAACACCAGCCCGCACACTGCCCGTGCAGCCCAGCCAGGGGTCCTGCCCAGCCTGTCCAGGCGTTTTTACAGGGGTGTTTCCTCCTCATGCACCTGTTGAAGCATGCTGGCGATCAACCCCAACTGGGTGTTCATGCCCCTGCTCACCATCACCCCGCTGCCACATCCGTAACTCACGGTCGTCCCCAGGAATGCCGTGTTCTCTTGTATGCAAAAGCCAATTATTCAGGATAAAACCGGATTGCCGGATCGATGTCGGCTGTAGGGCTGGGGCAGGCTTTTTTTATGGATATCTAATAATTCGTTAATCGGTTTCTATTATTCAATGATTATTCTGGAATTGTGTCGGGTGATTGTACCCGAAATGATGTGCCCTGAATTATGGACAGGCTATCGTATTGAAAGGAGGTTGCCATGTCAAACATTGTTCGTTGGGGTCCCATGCGGCAGATGATGTCGATGCGCGATATGATGGACAACATGCTGCAGGATTTTTATGACCGGCCCTTCGGGCTTCGGGAGATGGGCTTCCCGAACCTGGATATGGTCCAGACGGAAAATGAAGTCATCATCAAGGCCACCCTCCCGGGGATCAAGCCGGATGACCTCCAGTTGTCCGTCACCGGTGAAACCCTCACCATGCGCGGTGAGATCAAGCAGGAAGAGGAGTACAAGGAAGCCACTTACCACATTCGCGAACGCAACTACGGCAGTTTTTCCCGCTCCATTACCTTGCCCGTGCCGGTGATCGCCGACCAGGCCAAGGCGGAATTCGAGGACGGCGTTCTCACCCTCACCCTGCCCAAGGCGGAAGAGGTCCGTCCGAAGACCATCACGGTTAAAGCAAAATAAATACGCCCCTAAATCAGCGTAAAGCCGCTCAATCGATGAGCGGCTTTATGGTTTGGATTTCCTCCCCGGGGCAAATGCAGGTGTCCGGGGCGATCACCCCGCCCTTCGGGATGACCACGATCCCGTCCCGCACGTACCAGCTCTTGCCGTTGATGTCCATCCCAGGCGGGAAGGGCAGAATGTTCACCCCCTCCCCAATGCGGGTGTTCTTGTCGATGATCGCCCCCTCGATGTGGCAGTTGGCACCGATCCCGATTGGAATCTCGTGCTTTTCATCCAACTCATTTTCATAATGATCGTTCCCGATCAGGATGCTGTCCACCACCTCGGCGCCGCTTCGCACCTGGCTGCGAACACCGACGATCGAGTGGCGCAGATGCGCCTGGCGGATGCAGCATCCCTCGGCAAGCAGCACATCCTCGAGCACGCTCTGCTCCACGGTTGTACCGGGTAAAAAGCGGGGGTGGGTGTAAATGGGGTTCTGGGCGTCAAAAAAATCAAAGTGGGACCCGGGCCGGGTCAGCATCAGGTTGGTCTCATAGTACGATCGAATGGTCCCGATGTCCTCCCAGAAGCCATCAAAATCAAAGCCGTATACCGCGTGGCTCCCAATGGATCCCGGGATCACATCCCCGCCAAAATCGTCAAACCGGCTGTTCTTAAGAAGTTCGAACAACACATCCGTCTTGAACAGGTAGATCCCCATGGAGCACAGCAGGGGGCGCTCCGGGTCATCCCGGCTGATCATTTTCTCCAGCACCGCGGGGTCTTTGGGCTTCTCGGCAAAATCGGTGATCCGCTGGTTCGCGTCACGCTTCAGGATGCCAAAACGACCGGCACTCTCGGTCGCCACCGGCTGAACGGCCACAGTGATGTCGGCTTCCTTCTCCCAGTGGAATTTGGCCATGGCTGCGTAATCCATGCGGTACAGGTGATCCCCGGCCAGGATCAACACATCCTCTGCCCCGGTGGAGCGGATCTCCATTTTCTGCTTGCGGACGGCGTCAGCCGTCCCCTGGTACCAGTCGGCGCTCAGGATGGTCTGCTCGGCGGCCCACACCTGCACCCACCCGATGTGAAAGGCGTCAAACTGGTACGTCCGGGTGATGTGCCGGTGCAGTGAGACCGAATTGAACTGCGTCAGCACCGCGATCCGGTAGATGCCGGAGTTGATGCAGTTGCTGATGGGGATGTCGATCAGCCGGTATTTGCCGGCGATTGGAACGGCGGGCTTGGAGCGCTGCTCGGTGAGGGGGAAAAGGCGGCTGCCCCTTCCGCCCCCCAGGATCACAGCCAGGATCTCCGATACGTTCCGCATCTGGTCCTCCTTTTTACAACCTTCACCGTTAATGTTCCTGCTGGCTTAATGATAGTACAGAAGTCAAGGATTGTGCCAGTTCTGCAGATGTTCATTTCACCGGTTGCATCCGGCTGGCCGGATGCCCCTCGGCCCCGGTGCCTTCCCGGAAAGGCCGCAGCGCTCCCCTTTGCACCGCGCAGGAGAACGAACCCCTCAGAGGCCAATGCCGTTCTGCTTAAAATCCGCCACCGCTTTCCGGCTCAACTTACTGTCCGTAAGCGCCTGCAGCACGCCCAGTGGTATGGTCAGGTGCCTGAAGCCGGCCCGCCAGGCTGCCACGGCTTCCTCCGGTGACTTGATGCTGGCGGCCATGGCTTGCGTTCGGCACCCTTTAAGCACCTCGGTCATCCCGTCGATCAGGAGCACACCGTCGGGCAGGTCCAGTATGCGGTGATGGTACACCAGGGCAAAATCAGCGTCCACGGCGCAGGCGGTCAGCATTTGCGCCGGCGTGTAGATGGCGGTGATCGCCCGCCGGGCCTGGCTCAGTTTCGGCCTGCCGGCCGCCCGGCTGGCGGTTTCAAACCCCGCCGCGGTCGCCGGGATCTTTAACACCAGGCGCTCCTGCAGGAGCGCCGCGGCCCGTTCAGCCTCAGCCAGCATCCCATCGGCATCCGGGGCGGTCAACTGGTAAAAGATCGGCCCGGGCAGCGCCCGCGCCAGCGCCTGCAGCGTCTCCTCCGGCGGGAGCGGGCTCCGCGCCAGCAGTGTGGGGTTGGTGGTGACCCCGGCCACCCAGCCCAGTTTGGCGGCGGCTTCGGCGTCGGATGGAATGGCGGAATCCAGGTAAAGCGGCATGCTGACCTCCAGCGGGTTGGATTGACCTGATTGTACAACGGATCCATGCCTCCAGGGCTTTTGGGCCGCCCCCGCACCCAAATCCGTTATAATTCCGTTGGGACCTGCCATGGAGAAGACCACCGGCTCATCGCCAAAGGAAAAGAGGACCAGGGCCGTCATTGGTGTCGTGGCGGTCCTCGTGGTTGTGTTGCTCACTGCCATGGCGTACAGGTACCGCCACCAGGTGGCCGCCCTGTCGCACTATGGTTACCCGGGCATCTTCCTGGTCGAACTCATCGCCAATGCCACCATCATCTTGCCCATCCCCGGTTCGGCCGTCACCACGGCCATCTCACCGTTGTTGAACCCGTGGATCCTGGCGCTGGTGGCTGCCACCGGTGCCGCCCTGGGCGAACTTTCCGCCTATGCCGCCGGCGTTGGCGGCAACGTCCTCATCGAGAACCAGCCCTGGTACCTGCGGGTAAAGGGTTGGATGCAAAGGTACGGCGGCCTGGTCATCCTGCTGATGGCCTTCATCCCCAACCCCTTCTTCGATACCGCCGGGCTGGTCGCCGGCTCCCTGCGCATGAAGGTGGTTGCCTTCTTCGTCTGGTGCTGGGCCGGCAAGGTGCTCAACCGGCTGCTCCTGGTGCTTGGCGCTTCCAGCATCCTTCTTCGCCTCTTCCCCCACCTGTTCTAATCTGGCCTGCCTCCCTCCACCCACATCCGTTCGCCGTCGCTGCGGATCTCCAGCCAGGCGTAACGCTCCAGCGCCAGCCAATCCGGGTCATCCTGCCGCGGGTCGCATTCCACCCCCAGCAGCGGCCGGCTCTCCTGCCAGGGGGCAAAACCGCCCTCCTTCAGGTCGCGGGCGCTCAGCACGATGACGGGCAGCCCGGCCGTGGCGCCTTCCGGCAGGCTTTGGGGCGGCGCCCCGCCCGGGAAAAGCGCCCGGAAACGCCCCCACCGCACCAACAGGGCAGCGCCCTGCTGGTTGACCTGCAGGGCCTCCAGGCGCACCCCGCCGCCCAGGTCAAGCGTTTCACCGGGCTCCATCACGTCCAGGGATGTCCCCTGGTGTTGGAACCAGGTTTGCAGGTCTTGCCAGCGGCGGTACTTCTGCATGGAAGGCGCCGCCCAGACCAGGCCGGGCGGGAAGCGTTCCAGGGTCACCGGCAGCCCTTCCAGCGCATTCCCGCTGGCATTGGCCAGCACCACTGCGTCCAGACGGTGATCCAGCGGCGGCAGGCGGCGCGCAAGGGCGCTCCCCAGTTCGCGCGAACTGGAACTGCCCTCCAGCAGCACGCGGCCGCCTGCCGGCGAACGGATGAGGAGGGCCGGCCCATCCTGCAGCGGCAGCAGGACGATGCTCAATCGCCCCTGCGGGGCTGCCACCACCGTTTTCCAGGCGAGGACCGCCAGGGTGAACAGGGCCAGCAGGAGCGCCATGGGGATCCATTTTCGGATGGTTTTCAATGGCGGCCGGGATGCCAGCAGGGCGACCAGCAGGGCGTACAGGCCCAGGCTGAGGGGCCCGGGCGGTCCGCTGGCGACCATCCCGCCGGGCATCCGCGCCAGCAGTTCGGTCATCCGGGTGGTGTAGGCCAGTGGCAGCCAGGCGGCCTGGGCAAGCAACCAGCCGAGCGGCTCGAAGACCAGCCCGCCGATCACCGCCAGGCCGCCAAGGATCATCACCGCCGGCTGCAGCGGCAGGATGAGCGGGTTCGCCAGCAGCCCGCTCAGCGAAAGCCGCCCGAAGGTTGCCACCAGCACCGGCAGCGTCGTCACCTGGGCGGCCAGGGTGAACAGGAAGTATTCCCCCACCGGCCCAGCCAGGCGGCGGGCGGTCCCGGCAGCCACGAAGCGTTCCGCCAGCCGGATGAAGCTCTCCTGCAACGGCTCGGCGAAGAGGACCAGCCCGAGCGTGGCGCTGAAGGAAAGTTGGAAACCGGCGTCCCAGGGCAGCAGGGGGTTGAAAAGGCACATCACGGCCCCCGTGAAGGCCAGGCTGTTCAGCCCGGACTGCCGCCGACCGAGCACATGCCCGAACAGGCCCATGCCACCCATGATGGCCGCCCGCACCACCGACGCCTGCCCGCCCACCATCAGCGAGTACACCGCGATGCCGGCCACGGCGGCCACTGCCGCCGGCAGCGGCGGGAGCAGGCGGCGGGTGAACATGCCGAACAGCCCGGCTAGGATGGCGATGTTGAACCCGGAAATGGCGATGATGTGGCTGGTGCCGGTTTCGCGGAAGGCCTCCATCAGCGAGGGCGGGATGTCGTCGTCGAGCCCCAGCAGGATGCCGGCCAGCAGGGCCGCTTCCGGCTGCGGGATGGAGCGGTTGATGAAGTCATACGCCTGTTGCCGCAGGCGGAACAGGCCGCGCTGGAACCAGAACTGCCCGCCGGTGGCCGCGGTGCGTTGCAAAACGCCCGGGTATTCCATGAGCGAATGCAGCCCCTGGCGGGCCAGGTAATCCTTATAGGAGAAATCCTCGTTCTCCGGCGGTGTCTCCAGCCGACCGATCAGCAGCACCCGGTCGCCCACCTGCCATTCCCCGCCGCGGTGCACCACCGCCAGCACCCCGCCGCTGACCGGAATGGCCTCACGCCTGCCGGCGGGGGTGATCCCCTCAACCCGCACCCGCAGGCGCACGTTGCGCTCCCGCACGTCCGGCGGGGCGGTCACCACGCCGGCCAGGCGCAGGTCGCCGCGGCCGTTGTACCAGGCTGCATCGTGGGGGGTTGGCGCCGGCAGGGCAGCCTGCAGGCGGGCAGCGCCGAAAAAGAAGGCCGCCAGCAGGGCGCCCAGGGCCAGGCGGGAATGCCGTTGCAACCGCAGCAGGAACGGAACCTGTGGCCGCAGCCGCCGTTCCACGACGGCCAGGAACACCCCGCCGCACCCCAGCCCCAGCCAGGCCGCCCAGGGCAGCGGGAAGAGGGAGGCCGCCAGGATGCCGAGCAGGAAGGCCAGCGAAAGCCACATCAGCGGCATGGGAATATTGTACATTGGATGATGAGCGCCGGTAAACATGGTGCACGAGTCTTTCGTCCATTCAATAAACGACCCATAACGACGCGTGAAAAGGAACCAGGTGAATTGAACCGCGGTTCAAAACCGGTTCAATTCGTTCCCGGGGGGGAGGCACCATTTTCACCTTCATGCGGGAGGAACCCTTCCTGGACCTGGTACGTGGGGCGGCGGGCACGGTGTTCTTCGAGCGTTTCCTCGAGAGCCTGGGAGAGAAAAGCCTGAAGGGGATTTTCGGGGGGTTCGATGAGGAGGCGTGTGCGCAGGAGGCGGTCTATTGTGAGGCAGGCCTTGGAGAACGTGTAGAGAAGGAGGCGGAGCTCTTCGATATCCTCGACATTGACGGTCTTTTCAAAGAGCCGGCGCTGCATGGTGCGCAGCATGAGGACCTCACTGTAGGGATCGTGGCCGGAAAGGGCAGCGAGGTCGCGGCGCTCGGCAGGGGAGAAGCGGCGGGAGTAGAAGCCGTGCTTCAAATTATTGGTGTTGCCGAGAGGAGCCCCACGGGCGCGCTTGGCGAGGGCTCCACGGGGGCGGTTGGAATGGGGATTTTTGGGCATGGATGATCCTTCCAGCAGGGGGTAAAGGACCTGCCAAAACCATAATAGAACATGGTTGCCATAATGGCAATTATCAATATCCCCAGTTTTCCCTATCCATTTCACCAATGGGGGACAAGGAAAAGATTGAACCTTGAACCATGCACCCCCAACCACGAACGACGAAGCCCGAAACGCCCGTACAGGGCGCTTTGAGAACAGCACCAGGAGGCCAGGCGAGCGCGGGGAACCACGAATCACCAAAGACCATGGACCACTGACCATGGAACACAAATTGACCAGGCGCCGAGGGGGGAAGAGAAGAACGACGAACGACCATGGACGATAGCCCATGTCTTTGCGATTGCGGAGCATACACCACCAGAGCGAAGGTGGACTGCGGCTGACGAAGCAATTTCCTGACAGGTTGGGGAGATTAAGGGGTGGCGAATGCCGGATGATGGGAAACACGGTGCGACAAAAGATGGCGCACCCTGCAATTGCACAACTCAACAGTTTCTTTCCAGATATTCTCTTCCTTCCTCTGTGATCTCCCATAAACCAACCGGTGATTGATTGCTCATTAGCCCTTCGCGAACCATGTCTGCCCTTGCCCACATAGCCGTGTTCCGCCAGCGTATCTCTTTGCCCGTAGGCAGCATTTGCCTGTCATATTCATTCAGAATATTCGCCATCATCTCTCCGACACGATCCAAAACGATTTTGGTTTCCCCCGAACCCCCCAGATCCACCAGCACTTGTAAAACAGGCAGACGGAAAAGGCTTTCGGGTGTCCTTCTACCGCGGGGAAGTTTTTCAACCCTCTTAACGGGAGGTTTTTTAACACCCATAGGTACAGTGCCTTGCATAACCCGTTTCCATTGTTCCTGTGCCTTGATAATCGTTTCCAGAATATCCTGCAACCCATCAGCGCGGTCGGCAGCATCCCGCACCTTTTGCATTTGACCTGTTTTGAAATGTTCTGAGCCTGCCTTTTGCACCTGATCCAGATCGTCCCAAATGGATTGGACCAGGATATTAAATGCCATCGTTGTATCCATATTCCCTCCAAAGACTGGCAATACTTGCAACCTTCATATTATTGTACAAGATAAACCAGGATGATTTCCCTTAAGTTAACCCTGTTCGTTCACTGAGGAAAAAATTTGAATGCACCCCAACCCATTTCAAATGTTGTATACTAATATTCAGCGTTTTGCCTGACCATTCAGTTATGATTCCAGGAGACCGGTTTTTTGGAGTTTCAACTGAATTCTGCATTTTGGTTTAATTTAAGGAGGGAGTTAAATACATGCCACAAGTCGTGATCGAAAACCCGGTCATCAATTCCCCATTTTTAGAGCCAGCACGTCATTTCCGCTTTGGAAAAGAGGGTATTACCAACGACGTGGTTGAGGGACGCCGTTCCAGTTCCTATTTCGTTCCCATCGCCAAACCGAAGAAAAAAGGCGGGCAGACCAGCCTGTTTGAAACCGAGTGGACAAAGGAACGTGTCAAAGAGAACGAAGACATCAATAAAATTCGCCAGAGAGTATCGTTATGGAGGAAGGGTGGCTACCAAGGCATCACCCCGGTTACCTCCCGCTTGTTGGGATACTGGACAAACCCGGAGCGCGAAAAGAAGTTCTTCTTCTGCCAGGTGGAAGCCCTGGAAACGATCATCTACCTGACGGAGGCCGCCGGAAAATTTGGGGACGCCTGGATCGAGAATACGCTGCGCCAGGCGAATGATACGGCCAACCCCGGCCTGCCCCGCCTGGCGATGAAGATGGCCACTGGAACCGGTAAAACAGTGGTGATGGCCATGTTGATCACCTGGCAGACATTGAACAAACTGGCCAACCCCCAGGATACCCGTTTTTCCAACGCCTTCCTGGTTGTGACACCCGGCATCACCATCCGAGACCGGCTGCGGGTGTTGCTGCCCAACGATCCGCAAAATTATTACCGCCAGCGGGATGTTCTGCCAGCCCAGGATTTTGAAAAGTTAGGGCAGGCGAAGATCATCATTACCAATTTTCACACCCTGCAGTTAAAGGAAAAAATTGCAGCGGGCAGGTTAACCAAAACCCTGCTGGCGGATGGAGAAGGCAGTGAATTCACCGAAACACCAGACCAGATGGTGCGGCGGGTGTGCCGGGAATTGGGAACAAAAAAGAACATCCTTGTGATCAACGATGAAGCCCACCACTGCTACCGGCGGAAGCCGGATGGCGAGAAGGAAAAACTGGCTGGCGATGAGCTGCTGGAAGCCAAACAACGGGACAAGGAAGCCCGGATTTGGATCAACGGGTTGGAAGCCATCAAGAACAAGATCGGCATCAAGACGATTTATGACCTTTCGGCGACACCTTTCTTCCTGCGAGGTTCCGGCTATGAGGAAGGCACTTTGTTCCCCTGGGTGGTATCGGATTTCTCGTTAATCGATGCCATTGAGGCTGGCATCGTAAAGGTGCCCCGGGTGCCGGTGGCGGACGACGCCATGATGGGAGACCAGCAGCCCACTTACCGCGACCTGTGGTTGCGGATACGGGAGGACCTGCCGAAAAAAGGCCGAAAAACCGAAGAAGTAAAGGGCGAGCCACGCATTCCGGCTGCGCTGCAGGGCGCACTGCACAGCCTTTACAGCAACTACGAAAAGTATTACCGACTTTGGGAAAGAAACCAGGAAGCCAGGGAACGCGGCATCACCCCACCGGTTTTTATTGTGGTCTGTAACAATACCAACGTTTCAAAAATGGTCTTTGATTACATCGCCGGCTGGGAAAAGCCGATTGGCGAAAAAACCGTTGTCCAATCCGGGGCGCTTCCAATCTTCCGCAACGATGACGGAAATGGCAACTGGCTGCATCGACCCAACACCATCCTGGTGGACAGCCGGCAGTTGGAATCCGGCGAATCGATGACGGATGACTTTAAAAGGATGGCCGCCCGGGAGATTGAGGAATTCAAGAACGAATATCGAACCCGTTTCCCCGGCCGGGATGTCGACAAACTGACCGATGAAGACCTACTGCGCGAGGTGATGAACACCATCGGCAAGCCGGGCAGGCTGGGCGAGCAGGTTAAATGCGTGGTCAGTGTTTCCATGCTCACCGAGGGCTGGGATGCCCAAACGGTAACCCACATCCTGGGGGTGCGGGCCTTCGGCACCCAATTGCTGTGCGAACAGGTGGTCGGGAGGGGACTGCGCCGGATGAGTTATGCGGTGAACGAGGAGGGCTTCTTTACACCGGAATATGCCGAGGTGTACGGCGTGCCCTTTTCTTTTATCCCAACCTCGGGAAGCAACCCGGAACCCAAGCCCGGGCCCACCCCCACCCGGGTGCGGGCGCTGGAGGAGCGCATCGGCTGCGAGATCACCTTCCCCCGCCTGACCGGGTACCGGTACGACATCGCCGGCGACCGGCTGACTGCCAGTTTCACCGCCGACTCGCAGCTTTCCATTTCCAATGCGGATATCCCGACCGTTGTGGAGATCGCCCCAATCGTGGGGGAATCCAGCATCCACACCCTGGAGGACCTGAAACGACGACGGCCCAACGAGGTGGCCTTTTTGCTGGCCAAACTGGCGCTGGAGCGCTACTTCAAGGATGATGACGGCAACGACAAGCCGTGGCTGTTCCCCCAACTGCTGGGAATCACCAAGAATTGGATGAAGGAATGCGTCATCCTGAAAGACCACGCCTTCATCCAGCTGCTGCTGCTGTTCGATTTTGCCAACGAGGCGACCGGCCGCATCTACCGGGCGGTGGTGGCGGCCAGCGATGAAACCGCCAGCCTCAAACCGATCCTGCGCCCGTATGACCCCACAGGCTCCACGCGCTACGTGGATTTTGACACCACGCGACCGGTTTACGCCACCCGGGAGGACAAGTGCCACATTTCGCACGTGGTTGCCGACACGGAGTCGTGGGAACAAAAGGTTGCCCAGTCCATTGAAGAAATGCCGGAGGTGGTTCGCTACGTTAAGAACCACAACCTGGGTTTCAGCATGCCCTACACGCTAAACGGGGAGGAGAAGCAATACATCCCGGATTTCATCGTTTGCCTGGAGGACGGCCACGGGAAGGATGACCTGCTGAACCTGGTTGTTGAGGTGAGCGGGGAGGCCCGCAAGGACAAGGCAGCCAAGGTTTCCACGGCGCGCACGCTGTGGGTGCCGGCCGTCAATTCCCATGGAGGCTTTGGCCGCTGGGATTTCATCGAGGTGGCCGACCCGTGGAATGTGCAAACCCTGATCCGCGGCAGGTTGAAAGCGAGGAAACAGATCGATGGAGAGGAAGCAGACCATGGTGAAAAAAATTGAATCCATCCACCACAAGGACAAGCGCAGCAACATCCCCACCGAGGAACTGCGCGACTTTGTGGCCGCCGAGGAGCACTCTCCGGCCACGCTGCTCTACCCGCGGGACCCCTCGCTGGACCCGCAACTGGTGTGGAAGGGCAAGGACGAGCAGGACCGGGCCGACCTGGCCGTGCCCTGTGTGCCCATCTACATCCAGGAGAAGATCCACCCGCAGGCGATCATCAACGACCTGGTGGCGCAGGCCGCCCGACCAGGCTCCGGGATAAAGGAGGCTGCCGGAGCCTACCAGATTGACCTGTTCGCCGATTTTAACGGAGGCCCGCAGGATTTTGAGAAGAAGGTGGAATTTTACCAGCACGAGCAGAACTGGGCCAACCGCATGATATTGGGCGACAGCCTGCTGGTGATGGCCAGCCTGGCGGAAAAGGAGGGATTGAAGGGCCAGGTGCAGATGATTTATATTGACCCGCCCTACGGGATCAAGTTCGGCTCCAACTGGCAGGTGAGTACTAGAAAACGCGATGTAAAGGACACAAAAACTGAAGATATCACCCGCCAGCCGGAACAGGTGCGGGCATTCCGGGATACCTGGAAACTGGGCATCCATTCCTACCTGGCGTATTTACGAGACCGGTTGGTGCTCTCAAGAGAATTACTAACTGATAGTGGTAGTATTTTTGTTCAGATTGGCGATGAAAATGTTCATTTAGTTCGAAGTTTATTGGATGAAGTATTTGGCAGTGAAAATTACTGTGCATCTATTAAGTTTCGCCGTGGAGGTTTTCAAACGAGCGAATTATTACCCGAAGTGGGTGATCACTTATTATGGTACGCACGCCAAAAAAAGCAAGTAAAGTTTAGGAGACTGCATTCTTCCGTTGAGAAAAGGGATGCTTTCCCGGGACAGGATTTATGGATAACAAGAAATAATGGAAAAAATGAAAAAATCAAACGCGAATTTGTAGATAAAGAAATTGGGAAAATATTTAGACACAGAGCCACCTATAGCGCAACAGGTTCAGAAGGTTCAAAATTTGGATTCAAGGTAGACGGTATTGAATTTCATCCTCCAACTAATAGAGGTTGGTCAACAAATCAACTAGGATTAGAACGTTTAAAAAATGCGGGCAGGCTTTTAATAATAGGGAAAACCCTTGAATTTATCATGTACCATGATGATTTCCCTTTTAGTGTTTACACAAACTATTGGGATGATACTGTTACAAGTGGTTTTAGTGGCGAAAAAATTTATGTTGTGCAAACTTCAACAAATGTTGCCAAGCGATGTATGCTTATTACGACTGATCCAGGCGATCTCGTCCTGGACCCAACCTGCGGCAGCGGGACGACCGCAACTGTCGCCGAGCAATGGGGGAGGCGCTGGATCACCATCGACACCAGCCGGGTGGCGCTGGCGCTGGCGCGCACCCGCCTGATGGCCGCCAAATACCCCTACTACCTGCTGGCCGATTCGGCTGAAGGGATTCAAAAAGAAACGGAACTGACCGGAATTACGGCCGCCCACAGCAACCCGAACAACGACATTAAAAAAGGGTTCGTTTACGAGCGGGTGCCGCACATCACCCTGCGCTCCATCGCCAACAACCCCGACATCCATGAAGGCATGACCCGCCAGCAAATCGATGCGGCCATCGCCCGGCATGCTGAAACCGAAACGCTCTACGACAAACCATACGATGATCCAAAACGCCTGCGCGTCTGCGGCCCGTTCTCGGTGGAAAGCCTCTCCCCGCACCGCGTCCTTTCCAGCGCCGCCGAAGGGGATGCAAGCCCCCTCAGCGAGCAGGAAGCCCAAAAACAGCAGAATTTTATCGCCATGATCCTGGAGAACCTGAAAAAGGCGGGCGTGCAGAACACCCAGAAAAAGGAACGCCTGGTCTTCCAGCGGCTGGAGCCCTTTGCCGGCAAGTGGCTGCAGGCAAGCGGGGAATACCTGGATGCGGAAGGCAAAGCACGCCGGGTGGCGGTGTGCATTGGCCCGGAGCACGGCACGGTTGGCCCGCAACTGGTCAAGGAGGCGGCCAAGGAGGCTGTGCAGGGGCTGGGCTTTGACGTGCTGATCGTCTGCGGTTTTGCCTTTGACCCGCACGTGAGCGAAGAAACGAAGCGCTATGGCAGCCTGACCGTGCTGGCAACCAAAATGAACCCGGACCTGGCGATGGGGGACGACCTGCTGAAAAAGACCGGGGCGGGCAACCTGTTCATGGTCTTCGGTGAGCCGGATGTGGATATTTCTGTCCAAAAGGACGGGAGCCTGGTGGTGGAGGTCAAGGGCGTGGATGTGTACGACCCGACCACCGGGCAGATCCGCAATTCCTCCACGGATGACATTGCCTGCTGGTTCATCGACACCGACTACAACGGCGAGAGTTTCTTTGTACGGCATGCCTACTTTACCGGCGCGGATGAACCGTATGAAAAGTTGAAGCGCGCCCTGCGGGCCGAGGTGGATGAAGCCGCCTGGAGCGCGCTTTACAGCACCGTCAGCCGGCCGTTTGCCCGCCCCGAATCGGGCAAAATCGCCATCAAGGTGATCAATCATTACGGGGATGAAGTGCTGAAGGTGTTCGAGGTGTGATAGGTAAAAATCAACACCTCGATTGAATTATTGGTAAACAACAACCATGCTTAACCTGGATAAAACAAAATATACTTCTTGGGAATGCTAAAGCATGAGTTTATATCGCATCTATATTGATGAAACTGGCAATCATGACATGACTCATGTTGATGACCTCAATCAACGGTTTCTTGCCTTAACCGGGGTCATCGTCAAATCCGAATATATATCTTCAACCCTGCAACCTGAGATGGATGCACTCAAACACGCATTCTTCCAGGTTGATCCAGATGAACCCGTGATTTTTCATCGCAAGGATATCATCAATCGCCGCCCACCTTTTGATGTATTGCGTGATCCAACAATCGAAAATGAATTTAATACAAATATCCTGGAAGCTCTGAATCGGTGGGACTATAAAGTGATCACGGTGACAATAGATAAAAAAAGCCATCGTGATCAGTATTCAGTTTGGCGCTATCACCCGTACCATTATTGTCTTTCAGTGATATTGGAACGTTTTGTCCTATTTTTAATTTATTGTAATTCTTTTGGGGATGTCATGGTTGAATCCAGGGGTGTGAAGGAAGATGAAAAATTAAAACAAACCTATCGATACTTGTATCAAAACGGAACAGATCCCATCCCTCCCCAGCGATGGCGTGGAAGATTAACATCAAAAGAGTTAAAAGTTAAACCCAAGAGTTCCAACATCCCTGGTTTGCAGTTGGCTGACCTGGTGGCGCATCCATCGTCTAGGGAAATACTGCTTGATCACCAATTAATCAAGGATGACAGAGATATTTTTGGCGATAAAATCACATCGATTTTACGACAGAGCAAATATCTTCGATCGAGATCCGGTCAAATTCTAGGCTACGGAAAAAAATTATTGCCTAAATAAAAAGAAACGCCCTTTCGGGCGCTCTCCGATAGCCACTGGCTATCCACCTCCGCTAAACGGATTAACAATAGTATAGCATATTTTTATTATTTGTCAAATATGAGGTCAAATATCGTTACAGTCACAAAAGTCCATAGAAAAGGTAGAAAATAGAGAGAGTTCCAGTC
>CAYQUO010000005.1:0-181183 GCA_964420835.1 uncultured Anaerolineaceae bacterium
GACTGGAACTCTCTCTATTTTCTACCTTTTCTATGGACTTTTGTGACTGTAACGACATTGACCAACGAACTTGACTTTTCCACCCCTCGTCCGTAGAATCACCCTAGGGAAATTAATTGTGAATTTCCAACAATTTAATAATGAATAAGGAGCAAGGATATCAATCATGAATACACCAAAAACGCTTTTCTATACGTCGACAGATGAGTGGGTAAAAGTTGAAAATAATGTTGCCACCATTGGCGTCACAGATTTTGCTCAGGACCAGTTATCCGATGTTGTTTTTGTTGAAATCCTGGTTTCACCAGGCGATAAGATAGCCAAGGGAGGTGACCTGGCATCCATCGAATCCGTCAAAGCCGCCGCGGATGTCACCTCGCCTGTTTCCGGCAAAGTATTGGAAGTGAATGAACTACTCTCAAGTACCCCTGAGATTGTGAACACAGATCCTTACGGAGCGGCATGGATGGTCAAAGTAGAACTCTCTGATCCGGCAGAAGTAAAACAACTGATGGATTCAACCGCATATGAAAAGAATTTCTCGGAACGGAGCCATTGATGTTCACACCGCATACGCCAAATGAAAGAGAGGAGATGCTGCGGTTTGTCGGTGTAAAGAAGATAGACGATTTATTCAAAGATGTTCCCGAAAAATTTCGTTACCCTTATTTAGATCTTCCTCCTGCCCTCACAGAAATGGAAGCCATCGCTCAAGCTCAGGAACTGGCTATGGCGAATGAATCCACCCAGGACATGATCTGCTTCCTGGGTGCTGGTGCCTATAATCATTATTCACCCGCGGCAGTAGACAGCCTCCTTCGCAGGGGGGAATTTTATACAGCCTACACCCCCTACCAGCCCGAGATTTCGCAAGGTACTTTGCAAGCCATTTTCGAATATCAATCCCTGATCACCCACTTAACCGGGATGGATATCAGCAATGCATCCCATTATGATGGTGCCACAGCAACTGCGGAAGCCGCTGTTCTTGCCTACCATCACTTTCGTGGAAAGCGAAAGAAGTTCGTCGTATCCCGGGCAGTAAACCCACAATACCGGAAAACTCTGCGGACATACTTAAATGGTTATGAAGACGCGGTAGTGATTGGCGATGAAGATGGAGTCGATCCATTCAGCTCACCAGATGATATGCTGCCAAAATTGGATGGGAATACGGCGATTGTGATTGTTCAATACCCGGATTTTTTTGGACGCATTTTCGACCTGACCAATCTAACCCAAAAAGCACACGAAACAGGTGCCCTCGTTTGCGTTGTTACAAATCCGAATGCTCTGGGTATCCTGAAGCCTCCCGGTGAATTCGGAGCCGATATCGTTGTTGGAGAAGGGCAATCGCTTGGATTACCGCTTTCCTTTGGAGGGCCATATCTGGGCATCTTTGCAGTAAAAAATGAACTTCTGCGGAAATTATCCGGCCGCCTCGTTGGTGAGACCGTAGACCAGAAAGGCAGACGAGGCTTTGTACTTACACTTACTGCCCGCGAACAGCACATAAAAAGGGAAAAAGCCACATCCAACATTTGTACGAACCAGGGTTTGATGGCCCTGGCTTCCACCATTTACATGAGTCTTCTTGGAAAAAGTGGTTTGCGCCAGGTTTCTGAAATCTGCTATCAAAAAGCACACTATGCCGCCAGCCAAATCGAAAAGATCCCCGGTTACAGCATCTGTGTAAATGCCCCCTTCTATCATGAATTTGCCGTTTGCTGTCCCATGCCGGTGAAGGAAATAAACCTGCACCTGTTGGATCATGGCATCATTGGTGGGTATGATCTTTCAGAAGATTATCCAACACTTGACCGGCATATGCTGGTTGCATTTACTGAAATGAACAGCAAGGACGATATCGATTCTTTATGCGATGTCCTCCAGGAGCTTTCCAATGACTGAACAAACAATTTACGAACTTTCATCACCAGGAAGATCCGGATTCCGATTTCCATCGTCCGATGTCCCAAAAACCGATCTGCCGAAGGAATTTTCCCGTAAGGACTTGCCGCTCCCGGAATTATCCGAGATCGATGTCATACGCCATTTTACCAACCTGTCAAAAATGAATTATTGCATTGATTCCGGATTGTATCCTCTTGGCTCATGCACTATGAAATACAATCCGAAAATTAATGAGGAAGCAGCCAGATTGACTGGATTTTCGAACATTCACCCTCTTCAACCAATAGAAACGGTTCAAGGCTGTCTGGCACTAATGTACGAGTTGCAGGAATGGTTAAAGGAAATTAGCGGTTTCTCTGCAGTATCCCTGCAACCGGCCGCAGGAGCTCATGGTGAATTTACTGGAGTAATGATCATACGGGCCTATCATAAATCCAGGGGAGATAATTCGAGGACCAAGATACTAATCCCCGATTCTGCTCATGGAACCAACCCGGCCACATCAGCAATGAGTGGTCTTGAAGTGGTCGCAGTACCATCGGACGAACGGGGGAATGTTGACCTCGAAATCCTAAAGAGCCTTTGCACCAAGGAAGTGGCGGGTTTAATGTTAACCAATCCGAATACCCTGGGGTTATTCGAAGATAATATTCTTGAAACCGTCAAAGCAGTCCATGATGTAGGTGGACTTGTATATGGCGATGGCGCAAACCTGAATGCCATCCTTGGAATAGTCAAACCCGGGGATCTTGGAATTGATGTCATGCATTTCAATTTGCATAAAACTTTCTCAACGCCGCATGGGGGTGGTGGACCTGGAAGTGGTCCCGTTGGAGTGTCTGCGCAACTGGCGGATTTTTTGCCCACTCCAGTCATCGGGATTGTTGAAGAAGCAACCGATGAACAACCTCCATTATATGGATACATCAACCCTCCAAAGACGATTGGAAGAGTCAAATCCTTCAACGGACAATTTGGGGTTTTAGTACGCGCATACGTTTACATCAGCATGAATGGACCTGAAGGTTTACGAAACATCGCGGAAAACGCCGTACTGAACGCAAATTACATAATGGCAAAGATAAAAGATAAATACAACATTCCCCACAAGCGAAGCTGTATGCATGAATTCGTAGCCGAAGGATCATGGAAAGACGCTCCAGATATCCATGCCCTGGATATTGCAAAAAGATTGATGGATTATGGATACCACCCGCCGACAAATTACTTTCCATTAATCGTACATGAAGCCTTAATGATTGAACCAACTGAAACGGAAAGCCTGCAAACCTTAAAAGCGTTTTCCGAAGCTTTGAACAAGATCGCAGATGAAGCGCATACCTCTCCACATTTATTAAAAGAGGCTCCACATGACACCCCGGTTGGCAGGTTGGATGAGGTAAAAGCAGCCCGAGACCTGATCTTATGCTGCAAATAGTTTTCGCACAAATAAAACACGCAGAACTGTCATGTTTGCGTAATTGTAAGGTTAATTACGAAGTTTTATTATTATAATTATTTTGGAGTGTCGCTTCATTTATGTCTTAATGGCCACTGTAAGGATCAATGATTATGTTGAGAACCAACGAACAAGGCCAAGGTTTTGTTGAATATGGAATGATTCTGATTATTGTTGCGGTCGGCGTGGTTGTGATATTGGTGTTGTTAGGAGACACCCTGGAAGGTTTATATACCGACATCATACAAAGTTTTTAAATCCATCGAACGTATTCTTGTTCAATTCCTACCAACGCCACAAGCCGATTGAGTGATGATTTTAAGGGTTCAATCAGATCGTTTGGTGCCTGAGATTCAAGAAAGCATTTTAATCACATGTTCTTGAGTACGTTTAATGGCGCCAGGCAGCGCTTTGTAGTCCTTCCCACCTGCCTGGGCAAGGTTCGGCTTTCCTCCCCCGCTCCCTCCCACTTCCTTCGCAATTTCCTTGGCCAAAGTACCGGCATGTAACCCCCGCCTGACAAGATCTTCGGTAATCGCCACAATAATTATCACCCTATCCTCATATCTGCTTCCCAATGCAACTACACCGCTATGATATTTATTCCGAAATTCATCAGCCAGCAAACGTAACGTGTCAGCATTGGAATTATCAATGACTGCTCCCATGACCGGAATATCATTAACCATGGGAACATCTAGAAGCAGTCTTTGAAAAGAGGCCAGCGCATTTCGATATTCCAACTCGTTAATTCTTCGTTTTAATGCAAGAACTTCTTCTTGCAAGTTCCGGACACGGCCACCAATCTCATCAATGGACGTATTAAGCAACCCGGCCGATGTTTTCAGGATTCCGAAACGTTTTTGAATTAGATCAAATGCGATCCTGCCGGTCACCGCTTCAATCCGGCGTATGCCTGCCGCAGCGCTCGCTTCACTAAGTATGATAAACACACCAATATCACCGGTATCATCAACATGAGTGCCGCCACACAACTCGTATGAAATTGGCTCCCCTTCACCAATTGTTATCGTGCGGACTGTTTGTGCATACTTCTCTCCAAACAACGCCACTGCCCCCTCAGCCATGGCTTGCGACAAGGTTTTGTTGACAATCTTCAAGTGATAATGCGATAGGATTGCCTGGTTAACACCATGTTCAATTCTATCAAGTTCCTCATTCGAAAGGGGTTCAGGGTGTGTGAAATCGAAACGCAACCTGTCGGGAGCGACCAGGGAACCTGCCTGCCTGGCATGAGGGCCCAATACTTTTTGTATTTCAGCATGTAATAGATGGGTCGCAGTATGGTTTCGCATTATATCCCATCGGCGTTGCATGTTGACCTTGGCGTTCCCTCTGTCGCCAATCTTCACCTTTCCTCGTGTTACATTGCCCTGGTGTACAATAATTCCTGCTACTGGTTTTCGCACATCCTGAACTTCGATTTCCCATCCACCACTGCTGTCAACAATCCACCCTTTATCCGCAACCTGCCCTCCAGATTCAAGATAAAAATTTGTTGAAGACAGGACCAATTCAATTTGCTCGCCTGTTTCAGCCTCTTTCACCGTTTTTCCCCCCGCCACAATGGCAAGCACTTGTCCTTCAATTTCTCCTACTTGGTAAGGGTCATAGACAACCCCTTCGCTGCAGATTAATCCCTCTTTAATAAGTTCAACCAGAATATCATTATAGACATCGGCATCCTCAGCACCCTGCTGTCCAAAATTTTTCCCTGCCCCTGAAACCTTTCTATGCCCCTCCATGGCTATGTGAAATCCTTCTTCGTCCACCTCCAAAGAGTTTTCCCTTGCTATATCCCGTATTATTTCCAATGGCAAACCATGGGTTGCATATAATTCAAACGCCTGTTCTCCATTGATTATGGCCTTTCCTCCCCTTTTCAATTCAGCGACCAGGCCATCCAATTCCTCTAATCCGTTCTCTAGCGTTCTATGGAAATGCTCCTCTTCACGCGTAATATTGGTGACAATCGTATTGTAATTTTTCTGCAAATCAGGATACGCCGATTGGTAATTGTGAATGACAACCTCTGCAATTTTTCCCAGAAAGGGTGAATTTAAGCCAATCTTCCCACCAAAAAGGGCAGCCCGACGAATGATCATCCTGCATACATAATTCCGGCCGGTATTTCCCGGAACAACACCATCCGAGATCAGAAACGTGGCAGCCCTGGCATGATCCGCAATTACCCGGTAAGGTGTCAGGCTATTTTCCCTATCCTTTTGGCTGTCCCCTGTCAGGCTTTGAACCTTATCCAATAGTGGTGCAAGGAGATCGGTTTTATAGGTGGAATACGTCCCCTGGAGGACTCCGACGATCCGTTCTAAACCCATCCCCGTATCAACATGGCAGGATGGTAATGGATGCAGTTCGGATGGGCCCATGCGATTGTATTGAATGAAGACCAGATTCCAAAGTTCCAGAAAACGCTTGCAATCCCCATTAACACTACACTTATGTCCTTCAACATCCACCTTGTCACAAAATTCCGGCCCAAGGTCTATATGGATCTCACTGCAAGGTCCACAAGGTCCGGTTTCCGCCATCTCCCAAAAATTATCTTTTCTTCCAAAAAACACAACATGGCCGGGTAAAAATCCAGGCTGTAAAGCCCAGTTTGCTGCTGCTTCATCATCTGTTGGAATCTCGTTTTTTTCATCCTGAAAGCATGTCGCCCATAGACGATCCTTCTCCAGTCCCCATTCTTCAGTTAATAATTCCCATGCCCAAGCAATTGCCTCCTTTTTATAATAATCGCCAAATGACCAATTCCCCAGCATCTCGAAAAAGGTGTGATGGGCATCATCTCTTCCCACATCGTCCAAGTCATTATGTTTGCCGGAAACGCGCATGCATTTTTGAGAATTAACCGCCCTATTATAAGGACGATGATCTGTTCCAAGAAATACATCCTTAAATTGAACCATCCCTGCGTTTGTAAATAGAAGTGTTTGATCACCCCCAGGGACCAATGAAGAGGAAGGCACAAATGTATGGCCTTTTTTAATAAAAAAATCGATAAATGATTGCCGGATTGCCGAACCAGACATATTTTTCATTTGCTCTCCATTTGGTACCATAAACTGCTGTCGTAAATTATAAGTTAGGTTCGTTAACGAAGCAATAAACTGCGACCAGGATATCTCTGGTCGCAGTTTACTGTAAAAAGATTCGCTTATCTGGATACAACCAATTTTAAGATTTTGCCCCCATTGTCGATTGTGGCACTGGCATAATGTCGATGCAGTGCTTTCGCTGATTTCACCTCACCTTGCATGGTTACCACATACCTGTCCGGTTTCATTTCCGTTATTCGACCTCCAAAAGGTTCTGCCTGCGAATTTCCGTGTTTTTCTTCGGATGCATTACTGGAAATACGAACCATGACCTCGGCAGAATCCATGCCCGGAAGGTAGGGTTTCACCAGTTCCTTAACTTCCAGCAAATATTCCTTTGGCAACTTTACAATTTCATCAGGGTAGTTTTGCCTTTCGCATTCTTTAATAATTTCCAAATCAGTTTCTTCATGGTGCGGAAATTTGGGTTTCAAGGACTCGACCCACTCCATCGCAAGCGGATCCCCATACAATACGAAGGATATTAGCGTCTTTTGATCTTCTGCATCCAGGTAACCCTGCCTCTTCGTCATCTCCTTGACATATTCATGTTTTGATTTTATCAACGCCTCCCCCGCACTATACCCATCCCGAATGTTCTTCCAATAAAAATACCCAAGAAGATCCGCGCCTGTCAGGGGTGTTGTCACAGAACCATACGCAATGGATGTTGAACCTATAAATGCTTTGCACCCTATTTCAAGGAACCGAAGTGCAATTGAATCAGATTGTTTTTTATTCTTAATATTTGCCCCATAACATGCCTCGGAAAAGACAATCCGAGGAGCACGATTGTTCTTAATGATGTCCGATGTTCTCAAAGCCACGGGATATTCAGCCTGGCTTCGGTTATCGCTCAGGTCAGGCTGCCCATACCATTCAGCCGTATCAATCAAGCCATGCAGGTTGTAGTAACTCAAATTTACATCGATCATACGCTCAGGGCTAATTCCTCCCGTCTCAACAGGAGGAGAAACCAGGACTGCGGACGGATCTCCAATAGGTCGATATACAGCAAGCGAAGATCTTCTCCATACAGCAGCTGAATAACCAAACGACCTGTTTGTTTTTTTCCCGGTCTTTTTATTTTTTTGAAAAAGCGACACCAAACCACTGATGAATCTAAGCCACCAGGGATCAAAAACAACCCGAGGCTGTAGATGTGCTTTGGTCGCCTCTTGAATTTGGGCAAGGATGACTGCAAGGTCTGATCCGCTATCTCCGGGAATTCTGCCAACTGGCCACTCCGGAATAAAGTAATTGGAGTCAGAGGCTCCATAGGGGTTGTCCGAAGGCACTTCAGTATCAATATCATCGGTCGGGTTCGGTAATTCGTGAAAAGGGATTACCTGTGGACCTCCAACGATTAATAGCGCTCCTATCATGCCGCCTTTTTTATTAAGACTTTTTTCCAGATCCTGTATAGAGAGTTTTAAATTCCAGGCATCCACTTTTTCAATCAGAGGAACATCAAGGGAATTTATAGTCATTGGATCATCCGGAAAATAGACGATCGATCCCCATGTCCTTTTTTTGCGCACCTGTTCTGCAAGGTTATCCAACAAACCCTTGATATTTGTATAACCATCTTCTCCATATGTTCTGGATAAGGCTTCTTTTGAGGAAAAAATGATGTAATAGGGAAATAACTTCCCCTTTTTTCTTGATCCCACTTTTGGTTTGGTTTTCCCCGGATATGAGGTCCTCTGTGGGTTTTTTGTTCCAATGTCGGTCGATTGTTGGGCTAAATGATCTTCTTCGGTTGAATCTGGAGATGCTTGTTTGCCGTCATCATTACCATCTCCCAATTCAGCGTTATCTTTGTGTTCGTTATTAATTACTGGCGCCGTTCCCCCTGAAGCCAGAATGTTCCAACCCAACAATGAGGCTACATCTGCAGGGATGGGCAACTCGAAATTGATCTCAAGTTCCTCCGGCCACAGATTAATAAATTGATGATCATTTCCCCACAATCGCCTCCCGATCAGACCATTGGGGTCTTTGGAGACACATTGGGTGAACAATTCCAGCCCTTCCTTTTCATCACCGAATAAAGTTTCATACTTAGCCAGAAGATGTAAAAAATGAAGGCTATCGGGAAAGCGTGCTGAATACACCTTTGCTAGGTTTAAAACAGCCAGATTTTCGTTTTTTTTCTCTTCCAATCTCAAGTGTGCAAGAGCTACCAGAGGAAGGCTTCCTGTAACTGAAAGGATGGGATACAAGACATTGGTACTGCCATCAATATCATTGCGTTCCAGAAGAATGATGGATTCCCGTACCAATCTGGCATTTTCCGAAACAGGAACGCCCTGCAAAGTATCCCCCAGAATAAACAGTGCATCAGCAATCTTTCCGCTGGTTGCTTTCTCGGGTAATTTTTGAAGGTAAAGACGAAGAGCATCAAGGTTCTCGATGTCGATACTGATCAATTCCCGCAGGTGCAATTCGGCACGATCAGTCCTTCTCTCGCCCAGAAAACAGGTCGCCAGAAAATATTTCAATTCAAAATCACCGGGATATTGTATTTCCCATGCCTCTATGGATTGTCGGGCAAACCGGAAAGACTGAGCCTGGATTGCACTTTTAATGACAACCAGGAGGTCATTCCGGTTCAGACGCACTATACCATTCGCTCTATTGAAAACAGTACCATCCATGGATGATTTATACCTCCTGAAAATTATGTACCAGATTCAAAGCGATCATGGCACTCAGTTGACGGTGAAGTTCCACATTGTCTGGATCAAGTTTTAGAGCCTTCCTCAGGTATGATTCGGCACCAAGATAATCTTTAATCTCCCTCGCCGCCAATGCCCCTTCAATATAAGGGGTCTTTAGGCCAGGCTCCAATTTGATCACCTGGTTGTAGAAGTTGAGAGCCTGTAAATATTCCCTGCGCTGGTGGTGCGTTTTACCCATCTCCAATAACGATTCAACGCTGGATGGGCACAACCTGGTCGCTTCTGTCAGATTGTGCAAGGCTTTATCAAGTTGTCCATTATTTCGATTTATGATTCCTAAAACAAGGTGAAGATCCGCTTGGGAGGGGTTGTTCGCCAATGACCTTTCAGCATTCTTTTCTGCTTCGGTGTAGTCCCCCATTTCAAATTGGATCTTTGCCAAGCCAGAAAGCACTTCAGGATTTTCAGGGTTATGTTCTTTTATGGCTTCGAAAGCCTTCCTGCCTGCTTCGAGTCCCCTGATTTCAGATTGCATACTGGCATTTGCCAACTGAATTTCAATACTTCCACCATTGGGCCGGAGGAAACGAGCCAGGAAAGCCAACGCTTCTTCACCCTTACCATTACGTATTAACAGGCGTGATATAAATATCGCGGCTTTAGCGCTATCCTTGGCATTGTCCATGAGCATTCGGGCGCACCGCTCCGCCCTCGTAAGTTCTCCCAATTCCATGGCAATTTCGCCCAACAACAACCAGGATTCATCTGAGTTGGGGAGGAATTGAACAGCTTGCTCTGCCGAGGCCAAAGCCTCAACCAGGTTATTTCTGTTCTGTTGAGCAGTTGCCAGGATTTTCCAGGTAATCCCATCTTCCTGGTCGAAATCCAACAGGGTTTTTAGAACTGCCACAGCCTGATCCGACCGACCGGTTTTTATTAACATTTTTGACAGTAGTTGGCCATTAGCCGGTTTTTGAGGATCCAAGTCATACGCCACAAACAGGTGGGAAATCGCCCTCTCGAATTCAAATTTTTCTTCATATCGTTCAGCGACCCAACGTCGCCAACCGCTTTCATCCGGGCAAATAACGATGGCCTTCTCCGCGTAATCAATTGCATCATCCAATTTTCCTTCTCCGAAGAGACAAAGAGCGCGTGTCATCAGGCTATAAGGATGAAGAGGATAATGTTCAACAAGTTGTTGTGATACGGACACAGCCTTTTGCAGGTCCTTGTGGAGATAACCTAAAGCCATACACACCTGACTGTTGACCGGCTGCATGTTGTCTCCAGCAGGTGTATCTATTTCCATTTCTTGACCCATCTCGCTTATATAGCGGATCACTGCTGGCAGATGAACTGGGATAGATTTCAAACGACCAATCTGGTCGGTGGTGATACTAGAGGGATCATATAAAAGTGACAGCCGTGCTTCCCAAACAGCCAGTTCATCAACTGGCAACCAGGATTTCAATGATTCAATCGTATTCTGAATTGCCGTCTGTTTTTCTGTAGGGAGTGGAATGAAATGGGTGGATAAATCACACCCAAGGGATTCACGCATCCTTCTATCTTCTTCAGCCCCCAGCAGGATTTGGATTTTGTTGAGCAACCAAATTGGTGCATGGTTTCCTTGATCGATTTCCTTCTGATTGAGTTCATATGCTTTATCCCAGATTCCCACCTCGATTAACGCTTGAATCAGCCAGTTTTCATCCTGATCCGCGTAACAATATGGATCCCATGATAATGCCTGCCAACATTTCTTTTGGTCAGGCAGCCCATCAATATCCTTGCATACTTCAAGGATGACTTCACGTGCCTCTTGCCATTTCCCGTTAAGGAAATCCATCCGGCTTTTCAATAATTTCCGCCGGGATTGAACCGGTTCTTCCTCCGCAATTACCTCTGAAAGCTTTGGGTAGTGAGAATAATCGCCGTAATTCATGGCAATTTCCAGGCAATGCCCAGCGAGCACTGAACGATCGGTTTCATCCACTTCATTTCGGCAAATTTTTTCATTTATCTTATCAATTATCGACAATGCCTTCTCTTTTTGAGCGGTGTGGTGATAAAGTTCTGCTAATAAATTCAACGCAAGTGCCTCATTGTTACTAGATTTAAGCAGCTCAAGATTGTTTTGTAAGGCAAGTTCAAAACAGCCGGTCTTCATGTAAAGATGAATCAAGCGAATCCAGATTTTATCTATGTCAATTAACGATTCAGCCCATGTCCTTTGGAAAAGGTTATCATTTAATAATGAACCATGTGCAACACCACGAAACGACCCCGTACCATTTTGAACACTATGGGCCACCTCTTCCAGGATCTTGACAGCCTCTTGCCTTTCCCCCAGCGCAGCATGTATTTCTGCCATGAATGTCTGAAGACCAATGTCAAGAGGGTTTGACCGGACAGCCTGGCGAATAATTTCACGCGCCGCTTGAAATTCCCCCCGAAGGAACTTGATGACCGAAAGATCGAACAACATGTCGACTGGAAGCGCGGCATCAACTTCCATCGCCCTAGAAATGCAAGCCTCAGCATGGTCATATTCCTGGGATGATATGAGGAAATGTGAGATGGTTCGAAGATCTTCAAGGTTATTCCTGTGACTTTCGATAAGAGTTGTGACTTCAGACTTCAATTGGTCGATGTCGCCCAAATCTTTAAGGATCTGCATTACCTTAAACTTAGGTTCCAACTTATTGCCTGATCGTTGACTGTAATCATTGAATAGGTCAATCGCTTCCTGGGTATTCCCCAGCCTCAGCAGGAAATCTCCGTACCAATTTATGTTCTCCTCCGGACTCTCAACCAGCAGGTGTGTTTTTTGTGCCACTTGTTTTGCTTCTTCCGTTAGCCCACAATTCAGGCAGGCAATGGCAAGGGACCTGTTTGTGTGCAGATCATTCGCCTTGATCTCATCCGCCTCCCTCAAGAGGATGAGCGCCGTTTCAAATTCACCAGCGCGCATTAATATCTGACTATAACCAGTCAAAGCTCTGTGAAATGTCGTCACTTTGTCGGGCTTTTCCCGTTTGATGAATTCCTGATACCCATGTAAAGCAGCATCTATTGCGCCATCCGCTGCGTTTAACTCGGCATGATATAGCAAGCCCTCCCCCCCTTCAGTGAGAGAATCCCTATGGAAATCAAGTAATTTTCGTGCTCGGGTTCTCAGGTTTTCTGCTATCGGGGTCTCTCTTAAAATGATAGGGGTATTACCCATTATTGCTCTAAGGTAGGTTATTCCCCACTCTGGCTTTGCCTCAGGGTGGTTTATGGCAACCTCAAAATGATGGAAAGCCTCCTGTTCACGATTAGTATCGCTGAAGGTTTTTCCGGCGAGGAATTCCAACTCCGGGTCTCCAGGCCATTTGGTCAGCGCTTCGCATACAAGAGATAAGGCTTTGTCAGTATCTCCCAAATCTCTGTTAATTTTGATCAGTGTTTCATAAGAGTTCTTCGAATCAGGTGATGCTTTGACTGCTCTCTCCAGGCATTGGGAAGCCTCTTCCAGGGAACCTCTTTTAAGATACTTGTCGGCAAGTTTTTCCTGGATCGACGAGGAGCCACCGAGCAACCTTCCGGCAGCACTTAGCGTATCTATCGCCTTGTCAGGTTCCCCCATGGTCTCGTATACATCTGCCAGCAACGACCACGTTTCCTCACTGGAAGAGTCAATCTTGATGGATGCAGCCAGGCTTTTTGCGCTTGCATCATATTCCTTCTCTTCCAAATAAACCCTTCCCAGTAACAGTAAAGCCTGTGAATCCTCACCAAAGTCATTCAATATTCTCTTACACAATTCCCTGGTTTTTTCCAGGTTTCCGGTAATAAAAGTTGATCGGGCAAAAACCAACAGATCTTCACGACTTTTTAGTTCGTGTTTGGCGTCCAGCGTGGATGAATAATCAACCACTTTTTGCCATTCGCCCAGCCTGGCACTGATAGATATTATTGAACGAATGCGGATGGTGGTATCGGGATCAAGTATTAATGCACACAAGGAATAAACCAGGGCATTTTCACAATCATCCAGCCGACAGAGCAGGCTTGAAGCCAGGTCCATCAAATCAAGGTCAAGAGGCCTTTCCTTAAGCGCCACCAATGTATTGGATAATAATGCTGGAAGATTATCAATATCCTGGAAGCTTTGAAGGTAACCAGCAGGATCGAAATTCAAGTAACGAAACGGTTCCGCAGAAACACCTACCGATAAATCTTCCAAGAGTGCTTTAAATGGTTCATTTGTAAACCGGCTCCATTCAATTACCTCATTCAAACTTCCTTTTTTTTCTGGTTGAGAAATATCATTTTCCTCGGAGCTCCCGACAATTTGATGATCACTTGTTTCCATCGATACCTGTTCAGGTGAATACAACATTTGCATTTTTTTCTGCAGTTCTTCCTGCCAGGCAATCAGTCCAAGGGAGGCTTTTCCATAAAATTCTTTGGCATTATCATGATCCCCTTGTAAATGGTGCAAGGTCGCCAATCTTTGAAACAGGGATATGGATCCCGCCTTTTGACTGTGCTCTTCATAATTGGCTTCGTTTTCCGCCTGGATCGTTTGTATCAACCCGGTAGCCACCCTGACAGCTAATTCATTGTGGCAGGTCAGTTTTAACCATGCAATAACCCGATCCTGGACATCCCCTTCCAAAGTAAGTATCACCTTTTGGATCAAGGAGGTTTTTCTACCAAGAGGGTATGGCTGGCAGAGAATGGCGTGGATTATTGACCGAATTACGATGGGGTTCATTGGTCTTTCGTATAACGAAAGGAAAAAATCGGCTGGGCTTTTCACTAATCCCGCCAGGCATGCCAATGGCAACCCCCAGTTAAAAACCGCGCCTTCACCCCTCTCATTTATTAATTCTGCCAATAATTGCCTTGGATTTGAGTTTGCTCCCATCTTCTCATACATCCCAAGAGCCAGGTACATGGCATCTGCCAAGGTCGAGAATGAAATCCCACGCTCGATTGCTTGCTGGAAATAGATAGTTCCTTTTTCAATTAATTCTCTGGGGATGTTATAGCTGGTACCTTCTTTTTCTTGCGCACGTATGAAATTATTAACCCCCAATACAACCAGCCCCAGATTGGTCGGATTCCATTTTTCAATATTCGGATCCTTATCCTCAAGATAATATCGCTCAAAATCTGTGCCACCAATAAAATCCCAAACAAGATGATCCTGTCTGAGACCAGACAGAATGGTGATGAGCTCGGATCCATCATAATTCTTCTGGAGATGGTAAAGGAGATTAAGATGGGACATTCTTGCTTCTCCAGTAGGATGATCCTGGTTCAACCAACTTGAATGATCAGGTAGGAGGCACCCGCCAAAAGAACAAACCCGACAACGATCAGGAACAATCCCACTCCACTGGCGGTTTTTACAAGGTCAGTTAATGAATCCAGCAAGGTGGATGCGTTTCCAACAAGCCCGGCCACATCTTCACCCACTCCCTTTTGGCCAATCTGGCTGATCTGTCGCGTCAAGGTCTTGATCTCTCCACCAACAACACGGGAAACCAGTACGAAAATACCCGATCCCACAGAAATGATCCCCACCAGGAAGAGACATGCGATCATGGTTAACATCATTTGGGAAATGGATAATGGGAACATAAAAAAACCTCCTGAGATGTACTTTCTTCCTCAGGAGGAATATGTTGCAAGAAAAGTGCCAGGGAATTCTATTTCGTTTTTTGGGAAAAATTATCCGGTAAATTTGGAAGGTCAATAATCCCTTTTTCCGAAAAAAGCATGGCTCGTTCTATGGCATTACTTAATTCCCGAATATTGCCCGGCCACGAATAATCTTTTAACGCTTGTAATGCCCTTGGTGTTACATCATTGACGTTCATGCCAAGCCGTGGGTTAAAGTGTTTAATGAAATAACCAACTAGTTCGGGTATATCTTCCTTTCTGGACCGCAACGGTGGTAAATACAAGTCAACCACCTTCAGGCGGTAATACAAATCAGAACGAAATTCCTGGTTCTCTATCAGTTTGGCCAAGTTTCGATTGGATGCCGCCAGGAGTTGAACATCCACTTTGATCATGGTTGTTCCACCAACCCGCCTAAATGCACGTTCTTCCAAGGCACGCAACAATTTCGCCTGGATATCCATGGGCATGGAAGCGATCTCATCCAAAAACAAGACCCCTTCATCAGCCACTTCCATTAATCCGATCTTCCTTCTCTCAGCCCCCGTAAAGGCACCAGCTTCATAACCGAACAGTTCAGATTCAAGCATGGTCGGTTGGATTGCTGCACAATTGATAGGAATGAACGGTTTCCCCTTCCTGGGGCCACATTGATGAATAAATCGAGCCAACACCTCTTTGCCGGTACCGGTTTCGCCTTCGATTAATACTGAAACAGAGGCTTCCGCAGCTTTTTGTGCCACCACGACAACGTTTTGCATTTCCTTGGATGAACCTATCACAAAGGTGGCTTTTTCCCTCTGGTCCTTGCGAAAATGATCCAGCTCTCGACGTAACGAAACAAGTTCATATGCTCGCTGGATGGATTTTTCCAACTTAACCAGGTCAACGGGTTTTTCAAAAAAGTCATGTGCCCCATTTTTCATGGCTTCAACTGCCATGTCAATATCTCCATATCCTGTAAATAAAATCACCGGAGGACGGTTTATTGATTTATCAATTTCATACAACAGGTCAGGCCCATATCCATCATCCAATTGCACATCCAGCAGAATTACATCTCCTACTCCCTGGTTTAAACATTCCTTGGCTGCCGCCAAAGTTGCCACACCTTTGGTTTCGTATCCTTTTTTTTGTAAAAATGCCCCTATGTGGGTACGGGCATTTTCTTCATCATCAACAATAAGGACCATGATTGCCATAATTAGACTCCAATTTCTGCCGGAAAAGATACCAAAAAGACCGTGCCCCCTGGGAAACTGCTCAATTGGATACTGCCTTTATGAGCAGTTACTATCTGCTTTGTTATGGATAATCCCAGCCCTGTCCCGCGCGGGCTGTGGGTGACAAATGGTTCAAATATTCTTTCCCGCAACTCCTCCGGAATGCCACTCCCCGTATCAGAGATTGCTACAACAACATGTGGCCTGGAGGAAGAGGTTGTGTCAATAGAGATGTTCACACCCAGTGTACCACCTTCTTTTGTCATTGCCTCTACGGCGTTACTGATCAGGTTTGTAAACACCTGCTCTAGAGAACGTGGTTCTCCGATAATTGTTGAGGCAGGATTCTCCGATTTAAAATATGGGGTAATGTTCAGCTTGGCAAAGCGCGGGCGCCAGCGATCCATGATCTTTTTTAAAAATAATGTCAATTTAATCGGTTCAAATCTCGATTCCATCGGCCGAGAAAAAGCAAGCAACGATTCCATGAGGTGATTCAATCGGTTGCAATCGCCGACCATCCGATTGATGATCTCCTGATTGGAATCATCAGAAGGCAACAAGGTGCTCATTAGTTGCAAACCGGTTGAGATATTGTTGATTGGGTTTCTTACTTCATGAGCAAATACAGCTGTAAACTCGCCCAGAACTGCACGATGTTCTAATTGTTGAGTCCGCAACTTGTTTTGCTCATTTTCGCTCATATCAGAGATCAAAACCAGCACGGCGTCAAAGTTCGTATCGTGTACGACTGGTAGGATTCTGACCACTGCGGGAAACGCCTGACCATTTCTTCGATGAATATGAATGTCGCTGAGGTTGTGGGTTGGAATTCCTTTCAAAGCGCCCCTGACCGCCTCAGCAACACCTTTTCCTCCTATCAGCACATTCTCGGCTGCCTGTCCAATAATTTCGTGTGAGGCGTATCCAAGCATGATCTCTGCCGAAGGGTTGATCCCAATCACCTGTAGATTTTTATCCAGAACAAGGACCCCTTCTTGTATTGAATCAATGATTTGATTATGAATTCTGGTATTGTAAATTAATTCCTTTTCACGGGTGCTGGCATTGGATTTAAAAATATAATAGTTCGTCATTTTTGACAGGAGATCTCCAGCGGTCGTGATCCTGTCAAGTATCTTTTCCCCCGGAGAAGAGTGAAAACCGACAACCAGTAATCCAGAAAAACCAATTCCCGTTCCAAGGGGAGAAGACACCAGGCAGGCTAGTTTTGCGTTTTTTGCTGCCCGATGCAATTCAGTATTGGATGTGGAGCCAGACTTCCAGACATCCGTATCCGTAAGCCTTACAACATCCGCAGCCCCAATGACAATCGGAAAATCCACTGACTCTCCGCAGGCAGCCACCATTCGCAATTGCGGTTGTTGGGCATCCGCCTGGTAAATCCAGGTCATATCGGAATCCAGCAAGGTGGAAAGAAATATTACTGCATTCCCCAGAAAAGTGACCGGGTCGGGATTTTCCGGTATATCCAATAATTCCGTCAGGAAATGAATGGAATTAATATCGGAATCCGAAGGTCGGTTTGTTTGTTCGGTCATCTTGATGCTTCATGGACCCGGCGCAGGTGGGCAGGCAGGATGCCTTCCATCGAACGGTATTTTGCAACAGTCCGCCTTGCAACGATAAATCCCTTCACCGATAGCATATCTGCCAACTCGGCATCACTCAAAGGTTGTTTCTCCGCCAATATCAGGTCTTTCAATATGGACCGCACATGCATACTCCTATCAAAAAAATCGGAGAGGGGGATGATTCGTGAATTGGGTAGTTGTACTGTCTTTCCAGAAACGGCTCTTGAGATGGTCGATTCATGTACCTCCAGTTCGTGTGAAAGTTGTACACGAGTCAACGGCTTTAAATATTTAGGGCCCAAAATAATGAAATCCCTTTGGATGGACACAACTTTTTGTAATAGCCGCAGCATTGTGTTATTCCTTTGTTGGAGGCATTTAACAAATAGTGATGCCCTCTCTAAATCCTCCCTCCATGATTGGCGGTTTTCTTCAGATGCTTCTTGAATACTGTTCCTGAAAAGGGGATTAACCCTCAATGTGCCCCCGAATGGCATCATTATTTCAACAAAAAGGGCGTTGGCAGGATTATTATTTAGGTAAGAGATAACAATGTCCGGTTTACGGTAAACCTGAACACGGCTCGAAGCCGGATGTCTGACATCTCCCCAATGTGAGCGTGCTGGATACGGGTTTAGATTCTCACCAATGAACTGAGCTGCTTGTTGAACCTGCCGAATTGAAACCCCAAATTTCCGGCTGATATCCACATATTGCCTGTGGCTCAACAGATCCATGGCTTCAATAACAATTTTATTAACCAGGTCGGGAACAGGCCGGGTTTCTGATATCAATTCAATCTGAGCCTTTAGAGCCTCCTGTGTCGTACAAGATCCAACACCAACAGGGTCAGCACGTTGTATCTTCCGTTGAACACGTTCAACCAATTCCAGCGGAATGTGAAAATAATCCGCGATTTCAGCCAAGTCAATAATTAACAACCCATCTTCATCCAGGTTCGTCAACAGGTATGCTGCGAGCCTTTTTTCAGATTCTTCCAATTCAGGACCAATCTGTCGTAAAACATAAACTGCCAGTTCTTCTGTTTCAATGGAATATTCCTCTTCCGGCAGGTTTTCAGATTCCGACTGAAACAACGATGAATGGAATTCCTCCTGCGGTGATATCAGAACAACCGGCTCCATTGATCCTAACGGTGGTGGACAGCTGCAGGTTGGGCAAAAACCAGAGCCCGTGATCAGTCGGTGGCAAATTGGGCACCGGCGTTCATCGATCATCTCAAGTGCTGGATTGGCTGCAAGCTCCTTGTCTATCTCCTGCTGTAACTCTTCAATATTCAGACTTAACATTGTCATCGTCTGTGCAAGATGAGCGGTCGTTAAAGGTCGAAGTGATTGGTATTGGGTTTGGAACATTCCTGCCTCTGTTAAATTAAGTATATACTTATTACGGTCATGTTGCAAGTTCTGTGCCACGCAATTTCAAAGCTCCATGCGGCCAAAATGGTAGAATGGTGAATGGTTAACGAGGGCGTGTTTTGAACAAGGTAACGGTAATTGGGGCTGGTTTGGCAGGGTGTGAAGCAGCCTGGCAAATTGCTCAGGCAGGGATATCGGTCTGTTTGTACGAAATGCGCCCTCATGTTCAGACCGGAGCGCATAGCACACACAACCTGGCAGAACTTGTCTGTTCTAATTCGCTCGGATCAATGGATCCTACGCGCGCATCCGGTTTATTAAAATTGGAGTTATCCATCATCAATTCACTGCTTCTTGATTGTGCATATCACTCCGCCATCCCAGCGGGGGACGCATTGGCTGTCGACCGTGATCAATTTTCGAGCCTGGTTTTTTCCTCGCTCAACAATCATCCCAATCTTGAAATCAAACGACAGGAAGTAACAGAGATTCCATCGTCCGGTATTACTGTTCTTGCAACAGGTCCATTGACTTCGCCTAAAATGATGAATTCCATACAAGCCCTGACCGGAACTGAAAGCTGTTTTTTCTATGATGCCATCGCACCGATCATCAATGCAGAATCAATCAATACAGAGGTTGTATTTCCAGCAACACGGTACGGCCGGGACTCGGTTGCATCCGGAGACTACCTCAACTGCCCATTTAACAAAGACGAATACCTATTATTTCATCAAGCCCTGATAAATGCCAAGCGGGTTGAATTAAAACCATTTGAAACAGAGATCGATTCAGGGGTTAGAGCTGGAAGATCCAAATATTTTGAATCCTGCCTTCCCATTGAAGTGATGGCTTCACGGGGAGTTGATTCATTACGATATGGACCAATGCGGCCAACCGGTCTTCGCGACCCGCGTACTGGGAAAAGGCCTTATGCGGTGCTGCAACTTCGCCAGGACAATGCATTGAAAAGCCAATACAATGTGGTTGGATTTCAAACAAATCTGACCCATCCTGAACAGGCAAGGGTTTTACGCATGGTTCCGGGACTTCAAAAAGCCGAGTTCTTCCGTTTTGGGCAATTGCATAGGAACTCATTCATCGCTTCGCCATTATTGCTCGAACCGGACCTGCAATTTAAAACCAGGGCAGGACTATTCTTTGCCGGCCAAATAACAGGTGTTGAGGGGTATGTAGAAAGCATAGCCACAGGTGCCCTGGCTGGTATTAATGCTGCCCGTTTGTTTCAGCACCATCCGACCTTAATGCTGCCAAAGACGACCATGCTTGGTGCACTATGCAATTACATCTCAACAACCTCTCCAGAAGAGTTTCAACCAATGAAAAGTAATTTTGGCCTTCTCCCACCAGCGGAAATAATTACTGGAACGAAATACCAAAAAAGAGCATATCTTTGTGAACGATCAATATCCGATTTGAAACAAAATTTCAGATCAATCTGACTTAATTACGGGCATTGGTTATCATGTGTTACAAATCGAAAACAATCAACCCGGTTTTTGTTGCAGTTATTGTCCTCGGATTAATTATCCTTGGTCACTATGGTCATTTTGGCAGGCAAGATTCAAATAGAATAGCTTTCGATAAGGATAGAGCCTTCAAGGATGCCGCTTTCCAGGTTTCCTTGGGACCCAGGTTACCACTGAGCAAAGCCCACGAGGAAACCATTTTCTATATTGAACGTGAGTTGCTTGAGGCGGGTTGGAAGGTGGAGAAACAGGTTTCTACCTATTTGGACAAATCAATTACGAACATCATTGCAAGACGTGGGAATGGAAATCCACTCATCATCCTTGGCGCTCATTATGATACCCGTTCCGTAGCAGATAAAGATCCCGATCCTGCCAAACGAACACAACCCGTTCCCGGAGCCAATGACGGTGCATCAGGGGTCGCGGTTTTACTTGAGTTGGGTCGATCTCTACCTTACTACCATAATAGCGAAATATGGCTGGTTTTTTTTGACGCTGAAGACCAGGGTAATATTCCCGGGTGGGAATGGATCATAGGGTCCACCATAATAGCCTCCCAACTGTCACAGCAAGTTGAGGCGGCTGTGATCATTGATATGATCGGTGACATGGACCTTAACATAAAAATCGAACATAATTCCGACCCCGATCTGGTTGAGGAAATCTGGGAACAGGCAGCCGACTTGGGGTACAGCGGATACTTTTTACAACAACAAGGCTACAATATCCTGGACGACCACACACCATTCATTGAAAAGGGCATAAAAGCAGTTGATATTATTGATTTTGACTACCCATACTGGCATACAACCAGTGATACGATCGACAAGATTAGCCCTGAAAGCTTGGGGGTCGTCGGGTTGACTGTATCACATTGGTTGGATGGTCGATTTAAATAAACATGCTTGGGATAGCATAAGATTTGATGATGGTAACCTGGAAATCTTTCTATGACATCAAAAAAGGTAAGTGAACCTACAACCCCTTTGGTTGAACGTGCATTTTTGGTCGGTGTTGAAATAAAAATCCAACCCTCCATCCTGCCACTTGAGGATTCCTTATCCGAACTGGCCCGCCTGGCTGAAACAGCTGGGCTTGAGGTGGTAGGGGAGGTAAAACAACGAATGGAAAAACCAAATCCGGAAACCTTTATTGGCCCAGGTAAAGTTGAGGAATTATCCACTTTCCTAGAAGAAACTCTTTCTGATGTGGTAATTATTGACAACGAGCTCTCACCCAGGCATTTGCGTGAGCTGGAAAACCATTTTGGCGACAAGGTTCGTGTCATTGATAGAACCGCCTTGATTTTGGATATATTTGCACAGCATGCCGTTACCCGCGAAGGCTGCCTTCAGGTAGAACTGGCACAATATGAATATCGGCTTCCAAGATTAACTCGCGCATGGGCACATCTAGCCCGCCAGGCTGGAGGAAGTGCAGGTCGAACTGGGAGTGTCGGTGGCGTAGGCCTTCGTGGCCCTGGTGAAACTCAACTTGAGGTTGATCGAAGAGAGATCCGAAAGCGCATCTCAAAATTAAAAAAAGAGCTCGAGAAAGTTAGAGCGCACCGTTTCAGACACAGGATAATGCGAAAAAAAAGTGCGATCCCCGTGATTTCTCTAGTAGGCTACACGAATGCAGGAAAATCAACCTTTCTCAACCAGGTCTCTGGCGCTAATATTTTCGCCGCTGACCAGCTTTTTGCCACGCTCGATCCAACCACCCGCAGGGTGAAATTGCCCGAAGGAGAAACGGTTCTAATTACTGATACCGTTGGCTTTATTCAAAAATTGCCGACCCAATTGATAGCGGCATTCAGGGCTACCCTGGAAGAGATTATTGAATCCGATCTGCTGATCCATGTGGTTGACCTTTCACACCCCAACGTCATGGGTCAATGGGAATCTGTCCAGAAAATATTATTCGATCTGCACGCAAGTCATATACCAGAAGTGACCGTTTTGAACAAAGTAGACCTGCTAACCGATAAGAGTGCGGTTAAAGATATTCTGGCGGGCTACAGGAATACCTTTCCAGTGTCCGCTCTCTCCGGGGAAGGGATTGATGATGTCCTCCAAGCCATAGAAACAATTCTCTTTAAGGAAAAAGAACTTCTGGAAGTAACGATCCCCTATATCGATGGAAAAATGATATCACTTTTCCATGATCATGGCCAAATTAAAGAGGTTCAAAACCTCTCAGAAGGCGTCACGATCAAAGGGTATCTCCCTGGAGATTTATTGCCACTTTTTAATCAATACCGAAAAAAGTAGCAACATCTTGAAAAATGCAAATTACAATTCGATAAAAATATTATGGAAAAGCCACCCAACTAAAGAATGGGAGTTACAACAAGCCATTTTTGGATCACAAAATGGAATTATTAATGGAGCTTGCCGCTTTATTTCTTCTTTGTTTCCTTTTCGATGGTTATTACTTCCCGGCCTTGATAATGGCCACATTTTGGGCAAACGGTATGCGGCAAACGCATTTCACCACAGTTGCTGCATTGCACAAGATTCATTGCCTCCAGGCTGTCATGAGACCTTCGGCGATCTCGTCTAGCCTTGGATATTTTTCTTTTTGGCTGAGGAACCATATCAATCTCCTGTTACGTATTCAACAAAACGGCGTCATTATCTTATTAATAAGCGGAAGTGTCAAGCCGGAGTAAGGATTCAGGACGAGACAGAGGTTGAGCATATCATCCCCTTGCACAAGAGACTATCAGTCGTCAAATGGTTACCAGATCACTAAGAGCCGTAATTCTTTTTTTATATAACCTCCTGTATCAAGATCTTGCTCCATGTTACGACCTTATTGCCTGGCTGGTATCTGGAGGTAAGTGGTTCCAATGGGTTTTGGCTACAAAAAAATTTATCCGGGGTGGCAAAATCCTTGAGATCGGATGTGGAACAGGCCATATGCTGGCCGATCTTTCAGAATCGGGGGTTCAAGCTGTTGGATTGGATAACAGCAGACAAATGATAAAGGTTTCATCCTGCAGATTAAAGAAACTTGCCTTGCATCCCCGCATTACACTTGTCCGGGGTAAAAGCCAAAACCTGCCATTTCAAGATTCAAGCTTTGACACAATAATCCTGACCTTTCCTGCACCTTTTATCTTTGAAAAGACAACGGTACAAGAAATCCATCGTTCCCTTCGCTTGGGCGGTATTCTTGTTATCCTGTTGAGCGTTGTTCCAATTGGACGATTTATTCCCAATCTGTTTTCCCTAACCGAGTTGCTCTTTCGCCTTGGCAAGGAAAATAACAGGAGATCCTCTGAGATGTATCGCCTTTTTTCAGAGAGTGGTTTTCGTGTCGCAGAAATTTTTGAAGAAGATAATAATGTAATTCTTCTGTTCCTCAGGTGTGTAAAAATGTAAGAAGAATTGAATTACGTCCATAAATTGATAGAATTGATATAAAATAAGTATCATGGAAATACAATTGGCGGTATCAAAAATCAATAAATATAATTCGCCTGAAAGTGGGGACAGCATCGAACTGGTTGAAAGGCCAAATGGAGGATTGTCCATCGCCTTATGTGAGGCTGGCTCCTCAGGCCGTGAGGCTAAATCCATTTCCAGCATGGTGGTTAGAAAAGTTGTCAACCTCTTGGGAGAAGGTGTACGAGATGGCGCCGCTGCCCGTGCTGCCTCTGATTATCTTTACACTGAAAGGAACGGGAAAATTTCAGCATACCTGAACATCCTTTCGATCGACCTGGAAACCAGTACCATCGTAATTACGCGGAATAATCCATCGCCCATTTTTGTGGCACATCAGGAAAAAATTGAATGCCTGGCGGGTGAAAACAATCCAATTGGCACAACTCGGAACATCCGTCCAACAATTTCAGAAATTCCATTGGATGTAAATACCACGATCGTCATCTTCACTGATGGAGTAACCAGGGCAGGATCGAGTTTTGGTCAAACACTTGACGTCTGCACCTTGCTCAATGCCATCCTTGAAGATCAAGAACCAACCGCAAAGCAAATATCAGATTCCATTCTTTCACAGGCCATCCGATTGGATCAGGGACGTCCTAATGAGGACATGAGTCTTTTGGCGCTTAGGGTGTTATCCAGAAATAAAGACGAGATCCGCAGATTATCAATAAGCATTCCATTTACCAGGGGAGGGTTGTCCAGTTAATTTCGTTGATTGAGGTTTTGTTTGCCAATAACAACCAGGCGAATTGCCCCAAGCAGGTTGTTAATTGGCCAACTAATTACTGGGATAACCATTTCCCTACTCACCCTATTGCAAAAAGAGTATAATCTTAAAATTCGCCAGCGAAATGCTGGCATTTATATGCACCGGAGGCACCACTGTTATGAATCGTCGGTATGTTCAATTAATAATCATCCTCATCCTCCTGGGGCTTGTCATCTGGATCGACCTGCCCGAAAACCCAGGTATTCATATTGGAAAGTTTAACCGCTCACTGGATACAGTTCTGGGCCTGGACCTTCAGGGTGGGATGCAGGTTTTACTTGAAGCGGATGTGCCTGCTAACATCGATGTTTCATCACAAAACTTGGAGGATGCCAAAACCATTCTGGAAAACCGCAGTAATGGGCTGGGGGTTAGCGAGGTGATTTT
This sequence comes from uncultured Anaerolineaceae bacterium, assembly GCA_964420835.1. Taxonomy (GTDB): domain Bacteria; phylum Chloroflexota; class Anaerolineae; order Anaerolineales; family Anaerolineaceae; genus CAYQUO01. The sequence goes on from CAYQUO010000005.1 coordinate 25,184, forward strand.
TCAGGTTGCCGGTAACCGCCGCATCGTGGGTGAATTCCCCGGATTAACCAACACAGAACAGGTCATTGACGTCCTAAAGGAGACTGGCCAGTTGGAATTTGTGGATATGGGTGATACACCTCTTCCCGAAGGGTCTGTAATTGTCACCACGCTAAGTAAAGGAAGTGAACCTTCCACACCCGTTGAGACCCCGGTAACTGCTCAAACTCCTGCAGACAATGGGACAAATGAAGAATCGCCAACAGCGACACCATTAAGTGTTGATGAGGAAAAAGTATGGACAACGATCATGACAGGGTCCGACCTGAAATCAGTTGCTGTCACTACCGACAAACTTGGGAAACCGGTCGTACAATTTGAACTCACATCACAAGGGCAGAAGATTTTTGCCGACTTTACAACCAAAAACATTAGGAAATATCTTGCCATCGTCCTGGATAAACAGATCATATCTGTCCCGATCATAAATTCTGCGATCACTGAAGGAAGCGGAATTATCGAAGGCAACTTCACTGTGGATTCCGCAAACGCCCTGGCAATTCAATTGCGATATGGGTCCCTTCCCATCCCTTTGAAGGTTGTCGAAAGTAAGGTGATTGGGCCCACATTAGGGAAAGACTCTCTGAATAAAAGCATGATTGCCGGGCTTATCGGCTTTCTCATGGTAACACTTTTTATGACCATATATTACAGGCTGCCAGGCGGAATGGCGATATTAGCCATCATTATTTATGCGTCAATAACCTTGGCACTTTTTAAATTAATTCCGGTTACCCTTACACTGCCAGGCATTGCCGGTTTTTTGTTAAGCACCGGTGGTGCACTCGATGCAAACATCCTAATGTTTGAGCGTCTAAAGGAAGAATTGCGAAATGGAAGAACCTTGAAACAAGCCGTGGATTTGGGTTGGAAAAGAGCCTGGCCATCCATTAGGGATTCCAACTTCGCTACCATCATTACCAGCGCCATCCTATTCTGGTTTGGCTCAACCTACGGCGCAACTATTGTTAAGGGGTTTGCCGTTACCCTGGTCCTGGGTGTAATAGTCAGCCTTTTTAGCGCAATTTTCATCACCAGAACCTTCCTTGCTGTATCTCTTGATATGGTAGATCATAACAAGCATGCCAAATGGTTTGGGGCTTGATAACGAGGATGACCCAATGTTAAATATTCTAAAACATCGATACCTCTTCTTCCTGATTTCGCTGGTTCTAATTTTGCCCGGATTTATTGTAATGGCTGTTTGGGGCTTACCCTTATCCATTGATTTCAAAGGGGGAAGCATTTTGGAGATCCGCTTTGAATCTGGAAAAGCTCCCCTGGCCAGCGATGTCATTAATCTTTACAACGATTTAAAATTTACTGATGTGCAGGTTCAGACCACGGGGGAAGATGTATTAATTATCCGCTCCCAGTATTTGGATGACGCTCTGTTAACAGAGGTCGTTAACGAAATGAAAAACCAGTTCAATGATGAGGTCACCGTGATTCAATATGACAGTGTCGGCCCCACCATTGGTCAGGAGGTCACAAGCAGAGCCGGCCTGGCAATTGCCGTAGCCGCACTTGGGGTGATCATCTACATAACCTATTCTTTTCGCGGGATCCCCCATGCATTTCGCTATGGCGTCTGCGCCATTGCGGCCATGCTCCATGATGGACTCGTGGTATTAAGTTTATCGGCGATTGGCGGTCATTTCTTTGGCTGGCAAATTGATTCTTTATTTCTGACAGCCTTACTAACCGTTATCGGTTTTTCCGTTCAGGACAAAATCGTGGTCTTCGATCGCATCCGGGAAAATTCGAATATATATCGAAAGCTTCCATTTGAAACACTGGTAAATCATTCAATCGTGCAAACTTTGCAAAGATCTATTAATACCCAGCTAATGACATCAGAATTCCTATTGTTGGCATTGGCACTTTTTGGTGGCGTCACTCTTAGAGAATTCGCCATAATTCTCCTTGTAGGGCTGCTGATGGGTACATATTCATCAATTTTCATTGCCGCTCCAATCCTCGTGGTATGGGAAAGCAGGGAATGGCAAACATGGTTTCATAAGGGGAAACCGGCAACAGTATAAAACTACGCGTCTGTAAATAAGCCTGGAATGAAAATCACTTCGTTCCAGGTTTTTTTAAATTCTTCCTGGCCACGGCGATCAGGCTGCTTCCAAAGGGAAATGCAATCTTCCTTCCAATTATCCAACGCTCATACGTTAATAGCATTGCCAGGAATGAGTTCCATTTCGGAGTTCCGGGTGATAATTCATTGCGAGTTTTGTTGAGATTGACGCCTTTCCGGGAATGCAATCGATACGGCAGAACTCTGAAGAAAAAGATCGGTAGGACCAAGGGAATAAAAAAATGTGAACAGTATTGCAACTCCAGTCCACAGTTCTGAAATAAGACTGCAAGGCCGCGGGATGTATAACGTCTAAAGTGGCCAGCTTCGATATCTTCCCGCGACCATAGATACGGCGATGCCGGAACTGTCATGTAAAGATTCCCGCCGGGAATCATTTTGTCGGAAAGTGTTTTTATAAAACCCTGATCATCAAAAATATGTTCAAGAACATCAAATAGTCCGACAGAAGGCAGAGAATTGTCACGAAAATAGGCCTCTTCAAATGATGAATTAATCACAACCTGAATACCGCGATCACGAGCATTTCGTGCCCCATCTTTCCCGGGCTCCAAGACCGCTACTTCATAGCCTGCTTCCAGAAGGGTCGCCGCGACAAAGCCATTACCACCTCCGACATCGAGGATATAACGTCCAGGGGTAAACGCTTGGAGCAGGCGAAGGATGCATGCATTACGGTGAATGAACCAAAAGGATTTATCTTCCACACCCAGGCACCATTCATTCCCATACTCAGGGTAAGATACTGAAGCATCTATTGGAGAAACCCATATTCCCGCCTCGGTTTGGCGAAGGTGATCACTTACCTGAGAGATGAAATCCATATCAACTTATCCCAACGTTCACAAAGCCAAATAGGAAAATTACCTAGATAAATTAACCTCAAAGGTATAATTTACTTGGCAGTTCTGGTGTGTGTTATGAATAATATTCAAAACAATCGTCGATTTCTCCTCTGGCTGGTATTCCTATTTTGTATTGTTTCATTATTTTATATCCCTGTTTTGGAGGTAAAACTTTTTTTTCACACCAAGCAGGAATTCGGCAGCCATGCCGAATTCGCTGACCGCATGATCCATAACCTTGAATCAGTCCCAAAATTTATCATCGCACATCCATTATACGCGCTCAGCGAGGTGGGATTGATGAGATTGTTCAACATTTCCAGCCGTACAGCAGGGATGGTTGTATCTCTCCTGGCATATTTTTTACTCGCGGGGATAATTTTTCGGGAAGCCCGAATGCTATCGAAAGGGAGAAAAGGGGCGGATTTTCTTGCCTTGGTGGTTACGATAATCGCAATGATAGGAAGCCATATCCCAATATTAGTGTTCATTGACCGGGAAATCTATTTTGGCTATATTGGAATCAACGCTTATAACAATGCAACGTCAAATTACTTAAAACCCTTTGCCTTGGCAGCATTTCTTTTTATTAGCAAATCATATGACTCGGAACAAAAAGTATCAAAATATCATATATTCATAACCGCCGCTTTGGTTTTTGTCTCAACACTTGTTAAACCAAGTTTTATTATTTGTATCCTTCCTGCTGCAATTCTATTATCATGTTTACGCTTGCGTTACCACCAGGCAACAAATTGGAAAATGATACTTGGAGGATTGGTTCTTCCATCCATAATTACACTCGGCTTTCAGTTCATTCTGAATTATGGCCAGGGAACATCAAGAATCATTTTCTTGCCCCTGGGGGTAAAAAAATACTATTCAGATGAAATCATACTGAAATTCATATTTTCAATTTTGTTCCCGCTTTTGGTTGCCAGAGCACATTTTCAATCCATTTGTAAAGACCCAAAATTGTCTTTGGCTTGGATTAGTTTCCTGATTGGATCTTTCTATGCCTACTTCCTGGCTGAAAACAGCGGGGGAGGTTTATTGCATGGAAACTTTGATTGGAGCAGTGAGATCACCCTCTTCATCCTTTATGTCGTATCTTTGTTGTATTTCATAAAATCCAAAATAAATTATCCAACAATAAATAACTGGGACAAAATAATTATTCTGGCTCTTGCACTTCATGTGGCTTCTGGAATTTTGTTTTATTTATTTAATCTTAGAATAGATTCGTACAGTTATTTACCATCCATCAGAAGGATATTTGGAGACGGATTTCATTGAAGCGCTTTAACTGTTTTGCTAAAATTAGCCTGGCCTTGGAAACACTCTTTCCGTGATAGTGGGCGAACATCAGAGGTGAAGATGCGAAAAGAAGTGGTGTTGGTTACTGGAGCAAATGGAGAAATCGGTCACGGACTTATATCCCATCTGGCAAAGGAAGGCAAGACAAGTATCATCGCGCTGGATGTCCAGCCGCTTGATCCACCATTGGTCCAGTTTTGCGACCGGGCCATACAAGGAGATATCCTTGACACCATGCTTCTGGGCCGCCTGGTTTCCGATTTTGAAATATGCACCATCTATCACCTTGCATCCATTCTTTCAACGAAGGCGGAATATAATCCCGAAACTGCCCACAAGGTTAATGTAGAAGGGACATTGAATTTGTTGCGGTTGGCCGTTGAACAATCACAATGGCAGGGTCGCTCCGTTAAATTTCTTTACCCAAGTTCAATAGCTGCCTATGGAATACCAAACCTGGCGACCAAGAGAAAAGCAGGAAAGGTAAAGGAAGATGAATGGCTGCAACCCACTACGATGTATGGGTGTAATAAACTATATTGCGAGCACTTGGGGATATACTATTCCATATACTACAAGCAGCTTGCAGCAGACTACCACCATCAATCAATAGATTTTCGTTGCTTGCGATTCCCCGGTTTGATAAGCACAGCAACAATCCCTACCGGAGGTACAAGCGACTTTGGCCCTGAAATGATCCATCATGCTGCCCAAGGACTGCCGTACTCCTGTTACGTTCGCCCGGACACAAAACTGCCTTTCATGGTCATGCCAGATGCGATTAAAGCCTTGCTGGCCCTAGAAAATGCTCCCCGCTCCTCATTAACCCAACTTGTTTACAATGTAACAAGTTTTAGTCCAACCGCACAGGAATTTCGCGAACGGGTCATCTCGGCTTTTCCGAGTGCACAAATCACTTTCGATCCCTACCAAAAACGGCAGAGGATTGTTGACAGCTGGCCGGAGGATATCGATGACACTTCCGCCAGGGTGGATTGGGGATGGAATCCTGAGTACAATCAAGACAATGCATTCGACAATTACCTGATACCATCCATATGCGAGATTTATCAATGCTGAGGCATCAATATGATAAGGCGTCAAAACTACCAGAGGTGAATTAGAGAGATGGCAAAAAAAATTGTAGGCTATGTTAAATTGGAATGGATTTGCCCCAACTGCGGTGGTAAGAACCCGGGACCACAGAAAGTTTGCAGCCAGTGTGGTGGCCCGCAACCGGCTGAAGTTAAGTTTCAAAAAGCGGATGAGGAAAAGATCCTTACAGATGCCGATGAAGTCCAAAAAGCAAAAAGCGGACCGGACATCCACTGTGGCTATTGTGGCGCTCGGAATCCAGCAGGCACAAAAATATGTTCACAATGTGGGGGTGATCTTTCAGCCGGTAAAACAAGGGATAGTGGTCAGATCGTAGCAGCCTTTAAACCTGGTGATGCGCCTGACATTAAATGCCCCAACTGTTCAACAGTCAATCCAGCCTCGGCACAAACGTGCCGGAAGTGTGGGGCTAGTCTGGCAAAAGAAAAACCAGTCATGCAGTCTCCCTCAAAGCCGGGGAAAAGGAAAGTTAACCCCGTCCTATTAATTTTCTTTGCCCTCTTTGGTTTGGGTCTTTGCATATTACTGGTTTCTCTTATTTCAAAGGGCTTACAAAAAGACACCCTGGCTGGCAGGGTGCAGACCGTTATGTGGCAACGCACGATCGAGGTCGAGGAATTTGGTCCCGTACGGAAAGAAAATTGGAAATCTGATATTCCAGTAAATGCCAGGAATATTTCCTGTGAAGAGCGGTACCATCACACCCAAAAAGAGGTTACAGAAGGTGCAGTTCCGATTTGCGGCACCCGATATATAGTCGACCAGGGCTCAGGGTATGCAGAAGTTGTGGAGGATTGTGAATATGCGGTTTATCTGGATTACTGTGAATACCTAGTGGATGACTGGCATACAGTGGATACACTTTCAACCCAGGGCTATGACACAAATCCGGCCTGGCCCAATCCAGTGCTTGAAAACAATCAAAGATTGGGACCCGGAACTGAAAAATACCGAATAACCTACGACGTAGCTGGAAAGTCATATACCTATTCTACAAACAACGAGAGTATTTTTGTTCAATCCTACCCCGGCAGTCGCTGGAACCTAACAATTAATGGTTTCGGTAATGTAGTTAAAGTGGAAAAAGAATGATTATTAGGGTTCATCTGACAACATTTATCATCCGACCCTCATTATTGTGATTTATCTATGTGACGAATATCCATGCAAGTGGGGACTTTTGTTTGCTCCAATCTGCATAGAATCATTCTATTATGTACTATATTGAATAATTCTTGTTTCGATTACATATCTCATCCAATCCATTCTAACGAGGAGGAAGAATAACGTGGATAACAAGATCATTATGGACGGCCTGTTAAAGCCGAAGGCTATCGCCGTCATCGGTGCCTCGCCAAAGCCAGGCAAGATCGGATACTCCGTCCTCAACAACCTGATCAAAGAAAAGTACACTGGCAAGGTTTATCCCATCCATCCCAGTGAAGAGGAGATCCTCGGCCTCAAGTCCTACAAATCCGTCCTTGATGTTCCAGGACCCATCGACGCCGCTGTCATGACCATTCCTGCCGACCTCGTCCTTAAAGCCGTCGAAGAATGTGGAAAAAAAGGCATTAAGGGCATTCACATGATCACCTCCGGTTTCGGTGAAATTGGAAGGGTGGAAGAGGAAAAGGAACTCGTCCGCACTGCCAACAAATACGGCATGCGCATCCTCGGCCCCAACATTGTTGGCACCCTTTGCAACGACATACGTATGAACGCCTCGTTCTGTGCCTTCCTGCCTTTCCCAGGCAAGGCTTCCCTCGTCTCACAAAGCGGCGCCCTCGTCATCGCCATTGATGCCGCCACGTACCTCCGCGGTGTTGGCTTCGAAAAGATGATCTCCATTGGCAACATGGCTGACATTAATATCGCCGACTGCGTCGAATGGCTCGACCAGGATGAGAACACCACCTGCATCTCCCTTTACATAGAGGGTTTCCGCGACGGCCGTCGTTTTATCGACGTTGCCCGCAAAGCCCGCAAGCCAATCGTCGCCATTAAATCCGGCGTCTCCGCCCACGGGGCAGTCGCTGCTGCATCTCACACCGGTTCCCTCGCTGGTGCCGCCAAGATCTATTCTGCCGCCTTCAACCAGGCTGGTGTTATCCAATCACAAGACCTCAACAACCTTTTTGATCGTACACTCGCCCTATCCCTTATGTCCCCCATGCTGGGCGATAATATGCTCATCATTACCAACGGCGGTGGCATCGGTGTCCTTGCGACAGATGCTGCTGAAAAATCTGGCATCCCCCTCCAGTTTGCCCCCCCCGACGTCCAGGCGGAACTCAAAAAGCACATGCCAACCTACGGCTCAGCCAAAAACCCGGTGGATATTACTGGCATGGCCGGCCCCGATTGGTACGTTGATGCCGTCCGCTTTTCCCTCACCCATCCCTGGCTCAACGGTCTATGCGTACTCTACTGCGAGACCGCCATCACGGACCCTCTCGATATTGCAAAATCCATTCATACTGCCTATAAGGAATCCGGGGTCAAGGACAAACCTGTCACCGTTTGCTTTGTAGGTGGCGAACGCTCAGAAAAAGCCATGCACTGGCTTGTCGAACAGGGCATACCCGCCTACGATTCACCAGATGCCGCCGTTGACGGTATGGCTGCACTGCGAGAGTATGCCCACCTTAAACAGGACCTTAATACTCACGAGATCCGCTATACCGATGTCGATTCCACTAAGGCTCGTGAAATCATCCGTAAAGCCCGCCAGGAGAACCGGACTGCTCTCACTGAAATCGAAGCCAAGGCCGTCTTTGAAGCTTATGGCCTCAAGACCACCAAGACCACCCTTGCCACTTCCGAAGAGGAGGCAGTCTCCTCTGCTGCACAGATCGGTTTCCCTGTCGTTATGAAGATAGTCTCTCCGGACATCATCCATAAGTCCGATGCCGGTGGCGTCAAGGTCAATATTAAGTCCAAAGAAGAAGTTCAATCCGCCTACCGCACCATTCTCGACAACGCCCGCAAGTATAAGGCCGATGCCAACATCCATGGCATCGCCATTCAGGAAATGGCCCCTCAGGGTACCGAAGTAATCCTCGGTTCAGTGAACGACCCCACCTTCGGTCCAACGGTCATGTTCGGCCTCGGTGGTATTTTTGTTGAAGTCCTAAAAGACGTCACCTTCCGCGTCGCACCCATCTCCTCCCACACCGCTGAATCCATGCTCGACGAGATCCGTGGTGCCCCCATCCTCGCCGGCGTACGCGGCGAGAAACCCCGCGATCGCAAGGCCATGGCCGAAACCGCCTCCCGTTATTCCTTCATGATCATGGACCTCAACGACGAGATCAGCGAGACAGATGCCAATCCCATCTTTCTTTACGAGAACGGAAAAGGCATTACCATTGTGGATGCCAGGATTATCCTCAAGGCGAAATAAGCAGGAATTTATCATATGGAGGCTGCCCCGAATTTACGGGCAGCCTCTTTCTTTATAAGTTCATCATCTCGGGTATGTTCGGACATTTTTTTATCTGATGGTACAATATTTCAATCTGTTATTAAGAAGTCATTAACGAATAGAATCTGATGCGTTCCCATAAATATCCCTTCCAATTGAAAACTCACACCATTCCGTTGGCACTGTTGGCTGTTACGGCTATGGCCTATGCACCTCTCATGTTTGGCTTGGGTTACTATTGGGATGATTTTCCAATGATCTGGTTTGCCCACACGGTTGGCCCTTCAGGCATGCCAGCAGTATTTGCCGGCGACAGACCATTGCTTGCAGCAATTTATTGGATTACAACATCATTCCTGGGGGATTCCCCCATCCAATGGCAATTGCTCGGACTTCTTTGTCGATGGATAGTGGCACTTGTTTTTTGGTGGCTAATAAAACTCGTCTGGCCGCGACAAACCGAAGCGGCTTTCTGGACAGCTCTCCTAATCGCGATTTATCCCGGATTCAAACAACAGCCCATCTCTGTAATCTATAGCAATGGTTTGCTCCTTTTAGCCTGCCTGGTGTTCTCTTTTTGTCTGACTGTAAAAGCATATCAACAACAAACCCATCGGCTTTCACTAACAATAGCCAGCCTTCTTCTCTTCATTTTTTGCACTTTTACGACTGAGTATTATGTTGGTTTGGAAATAACACGTGGGGTTCTTCTGTATCTCTTAATTAGAAAAAACCATTTATCGTTCAAGAAACAGTTACTGTCAACCATCAGAGAATGGTATCCGTACTTGCTCATTCTGATCATTTGGCTGGTTTGGCGGGTTTTCTTCTTTAAATTTCCAACTTATGAGCCTGAATTTCTGGAAGAGATGTCCAACCAGCCGGTTGGTTCAATGGCCATGCTTGCATATCGGATCCTAAATGACTTATTAATTACCGCCTGGCTGGCATGGAGTGAAGCCTTCCGTTTTCCATCTATTCAAGATTTGCAAACATTATCCACATCTCTCTTTTGGATTGTATTCCTCATTTCTGCATTTTTCATCATATTTATCCTTGCCAAATTCAACAGTAGAGATCAAGACTCTGAACAGGACATCTCCTGGGGCAAAGAAGCCTTTGCACTTGGATTTGCATCACTCTTGACCGCCGGATGGCCATATTGGATTACCGGCCTGCCCATTGAACTCTCCTTTCCATATGACCGGTTCACATTGGCATTTATGTTCGGGGCCAGTATCCTGTTCATCGGTCTTTTATACTGGTTCATCCGTCTACGATGGCAAAGGATCACCATACTTGGCGTGTTGGCAGCCATGATCATTGGTTCACATTTTTTAAATGCAAATTCTTATCGTCGAGAATGGAACACCCTGTCCGATTTCCTTTGGCAATTAACCTGGAGGGTTCCGGCCTTGAAGCAGGGGACGGTTATTTTTACCAAGGAATTGCCGCTAAAATATTATTCTGACAATTCACTGACAGCCCCAATCAATTGGACATTTGCTCCAGAATATGCAGGGGATGGGAATTTACCGTATTTTCTTGCTTTTTCAAGGGTGCGGCTTGGCAGGAGCATTCCAGAACTTAAACCAATGCTGACAATCAATCAGGGATACCGCAACCTTCAATTCATCGGAACCACTTCTGATATGATGGTTATTTTCTATTCACCACCTGGTTGTCTTCGTATACCGGACCCAATCCGGGATGCTGATTTGATCATCTTCCCAAAAGAAATCCTCAATGCGACCCGATTATCGAACCTTGATAGGATCATTCCTGAACCAGCACGGAGTTCAAGACCTCCGTTGTCAATATTCCCCAACGAACCGGAACATGGCTGGTGCTACTACTATCAAAAAGCCGAGCTTGCAAGACAAAAGAAGGACTGGATTGGCGTTGTACAAATGGGTGACGAGGCATACGAAATGGGTAATTATCCAGCTGAGCCCAGCGAACTTCTTGTCCTTATCGAGGGCTATGCTGCAACAGGCAATTGGCAAAGAGCACTTGACCTTACCAATGAAGCCTATCGAATGTCCTCATCCATGCAGAAGCCGCTTTGTTCCCTCCTTGTTGAATCCAAAACCCGTTTTGGCTATCAACCAGATCAGGATTATCTATTCCAGGCTGCACTAGGCAGACTGGATTGTCCATAAAATGGCTGAGGCGTGGGAGAACACCAAATGAAGAAAAAATATCCGTCTTGTTCCATTGTCATTCCTGTATATCAAAGTGCATTGACACTTGAACCACTCGTTCATCGGATCGCAGCGTGTATGGAACAAACAGGCATTGAATTTGAGGTTATATTGGTAAATGATGGAAGCAGGGATGATAGCTGGAGAAAAATTTGCGATCTTGCTACTTCCTACCCCTGGGTGTCTGGAATTGATTTGTTTAAGAATTTTGGTCAGCATAATGCTTTGCTCTGCGGGATACGGTCTGCCCGATATGAAGTCATCATTACCATGGATGACGATCTTCAACATCCTCCGGAAGAGATCGCAAAATTACTGGATAAACTGTTGGAAGGATACGATGTTGTTTATGCCTCTCCACTGAAAGCGCCCCATTCGTTATGGCGCAATCTGGCTTCATTGGGAACAAAAAGAACACTCGCATTTGTTATGGGGATGAAAACCGTACGTGAGATCAGCGCATTCAGGGCATTTCGATCCGAATTGCGCTCTGCATTTCAGGATTACCGGGATCCGGGAGTCATAATTGACGTGCTGCTTTCCTGGGGGACTTCCAACTTTGCATCCATCCAGGTGAATGAGCAACCCCGAGAAATCGGGCGTTCCAATTACACCTTGTCCAGCCTGGTCAAACAAACCGTCTTGATCCTGACGGGATTTAGCACTGTTCCCTTAAGATTTGCCAGCTGGATTGGGTTGTTTTTTACGCTCTTCGGAATTGCCGTCTTTCTATTTGTTGTAATCAGTTATTTGTCCCGGGGAAGTATTCCCGGTTTCCCCTTTCTTGCATCCATCATAGCCGTTTTCAGTGGTGTCCAACTATTTGCCTTGGGCCTCATAGGTGAATATCTTGCAGGGGTTATTGATCGCTCGATGGGAAGACCCACTTATGTAATCGGAAATACAATTGGTTTCAATCACAACCCAGATGCACCCAACAATAGGCTTGGATGAAAGCAGTCATCCTTCAACCATCATATATTCCATGGAGGGGTTATTTTCACCAAATAATCCGTGCAGACATTTTCGTATTCCTGGATGATGTCCAATATGATCGACGGGGTTGGAGAAATCGAAATCGGATAAAAACGGCTCATGGATCCAAATGGCTCACCATTCCTGTTCACAGTAAAGGGGTACAGGTAAACAAAACCCCCATCAAGGACATTCAAATTTCCTGGGAAAGAGATTGGAGCAACGAACATTGGCGGAAGATCGAAACCGCATACCATCGAGCTCCTTTTTTTAACCAGGTTGGATCCATGCTGTATGACTATTATCAAGCGCATCCACAATACCTTGCTGATTTCACGATCGAATTAACCACTGCAATCGCCAATTACCTCGGAATTATTAATACACAATTCACAAGGTCTTCATGTCTTCTTTCCACAGGAAACAAGACTGATAAATTGATCTCAATTCTTCAAATTATTGGGGCGGATCAATATCTTACTGGCCCATCAGCCAGAAACTATATCGAGGAAGCCAAATTTGCAGACAACCACATCACTCTGGAGTACATGAAATATGACTATCGGGAATACTCCCAGCTTTATCCTCCTTATGATCCACAGGTTTCGATCATTGATCTATTATTTATGATGGGTCAGGACGCATTACAATTAATTTCTGGATAGACATTGATGGGCACATTTAATAATTTCGATTTCAATGAGATTAAATCCTATTTCCAAGACAAGTTGGATCGTTATGGAACTTCCGCTCAGGGAGCCGACTGGAACTCAGTTGAGGCGCAGGAAACTCGTTTTGCCCAGTTGGCGCGTGTCATCAATCCTTCAATCGCCTTCACATTGCTTGATTATGGTTGTGGTTATGGTGGATTTGCAGATTATTTAAGGAAAACGGGCTATAAATTCAGCATATATTATGGATTTGACATACTTGAATCCATGGTCAATAAGGGGCGCGAACTGCACCCAGCAGCAAAAACGTATGTTTTCACCCATGTGATTAATGAGTTGGTTCCGGTGGATTATGTCATTGCCAGTGGAATTTTTAATATCCGATTGGATATTACTGTAAATGAATGGACTAAATATGTGCTGCAAACGTTGGATCATATGAACAGCCTGTCAATTAAAGGGATGGCTGTAAATTTTTTAACCGGTTACTCGGATCCTGAACGGATGCGACCTGATCTTTATTATGCTGATCCCTGTTTTTTGTTCGACTATTGCAAACGCAAGTATTCAAAAAATGTTGCCTTAAACCACGATTATGATTTGTTCGATTTCACACTGATCATAAGAAAATAGCCGCGAATGCACTCTGGGAATTATCATGCAAAATATTAAAATCGATTTCAATCGACCTGTCATCGTCGGGAAAGAACTCGAATACATCAAACAGGCTTTTGAAAATAATCATATTTCAGGGGATGGCCCTTTCTCAAAATCAGTCCATTCTCTATTGGAAACGGAGTTAGGTGTTCCAAAGGCTTTGTTGACTACCTCCGGGACCCATGCCCTAGAGATGGCTGCTCTGCTGCTGGATATTAAACCAGGCGATGAGGTAATCATCCCATCCTTTACTTTTGTATCCACGGTAAATGCCTTTGTTCTACGCGGCGCGGTGCCCGTGTTTATTGACATTCGCGCCGATACACTCAATCTCGATGAAACTCTCCTACCCAAACACCTTACTCCAAAAACCCGCGTGGTCGTCCCAGTGCACTATGCAGGAGTTGGTTGTAACATGGGCGAAATCCTTTCATTTTCCGCAAAACACCATCTTAAAGTTCTGGAAGATAATGCCCATGGGTTATTTGGAAAATATCAAGGTCAGTGGCTCGGGACGATTGGCCACCTTGCCGCACAAAGCTTCCATGAAACCAAAAATATTTCTTGTGGTGAAGGTGGTGCAATTCTGATCAATGATCCAAGCCTGATTGAGCGCGCTGAGATCATCCGGGAAAAGGGTACCAACCGCAGCCGTTTCTTCCGCGGCATGGTCGACAAGTATACCTGGGTGGATGTGGGTTCCAGCTACTTACCATCCGACATTTTAGCCGCCATCCTGTTGGCTCAACTCGAACAACGAAAAAAGATCCAAGCAAAGCGGAAACACATCTGGGATACTTACTATAAGAACTTAAAGCCTTGGGCAGATAAAAATAATATCCGGCTTCCAATGGTGCCCAGGGATTGTGAACAGTCCTACCATATGTTTTACATCCTGCTCCCAAACCTGGATGCAAGAGGAATGGTGATGCAACATCTGAGAGAAAATGGAATTGTCAGCGTGTTCCATTACCAGCCATTGCACCTATCAGAGATGGGAAGGAGGTTTGGAGGCCGTGAGGGTCATTGCCCGGTTACTGAACAAATCAGCGATCAATTATTGCGCCTGCCATTTCACAATGGGTTGTCAGATGAAGAGCAGGAAAAGGTGATCGAAACGATAACTAGTATTTCGCTGGGCTATTAACCCCTCGGCCAACACTCTGTCTTGATATCATCCCTCAATATTGCCAACCCGGAACGCAGGAAATTTCCAGCTGCATTAGCCAGGGATTCTCTCGTTGCTTTTGAAAATGTCTCGGGCAATACTTCGCTCACTGTAATGGCAAGATACGGATATGTCCACAAGTTGTCATCTAGTATGTTGCCATCAAAAATGATCAGATCGATATCGATCGTCCTCGGTGCATTCTTATTGGCAGTTCGAATTCTGCCCAGTTCAGTTTCCACAGGGGCAATGACTTCTTTTACCAATTCCTCCCTGGATAATCCCGTTTCAACCCAAATTGCACAATTTAAAAAGTTTGGCCCTTCGCTTCCCATTGCTTTAGTCTCATACACCGACGAAATATTGTGAATGGAGATGCGCGTGCATATCAATTGGATCGCCAGGCGCGTGTTTTTCACCGGATCGATGTTGGAACCAATCAGAAAACAGGCTTGGTGTAATTGAGTATGGTCAGGGGTTGTATCTTTCAATTTCAACACCAGCCGATTTGGAAAATCGGACTGCACCAGGTTTTTCCACACGAACCTTAACCCCACGGACATAAGGTTCCTGAAGGACAAGATTTGCAATATCGGTAGCCAAAGCCTCTACGGTATGACGCTTTGAATTTTCCACTAATGAAAAGACCTTTTTTGCTATTGTTCGATAATCAGTGCAATTATTGATATCATCGCTAATTTCAGCCTTTTGAACTTCGGTGAACACGGTCAGATTCACAAGGATGTCCTGAGGTCGTGAACGTTCCCTGTCACTTACCCCAATTACACCTCTCGCCAGCAGGTCTTCAATGAATATGCGATCCATAATACCTCTCTTATATCAGATGCCGGCCTCCATCAACATGGATGATCTCACCGGTTACATAATCCGAGCTTTTTACTAGAAATTGAATCACAGTACACACTTCTTCGATTGTACCCCATCTGCCGGCTGGAACATTTTTAATCAATCCATTAATATCCTCTCGATCATTCGGAGGAAGGATGGCACCAAGAGCGACACCATTCACCGCAATACGAGGTGCCAGCGATACCGCCATGGACCTGGTGAGCCCTAGAAGACCAGCCTTGCTGATTGTGTAAGGAAAATGGTCTGCTCCAGGCCGAAAGGCGCGCCAATCCAGAATATTGATAATCTTTCCATCCTTCCCTTCCGGTAAATTGCTGGCGAAAGCCTTGCCAAGGATAAAGGGAGCTGTAAGGTTGATATTCAAATGGCGTTGCCAATCTTTTAAAAGTGTATGATGCAAATCCAGGTCTTCGAATATCGCTGCGTTATTAATGAGAACATCGACTGATACAAACGAAAAGATTTTTGGCAATAATTTCTCTGTCTCATTAAGATCATTAAAATCTGCCTGTACAATCCAGCTTTGTCTGCCAAAATTGGTTATTTCCTCTGATAGTGCTTCAGCTTCGGAAGGCGATTGCGAATGATGGATGATGATATTCGCACCCTCTCGGGCCAGCGACAATGCCAAGGCTCGGCCAATCCTTCGGGCAGCACCTGTGATTAATATGTTTTTATGCAAGAGGTCCATATTCCCTGCCAAACGCTTGTGATTATGAATCAACCAAATTCCGAAATTATTCTTTTCATTCACCCTTACTTTATCACAACACAGCCAATTTATACCCTCGCACAATTTCGACAGCCAGCATGAGTGAAACAAGAAACCACCACTTTCTGTCTTGGTTTACACCTACCGGGGAGGGCCAATGCGCATCATGATAAAATGAAGACAATAACCCCGAGGCTAATCATGGAAAATTTCGACCTTGAGCACCGATCTATCCAAACCATCCGTTTTCTATCAGCCGATGGAATTCAACAGGCAAATTCAGGGCATCCAGGCCTGCCAATGGGCACAGCCGCCCTGGCATACACCATTTGGATGCGCCATTTGTCTTTCAATCCAAAAAACCCGAAATGGATCAACCGCGATCGTTTCATTCTTTCTGGCGGTCACGGTTCGATGCTTTTGTACAGCCTCCTTCATCTTACAGGCTTTAACCTTCCACTCGATGAATTGAAACATTTTCGCCAATGGAACAGCCTGACACCTGGTCATCCTGAATTTGGAATGACCCCCGGTGTTGAAACAACCACGGGGCCGCTTGGTCAGGGATTTGCCAATGGAGTGGGAATGGCAATGGCGCAATGCCACCTCGGGAGCCGGTTCAACCAGCCAGAATTCCCAATCCTCGATCATTGGATCTTTGCAATCGTTACTGATGGCGACCTGATGGAAGGAGTTTCATCCGAGGTCGCATCCCTCGCCGGTCATTTAAAACTCGGCAAGTTAATCTACCTGTATGATGATAATCGCATTTCGATCGACGGATCTACCGACCTCACCTTCACTGAAGACCGTGCCGAACGCTTTCGTGCATATGGCTGGCAGGTGTTACAGGTTGAAGACGGCAACGATGTCGAATTGGTCGATAAACGGGTCCGGGATGCTAAAGCAGACCCCCGTCCCTCGCTCATAATTTGTAAAACGCACATAGGTTATGGGCTTCCCACCCGCCAGGATACAGCAAAAGCCCACGGTGAACCACCCGGGGAGGAGGAATTAAACCAGGCGAAGATAAATGCCGGCTGGCCCACCGAACCAAGGTTTTTCATCCCCGAGGATGTACTGACTCATTTCAGATCAGCAATTATTCGGGGTAAAGAACAAGAAACCGCCTGGAATGATCTGTTCGCACAATATGAGAACACCCACCCTGGTCTTGCCCGGGAATTTCAGCGAAGGTTTTTTCATATTCTTCCGAACGGATGGGATAACTCATTACCGGTTTTTTCGCCGGATCCCAAGGGAGTAGCAACCCGCGCATCCTCCGGGAAGGTTATTAATTCCATAAGTGAAGTTCTTCCTGAACTGGTTGGCGGTTCAGCAGACCTGACGCCTTCAAACAACACCTGGATCCAATCAAGTCATGCCTTTCAAACCGAAACACCCCAGGGGCGGAATATCCATTTTGGTGTGCGCGAACACGGAATGGGCTCCATTGTTAATGGCATGGCGCACTATGGGGGATTGATCCCATATGGGGCTACATTCCTGGTGTTTTCCGATTACATGCGACCTGCCATCCGGCTGTCTGCTTTTTCCAAACTGCACACAATTTGGATCTTCACCCACGACAGTATCGGCCTGGGAGAGGATGGCCCTACACATCAACCTGTGGAACAACTGGCCTCTCTGCGGGCCATCCCAGGTCTCACCACCATACGCCCCGCAGACGCAAATGAAGTAACACAAGCCTGGAAAATTGCCATTACGAATTCTAATGGTCCAAGTGCTCTCATTCTAAGCCGGCAAGCCCTTCCGGTTATTGATCGTGATGTTTATGCATCCGCAGACGGACTTCAAAAGGGGGCATATATTTTAAATCATGCAGAAAAGGAACCCCCGGATCTCATATTGATGGCTTCAGGCTCGGAAGTACAACTGATTCTGGCTGCCGGAGAAACCCTTATGGCAAAAGGGATACGTGTTCGCCTGGTTTCATTTCCCAGTTGGGAACTTTTTGAAAACCAGGATGCCGCCTACCGGGAAATTGTGCTTCCCAAGGATGTTCGTTTGCGGATTGTCGTGGAAGCTGGTGTGGGGCAGGGATGGGAGAAATGGGTTGGTGACGAAGGGTCAATCATCAGCCTGGAAAGATTTGGAGCCTCCGCACCCTATAAAACATTGTTCGACCATTTCGGTTTTACTGTGGACAATGTTGTGAAACATGCGGAAGATTTACTAAAAAGAAAAAAGGATAAAAAATGATTATTGCTGTTGCTTGTGATCATGAAGGGTATCGAATTAAAGATGCTGTGATTGAAGCAATCCACAACGCTGGTCATGAAGTAATCGACCTTGGGGTAAATTCAGCGGAACGAGTGGATTATCCGGACTATGCCAAAAAGGCGGGCAACTGTATCCTCGAAGGAAAAGCGCAACGAGCTGTCGTTATGTGTAGTTCTGGAGTTGGAGTATGTATTGCCGCCAATAAGGTTAAGGGGATATACGCAAGTTTATGCCACGATACCTATTCAGCCCACCAAGGTGTTGAACACGACAACATGAATGTTCTCTGCCTGGGAGGAAACATCATCGGACCCGAACTGGCAAAGGAACTTGTCAGTGCTTTTCTGAAAGCCCGGTTTCTGGGGACAGGCAATTATTCGCACCGCTTTGAAAAGATCCAAGAAATGGAAATCAATGAATAAATGGAGAGGACCATGGATCCCGTTCAACAAATTCACCAGCTAGGTCAATCCATTTGGTATGACAATATCCAGCGGGGTATGCTTCTCCATGGCCATTTAAAGGAATTGGTGCAAGGCGGGGTAATTCGAGGTGTAACCTCCAATCCAAGCATTTTTCAGAACGCTATTGCCAATTCTGATGAATACGATCCTGAAATTCAAAACATGTCCTGGTCGGGTCTACCTGCAGAGGAGATTTACTTACAACTGGCCATTGAAGATATAAAAAATGCGGCAGATTTGTTTCTGCCATTATATAAAACAACTGCGGGACATGATGGCTTTGTCAGCCTTGAAGTCAGCCCAAAGCTAGCCATGGACACCGAAGCTACTGTCCGGGAAGCGCAGGAACTCTGGCGACTCATCAATCGGCCTAATCTTATGATCAAGATACCTGCTACAACCCCGGGCCTGCCAGCCATGACAGCATGCCTGGAAATGGGCATCAATATCAACGCCACCCTCATTTTCTCTTTGCAGCGCTACCGGGAAGTGATTGAGGCCTATTTTTTAGGGCTGGAAAGACGCATTGCCAAAGGGTTGCCGATTAAAGCCATTTCTTCGGTGGCCTCGTTCTTCGTCTCACGCCTGGATACCGTAATAGATGGCCAGCTCCAGGCTTTGATCCCGGAGGGAAGTGAACATAGCAATATAGCTCGCAACCTTTTAGGGAAGGCAGCGATCGCCAACGCCCGCCTGGCTTATGAGATATTTGGTGAACAATTCAATGGTGAACGCTTTGAATGGTTGCGTTCACGTGGCGCCCAAATACAACGTCCGCTCTGGGCATCGACCAGCACGAAGAATCCGGACTACCGGGATGTACGATATGTCGAGGAATTGATCGGCCCTAATTCTGTAAACACAATCCCACCTCAAACTCTCCGTGCTTTCCAGGAACATGGCAACGCCTCCTTAACCATCCAAAAAGACCTGGAAATCTCTCGCAGCATTCTCAATACACTTGAGCAACTTGGTATTTCTCTGGATGAAGCCACAGCCAAACTTGAGAGGGATGGAGTTCAAGCCTTCAACCAATCATATTCCGCATTGCTGGAAGCGATCGATGAAAAACGATCCTATTACACCAGGCAATTAGGCCCGCTGAAAACCAAAGTTCCTCGCCGCATAGCCAATATGAAACGGGCAAATCTCGTTCAACGGATGTTCTCATTAGATGGTTCCTTATGGACCAATGACGCTGCCGGAAAAGAAGAGGTCAGAAATCGTCTTGGCTGGTTATACTCCCCCAGTGAAAGCCTGGTTTCATTGGAAAAATGGAAATCCATTGCCGATGAGATAAAAAAAGATTTTCACCATGTTTTGCTGATAGGCATGGGAGGGTCATCACTTGCCGCTGAAGTGTTTTCAAGAATTCAAACCTCAGACCACCCGGAATGCACTTTCGGCATCCTGGATTCAACGCATCCTTGCCAAATAAGAGATATTGATGCCGGTTTCCCCCCAGGGAAGACCTTCTATATTGTATCCAGCAAATCCGGTGCGACCTTGGAGGTAAATGCCTTCTTTAAGCACTTCTGGGACCGCGAAGTGAGTTTGGGCAATGGCAACCCGGGAGGTCATTTTATGGCCATAACCGACCCGGGCACTCCACTTGAAAAGCTTGCCCTAGAAAAGGGATTCCGATGGGTGATCCATGGTGACCCAAAAGTAGGCGGCCGGTTTTCTGCCCTAACCGCTTTTGGTCTGATTCCGGCATTGATAAATGGATGGAACGGCAACGATCTTTTGGAGGATGCCCAACTAACAATGAATACTTGCTTGCCGGACATTCAAATCGAAAGGAACCCTGGAGCTGTTCTTGGAGCAGTTTTGTCGGAGGCATTCCAACAGGGGATGGATAAACTTACCATTCTCTCCGATCCCGGGCTGGAGTGTATGGGTTCCTGGCTGGAACAACTGATCGCTGAAAGTTCCGGCAAAGAAGGAAAAGGGGTTGTGCCGGTTGTCCTTGAGCCCCTTGCAGCAATTGACCACTATGGCAGAGATCGATATTTTATTTATTTAAAATTCGGAGGTGAGAATAACAACAGGGCACAGGAACTGCTGAATCTTGGTTTCCCAGTTCTTACTTTCTCGTTTGAAACCCCAAACCGGGTTGGCGGTGAATTTTATTGTTGGGAGTTTGCAACAGCAATTTTATGTTCATCAATGAATGTTAATGCATTTGATCAACCCAATGTTCAGGAAAGTAAAACGATCTCAACCAAGACCATCGAGCATTTTTTAGAGACCGGGGAACTTGATGACATCGAACCCTTCTATTCAACTCCAGAAGGATCGTTGTCAGGTAATCAGGCGATTGACTTTACAGACCACCCATCCCTGGCGGTATGCATCAGGAGATTTCTCCAATTATCACAACAAGGGGATTACATAGCCATCAATGCCTACCTGCCAATGAACGAAAGTACCATTGATAAATTGCAAAATTTCCGCAAAATGATCCTTGGGGAAACCGGGTGTGCCACCACACTTGGATTCGGTCCCAGGTTCCAGCATTCAACGGGTCAACTTCAAAAGGGAGGTGCTGGCAATGGTTTGATCCTGCAGATCACCTCTGAACTTCATTATGACCTGCCTGTTCCAGGAACCGGTTATAGTTTTTCCACCCTAATTCGATCCCAGGCAATAGGTGACTTGAAGACGCTCATGAGAAATGGCCGCCGGGTCATGCGGGTGCACCTCGAAACGGATGATGATATCAGCAGGTTAATCGTCGATTGACAGCACGCCCTACAGTATATTGCTGCATTAGGCCCATCTGCCGTTTCCGATTTACCATCCAGGGGGATTCGGAACATTCAATCCCCTGTCCCAAGTGTGGGTCTCCAACACGGGCTTTCGTTATGCCGGATAGCCAAAGGATTTCCTGGGAAGACTCAAATCCTCCCGGCCTTGGAATAGAGGTTATTCTGGATAATATTCGGAGTGCCTACAATGTTGGTTCCATCTTCCGGACCGCTGACGGCGTAAACGCCAGGCACATCCACCTTTGTGGGATCACACCCTCACCGGAACATAAACAGGTGCAAAAAACAGCCTTGGGGGCCCAATGGGTTATCCCCTGGACAATGCATTGGAATGCCCTTGATGCTGCCAGGCAGTGTATGCAGCAGGGGATGAGATTATGGGCCTTGGAGTGTTCCAGGGAAAGCCAATCGATATTTGATGTCGATAAATATGTTGGGGAAGATCCCATAGCCCTCGTGGTCGGCAATGAGATTGGCGGTGTGGATCCTTCAATACTCAAATTGAGCGAGAAAATTTTTCATATTCCCATGCTTGGCAACAAGAATTCTTTAAATGTTGCCACCGCGTTTGGTATCGCCATTTACCACATCCGTTTCGTAACGCCCTAGCAATCCACCCCCAGTAATGCCATTCTGTTTGCTTTATTTAGACTTTGCGAAAGCCTCTTCTTTCAGGAGTTCCAAGAGGTATTGACCATAACGATTGATGGAGAGTTTTTCCGCCAGCCCTGCCAACTCATCGGCCGAAATATATCCCATTCTATATGCTATCTCTTCAGGGCAGGCGATCATTAATCCCTGTCTTTCCTCAACTGCCTGAACAAAACTCGATGCCTGCAGAAGTGATTCATGAGTTCCCGCGTCCAGCCAGGCCACTCCCCTGCCCAGGACCTGAACCGTTAGGTAGCCCTTGCCCAGGTACCATCGGTTGATGTCGGTAATTTCAAGTTCACCTCTTGATGAGGGTTGAAGAGACGCTGCAACATCCTTTACCTGGTGATCATAAAAATATATGCCTGGAACCGCAAAATTGGATTTTGGTTTATTAGGTTTTTCCTCCAGGGAAAGGACTCTATAATCTTTGTCAAATTCAACAACGCCATACCGTTCCGGGTCTTTCACTGGATAAGCAAAAATTTCAGCACCTTGTTGTAACTCTGCCGCTGAACGGAGAATGTCCGGCAGACCGGTTCCAAAGAAAATATTGTCTCCCAACATCAGGCAAACAGGCTCGTCGCCAATGAATTCTCTGCCAAGGATAAAGGCTTCTGCCAACCCGCGAGGGGCCTGTTGTACAGTGAATTTAAAATCCAACCCCCATTGGTTGCCATTGCCCAAAAGGCGTTTAAATGCCTGCAAATCCTCAGGAGTCGTAATAATCAGTATCTCACGGATCCTGGCCAACATTAACATGGACAGCGGGTAATAGATCATGGGTTTATCATAGATAGGCAATAGTTGCTTGCTTGTACCCATCGTCAATGGATAGAGCCTGGTTCCATAACCACCAGCCAGGAGGATTCCTTTCATTATCCGTTTTTTCCCCTTTCCAGATAATTTTTATTAATCCATTCCTGGTATTCTCCCTTTCCCTGGATGGCAGCCGCCCATTCAGGGTTTTGCAGATACCACCGCACTGTTTCCGTAAGGCCTGTTTTTAAGTCATAAGAGGGCTTCCATCCCAGCTCACTATATATCTTTCCAATCTCAATGGCATATCGCCGGTCATGCCCCGGACGATCCGCAACGTGCGTGATCAGGTCCCTGTACGATAAACCTCCCTGACTTGGGATTAATTCATCCAGAATCGAACATATCTCCTCGACCAACTCGTTGTTGGGGATCTGATTCTCACCACCTACCAGATATGTTTCACCTAGTTTTCCTGCCTGAAGGATCTGATAGATCGCTTGGCAGTGATCCTTCACATACAACCAGTCGCGGATCTGTCTGCCATCTCCGTAAATCGGAATTGGCTTTCCGGATACGGCATTGAGGATGATCAGCGGCACCATTTTTTCGGGATATTGGTAGGGGCCATAATTATTCGAGCAGTTTGAGATGCTGACCGGCAAACCGTATGTATGGTAATAAGCCCGCACAAGGTGATCGGCTCCTGCCTTCGAGGCTGCATAAGGAGATCTGGGCGCATACGGCGTCAAGTGATTGAAAGGCGACTCATCCACTCCCAGGGTCCCAAATACTTCATCGGTTGATATATGATGAAATCGAACGGCATCCAATGGCAGGTTTTTTTCCTCCAGCCAGTATTCTTTTACCTTCTCCAAAAGGGTAAAAGTGCCGTTAAGATTTGTTCGGATAAAAAGTGAAGGCCCGCTAATCGATCGATCTACGTGACTTTCGGCAGCAAAATGGACTACGGTATCAACCTGATATTCCTTCAAAATGCCCGCCACTAGGGTATCATTATTGATATCGCCCTGAATAAAATGGAAATTCTCGAAATTAGAAACATCCCTGAGGTTTTCCATACGTCCGGCATAAGTTAATAAATCCAAAACCACAATGTTCAGTTCTGGTTCCTGTTCAAAAATATAATGGACAAAATTGGCACCTATGAATCCTGCCCCACCGGTCACCAGCAATGTCTTCATAAGGAATTATCCTTTTTCCATATTGTATTATGTATTGTATCCGCAAACAGGGATTTGAGATGGTATAACCTGAATAGTAAACTGAATTCGCAAAGTTGATTCAATCCCATTTGGAGAATAATCATGCCGAAATATATTGCAGCAATTGACCAGGGCACCACCAGTACCAGATGCATGATTTTTGACCGATCTGGGAAAGTTGTCAGTTTCGACCAGAAGGAACACCAGCAATATTATCCCCACCCCGGATGGGTTGAACATGACCCGTTGGAGATTTGGGGAAATGTCAAGTTAGTAATCAACAACGCCATTCAGAAAGCAGGAATAACCCCGGCCGACTTGGCAGGCTTTGGCGTTACAAATCAACGCGAAACCACCGTGCTGTGGGAAAAGTCGACTGGCGTTCCGGTTCATCCTGCCGTGGTCTGGCAGGACACCCGTACCGACAAGATCTGCAACACGCTGGCAAGAGAAGGGGGGCAGGACCGCTTCCGGGAAAAGGTGGGTTTGCCATTGGCAACATATTTTTCAGCGCCAAAAATTAAATGGCTGCTTGAAAACATATCCGGGGTAAGGAAGAAGGCGAACCAGGGCGAAATCCTTTTCGGGACGATCGATAGTTGGATTGTTTGGTGCTTAACCGGCGGCCCAAATGGTGGAATACACATTACAGACCCCACTAACGCCTCCCGCACGATGCTTATGAACCTGAACACCTTGGAGTGGGATGAAGAAATACTGGATATTTTTGATATTCCGTTGAGAATATTGCCAATAATTAATCCCTCATCTCAAATTTTTGGTTTTGCAAAAGACATTGTAAATGGCATACCAGTTGCCGGCATTCTGGGTGATCAGCAGGCAGCCCTGTTTGGGCAAACCTGTTTCTCCCCAGGAGAAGTAAAAACCACCTATGGCACCGGTTGTTTCATGTTGATGAATACAGGCAACCACCCTGTTCCAAGTTCGCATCGATTGTTGACCACTTTGGGGTACCAGATCGGCAATCAATCACCTGTATACTGCCTGGAGGGTTCCATAGCAATTACCGGTGCTCTGGTGCAATGGCTGCGCGACAACCTGGGGATAATAGATCGGTCAGCCGAAGTGGAATCGCTTGCCCGTTCTGTTCCGGATAATGGTGGCATTTATTTCGTCCCCGCTTTTTCAGGCCTTTTTGCGCCTTACTGGCGCAGCGATGCCCGTGGGGCCATTCTCGGAATGACCCGTTACATACACCGGGGGCACATCGCTCGGGCGGCGCTCGAGGCTACAGCGTTTCAAACACGCGAGATCCTTGAGGCCATGGAATCGGATTCAAGGGTCAAACTGCAATCAATAAAAGTGGATGGCGGCATGGTGGCAAATGAATTATTAATGCAGTTTCAGGCAGATATACTGGATATTCCGGTCATACGTCCAAAAATTTCAGAAACGACTGCGATGGGGGCGGCTTATGCTGCTGGTATTTCGACTGGATTCTGGTCCAGCACCGAAGACCTGAAAACCATCTGGCAGGAGGACAGGAAATGGGTGCCGGCAATGGACCAGTCCAACCGGGATCGACTGTACCAGGCTTGGAAAAAGGCCGTCCTTCGAACATTCGACTGGGAAAGATAGGCTCCTTTCATTCCACACGTCTTGCTTGACGAATATATTGAAGGCGCTTACAATCTTCCCTCGAACAGGTTTGACCTGTTCAACATCCCAATTATAGAGTGAAGGTAACCTGTTCTTAGGGTGAGAGGCACTCGAAGGATTATTCATGGAAAAGGCAGTTTTACAGGCAAAAAAACGTACTATAACGGGCAAGCAGGTTGGTGCATTGCGCCGGGAGGGGAAATTACCCGCCATTATCTACGGTCACAATGTCAACCCGATGCCGATCCAGTTGGATGCAAGGGAAACTGCAAGGCTGCTCAATACGTTAACCGCTTCTTCCCTCATCTCAATTGATCTGGATGGCAAGGAATTCATGACACTGGTACGTGAAAAACAACGGGACCACATCAGGAATGAACTGATTCATGTTGATTTTCAGGCTGTGTCCCTGACAGAAAAAATCCGCGCAATGGTCGGCCTTGAACTCACAGGTATTGCGCCCGCTGTAAAAGAGATGAATGGAATCGTTATCACGGGTTTGTCCGAAATCGAAGTCGAGGCCTTGCCCCAGGATCTTCCCGAGAAGATCAGTGTGGATATCTCGGGGCTTCAAAAAATCGGAGATGCCATATTCATCAAGGATATCCAATTGGCTGACAACCTCCAGGTTTACAGCAACCCTGAAGATATGGTTGTCATCATCACCTCCGGCGCTGTTCAGGAAGAGGTTGCAGAAGAGGAAGTTGCTGCCGCCGCCGCCGAACCTGAAGTGATCGAAAAGGGCAAGAAAGAGGAAGAAGTGGAAGAAAAAGGGTAAACCCCAATTTCTTACCCACAGGAAAATTGTCCCAAATTCCAAATGCCCCGGCGTCGTGCCGGGGCATTTTCTTCTTCCATCCAATCCACTCTATTCAATTAGGTTAATACATTGCAGGAAATTCACCATGATCATTGCGGTGACCCCCCATAACAACTCCCCATCGAACTTCTTATAGATGATTACATTTTCCCTTCGTCCCGTTGGGAAAAGCATGGGGATCTCATGCCAGTTCTTCCTTTCAGCCAGCCACCCCAGGGGTATTGTAAATACCCGGCTGACTTCTCTTTCCTCGATCCGTAGTTCAAATGGCCAGGGTATCCGGGCGATCACCGGGGAAACCATGAACCGGGTAATGGTTTCGTAATCCGCCAATCGTCCCAGAATGTGCACATCACCCATGCATAAGCCGATTTCCTCGCAGGCTTCCCGGATGGCCGCATCTTCGGGAGTGTTGTCATTGGGTTCCAGCCCGCCTCCGGGAAAAGACACCTGTCCTTTGTGGTCCTGGACCTTGTTTGTGCGCCTGGTAAATAAAACGTGCCATTCATCAGAATTCAGGAACAATGGAATCATGACCGCTGCTTTTCGCAGATTGTTAACAGGCCCTCCAACCCCAGCCCCATCAAGCGGTTGGGATATCAATTGCTGGATCGTGTTTTCCGTCAGGTCACTGATCGTAATGCGATGATATTTCAAATTGCATCCCCACGCAACAGATTTCCACAAAAGGTGCACACAGCTGTAATTTGATCCACCCAGGTTACTTCCGTCGGATCAATCGGAGCTCCACATTTCGGGCAGTATAATGGCAGTGGAAGCCGCTTGGGCATGCCGATGGGCTTAAGGGGTCGATCCTCCGACAGGGTTTGGCCTTTCAGAATCCCTTTCAGCCAAGCCTCCAACTTTTGCGCATCCTCCGGGTGGTCAAGTGTTTTTAAAACCGCAACTGCCTTCATGCATGCCCGCCGGGCTTCGGAAAATCCACCCCTTTCAGCCAGAAGCGTAATGCCTTTCATCACCTGTTCCTTGCCCGGTTGAATTTGTCCAGCCCGAAAATAGGCTTTTCCCGCGTGAATGAAGGTATAAGGAGCACGCGTCCCCCCTTGTTGGGCTATGGCGGTTGCCATTGTCTCATACAACCCAGCCGCTTCTTCAAATTGCCCCAAGTTAAACAACCGGTTGGCCTTGATGAGCATTGGAGGAACTGGGACTCCATGCGCCATCGGACTCTTATTCGGGAGGCGGGGACGTCTTCGAAACAAGGCAGTCTTCCTCACTTTCTGGAATAATCCCATTTTGAATTCTTGGGGAATTGGTTTCCTCAAACCCCGGAAGTGGATCAACATCACCCGTCCCATGTGAGATAATCACAGGCCGGGCAAAGATAAGAAAGCCCGTGTGAGCCACCATCCTGTCTGATGGCCGCAACCGGTCAGGCTCCGGCCTGTAATAACGGAGCAGAATCTCACATACTTCAATGAAGGCAAAATCCATCTGCCGCAGACTGGCGATTAGTTTGGAAACCTGGTTGGTGGTCGGCAGGATACTCCCAAAGAAACCACCGGGTTTCAAGGCTGCCCGGGTTTGCCGGATGTAGTCATACGGATTTGGCAGATCCAAAAAAAGGGCGTCGCAATTGGTTTCATCAAATCCATTGGCAATATCACGAATTTTAAATTGTACGCGGTTTGAATAACCCAGCCGGGCCAGGTTTTTTACCGCTAAAGGCTGAATGTCGCCCCTCACCTCATAGGAAACGACACGGCCGGTGTCCCCAACAGCAAATGCCAGCGCCCTGGTTAATGCCCCGGAGCCGGTCCCCGCTTCAATGACAAACTGCCCCGGGCCAATCCCCATGCTGACCAGGATATGACCGATCTCTTTCGGATACAAAATCTGCGTATTCCTTGGAGTATCCCGCAGAAGATCCCCGAGGGCTGGTTGTAAAAGGAAATAGGGATTGCCAGAATGGGTGAACAGTTGGCTGCCCCATGGCTTTCCGATTATGTCGTTGTGTTTGATGATGCCTCTGTGCGTGTGAAGTTCGTCTCCGTGATGCAATTCCACAAGGAAATAGTTATGCCGAAGGCCAACCAATTGGGCCAGGTCCCCTTCGTCGGCAATCGTTGTATGTAAATTCCAGGCCATGGCACATGATTCCGTTCAAGAAAATCACCCATGAGTTTACCAAATAGTGGTGAAAATAGTGATGTTTTCGCAAGGAATTGACGACAGGAAAAGGAGGATTGAATGACCGGGAAATTGTTGATGCAACATTCCATCTGAAAATTACAGAACCTTAACAATGGTGGGAAAACTGAAGCATCCGATCGATCAACACATCCAAAACAGGAGGTAAAAATGCCTCACGGAATGTGGATTTCTGAAGAGTAACAAATCGGCAAACACGATTGTTATGGCAGGCCATTGCACCGTTAACGAACGGTTGATATCTTTTAACTGGAATTTTTCAGTAACAACATTGCGTAATGCATTGCAACGCTGGGTTGCTTTATGAAGAAAATTGAAAAAATCACGCAAAGAATGAAATCCATGAATTGACATACCATTAATTTTCTATTAAAATATTTGTAGTTCTATGGCTTATGGTTGCTGATCTTCAGGTTCCGATAACGGTTTCTCACGCCTCTGAGGAAATCGTTGTTTGCTTTAATCTGACTTAGTGCAACCGAACCATGCCTCATCGAATCATGTGAAAGGTTTTCAAGGAGTAAAAGAAATGAGTGATCGCGTTTCTGGTACAGTGAAGTGGTTTAACACCAGCAAGGGTTATGGATTCATTTCCCGGAACGATGGCCCGGACGTTTTCGTCCACTACTCAGCCATCGACAGCGAAGGATTCAAAAACCTCACCGAAGGCCAGCAGGTTGAATTTACAATTGAAAAAGGCCCGAAGGGCCTCCAGGCGACGAACGTAAAGATCGTATAATTCAACTTTAAATCAATCATCTCAAGGAGCAAAGAAAGAGGCGCTTTGCTCCTTTTTTTTTATTTTTCATCACCGCGCACATTACTGAGCCAGTATCCACCAAATAAAAACAGGATGCTGCCAGCAACACCGGGTCCTGCAAATAGCGGGCCAATCCGACCAATGGGCATCCCTGAAGCCGACGCCAGGAAATGACCCAGCCAAAACCCGATCCAGCCCAGGATTAAATACAGGATCAATCTTCCCAGGTTTCCACCACGCCAAAGGTGAAACACACTGCCTGTAATTGTGGAAATGACAATTCCCAAAAGGATCGAAGGTATCGTCACAATTTACCTCCCTCTTGAAATCGGTTTGCCGTCATTGATGATGATACCTCCACCCAGCACAACTTCCTCTTCATACAAGACCACTGCTTGGCCGGGGGTCACACTCGATACCGGAACATGAAATCGAATGGCTGCTTCCCCGTTGGCAAGGATCTTGATATCAGCAGGCACGAAAACACTATTATACCGAACCCTGGCCATGGCTGAAAATCTTAAACCTGGCGGGTAATCCTTGACCCAATTCAGGCTTCCCACATGGCATCCGGTCGTATATGTGTCCTCTTTTTTCCCTATAATTAATTGATTGTTTTGGAGATCTTTTGCCACCACATAATACGGAAAGCCGGCAGCAATTTTAATGCCCTTGCGTTGACCAATCGTATAGTTGGCCAATCCGTTATGTTTCCCGACAACCTGTTGGTCCAAAGTGACGATATTTCCCGGCCCATTAATCCCAGGCAAATTACGGGAAAGGAATTCCCTGTAGTCCTGATTGCCCAGGAAGCACAGGTCCTGGCTGTCCGGCCGCTCAAAGACATCAAAACCGAACCTTTCAGCCATTTTCCTTACCTCTGTTTTCTGGTACTCCCCCAGGGGGAACAGTGTCTTTCTTAATTGCTCCTGTTGCAGGAAGGCCAAAACATAGGATTGATCCTTTTGTAAATCAATTCCTTTCAATAGGCTGTACTTGCCATCGGCATCAAGCCTCAGCCTGGCATAGTGTCCGGTTGCAAGGTATTGGGCGCCCAGGTCAACCGCTTTTTGAAGCAAATAGCCCCAGCGAGTCCATTGATTGCACAGCATGCATGGGTTGGGCGTACTACCGTTACGATAACTATCGAGAAAATAATGGACGATCCGACCCTGGAAGATCTGTCTTGCATCCAGCACGTAAAAAGGGATCTTTAGTTGGGAGGCAATGTTCCTGGCCTGCTGGATGGAATCGGGCGTACAGCACTTG
Organism: uncultured Anaerolineaceae bacterium; assembly: GCA_964420835.1. Lineage (GTDB taxonomy): Bacteria > Chloroflexota > Anaerolineae > Anaerolineales > Anaerolineaceae > CAYQUO01. The sequence continues at coordinate 56,045 of CAYQUO010000005.1, forward strand.
TTTTGCATCTCGTTTCCCGGTTCACTCCACAACCGCAACATTAAACCCACCACCGGATAACCGGCCTGAACAAGCAGTCCGGCGGCAACCGAACTGTCCACGCCCCCACTTAAGGCAATTGCGACCAGGGGTTTAGCGTTCACATCACGTTCGGCTTTTTTTCACAGCAGTCGGCAGGGCTTGCAAAAATGAATCCACCTCTTCGGTTGTTGTATCCTTTCCCAGCGTGATCCGGAGCGAACCAAGTGCCCATTGCTGGTCAATGCCGGTGGCCAGGAGAATGTCTGAAGGCTTCGGTGTTCCAACCTTGCATGCCGAACCGGAAGAACATGCAAACCCCATCATATCCAATTGGGTAAGCAGGAGATTTCCGTCGACATTCTGAAACACAAAACTTGCATGGTTTGGGAGACGATCTTTTGGATGGCCGGTCAACCTGGCAGCCGGAAATTCCTCAAGGATATTACCGATAATATGATCTCTTAATGGGGTCAATCGATCGTGCCTTGCCTGTCGTTCCGCACGTGCGATCTCGAGAGCATGCGCCAACCCGACAATTAGCGGTACGTTTTGGGTGCCAGCCCTTATCCCACACTCCTGATTCCCCCCCGTCATCTGGGGTTGAAGACGGCCGGGTTTCCTGCAGATCAATGCCCCTACCCCTTTTGGTCCATAGAATTTATGGGCTCCCATGGAAAGCAAATCAATGGATTCTTTATGAATATCAATTGCCAGGTGCGCAGCCGCCTGAACAGCATCTGTATGGAAAGGTATTCCCTCCTCGCTACAGATCAACGCAATTTCCTCGATGGGATTGATCGTTCCAATCTCGTTGTTGGCATAGATAACCGAGACGATCGCTGTATCCGAGCGCAACCTTTTACGAACATCCTCGGGCGATATCCGGCCAAATCCATCGACCGGCAGCATCTCCAGTTCAAAACCATGATGGCGCGCCAGATGCCGGGCAGTCTCTATTACTGCCGGGTGTTCAACAGGGCTAATGAGGAGATGATTGGCCCCATGATCCTCTCTCATCCGGAATACTGTCCCCCGCATTGCCAGGTTGTCGCTTTCCGTACCACCGCTTGTAAAAATGACCATTTCAGGCTTTGCGCCCATCAGGCTGCTTACCTTGGATCTGGATTCAAAAATTGCAGCATCCGCTTCCTGCCCATAATAATGAATGGAAGAAGGATTTCCGAATTCCTGGCGGAAATAGGGCAACATTTTATGGACAACCCGATCATCGACCGGTGTCGAGGCAGCAAAATCCAGGTAAACTTTCCTCATAGTTCCTTCCCAGGATTATTTTACGAACGAAAATTGGAAAAGCATCCGTCCTTTGGCCTTACGCTGATATAATACCATCACATTTTGAAATTATCTTAGTCTTGGAGGATTTAATGAGTCAGGCCATACACTTTGGTACAGATGGCTGGCGGGGGATGATTGCAGAAGACTATACATTTGATAATGTGAGAAGATGTACCCAGGGTTTCGCCAGATATCTTTTGAAAACCAATAATCTGGATAAATGGATCGTCATTGGCCATGACAAACGGTTTCATTCTGAGAATTTTGCCCTGGCAGCAGCAGAGGTCCTTGTCGCGAACGGGTTGAATGTTTATCTCACCGATGGAGCCACTCCCACACCAGTGATCTCGTTCTCTGTGGTCAACAAAAATGCAGCCGGGGCAATAAACATTACCGCATCACATAACCCTCCAACAGATAACGGTTTCAAGGTCAGGGATGGTAACGGAGGGGCAATCGATCCCCAGGGTTTACTTGAAATCGAAACATTCATCCCCGAATCAGCATCGGAGTGCCGTCGCATCCCCGCTGATAAGGCCATCTCAAGTGGAAAAATCGTCCGTTTTGATCCGGCGCCTGCATACATACAGCATTTGGAAAGCCTGATTGACCTGGCACCTTTACGCAACGCAGGGTTCAAGATCGTGGTAGATTGCATGTGGGGCAATGGCGCCGGGTGGTTCTCCCGCCTACTTGCAGGTGGCAAAACAATGGTCAAGGAAATCCACAATACACGCAATCCAATTTTCCCGGAGATGAAACGCCCCGAGCCAATCCCGCCAAACATTGATGTCGGTCTTTCTACGGTTGTAAAAGAAAAAGCAGATGTGCTCCTGGTCACAGATGGTGATGCAGACAGGGTTGGCTTTGGCTCGGAAGCCGGCGAGTTTGTTAATCAATTGCAGGTTTATGCCTTGCTGGCTTATTACCTGCTCGAGGTTCGAGGGCAGCGAGGGGCAATAGTCAAAACCCTATCCACCACCAGCATGTTGAATAAACTGGGACAGATCTACGGTGTGCCAGTATATGAGACTGGTGTGGGCTTTAAATATGTGGCTCCCAAAATGCTTGAAACCGACGCGCTGATCGGCGGGGAAGAATCAGGCGGTTTTGCATTCCGTGGGAATGTACCAGAGAGGGACGGGATCCTGGCTGGGCTTTATCTTCTGGATATGATGCTCAAACTGGATAAGAAACCATCCGAATTAATTGATCTGTTATTCAGCAAGGTTGGCCCTCATTATTACGACCGAATAGACTCTCCCTTTACAGGGGATCGGGTAACCAGGGAAAAATTGATTCTTGAAGCCAGGCCCGACCAGGTGGGAGGTTTAAAGGTAACGGGGTTAAACACAACAGACGGTTACAAGTTCCTCCTCGAAGATGGCGGATGGATGCTGATCCGGTTTTCAGGCACCGAACCAATAATGCGGGTATACTGTGAAACGACAAAAAAGGAAGCCGTTCAAAGTATTCTACAGGATGGGTTAAAAATCGCTGGGTTGGTATAAGTTGTCGTTTCTAACAGATACGCATTGTCATTTGAACCTTAACATTTTTTCTTCGGACATCGACGAAGTGATCCAACGCGCAATGGATGCCGGTATTTACCGAATCCTGGTTCCCGGGATCGATATTGAAACCAGCAAAAAAGCGATCCACCTGGCCGAACGCTATCATCTGGTTTTCGCCGCTGTCGGTGTCCACCCCAATGAATCCCACGGTTGGAACCGGCAATCCTGCATAGAACTGCGGCAACTTGCCCAACATCCCAAAGCAGTCGCCATTGGAGAAATTGGCCTTGATTTCTATCGCGATCGGGTTTCAAAGGAAATCCAGATTTATGCGTTGAAAATGCAACTTGACCTAGCAGGAAGCAACAGGCTCCCCCTAATCCTGCATAATCGTAATGCATTTGAGGAACTATGGGCCTGCCTGGATCTCTGGGTTAGCGAGGACGGTGGCGGCCAAACCAAGGCAGGCTCATCCCCCGGTGTATTCCATTCCTTCCAGGGAAGCGCTGATGAATGTGATCGACTTCTTCAGGGAGGATTTTTCGTGGGCATCAGTGGTCCCATTACATATCCAAACGCCATTGCGCTTTATCAAATGACCAGGCGGATTCCGTTGGAAAAAATACTTCTAGAAACAGACGCCCCTTATTTGCCGCCACAGGAATTTCGCGGCCATCGAAATGAACCTGCCTTCATCCGTTCGACCGCTGATAAAATGGCCGAGCAGCGAAATATTGACCCGGGTCAGTTGTACCAAGCAACCGCCTTGAATGCAAACCAATTATTTAATTGGGGATTAACCGATTGAAAACTACTGCAAGTTTTTTTGAGAAAATTCAACCCGAAATTGAAGAAATGGAAGGGTTGATCCTTGCCCAAAGCAGAGGACATCATCCTGATCTGACGAATGCATTAAGACTGCTCCTGCATTCCGGGGGAAAGCGCATCAGACCAGGCATGGTGATCCTTATTGGCCGGCTTCTTAGGGCTCCCAGCAACCGGCTGATCACCATGGCTGCTGCAATTGAATTGTTGCACACTGCCACTTTGGTGCATGATGACCTGATCGATGGTTCACTCCTCCGCAGGGGGATGCCAACACTCAATTCCAAATGGTCTGCCGGAGCGACGGTTCTTGCGGGGGACTTTCTTTTTGCAAAAGCCGCCAAACTTGCAGCCGATACGGAATCCATTGAAATTGTGAAGCTGTTTGCCAATACCCTAACAACAATCGTTAATGGAGAAATTACGCAACTGTTTTCGCACGGCTGTAACCCAGACCGGGAGGAGTACCTGAAAAGGATATATGCAAAGACTGCATCATTATTCGAAACAGCTGCCCTTTCGGCTGCAATCCTTAGTGGAACAAATGAAGAGATTCAAATATCAATAAAACAATTTGGTTTTGAAATTGGAATGGCTTTTCAGATTATGGATGATGTTTTGGATTTTACCTCCGACACCTCCACAATTGGAAAACCAGTCGGGAATGACATTCGCCAGGGTATCGTCACATTGCCGGTGATCAATTTTATCGAACAACACCCAGAGGAACCGGTTTCCAAGAAAATCAATGCTGGTATTTGCCCTGACGAAAAAGACCTTCAAAACCTCATCAACGGAATTCAACAAAGCGATTCCATATCAAAAGCCGTGAAAGAGGCAGAAGAGTACATCTCCCGCAGTATCACATTTATTTCATCATTTAATAACTGTGACGAGAAGGATTCTCTTGTTTCTTTGGCGAACTATATCATACAAAGGAAGGTATAAAAAAAACCGTGATCAGCGGTTTTGTTCTGTGCGCTGGGGGGGAGTTGAACCCCCACGCCTTTCGGCACATGGCCCTCAACCATGCCTGTCTGCCAGTTCCAGCACCAGCGCAGTTCAGCAATTATAATCGGCAATAATTTGTTGTCAAGGAAATCAAATTTTATCGGAGGCTCCAATGCACATCGTTCTCGATGGAATGGGCAGCGACAATTATCCAGACCCGGAAGTTGCCGCAGCAGTCCAGGCGGCAGATCTTTTCGGAGATGAGATCATCCTTGTAGGCAACCAACAAACCCTTGAACCAAAACTGAAGGCCATCAGCCCGGAACACCCATTGGTTAGAATCCATCATGCACCGGACGTGGTGGATATGAGCGATAAGGCGGTTGATGGTACCCGCAATAAGCCCGAAAACTCCATGGCTGTAGGCTTGGAACTGGTAAAGAGCGGCAAAGCGGATGCTTTTATCACGGCGGGGAATTCGGGCGCGGCGATGTTTAACGCCATCAAGATCCTGCATCGATCAGAGAATATTGTTCGGCCAGTGTTGATCACCTCCCTGCCGACCAGGTCGGGAAAATGTGTTTTCCTGGATACCGGAGCAAATGCGGATTGCCGGTCGGATTTTCTGTATGAATTCGCCATCATGGCAAGTGTGTATGCAGAGAAGGTTTTAAACATTAATCACCCAAGGGTGGGGTTGTTGTCCAACGGCGAAGAGACCGGCAAAGGGAACCAATTGGTTCGGGAGGCCCATCTGTTACTTAAAAACAGCAATCTCAATTTCATAGGGAACGTAGAATCAAAGGAAGTTTTCGGCGGTACTGCTGACGTAGTTGTCGCCGATGGTTTTACCGGGAATATATTTATTAAAACAAGTGAAGCGGTTTCAAAATACATCACGGATATTCTGCGCGAAGAAATCTCATCCTCAATGACCCGAAAATTAGGCTACCTTCTAATAAAACCGGCGTTCACCCGGCTTAAGAAAATAATGGACCCGGCGGAAGTTGGGGCTGCCATGCTGCTTGGAGTGAATGGTTGCGTTTTCATCGGACACGGCCGTTCCGATTCCCGAGCCCTGGTCAGCGCAATCCGCCTGGCACGGCAGGCCGTGGATGCCAACCTGGCAAGTGTCCTTCCTGATGAAATTAAACTGCGCTTGAAACATGATAATTCAGCGGGATTATTAAAATGAAAATCATATCCAACGAAAAATTAATAGCAAAAAACAAGAAAATCGGTCAGGTCACCACATTTGTAAGTTTGGGGATCCTGTTATTGGGTTTTGTCGCTACTTTCAGCCCCCAGTATATGAATTGGTCAATGCTGGCCCTTGTAACCGGCTTCATTCTCTCACAGGTCGGCATCTATTTTGGTTCCCGTTTTGGCAAATCACCACGCCCGGATGAACAGATCTCTGCAGCCTTAAAAGGGCTGGGCGAAAAATATAATCTTTACCATTACATGACAGATGTATCCCATCTCCTGGTGGGACCGGCTGGAATCTGGGTGTTCTTGCCATACGCCCAAAAGGGAATCATCACCTACGATGAAACCAAAAATCGCTGGAGGCAAAAAGGTGGAAACCTGTTTATGAAATTATTTGGACAGGATTCACTTGGTCGGCCAGATGTTGAAATAAAGGCCGCATTGACATCCGCAGAGAAATATCTAACCAAGGTAATTAACAAAGAGTTTTCAACCCCGGCGGTACAACCTGTGCTGGTGTTTACAAATAACGAGACAGAAGTAAATTGCCCCAATGCTCCGGTTCTTACCATCCATGCTGAGAAGGTCAAGGATCACTTAAGAAAAACCGCCAAGGAGAACCCCATCCCTGTTGAGACACTGAATGCCCTTCAACGAAAGTTGCCCCAGGATTCAATCCTTTAATTCATTATCCATATCTATTGGATCATCATTGTTGTTGGACGTTTTCTGTTGGCTCTAGAAATTAATTTAAAAATTCTAATTAATTTTCACAAATATTCTTTTAGACTGTGTTCCACAGCGTAGGCTGCTGCTTCAGCGCGGTTACTGACCCCCAGTTTGGAAAGAATGCTACTGACATAATTGCGGACAGTCCCTTCCCCAAGATACAAGGCTTTGGCGATTTCGCGGTTTGTTTTCCCTTCCGAGACCAGAATCAACACATGTTTCTCTTGCTGAGATAAATTTGAAAAAGCAGATGCCTCCTCTTCCTTAACCGATCTGCGTACTTCTTCAATCACCCGTTTTGTAACTGCAGAATCAAGAAGAGCTTCACCTCTTCCAACAGCTTCCAGGGCATGGATCAACTCCTCCCCACCGATCTGTTTTAATACGTACCCCGAGGCTCCGGCACGAATGGCAGAAAACAACATCTCATCCTCGGCATAGGATGTCAGCATCATTACCCGTATTCCCGGATGGTTGCGGGTGATCTCTTCACACGCTTCAATACCGGATATACCCGGAAGACGTATGTCCATTAAAACAATATCTGGTTTTAATCTTGCCGTCTGTTCCAGGGCTTCCTTTGCCGTACCCGCCTCGCCGATCACCTCAAACTGCGGGTGATGTTCGAGAAGAGTTTGTAACCCAAGGCGGACCACTTCATGGTCATCTACGATCAATAATCGTTGTTTGTTCATTCTAGTTGAACCCATGAATCAAGTATAGCCATCACTGATATATTTGACAAGGGATATCCCAATTCAACCCGCCTTATAGATCATTTATTGGATCTCCATTGTTACCGGGCAATGATCCGACCCCTCCACATCACCATGAATAACAACAGATCTGATTGAGTCAACCAACGAATCGGATACAAGAAAATAATCGATCCGCCACCCAATATTCCGCCGTCTGGCACCAAATCGGTAAGTCCACCAGGTATATTCAATTTTTTCGCGGTAAAGTAATCTGTAAACATCTTTGAACCCATGCTCGAGGTAGAGATCGATCATTGCCCGTTCTTCCGCCAGAAATCCTGAGGTTTTACTGTTTTCTTTCGGATTGGCAAGGTCGATTTCATTATGGGCCGTATTAAAATCCCCCCCAATGATGATGGATTTTCCTTCTTGGTGCAGTTGATCACATTGCCTCAGAAGCAGATCGTAAAATTCCAGTTTAAAATCAACCCGTTCCTGACTGCGCTGGCCATTTGGAAAATAGATATTAAATAAATAGAACTTTTCAAAAACGGTCAAAATCACTCTGCCTTCGTCATCAAATCGCTCCTCCCCCAACCCGTATGAAACCTGTGAGGGCAATTTTTTTGAATAGGTAACAACACCGCTGTATCCTGGTTTGGTGCCAGAATTCCAATACATTTCATAACCGGGCAGGTTTCGGTCGTCAACCGGCACCTGGTCCACCTGGGCTTTAACCTCCTGAAGACATAATACATCCGCCTGATGCTCGTTGGCCCATTGGGTGAATCCTTTTCGAATGGCTGCTCGAATCCCATTTACATTCCATATGGTTATTATCATGACTGAACCTCATTCTGTTAGGCTTGTGGTAAACTACATTATTGTACAAGGATAAAGACATGGGACCAGATAAATTACGCCGGATTACCTATATAGAAGATGACCCCGTAATGATTGATCTGGTGAAGATGATATTATACCGTCATGGATACGAGGTCAAGGGGGCTCATGGAGGTAGAGCAGGTCTTGAGCTCATTCATGCCGACCCTCCAGATCTTATACTTCTTGACTTGATGATGCCCGACGTTGACGGCTGGGACGTGTATCAACAAATCAAGTCTGATCCCACCACAGCAATGATACCAGTCATAATTATTACCGCAAAAGCTCAGCCGATTGACAAGGTATTGGGATTAAACGTGGCCAAGGTTGACGGTTACATATGCAAACCGTTTCGCCCACAGGAACTTTTGGATAATGTGGAGAAAATGGTGACGGCCAGGCAATAATGTTGGAATGAAACAAACGTGTTGTGTGTAAACCTACAAAATCTATCCAATCCGTTTGCATCCCCACTTAAGGTTAAATATTGCCAATCCTTTCTGGATAAATTCAGGGGATTGATGCTTCAACATCATCTGGAGAGGGATAAAGGCATACTATTATTAAACTCCAGGGAAAGTAGGATCAATACGGCTATCCACATGTTCTTCATGTTCTTCCCGATCCTGGTTGTATGGCTGAACCGGGATTTAATAGTAGTTGACATCCAGATTGCAAAGCCCTGGCGTCCGCTGTATATTTCGAAGGAACCGGCCATGTATACACTCGAGATCCATGCAATGAATTATCCCCGGATCTCCATAGGGGATCATTTTGAAATTTACTAAATTATTGATCGCCTCTCTTATTTTCCTTTTTCTGTTCTTCCCATGTGAGGTTAAAGCGCAGGACATAACAGTTTTACCAACTTACACCATAGAAGAGGGAGACACCCTCTATGTGATCGCCAGCCGGTTCGGTACCACTGTAAAAGAAATTGTTGATGTAAATCAACTGGCCAATCCAGATAATTTGCCAATCGGTATTCAGATAAAAATTCCTGGGCTCGAGGGAGTGTCTGGAAATCTAAAAATCCATCCTGTCCCCTTGGGCTCAGATTTACGATCATTGGCAAGATCATATGGAACAGATACAGAAACGCTGATCAAACTAAATCGCCTGACAAGTCCGGCACAGGTTTATGCCGGAAAACCCTTGATCATTCCAGAAGGCTTGCCCCAACCACTTATACCAGCCATTACTCTCGGGAACAACAAAGTGCTTTTTGAGGAAGCCATCCGGCAAAACCAATCCACTTGGATGGTCAGTCTAATAAATAAGAAAAGTAATACCTGGGATGTCAAACCTGATGAAACCTTGTTCTTGCCGGATCCAGTAACCCCATTGGGCATCCACGGGTCGAACAACCTGAATAATATCACCATCGATCCATTTCCCCTTACACAAGGGAAAGCGACCATAATTAAGATAACAACGAATGAACCAATTGATCTGACAGGCTCATTAAACGATCAACCACTCACCTTTTACTCCCTTTCGGATCAGGAATATGCATCCCTTACAGGCATATACGCGCTGCAGGATCCGGGACTGTTGAACATTACCATTCAAAGCAGGGACAGGAATAAACCTTTCTACCTGCAACAACCGATTCTCCTGGAGGAAGGTGCCTTTATTCAAGAGAGCATTGTTGGTGTTGATTCCCTGACGATTGATCCTGCCACAATCGAACAGGAAGACGAGATACTAAAACAATATCGCTCCAGTAGTTCAACCCGTTTTTGGGCCCAACCCTTCTCCTTTCCCGTCGACGACCCCTGTTGGGTATCCACCTTCGGCAATCGTCGAATGTATAATGGCGGATTATATAATTATTATCACACAGGGTTGGACTTCACTGTCTGTGCTGACAACCTGAACATCATGGCTCCAGCTCCGGGTATGGTTATCTTCGCCAGCGATGTGCCAATCAGGGGGAATTTCACCTTGATCGACCATGGTTGGGGAGTATATTCAGGCTATGCCCACCAATCCGAGGTCTTTGTCAAACCAGGCGACCGCGTTGAAACTGGACAGGTTATCGGCCAGATCGGAAACACTGGTAGGTCAATTGGACCTCACCTGCACTGGGAGATTTGGGTGAACGGCACACCAGTAGACCCTCTGGATTGGATGGAACGTTCGGGTGAATTGTTGAAGTGAACAATGCGGTAAGCCTGAATCGGGTATAATCCATTGGGATCATTCCCAGGTCTCTGGTGGTCCAAGAAAATATTTATAATTTTGAGAGAACAGATGGTTGCAACACAATTTATGATCCCTGATGCCAATTACTGGAATAATTTCGTTCTCCAGGACACGGATATTGAATTTCTTTATAATCACCTTCTGGAATTGGAAACTCCTCAAACCCCCGAAGAGATTCTGGTGGCATTGGTTAATGAGAGGGTTCGAATAGAGAAAGAAAACCAAATCAAACAGCAAAAGTTACAGGGCGATGTGTATCGTCCGGCTGAGGAGTACAAAGTTGGACAAACGATCCTGTTCCCAATGATCGAGGGGAAAAAAGGGAAAGTTACATCCGTTAGGGATGGAAATAACCCGGAAGTTCAACCTTTTAAAGTAATCGAAGTCGAATTTGCAAAAAATGATAAAAAATATTTTGCTTCTGGTCTACAAGAACACCCACTTAATACCACCCCGGAATCACTTTCTGAAACAAATGAGTATCTAAGAACCGACTTTATAGTACAAAAGTATAAAAATAGCTTGATGAAATGCCTGACAGAAGCCATGGAGTCGAACCCGGAACTTGTTCGAATCGCTGGAAGATGGTTCCCCAGGGCTCTGCTGGTTGACGTTAATATCGGATATTTGAATATGGCTGAGGCATTGTTGGATATGGAAAGCGGTGGACCTCTACCGACCAGTTCAATTCTCCAACAGATCGAATTGCCGACAGACGTGAATCTCAAGTTGACCGAGTTTTCCTTAAACCTCGCTCTACAGGAAGATGGACGGTTCGACGAAGTGGGACCCTCTGGACAAGTTTTATGGTACCTGAGAAGACTGGAGCCAGAAGGTGTTCAGAACATTCCACCCTTCCTCAAGTACACTGCAACAACGAACACTACAGCCCAAGTCCATGAGTTTTTAAAATCATTCCCAATGGAAGCCCAGGATGAACTGGAGCCTGCCCCGGAGGATTCTTGTGATTCTGAAGAGGTGGTTATTGGATTAATCTATCCACATTGGCAAAGCGGCACATTACCATTAACAACAGCAACACGCTCACTGTTCCCACACGCGCTCGAATCCTCACGGATCAGGTTCGCCTTTGTAGACGCTGAAAACGGTCAATCTTTTCCTGGATGGGTTGTACCCAAAGAGAAATACGTGTATGGCCTCAAGGATTGGTACAAGCAGCAGGGAACCTTCCCGGGGAGCCTGGTAAGGATACGAAAGGGAAAAGACTCGGGCGAAGTTGTCATCGGGACCGACAAAAGACGTGCGTCAAGAGATTGGGTTCGTACAGCCTTGGTCGGTGCAGACGGCGGAATTGTCTTTGCCTTACTTAAACAAGTAATAAATACTACGTATGATGAAAGGATGGCTATTGCAATTCCCGACCCGGAAACGTTGGCAAAATTATGGGAACCTGGCCACAAGCCAAAACAACCGTTGGAAGAAATAGCCATCAAAATGATGAAAGAGATCTCCAAAATTAATCCTCAAGGTCATATTAATTCAGTAGAACTGTATTCTGCGGTCAACTTGATTAAACGATGCCCTCCTGGGGTCATAATTAATCTCTTAATGGAAAAACAGTGGGCGTCCCACCTAGGGGATTTATACTTTCGTCTGAATGATCAATCGGAGATATGAACAAATGGCAGAAGGAAAACCATTTAGCCTGATCAAACCGACGATAAATACTCCCTTTCATATTGATTTTAATTGGTGGAAGGAACACGATCACAATTGGCAAATTCACTTGCGTGGTTGCTTGTGCGCTGAACACCAGGAGATCTTTAATGAGGTTATAATGGAAACAAATCTCGATTGGATAGATCCCGTAACTGCGGAGGTAAAACCAATCGATGGTTTACAACATACCCTCATTACCCATTGCGCCCGGCAACCTGATTTTATTACAAGAACAACCACCTTGGTGGACAGTGTTTTTAGAATCTTATTGGCTAATGGAAACACACCATTAACGCCCAACGAATTGGCCAATGAAATACAGCGGACGCCTGATACAATTCTAAGAACCTTGACAGGGCAGAATATTTACAGTGGAATAAGGCCTCTCCTGTCATAAAAGAATGCCCCTGTAGCTCAATGGATAGAGCGCCGGACTTCTAATCCGACGGTTGAGGGTTCGAATCCCCCCAGGGGCGCTAACCAAGATTTATTATTCGGGTTTCTATCAATCGGATACCAAAAGAATATCAGTATGATCACCGTAAAAATTACGAAATTTCCCGGTAAGAATTTTCAGCAACTGCCAGAAAATACAAATTACTATGTAACTGGCATTTATTCGATCCATCAGGGTTCTCCATCGCATATATGGAGACCTCCCACAGATGTGTTTGAAACCGCGTCACAGGTCGTAATCCGTGTGGAGATTCCTGGAATGAGGGATGAAGAATTCAATTTATCCTTGGATCAAAACACCCTTACAATAACCGGCAATCGGATAGACCGGATTGTGGACCGATCATTTCATCAAATGGAAGTTCATTTCGGACCTTTCATAACCCAGGTTGAGATCAACACCGAAATAGTAATTGAGAAGGTTGAGGCTGAATACCTGGATGGCTTTTTGTGGGTTTACTTGCCAAAAGCGGTCCCTCGAACAATCGAAATTAACCTGCACGAATGATCATCAAATCCCCGAAAACTTCAATCAACCAGGAATCAAGGAAGCAATGGATGATTTAAATATCATGGATGGCTGGTCAATGGATTCTCCCTCTGAACCAGAAGATGTTGAGGTGGTCGAAAAGAAAACCACTGTGGAAGAACCAAAAGACTCAACTGAACAACGGTTTCCGGATACTCTCCCAATACTACCCCTCCGCGGTCTGGTCGTATACCCGCAAACTGCCGTTCCGCTCACTATTGGTCAGCAAAGATCGATCAATCTAGTGGATTCGGTCGCATCCCATGACCGATTAATCGGACTGATCGCCTCGAAGAACCTTGAACTTGATACACCTGCACCGGAGGATCTTTACCAAATCGGGACAATCTCCATGATCCACCGGCTTTTCAGGGCACCGGATGGAACAATACGCCTTCTTGTGCAGGGACTGTCTCGGTTCCGAACGCTAGAATTCACATCCATTGAACCATTTCTGACCGCCAAAGTTGAATATATCCCTGAGGTCGAAGAAACAGGGCTGGAGATCGAAGCGTTGGCACAATCAGTTCGAAGCCAGTTCACTCATATTGCGGACATGATACCCTCTATTCCCAGAGAACTGGTGAATTCGATCAATTTAATTCAAACCCCTTTGTTAACTGCCTATACGATTGCAAATTTCCAAAGAATGGATATTGCTGATGCCCAGCAGATATTGGAAATTGATTCAGCCTCTGAAAAATTGAGGAAACTCGTTGGAATTCTTACCCGAGAAAGTGAGGTGCTGGACCTGGGACAAAAGATCCAGGATGAAGCAAAATCAGAGATTGACAAAGTTCAGCGGGAATATTTCCTGCGCGAACAAATAAAAGCAATGCAAAAGGAGTTGGGAGAAGGTTTCGATCAGGAAGCTGAGGTTGAAGAACTGAAAAAGAAGATCCTCGAAGCCCGCATGTCAGACGAAGCGGAGCAACAAGCCAATCGGGAACTGGACCGCCTGGCGCGAATGCCATCTGCATCAGGCGAGTACAGTGTGATTCGTTCATACCTCGATTGGTTGATCTCCCTCCCCTGGTCAAAAAGCACGGTGGACAACCTAGACCTTTCTCATGCGCGCAGCGTTTTGGATGCTGATCATTATGGGCTGATGGACATCAAGGACCGTATCCTTGAATTTCTTGCTGTTAGAAAACTCCGCCTGGAGAGGTTGAAAAAGGGAGATGAACCAAAAATCATCAATTCCATACGCAAAGAGCGTGAGGGCATCATTATCTGTTTTGTTGGCCCCCCTGGTGTAGGAAAGACATCGCTTGGACAATCCATTGCCCATGCGCTGGATCGAAAATTTATCCGTGCGTCCTTGGGTGGTATCCGAGATGAAGCTGAGATTCGGGGCCATCGACGAACCTACATCGGCGCACTTCCTGGACGCATTATTCAATCTTTGCGTCGGGTCGAATCCAACAATCCTGTGTTCATGCTGGATGAGATCGACAAGTTAACGATGGATTTCCACGGCGATCCAGCCTCTGCGTTGCTGGAAGTCCTCGACCCTGAACAAAACAATGAGTTTCGCGACAACTATTTGGAAGTGGCATTTGATCTCTCACAGGTCATGTTCATTACAACTGCCAACACTTTGGAAACCATTCCCACCCCATTGCTTGACCGGATGGAGGTTATTCAGCTTTCGGGGTATACCGAGGAGGAAAAGACCGCCATCGCAAAACTTTACCTGGTTCCCAGGCAATTGCGGGAAAATGGCTTAAACCTTGAAGAACTAAAATTTACAGACGATGCCATTAAGACCATGATCCGCTACTACACAAGAGAAGCCGGGGTAAGGAACCTGGAACGCCAAATTGGACAGGTTTGCCGGAAACTGGTAACCAGGCGGGAGGAAGGAAAAGGGTTTTCAGATACTGTAACCAGCGATTTGGTAAAAGATTGTCTTGGTCGATATCGGTTCCTTGGGAACGATGAAATTGCCCACCGAACCGCAATTCCGGGCGTGGCAACAGGCCTGGCTTGGACACCGGCGGGAGGGGATATCCTGTTTATTGAAGCCACAAAGATGCCAGGATCCAAAGGATTTTTAATAACCGGCTCGGTTGGTAAAGTGATGGAAGAGTCCGCAAGAGCGGCGTTATCCTACATACGATCAAAGTCAGCTGCTTTGAATATCCCTGAGGATTTCTTTGATAAAAATGATATTCATCTTCACATACCTGCTGGTGCTCAACCGAAGGACGGGCCATCAGCAGGAGTGACTATCGTGACCGCTTTGGTATCTCTGCTGGTCGGAAAGCCCGTTCCTCCAGACATTGGCATGACCGGTGAGATCACGCTAACAGGGCAGGTTCTTCCAGTTGGAGGGATAAAAGAAAAGGTTCTTGCCGCCCATAGGGCTGGCATTCAGAAGGTTATTCTGCCAAAACTGAATCAAGCCGACCTGGAAGACATACCGGATGAAATAAAACAATCCATGCAATTTCATTTTGCCGATGATATGCTGGATTACTTGAATATTATTTTATTCCCGGAACATCAAAAACAAAAAGAGGTTGGGGGCGGAAAATGAAGACGAAAATTTTGTTGGTAGAAGATGATCCTACAATGGGTTCCTTGCTTAAAACCCTTCTGGAATTTGAAGGCTTTTCAGTGACATCGATCACTGGAATTGATGAATCGGAGATCCTTTCCACCCTTAAAGAAAAAAAACCTGAAGTGATGCTCCTAGACGTACACTTAAAAACCATGAATGGTATCAATATTTTAACCAAGATCAGAGAATCCAATTCCCATAAAGGACTTCGTGTAATAATGACTTCCGGAATGGATGTATCAGAAAAATGCATCACCATGGGAGCAGATGATTTCCTCTTAAAACCATATCTACCGGACAGCCTGATCCAGGCGATCCATAGGCTGATCGGAAAAAAAGAGAATGAAAATATCCATCTTGACAGTATCTGATCGTTCGTTTCAAAAAACCCGTCCAGATCTTTCCGGGCCGGCTTTGCAGGAATATTGCCGCTCAATGGGTTGGGATGTTGTGAAGTATCAAATTGTCCCGGATGATGAGCAGAAAATTTCGGATGTCCTTATAAAATGGTGTGACGCAAACGAGGTGGATGTTATTTTCACCTCTGGCGGGACCGGATTTTCCACACGGGATGTGACACCTGAGGCGACAAAGAACGTCATTCAACGCCATGTTCCAGGCATACCCGAAGCAATGCGTCATTCCAGCATAAAGGTCACCCCGCATGCCATGTTGTCCCGGGCAACGGCGGGAATACGCAGGCAGACCTTGATCATCAACCTTCCAGGCAGCCCAAAGGCAGCGATCGAAAACCTGGAAATAATTAAGGAAGTCCTTCCCCATGCAGCGGAATTACTAATGGATGGTCCGGACGCAGAAACTGGTCACCAATTCGGGCAAAGGTAATTATCAGGTCATTTATTCATTGCTGATTCCATGGGGGCTTGACGTAATATATGGACAAGCACCCCAAGGATGATCACTGCAAGGAATGTTATTCCAGCCCCGACAATTGCACTGACGGGTCGGAAAACCATGCTGATCAGATGCCTGCCGGCCCCGACAAACAATCCACGAAATAGATAATCAGCAATACCGATGGTTGCTGGCGAATTATCCACCTTTGCCTGCCAACCGGGGTACCACATATCGGCAAACACCAGCCATCCCTCTTGTTGCGTTGTGACCATAACTTCAATCCTGTTTCCATTCCGCTTAAGCAATTGAATTTGTGGGTTTGCTTTCAACCCATTGCATTTTTCGTTTTCAACTTTTACCTTTTCAATTGTGCCCATGCGTGGTGAATCAGAATTCCTTTTTGAATCAGCCATTTGCTTGACCAATTGGTCCCAGGCTGCTTCTTCGTTTTCAGGAATGTTGGCACAATCAATCCAATACATTGACTGCTGACCATTGATTCGTGTTACACGTATCTCCTCAAATACATCCTGACCAGAACGTAACACCTCATTAACGTTCATCCACTTTAGCCAGGGCAGCATCAAATCGGTGTCAAGAGCAGAGATATACTCCACAACCCTGTCGAACCGTGAGGGGAGGATTGGGTCGAAATTATTAACTGCTTCGGCTCCGTTCAAGATGTTGATATTCGGAAGATTGATTGACCGAAGATCCTCAATATCCTCTTTTTGTCTGTAATCCTGAAGTCGAAAAAACCGATCAAACTTCAGATGGTATTCATCATTACCGGGAATAAAGAAACGGGATGGTTCATTTTCCAACATGAATACATCACTTTGATCCTCTTGCATTTGGAAAAAATTGATCTTTGTGGAAGGATTCAGATGAATATGAGCAACAAACAGGTCAACAAAAACAACAACAGTAACCAGGCTGGCCCACCCGATGGGAGCGGTACCACTGGACGAGGATCGAAATAACAAGATCAGTACTCCAGTCACCAGCAACCAAATTCCGGCAAGGACAGTTGGGAAGATGAATGTGGGTTCCACCCGGCCAAGGAGTTTCCAAGTCAGGAAGCCACCAAGTGAAATAGCAAAACCACCTGTCGTACCTAGGCGTAAGAAATACAACTTTTTTCCAGTGGCGGGGCGCATTTTTTGCAAGCCAAATCCAGCAAGGATACATAGGCTGAATTCCGTCCAAATCAGAAATCTTGCTGGTGCGTTGAACATATTGAATGATGGGACTTTTTCATACAGGAAAATGAAAACTGGTGTGAATCTCCCCATTGCAAGAATGACCCCAAGCAAGGTAAATACCCATAATAATCGTATCAACCTAGTTAATGAACAAACATAATGGTTCCGGCGGGAGAAACAAGCAGGGATTGTCCCTACAGCAAATACAAGCGGCAGAATACCAATATACCCTGCGTCCTCCCAGTAACTGGCATATCCCCAATAATTTCCTCTTATCGGATTGCCGAAAAAGTCCGGAGCGATAAAAGTGATCAGCCTCCAAGGCCAAAAAGAATAGCTTAGTGCTTTTTCCAAAGGTACTGAATTCGCCCTTTGTGACATTATAAGATACTCTGCCGTAGGGACAAGCTGAATACATGCCAGCATGCAACCCAATCCCATAGAGAGAACATATTGTCCAAGCAATTTGCCAAAATCAGCTCGCCTATCAATCCACCCATTTACGACACACCAGACTGTGGCGAACATTAGAATATACCAGCTGACCTGGGCATGTCCGGCAAGAAGCATCATCGCCGTTACTATGGATAACTGGATGATTTCCTTGTATTGCCTTCGTGGATACAGCCCCTCTGACAGGATCAAACCATTCACAGCCCAAAGCACCCATGGCATCCAGGATGCCGCCCAAATGATGCTAAAAAAACCCGCCCGGGCAACAAGATAACCACACATACTAAACGACAGGCTGCTTACGATCCGAGGCAATTCGGAGAATCGAAGACGTTCCATCAGCCTGGCCATACCAATCCCCGCCCATGCAAGGTGGAGTGGCACGAGGAGCGTATACCCCCAGGCAATACCCTCTGCGCCACGAACCAGGCCGAATAGATACAGGATCCAACCCGGAGGGTAAAAAAGTGCCGATTGGTAGTTTGCCATAAGGGGAGCGCCCATCCCATTGAATGGATTCCAAAATGGGAATTCTCCGCCCCGCATGACCTGAAGAGCCAGGCTGCGCCAGGGCACAAATTGCAGCGCAGGCGTTCCCCAATATAAGACTCTGCCAGAAAACAGCATCGGCAGGAAAAGTGCCAATGGGGAAAGAATAATCGGCAACCAGAAAAGGGTTTTTTTTATCACCTGAAAATAAGGAGGCTGGAATTTTTCGATGCTCAACGAACCACCTCATACACCGCATATTCGCCAGCATTGTACAACCTGTTCGCACCGTATTGTTCAATTTTCTGGCACCCACTGCCAAGGGCTTTTTCTGCAATGCCACAAAAAACCATATCCACCCGGTTATCCATGATCAACTTCCAATACTCCTCAACAGTCAAATCGCCTGAATAAAAAACATCCACTTCGGGCTTCAGGTCATCCAGCCCCACCGTCTCAGGGCCATGCCCCAGAACCACACTTACGGGAGCCCAGGCAGGCAGGGCGTTGCCTGTTTCAAATGAACTGAGGACAACATGATCTTTTCCCAATGTGGCAATGAAATTGAATGCCTTTACTTCTTCCCCGGGCAGAAACAACGGTGCTGAGGGGTTCATGACAGCGAAGAGCGCACCTATCAAGATCACAAAACTGGTAAAAAAAGATTGCACAATTAGCAACTTAATAACCGTATGCCGTAATCCTTTTTTTATTTGCCCAATATACCAAATCGCCAGGATAATGATACCAACCCAAACACCATCGGGAATGCGCCTTTGTAATGGGTAAGGCAGGTAAACCATTGCCGGAAAAAGGACCAGCATGCTGATTAAAAACAAGTTCCTGTTGACACCCTTCCGCAGGGAGAGCCAGGAGGCATACAGGCTTAGGGGCAGGATCATCACATATCCAAGCAGATAATCCAAGAGCGGGGGTGATAGAATGAGGTTCTGACCTGCCCATCCCATTAAAAATGGATCCACCTGAAAGGCGATTAAGTTATAGATAACCACTGGTGAAGAGATGAGGATCACCACAAGTGGGGCATTCACCATCAAACCATCACGCGCTGTGTTTTCCCGAATGTGATCTCTGTTCCACATCCGGGAAGCTGTACAAATCAATTCGAAGGCAATCAGATAAAACCAGGCTGTAACGACTGCAAGCGGTTGAAAGAAACCCATTAATAGCCAAATCAAGCCCGTCAACCAGCGACCCCGGCGCGGTGATGAGAGGTAATGGGAAAAGCCCCAAAACAGGAGCCCGCGCGCGAAAGTCAGGTGGGGCAGACCAAATATGGAAAGGAAGCCGAAGGTTTCCGGGGAATAAAATTCCAAAGGCAGTCCATGGTGCCATACATCCCTAACTCCTAGAACTGATAACCATCCCAACCCTCCGCCAAATGCAGCCAATATTGTCGCCAGTTTCCGCTGTCTGCAGGAAGGCAGGAAAACGGATGCGAACTTGTAAGTACCGAGAACAAATGCCATAATCCCCAGCCACCTGAAAAGGTGGAACAACGCAACCAGTTGCTCATGCATCCCCGGCGGTTTTGCCAGTTTTCCAAGCAGCATGTAGGGAAGAAAGGCGATAAAACCATCTTGCGGTATGGCTGAGAATGGCGATCGAAACAGCCAATCACCCACGCTCCCCCTGAGCATTTTGGCGATATATGAATTGCCATCCTCAACGCCAATAACAAACCCCGTGTAAGCCCAGGCATCCTTTTGCACCCAATAACCCATTACATAGGGTATAGATGTAAGGATGCAGGTAAACAAGATGAAAAGCACCAGCCAACGTGCAGGCAACAGTTCGTTATTGCTTTTTTGATAGGAAGACATGTAGAGCAATTCCTGTTATTACGAACAAGGATAAAATCACTCCCAAGACAAGCAGGCGTGGAAAGTAATGAAACTCAACGGTTGAAATACCAGCCGGAATTTCAACCCCCATGAGAAGTTGGTTTATTAAGGTGATCCCGCCCTTTTCTCCATTCACCTTGACTTCCCAACCCGGATAATGATTGACCGATAAAACCAAAACGCCCGGGCCTTCGGCTTCAATTAAATAATGATTCGGCCGGCGGCGGATGTTAATAACTGGGCGAACGACTCTTTCAACAACTTCACTGGTTTTTTGAACCCAGGCCCTGGGCAATGAATTCGGATTTTTATAAACATACGTTCCATTAATAATTTGAAGAAGCTGCAATGAAGAGCAGTTGATTTCGAATTCCGAAGCAATATATTCAATGTTCAGAATGCCCAACTTTTCAACATCCGGAACCGCAAGGCGGTTATCCATATCCGGGTTTCCGCTGTTGAATGGCGGGAGAGTTACCGAATAATTCAAGCATTCCACACCGGTTGCGCCGCACATGAATTCCACATAGGATTTCAATTGAATGGGATCGACGCCACTGGCAAACTCAAGGTTGTGGTTGATCGATGTCTGCTGCGGAATGGAGTAGGAAGGGGAATAAACCCGGAAGGTTCTTGCCTGTTGTGAGAGGTACCTGGCAGCCATTGCTCCTTCCGAAAGAACCTCTTCAGAAGGCTTCACGGTAAATAATGTTATATCCGCACCCGCAAGATCAAAAACCAGAAATGGAAGGATCAACACCATACGCTTGGAAAAAACCCTATACTCTTGACTTCCAGTGAATAATACAACAGTAAATAACGCGAAAGACAAGGCAGACCAACACCATTCAACTGGCGGGCGCTTACTAAGCATCCAAATACCAGCAGACAATAAGATAAGGAACATGGCAGGTACCGACATCCAGAAAGCAAACCGTTTCCGCAGACCATTTCCCCATGCCAGGATCTCATCCAGGGTAAACCCTGTCATGATGGACATGGACAGGAAAGCCAGGAAAAGGAAACGGGAAGGAACGCGAAGCAGGTTGAGCCCGGGAAGGGAGAACAGATATCGCACCAAAGGGAGGTTATCCCCTAGAGAAAGTAGCATGCTGGCAACTGCCAATCCCAGCCAGAATGCACATTTCTTCCGCAAGGGAGCATGAGACGTCACAATCACAAGGCAAATGAAGCTAAGGGTTCC
Source organism: uncultured Anaerolineaceae bacterium (assembly GCA_964420835.1). Classification (GTDB taxonomy): domain Bacteria; phylum Chloroflexota; class Anaerolineae; order Anaerolineales; family Anaerolineaceae; genus CAYQUO01. Next base: position 77,686 of record CAYQUO010000005.1, read on the forward strand.
CGGATATACCAACCATTCAGCCGCTCCGCCCAAATCAGGCACCACCAATCCGATCATCCGCACCGGCGCGAGGGAAAAAATAAGGGTGTCTGTTGTCGTCATACCGGTACGCTTGGAATGAAATAAAAATTCCATAAAAGGGAGGAAAAAGGGACTTGTGGCCAGGACAGCCACAACCCCCTGCATGGTAAGGCCACCAATTAATTGAATAATGTATCTCATCCGTTCAAATGGTTTGAGATTTTCAACCAAAATGTGCTTCTGAAGAAAGAACCGGTATCCACCCCAAAGCAAGGCGGAATATACTGCCACCCTTACATCCGCCAGGATGATTACAGCAAAGACAACAACCCCGGGTATGAACTGCCCTGCCTCTCCCCTGGAGCGTTTAAACTCGTATAAGACCAACCAGGGCAACCAGGCAAACCCAAAGACCAAGGTGATATGTCCGGCAGCAAAATGGGCAACCATCTTGGGCATCAGAAGATAGCAAAGACCGCCGGCCAATGAAGAAATGTCGGTAACGCCCTGAGCCTTAAGAAATAAAACCATTCCGGTTCCGCCGAAAAATAAATGGAACAAAATCAACAGATTGATACCAAAAGGCAACGGAAGCAGCCATAGAATCATCCCGGGTGGATACCAGATTCCGGAAAGTGGATCAGCAATAAAAGGATAACCGCTGAGAATGGCTTCAGACCAGGTCGGTATCACCCCCCAATTGCCGAGCGCATCCTGGATCAGTCTAATGTTGGGATAGTGGGAGACAGCAACATCAGAGTATAGGGACTTAGCAGGATAGAAAAATCCTTGCATCCCTGGGAGGAAGATAACCAGCGGCAATGATAGAACCAGCAAAAGGAAAACCTTGCCACGATACGGATGCATCATTTAACTGAATAGATCCTTACCCCCTGTTCATCATAGACCACGGGGTAATCGTCAAGTTGGGAAGGAGTACCCATTTTCATCTCTCTTGGACCAAAAAAAACCAACAGCCTGCTATGATCCTTAATAAGCTCGGATAATTCATCCTCATCCAGGTTGCCCGAAAAAAATTTCTCGATCAGGTCTTTCATTTCCTCTGCATGGACCGTTTCAAAAGGATGGCCGTAAATGACTCGCAGGGGAGTAAAGGCGGGAATGCGGTTTCCCGTTTCAGGTGCGGCTAAAACAACAGCACCAGCAGGCATGTTACGAGCCAGCCAACGAAAGGCATCCAGTTCGCCTTTCGTTAAATAAATCTCTGATGACCTGTTTTTAATTGCACTGCTGACCGACCCAAGGATCACCGCGTTTGTCATTAGCGACAACACAAGAAAAGCCGGCCAAATAATCCTGGAAATGGATTTCCACCGATTCTCGAGCCATTCAATTCCCATCACAGACAGCCCGGCAAGTGGAATATAAAAGCCGGAAAGTAATCTGCGTTGGAGCGTCAAAGGGGAGTAAGCCAAAAGGATGCCCGCAGCAAACCAAACAGATACCAGGAGCGATCCAGTTGAAACCACCCCATCCTTTTCTCGCACATATAGCAATAACCCTGCCAACGCAAAAACAATGGCAGGGGAAAATGAAATCAACAAATCCCACAGCGGCGGCGAAGTAGTAATGTTCTGGCGATCCCATTCTGCCAATAGTGGATCCGCATGAATAGCCAGATATTGATAAAGCACATAAGGTATTCCCCCGAGGAATACCGCGAGCAATCCGCGTAGGCAAATTTCCCTTGATTTTAACCAGATGACCAGTTTCCAAAGAACCAGGATTACCATAAGGATGACCAGCCCAAATGGAAAGATGATCGCCTCCAGAAGGGACAGGCCGGCCAATACTACAAAATTCTTTTTCAAATCCTCTTTCATCAATACAGACAACTGACACAACAATATCGCCAAGCCTAATGAGAAATGCGGGCTTGAAAACATGGTCAGAAAACCATACGCCTCGGCAACCCAGAAATCCGAGGTTAACTTGCCTGTAAATATCAACAACCACCCCAATCCAGAACCAAGCGAGATCAAAATAAAGGCTCTCGTTTGGCGGTTTTTTGAAACCCCCACAAACACCTGAACAAACCAAAAGGCACCAAATAGAAATAACAGCGCGCCCAATATTCTGGCAATATGAAACATTTGGATCAATGGAATGTTAAGCAAACGGGCAAGGTGTCCCAAGGCGATGTAAAAAAGAAAGATATATGCGCCAGGGCTTGTTCCTGCAGAATAGGGAAGATGAAAGCGCCATTCGCCATGCCAACCCTGGTTCATTTTGGCCAGGTAGGAGTTTCCATCGAGTGGGTTGAATAAAAACCCTCCGAAAATTAACCCATCCGTGCCATTGCTGGTTGCAACTAAGTACGGAGCGATAATTAAGGTTAGAACAAGAACGCCAGTTAAGACATATGTTGCATTTTTCATCACTATAGAAAAAGTATACCTGACAAGATATACACGGGCAAATTCATGTTGGTTCAATCCAATGGTGCAATTCCCTTGCCTTCTTAGTGGCCTGTACCTATAATAAAGAAAATGAATCAGGCTTCCCACTTATTCCAACTTCAAACCATTGATTCAGGGATTGAAAATGCCAATTTCCGAATTGAAGAAATTAATTCTATTTTGGCCACAAATATCGAACGACAAAATGCTGAAAACCAGGTCAAAGAGAACGAAAACTTTGCCAGGGCTGCAAGAAACAAACTAAGACAGATTGAAGACGAAGTACAAACGGTTCAGGCCAAGATTGAAACATCTGAGGCTGCCATGTATGGTGGTAAGATCCAAAATCCAAAAGAACTACAAGACCTGCAATCTGAAACAGCAGCATTAAAAAGACGCCTGGCCAATCTGGAAGAAAATCAACTGGAGGCCATGATCGCGCTTGAAGATGAAGACCAAAAATTGAAACTGTCCTTGGATGCATTGGACAGGGTCATTGCCGACCTCGCCACCCAACAAGCCACATTGCATGGAGAAAAGGCCCAATTGAACAAAATTGTGGAACGATTGCAAACTGAGCGTAAAGCCATTCAGGTTTCTATATCTGACGAAAACCTAAAACTATATGACCGTCTTAGAGGCCAACGCAAGGGTATTGCAGTCAGTCGTATCGAGGATGGAGCCTGCCAGGCTTGCGGTGCCAGTCTTCGTCCCGCCGAGGTTCAAGTCGCAAAATCCCCAGGGCAACTTGCCTATTGTTCATCCTGTGGCAGGATCCTTTTCGCAGGATAGATCGACAGGCAGTTATTCTCCAGCCGTCTCGCTCAAAATCAGATTTTTTATACGGACATTAAGGGTTGCAGCATCAAGGTCGTCGATGGCAACAATTTTTTCCATTCTTTTAACTCCACCAACGACCTCAATTCCCCCGGGTGGAACATTCAACACCTGGGATAAAAATGATTTTAAGGAGTGGTTGTAATCAACATCCCGTTTGGTGGTTTTTAAGTGTATCTCAATGCTTCCGTTCTTTAAAACCCGGGACACCAGGTTCTCATCAGCATCAGGGATTACCACAACCGTAATCGCAGCACCTTTCCTGGCATCATGAAATCGAAATTTCCTTGGCACAGTTCTATCCTCAGCCAAGAATGAGCAACAACTGGATCAACAGGTATTCGAATATCTGAATCAGGATCACAAGAATCAACGGACTAAAATCGATGTTTGACAGCGGCGGAACAACCCTGCGAATTGGATTTAATAAAGGGTTGATAACCCGGTCCAACAGACGCCTGAAGTTGTTGTAGGGAGGAAGTACAAAAGAGATCACAACCTGGACAATGACCAAAAAAATCAATAACCTGGAGATATTGGAAATGAAAGAAATCAGGATTGCGATCATACGGCTATTATACAGGAGGGGTATATCAACCTATTTATAATCCCGGGGGCCGAGAATGGCCTCGCCAAGTCGAATAAAAGTCGCCCCTTCTTCCACGGCCACTTCAAAATCGTTGGACGTTCCCATGGACAGCTCTTTCAGGTGTGCGTCGGGAATTTTTTCCTCCAGGAAATCCCGTAAACGTTTGAGAGCAGAAAAATATGTCCTGGCTTTTTCAGGGTTGGTAAAAAGCGGCGGCATGGTCATCAAACCATTCACCTGGATATGCTGAAGGCTGAAGATCGGTAGAATTTCCTGGACAAGTGACTGCCATGCCACTTGGTCCCATGCCGCCCACCCGGACTTGGTTTCTTCGCCACTCATATTGAATTGCAGCAAAACCGGCAGAATTCTTCCTTGAACTCCACAAAGGTTGTTCATTTTCTCGGCCAGGGTGACAGAATCCAATGAATGAAAATAATCGAAATGGGATGCCACGATTTTGGCTTTCCTGCTTTGCAGGTGACCGATCATGTGCCACTTGATTTTTCCGGAGTTAACAAGTTGTGATCGTTTCTCAATCATTTCCTCCGGGTAGTTCTCCCCAAATATTGTTATGCCTGCATTGATGGCTGCCTGGATGACCGCCGTATTCTGTTTTTTGCTTACGACCACCAATTTAGTATCAGCATGATCCCTGTTCGCGCGTTCAGCAGCCTGCCTGATCCGATCATGAATATCTTTCAATCGCAGTCGAATTTGTTCCTCGAGCAATGTTATGGTCTCCATAATTGTTATTTTAGCCCTATCATAGCCCCAAACCGCCCTGTTTTTCCATTCTCAGCCCTGTGGGAATACCAATCCAGTGTGGAACACGCCGTACAAATCGCTGCCACCTCAATGGTGGTAACCCCCGCTCTTTCCAATAAAAGGGAATTGGCCAGCCATAAATCAAAATAGGTCTTGTTGTTATCTTCCCTCAGGATATGTGACGCCATTTCGCCAAAGTTGGCCTTTACCCTGCGAACCAAATCTTCTCCAACCTCATAATGGTCCGGGCCAATCGAAGGGCCAATTCCGGCAAACACATTTCCAGGTTTTGATCCATAAGCCTGCACCATTTTCAAAACCGTGTGATATACCAGGTGTTTGACTGTGCCCTGCCAGCCGGCGTGTACCAGCCCCACAACCCGCTTCACGGGGTCAAAAAGCATGATTGGGACACAATCTGCAAACCGCATTGTCAAGGTTACATTCGGGTTATCCGTCAGAATGGCATCCGCTTTTGGATGCGGTGACTCCAATGGCCTGGGTTGTTCGGCGCAGATGACATCCCGGCTGTGAACCTGCCAAACATCAAAAATGGATGTCACCGGTCGATCGACGGCTTCAAACATCCTTCTGCGATTTTCGATTACATGCGAACGTTGGTCACCAACCGTGCCCCCCAGGTTCAAACTGTCCCAAGGTTGGGGGCTTACACCCCCAAGACGGGTAAAGACCCCATGAACCACCGACTTAGGCATGCCATTGAATGCAAAATATTTACAGCCAGCTGAATGGACAAATGCCATCAACTATCCTTCAGATCGTATTCCGCTGGTTATATGCGGATATTTTCCGCAAAAGGGTAAGACGGGTATCAACCATCGATTCTTCAATCATGGGAAACACAAACCAGGCTGTCATAATCCCGAACAACCCACCCGTGATTAACCTGAGGATAGGTGTACTTTCCCGCATGAAATTTACGGACGGAAACAGATCTCTTAACAGGCTGGGTAGCTGTGATATCCCATCCAGACCCATGGGAACGAGCCCTAACAGGACCCAAATATACCAAGGGATGGGTTTGATCCGCCTGCCGGTTACCATAAAAAGCAAGCCGAACAGAAACAAACCTCCATATATTGCTATGTCACGTTCACATAAAGCCACCTTGTATCCATAGGTTGGGTTTCCAATAAATCGACGGGCGGTGAACAGATTAATGGCCTTTTCGCCTGTGATTTCCTCGTATGATTTCACACCCTCCATATGAGCCAGGTCCCGGGGGTAGATATTCTGTTCTCCAAACAAAAAAAAGGAACGAAAAGCAAACTGGTGGCACAGAGGGCTGTAAGCAGTATAGATGGCTTTCGCCGGCAGGTTAAGCCCCATCTTCATGAGTACGGGTGCTAAAAATGGCAATCCAACATATAGGACCAGGAAAAAACTGATGGCCAGCATGTATCTTTGGGTGATCCAATAGGAAACCTTGTCAGTCCTTGTAATCACTTCCCCTTTTTTTACACGCGCTTCATACTTCGTGTCTCCCATTTTCAGGAGCTGATTCTGCCGGTCTGCCGCTGCAGCCAAGGCAACTTGAATTGCTGATCCTTCAATCGGTCTCTTCAATACATAGGGGCCGACCTCAATCAAGGGAACGTCCCCTTCCATCCTGGCTTTTAATACCGGGTCATCCTGGATTCTGATCTTTACCAGGTTGTGGGGTGTTCTGTTTTGCAATTCATCCAATTTTGCGAGGACTCTCCGGGTCTCCTCATCCTCATCTTTATAGAACAATATCACATTAATCAAACGAACCCTTCCTTTTACGCAAAAAAATTGCTGATTAAATTACTTAAAAATTAAAGGCCAAAATTTATAAACACACCAAACCGGGCAAGTTGTTCAAATGTGCCCATAAACAGCATAAATCCAATAATGATCAGTATCACTCCCATAAATATTTGAACAACATGGAGAGTTTTTCCATACCTTTGGAGAATCTTCATTGTCCAGCCAACCGCTGCAGCAGAAAGCAGAAAAGGCACCCCCAGGCCTGCAGAATATGCGGAAAGCAGCTGTATTCCACTTCCAATTGATCCCCCATTCATAACCAATGTATAAATGGCTCCAAGAACAGGGCCCACACATGGAGACCAGCCCGCTGAAAAGAAAACACCAATCAGAGCCGAGGTAAGATATCCTCTATTTATTTGCAGATTGGTTTTAGGTTTTACTTCATAATTAAGTAAAGGAATATGCATTATTCCGGTCAAATGGGCCCCCATGAGGATGACGATAATCCCGCCAATCCTGGCAATCCAAAAACGAATTGTGCCCAGAGCTCCACCGACCAAGGCAACAGCAATCCCAAGCGAAATAAAAATTACACTAAAACCCACAACAAACGCCAGTCCATGCATGATTGAAGTCCATCTACCTGGCGCCAAATCAGTCTCAATTTCCGAGATGGATCGTCCGCTTAAATAACTGATATATGCCGGCACAAGTGAAAAAACACAGGGGGATAAAAATGATGCCAACCCCGCCAAAAACGCCAAACCTATAGATACCGATGCAAAAGTCATTATGAATAGTCCTGGTACATGGTTCTGGTCCTATGCCGCCAGGACATCCACGATCGTCCCAATCGCCCCTTGCATTTCCAGATCGCCGGGCTCATAGCCTACAAACGGTTCCGCCCAACGGAAGATCCATTTGGCATCCTCCGGTCTGGCATTCACACAACCATGTGACCGGGGAACACCGAAATCATTGTGCCAAAAAGTGGAATGTATGGCTGAACCATCCGGATCAAAAAGGATCGTCCAGGCAATGCCAGGTGTATCCCATCCTGCACCCGTGGATCCTCCAGCCATATGAATGGATATTGATTTCCGCCAAGGCAGGTGCTGGCCTATCGGGGTTGCATACTTATCAACAGGGTTTCCCTGATAATCGTATTTACCCCCTGAAGAGATCCTGCAAAAATAAACCTCATCATTCCCCTCATAACAGGACAAGGTTTGATAATTCAGATCTACTGTAATCCGCTTGTCTCCTGCCTCGGGGTGGATCGGTTGAAGTTCTTCATTTGTCAGAGGCCGAAAGGCTTGTCCATCCGCCCAATAAATATCCCCACAATTGCCATACTTTTCATTCACCCGGTAACTCGTCCGCCCGTTTTCTGATGTTCGTATATCATCCACCCATAGGACCTGGCTGTAATACAATCTGGGCTTGGGAACCTCCTGCAGCCATGGAGAGCAGGGAGCATGTTCAGGATAAATATCCACATAAGGGATGGTTACTTCAGCCCAAAAACCTCTTCCCATCCCAGTCTCAGGAAGACTGCTTACCACCTGGTTTGGCTGGTTCTTGACGGGCTGAATGTACGGGGCATAGAGGTAACCCTCCGGGGTTTCCACCCATCGACGGCTGACGCTTCTGGGAGCCCCGATCACCTCCCGCAGCCAGACGACAATTGAATCCTCAAACACTTTTTTAATTGTGGCGGAATCATCAGTTGGTTTTGCTTTTAACTCGATCCAGCCTTCAGTACAATTTCGGCCAAGTTGCTCTGCGTCCGGCCAGTCCTGTTGGAGTAAACCCCAATCGATCACCGGGGACATTGCCAAAGCTCCGGCTCCGATCAAACTCTTCTTAAGAAAGTCTCTTCTGGTTAACATATCTGTTTATCGGATAAAGTTAATCTAAATTAGAATTATTGTCAACACCTGCCCGCAAATAGATGACAGGGTTTTCCTTAATAACCCAGCAGATGTCCCAAAACCACAGCAATAGCTGGGACCGTTATGTTGTCAACATCTTTGAATGGCAGTGATTCGATCACGGACGCGACCAGCGAGATCACGGCTGTCCCAGCCAGGATGTATCCAACCGACAATTCTGTAAATCCAAATATTCTATAGATCAGGCAGACCGAAAAGGCAAATGACCACCCACCGACGAACATGGCTACAGACCCGGCCCATGTTTTTCCAGGGGACCAGGGAAGGTGGGTTGTTTTTTTCCAGCGTTTTCCCACCACATCGGCCAGCCCATCACCACCGCAGAGGATCATCAGAGCAATAATTCCAATCATGGTATCGCGCCAATAGGCTATTGTAAGAACAACAAAGACAAGCCCATAGAACAAAGGGCCTTTTAATATTTCCCTTGCGTTCCCAGAACGGGACATCGCCTCCACCGCAGAAGGATCCTGGATCAGCCCAAGTCCCACCAGGGCGAATTGGATGACGATCCCAAGAGGTATTAAAGCCGCGAGAAACCGCGCACTGGTAATCTCCGGAAAGAGCAGCCAACACAACACAAAAATTGGGCCGGTACCAATATGAATGATCTTCCGGCTCAGGCTGCTGCTGATCCACCCCTTATGGGCAAAAAAATTGTTTAACCTTAACCAGCCGAGTGCAATAAGCAGGGTTAGGACTGTGGCAAGCCATACGCTCCTCAACATTGGTACTCCCTTGCTGCGGGATCAGTATTTTTCATTGGACCGCCTTTCCAACTCTCGTTCCATGTCACGCTTGGCTATGGCCGTGCGTTTGTCATACAATTTCTTGCCTTTGGCAATGGCAATATCCAATTTCGCCAACCCATCCTTCAGGTACAGTTTAACCGGGATGATCGTCACACCTTTCTGACGAACTGAATCCCAGAGTTTCCGAAGCTCCTTTTTATGGAGGAGAAGCCTTCTTTTCCGCCGGGGGTCATGGTTGGTATAACTGGCCGGATCATAGGGCGCGATATGGGAGTTTATCAACCATGCCCCATCCTCCTCCACCTGGACATAGGATTCAGCCAAACTAACCTGTCCAGCACGGATGGATTTAATCTCACTCCCCTGTAGTGAGATGCCTGCCTCCAAATGTTCTAGCAGGAAATACTCAAACCCTGCTTTACGGTTGCTCGCTATGACCTTGATTGCCATGGGTAGGATTTTAGCACAACTGGCTGGGTTTGCCGCCTGCGCATTAATTGACAGGTAATTATTAATTTGGATTAATTTATGCTTGTTATTCTTGGAGAAGAAATAAAGGCACCAATGTATAATTCCTGCAGCATGGAGATTGAGAAACAGCAATGAAACGACAAGCAACTTTGGCACTGGGAGGTGGAGGCAGCAAGGGCATGGCCCATATTGGAGTCCTGAGAGTACTTGAGGAAATGGGGGTAACCATCAGAGCGATCAGTGGAACGAGTGCGGGTGGATTGGTTGGCGCTGTCTATGCCGCGGGGTATTCCTCTTTCGAAATCGAGGAGATCATCTCCCAGGTTGATCAATCAACACTTTTTTACCGGCGACAGGATGAAGGTCCATCCCTTCTGGGATTGTCAAATCTCCATGAATTGATCATAAATGTGATTGGTTCAAAAACCTTTAATGATCTAAAAATTCCTTTTGCCTGTACAGCAGTCGATATTCTCACTGCGCAGGAGATCGTGATCCACCAGGGAAGTGTAGCCGATGCACTGCTCGCCACCATGGCTGTTCCGGGTGTATTTCCTGTTAAAAAACTGAACGACCATGAATTGGTGGACGGTGGTGTACTGGACCCGGTTCCAGTCGCTGTTGCACGGTGGTTATGTCCCCGCCACCCGAATATTGCAGTCTGTCTTTCGGCACCACAGGAAAAATGGGGGGATACATCAAATTCTCAAATATCACTGCCAATCCATATCCCCGGATTAATGGTTGAGTATTTCAATCGCCTTCGCATCGGGCAGGCACTTCAGATATTCCTGCGTTCGATGGACATCCACTCGAGGATGATCTCTGAATTGCGGTTGCAGATCGATCGGCCGGATATTTTATTGCGGCCCGACGTGGAGGAATTCGGATTGCTCGAAAAGGTCGATCCCAAGGTCCTTATCCAACGCGGAATCCATGAAACTCACATGCACAAAGAAAAGATTAAGAATGCAACTGCATGGTACACACAGTATCGTTACCTGTTTCGCAAAGCCCAGTTGCCGAAAGGCGCCAATCGCTGACGGATTTACAAGCGCATGCCTGAAACAAGAGACCTGAGACACTATTCCCGGCAAACCACCGCCCGTCTCGTAATCGGTGGCGTCATCCTTGTGTTTGTGGTGGGCGACGGATTAATCTACCTGGTATATGGACAGCGGGCTGCCATCGCAGGGCTGATCTGCATCGGCGCAGGTTTGCTGCCATTGTTCTTAACACTGGTTTTCTTCCGGGTATCAGACTGGCTGCTGAGACGATACCATGAATCATAAATCCCACAATCTCTAATGTTGGGCAATGGTCACCACACCCAGCAGGATCCCAACGGATAAAAGCCCGAATATGATCAACCCCATGGGAATACCGGCTCCGCTTGTTCCTCTGGTTTCATTGGACGGAAATGTCATCAGTGCGAGTGGTGGCGGCTCAGTAAAAGTGGGAAGCCCGGTAGGTACCTGGGTGATCATAAACTGGGCAGCGAGGGTGGGGTCGATGGTATTTGTTACAAGAGGTGTAGCGGTCGGGGGAGGTTCAACAACTGGCAGCTTTCCAGTTGTAATGGAGACCAACGGAGCATAGACCCAGGCAACGCCGCCTGGAACACCTGGGTATTCGATCAAGATCCACTCCCCACCAGAAGATTTTCCCTTGGCGGGCGCCGACTGTCCTGCCAACAATACCCCGACTTTCTCATAATAGGTTGCTGGACCGGAACGGACATTAATCTGGTCCTGGTCCGTATCCAGCCTGACAGTTATCACCGGCCCACTTGGCGAGCTCGTTACAGTTGGGATGTCCACCGTGGGTGCCTGGTTTAATACCTGGGCATTCACAGGAAGATGAATTCCAATAGCCAATATTCCGGACAGGAATATAATCGCCAAAATTACCTTGCGATATTTTTTCATTATGGTGCTGTCTCCAAATCGACAAAAATTCGTCGAAAATGATTATAATCGAAACCATGCAACAGAAAATTTTTCATGGCGAACTGTCTGTAAAAGGAATGGCCGATGCTTTGGAAGCCAAGTTCCATAGGGGCAACTTACAGGTTCAACAGATTGCAAATGACGGGCAGATTATTGTACAAATTGCCACGAGCCAAATGCGTGTTTCCGGCGGTCGTACGGCCTTAAGTGTCCTGTTACAACCCGTTGAAGACGGTGTTTCGGTAACGATTGGCAAACAGAATCTGTTGGGGGTAATGGCCAGTCTGGGTATTACAGCAATCGCGACACTTCGCAATCCATTTAATATATTAAAACGTCTTGATGACGTGGCACAGGATATTGAAAGTATTAACCTAACGGAAGAAGTATGGAAAGTACTTGAAGAAGTCGCCAGGGCGAGTGGCAGTGTACATGAATTGTCCGAACGGTTAAAAAGATTGAGCTGCCCATATTGCGATACTGCCAACTTGGTCGGACAAGCCGCCTGTACCGCCTGTGGGGCACCGCTCGGCAGCAATCAACCCGTCACTTGCCTCCATTGTGGGTTTGTCATAAGCAGTAATGATACAACATGCCCCAACTGTAAAAGAAACCTGACATAACCCTGTTTTCAAGAGGGTGTTTTTCCGAGTTATGGAAAAATACAAGGGAAACATGTTTTTTTCTCATCCATAACGTTTTCCTGGATGGAAGCATGCGTGTTTTTATATCTTTCTTTTTCGGGGAATTTTTTTATATGATATGATTCTTAATAACAGAACGCATGAATTTTTGGGCATAATAAGTGAGCTGGCTGATGAAAAATCCTCCGATGGTGTTTTCCGGGTCAGCCCATCCCCGGCTGGCTGCCGAGATCGCAGGCCTCCTCCAGGTCCAATTAGGCGATTCCACCACCCGGATTTTTCCTGATAGCGAGGTGCATGTAAAAATTAATGAGGTGGTCAGAAAAAGGGATATCTTTCTAGTCCAACCGTGTATTATGCCGGTTAATGACCATCTCATCGAGTTGCTGCTGTATGCGGATGCCTTTAGACGCGCAAGTGCTAATAGCGTCACAGCGGTGATCCCATACTTCCCTTATGCACGGCAAGATCGAATGGCGAAAGGCAGGGAATCGATCAGTGCCAGAGTGATGGCCAACCTAATTGAGACCTGTGGGGTTAACCGTGTGATTTTCATTGACATCCACAATCTGGCCATCCAGGGGTTTTTTAACATCCCCGTCGATTCGCTCAGTGCTTTACCGGTCTTGGCTGGTTATTTTCAGAGTTCGAAATTTCAGAATGCAGCCGTTGTCAGCCCGGACGTTGGCAGAGCCAGCCTGGCGGGCAAATATGCCCAATATCTCAACCTTCCGCTGGTCGTGATGCATAAACGACGACTCAATCATGGAGAAATTAGAACCACACATATTGTTGGAGATATTCGGGGAAGGTGTCCGATCATTATCGATGATATGATCGCAAGCGGAAGTGTGTTGAAGCAGATCGATGCTTTGTATGAACATGGCGCGGTTGGAAAAACCCATTTATCAATTACCCATCCCATTCTTCTTCCAACAGCAAAGGAATTATTGACAAATGATGAGCGTATCGAAAAATTGGTGGTCACCAATACAATCCCTTTACCGGAGGAGCATTTGATGGGGAAAATTGAGGTCATGTCGGTTGCCCCCCTGCTCGCTGAAATCATCAGGCGGATCCATGTGGGTGCCAGCATCTCCGATCAACTGGTGCTCAGGTAATCAATTTTTCTTGTTGACTTGATCTATACTTAATTCAACTACCAGCCGTAACATTGCAATCACAGGAGAGGATGCCAAACATGGTAAGGATCGTTGCAGACACAACATCAGGGATTTCAGCCGTTGACGCACGAAAATTGGGCATAGCCTTCTTGCCACAGATCATCATCTTTGGCGACAAGGAGTACCGGGATGATAATGAAATCGATAATGTCACATTTTTAAAGAAATTGATTACATCTCCAACACTCCCGAAAACATCCGCACCAGCTCCTGTCTTGTACCTTCCCATCTTTCGAGAAGCTTGCAATAAGGGGGAAACAGTAATAATTGTATGCCCTTCGGCCGAGGTAAGTGGAACTGTTCGCAGTGCTACCGATGCAGCAGTTGGTTTTAGAAAAGAAGAATGTCCTCAAGCTGACATACGGGTGATTGATACAAAGACGATTGGAGCCGGTTTGGCTACCATGGTTATGCAAGCAAAAAAATGGGCTGATGAAGGCCTGGATCCCGATACGATCGTCTCCCGGATAAGTGACCTCGCCAAACGAAGCCGTTCCTATTTCGTTGCCAATACTTTGGAATATCTCCAAAAAGGTGGAAGGATCGGTGGGGCTCAGGCGCTGGTTGGTGGCTTATTGCAGATAAAACCCATTCTTACCTTGAAAAATGGTCGAGCAGAACTCGAGGAGAACCAAAGGACCAAAAAAAGGGCCCTGGGACGACTTATTGAACTTGTAACTACACAATACCCGAAGAACGAAGATGGTTATCTCAGTATCATGCATGGAGGTAACGTTGAGGAAGCCAGAACTCTGGCACGGAAATTAGCCGAAAAACTTGACCTTGATGAGCAGAATATCCCAATATACTTTCTGCCACCAGCGATCCTTACCCATGCTGGGCCGGGTGTATTGGCTCTTAGTTTCCTGTTGGCATCTTAAGAACAGGAAAGTCAACTGCTCTATACCTTTTCCATTGCTTTATAATAATTTATAGCGATTCAGCAAGGATGCACAATAACTCCTCATCTTCCAGTTCGATCGGGTTTGCTTGCATACTGGTAGATCTTTTCGCTTTGTCGATGATGGTGGAAAAATCGGAAGAGCCGATACCATAATCAGATAATCGAGGGATTGGAAGATCATCCTGGAGGCACCGAAGCCACTCAATCCCTTCTTCCATGCTGGCATTCTGGTTCCCTGTTAGAAGTATCGAAACCTGCTGATACTTTTCCAGAGCCGGAGAATCCGGACTCCTTTTCTGTAAAGCAAATATGTTCATGGATACAACGGAAGCGAGCAGGCGGGCGCATATAGCCCCATGGGCTGCACAGAACATCCCGCCTATTGGACCAGCCAGACCATGAACCGCCCCCAAACCGGCATTCGCCAGGGCAAATCCACCCAACAAGCTAACCCAGCACATGTCCTCCCGGGCCTTAATATTTGACCCATCCTTTACAGCCTCTTGTAATGATCGTGCGCCCCTCATTAAGCCTTCCCTGCAGAAAAGATCTGATATTGGATTAGCTCTTTTACCAACGAACGGCTCTAGCACCTGTGTGAGGGCATCCATTCCCGTTGCCGCAGTCAAGGCTGGAGACATGGTATAGGTCAATTCGGGGTCAACAATAACCAGTGAGGGAAGCATCAGGTTGCTCCGCAGACTGACTTTCACCTCTCTCTCCGGCACTGAAAGGACCGCATTCTTAGTCACCTCACTTCCAGTGCCGGCAGTGGTTGGAATGGCAATATAGGTCGCAGAAGGTTTCCTTAATGGCATTTGCTTCCCGACCACTTCCAGATAATCCAGGGGGTCGCCCGGGTTATTGAAAAGTGCCGCAATCGCTTTCCCTGTATCCAGAATGCTTCCACCACCGAATCCAATAAAATAATCACACCCACAATTAATTGCCGTTCTTAAGCCATCCAAAACGTTATTAATTGTCGGTTCCCCCATGACGATATGAGAGGTATAGGGGATGTCCAATTTCTCCAGGATCTGGGTGACCTTTTCAGGCCCGGCGCCCCCTTTCCCAATAACCAGGAGTGGATGGTTCCCCATTCCAGGCAGTAACTTGAGTAATTCCTGTAATTTCCCCTTTCCAAAGATGATTTGGTTGGCGGTCGCAAATTCAAATTCCATTCCAAAACTCCTTTCACCACCCTGCCGGGAACGCTTGAAGATACGTATTCACCCATCCAGGTTTAGCCATCATGGATGTATCCTTCTCCTGCCTAATCCGGTAATAGGTTGCATCTTTCTGTATCTTGGATGTTTTTTCGTTCCAATAAATTTCATCGTGTAAAAAACACACCGTCTTTATCCATCCCTTCCAGAATAACCTCACGAAGAACGCCTGGTTCCATCCGATTCTGCCGGCGATTCTGTTGGGTTAACCTAAAAAAAACCCATGCATACCGAGGGATTGCAAGATCCTGCATCAGCATTGCATACATTCCTGCCTCTTTCCTGCCATGCCGCTCTATTAACCCTTTTCAATACCTATGGACAATGATCATCACAATTAGTGTACCTTAAAAGAAGAGAGCTGGCGTTCTACCAGCTCTCCAAATTATTCAGATCAGTTTATCAACTTAATCTAGGTCAGGAACAGGTCGTTTACTCTGATGGATGGACCAGATTATCCCTCCCAGCAGGACTACCACGATGATCCAACCGCCAATTCCCAAGTCGTGATACTGGACAATCAATGGTGCTGCTAACAGGCTGACCAGGTTCACAACTTTAATCATCGGATTCAAAGCCGGACCAGCGGTATCTTTCAATGGGTCACCAACCGTATCACCAACAACACCCGCCTTATGCCGTTCAGAACCCTTGCCTGTGTTATCTTGCAAGTTTCTGGGCTCATCTTCGATGGATTTCTTGGCATTATCCCACGCACCACCGGCATTTGCCATGAAAACTGCCAACAGTTGTCCGCTTAAAATCACCCCTGCCAAAAAACCACCCAGTGCTTCAACTTGAAGAACCAGCCCGACAACGATTGGGAGCAATACAGCGATGGCGGCTAGTGGTATCAGTTCTTTTTGCGCCGAACGGGTGGAAATACTCACAACCTTGGCATAATCGGGCCGTACGGTTCCTTCCATAATGCCCGGAATGCGGAATTGTTTACGGACCTCCTCAACAATTTGACTGGCCGCCCTTGACACCGAACGAATGGATAGAGAACTGAACAACCAGGGTAATGCACCCCCCAAGAGGAAACCAACGAATACTTTCGTATTATCGATTTGAATTGAATCCATCACAGGCAGATTCATTTGGATTTGGACTTTTGATACATCCGTTGTAAATGAGGCAAACAGGCTCACTGCTGCAATGACAGCGGAAGCAATGGCAATGCCTTTTGTGATGGCCTTGGTTGTGTTCCCAACAGCATCAAGGTCAGCCATGATCTGCCGCGCGTTCATGGTTTCCTGGTCTGTCATATCATGCCAAGCCATCTCTCCAATACCGTTCGCGTTGTCTGAAATTGGGCCATATGAGTCCATGGCAACATTATTCCCAGTGTGACTAAGCATACCAATGCCAATCATCGCAACGGCATAAAGAACATAAGTGGCAGCCTGATTTCCGTATAGAAGCAAACCGAGGATAAAACTAACAGCAATAACACAAAGAGCCCAAACGCTGGATTCCATGCCAACCGATAACCCTGAAAGAATGATCGTTGCAGGGCCGGTTTTTGCGGATTTTACAATTTCTTTTACAGGACTGCGTTTTGTGGAAGTGAAATAGGATGTAAGAGGATTGAAGGCTACTGCCAGTCCAACGCCGATCATTGTCAACATCCCCAAACGCCAGTCATCTGCGTAGAAAATAGCCAGAATGAACGCCCACAATACTGTATTTACACTGGATACTTCATACGACCTGAACATTGCTTCTTCCGCATCATGAGCCCTAAGGAATTTAAGCGGAAATTTTTCCCAAACCGGAACGGTGAATGTGCCAATGATCGAGCTAATCACCCCAATGGCACGGATAATTAATGGATAAACAATCCATTTAAGTTCCCCATCGATGGAGAGAAGCGCTAGCCCGAGAATTAATGCAGATACGATCGTAACTTCGTAACTTTCAAAGATATCCGCTGCCATTCCAGCACAATCGCCAACATTATCCCCCACCAGATCGGCCACCACCGCGGCGTTACGAGGATCATCCTCGGGAATGTCTTTTTCAACCTTTCCGACAAGGTCTGCACCAACATCAGCAGCCTTGGTGTAAATACCTCCCCCTACCCGCATGAAGAGAGCTATCAAAGTTCCACCAAAACCAAAGCCCAGCAAGGCATCCGGAGCTGCTTTACCAAAAACGATGAAAATCACCGTACCACCAAAAAGGCCGAGGCCATCTGTCAGCATTCCGGTTATCGTCCCGGCATAATATGCAATTGAGAGGGCCTCGTTAAATCCCCGGCGGGCTGCCGAAGCCGAACGCACACTGGCCTGGATTGCCATGCGCATTCCAAGTTGACCGACAATTAATGAAAAGCTGGCGCCCAAAATGAAGGCTATTGTTCGGCCAACGGCAATAGCCATTCGCGCGTGATCAGGACCAAATTCATCAACCGCCTCAACACTTGGCGGTACCACGTAAACACTTAAAAACAGGGCTACTGCAAGCAAGGCAATCGCCGGCAGGATGGTTTTCATCTGTCGCTGCAAATAACTGTTCGCTCCCAGACGAATGGCGTTCCATACCTCCTGCATTTTTGCGGTCCCTTTATCCTTCTTAAGGACATTTCCTCTCAATAACCAGGCATAGAACAAGCTTATAAATGCAGTTATTACGACCCCGACGATGGCGATCTGTTCAAAACTGTTGAGGCCGTGCCTTGCCAAACCAAGTAGGTTCATTGCTCCTCCGTTTTTGGGTTTCCCTCATAAATGACGGATAATGATTTCAAACCAACTCCAAACCGGTTGATTTTACCAACAATATGCCATTTTCGTCTATGGTTTTTTTAGATTAGTCTTTCATTAGAATATTGGAAACTTATTGACTTTGCCTCTTTGAATCATGTATAGTGAATATCGAATTTTTTTAATCTTGGATCTTGGGGTTTTTCAAAATCTTAACTCACAGCCAAATTGTGTTCTTATACGGTTTATGATGGATACAATTTGGATTAATGTATATTCCCCATGTTCAATTTTTACTGAGGGGATTGGAAAACCACAGAATTATCTAGAAAATTATGACTGCCTTTCGGGCTGAATTGGTACCGGAGAGGCATGAACATCAACTAACTTCAATCATTTACGGATATTGAAATGAACACTTGGGGTATTGCATTTTTACGAAAAAATGTGTATTCTAATCACAACCCTGAGTGTCTATGTTGGAACCTGATCAATATTTTGATTTTTTACTTCGCATGCGAAGAGGTAGATATACGCGTCCATGGAAGATGAACTGATCAATGTAACAGATGAAGAGGAATATCCAGTAATCGCCCGACTGATCGAGCTCGGGCGACAAAAATCTTATGTGACAATTGACGATATCCTGCATTTCTTTCCTGAAGCAGAACAGGATGTCAATCAACTGGAAGAGGCGTTCGCTGCCTTAATGAGTGCGGGCATCCCTTATCTTGAGGATGCCGTTGTAGAAGAACCTTCAGACGAAGAGATCAGCGAAACAATTGACGAGCTTGAAGCCCAACCAGAGGTCATTGTTGACGATCTGGCAAACATTGACACTGATGACACGATCGGCTTGTATCTTAAAGAAGTAAGTCGGGTTCCGCTCCTAACTGCAGAAGAAGAAGTCGAACTGGCACAAAGAATTGAGCGGGGCCGAATGTCCCGGGAAGAACTTGCCAGGACCAATGTCAGCAATAGGCGGAGAACGGAGCTTCGTATGCTAATTGAGGATGGTTGGGCTGCCCGGGAACACCTGATTACGGCCAACTCACGCCTGGTAATCAGCGTGGCGAAGAAATATATGGGACGAGGGGTTCCTTTTCTTGACCTGATACAGGAAGGGAATATTGGCTTGATACGCGCAACAAAGAAATTTGATTACCGTAGAGGTCATAAATTTAGCACATACGCGACCTGGTGGATCCGGCAGGCAGTAACAAGGGCTATTGCAGACCAGGGAAGGACCATTCGTGTACCAGTGCACATGGGGGACCAGATTAATAAATTGTTGCGTATTCAACACCAATTAACGCAGAAGCTTGGGCGTGATCCTACCGTCGACGAACTGGCGTTGTCATTGGACGTTCCACCTAAAAAAGTGGAGAACATGATCCAGGTGGCGCGCAGGCCGTTATCCCTTGAAACACCAACGGATGATGAAGAGGATTCCGTCTTGGGCGATTTTATCGAAGATGACGAAGCCGCACCCCCGGATGATTTGGCAACGTACAACCTCCTTAAGGAACATCTTGGAGAGGTCTTGGAATCCCTCCCCCCGCGCGAAGTAAGGATTCTCCAATTGCGATATGGTCTTCTTGATGGGCAGGCGTATACATTGGAAGAAGTGGGTCGAAAAATGGGAGTAACACGGGAACGAGTTCGACAAATCGAAGCTCAGGCGCTTAGTCGGTTAAGGCATCCAACCATCAGGAGAAAATTGAGAGATTACCTGGGAGAATAGGATGCTGACTTCAGAAATGAAGATACTCATACAGCCTGGTATCATGATAATCCTTGTTTAATTTGGAAAAATACTTGCACAATAATGAATATTGGTGCATACTAGAGTTGTGAGGGATTAATCATGGCCAAGATCGCCTTGCGCCAATATATCCGAGAAATTAGCGACCTGATCGATAACGGCAGAGCCAACGAAGCTATTGATCATTGTTTGTTGATTTTAAAACAATATCCAAAACACCTTGATACATACCGAATATTGGGCAAGGCTTATCTTGAAACCCACCGTTTTTCAGATGCTGAAGACATTCTCAAACGGCTTCTTTCATCCCGGCCAGATGATTTTTTTGCTCACCTTGGGTTAAGCATTATTCGGGAAAACCAAAAAACGCTGGATGAAGCAATTTGGCATATGGAGAGAGCCTTCGAAGCCCAACCAACCAACACTGCGGTAGGGGAAGAACTCCGACAATTGTATGGGAAAAGAGATGGCATTGAACCGCTAAAGGTGCGAATGACCCGGGGCGCCCTCGTTCGGTTGTATTCAAAAGGCGACCTGCTTCAACAGGGAATTTCAGAAGCCAGAGCAGCCCTGCTTGAAGATCCCAGCCGAATCGATATTCAAGTCCTTCTGGCAGGTTTGTTATCCAAATCAGGCCGGGATAACGAAGCGGCAGAATTGAGTTCATTACTCTTATCCAGACTCCCATATTGCTTTGAAGCAAACAGGATCCTATCAAACACTTTGCCCATTTCATCCCAAGATGAAGTTACTAATCCTTATCGCCAACGTATCATCGCCTTGGATCCATACTATAGGTTTCTTAAACCAGGCTATAACCAGGTGGAAAATATTCCCGAGAATTCAGTATTGGTTGATAAACTTGATACCCTTCCGGGTCTATCTGCAACAACTCATTTGGAGCCAGGTAAGACCATTGCGAAAGAAACACCGCGGGAATTGGATGCAAGTAAATGGCTGGATGCAATTCCAATCGTGGAGCAAGGGTTGGAAAAGCAATCCAAAGCATCTGAGGAATCCCTCTTGATGGGAATTGTAAGCCCCGAAGGTACTGAAAAAAAAGATGAAACTCCAATCGAACCAGAGCCAACCTCATCGAATGTGCTGGAATGGTCACAACATGAAACAAGTCCCAGGAACGGCATAACAGCAATCCATTCCGAGGAAAACTCATCGATTAGTCTTGAACAGGCATTGGACAAAGATCAAAACAGCGTTCCAGAGATTGAACTTTCTGAACAAAAGGAGGCTACAATGGATGGTAATGATATACCATTGCCCACTATCCCTGCGGACGACGAAGAACTACCTGATTGGCTCAAAGATTCTTTAGAAGAGAAAGTGCCCTCCAGTGAAGAGCCAGGCCTCGAAACTGACAAATCTTTGGAACATCAAATAGAGGATATCTCCGCTTCTCCTGAAGAGAAATCCGACATTCCGATGATTGCACCCGGTCCGCCGGAATTGGAAAAACCATCCCTGCCCGAGTGGTTATTGCATCAGGAAGAAGAAGTACAGGCGGGAGAAGAGATACCCCTTCCAGTTCAAGAAAATGAGAATCCAATAATCGAACAACCACACGCAGAGAATGTCAGTGTCACTTCAAGCCAGGTGATTGAAGAGCAACCGAAGGTAATGGAGGCAGAAGACCAATCCGGAATTCCTTCTTCTGAAACGGAGTTTGCAGAAACCATTCCGGTTTATCAACATGAAGAAAGCACCGATTTTCAGGAAAGCGAAACAACTCAGGCGACATATGATTCATTCGAACTGACTTCTCCTGAACCCACAGGATTAGATCCCGTGCTCGCTGTCAGCGAGGATCAACCCTCTCCCGTATCAAACTTATCAACAACGGAAGAAACCCATGAGAAGGAATTGATCATTGACGATGCTGACAAGATTACAGCCCCACCATACGAAAGCCCTGAGACGGAAGAAACTGCGGGTATTGAAATGGGAGGGGACAACCTTCAGTCCATTTGGTCAGCATCCGAACAAGAACAACCTCCAACAGGTGTGGAGCAAGGAACTTCACCCACGCTGACGCACCAGGAGGAGGATTTACCAACCTCCGGGAATGATCAACCTCCATTTGTAGAAGAAACCATACCGCCCATGACTGATCCTTCAATGGAAAGGAAGGATCTGGGACCTGCAGGCCAAGTCCCTGAGGGCAACCAAATCATAGATCATGTCGATTCGAAAAGAATTGAAGTCAATGCCTATGCCCAGTCAGCGGATGATCAAGGAACAATACGCCCCATCCTGGAAACCCCTAATGGACTTAAGGATACTCCTGCGGTTCCAGAGTGGGAGGCCCAAGCCGATATCAGCGTACCGGAATCAATCTCACACCTGGAAGAAAGTCCAACTCCATCAGGTGTGGATGAGCCTTCTTCAGAACCTGCTGCATCATCCGTTCAAATCGAACCTCCTTCCGAAACCAGTGAAGTGAACGAAGAAACAAGGGATGATTCATTGCCCGGTTGGCTTTCAGACCTGGAAACCGAAAAGCCTCATGAGGACACTGTATCAAGTTGGCTGAAGGTTCTGGAATCAGAGGAAAACGTTGACCTAACCGTTCCTGATAGAAAAAGCCAATCACAAGTATTTGACCCCGCAATTGAAGATCGAGCAGGCACCGGGTTGGCGTCTGAATATCCAGAAACTGCGAAATTGGAAGAGCAAAACGAAACGCAACAATCCCTCATAAGGGATGCGCAAAAAGCCATTGAGGATGGCGAACTTGAATTGGCACTTCAGAAGTATCAATCCATGGTTTCCGAAAACCAGGCACTGGCTGAAGTGATTAATGAGTTAAAAAAAGCCCTGGATAGATTTCCAATCGATATAAATCTATGGCAATTATTGGGCGATGCTTATTTCCGGGATCATCAAATACAGAATGCCTTGGATGCATATAACAAGGCAGAAGAACTATTAAGATAAGCACGAGGAGAGCATGGAGGATATCACTGAACGAACCCTGGTCCTTGTCAAGCCGGACGGGGTCCAAAGAGGCTTGATCGGAGAAATAATTTCACGTCTGGAAAAACGAGGCTTAAAACTGATTGCCGCCAAATTCCTGAAGATCACCAATCAGCATGCGGAAAGCCATTATGCAATACACCGTGGAAAACCTTTTTTTAATGCATTGGTGCATTACATAACAAGTTCACCTGTCATGGCCATGGTTTGGGAAGGTCCCAATGCCATTCAGGCAGTTCGTCAAACCATGGGGGCTACCCGGCCCACCGAAGCCGCCCCCGGCAGCATACGACACGACCTGGCCCTGGAAGTGGGTCGAAATCTAACCCACGCTTCCGACAGCCCAAGTACGGCCATGAATGAGATCGCTCTGTGGTTTCAGGAATCCGAAATCACGCCTTGGTCAAGGGATATCGACCCATGGCTGTTCGGCAGAAACTGACAGAAAAAGATACAGCCATCACCTGTCCTTGACGCCAATATCAAGACATGATAAACTATTTTTCGCCCGGGGGCGTGGTGTAGTGGCTTAACATGCGGCCCTGTCAAGGCCGAGATCGCGGGTTCGAATCCCGTCGCTCCCGCCAACAATCTTTTCGATTGCTGGTAACCAGAAGATAAACAAGGCTGACAAAACCACCAGCCTTGTTTATTTTTCTCTTTCCTGGGCTTCACAGCTCCTGGTGAGGCGTTCCCTATTCTCACCAATCCATATAGGAATGTTTATTTCGTCATAAGTATATTCCCTGGAATATAGCCAATTGTTTCCCCAGTCTCCGCTTCTTCCTCTGGCAAGATGGATCCAATCGGATCCCAGGCATGAAATGTCACCGGTTGTTTCGACCTTTCCGCAAGATATCCTGACCTGTTACCAATAATCGCCATTGCCAGATCATAATTTTGCACAAATGAATGAAGGCTGTTCTCACGCCACAACTGTCCATACTCATTGGTCGTCCTTGAGTATTGCAATTCCACTTGGATCTCTCCCACATATCCAATTCTGTTATTCAACTCACGGGTCAATGTTGCCATGTCCGGTGGAGCTAGTTGGATCGGTGGAGAATCTGGGTCTTCAATGATGGCGATGTGATTTAACGTCATTGTCCATTGATCGGCGACCTTGGCAGCAATCACAAGAGGGTACATTTCTTCAGGCCTGAAGAGGTCTTGAAACAGGAGACATATGGCATAATCTGATTCTTGTCCCTGAAAGTGGCTGATACCGTCGCTAAACTCCCTGCCACCCAGCCCAACGGCAGCAAGGCCCATGTTTGATGCAATTGTAACCAGCGATTCAGCACTTCCTTCCTGAACCCATCCCGGTGTAACGTAAGCGTCGATTTTCAAATCATCCGAAAGTTGGCTTCTTGTTTTCGTTAGATATTCTTCAATCGTTTGATACCCTTCGAGGCGAAGGAACTCTCGCCTGAAAGTTTTATAAACCTCCGGGTTGATGCAGGTAAGGCCTATAACAGCTACCCCCAAATCATTAATCATCAAGGTAGGGGTTGCCTGATACACCGGTGTGCTGGATTGAGTTGGCAACATTCGAGTACTTGTTACCTGAAGAACCTGTATTGGCTCTTCAACACTTTGCCTGGGTCCATGCATAGAAGGTTCAATGGATTGGAATTCAATTGGCTTGGGTAAACAACCTGCAACCAATACAAGTAGGATCGTGACAAGAACGGTCTTCTTCATTATGTCGGATTTACAAGTATCTCCAAAATTAGGCAAGGATATTGAATAATTAATTGCCCTGCAGATATTTCCTTTTTCGGTAGGATTCGTTTAAAAAAACCTCAGGCTTTATCTTGTAAGGCAGAGACGCCCGGCAATTCCAACCCTTCCAGCATCTCCAGGGATGCGCCACCTCCGGTAGAAATATGGGTGATCCTATCGGCCAATCCCGATTGCTGTATCGCGGCGACCGATTCGCCCCCACCGATTACACTGATGGCATTGCTATCCGCGACCGCCCTTGCAATTCCGAATGTGCCTTTCGAAAAATTCGCCATTTCAAACACGCCCATTGGTCCATTCCACACTATGGTACCGGCACCAGCAATCAATTTACTGTAGGTGGATACTGTTGCCGGGCCAATGTCCAACACTCTCCAACCATCCGGTACAGAGCCTAACGGTATCACTTTCCATGTTGCAGATTCTTCAAATTTGTCAGCAATCACTAAATCCACAGGTAATTGAAGCTTGGATGTACCAAGTTTTAATAATTCGTCCGCTGTCTGCAAGGCATCAATCTGAACCAGCGAATCACCCATTGCATAACCCTTGGCTTTTAGAAAGGTGTTCGCCATTCCGCCCCCAATCAGCACATTATCGGCTTTTACAAGCAAATTCCTGATCATACCTATCTTATCGCTAATCTTTGCCCCGCCAAGTATGGCTACGAAAGGATGCTTGGGGTTTGCAATCGCTTGCCCCAGGTAAGTGATTTCCTTTTCCATCAGAAAGCCGGCAACTGCGGGCAACAGCCTGGCGACGCCTTCCGTGGATGCATGGGCTCGATGGGCACTTCCAAACGCATCGTTGACAAATATATCCGCCAGGGATGCTAGTTGCTTAGCCATTTCGGGGTCATTCTTTTCTTCGCCCTCATGAAAACGGGTATTTTCGAGCAGCAATGCCTCACCGGGGTTGAGGCGTTTGGCGGCTGCTTCAGCGGATGGCCCAATGCAATCATCTGCGAAGGCTACAGGTTTATCAATCAGCCTTTCCAGAGTTGATGCAACTGGCTTTAAGCTGTACTTGGGGTCCGGTCCGCCCTTGGGCCTCCCGAGGTGGGAGCAGAGGATAAGGGCAGCGCCATGATTGAGGATGTATTCAATGGACGGAATGGCTGCCCGAATGCGAGTATCATCACCTACCATCCCCTCATTCAGGGGCACATTAAAATCCACCCGCATTAAGACCTTCTTGCCACCAAGATCCACATCTCGAATGGTTTTCTTGTTGAACATAACGACCTCCATTGATAAGAAAAAGGCGTAATGCATCCAGGAGGCTACCTGGGTGCATCACGCCCAAGAAATGATGTGAGATTAGAGAGACTTGGCAATCATATCAGCCAAATCCGCTGTACGACATGAATATCCCCATTCATTATCGTACCATGCCACCACCTTTACCAGGCTTCCACCCATGACCATGTTGGTGGGCAGGTCGACAATGGAAGATCTGCTGTCGCCTTTGAAATCCATTGATACCAATGGATCATTAAATTCACCCTTTGTTACGCCGAGAATCCCTTTCAGGGGCCCATTGGCTGCTTCAATGAAGGCG
This sequence comes from uncultured Anaerolineaceae bacterium, assembly GCA_964420835.1. GTDB lineage: Bacteria > Chloroflexota > Anaerolineae > Anaerolineales > Anaerolineaceae > CAYQUO01. The sequence continues at coordinate 103,931 of CAYQUO010000005.1, forward strand.
TTGTTCAGCTCCTCTTTTGTAACAGCCTTATTCACTACACATGTAAAGTCAACAACCGACACTGTGGGGGTTGGAACACGAAGAGAGTATCCGTCAAATTTCCCTTTTAATTCAGGAATAACCAATGCCAGCGCTTTTGCTGCACCAGTCGTGGTCGGAATGATATTCAGGCCGGCGGAGCGCGACCGTCTCATCTCCTTTTTATGCCCTTGGTCAAGAATGACCTGGTCATTAGTATAAGCATGTATTGTGGTCATAACACCATGTTGAATACCAAATCGATCATTGACAACTTTGGCTGCAGGAGCCAGGCAGTTCGTCGTACAGGATGCATTTGAAATTATTTGATGCTTGGAAGGATCGTATTTGTCATGATTGACACCAAGGACAATCGTAAGGTCTTCATTTTTCGCCGGCGCAGAGATGATCACCTTTTTGGCACCACCTTTTTGAATATGCACATTGGCACCCGGCTTTCCCTTTGCCGGGTCTCCAACCGCATCTGTAAAGACACCGGTACACTCAATTACAATCGAGACTCCCAGGTCAGCCCATGGCAGATTGGCAGGATCCTTCTCCATAAATGTGCGAACGTGTTTTCCGTTCACCACAATATCGGAACCATCGACTCCAATCTCGCCTGGAAAAATCCCATAGGTCGAATCGTATTTTAGCAAGTGGGCGTTTTGCTTGGCATCAAAAAGGTCGTTAACTGCGACGACCTCAAGATCAGAAGGGTAACGCTCCTCAAGCGCTTTTAAAACCAGACGTCCTATACGTCCAAAACCGTTAATACCTACTTTTACTGCCATTTGAATGCCTCCTCGATGTAAGTTTTTCCATGCAACGCATGGTAATATTTCAAATTATTCTTCCCGTAAGGATAGTGGACCGGTTCTTTCGAAGTAAAGATCAATAATCGCCTGTGCAAGCAATACAGAGTCATGACGCCAGGGATTATCCCGGTCTACAAGGTCAGCCTGATAAATGGGGTACTCCTGATCCAGCCCTTGCTCTGGTTGCACCCAGAACACCCCATCCGGGAGAGCCGGGGAAAAATTCTTATTGCACACAATTAAATCAAAGAGTCTTTTCTGCCCCAGGTGGGATTCAATTGTTCGTATATGATCTCCGCAAGTATAGTAATCCGTTTCACCTCTTTGAGTCGCAACATTACAGATAAAAAATTTTAACGCCCTGCAAGCGCGCAATGCGGCAGACAACTCCGGGACCAGTAAATCCGGCAGCAGGCTTGTATATAAACTTCCAGGTCCAACAATTACAAGGTCGGCTGAAAGGATCGCCTGAATGGTTGGCGGATATGCAGAAGGGCTGGAAGGTTCCAGCCAGATCTTTTTAATTTTCCCGCCTGCTTTTGGGATCTGGCTTTCCCCGCGGACTTTAATTCCTTTTTCCTTGCCTTCCTGTTTGATTTCCGCCACCAACTGAACATCATGCAATGTGGCTGGAAGAACCTTGCCTTGTACTGCAAGAACCTTTCCAGATTCGGCTACTGCCTCTTCAAAACTGCCTGTTATCTCTGCCATCGCAGTGATGAACAGGTTTCCAAGCGAATGCCCATTTAAACCAGCGCTGGAAGCAAAGCGATATTGGAAGATCTGCCCCAACAATGCTTCATCGCTCGATAACGCCGTAAGACAATTCCGAATATCTCCGGGAGGCAGTATGCCAATATTCTTCCTGATCTCACCTGATGAGCCTCCGTCATCAGCCACTGTGACAATCGCTGTAATATTATGTGTATGGTTCTTTAACCCACGCAAGAGGGCCGAAAGGCCATGCCCACCACCCATCACGACAATCTTAGGCCCACGGTCTTTTCTCCGGAAGGCGCTCACCGTATCCAGAATGGGTTTTCCGGGCTGGACAAAAGGGGTAAGCAGGGACCGGTTTAATCCCCAGGACCCAAGAAAAATGAGCACAATCCCCACCCCACCAAAAAGAATTGCCCTCAATGTCCTGTTGATAAATCTCAATGACAGAAACGATAAAATGGGCAACCACCACGTATTCGGGGCAGTTCTGTAAAAATCCAAAACGAGGATGGCAAAGCCGATCCCAATAAGAGTAGTCCCAGCCAATATCAGGGCAATCCAGCGTTTCACCCCCATCCCTGGTTTAAGCCACAACAGCTCTTTTCGAATCTTTTGAAAGAAACGTTGATATCGAAGAACAAGTTTAGAAAACATCGACCCAATCTTAATCGCAATTATCCATGTCGTCAACATTTTTAGTTGTATAGATAACTGAATAAATTACCGGAAATATTGTGAGGGTGTGCATATGCTATAATTTTCAAAATGCCGAAATTGATTGTTTTGGACGTAGGCGGCACCAACATCCGTGCTGCAATTTATCCCGAAAAAGGTTTCTCCCCCATTGTCCAAGAGCGAATCCCAACATACGGCCAGGGTTCGCCCGAAGAGCGAATTTGTGGGTTAGTGAAAAATTTATGGGATGACTCTTTGGATATTCAGGCCATTGCTGTTGCAGCTCCCGGCCCCCTTGACCATTCCGCGGGAATTATCCATTCAGCGAGCAATATTCCCGAATGGATCGAATTTCCTTTGGCCCAATACCTGGAATCTCGTTTTCACGTACCTGTTTACCTTGGCAATGATGCCAACATGGCAGCTTTGGGAGAATGGAAGCTGGGTTCCGGAAAAGGATTTAATGACCTTCTCTACCTTACCATCAGTACTGGGATCGGCGGAGGGGTAATATCCGCCGGCAATCTGCTGCTTGGTGCTAGGGGTATGGCTGCCGAGTTGGGACATGTAACACTGGACCTGAATGGGCCACTGTGCACCTGTGGCCAACGCGGTCACCTTGAAGCGTATTCGGCTGGCCCGGCAATCAGTTTTTACGTGAATGACCAGGTGGATGCCGGAAGGCCTTCCATCATGAACACTTCTTCCTTGCCATCCGCCGAAGAGGTTGCCAAAGCTGCCAAACTCGGTGATGATTTGGCAATCGAGGCTATAGCCCGCAGTGGAAAATACCTCGGTTTAGCCTTGGCGGATTTCTTACATATCTTCAACCCTTCCTTAATTGTTCTTGGCGGTGGCGTATCACAATCCGGCGATCTGCTATTCAAACCATTAAAGGAATCGCTGGAGAAACATGTGATGACTCCCAGATATGTTGACAACCTGCTCATTCGGCCGGCTTCCCTCGGTGACAACGCCGGTCTCATTGGCGCGCTAATTTACCTTCGAGGTTTATTAAAAATCTGATATGCTCCCGGATTTTCGCATCCGCCAAAGAGATTACCTTCTTGAGATCGCACAGGCTCTCACTCAGGAACTTGATCTGGACAAACTATTAAGCAGAATACTGAAAATTTCCATCGAGATGCTGGCTGGTCACGCAGGGCTGATTACTACACGTTCTGAGATGGGTGTTTGGCTTGTTCAGGTTTCACAAGGGATCCCAGCTGCGTTCATTAAGTTCCTTGAGCCTTATCTTGAAAGGATTCCACTATCTGGAGAAAATTCCGGAGAATCAGAAATTCCGGAAATCAACCGTTTATTAAAAGAGTTAACCAGAACCGCAAGTTATGGATTGCTTACCGGCGTTGGACTTCCTCTGATTACGCAAGGCAAAGTTCTGGGGATAATATTCATTTTCCGAAATTATCCGGGGATTTTCTCAACCAATGATCGTTTACTCCTCAGTTCATTTGCCAACCAGGCAGCTATTGCTGTCCATAACGCACAACTATACACACAAGTGACCCGTGAAAAACATCGAATGGATGCCCTGTTGGATTCAGCCGCTGACGGCATTTTGATCCTTACACCGGAGCAGCAGGTGGAGTTATGCAATCATGCGTTAGTGATGATGCTTGGCAAGAAATTGGAAGAGGTACAAGGCAGATTCCATGAGGAAGTCATACGATGGGAAAAACCACCCGAAGGGATGACACTTGAAAAGGCAGTCGCTGGTGGATGGCCATTAACTCCTCATGCCCATTTGTACATTGAAGGTGATATGAAGCGAAATGCCCCATATCCTCCCCTGCCAATCGGGGTTACGTATGCCCCCTTGTTTTCAGAAGATGGCATCTTGCTGAATACCATCGCAACAGTACGCGACATTACCCGCTTTCGACAAGCAGAGGAATTGAAATCGACCTTCATTTCAATCATCAGTCATGAATTGAAAACGCCCGTTGCCTTAATCAAGGGCTATGTCAGCACCCTTCGAAGAGAGGATGCCCGCTGGGATAGGGCAATTGTTCAGGATAGCCTAAAAGTAATTGAGGACGAAACCGATCGTTTAGCGTCGCTAATTGACAATCTTCTGGATGCCTCCAGGTTGCAGGCCGACCGAACCAAGCTAAACAGAACAGATGCTTGCATCCCAGACATGGCCCGCAAGTTGGTTCAAAGGCTTCAAGTTCAATCGGACAAGCATAAAATCAGGGTGGAATTTCCCTCCGATTTTCCAATCATCCTGGCGGACGAAAACCGCATCCAGCAGGTATTATCCAACCTGATCGGAAATGCAATTAAGTATTCTCCGGAAGGGGAGATCCGAATCTCGGGTCAGACCAGGGATGAATTCATCATCATCTGTATCAGCGATGAAGGGCCGGGGATTTCTCCCGAGGACATACCCCATGTTTTTGATCGGTTCTACCGTTCCCCGAACATGGCCCGGCAAACGCAGGGAGCCGGCTTGGGCTTATTCCTTGTTCGGACAATCATTGAAGCACACGGCGGAAAAATCTGGGTGGACACGGAAACCGGCAAGGGTACTCGGATCTGTTTTACACTTCCCAAGTGGATCGACAATCAAGAGACTTAATGCCAGTATGCAGGCCGCCGCTTGATGGCATTCGATCAATCATTTAATTGGTGAAATTGATGATGGTATAATTTCCATCTTATAAATTCACCAGAGGAACCCTATGCCGAAAACCACCACAAAATGTCCACGATGCCATCAACCAGTTATGGCGGAAGTGGAACAATTATTTGACCTGAATTCCGACCCCGTTTCCAAGCAACGGCTTCTGAACGGTGCTACAAACTTCGTCCATTGTCAATCCTGCGGTTATCAGGGCAGGATTGCAACTCCAATCGTTTACCATGACCCTGAAAAGGAATTGTTGCTGACCTATTTTCCACCTGAATTGGGGTTACCCGTTAATGATCAGGAAAGAATGATCGGTCCAATGCTTAATCAGGTAATGAACCGCCTGGCACCTGAAAAAAGAAAAGCCTACCTCCTTCGACCGCAGACAATGCTGACCTATGAAGCCCTTATCGAGAGAGTCCTGGAAGCAGACGGTATTACAAAAGAAGTCATCCAGGCACAACAGCAACGGTTGTCACTAATCAATCGGCTTGTAACTGCCTCAAGCCAGGACGCGCGCAAGGAGATCATCAGGCAGGAAGCCAACCTTGTGGATGCGGAATTTTTTGGCATCCTTTCCAAACTAGCCGAAGCAGCGTTAGCCCAGGGAGACCAGACATCCGTAAAACAACTCGCTTCCATACAGCAAGACTTGATATCGGAAACCGAATTCGGAAAAAATCTGGCAACCCAGGCAAAAGAGGCAGAAGCAGCCATAAAGTCATTGCAGGAAGCCAGCAAGGATGGCCTCACGCGCGAAAAACTGCTGGATTTGATCATTGAAGCTCCCTCTGACACACGCCTGAGTGCATTGGTTGGAATGGCACGTTCAGGTTTGGACTACGAATTTTTTAAACTGCTGACTGAACGGATTGAAAAATCGCCCGGTGAAGAAAAAGAGCGCCTCGTCAAATTGCGTGAATCATTACTAAAAATGGTGGAAGAGATCGATAAGGCTGTCGAAGAAAAGATCAAGGCTTCACAGGCTCTCCTTGAAGAAATCGCTGGTGCGGAAAACCCTGAAAAGAAACTGGAAGAACACCTACAGGAGATTGACGATTTCTTCACCGAGTCACTTCGAAATGAACTGGAAAAGAGCAGGCAATCGGGAAACGCGGATAGAGTTGCCAGACTGGAAAAATTGGTAACAGCCTTAAAAAAATATACCACCCCGCCTGAAGAGATCCAGATAATCGAACAGTTAATACAGACAACTGATGAAACAACCCGGAAAAAGATCCTGGAGGCTCAAGCATCCAAGATCACGCCTGAATTCGTACAATTAATGGGAAATATCGTCCAGCAAGCCTCAGAAACCGGTCAGCCTGCCGAAATTATTGAGAACATCCAAAAAGCCTATCGAGAAGTTCTGCGATTCTCGATGTCGCAAAACTTGAAAAAAGAATGACCTTTCACTCACTGGGATTATCCAACCTAAGTCCATGGCCCCTGACCGTGATGATGTAATTGTGGTCAGGATCGAATTCTATAAGCCGGTGTCGCAGCCTTCTAACCAATGCATCAAGGGCTTGTTCCGATACACCCTGAGAATTATCCTCCCCCCATGCTGCAGCAACAATGTCCTGTCTTGAGACTACATTTCCCTGCTGTTCATAAAGCGTTTGAAGCGTACGAAATTGTGGAACAGATAACGGAGGAAGCAGTTCCTGTTTTCCAATCCATATCCTCCTGCTTCTTCCATCAATAAATAATTTCCCGACCCTGACATTTCCGGTTGATCCAAGTTCCATCGGCAAAGTGGAATCGGAATTGAGATACACAAAATTTTGGATAAGAGCCACCTGAAAGGTATCTCCATCTTGGAGAGCAACAGGTTCTGACACAAGGCTCCCGTTAAGGAATGTGCCATTCTTACTGGCCAAATCTTCCAAAACCAACCCCTGATCCTGGACGGTAAGACGCGCATGAAACCGTGAAACCTGGCGGTTCTGGATGACCACATCGCATGTTTCATCACGACCAATGATGACGTCCCCCCGGATTATCCAACGTTTTCCATTGACAGGCCCATCCTGCCCAATTAATAGCGGGTAATCAGCCGGCTGAACCATCATACAACCCCTTTGATTGGACTATTACTGCTAATTTGCCAATTAAAAACCTGTAACAAAAAGGTATAATTTATTGTCAATAATAATATAACAGAAATTGCAGGCGAGAACCATCATTATTGTGAACTGGTAGCTTAACAACGCCGACATGACAATCTACCAGTACAGCGTTTTTCATCATTGAGAGGAGTACAGGATGCCGGTTCCATTGAAAGCCGGTGAAATACTGCGCGGCCGCTACCGCATTAGCAGAATAATCGGTCAGGGAGGGATGGGGAGTATTTACCTGGCGGAAGATCAGCGCCTTAAGGGGCGCCAGTGCGCATTAAAAGAAGTTGAACATGATCGCACACTTCCCTCCAATTTGCTGAAAGAAACCAGAGATCAATTCTTGCGCGAAGCTACCGTATTGGCAAGGCTTGATCACCCCAATCTTCCAAAAGTATCTGATTTCTTTTCCATATCGAATCGTGATTATCTTGTAATGGATTTCGTTCCTGGAAAAGACCTGCGCACAGTGATGATCGAATCCCGGCAGGAAAACCAATTTATTCCCGAAATGGATGTTCTGAATTGGGCCAATCAACTGGCAGATGCAGTGGAATACCTCCATGGGCAGACCCCGCCGATTCTCCACCGGGACATAAAACCGAGCAATCTGAAAGTCACCCCCAGTGGCGTCCTAAAATTGGTCGATTTTGGTCTGGTTAAAGTCCTGGCACCTGGAGAAGTAACCATTACCGTCCTCCAAGGCCAAGGTACTGCATTATATACTCCGCTTGAACAATATGGAGGAGATAGCGGTCATACTGATGTTCGTAGTGACATCTATGCATTTGGAGCCACCCTCTATCATTTACTAACCAATCAGGCTCCCATTGATGCACGTGAACGTTTTCTCAACCCGGATGCCCTGACCATGCCCCGCAGCATTAATGTTGAGATCAGCCCTCGAACCGAAAGAGCCATTCTTTGGGCGTTAAACCTTCACCCGGATGAAAGGCCATCTAACATCGCCATTTTCCGGGAATCTTTGCTTGGAAGCCGGCCGATAATTGTTCGCTCTCAAACCCAACCACTGAAACTCAAAATGATATTAAGGGGTGAGACAGAAAAGCTTCTCCTGGGGATTGCCGCAGGCATGACATTGGCAAGCCTGATCCTTACCCTTCTCTTTCAGTGACTCTTACGGCCAGGGCCCTGTCGGGACATCCCAAGTTGCTGCCACCAGAACCAGCCTGCCAGCCAGCCCAGGACAACGCCCAAAAGAACAATGATAACCAACGACCATCGTGAGCTTACTCGCCAGCCTGTCAATCCGATTAAAACATAACCTGTCCAACCGCCCAACACTCCCAATAACCCCCACCGGACGCCCCAAAGGAGGGAGGCATAACGTCTTCCTGCCGTGAAAATCCCGCCTACCGAAACCAAAATCACAAACAATGCCAGGAACCAGTCACTTGCACCTGGTTTGCCTTTTATCTTTCCCTCCATCTGCTCAGTTTCCGAAAGGGGTGTCATCGTCATCAGAGGTGCTGGTGTCTGGGTGTAAACACTGGTTGGTGCTATTGCGGTTACTGCCGCGGCTTCCGTGTTTGAGACGTCCAACTGCAGCAGGCTTGAAAGGGTGGCTGGATCACTCGTTGCACGAATTTCCAGGAATCCGGCAGTTTGGATTCGAAAACTGCAGCGCGCAATGCCTTCAGTTGTTGTGGTCTCGATCTGCTGTACTGTTCCACTCTCCCCCCCTGTTGTGAAATGGAACCTCACCACTGTGCCATCGGGTACTGGATTATGGTTATGATCATAGATGATCCCTGTTTTAATGGGCAGGGTATCTCCCACGCGGAAGAGGGGTACGGATGTGGGCTGTGGCGTTCTTGTTGTAACAACAACGGTGTCCGCCGGCTGTGTTGAATCAGGAATGTCCAAGATCAGCGGGATTACCTGCGAAGGATCCGGTGATGTAGCGGTGATGAGGTCATATCCAAGTCCGGCAATGGAAACCGGAGATTTCCCACCAGGCACCAACTCTTGAAAAAGAAGTCTGACGGCAATGTTAACCGCTTCAGGGCTTCGACTGTAGAGTCCATAATAGGCAGACAATCTCCCAATATCGGTCGCATCCAAATAATATGGGGCATTAAAGGCAAAGGCGACCACTTTTTTTTTGTCCAATAATTCGGGTTGTTTTGCCAGAAATGATCGAAATGCCCCAGAAACCGGTTGGCCAGTCCGGATATTTAGAAAGGCAAATACCACCCAATCCGCAGCTCGCAGACTTTCTTCCAATTCAGTTTCTTTATCCGGTTCGTTGAGCATCTCCAATAGGTCATAAAACGAATAGGAGGACAACCGGAAAGCCTGGATATTCCCTCCAGCCGAAGTACCGAAATATCTTAATGTCGTTTTTTCCAGGGCATTGACCGGAAGCATGGGGTTTTCCGGGCAAAGACTACATTGTTTTCCATTCAAGACATCTGTGATAAAAACGATTCTGTCCGTTGACGATGGAGGCTCTGGCAATGACAGCTTGAATTCACCCGGATCCGGATTTAACAATGTCGCTGCTTTTTTTACAACATCGGATGTAATTTGCGTGGATGTCCCAACGCGATTCAAGCCCTCGGAAGCAGGGATAACATTCCTAATATCTGCGCCTGGGTACAATCTGAGTTTAAGTGTTATGACCCTTAATGCCGATTCATTCACTTTTTGAGAAAAGGCTGGATCATCATTGTACCTTTGGACGAATAACTCGAGTGTCCTGATGATCGTTGTATGGCTGTCAGGATCACCAGTAGCAATAAAATTATCCAGATACAAAAGGTCATTGCCAGCCAGAAAGGCGGACCGTGCAACCTGTCTTGCATCAAAATTAGTCCCGGCTGGATCATAAAAAACCCTGACAGCCTGACTTCCAAGGTTGTCGCTGACCACCAGGCCACCACCCTGGCGCCATTTTGCAAATGTATCAAGGCTCATAATCTGTTCAAAGGCTACCTGGTCAAGGCTTACAGGCCTTGTTGTTGCCCTGATGTTCCCCTGAAACCCCTGATACCGGATATGGGATAATAATAACCCATCGGTGGCACCCAATTCTCCAGGCAACGCCTGGGTGACAGAGAAGAATGGAGCCAGCTCAATCTGTTTAAGTTGTTCCAATGATTTTCGAACCGTTGGGATTTCCATTTCCGGAGGTCGATCAGAGCCGCCGCGTCCCGGAAAATGTTTGGAAATTACAGCCAGTTTTTCTTGACTCCCTTCGTGCAAGCCTTCTATGTAACTGCGGCCCAACCTGCCTACCCAATAAGGATCGCCACCGAACGTCCTTGTTCCCAGGTCCTCTCCAGTGATGGTCTGACTTACATCCAGAACGTCCAGGGAAGGGCCAAAGAGCAAGTTGATCCCTAGTGCCTGTAGTTCAGAGCCAAGTACAGAACCAATCTGGCGTGACGATTCCGTATCCCATGTTGCACCAATCGTCATCAGGTTCGGCAATGTGGTGGTGCCGCTGAGGATCTGGTCAAAAGGATAGCCGTCCCCTTCTTGTGAGATGCCGATCAGCAAGGGGACATAGGCACTGCTTCCAACCCGATCGGAGGGCGTTGGTTCAGATACTTGATGTGTTTGCCAGGCAATCTGCTGTAATTGGGATGTCAATTGATAGGTGGTCGCTACAATATCTCCATTATTAATAAAATTATCATTCGACGCCCGTAATACAACACCACTTATATGATGTTTTTTAACCAGGTCGAAAATCGATGTTGAATCATCAACCTTGGTACCTTTGAATGTAACAAGGAAGAGTTGTCCCACTCTTTCTTCGGCTGTCATCTGTTCCAGGTATTGTCGGGCTATTTCGTCAAGGCTCTTTCCCTGGTATGGCTGGCTGGCCTCTACCGGTATGAATGTGGAAATTAATACGGAGAAGAGAACCCCAAAGATGGTTAACCGGATGATGTTTTTCTTCCAGTAACTCATCCTGCCTCACGGATCTTTCGTGCCAGGGAGGGAACATCCGTAATAATTCCATCAACACCCCATTCAATCAGGCTTCTAATATTTTTTTCATCATTCACTGTCCAGGCATGAACACGCATCCCCGAGGCATGATGTGCCTGAAGGTAATCTCGGGTTATTCGACTGAAATGAGGGTGAACGATACTCGGGGAATATTGACCAGCAAATAGTGCTTCGGAAATTCCTCCAACCAAACCCGGCATTGTGATCAGGGCAACCGGGACTCCCTTTAAGATTTGTTGGGCTTGGGATAGTTTCCTTGGATCAAATGATGAAAACATCATTTCTTTTTCCAGGTTAAATTTATTTACAATTATACACACCTGCCTTGGCAATGTGTCTTCATATAAACCATAACTGGCAAGTTCAATATTGAAATACAGCCTTCCTTTGCAGGCATGAACAACCTCTTCCAATGTGGGGATCTTTTCCTGCTTTTTGCCTTTTCCGCTTGGATGAACCAGGAATAATGATCGAAGTTCTTCGAGAGTCATGGTTTTTAACTCCCGATCCACTCCCGTCATTCTCTTCAGGTTTCGATCATGAAACACGACAACTTCACCATCCAAAGTTAATCGGGTGTCAAGCTCAATCGCTTCAGCACCAGCATCAATCGCCCTCATGAATGACTTTAGACTGTTCTCAGGCGCGTCAACAGTTACGCCACGGTGAGCGAATATCACCGGACGCGGCAAATGCTCCAGCAAGTTCATAGCTCAATGAAATAGGTTTCCGATGCAGCGTTAATCAGTTCACGGCTCATGGTGGGAGGAACGCCATGGTAACGGGCAATATCCAGTATTAGGTCACATAAATCCCTTGGATGCGAACCCCGTAGGGGACGTTTTTTCTTGATGTACCATTCCTGTAATAGGTATGTGATCCCTTCGTCACTGTAAGCAACTCCCTTGGCTGCGGCAACTTTTTTAAATATGTCCCTGTATTGGTCATAGTTGGGATCTTTAACTTCAATTTTATGTCTCAGGCGCCGCAGAAATGCCTCATCAACCAATTCTTTTGGAGGCAGATTCGTGCTGAACATCACCAGCACGTCAAAAGGCACCTCGATTTTTTTCCCTGTATGCAATTTCAGATAATCCAACCTGCTCTCCAGTGGGACAATCCAGCGATTTAACAAATCTCGTGGCCGGACCAGTTGTCTTCCAAAATCATCAATTAACAGGATCCCACCATTCGCCTTTACTTGAAATGGGGCCTCATAATACTTGGTAATATCATCAAATACGAGGTCCAGGCCTTCAAGCGTTAATTCTCCGCCAGTAACAATAAATGGTCGGTGAATACGCACCCAGCGTATGTCTCTTTTAAGTCCAGAGCGAAGCGACCCGGTTCCTCGTGCAGTTGTTTCTTCATCAGGGGAGAGTTTATGATTAACCGCATCATAAAGCTTGATGACCTGTCCATCAATATAGATCGCATATGGGATGTAGATCACCTGGGTCAGTATCAATCCGCCAATGGCTTTGGCAATGCTGGTTTTCCCATTTCCGGGTGAGCCGTAAAGAAAGATCGCTGTATTTGAATTTATTGCCGGTCCCAATTGATGAAATGTCTTTTCTGTCAGGACCAGATTGTTCAAAATTTGTCGCATCAGGCGGTTTGTTGCTTGCATACGGGTACGTCCCTGCCTAATGCAAGCCTCGTTGTAAACTTCAAGGGGTACTGGCGCCGGCCCGGCATACTGGCAACGTTCCAAGGCTTCGTGCGCTCTTTGAATACCTGCACCTGTTATTCCGTACTGGTAAGCCCCTTCTCCCAATCCGGCTTGGGAAGAACGAACCTCGACAAGTTTTTCCCTCTTCAGGGATTCCATAATTTGGTCCACCACCCCAGAAAACGGTAAGGCAATTTCTTCTGCAACTTTAAAACCAGACATAAACCCCTGAAAATACATGACTTTTAACACGTGGTCCATTAGCCAGAGGATGGAAAGGCCAGTGGCTTCAATGCTTGTCACCGGAGGTGGGGTAAAAGGCGCAATCGGTCCAGTTTGCACGGATGATGAATTCATTTCAGTGTCAGGCATTTCAGTCATGGCAATCTCCTACGGGAAGGTTGAACAGGGTCTTGCTCACCCAATACTTCCAATTGGCAGTTGGTCTGTCTATAAATTTAAAATTTACAATCCATTACTGGGTGAACCACCAAGGCAATTATAGCACGCGCCTCCCCTTCTTGCCGTGAAATCCACTCTACGCTATAATCGGACAGTGCATTATTTTCAAAGAATAAAGGCCGAAAAATGATAGATGTAAATGACCTGAGAAAAGGCGTCACCTTTGAATATGACGGGCAGTTGTTCAAGGTCCTGGATTATGAACACAATAAACCAGGCCGGGGAAATGCCACAATCCGCATAAAAGCAAGAAATTTGCGAACAGGCTCCACACTTGAAAAAACCTTCATCTCAGGCAATCGAGTGCAGGATGTGCGTTTGGAGTATCAGAATGTGCAATACATCTATAATGATGGGCACTTTTATACCTTTATGAACACTCAGACCTATGAACAACCATCAGTTCCGGTTGAAATTATTGGAGAAACGGTCAACTTCCTAAAAGAAGGATTGGAGGTGAAGTTGACTCTTTATCACAATGAAATCATCGATATCGAGTTGCCTACATCTGTTGACCTTAAGGTCACCAGCTCCGAAGTGGCTGTCCGAGGCGATACAGCAACGGGGGTTACCAAACGAGTTACCGTTGAAACAGGCGCCAAGGTGGATGTGCCATCCTTCGTGAATGAGGGAGACATTATCCGCGTGGATACAAGGTCGGGAGCGTATCTGACCCGGGTTTAATACCTTATCTCTTCGGGTTGTTTTCACACCCATAAAAATATCCTTCTCGTCGTTAAATATTGACAAGATGCGAACACCAAGCGGAATCGAGTGCCAATTTTTCTATGGGAATTATTTCCGTGGCAGGAACATGGAAGAGTGCCAGCTGTTGAAAATCGACAGGAAGAAAAGCAAATGGAGTTCAGAGCTATGTAAAACCTGTCAAGTTCCTGCCATTCTTCGGGCAAATGCCTGTAATCATATGGAATTGTCAGTTGAGATTAAAAACAGATATCTGGGATTAAGAAAAATGATGAAAGTTCGGGCTTACTGCAGAAAATCCATGACCGATGTACTCCAACCCGAAATCGGCTGCGGTCTTTGCCATCCACTACCCGAAATTTTCTTGCAATCCAAACCCAACCAACATTCTTGATTGATACATCAAAATATTCGTTTTTCCACAGTCAGTTTGCCGGCTGATAACCAACTTGTTTTGTTGGGCCCCACCTATTATACAATCCATAAAGCTAAAAACCTGAATTTGCCGAACAACCACTGTTTATAAGAAATTTCTTAATTCTTCCTAATCTTCTGGTTTATCTCTGGTTTCCCATTCCATCCATTGGTATAATGACTTTAATACCCGCAAGAAATGGGTTTTTTGCAGGTTTCTGGAGGAAGTAGTGGCACAACGAAACCAGTCTTATGTTATTTATCTGCTTCTATTTGTTGCCATCATCGCTATGCTGGTGTATAGCTTTGGTGCACAAGGAAGTAATCAGGAAGCCTTATCTATTAATGAGGTGGCAGAACAGATCCAGGGAGGTAAAGTAGCCAGAATAGTTGAGGACGAGAACCGGCTTACAGTAATCTTCCATGATGGCACGCAGAGGAAATCCACAAAAGAGGCTGATGCCACCCTGGTTGAACAGCTTCTTCAGTTGGGAGTGACCAGCGAAAAACTCAATTCATCCAAGATCAAGGTTGAAATTAAACCCCCCAGCGCATGGATGGGGGTATTAACGGCCCTTGGTTATGTATTACCATTCATAATTTTAGGGGCTGCCTTCTTCTTTATATTTCGGCAAGCACAAGGCTCCAACAATGCCGCGATGTCTTTTGGAAAATCACGTGCCCGCATGTTCACCGGGGATCAGCCAACGGTTACATTTGAAGACGTCGCTGGAGTCGAGGAATCAAAGGAGGAACTAAAGGAGGTTGTTGAGTTTCTCCGTGAGCCGCAAAAGTTCATCTCCCTTGGTGCAAGGATTCCCAAGGGGGTTTTATTGGTCGGACCTCCAGGGACAGGCAAAACACTTCTAGCCAAAGCGGTATCCGGCGAAGCAGGTGTTCCATTTTTCTCCATTTCCGGATCCGAATTTGTGGAGATGTTTGTGGGCGTTGGGGCAAGCAGGGTGCGCGACCTTTTTGAACAGGCTAAACGACATTCACCTTGTATTGTTTTCGTGGACGAGATTGACGCAGTTGGAAGACAGCGAGGTGCTGGTCTCGGTGGCAGCCATGACGAACGGGAACAAACCCTAAACCAGCTTCTTGTTGAAATGGATGGTTTTGATACTGACACGAACATTATCATTATGGCCGCCACCAACAGGCCAGACATCCTGGATCCTGCGTTGCTGCGCCCTGGACGGTTTGACCGGCGGGTCGTTCTTGACAGACCGGACGTCAAGGGGCGCGAGGCCATCCTGAAGGTCCATATCAAGGGGAAACCTCTTGAACCGAATGTGGATATGGCCATTTTGGCACGGGCAACACCCGGGTTTGTAGGCGCAGACCTGGAAAACCTCGTTAATGAAGCAGCCATCCTTGCAGCACGTCGTAATAAACAGGTGATAACCCAATCAGAATTTGAAGAAGCCATTGAACGGGTAATTGCCGGACCAGAAAGGAAAAGCCGTCTAATCAGCGAGGAAGAAAAACGCGTAGTCGCCTACCATGAAGCCGGTCATGCAGTAATTATGAACGTGTTGCCTGAAGCCAATCCTGTCCACAAAGTGTCCATCATTGCCCGAGGCATGATGGGCGGTTACACTATCTCTCTGCCTGCCGAGGACCGTATTCTTATGTCCCGAAAAAAGATCATTGCAGAAATGATCAGCCTGCTTGGCGGCCGGGTGGCTGAGGAGATCGTGTTCGACGATATCACCTCAGGGGCTTCAAATGATATTGAACGCGTCACCCAACTGGCACGGAACATGGTCACTCGCCTGGGTATGAGCCAGGAACTGGGTCCAATGATCTATGGTCAAAAAGAAGAACTGATCTTCCTTGGCCGTGAAATCTCTGAACAGCGGGATTATTCAGAGACCATTGCCACCCAGATTGACAAAGAGGTTCGAAAATTGGTGAACGATTCCTACGACCAGGCAAGGAAAATCCTGACACAATACCGCAAGGAATTGGATGCGGTTGCAGAACGACTGCTGGAAGTCGAAACCATTTCCAAGGATGAGTTCGAAGAGATCTTCCCGCCTCCAAACCCGAAAAAGAGTGGAACACCCGTTTTCGTAAGCAAGAATTGACAACCACATTGCATTGGATTGAAGACCGCTGTTCACTACGAATAAGGCACCATCGCCTTTTGACAGAGGATTTATCAATCCCGTTGCTTTAAATAATCAAGAACGATATCGCTGTCCTTTTTAGTAAGGGGGTTTTCAGCGGCAGGTCGGTCAATCAATTGTTCGAGAAGGCCTTATATTCCAGGCATGCCTGTTTTGAATGATATCCAGTGCTCTTTCCAATAGATCCGGCGTTTCCACTTCCAGCCAATGGATGGTGGGAGAATCTGGTGGAAACCAATTTGCCTGGCGGCGAACAAAACGACGAGTATTCCTTCTCATCATTATTATCGCTTCATCGAGTGTGGTTTCACCCTTTAGATACGAGATAATTTCCCGATAGCCAATGGCGGTGAAAGGGGTAATATCCATAGCATACCCGCTGGCCAGTAGATTACGGACCTCCTCCACAAGGCCGTCCATTATCATCTTATCAATCCTTGCATCAATTCTATTGTACAAATCAACCCTGGAGACCTGTAAACCGATGACCAAACTGCTATATGGGGAAATCCATTTCTTGCGTTGCGAAGAAAAACGCCTTCCAGAAGTAAAAATAACCTCTAGCGCTCTGATTGTACGGCGTGCATTACGAGGATCGATCGAAGCGGCTGCCGGCGGGTCCAACAACTTAAGGTAATGATGGAGTTGTGCATTGCCAATCTCCCCGGCAATGCCAAACAAAATACCCCGAATACGCGGATCGGGCTTTACTTCAGGAGGTTTCCAGCCCTCAACCACTGCACGTATGTATTGACCGGTGCCACCGACCAAAATAGGCAGCCTACCCCTGGAATGGATCTCCTGAATGGCCCGGTTCGCTTCTTCCTGAAACACCACGAGGTTCCACGGATGGTCCGGGTCTGTGACATCGATGAGGTGGTGGGGCACTGAATTAAGTTCATCCCGGGAAGGTTTTGCTGTTCCAATATCCATTCCCCTGTAAAACTGGCAGGAATCTGCAGAGATTATTTCACCATCAACCCGTTGAGCCAGGGCAATCGCCAGGCTGCTTTTTCCTGCTGCTGTTGGCCCAACTAGTACAATCAAAGGGCAAGGTAAATCAGTGGCGTACATCCTGAAACCATTCAATCTGGCAGGAGTCCATGGCAGGCGTCGACCGGATCGACAATACATCGATCCTCCAGTTTCCTGTAATTTCCTCGTGTTCCTGAAGGTAGGCATGGATTGAGTTTTCCAGATGTTTCAGTTTTTTTTGGGTAACAGATGTTTCCGGCATACCATACGCATCTGTAGTCCTTGTTTTCACTTCAACAAAAACCATCTCCGTGCCTTTCTTAACGATCAGGTCGATCTCACCATAAGGAGTATGGACATTTAGGTCCAGAACTTCGAAGCCTTTTCCTGACAGGTAGTTGGCTGCAATTTCTTCACCCCATTTACCCACTCGTTCCTTATGGCGCATGTCCCAACCCCATCTTCCTTGTGAAAAATTATAACCCACCACAGGGTTTGGCTGGGCAATTTGCCCTGTAGGCTAAACCCGGCACCTGCAGGATGAAATTGATGTAAAATAAATCATCTATATGATGTTTCCCCTCTGGAATGGAAAATGCCCTCAGCTGAAATATTAGCAATTGGAACCGAGCTTCTTCTGGGAGTTACGCTGGACACGAATACACAGTATCTCGCCAGAGCTCTCCGGGATACCGGGGTGGACCTTTACCGCACCACGATCATTGGTGATAATGAAGACCGAATTGCCACGGCGGTCAGGGAAGCCATTGAGCGTTGTAATATCCTCATTACCACCGGTGGTCTTGGCCCGACAGTGGATGATCCCACCAGACAGGCCGTGGCAAAGGCAATTAATACAGAATTAAGGTTCCATCCGGAATTATGGGAGCAGATTCTCGAGAGATTCTCCAAGTTTGGCCGAACACCCACCGAGAATAACCGCCGCCAGGCATATATCCCAGCTGGCGCGATCGTCATCCCAAACTCTGTTGGCACCGCACCTGCTTTTCGGGTTGACAAGGGAACTTCAACCATAATCTGTTTGCCCGGTGTGCCAAGGGAGATGGAGTATATTTACCTTAACGAGGTGCGCCCTTTTCTAAAATCGCATTACCACCTGCAGGGAATCATCCGTGTTCACACCTTGCATCTTTCAGGTGTTGGTGAATCACAGGTGGATTCCTGGATTGCGCATCTGGAGACTCTAACAAATCCAACCGTGGGTTTATCCGCACATTCCGGCAGAATCGATATCCGCATCACCGCCAAGGCGGATGACCCGGAGGCGGCCGATCAAATGATCGCGCAATTATTGCCAGAACTGCGCGATCTGTTGGGCGAAAACTTGTACGGTGAAAACGAGACAACCTTGGAAGCAGTTATTGACGAGTATCTTGACGTAATTGGCAAGAGGTTGACAGTTATGGAGTGCGGCTTAGGCGGATTAATCTGCGATCGACTTAATGCTCTGTCCACCATCCCGTATTGTGTTCAATACAATTTTGATGTTCCTCCCATAGAGGATTTCAAAAACCGCCTTGAGAAACAGATGAAGGAACACAAGGCTGGTATTGGCATTGGTATTAAATTGATCCCCGGCATGAATACCCATACCCTTTATGCCATCGTTCTTCCCTACATGGATGAAAGTTGCATGTTTCAGTATGGTGGCCCTTCAACGTTGGCTTCACTTTGGGCGTCCAATTATTCACTGGATCTCCTTAGAAGAACGCTCAAGAATAATTTACAATCAATGAACAAAGGAGTTGTCATTGATCATGGATAAGGTGGATACCCTTTTTCACAACGCCTGTGTATTAACCATGGATGACTCCTTCAACCAATTTATGCCGGGGGCGGTCGCCATCTCGGGCGACAGCATTGTGGCAGTTGGAACAGATACGGCGTTAATGGCCAGATACTCTCCTGCCAGAAAGTATGATTGCAAGGGGAAGGTTCTCATGCCCGGCATCATTAATGGACATACACATCTCCCGATGAACCTTCTTCGCAGCCTGGCTGACGATCTGAGGCTTGATGTTTGGCTGATGGGATACATGATGCCCGTCGAACGGGAATTTGTCACACCGGAATTTGTGCGATTGGGAACACAATTGGCTTGCGCTGAACTAATCCGGGGCGGTGTCACAACGTTTTGTGACATGTACTATTTTGAAGAGGAAGTGGCACGAGCCGCTTCAAACGCGGGACTTAGGGGTATCTGCGGCGAGACGATCCTTAAATTTCCAACCCCTGATGCAGGTTCGTTTGAAGAATCCCTGGCTTATACGAGAGGATTCATTTCTCGATGGAAACATCATCAATTGATCATTCCTGCAATTGCCCCACATGCAGCATATACTTGCACCAGTGAATTGCTTCAAATGTGTTCTTCACTGGCAGTTGAATTGGACGTACCGCTGATCACCCATATTTCAGAAACCGCACTTGAAGTAGAAAACATCCGAAGTGAAACGGGCATGCCTGTAGTTCCCTTTCTGAAGAAAAATAATCTTTTCGACCCGAAAGTGATCGCCGCACATTGTGTCCACATTGACGAGGGAGAGATTCGCACTCTGCAACATTATGGTGTTGGAGTGGTCCACAATCCATCTTCCAATCTGAAGCTGGCATCAGGAATTGCTCCCGTACGCAGGATGCTTGAACTAGATGTTCATGTTGGCATCGGTACAGATGGAGCCGCATCTAACAATGATCTGGATATGTTCGAAGAAATGCGACTGGCTTCCTTTTTGGGGAAGAATTTTAGCGCAGATCCGACGGCTCTTCCTGCAAGAACAATCCTTTCCATGGTCACCAGCACAGGCGCAAAAGCTTTGCATATCGATCATCTGACTGGTTCGCTCGAAGTTGGAAAACGGGCAGATCTGATCCTGGTAGATATCTCATCCATTCATAACTCACCTCAATTTAAGAGGGGATCCAATTCCATTTACGCCCAATTGGTATACGCTGGCAAGTCCACTGACGTGTCAGATGTTATGGTCAATGGGAGATTCCTAATGGAAAACCATCAATTATTAACACTGAACGAATCAGATCTGATCAGGTCCAGTCAATCCTATGCCGTCAGGATCGACAGTTTTCTGATGGAACGGGAAAAATCGATCATATCGAAATTGATCGCCATCGGTGGTGTATCACAAGAGGAGAGTTTTGAAGTACAAGCCAAGGTTCCAGTTGCTGATTTGGGACCTTTCCTGGAAAAATTGAATGCAATGAAGAATTCGATCATCCGAAAACGACATTACCGGGAATATGACACCTACTTTTCGTTCACCGAGCAGGAACAGGGTTACTTGCGGTTCCGGGAAGACCATTTTATCGATGAATCGGACAAAGTGACCAACGTGAGATCCCGTATCACCCACATCGGCCCGGCAAGTGAATACAAGTATCCACACGGTGTCGTCCTTTCACGAAGCCGGTACATTGCTGAAGCGAAACAAAGCCTTCGGTTTTATCGTGAATACTTTCAACCCTTGCGGGAATATGATATTGAAAAGGATCGATTAAGATACCTAGTTGATATCGACGGCAAGGAGTTTTTTATTAACCTGGATACAATTACGAAGCCGTCACTTGGAAAATTCATCGAGATTAAGAGTCGGACATGGAGCCGCAAGGATGCCGAGGAGAAATCACAGGTAATCACGAAAATATTGACATCGCTTGGAGTATCAAAAGAACAAGCAATTGCCCGGGATTATCTTGGGATGTTAAGTTTATAGCTTTTGGAAAAAAGAGGATTAAAACCTTTGGGCCCATCTAATTCTTCTGCTGAACCGGTGCGTGTCCTTTTCCTTATTAGTGAAATCGATCCACTAATCAAGATTGGGGGACTGGGAGATGTGGGTGGGTCATTGCCCCCCGCCTTAAAGGCTCTTCAGGAGTCCAGGCGTTTTTCGCGTGATCTGGACCTGCGGGTTATAATCCCGTTTTACCCGCAATTACGCCAACAAAATATCACTTCTCACCTTGTTTCAGAATTTTCCATTGACCGTTCCGGGGTAAAGGTAAACGCAAGGGTTTACCAGAGCACACTGGGCAACATCCCCATCTACTTGATCGATGGCAACCCTGTTGCCAACGATTCTCTTGTGTACAGCAGCAATCCTCTACTGAATGGGGAAAAATTCACCTTTTACTCTTTGGTTGCGCTTGAATTTATTAGGAAAATGGAGTGGCGGCCAAATATTGTGCACGCCAACGATTGGCATACCTGTATGGCGGTTTCTCAAATTCACGCCGTTCAGGGTAAAGATCCATTCTTCAGGGACGTTCAAATTCTTCTGACCATCCACAATCTTCCTTACATGGGAAACGACACAGCCACGGTGCTTGCGGCATATGGTCTTGCCCCAAGTCAGGACTCGAACCTTCCTGCTTGGGCTAGACATTTGCCACTTCCGATGGGTATTGCCGCAGCTGATTGGATTACCACCCCATCTCCCTCTTATGCAAACGAGATAATGACAACCGAATTTGGCTGTGGTCTTGAAAAATATCTATATAACAAAAAAGATAGGATCTCAGGGATTCTAAATGGACTGGATACTAAAACGTGGAATCCATCAGATGACCCGCTCATTCCAAGGAACTATTCATTGGAAATGTTGGGGTCACGTTCTGAAAACAAATTGCACCTGTTGAGGGAATTTGGATTGGATGAAGCAACAGATCTCCCATTATTGGCCTTTATTGGCAGGATAGACCCTCAAAAAGGTGTTGACCTCGCAATTGACGCCTTAAGGTTGATAACAGACACCCCCTGGCAGATGCTGTTTCTGGGCGTTGGCAGCCCAACCCTGGAGGAGGCATGCCGCCGACTTCAGGATGATTTCCCTTATCGCGTGCGGACGGCTTTTCGCTATGATGCCCAACTGTCCCATCGGGTGTATGCGGGCGCTGATATTTTGCTTATACCTTCACGCTATGAGCCATGCGGCCTTGTACAAATGATTGCCATGCATTATGGCTGTATTCCATTGGCTAATTCCACAGGTGGATTAAAGGACACGATCAGGGACCCGGAAAATTCCAAAAAACCGAACGGCTTTCTTTTTCACCCAGTTACACCTGCTGCCCTGGCAGGGAAAATCAAGAAAACAATTCAGGTTTATTCCGATCCAACAGCATGGCAGGCATTGCAGCGTCAGGCAATGTCTGAAGACTTTTCATGGGATCAATCTGCCGCCAAGTACCTAAAACTCTACGAGCGCTTGTTGTCATAGGTAATCTGTATTGCATCACTGGATGAAAGCATTCCGACTTAAAAATCCCATGTATATGCAAATCTGCACCGTTGAGGATTGCATTTAAGTGAAATTTCAACGTTCCTCTGGAATTATCCTGCATCCCAGCAGCCTGCCGGGCCCCGATGGAATTGGTGACCTGGGCCCTGCAGCGTTCAATTGGATCCGGTTTCTATCGGAAACAGGATGCGGACTATGGCAGGTGCTCCCGCTCGGCCCTACGGGTTTCGGTGATTCACCCTACCAGTCCCTTTCCGCCTTTGCTGGCAATCCAAACCTTATCAGCCCCGCTTTATTGGTGGAAGATCGTTTGCTGGATAATTCCGACCTTGAGGACAGGCCCATTTTTACAGAAAACCGGGTTGAATTTAGCAAGGTAATCGAATGGAAACGCATATTGTTACATCGCGCCTTCGAGCGTTTTTGCAATAACGGTCAGCGTGAACTCAAAAGCGAATTGCAATTCTTTATTGAACGGGAAGCCAATTGGTTATTGGAATACTCTGTATACGCTGCCATCAAGGACACCCATCATGGGAATTCGTGGAACTTATGGCCACCACCTCTTAAGATGCATGATGAACAAACCATTGCCGAGTACAGGAACATGCATCAGGTGGAAATATTATGGCAGCAATTCGTGCAATTTCTGTTTTTTCGCCAGTGGCATTCCCTGAAAGATTTTGCAATCAATAATGGCATCAAGATCATTGGTGATATTCCGATCTTTGTGTCATACGACAGCTCGGATGTGTGGTCCAATCCACATCTCTTCGATCTCGACCCCGACTGCCGGCCCAGGGTTGTTGCTGGTGTGCCCCCGGATTACTTTTCTTCCACTGGCCAGTTATGGGGAAACCCGTTGTATAAATGGGAGGAACATAAGAAGACCGGCTATTCATGGTGGATTTCCCGTTTACAGCAAGTTCTAACAATGGTTGATATTATTCGCCTTGACCATTTCCGCGGCTTTGCTGGTTATTGGGAAGTACCAGCTGGTATGACAACTGCAGAGAAGGGCCAATGGGTGACAGGGCCTGGAGAGGATTTTTTTAATACGGTCATCAACCGATTGGGGGATCTACCGATCATTGCTGAGGATCTTGGAGAGATCACGCCTGATGTGATCGAATTGATGCATCATTTTTCATTTCCCGGCATGAAAGTCCTCCAATTTGCTTTTTCTTCAGACCCCAACAATCCGTTTCTCCCCCATAATTATCCAGTGGATTGTGTTGCCTACACTGGTACACATGACAATGATACAGCATACGGCTGGTATAAAACAGCGAACCGAAATGAAAAGGAATTCTTTAAAGCCTATACGGGCAGTACAGGCCATGATGTACCCTGGGACATGATTCGAGCAGTGTGGTCATCAATCGCCAAATTGGCACTGGCACCACTGCAGGATCTATTGGAAAAAGACAGCAAAGCCCGAATGAACTTTCCAAGCACCCAAACAGGGAACTGGAGCTGGAGGGCAGTAAATGGCGAGATCACGGCTCAACTGGCGGATCGATTACGGAAAATGAATTACTTGTATTCCAGGTGCACCATCAACTGACTTTCTGGGGCCCCTTATTGGCGAGATACAACCCCAGAAGTACCAAGCCACCTCCTGCAAGTTCCATCGTGCTTGGAATTTCCTTAAGAAAAACATAGCCAAGGATAACCGCACCGATCGGTTCACCAAGTAATGCCACTGAAACAAGTGCGGCTGGCAGGAATGCAAGAGCATAATTAAACGATGAATGCCCAATAATCTGGGGTACTACAGCCAATCCCACCATCCAGAAATAGGTTCCTGGCGAAAAACCGGCGATCGCTTTCCCCCGAAGTAGACAGGCAAACAATAAGAATAAAGCAGCGGTTCCGTAAACCATCACGGCATAGGAACGAATGTTCAGATGTGGGCGTAATTTTCTTCCAATCATCAGGTAGGCTGCACTACACCAGGCTCCAACGATGGCCAGAAAATTTCCCAATTGTCCTCCTTTCATCCATGGCCCGATTTCTTTCTTGCAAGATATTCCCAATGGCCCAATTCCGCATGTTTCACTTAACCCGACCATAGCACCCCCAATCAAGGCGATTATCAAGCCAAGCCATACCAACCATGTTATTCGTTCACCAAGGATGCGGGGTGAAAGCAAGGCCACCCATAAAGGCGCGGTAGTCACAAGCACCACCGAGCTGGCTATACTTGTATATTCCAATGAAGTGATCCAACTGATGAAATGTATTGCCAGGAAGCCTCCTCCCAAAATGATTAATACGTGTTGCCGGTTTGACAATCTGCCTAGATCAAACTTAATTCGTGTTAGTGAAAAAGGGGCCAGGATGATTGTCGCCAGGGTCAGCCTCCAGGCCGCAATTGTCAGTGAAGGTGCGTCCACTTGCGCCTTTCGGATCATCAGGGCAGCCGCAGAAACAGATAGCACACCGATAAGGAGAACGACAACGGCGCTTATTGGTGTCTTTTCATTTTCAATTCGTGGCGGAGAAGATATCTTGCTCTGCCCAGGAAGGTTCAATTCAGGTTCCTCTTTCAATTATTAATTTTTTCCCCGTCCTTTCCAATCAAATGCTCCAAATTATACCAACCGGATTTCGGCCAATTACCGTCATCCAATTCTGGTCCAGGTAAGGAACGCAGAAGAATGGTTGCCAATACAAATCTCTTGGTCATTTAAAATCAACCATGTGTATTCATGCAAGTTGCGATGGCAGGCAGCAAAAATTCGCTCCCGTTTTTCATTTAAAACGTTCCAGAACCACCTCTATTATGGTATATTATTACATCGCAGGGTAATAACTAAAACCTCATATAAAATCAAATTAATATTCACCATCTAACGGAGGAAAATATGCCACATGTGATTACCAGTTTATGTCTGCGCGATGGAGGGTGCGCAACGGTTTGCCCGGTGGAATGCATCATCCCAGGAAAACCAGAAGATAAATGGCCCTGGTTCTACATCGATCCAGACACATGCATCGATTGTGGAGCTTGTGTGTCAGAGTGCCCATTCGATGCGATCTTCCCCGAAGAGGACATTCCATCGCCATACACAGCCAAGGGAGGTGAACGTCTATCCATGCCCGTAGGTACAGCCGGATTCAGCGAGGTTTACGATGGCGAAAACCATGATCGCGAACCGGTTCATCTGGAAGCAACCCGGACCCTGGCAGCAGGAGAAAAGGTGGATCTCACCCCAGCCATTAAGACCAACGCAGATTTCTTCAAAGAGGGTCCCGGCTACGACGCAGCAAAAGGCTAAAGTTATCGATAACAAAACCATACAAGGGCAGAAAGTTGCATCAAGCCTTTCTGCCCTTTTTTATTGGATATGGAGGCTGACATGGCCAAAACAACAAGCCGCATAGAGAAAGATACCCTGGGTTCGGTGTCCGTGCCTTCAAATGCTATGTACGGCTGCCACACCCAACGCGCAATTGATAATTTCAAGATCTCTGGCCTAAAACCACACAAGGCATTTATTTGGTCATTGGCATCGATAAAACGGTCAGCAGCGGTTGTTAATAAGGGCCTTGGGATAATGGACCCACGGCTGGCTGATGTGATCATCCAGGCTGCCAGCGAGGTGATGGAGGGAAAATGGAACAGCCAGTTCGTTGTTGATCCGTATCAAGCCGGGGCGGGAACAAGCCACAACATGAATATGAACGAGGTAATCGCCAACCGGGCAACAATGTTACTGGGCGGCAAGCCCGGAGAATACCTTGTCCACCCGAACGATCATGTGAATTTTAGCCAGTCCACCAACGACACCATCCCTACCGCCATCCGTTTGGGTTGCCTTTGGATGATGCAAGATTTGGTGGAAAACATTGCATTACTGGTCAGGCGCCTGAAAACAAAATCGCAGGAATTTGATGGAATTGTAAAATCAGGCCGCACCCACCTGCAGGATGCGATACCCATTCGCCTCGGACAGGAGTTCGAAGGATATGCCGGCTCAGTTGAGGAAGACCTGAAACGCATTAAACGCTCTGGCGAAACGTTAAGGCGCCTGGGGATAGGCGGGACGGCTATAGGTACAAGTCTGAATGCCCACCCCGATTATCCAAGACTGATGGTGAAAACCCTGGCCGAGATAACAGGGTTTGAACTCACCTTGTCCGATAACCTTTTCGAGAGCACACAATCCATGGCTGACCCATTGGATTTTTCAGCCTCCATGCGAACATTGGCAGTAACCTTAACCCGTATCGCCAATGACCTGCGTTTGCTTTCCTCTGGCCCGAACACCGGGTTTAATGAGATTCACCTCCCAGCACTCCAGGCAGGTTCCAGTATCATGCCGGGCAAAGTGAACCCAGCCATCCCTGAGATGGTGAATATGAGCATGTACCAGGTTATCGGTTTGGATACGACAATCATGCTGGCTGTCCAGGCTGGGCAACTCGAACTGAACGTTATGATGCCTGTTATTGCTCATAATCTTTTCTGGATGATCGAGATCATGAATAACAGCATCCGGTCATTTTCGGAACTGTGCATAAAAGGATTAACTGCCAACCCACAAAAAATCAGAAAATGGCTCGTCAGCAATCCGATCATTATCACCGCTTTAAATCCCATCATTGGGTATGAAATGGGAGCCAAAATCGTGAATGACGCGAAAAAATCGGGCAAGGCGGTGATTGATATTGCCTTGGAAATGGCCAGGCAGGGCTTACTGTTTGACCAAACTACTGGGTCCCTTGTGTCCGAATCAACTGTTGCCAGGTTATTAAGTGACCTGGCATGGATGACTGAAGGCGGTTTGGGCGATAGAAATCCCCGTTTTTAGTTCTGCCAATTGACGACCGTCCTGCACACCTGCAAGGTCCAGGAAAGATGCAGGGTCATCCCGGGTTTGGTTTTTCATACGTTGTGATCCCATTGTGGTGTTTGTTGACAGCATCCAAATTGAGGATGAAATTTTTCAAATGGAACATTGGCTGCTGTTTTAATAACACCATTAAGAACAATGGACGGAAACTCCATACGCACCTCCATTCCATCCACGCCGGATTAACAGGTCAGGAATGTTGGTTGTCGATTAAAACGGCCATCAATCGCCTGGCGTTTCAATTCTATTGTGGGATATTAACCAACCCCTGTGGTCATTATTGACAAATGCCCCCTGTACTTCCAAAGCCAGCAATTTCTATTCCCAACACCTTCGCAGCCGATCTCTCGCGATTAATCAGGGACAATTGTTCTGCAGATGTTCATCAAAGGTGATCGCGAATTCATGCCTGCCTGAATGATCACAGGCTGTCCGGAAAAAATAATAAGGAGTTTCGGCTGGATATGCAACTGCTCGTAATGAGGCAAGCCCCGGATTGCAGATCGGAGTTGGTGGCAAACCGGGATGAAGATATGTGTTAAATGGTGAATCAAAGCCCAGGTCGTACCCATCGAGCGGGTTTTTCCACCAGGTTTTTCCATCAACCTGGTAGCCTAAAGCATACTGAACAGTGGGATCGCTCTCCAATCTCATTCCCTGGTGCAGTCGGTTATAAAAAACCGACGCGATCATCGGTAATTCTTCCTCGATTACAGTTTCCTTCTGGATGATCGAAGCAAGAATAACCGCCTGTTCAAGGGACAGACCATTCCGGGCGTAACCGTCCAGCATGTCCGGGGTCAGGGATTCCATAAATCGGGAGACCACATCTGAGGTGATTTCAGTAGCAGTGATGTCCCGGTCAAAATTGTAGGTAGCCGGAAAAAAATACCCCTCCAGTTTAGAGAGGGTACCAAGTTCTGGCGATAATATCAGGGAGCCAGGCTGTGTGGCAGCCAAAAGTAGGTCGTCCGCGGAAAATGACAAACCGGAGGTAGGCAGGGCGGCAGCGATTTCCTCCAGGCGCCACCCTGCCAGGATCACAAACTTCACTGTTGCAGGAGTTGCATCCTGCAAAGCCAGCGCAATTTCACTGGCAGTCATGCGTGGGCTGAGTTGATACAGGCCTGCCTGCACACCTTTATCCAACCCTGAATAAACCAGATATATCCGAAAAGTTTCGGGGTTGGAAATTAATCCTTCATCTGCCAGCCGGGCCGAGATCGAGGGAATGGTTTCACCCAGTTCAACAATGAACTCTCTGGCTTCACCTTTTGGATCCACCGGCCTTAAAATATCCCCTTTCCGAAAATACAGCTGTATCACATAGGAGACCTTGTGATATGTCGTCAAGGAGGCGTCAGGTGGGCCGAATTTCCTGTTCACCTCTTCCACCATGCGTAACCCTGCCCAAATCACCCCGCTCATGCTCAGGAAAAAGAGCATCGCCAGGAGCATAATCACCATTCGGCTTATACGTTGTTTGGAAAGAGGCATTTCCAAATTCCCAAAATGAGTCACTGTTTGGAATCCAAGTAGGACTGCAGGATCACAACTGCTGCCATGGCATCCACACTTCCACGCCTGGATCGCCGTACTCCCATTTTCCTCCAAGCATCTTCGGCAATCAATGTGCTCTCACTTTCATCCCATAATTGTACCGGCAATTCGGTCTGTGATCGGACAACCTCAGCCAGCCGCCCGGCTTTCCGGGCTGAATGCCCGGGGTAACCATCAGAATTAAGGGCCTGCCCAATGATGATCAACTCAACAGAGTTTTCTTCTGCAATACGGGCAATGGAGGCGGCATCAGTCAGTCGGTTTATGTGAGCTATGATCCCCAAAGGTCGGGCAAAAATGCCTTCCGGGTCGCTGATTGCAAGCCCTATTCGTTTCTCTCCCGGGTCAACAGCCAATATCCTTCCCATCAGGTACCAGCAAAAGAGAGGTTAATTCGGAATGGCAGAAATGGCAATCGATGCCACCATTTCGGATGCAGAACGATTTCCGGTGGTGAGGTTGAGGCGATTAAATTCTGAATGACCAAAGATGCCTCCTCAGATCGCTTCCCGGTTATTTCAGGTATGATGGTATTCAGTGGGTGGGCAGGCTGGATCGTCCTGGTTGTTTTTATCTTCCACGACGCCATACCTTCCCCAAATTCAAAATCACCGATCATCTCATTTTTCTCCGACCCATTTTCTGCTTTGAACCCTTCTGGCAGGGAAGCATCCATGGCGGATATCACTGCCCGGGTTTCATCGGCTTTTAAATAGGCCATTACACTTATTCTTCCAGTAATGGAAAGCATGAGGGTATCACCGGCGCTGCCTGCAGGCGGGTGTCTGGTTTCATCCATCAACTCATCCACAACAAGGGACTGGGGGATGATCACCTGATCTTCTGTAACTTCCTGCCGTATCTCACGCAATGCTTTCTCCCGCAGTTGGTGCATTACCCGGTTAAATAATTGTTCATAATCGGCATCGCTTGGTGCTGCAACTCTTCTTTCGGTTCCGCCGGAAAACGATTCCGGGTTCGTTACATTTGCCTGTAATCCAACTTCACCCTCTATGGCTCGTACTTCATTTGCCTCCAAATTCCCCACGGGTCCTGGCACAACTGAACGGACCTTAACGGTCTGGGTGGTATTAACACCCGGAGGTAGTTGAATGGTTTGAATGGTCTCAAAGCGAATGGGGGAATTGCCAATGGATAGCACTACTGTTCCCTTTGGGATGAATATTTCTTCCGTGGTCAGGTTTGTGAATTCGACATAACCACTGGCATACTCTTCCGGGATCGTCGCATTGCCAGTAGTTTGCGTTTGCCCTTCTGCTTCTACAACAACATTCAACACATCCGCCGGGATTGCACCATAAATACTGGGGGAACGCGTGGAAGGACTCGCCCGAATTTCCATTACCAGAACCTGTTGTGATCTTAATGGATGGATCGTAATCTCAGCACTGGGCAACATGAAAAAACTCATCACGAGGAGGGCCAGCAGCGCAATGGCGAACCAGATAGCTGAATGCTGTTTTGAGAATTCACCTCCAATAATCACCCTGTCACCTTGTGATACGGGTTTGGTCCATTCCCTTGAACGGGCTGGTTTGCGAAAAGGGATAAATTTTTTATTGCGGAAATAATTCCATTTACCTGCCCTAGCTTCAGATGTTCCTGGAAAACATGGGATGGAAAGCGCTTCGGCTTCAGCACGGAGATCATCAGGCAAACCGACGAAAGCAGGCTGCACACCATCCTTGAGGCAGGATCGCAGGAGCAGAACCAGATCCAACCGATCCCTTATTACCCTTCCTCTCCTTGGCCAAACAATAATAACCCGTTGCGCATCAAGGAGTGTAATTTTTCCCCGAATGGAATTCAGGTCGTCGTAACTTTCCAATTGGAGCAATTTCGCCTCTTTCATCCTGTGGCAAATTATACATTACAGGAATAATAGCCCGTCGTGGTTTTATTATCATCAGAACCCATGATTCACCAGGGGGAAACAATGTTGCATTATAATAATTGCAGGGCTCAATATGCAGAGGCGTTGCCATGCAAAAATATTGCATCGTTCTGATAATTTTGATCTTAATGATTTCCTGTAATTTCTTCAATCCTGGATCAGCAACAAAAACCCCTGATCTGATAGGCACTGCCGTCCAGGCAACAATGGTGGCTCGCATTACCGAAACTCCCTCTTCTTCATCATCTGACACACAAGAGGCAACGCCTATTGTGGTCCTCACAGCCGCAATAACCCCAACGGAGGTAATCACCACCACACCAGACAGTCAAAAACCAGCAATTGGTGACCCCATCCTGAAGGACACGTTGTCTTCCGGCAATGGGTTTGGTCTTGCAGGAAGCAGTTACTCAGATGATGTTGCCACAGCCAGTGTTGCCAATGGTGTTCTGACCCTCAGCACCAATTCCACCACAGGCTGGCGCACCTGGCGCGTTCGCCCTCCTGAGTTTTCAGACGCCTACCTGGAGGGCAGCCTTAAAGCAACTTTCTGCGCATCATCGGACCTGTATGGATTGGTATTTCGAGCACCTGATTACACGTCTGGCAAGGGATACTATTTTGGAGTAACGTGTGATGGCAGGTATTCATTGTCCAAGTGGGAAGATAGTAAAACGACTTCCCTTGTAAGCCTGGCCGGAGACCCGGTGATTGAGCAGGGAGCTGGAAAGACCAACCGCCTTGGGATTCTGGCAAAAGGGAGTTCACTCAAGCTATACGTCAATGATAAACTCCTGCAGGAAGTGACGGACGGTACTTTTTCCAAAGGATACTTTGGGGTCTTTGTGGGGGGATTCAGCGGGGGCTTGTCTGTCGACCTGGATGAGATCGCTTATTGGAACGCGCCTTAGAACCCGGTGATTCATAATGCCATTAATGACCCCATCGAGAGAAAAGGCAATCCGGATTGCCCGGGAAACCCTTTCACAAGATCCTGTATTTCTGGACACGGAGACAACCGGCTTGGATCGGAATGCGGAAATTGTCGAAATCGCAGTGGTTGATGGAAATGACAAGGTGATCGTTGATACATTGGTGCGTCCAAAACGAACCATCCCTCTATCTGCGTCAGCCATTCACCATATTACAAACGAACAAACAGCAAGTGCCCCCACCTGGCCAATCCTGTGGCAGACCCTTAAAAAATCGTTGGCAGATCGCTTAATCATTGCATACAACGCAGATTTTGACCAGCAAATGATGAAGCAATCCATGGAGACATACCGACTTCCCTGGCGGGACAGGCTGAATTTCTTCTGCGCCATGAAACTCTATGCTGAATACATTGGGGAATGGGATGCACGTTCCAGGTCCTTCCGATACTGTTCCTTGGAAAAAGCAAGAGAAAACCAAGGGTTATCCAGCCCAAACTCCCATCGTGCAGCGGATGATGCCCGCCTTGTCAGGGAGTTAATGAATTCGATTGCAAACTCCAAATCCTTGTAGGCTTCAGCATTATTTGGCGGCAACCGGAATTAATATTTTTAATAATTACCATTCATGATACTAAGTCCCGAGCAGGTGAAAAATGTTACCTTCCCATTAACTGGGCAATTATTCCTGGAAGGCCCTGTTGGAAGTGGGAAGACCACCACGGCAGTTCACCGAATACTCCATCTGATAAACAGGGGTGTACCAGCTGACAAGATCCTCGTCCTGTTGCCTCAAAGAACCCTGGTCGAGCCTTACGTGCGCATGGAGCAAAGTTCAGAATTTCCGGACGGTGGAAAGTTGGAAATTCTCACCCTGGGTGGATTGGCGCAGAGATCAATAACCCTGTTTTGGCCAATGGTTGCCGCTGAAGCGGGTTTCCGTTTTCCTCACCGTCCACCGGTTTACCTGACCCTGGAAACGGCCCAATATTTTCTATCCACGATCGTAACCCCCCTGCTCTCAGAGGGCTACTTCTCGTCACTGACGATCGACCGAAACAGGTTGCTCAGCCAGATATTGGATAACCTGAACAAGGCAGCCGTGGCTGGATTCCCTGTTGAAGATATTGCAGGGAGACTAAAAGCGTCCTGGGTGGGAGATCCCTCCCAATTTCATCTTTACGATGAAGCCCAGGAATGTGCTTTGCGGTTCAGAAATTTTTGTTTTCAGAACAACCTTTTGGATTATTCATTGCAATTAAAAACTTTTATTGAGAATATTTGGTCTTCCCACCTCTGTCAGAATTACCTGGCCGCCAAATACCGTCATCTGGTTTACGATAATATTGAAGAAGACGTACCCGTTGCCCATGATGTGGTTGAACAATGGCTTCCAACTTTTGAATCTGTCTTGCTGGTCAGGGATCACGGGGGTGGATATCGCACATTCCTAGGTGCTGATCCTGAATCTGCCAACCGTTTCACCCATCTTATTCCCTTAAACCATTCCCTTGAAGGCTCCTGGATAACACACAATCATCTTCAAGACCTGGGTACTTCTTTGGTAAAAGAGATAGCCCACAATCCATCGAACCCGGGACCAGATACACGCCTTGCATTCGAAGTGATCCACAGCCGGTTCATCCCACAAATGCTTGAATGGGTGGCTCAAAGGATCTCCCGGTATATCCAAGACGAGAAGGTGAATCCGGGCGAGATCGTCATCCTGTCACCATATTTATCGGACAGCCTTCGGTTTTCGCTGGCAGCCTATCTTGAGGCATTCTCCGTTCCATCACGTTCTTACAGACCCTCCCGGAGTCTTAAAGAAGAGCCAATCGTAAAATGTCTTCTCACCTTTGCCCGCCTGGCACACCCGGAATGGAATTTACCTGTTTCAATCGCTGATGTCCGGGATGCACTTTACCTTTCGTTGGAAGGTATTGATATGGTAAGGGCGGACCTGTTGAGTCGCATCGTTTTCCGAACAAGCCAGCAAACCGCCTTGGGAAAATTTGATCAACTTCTTCCAACAATCCAGGAAAGGGTTGGTTACGCGCTCGGAGAACAATACGAAAGCATTCGGAACTGGCTGGTCTCTTATTGCCAGAATGAACCAGCTGCTTTGGATGTTTTTCTTGCCAGGCTCTTTGGCGAAGTGCTTTCACAACCTGGGTTTGGCTTCCACGTGGACTTTGAAGCGGCTTCCATCGCTGCCCGCCTCATCGATTCGATCCGCAAATTTCGCAGCGCGACCAGGTCAATGTTTTCTGATAAGGAGATACTTTTTGGAAGGGAATATCAACTGATGCTTTCCAGCGGTGTTATTGCAGCCCAATATTGGATGGGCCCTATTGAAGAAACAAATACCGTCTATCTTTTGCCTGCGCATACATTCCTGATGTCCAATCATCCCGCAACGATCCAATTTTGGTTGAACATCGGCAGCCCGGGATGGTGGGAACGTCTCTACCAACCCTTGACACATCCTCATGTGCTTAGCCGGCGTTGGCAGAAATCCTCTCCCTGGACTGATCGTGATGAAGTCGCCTACAACCAAACTTCCCTGGCCCGACTGGTCGCCGGGTTAATTGAACGATGCCGGCAGAAGATCTATTTTTGCACCTCAGAAATAAATGAAAGCGGCGATGAAACCCGTGGGCCATTGTTGCTGGCAATACAAACCCTATTAAAAAGGATGATAGAGATCCCGGATGTCCACCGTGTTTAAACCCAGGCCTATGCAAAAGGCTGTAATGGAATACGTTGGGGGAAAAATGGGTGTTTCCGCCGTACCGGGAAGTGGCAAGACGCAAACCCTGTCCGCCTTGGCAGCACGCCTCGTTTTGGACGGATCCCTGCAAGACCATCAGGAAGTCCTGATCGTCACGCTTGTAAATTCAGCAGTAGAAAATTTCACCACACGAATGACAGGCATGCTCTCCAAATACGGGTTGCTCCCGGGGATGGGCTACCGTGTACGGACACTGCATGGCTTGGCCCACGACATTGTTAAGGAGCGACCGGACCTGGCAGGCCTTTCCGATAAGTTCACGATCGTGGACGAAAGGGAGGCATATTCCATCCTGGAAAGCACGACCCTTGATTGGCTGAAAACACACACTCAAATCATCCATGACCATTCAAAACCGGAACTGGATGCCTTTAAAAACCCAAAACTCTTCAGATCCTGGCAAAACTTGTTAATCGATATTGCTGGAAGTTTTATAAAAACAGCCAAAGACTTGCAAGCCGCTCCATCTGTTGTTCAGGAAATGGTAAACGATCATTTTTCCGAACACCCTTTTTTAACCATGGGCTCTGAAATTTATACAGATTACCAGCATGCGCTTAACTATCGCAATGCAGTCGATTTCGATGATCTGATCCGCCTGGCTTTACAGGCAATCCAGACTGATCAAGAATACCTTCATCGCCTTCGGTCTAAATGGCCGTACATCCTGGAAGATGAAGCCCAGGACAGCAGCCGGACGCAGGAGAACATCCTCCGGTTGCTTGCCGGAGAGAGTGGAAATTGGGTGCGGGTGGGTGATCCAAACCAGGCTATTTATGAAACTTTCACAACAGCCAGCCCGGATTTTCTGAGGAACTTTCTAAAAGAGCCTGGCGTGGTGTCGCGTAGTTTGCCAAATTCCGGTCGTTCTACCCACAGCATCATGTGGCTGGCAAACAGCCTGGTGGAATGGAGCATGAAGGATCATCCCAATCCATTGCTCGGTGGAGCACTAACCCTCCCATATATTGAGCCCACACCTCCCGGAGACCCACAGCCCAATCCACAGGATCAACCTGAAGCGATCCATCTAATCATGAGGAAATACAGTCCTGAACAAGAGGTTGCGGTGGTTGCACAATCTGTTCAAAAATGGCTAGAAATGAATGGCGACCAGACACTGGTTATCCTGGTCCCGCGAAACGAACGTGGCGCCAGAATGGTCGAAGAGCTTCAAAAG
This sequence comes from uncultured Anaerolineaceae bacterium, assembly GCA_964420835.1. GTDB lineage: Bacteria > Chloroflexota > Anaerolineae > Anaerolineales > Anaerolineaceae > CAYQUO01. The sequence continues at coordinate 139,801 of CAYQUO010000005.1, forward strand.
ATCGGCATCGAGCCCATCGAGCTCCTGCGTAGCAGCCAATCCACCCGCAGAACAACCGGTTTGCTAGCAACCATTTTGCGTGCTCTTGCGGAACCATCCAATTCCAGGTGGTTGCAGAACCTGTATTATTCCCTGGGTGATTGGGGAACTTTCGAGGGCGACTCTAAAGTCACGCGGGATCAGGTCTCTGTATATCTCAAACGCTGTTCGAACCTGGAAGATTATCTGTGGCCGCGCCCGGAGCGGGACTGGCTGAAGAAACTTGAGAATGAGGGAATCCCAGAAATATGCATCATCCATTTGCTCCAACTGCGAACAATGATCCGCAAATGGCAGCCTGCCGCCTTGCTCCCGCCCGACCAGGTTCTGTTGACAGTATCGCGCGATCTGTTCACCAACCCTGGTGATATTGCCCTGGCTCATAAACTGGCTTTATCACTGGAACGTTCCACCAGAACAAACCCGGAATGGGGGCTGGTTGACTTCGCCATCGAACTTGAAGGCATTGCCAACAACCGCCGTAAATATTCAACATTCAATGAAGAAGATACCGGGTTCAACCCCGATGATTACCCCGGTAAAGTAGTCGTTGCCACCATCCACAAAGCCAAAGGTTTGGAATGGGACAAGGTTTACATGCTTTCCGCCAATCAGTACGACTTTCCTTCCGCACTTCCAGGCGATCAATTCATCTCCGAGAAGTGGTGCGTTCAGGATCGGTTGAACCTTCAGGCTGAAACATTGGCTACCCTCAAAGCTGGACTGTCCAGGGATCTCCTTTCGCCATACCAGGAAATGGGCAATGCAACACGCGAAGCAAGGATCGATTATGTAAAAGAGCGGCTACGCCTGTTTTATGTGGGTATAACTCGTGCTAGGAAGGAACTGGTCATCACGTGGAATACTGGCAAATCGGCAGGGGGTGAGCCAAATAGTCAGCCTGCACAGGCATTGATTGCATTGTCACATTTATGGGAAAAATCCAACCATGCCGCTGCCAATTAATTTTTCCTACACGCAGACCAATCTCCAGGATTATCTGGATTGTCCTCGACGCTTTGAGCTCCGTCATATTCTTCACCAGGAATGGCCAGCATTGGAAAGCGAACCAGTCCTCGAACATGAGCAGTTCATTGAACAAGGAATTCTCTTTCACCAACGAATACACCAGTTGATATCCGGCATTCCTCAACAGCACCTGGTTGATTCGCAACTTTCGACGGATTTTCAACGCTGGTGGCAGAATTTCGTGATATGCAACCCTTTAAAAGACCTCCCCGCACGACTTTACCCCGAATACACGCTTACTGCCCATTTGGGAACACATAAAGTCTCTGCTAAGTTTGATCTGTTGGCGATCGATCCGGGTAAAGCATTTATCATCCTGGATTGGAAAACCTCACAAAAACGCACCCCGGCAAGTGTTTTAACCACCCGGGTCCAGTCCCGTTTATATCCGATCCTCCTTGTAAAAGCCGGTTCGCATCTCAATAACCTGCAAAGGATTCCACCCCACCAGGTCAATATGCAATACTGGTTTGCCGATTATCCATCTAGCCCGGAGATCATCATCTACAGCCAGGAGAAATATGACTCGGACCTTCAATTTCTTCAACAAATCATGCAGGAGATTGAGAACCTGCCGGCAGGGCAATTCCAAATCACACACGATGAAAAGCGTTGCCGGTACTGCCAATACCGTTCCCTTTGTAGACGTGGGGTAACAGCCGGTTACCAGGATGATTTGGAGGATAATACCAACCTTGAGATGCCCCTTGAAGTAGATTTTGAACACCTTGGGGAAATTCCGTTTTGAAACCATATAACATAAAATGGGTGGATCCGTCACCATTGAAAATTCCTGTCGACCTCCTGGCATCCTTCCCGGATTCACCTTTCCTCGTAGAAGCACTTGCCAGGAGAGGCATTTCAACCAGCGAACAAGCCCGTGGTTTCCTTGATCCCAATTTATATCAACCATGCGACCCATTCGATCTGCCAGGCATGGACGTAGCAGTTTCCCGGGTGCTCAAGGCAATAGATCAGGACGAATTAATTGCAGTTTGGGGCGATTTTGATGTGGACGGTCAAACATCAACCGCCGTTCTGGTCCATTCGATCAGGCAATTGGGTGGTCGGGTGGTTTACCATATTCCTGTTCGGGAATCAGAATCCCATGGGGTGAATATTCCACAATTAGACTTACTCATTGAAAAGAACGCCAGTCTCCTCCTGACCTGTGATACCGGATCAAGTGCCTATGAAGCCATACAGTATGCACAAAGCAAGGAAATGGATGTCCTGGTGACCGACCATCACCTCCTGCCGGGAAAATTGCCCTGCGCCCAGGCATTGATCAATCCACAATTCCTTCCATCCAATCATCCAGCGGCTGGTTTATGCGGGGTTGGAGTGGCCTGGAAACTTTCCGAGGCACTCTTCAAGCAACGCGGCAGAATACCGGAAATGGAAAATGTCCTGGACCTGGTTGCCTTGGGAACTGTTGCAGATGTTGCAACTTTATCGGGCGACAACCGCTATCTTGTCCAACTTGGCCTGGCTTTAATGCGCTCCTCCCCGCGTCGGGCTATAAAAGCCATAATGGATATTGCTGGCATCCAGCCTCAATATCTTAATGAAAACCATCTGGCTTTCGGCATTGCACCGCGTTTAAACGCCATCGGGCGCCTGGCTGATGCAAATCCCGTGGTCGATTTTTTGCTCACCGAAAACGATCTCCAGGCATATTCCTTCGCTTCCCAACTGGAACTGCTAAATGGGCAAAGGAAAAGGATGTGCGACCAGGTTTTTCAAGCAGCTCAGACACATATCGAACAACACCCGGCAATTCTTAAGGAATCGATCCTTGTTCTTGACCATCCAGCCTGGCCGGCCAGCATTCTTGGGATTGTAGCAAGCCGCCTGGTGGAGGTTTATTCCCGCCCAGTAATTCTCATTGCCGCTCCTGCCGGTAAAGTAGCCCGTGGTTCAGCCCGTTCCATGGCAGGGATTGATATCACAGCTGCAATTACCGCACAGCAAGACCTGTTATTGGAGTTTGGAGGCCACGCAATGGCTGCCGGTTTAAGCCTGGATTCCGGGAATATCAACACATTCCGTCAGGCAATCGACCGGTACGCGGCCCAAACCCTGGATATTCAGGACGAACCAAAAGAGGTAAGGATCGATTTCTGGCTTCCTTTGAAAACCATTGACAAAGACCTGTCTAATACTCTGGAGCTGTTAGCTCCGTACGGTGCAGGGAATCCTCCATATACCATCGCCTCCCGAAACTTGATCATTAAGGAAACTTTGCCATTTGGCAGAAATAAAGATCACGTTTCAATGGTGATTGAGGATCAACAAGGGGAGCGGCGAAAAGCCCTCTTCTGGAACATGCCAGATAATGTGCTACCTGAAGGTTTGTTCGACCTGGCTTACCAAGTACGTACCACAAATTACCTGGGTAATATTGAAATCACATTGGAATGGATGGCAAGCCGCCCTTCTGAACGGAACATTCCGCTCCAGGCGTCATCCTCCATCGAGGTGATCGATTTACGGGGATCAGAAGATCCCCTCAAAGCGATACAACCTTACCTGTTCAGGAGGGATGCAGTCATTTGGAAGGAAGGTGATCCTGCTTCTCCGCCAACAGGCCTTGACCGTTACCACCTGTCCCCTGCGAACTGCCTAGTCATCTGGACATTGCCCCCAGGTTTGGCCGAGTTGCAATCAGCCATCCGGGTTGTTCAGCCACATATTGTGGTCATCGTAACCCCGCCTGTTCCTTATTCGGACCTCAATGCCTTCCTGGCTCAACTTGGCGGCTTGTTAAAATTTGCGCTTGCACATAAAAAAGAAACGTCAGCCCAAGAACTGGCTGGGTTGTTAGCCCATACCGAGACAACCATCTTGCAAGGCATCCGCTGGTTCCAGGAAAATGGAATTCTGGATAGTTCTATCTCGCCGGATGGGCGGATAATGTTGAGACCTGGAACCCAGTCGAAGTCCACCCAATTGTCGGAAGTCACATCTCTCCTTAAAGCCCAGATAATGGAAACCGCCGCCTTCAGAAAACATTGTTGCAGAACGGATCTATATCATATGATTGAAAAAATCCTCACGATTGAAGATGGTCCACAGCAATGATCCAATGATTCGTTTTTCATAAATCCTGTACTGAAATGGGTGGATGTGGTAGAATGGTCCCACGTAAGTCAGCCAGCAGGAATTATTTGGTTGCCTTTCCGCCTCCAGTTTCGCCAACGGCGTCGTCTGAAGGCAATCCCGTGGAAAGGAGGTTTCCATGATGTCCAATTATGAGGTTGTATTGATCCTTCAGCCCGACCTTGAAGAGGCGGTTATATCCACCGCTGTTGACAAGGTAACGACTTGGATCAAGGACGCAGGTGGTTCTGTCTCCAAGAACGATACATGGGGCAGGCGTCGATTGGCTTATGCCATTCGAAAACAGCGCGATGGTTATTACGTCTTATTGACCGCTCAAATGCCACCATCATTCATCCATGAACTGGAGCGGAATTTACGGTTGCTGGAACCTGTTATGCGGTATATGGTCACCTCAGTAAAATAATTATTGTTACGTTTCTCTGGTGATAATACAGATCGGGGAGTTGCGGTATGACACGAGGTTTGAACAAGGTAATGATTATTGGTCACATGGGGCGGGACCCGGAAATGCGCTATACACCCTCCGGCCGTCCTGTGACGACATTTTCCGTTGCCACCAGTCGAAGCTGGAACAGCGCGGACGGGGAACGCCGTACGGAAACGGAATGGTTTAATGTAGTAGCCTGGGGGAATCTGGCCGAGATCTGCAAACAACACCTCGTAAAAGGGCAGCAAGTCTATATTGAAGGGCGCTTGCAAACGCGTCGCTGGGATGATACCGAAGGAATTAAACATACCAGCATTGAGATCGTAGCCAACGAAATGATGATACTTGGGGAACGCCGTGATAGTAATGCCCATACCTCCGAGGTAACACCGGAAGTCTCGAACACGGAAGAAGATTATCCCTATTAGGAGTTGTCAATTATGTCAGACGAAATGATGATGGATCAAGATCGACATCCTCGCCGGTTTATCAGCCGGCCGAAGATTTGTCAATTCTGTGCAGATAGGAACATTGTCATCGATTACAAACAATTAGACCTTTTACGCCGTTTTGTCACAGAGGAGGGCAAGATACGACCGCGCCGCCAGACAGGGACTTGTGCTCGACACCAACGGATGGTCGCGAATGCCATTAAACGTGCAAGACATATCGCCATCCTTCCCTTTGTTTCGAACACGGACGACGGACGCTGATAGAACCATTCCATCCCAACATCCTACCCGGCACCGGGAGCGCAGGTAACCCTGGTGCAGCGGATTGTTTGAAGCAGGAAACAATATGGCTAAAACCCCTCAAAACCCGGCGATAACAAAGAAGCACTTGGCCAGGTTGGAACGCGAACGTATCCAACGAAAATACTTGTTAATTGGGTCACTTATTGTTCTGGTTGCTGCGATTGGAGTGGTCGTTTACGGCGTAATGGACCAGACAATACTGAAGAAGAACAAACCCGTAGCACAGGTGGGGAGTGTAAAAATTTCGGTAAAAGAGTTTGAAAAGAGAGTAAAATTCAGCCGAACTCAGTTGATCCAACAGTACAATAATTATGCTCAATTAATGCAGATGTTTGGTGCCGATAGCACTTTCAGCCAGTCCATCCAATCCAGCCTGGACCAGATCGTCTACCAGCTCAGCCCCGAGAATGCGAACTCCCTCGGAAGTTCGGTTCTGGAACAACTGATCGCTGAAGAGATCATGGCAAGAGAAGCAAAAGCAAGGGGTATTACGGTAAGTGATGCAGAAATTGAAGAAGTATTCAGAACAGCCTTTGCATTTTTCCCCGATGGTACTCCTACTCCAACCATCACTCCCACCCAGGCAGTCACCTCTACATTAAATTCAATGCAGCGCACACTGCTCCCGCCCACTGCCACAGTGTTACCTGCCGTTACAGAAACCATGGAAACAGGGAAAACGGTTACACCCACCATGCCGCCTGCTCCCACCCCAACCATTGACCCGAATCTTCCAACTGAAACGCCATTCCCAACATCAACGCCATACACATTGGAGGGTTTTCAGGGTGAGGTAAACAAATATCTGGAAGAACTGAAACCAATTGCCATGGATGAAACGGACCTTCGCCATCTTGTTTACATGCAAATTCTTCGGCAGAAACTCTATGACCAGATCACGGCTGATGTTAAACCTGAGGAAGAGCAGGTTTGGGCAAGGCATATCCTGGTCGCCGATGAGACGGCTGCAGAAATTGTCCGTGAAAGATTGAATAGGGGGGAAAACTGGGTAACTCTTGCGGCAGAGTTGTCACAGGATACTTCGAACAAGGACCGGGGCGGTGACCTTGGCTGGTTCGGTAAAGGAAAGATGGTTAAGGAGTTTGAGGATGCCGCCTTTGCTCAAGAAATTGGCGAGATCGGCAAGCCGGTCAAAACCCAATTTGGCTGGCACATCATCCAGGTCCTTGGACATGAACTTCGCCCTTTGACTTCGGCAGAATTCTCCAACCTGAAGGATGATGTCTTTCAGAAATGGATTGACGAGCAAAGCCAGGCAGAAGACATTAAGCGCTTTGATATATGGCAAAATGTGATCCCAACCGAACCAAATCTCGGTGTTGGATAGAACGGAACAACCTGCAACACATAAATTAAAAAATTGGCTCCTTTCGCAATTGTCATTTCACTGCAAACAACCCTTTCAGAATACCGAAAGGGTTGTATTTTTTTTATGGAAATGGAATACCGACTGGACTACCGGATCATTTCTTCGCTGACTTCATCCAAACGCAAACTGATAATCTGGCTGGCGGAATCCCTGCCCATTGTCACCCCATAAATTACATCCGCTGTTTGTACGGTATTCCGGTTATGGGTGATCACGATGAATTGGGTATTCCTGCTCAGTTCTTCCAGCAACTCGCAAAAACGACCAACATTTGCCTCATCCAGCATTGCATCGACTTCATCCAATACACAAAATGGTGTGGGTGAAACCTTGAGCAATGCAAAGATCAAAGCCACTGCAGTTAGGCTGCGTTCACCTCCGGAAAGCAGAAACAATCCCTGTTCCCTTTTTCCGGGCAAGCGGGTTTCGATATCAACCCCGGTCTCGGCAGGATTATCTTCGTCAATGAGAACAAGTTTTGCACTGCCCCCGCCAAACAGTCTGGTGAACATCTGGCGGAATTCCGTTGCCACAGCGTCAAAGGTTGTCCTGAATTTCAACTTCATTAACTCATCCAGTTCACTGATCACTTTCCGCAAGTCGGCATCTGCCTTTTGCAAGTCCTCAATCTGGGTGGCAAGGAATCCAAATCGTTCCTGTACTATCCGAAATTCGCTCATTGCCTCGGGGTTCACAGCGCCCAGGCGGCGGATAAGGGAACGCTGATGGTTTATGTTTTCGTCAAGGTCCGCTGGCAGCTCTTCCAGCCTGGGTAATTTTGAAACCATTTCAGCAAACGGAAGTGGTGTCTGCTCGGGAAGATCCCCTCCTCCCTCAAAGGAAACCAGCCCGAAATCCTCTTCAATCCGCCTGCGAAGGGAATCCAGGGATTCCTTCTCCCGGGCCATTTCGACCTGGGATTGGGCAAGAAACCGTTCGACCAGTGTCACCCCTTGTTGGGCTTCGATCTGCTTCTCCTGGTGATCCAAATAATTCTTGTCCAAATCTTCCAGCTCTCTCTCGGCTGGTTTGATCTGGCTTTCAAGCACATCCAATCGGGATGTGATCTCAGCCTCCTGGTCTTTGGAATTGTTTCTTTCCTGATCAAGTAGGTTCAGGGCTTCATAAAGGGTTTTTAACCGGGTTTCAATTTCCTGTTCTTTAATTAGATGCAATTCCAAATCTGCAAGATCTTCATTCAGGTGTTGCTCCAAATCGCTCATGGCCCGTTCAACAACAGCAACCTGGGAAGTCCAATGGGTTACCTGTGATTGATGCTCATCCAACAACATGCTGGCCACCACACTGGTTTGTTGCTGCACCAGTTTCACAAGCCGGGCTTCTTCAAGCGACAATTGACCTATCTCCGCTTTCACATGTTGGATAAATACCTCGCTATCCTGTTTTGAGGATGTAAGCTCATCCAACTGTTGCTTCTGCCAGTTTGATTGCTGCCTGGCTTGTTCCAAATCCAGGGTCGCTTTTTGGAAAGCCTCCCGTGATGCATCCAAATTCCTTCGGGCTTTTTCCACACTCTTTAACTGTTCATCGCCAGTCTTTCGATGAAAATCAATTTCGATATCAATTTTTTCCAGGTTCTTTTCAAGCCTGCTTTTCTTTTCGCCCAAGTTGGCTATGTTCTGCACAAGTTCCCGTTTTTGTCGTGGCCGGGAAACCAGTACAGTTCTTCCGTCCTGCCCTGCCAAGATCAAGCCTGACCGCCAGAAAACCTCCCCCTTTAGAGTTACCAAGCCGGTTCCCGCCGGCAACGATTCGATCAGGCGTCGGGCTGTCTTCCGGTCCCGTACGACTCCGATCTTTCCTAGCACTTGTTCAACCAAACCGGTGTCTCCTCCGCTTGGCCTTACTAGATCAGATGCTTTTCCAATCACATCCGGGTCAAGTGGAAGAGCGAATGTCTCACGGTTTATGGACGGCTGGGCAAGCAATAGTGCTGCGCGACCATTTTCTCCTTTTTCCAACATATCCAAAACCGGGTCCAGGTCGGTGCCTGTGTCAACTACAATTCCATCCAGCAAGTCACCCAAAACAGATGCGATTGCCCGCTCCAATTCCTTGGGCACGATAAGTGAACTCCCCAATGGTTCAAATTTACCCTTTAGAACGCCCTTGGTTACATTTTCCAGGATGAAGCGCGCCCCCTGGTTTAAGCCGCTAAAGGATCGTTCTGCCTGATCGAGGATGTCGATTTGAGCCTGCATCCTCGAAAGGTCAGCTTCGACGCTGTTTCTCTCATCGATCAGTTTCTGACGGTCTTGTTCAAGCGCTTCCAATTTTTTTCGGACTTTATTAAGGGTGAGTTCCTGACTTCCAAGATTTTTTTCCTCTCGGTCCCGAGTCCGCTTCGCAGTCTCCAGAGCATCTTCCAGCGCCAGAATGGACGTCTTGCCTTTCTCTATCGCCTGGCTTAAAGAACCAATTGTGGATTGTTGCTGGTTAAGCCGCTGATTGCTTTCATCCACACGAGCTGTCTCTTGTATCTTTCGGGTTTGAACTGCGACAAGGGATGTCCGCAAGGTTTTTAATTCGTTTTCAGCCTCCTCTTTTTCACGCTGTTTCCCCTGGTAAATGTTTTTGGTATTTTCCAGGTGATCTCGTGCTTCAGCCAGTGAAGCGCCAAGTTCCTGATTTTGATCCCTTTTCAACTGTATCCTCAGCGCCAAACCATGTCTTTCCTCTTCCATCCTGCTCTTTTCAGCTGCCAGGGACTGGTCCTGGGACAACATGGATAATTTACGTTCATCCAATACAGCCAGTTTTCTACTGATCAATTCCCTCTGATTATGCAGGCTGGCAGATTCTGCATGCCACTCGTTTAGATTTCCCCTCAACAAACGCAGACGGGAACGTGTTTGTTCGAGTTGTTCCTCGATGGAATTTAGAATTTGTCGTGATTGCTCCAACCGAGATTCGTGCTGCCGAACTTGTTCGCGTGTATGCACAACCTGTTGCTGGCCTATATGCCAGTGATAACCGTACCAGTCCCGTAAAAGGATCTGAAGGTCGGATTTTATCCTCTCGTATTCCTGGTATCGATTGGCTTGTTTTTCCAGGCTATGCAAACGTGGCTCCAGCTCGCCCATTATGTCTATCACCCGTTCCAGGTTTCTTTGCGTCTGTTCAAGGCGATTAAGTGATTCCTCCCTGCGGGCACGATATAATTCAATGCCGGCGGCCTCCTCGAAGAATCTCCGACGCTCTTCCGGTTTCAAAGAAAGAGCTGTGTCTACAAGGCCCTGCCCTATAATCGTGTACGTGCGCTCCGCCAAACCGGATTGAGCCAGCAATTCAGATATCTCTTTTAACCGCACCCGTTGCCCGTTTAGAAGATACTCATTCTGCCCATCCCGATAGGCGCGCCGTGTAATGGCAACCTCGGAAAAATCAATCGGCAACCAGCCATCTGCATTATCAAATGTGATGGTCACAGAGGCCATACTAGCACGAGCACGCTGTTCAGAGCCGGAAAAGATCATGTCTTCAGTCTTTCGTCCCCTGAGTAGGGAGTATGCCTGTTCACCAAGAACCCAACGGACTGCATCAGCCACATTGGATTTTCCAGCACCATTTGGCCCCACAACAGCTGTGATTGAAGCCGGGTATTCCATTATGGTATGGCTGGCAAACGTTTTATAACCTTGTAATTCGATTTTGCGAAGTCGTGAAGACATATGGTGAATTGGTCCTGTCCTTATATTTTATTTAATCTGGCCCAGACCTCGGAGTGCATTCTCGGCTGCCGCTTTGGCTGCCTGCTGTTTGCTCGGTCCCTCCCCGGAACCATAAACCGTGAAATTGATGATGACATCCATAACAAACATCTTGGAGTGGTCGGGGCCGGATGTGCTGCGGGTAATATAAACAGGTGCGGAGTACCCGTGAGCCTGGGCCCATTCCTGCAATGTGGATTTTGGGTCTTCATCCCGGTGATTGATTAAAATATCATCGGCTGCCTTCTCCAGAAACGGATGAATAAACGCCTGAACTGCATCGATGCCCGCGTCCAAGTATAATGCCCCAATCAGGGCTTCGAATGCATCACATAAGATTGCCGGTCTCTGTCTGCCGCCAGCACGGAGCTCACCCCGCCCAAGCAGTATCGCCTTTCCCAAATTGACCTGCCGGGCAAAATCAGCCAATTGCTCTGTGTGAACCAATGCAGAGCGCATGCGGGTCATCTCTCCTTCTGTCATCTCAGGGAAACGGTCGTAAAGCCAGGCTCCTGTTATAAAATCCAAAACAGCATCCCCCAGGAACTCAAGCCTTTCATTATCCTGAATGATATTCGCATTTTCATTAACGTAAGAGCGGTGGGACAAAGCCCTTGCCAGCAATGACAGATCTTGGAATTTTATCCCCAACCGTTTGGCTAATTCCTGCGGTCCCTCCCCGTCCGAATCTTTCCACATTACCTCCAAACTTCCCTCCTCGGAACTCAGGGGGCGGCAGCTGCCCGGTTGATCAATGAGCAGCTGGCGTTCCACGTGTTCCAAAATTATGTTTTTTCACTTGTATTGATAAGAATCAAGCATAACAGCACCAAACCTTGGACGGGAAACCGAAACCCGTCGTCCCCAAATTATAACCGCGATGAACTGGCACCTGCAATGTTATAATCCTCCACGTGAGCTTGCACCTCCCCGGTCACCTGACAGACCAATACCAAATCAGAACTCCAGTATATGCTGGGCCCTTGGACCTGCTGCTTGAACTTATTGAGAAGGCAGAACTGGATATCACCACTCTTGCGCTGGCACAGGTTACAGATCAATATCTTGAGCATCTTGAAGGGTTGCAGGAGCGGGATCCTGCTGAGGTGTCGGCTTTTCTGGTGATGGCTGCACGTTTACTGCAAATAAAATCTTCGGCCTTGCTTCCGAAGCCTTCTCCCATTATTCCACCTGTGGATGAAGACCCTGGGGAAGCTCTTGCCCGGCAATTAATCCAATATCGGCGGTTTAAACAAATCGCCAACTGGTTGTTGGAACGGGAAGAAAATGGGTTGCGGACCTACCTGCGTGTGGCACCCTACCCAATCAAAGTGGAGCCCAAACTGGACTTAAGCCATATCACCCTTGATGACCTGGTAGCAGCAGCGCAGCGAATGTTGTCCAGTTCTGCCAATGGAATGACTAATCTTGGTAAGGTTGTAACCATATCCAAGGTCACTATTCGGGGGAAGATCAAGAACATTCTTCAGGCTCTACGCCAAACCGGGACGTCAACTTTTCGGGCTATGTTATCCAGTCATAACCGGTTGGAAATAGTGGTAACCTTTTTGGCAATGCTCGAATTGATCAAACGGAATATTATCGATGCCCGACAGGAAGTAACATTTGGTGACATCTCGTTGGCGCCCCTTAACTTGTTCGAAGAATTTCACGATACTGAATCTGAATTTGGTGAGTAGATCACCAGCAGGAACACATGGATTTCATCGACAGGCAACCGTTTCGGGGTTTTTATTTCAACTGATTGGATCAACGGTCCTTGTTGTTGCTCCACGAAAAGAACTGCAAGAGACAAGTACAGGGTTCTATTCAGAAGGAATAACGATCCAAAGAACGATATAAGGAATCAACCCGGGTAAACCTCCGGGGAATAAAAGAAAGATGAAAGCAAGCCGGAACCAAAATGCGCTGATCCCAAAGAATTCTCCAAATCCCCCGCAGACACCTGCCAGCCATCGGTTGTGTCTGGACCTGCGTAGGGCATGCCTGTTACCGTTCATCTCGCCAACCTCTCGACATAATAATTTTTCTTTCTAAAGTAGATTTACGCAGAAGAACGGCCAAGGTTTCTGAGGAAGATCCATAAAAGGTTCTAAATGAATTCACACATCTTGTTATCCAAACCTGCGGCTTGCAGTTGGTTAACCTTCTGAGACGCAGGAACAACATGTTGCTCATCGATGATGTTTCCAGGCAGCCCGCATAAGCCTAAGATAATTTACAGCATGTATTAACGGACGAATGTGGCTTTTCTCGTCCGCATAAATTGTACGCACGGGAACCCACTTCAGTTGGCACTTCAGCCAGAGGCACTTCAGGATCATCTCCACCTCATACTCATATCCCCCCTCCATGCTGTCGAGGCATGCCAGGATGAGACGCCTACTCACCAGTCGATACCCCGATTGGTTGTCCCGAATTGGCTGACCAACTGCCCATGAGAGAAGAAACCTGCCAATGGTGTTCGATGCCCGTCGAACGAACGGCATTTTTTTGAAGTCCCGTTCCCCGATGATCATGTCTGCCTCTGACTCTCTGTACAGGTTTATGAATTTTGTCAGGTCTGTCGGATCATGTTGGCCATCTGCATCCAGTTGAATAACAGCATCATAGTTGTGTTTCAAGGCAAACCGAAATCCGGTTTTTAACGCCTCGCCCTTTCCCTGATTGGGTTGCTGTCGGATGACGGTGGCACCAGCCTCCTCCGCCAACAATGCCGTATTGTCAATGGACCCATCGTCCACTACCAATACCGGTACATGAACAAGAACACCTTTAACAACATTGGCGATATGAGCCGATTCATTATAGGCTGGGATGATTGCCAGGATTTTTAATACACAATCAGGCGTAATGGACATCAATGGGTCTCCATAACCCATAAAAAGAAGAAGAAACTGGTAATAGGATTTTTCAATTATACCTTTTCAGGCATGAAGAAGTCCCCAATACATTCCAGGATCGGATTCCAATCCCTTGTCGAATGGTAACCCCCTGGTTTAGAATGGTCGTATGCCTGAGGTTTTAACTCCAATCCGCCAGCAATACCTGGAAATTAAACGCAGTTACCCCAATGCGATCCTCTTCTTCCGCCTGGGTGACTTTTATGAAACCTTTGACAAGGATGCCGAGGTCACATCGCGCGAACTGGACATAGTACTGACTTCCAGAAATGTTGCCAAGGGTAAACGCGTTCCCATGGCGGGGATTCCCTATCATGCAATAGAAAATTACCTTTCCCGGTTGATCGACAAGGGTTATCATGTGGCAATTTGTGAACAGGTTGGCGATCAGCCTGCCAAAGGTCTGTTCCCGAGGGAGGTTGTAAGGGTGGTAACCCCAGGAACAGTGATAGAACCCGGCCTGCTCCATAGTGACCGGAACAATTATCTTGTGGCGATCTCCCTTGTTGAAAACCGGGCTGGAATTGCATATGTGGATATCACGACGGGGGAATTTTTGGCTGCCCAATTTGAGGAAGTGGATATATTCAACCTCGTCCGAGCAGAATTGGCAAGGTTAAAACCGGCTGAAGTATTGCTCCCGGATAAGACCACATTGCCGGATGACCTTTCAATCAACCAGACAACCTGGCCGGTATGGCGGTTCGAATACAGCCGCTGCCTGGATATCTTGCAGCGTCACTTTCAAGTTAACACATTGGACGGCTTTGGGCTTCGGGGAATGGAACTCGCCATCCAGTCAGCCGGCGCCATCCTGCAATACCTGCAGGAAACCCAACCAAGCTCTCTTAACCTGCTTGGCAGCATCAGTACATACCAACTGGATGAGTTCATGGTTTTGGATAGCACCACCCGCCGGAACCTTGAGCTGACCGAAACGATTCGCCAGGGCGACGTGCAGGGGTCTCTTCTGGGTGTGCTGGATCAGACAATTACCCCCATGGGAAAACGGCTCCTTCGACAATGGGTTTCCAAACCACTTCGGGACCTTAAGGCCATCCATGCACGGCAGGAACGGGTGTCTTTATTTTTTAAGAACAGCCTGTTGAGAGCCGAGATCAGGGCTGTGATGCGGAAAATGAACGACCTGGAACGCCTAACCAACCGGGTAGTCTCCGGGCATTCCCTGCCACGGGACCTGGTCTCCATCCGGATAACACTTGGTATCCTGCCGGAAATCGAAAAACTCCTTAACATAGAAGCCTCAGCTCTTGAGCCTTTACTGGAAGAATTCCATTTATGCAAAGATGAATACAACCTGTTGTGTTCGTCCATTTCAGAGGACCCGCCGGCCACCCTCCAGTCAATCGGGGTCATCCGCAACGGCTTTTCCTCCGAACTTGACCAGGTGATCGAAGCCTCCCGCCAGGCAAGAGAGTGGATCGCCAATCTTGAAAGCATCGAACGGGAACGGACGGGCATCAAATCCTTGAAGGTGGGTTACAACAAGGTGTTTGGCTACTACATAGAGATCACCAACAGCAACACCGCCAGCGTACCGACGGAATACATCCGTAAACAGACCCTGGTCAATGCCGAGCGCTACATCACGCCGGAAATGAAGGAGTACGAAACGTTGGTGCTCAATGCCGAAGAGCGCATCCGGGATTTGGAGGGACGGCTCTTCCGGGAGGTCTGCCACACCTTAATCACCAACAGCAAACTTCTCCTGGAAACCGCACGTTTTCTGGCAACAGTGGATGTTCTCGCCGCACTGGCTGAAACCGCATCCATGAACAACTTCACCCGTCCTGAAGTCATCGATGAAAAAACACTGGAAATTCACGACGGTCGCCACCCGGTCGTAGAGCAATTGCTGAAAGATGACCGTTTCGTACCCAACGATACGATCTTTGAGCAGGGTGAATTCTTCCGCATTATCACTGGCCCCAACATGAGCGGCAAGAGCACTTTTCTACGACAAACTGCCCTCATCGTCCTGTTAGCTCAAATGGGCAGTTACGTGCCAGCCTCATCTGCTCGCATCGGCATCGTTGATCGTATTTTTACACGCATTGGCGCCCAGGACGAGATCCACGCAGGGCATTCCACATTTATGGTGGAAATGATCGAAACAGCAAATATTCTCAACCATGCATCTTCCCGCAGCCTATTGATCCTCGACGAAATCGGGAGGGGCACAAGCACATACGATGGTGTTTCGATCGCCTGGGCGGTCGTCGAGTATTTGCATAACCATCCGGAACTGCGACCCCGCACCTTGTTCGCCACCCATTACCACGAGTTAACGCAACTTGCAGAACTTCTCCCTGGAGTTCGCAATTACAATGTTGCGGTGACCGAATCAGATGGCCAGGTTGTATTTCTGCACCGGATCGTGCCAGGGGGTGCTGATCGATCCTATGGAATCCATGTTGCCCAGTTGGCAGGCCTTCCCAGACCGGTGATCCAGCGGGCGGATGCGATTTTACATCAGCTCGAGGCCAGTTCCGGCAGAGCGGTCAGCCTTCATCCCGGCTCTTCACAGCAGATGGCTCTTTTTCCGGAAACCAATCCACTGGTGAAGGAAATCGGCGACATCGACATCAATACGCTTTCCCCCATCGAAGCCTTGAACAAGCTTTTTGAATGGAAAAAGAAATACAGCCAGCCGGAAAACTGCAAAACGAAAAATCAATCACAATAATCCGCCGTGGTATTCTCCTGTCTTAAACGGAAGACAAAACAGGATTGCCGCCAGGGAAAATACTCCCTGATTCACATACTGTAATTAGGCAGAAGGGAGAACAAGTGTTGCGGATTACGGAAACATACTTCCTTCTTTACTTCTCCCTTAACAAGTTTTGTCAAAATATCCAAAAGCATGTGATTTATTGGTGTTGGAACTCCACAAGCCTTGCCATAACGGACAACCGCGCCGTTCAGGTACTCGACCTCGCTTGCCTGTCGGCCGCTGTGAAGGTCGATATGGAAGGAGGGCATTTTCCCCCCACGACCACTGCCAATTCCCTTCTGCAACAGGAACCGTGTTGCGGGCCATTCACCATGGTCATACAACCATGCCATGGCACGCACAGGAGTGCCGGGTAAATTGGTAATGGGGATTCCCAGGGTTCGCATAACTAAAATGGCTTCCTTCATCTGCCACTTATCCAGCTTATAAGCCAGAGGGTTGCCGTACACCTCGAAAGGGGTCATATCCAGGATGGCTGACATGGCATTTGAAGGCAGGTTGGTGAGCACTTTGGACCATTTCATGGAATTTTCATCCGGATAAAGCCGTCCCGGAATACCAGCAGAGGCGAATTCATGAATTAGAACTTTCAATATATTGCTTTCACCAGCCAATCCAACACCGCGTCTTTTTTCCACGAAGACTTCCCCCTCTTTGTTACGTCCGATGGCGCTTGTCACTGTTCCTGCAAAGACTTTTTCGGAACCAAGGTATTCCCTATATCCAGCCTCATGTCCAATTCCATTTTGAAAACAGATCATGTCTGGCAAGTTATCGCGCACCATGACCAAACTATTGGCCAGTGATAAAGTGCCGTATCCTTTTACAGCAATGAAACCGATATCGAAAGGTCCAAGCCTTACAGCGTCCTCCAACGTAACAGCCAATCCTTCCAAAGAAGTCTTATGCAACTTTCCGCCGATCCATAATCTTAGCCCCCGTTTTTTTAGATCGTCTGCTCGTTCACCCTTTTCTACGACGATTACCTTATGGCCCTGCAGGGCCAGGCTGCCAGCAAGATAAGTTCCAATTGCTCCGGCGCCAACACAAAGAATTCTTAATGCTTCCATTGAATCGCCCTTCATGGAAAATGAATATCCCGACCTTTATAATTTTGAATTGAGCCAATTTCTGGCGCCCCGCAGAAAGACCTCACCTGGCATTCGTGTCTTCCCGGCAGGCTGAACCTCTTCCAATACCAGAATCCCCTCAGAGCAGTAAACGGCAGGTTTTCCCTGTACTTCGGTGCTCCAACCGGGTGAATTCCCTTGCCCCTCGATTGAAGCGGCGCGCAAGACCTTGAGCACCCCTCCCTTCCAGGTTAAAAAGGCCGAGGGCCAGGGGTTATATGCCCGCACCTTTCTTTCCAACTGGGTGGATGATTGTTGAAAATCCAATTGGCCATTTTCTTTATTGATTAATCCCGTTGTTGTGGCCAGGGATTCATCCTGTGGAATCGGATACAGTTCCCCAGCGAGGTATTTCGGCAAAGTCTCAAGCAGAAGTTCTGCCCCCAGGTTGGACAGTTTAATCGACAAGGTTCCCGTGGTATCATCCTGTAGGATGTCCATCTCCCTGCGATCAAGGATCGGACCCGTGTCCAAGCCGGGATCCATCTTCATAATGGTGATGCCTGTTCGGGTATCCCCATGAAGGATTGCAGCCTGTATGGGCGAAGCCCCACGCCATCTTGGAAGCAAGGATGCATGCACGTTGATACATCCGTGAAATGGCAGCTCAAGCACGTTTGGTTTCAGGATCTGGCCAAAAGCTGCCACCACCACCACGTCGGGCTTCCAGGCTGAAAGCTGTTCATACACGCCAGGATCCTTTAACCTCACGGGTTGGATTACCGGCAAGCCAATCTTTTCAGCCAGGATTTTGATTGGAGGAGCAGTCATTTTCCGCCCCCTGCCTGAAGGACGGTCAGGCTGGGTCACAACCCCTACGACTGCCATTCGTTCTGCCAAATGGGTCAAAATTGGCAGGGCGAACTCCGGTGATCCCATAAAAATTACCCGAGATTTCATTTATGCGATTTTAACACAAGCGGTTTAATTTGATGTAAAATAGATACATTCAATCCAATTAAACCAAAATGGAGGCAAACCATGACCAATCAATCAACTGTTTCACCTGAGATCACCAGCGATGACAGGCTTTGGGCTCTTCTATCTTACCTGTTCACCCCCGTGATTCCCATTGTCATTCTTCTGATGGAAGATAAAAAGAACCGCCCCTTCATCAAGGCGCATTACATGCAAGCCCTGGTTCTCGGCGTTGTACTGTGGGTGGTGAACTTTCTTCTAAGTTTCGTCATAGTCGGTTGTGTCACCTCCGTATTAACTGTGATCCTGTTGATCGTCTACGCCGTCAAAGCCAACAAAGGCGAATACATCGAGATTCCAGTGGTCACAAATTTTGTAAAGAACCAGGGCTGGGCATAAGTCCTGTTAACGCTTCAACCCTGGTGTACCCTCCCGTGTCGGGAGGGTTTTTTTGCAACTTTTCCAGATCCAATTCGTAATTTTATATGATGACCCTTGTTCATCATATTGATCAATCTATTATGCCCTTAAGGAGCATTGGATGTGCCCTCAAAAAAGATCTGAACCGGATAACCAGTCCATAACCTCGGGCCCAGCCTCCAACCCGCAACCCGTTCAAGCCGTCAGCCCGGCAGATGAACGAACCTGGTCCATGCTGGCCCACCTCAGCATTCTTATTAATCTCTTTTCAGCCGTCCTTGGTCCGGTTGCAGCCCTGGTGATATACCTGGTCTACAAGGAACGTTCACGCTATGTGGCTTATCAATCCCTGCAGGCTTTCCTGTTTCAACTGGTTGGGTGGGTGGGTGGAGGCATAATAACAGCCGTTGCGTGGGCGGTTGTTGGCTTCCTCTCGGCAATATTGGTCGGTATTTGCCTCATCCCGTTTGCCTTGGTTATTTCAGCGATACCCATTGCCGCCCTTTGTTATGGTGTTTATGCCGCCATTCAAGCCAACCAGGGCTATGACTTTAAATATTGGCTCATCGGAGACTGGGTCCGGAATACCTACACACAATAAACAGAGTGGGATAAAGGGTAATTTCCTGAATTTAAATAGTTCTTCTGAAAAGCATTCAGCCAATCACTCCGGCTGGATTTGTTATAATTTCATTCAGCAACTCGAAACTTCAATCGAGTGGATAACAACCATGGTCAACTCATGGTGGCATCCACATTGCAAATATTATAAATTACCAAAGGCGAACCCATGAAATGAACATATTAACCAGGTTGAATCTATTATTTCACAAGAAACCCACACGAGTAATTTCGTCAGGAATAGAAGGACATCCTCTGGGAACGATCCTGGTTTATGGAACTTCCTGGTGCGGAGACACTAGGAGGGCGCGCCAGTTTTTGTCTGAACACAATATTGCCTATGTTTATATTGACATTGATTCGGACAAACAAAGCCGGCGCTTTGTGGAAAAAACGAACCGGGGTAATCGAAGTGTACCAACCATCGTTTTCCCGGACGGTTCCATCCTGGTGGAACCAAGTCAAGCCGAACTGGCTGCGAAATTGGGGGTTGGTTAGTCTCGGTTCAACGATTTCGTCGCAGGATCCAAACAAGGAAGGCAGCCAAAAACAGCCCTGCCGGGATTAATAATAATGCCTGGTACTTGGGAATTTGCTCAACTGTAACATGCGGCTTGCTTGTCAGCCTCTTCCGTAACGCCAAGATAAAATCAGGGTTCGGCCTGATTGGTGCCATGATTTGATCGAGATTAAACTCCAAATCGTGAATAAGATCGGATTTGAGTTGTTTTGCATCCTGGTAAATGGTCATTCTCCCCTTCCTTGATACAAGTTTCTTTCCATACTATCTCTTAATACGACCAAGGTTCTGTGGTAAAGGCTTTTTATCGCACCTTCGCTTCTGCGCATGATCACAGCGATTTCTGCATTTGAAAGATCTTCCACAAATTTCAGGATCAACAATTGCTGACGCTCTGCAGGAAGTTCTCTGATCAAAGCCAGCAAGACTTCCCTTTCCTGGTCGGTGACCACCGATAACTCAGGAAGGTCGTCCGGCGGTTCCAGGTTTAGTTGCCCTTCCAGCGGTACTTCCTGCCGTCTCTGATTATCCCGGTACCAGTTTGCCACCAGGTTGTGGGCAATACGATACAACCAGGCTGAAAAAGGAATGCCCGTGTTGACATAAGATTGTATATGTCCAAGTGCTCGATAGAACACTTTCGCTGTCAGGTCTTCCGCCTCCGGGACACTTCCAGTTCGGTAAAATATGTAGTTGTAAATTCGCCCTACATACTGCTCGTAAATCCTGCTGAATGCATCCGAATCGCCCTGTACTGCCTGTTCCAGGGTTTTCTCGTCTATGGGTTCCACCTGACGATTTCCTTTTTCGATGCGTTCATAAATCGTTAACCCCTTCATTTATACTAGGGTGCGAAATCACTTTTCTTCTTTAACGTTGTATAAGTTCCAAAGCCGCTTTTACGGCTGCATGGGCATCGATCAAGCCGTACCCCGAACCGTTTTTGGGAAATGCATCCGCCGTTTGATCACACCCCGGCTCCCAGCCGGAATAATAGCTGGCTGTCTGGTTGATCAACTTCTCGGTGGTGGCAACATCGCCGATCAGCCCCGGATTTGCCGACCAAATGAGTGTTACCACACCAGCAACGTGAGGACCGGCCATGGAGGTGCCACTGGTTACTTCATAACTGTTTCCGGGATATGCAGACAGCACCCTCTCCCCTGGTGCCAGAATGTCCGGTTTTACCCGGTTGCTGCCATCCACGGATACCGGTCCCAGGCTGCTAAAATTCGCAATTGAACCAGAGGAGTTGACTACACCCACTGAATAGACTTCATCGTAAATGGCCGGTGGATCCTTGACAGAACCACATCCGCTTAGCCCTGCATTGCCTGCAGAGACCACAGTAAAAATCCCCGCAGCCCGCAAGGCTTTAACAGCAGAGGCGAATGTCGCAGCATCACAACCTTCCACCTCCGGACAACCCCAGGAATTGTTCAGGACCATGGCGCCATTCCTGGGGTCGCCGTCCCGGAATGGATCACCATTCTGTGGAAAAGGTGCAAAGGAAAATTGCCAGCAATCCAGGTAAAATGCCGGGTTAGCGAGATTTCGGGCCAGGTTGACACAACCGATCCATTCCGCATCCGGTGCGACCCCCACAGTATTACCCAGGATGGTCCCAAGGGTATGGGTTCCATGCCCTCCGATATCAACCGGCTGTGCGCTATGGTTCCAAGGGTCATACCAGTTCCTTTCGTTTGTGCCGTTCCTCCCCCGGTAACTGTCAGCCAGTTCCGGGTGGTTGCCTTGAACGCCAGAATCCGATTGTCCGATCAGAATGCCCTCTCCCCTATAGCCCATCTCCCACACCTTTTCCGCGTGGATCATGGTCAGATTCCAATCCGGCCCTTCATCTTTGGTCGCGGTACCAGCGGCAGCTTTGGGAGGATTTGGAAGCGGCCGCAGTTGCGGGTTGGGCAGAACACGTTCCACATCGGGGTGGTTTTCCAACCAAGCTCGAATGACCGGTCCGCCATGTACTTCAAGTCCATTTACCAGGTAGTATGGCTTATAGTCAATCCCCCAACGCTCCAGCGAACGGCGGATTTCCCTCTGGGAAGCCTCGGCATGCTCCACAAGATGGTCATATACGAATTGTCTTCGATCCTTGTAACTGGCAATATTGTTGACCTGGGTAAGATCAGCCTGGCTATTTAAGATCACAAACCATTTTTCGCCGTAAAACCCCGGGGTGCCCCATAGGAAATAAGTTCCGAAAAGAAGTAATCCACTTATCCCGATCAAAGTGAGATTTTTATTAACTGAAAGTTCCAATACCCTTAGGCGATGTCTGAGGCCAAAAATCACCAGGCTCATCAGCAATAAGATCACTACGGTAAAAAAAGCTGCCCTGAAGCTCAAGGCCATGAGTTCCCCCGGACCCAAGGAGGAAACGAGCATTAATTCATCCGGATCCATCCACATAAGAGGCCATGCGGTGGTGATCCCCGCCAACGCAGCCACCGCCCAGAACTTGCTTCGCGATTCGCTTCCAACCAACAGAAAGGTGCCTGGTATTGCGGTCACTGGAACAGTTGTTAACACGATCCATTGATTCCCGTTCATGGCAACTCCCGTGATCAGAATGATCATCAGGATGCACCCGGTATAACCCAGTAGGGCGATTTTTCCCCTGGTGAACTTATGAAGAACTACCGGTTTGTCATCTCCATCAGACACACTCGGTGTGACCCCAGCCATTAATCCATGTTCCAACAACCAGGAAGCCAGAAAGCCCGTCAGGAGGCCAGTTGCAAGACCCAGTAGGCTGTCCAACACCGAACCAAGTGCGCCCCAAAAAGTCCAGGGTATCCCGGTAAGCAGCCCGAGAGAAACCCCAATCCCAATGGAGCTTGGTTTTTGACCTGCAATTTTGATTTTGCTTGTGAATTTTCGCCGCCTCATCTCAATCAACACCAGGAATACCCCCAGGATGAGTATCTGCAGGGAACTAACAGATTGAAATGCGGTTATTGGCAGGAACCGTATCGGGAAACACAATAATGACCAAATGGCTGCGAGCAACCAGGTATGATAGATGGATTGTTGTTGGGTATCTTTGATTATTTTGCTGAGTACAAGCAGCGGAAAAACCAAACCCGCCCCAACGATTAAGGCTGCCAACCATCTCAGGTCGGGAAAACCCAAGGACCCATCAAAAAGACCCTGTTCGATGATCCAACCGGATAACAATCCCAACACAGACAGGAAAAGCACCCAAAGTGATACACCGATCAACAGAAGAAAGGTTGCACATCCCCTGATGTTTGAGTTATTCCGACCGTTTACGGCAGGAGTTTGAGGTGTGGTCCAACCGGTTTCCATAGATGTCTTATCCGGAGCTCACCCAAAGATGAATTTTCCATTTCGATAAAACAACTCGTCATCAACAAGGATTTCTCCACCCTCACGGAGGTCGCAGATCATATCCCAGTGAATGGCTGACTGGTTTTGGCTTCCGGTTTCCGGGTAACCTGCACCCAAAGCCATGTGAAAACTACCTCCAATCTTTTCGTCGAACAGGATCTCGCGGGTAAATTTCTGAATTCCCTCGTTGGTGCCGATTGCAAACTCTCCCACCCGCCTGGCGCCATCATCCGTTTCAAGTGTCTTTTGCAGGAAGTTCTCATTCTTGCTTGCAGTCGCCTTAACCACCCGCCCTTCTTCGAACCACAACCGAACACCCTCCACCTCCCGGCCGCCATAAATCGCAGGGTATGAAAATGACACATAACCTTCCACGCTGGCTTCAACCGGGCCGGTGAAAATCTCACCATCCGGCACATTGGCATGGCAATCGCAGTTGATGAAAATACGCCCTTCGACACTCAATTTAAGATCAGTCCCCGGAGCCTTAACCCGGATCTCTTTTTTCCCTTTCAGCCATTCGACGACTTTCTGCTGTTTTTCCGAGAAGCGGGTCCAATAGCCAATCGGATCCTTCAAATCTGGCATGCATGCATTAAATACGAAATCTTCATACGCCTCCAGGCTCATTTCTGCGTCCTGTGCGTGGGCGTTTGTCGGGAACAAGGTAACCGTCCACATTAATTCTCCTTTGGCCGACCTCTCCATGAATGTTTTCATGAGATCTGTGCGCGCCCGGGAATGAATAACTTTCTTCTGCGGGTCAACCTGGCTGAGCGACTTGGTGTTGCTGTCGCTAATAATCGAGATTCGTGCGTCATAAGTTTCAATGAACTGTCTTTCCACCGGGTGGACAAACTGGAGTTGCGCTTCAGATGCCAGGTTAAAATAGGCATCTTCTATTCCTGGCAATTCAGCCAAAACAACAGGGTGACCGCCAGCTTTTAATACACTTGCATAGGTGGCCAAGATCAACGGTTGGCCTGCCGATCCGCCGCGTATCAGTACTTTTTGCCCTGGTTTTACCCCAACAGAGTAATTGACCAGCATTTCTGCCAGTTTATCAACACGCTCGTCTCTCATGTGCAATTCTCCTATGGCCCAATTGAATATCATCAATCCATGCAAGGATCAAATGCGATGATGTGCGCCTGACATTATAGCCTACAAGTTGGAACGTCCGGGAAGGTTCCTGGCTCTGATTTTTATAATTTGAATTATCCGATAGAAAGCAGTATCTAGACAGCGTTTTGGTGTTCTCGTGATTTATATCCATGCATACTAACACTTGACCCAGCCACTTTCATGGATACAATAGAGATGGGACATGAGCACCTGTTTAGTGGTCAAGGTCAACCAATACAACAACCCCTGATAAGGAGTAACAAAATGAGTGATTTTCTATTTCGAGGGACACTAGCCGAACTGGATTCGGATGTCCACCATCTGAACCAGCTGGAGGCGGAACGCCAATACCGAAAATTGATATTAATTCCAAGCGAAAGCTCAGCCCCGGTCGCAGTTCGTGAATCGCTCTCCTCCACCTTCCAGAATCTTTATGCTGAAGGCTATCCCGATGAGGAAACGAGATGGATGTCCGAAACCGAGATCCTGGATTTTCCGGCTCGTTTGGCTCATTATCGAAGACATTCGGACCCTCGATACTACAAGGGCGTGGAATATGCTGACGCAATTGAAGCCCTCGCCCGCCGAAGGTGTGCGGAAGCCTTTGCCACCCAGGCAGTTACCGCAGACCAATTGTATGTAAACGTTCAGGCACTATCTGGCGCCCCGGCAAACAATGCGGTTTACCATCTAATCAACCCGGGTGATGTAGTCCTGGGGATGAATCTGCTTCATGGTGGACACCTTACTCATGGATCCTCTGTTAACCGTTCCGGGAAATGGTACAAGATATTCCATTACAATGTCAATTCATCGACAGAAAAAATTGATTATGATGCGGTGCGCGCTTTGGCTGTGGAATGCAAGCCTAAAATGATCATCGCAGGGTACTCGTCCTATCCCTGGATACCGGATTGGTCTCTCTTCCGCTCGATCGCTGACGAGGTGGGCGCCCTTTTCCTGGCGGACATCTCCCATATCGCCGGCCTTATTGCCGGCGGGGTGGTGCCCAGTCCAGTCGGATTGGCGGATGTGATCACCTTCACCACACACAAAACCCTTTGCGGGCCACGAGGGGCCTGTATCCTTACGCAGGACGCTTCACTTTCAAAAAAGATCGACAAGGCTGTTTTCCCGGGCGAACAGGGTGGTCCCCATGTCCATGTTTTCGCCGCCCTGGCTACTACCTTTAAATTAGCTCGAACAGAGCAATTTAAAAAACTACAAGCCCAGATCGTATCGAACTGCATAACACTGACCGGCCAGCTTGAAAAACGCGGTTTACGCATTCCCTTTGGCGGAACGGACAGTCACCTCGGAAATCTGGATTGCAAGAGCATTACCGGTCCAGATGGAACTCCTCTGAATGGTGATCTTGCTGCCAGGGTTCTCGATATCGCAGGGATCGTCCTCAATCGAAACACCATCCCGGGCGACAAGTCAGCCCTGCATGCCTCTGGCATTCGTTATGGAACTCCCTGGATGACACAGCGTGGCCTGGTTGACAAGGACATGATCAAGGTTGCCGACATCATGGCCGATGTGCTCAAGGCATTGAAACCCTACACGATCGAAACACGCCAGGGCCTGGCAACCCGTGCCAAAATCGATTTCGATGTTCTTGAGGATGCCCGGATCAAAGTTAGAGAGATCAGCGAAGCGGCAGGGATCGATGGCGAACCCACAAAAACCGGCTATCCTCATTTTATGTATATTGATGACAAAATCCATTCAGGAGAAAAAACCAGCACCTTTGTCCTCCAGGGGAAGAACGTCCGGCAATTCGTTCATTATGCGTTCGCCAGTGATGTGGACGCCTTAACTGCCGGGCAAAAACAGAATTCGCTCATTAATACTCCCAAAGGCCCCATTAAGGTTTGTCTGTCGCTGGCAAACTCCGGCGAATACAAGATCACCCTTCCGACGGAACACGCCGGGTTTGTCCGACTTTGGTTACAGGATCTTTCTGATGGCTACATCCAGTTCGATGATGATATCACTCGCAGGATGCCCGGCTCGATTGCCATCCTGGAGACCAAGGGGGAGCCCTGCGAATTACCTGCGGCTCATCCAGAGCCTGGTGACAAACCATTCTACATAGGTATTGGATCCCACCAAGGGAAGGCACTTCCTGAGTTTAAATGGGTGGAAAAAGAAGGCAACTTGAAACGGACTCCATTATACGAAACACATGTCAAACTTGGCGCAAAAATAGTCCCGTTTGCCGGCTGGGAGATGCCGGTTTGGTATTCATCAGTGATGGAAGAGCACCTGGCCTGCCGGCAGGCTGCTGGCTTGTTTGATGTATCCCACATGGGTGTCTACCAGGTTGAAGGGGATGATGCGGTAATTTTCCTCGACAGCGTTTGTGGGAATGATATTGATGCCTTGGATGTAGGCGAATCCTGTTACACCCATTTCCTGGATCCTTATGCGAATGTGCTTGACGATACATTGGTGTACCGAAGAGCCAGGGACAAGTACCTGGTTGTTGTGAACGCTTCAAATGACGATAAAGACTGGGCCTGGTTGAATGGGGTGCTTGAAGGGAAATACCTCCTGGATCCACAGCGACCTTCCTGTAAGGCTTTTGGCAGGAAGGCAGTCCTGAGGAACCTCCGAGATCCGAAGGAAAAAAAGGACATGCTGGTCGATATTGCCCTGCAAGGGCCTAAATCTCGCGATATCCTTTTGGCTCTTGGTTGTAAAGACGAAAATCGACATCGCATTATGGGCCTGAAAAGGACGGAACTCTGCGAAGCCAGGGTTGGCGACTTTAATTTGGTCATTTCCCGAACCGGGTATACTGGTGAAAGGATGGCCTTTGAATTATTTGTTCATCCGGAAAAGGCTGTTGCACTTTGGGATGCATTGATGAAAGCAGGTGCAGAATTTGGCCTAAAACCTTGTGGCCTGGGTTCCAGAGATTCTCTTAGAACAGAATCCGGCCTCCCGTTGTATGGGCACGAAATGGGGGGGGAAATGAATCTTGGAGTTGCAGAGGCTGGGTTTGGCGGTTATGTTAAAACCTATAAGCCATGGTTCGTTGGAAGGGAGGTATATATCGATCGCGAAAAAAGCCGTAAATCCATCGTCGCTCGTTTTCGTTTCAATGAGAAAGGCGTACGTATGGCACACTTGGGGGACCCGGTCATCGATAAAAAAGGTCGTGTGATTGGTACTGTAACCAGTTGCGCCATTGATATTGAAGGCTACCTAACCGGGCAAGCCCTCGTGGAGGAAAAATCAGCCCTCGAAGGCACCCCCATCTTCATCTACCAGGGTTCTCCTGAGCAAACAGGTAAAAGCCCTTCGGTTTTGGTCGCCGGTGATAAAGTAACACTACCAACCCAGGCAACAATCGTCAGCCGGTTCCCCAAACCGCCTAAATCCAACTGATAAATTGGAAGTTGATCTGCGCAATCAATTTTGTACATCATCAGGAGAATAATATGCATACAACCCCGTGGGAACACCGTTTTGCGCAACGAACCCAACGGATGAAAGGCTCAGCAATCCGCGAGTTGTTAAAACTCACCGCAAACCCAAATGTGATCTCTTTTGCGGGCGGCTTGCCTGCCTCGGATGTATTTCCTGTACAACAATTTCGGGAAGCCTGTGGTCGTGTATTAACCGAAAAAGCCACGGAAGCGTTGCAATACGGATCAACCGATGGATACCTTCCACTGCGGGAAATGATCGTCCGACACACCATCCAGTGTGGCATTAACGTGAGTGTTGATAATGTGCTGATCACTTCTGGATCACAACAGGCATTGGACCTGCTTGGGAAGATCTTCATTAACCAGGGCGACCGTATTTTGGTCGAATCGCCCACCTACCTTGGCGCTTTACAGGCATGGAACGCCTATGGCGCTGAATATGTAGCCGTCCCTTCTGATAATGACGGAATGACAACCAAAGACCTGGACCAATATATCCGCCTTGGCCCCAAATTCATTTATGTCCTGCCGAACTTTCAAAACCCAACCGGAGTGACCCTTTCCCTTGAACGGAGAAAGGAATTGGTGAAGGTAGCAGACCGCTATGGTGTGCCCATCATTGAAGACGATCCGTACGGACAACTCCGTTTTGAAGGGGAACACCTGCCTTCGGTCTCAGTTCTGGATGGTCAATACCGAAAGGATCCCGAAGGATATTCAGGGAATACCATCTATCTCAGTACCTTCTCAAAGATAATGGCTCCGGGAATTCGAATGGCTTGGGTGATCGCCCCGAAAGAAGTGATCGCCAAACTGGTCCAGGCCAAACAAGGTACCGACTTACACACCTCCACATTTAATCAATTATTAGCTTTCGAAGTGGGCAAAGGCGGATTCATTGACAAACACATCGAGGTTATAAAGGCGACCTATCGTGAACGCCGAAACGTGATGTTGGAAACATTGGAAGAATATATGCCTCCAGGCGTCAGCTGGACCCACCCGGATGGCGGCTTGTTCCTTTGGGTAACCGTACCGGAAACGATTAACACCTCTGACATCTTCCTTGATGCAATTAAAGAAGGAGTTGCGTTCGTGTCCGGTGAATCCTTCTTCCCGTGTGGTGGCGGTACCAATACGATGCGATTGAATTTTTCTGCGGAACGACCCGATAGAATTAACGAAGGGATATCCCGCCTAGCAAGAGTAATGAAAAAGTACATAAATTAATAACGAAACCTCTATAAAAACAAGCTCCTCTATCTGATGAGGGGCTTGTTTTATTGTTTTTTTCAATGGGTTCAAACCGTCCCATTGCGCCAGATGATAAAATCCTTCAGGGTGGAATTGCCAATAAATTCCTGCAAAATCGAATTTTCCGGGATCCATTCTGCGCCCAAAGGCAAAAACCAATCCAGAAAAGCCAGCAGCCTCTTGGCTTCTATGTATTCATCCGTGCCAAACGGAACTTGGCGTAATAGGGGCTCAGCCAGGGGTTTTAAAGCGGCAAGTTCATAAACCAGCGCAGAGTTGAACATCTCGTCTGCATTTTCCTGGTATGGGAATATTTGGCGTTTTTCTCCCCGTCGGACCGATTCCCAACGGGCTATAGTCTGTCGGGCTGAATAACCCCGTTCACGTGCATCTCTAACGATCCGCCGGATCAATCGGGTGTCGGTTGTTGAAATTCGGTTGTGACGATCCAGGTTGAGCTGTGTCAGAGCTGATATATAAATTCGAAATGTATGTTCCGGTGGAATGCCCGGGAGGAGGTCGGGGTTTAAGCCATGAATTCCCTCAAGGATAATCAGCTGCTCAAGATCAAGTTTAACGACTTCACCCGCCTTTCGTCTCCCTTCTTTAAAATCATAATGAGGGATCATAACCTCTTTCCCGGAAACCAGGTCATGCAGGTTCTCCCCCAGCAAACGAATATCCAGCGCGTTAAGTGCTTCAAAATCATAATCCCCATTTTCATCCCTGGGGGTGGACTCCCGATTTACGAAGTAATTGTCCAATTCAAGCGGGAAGGGGGACACTCCTTTGGCGAGCAACTGGACTGCCAATCTTTTTGAAAAGGTGGTCTTGCCAGATGAGGAAGGACCCGCGATCAATATGATTCGGGAGGGCTGTTCCGGATCAACGATGCGTGTGGCGATCTCAGCAATTTTTTGCTCATGCAACGCTTCAGATACGAGAATCACCTCACGAATCCTGTTGTCTTGAATGGCATCATTCAGGCATCCAACATTATCGATCCCTAGGCGATTTAACCAGTTTCCATATTGTAAAAAGGTTTGTAGAAGCTTCCTGGTCTCCGGGAGTGGTTGCAACTCCCAAGGAATATGTCTTCTGGGATATTGTAATATGAAACCATTCTCCAGAGGAATAATTCCAAACCATTTTAGAAAGCCGGTTGAGGGCACCATATAGCCATGGTAATAATCACGATGACCCTTCAAGGTATATAAAACCAGGTTGGGTTTGGAGCGGTATTTCATTAATTTGACCTTGTCGTCCAAGCCCTTTTCTTTAAAGTAAGCGACCACTTCATCCAGCGGTACTTGAGCTTTTCCAAAAGGCAGATCCAATGCCACAATTTTGCGCATGCTGTTTTCGAGCTGGTTCAGTTCCTCAGGCGTTAATTGATCACGGCCAGATACAGAACAGAAGAAGCCTCCAGAAGCGACCGAATGGTCAACTGATACGGTGCTTCCAGGAAATAATTCCTCGTAGACAGCCACCAACAGGAAAGCCAGGGAGCGGCGATAGATCCTTGCTCCATCTGCATCAGCCATGGTTACAGGGCGCACCATCGCTTCCATTTCTATTGGAAAGGTAAGTTCACGGAGCTCACCGTTGACAATTGCTCCAACAATTAATGGATTGTCAACCTCGGGAAGACTTTGTAGGAATTTACCAACTTCCAGCCCGCGCTTTCCGGACAGAATCCGCCCATCTTGGAGATGTACATCAACCATCGGTCGTTTTTTTACAAGCCTCACCGATGCATCCCAAGCCTTGTTTCCTTTTCCTAAAGATAATGCTTTATTTTTCATCTTTTGGATCATTGATGGGAGTTGGATTGATTGAAAACAACCTCGTTGTAACCCAATTGCCTAAATAAACGGGCGAGGTAGTTTTCTGCATTTACCCGGGCACTATCCAGGATCCCATCATTTATGGCTCCCTCAAGAATTTCGTCCTCTGCTGCCTGGCGGGCCAAAGTTTCAAGTTCTATGCTGGCTTTAGTGAAAATGCCGGTTTTCCGGTCATAAACATACGACCGATCATTATCCAGTGTTGCGATGAACACCTCGGGTTCCGGCAGGGTAACATGAAGAATACCATTTTGCAAATTAAGATCATTTCCACTCAACTTTTCCATGTCAATCCCGGCTATGACCTTGCCATGAGCCACAAAAAGAAGTTTATCCCCGAATAATGCAGCAAATTGACCTTGCCTTGTCTCGGCTGTGATGATTTTCTCAACGGAGTATTGAATGGTTTCCAGCCGGGCCAGGGACTTTAATTCATGGATGATCGTGACAGGGTCTGGGATGATGGTTGGGGTTGGGTGCAGAAGTTGTGAAACCTGTGTTTTTAATTGCTGATTTGCCTCTTCAAAAGGCTGCATGGCCTTTACCGTGGCCTGATTAACCACTGAGGCTAAAAACCTTGGCATCAACACTAATAACAGAACCAGGAGCACCAAGGTCGCAGTCACCAGGATAATGGTTTTTTTTGTAGACATCCCATCCTCCAATTAATTCCTCACTGGGAAGCGTGTAACCGATTATAATCGTTCTTTCTTCCTGCCTGCTTCGATCTTTTTCAGCTGCCCTACCTTGTTGTGGTTTCCCCTGTCCTCTCCCTTTATGGAACAACACATTTGTGACCCATCCGAGTGGATGTGATACAATCCGGCAATGCTTTTCAGGAAGACTATAAACATCCTTTTGAAAACGATCCTCTTTTTGATCATTTTGTCGGTCTTTTTATTTGGCATCCCCCGTTTGATCACTGCCCTATACAGTCGCACACGGGTGAAGTCAATGAACGATAACTTCGCCGCCCCTGCTGCAATTGTGTTTGGTGCAGGGTTGAATCGGGATCGTTCACCCACGCCAGTGCTTAGAGACCGGGTGGCAACCGCAGTGGATCTATATTTTTCCGGCAAGGTGAACAAGATCCTGATGAGTGGAGATAACCGCACCCTTGACCATAATGAACCTGGTGCCATGGCTGAATATGCCATTGAATTGGGAGTGCCTGCCGGAGATATTGTTCTGGATTATGCCGGGCGCAGAACCTACGACACCTGTTATCGGGCCCGTGTAATCTTTGGATTGACCAGCGCGGTTCTGGTCACACAGAACTTCCACCTGCCCCGTGCCTTGTATACCTGCAATATGTTGGGTGTAGAAGCCAATGGAATTTCCGCCGACCGGCGTATTTACCAGGTCCATGGGCATCGCTTCTGGCAGTTGCGCGAATTTCCCGCAACCCTGGTAGCGATGTGGGATCTTTGGGTTCGAAAACCGCTTCCCATCCTTGGTCAACCGGAACCAATTATTACTTCGGCATCGTTCGAAGACAAATAAAAAAGGTCAACGGCCCGGTCCGGTCAATCTGGCATCTATCTTGCAATCGATGTATTAACCTTTCTGGATGGATGCCCCATCAGTTCAGTATCATAATATTTTGTTAAACCAGACCAATCATTTATCCAGGGAGCAAACACTATGAATCGTGATGAAGCTTTCAGCATCGTCAAAGAATACATTAAGAATCCGGCATTGATCAACCATATGCTGGCGGTTGAGGCCGCCATGCGGTTTTACGCCCAAAAGGCCGGGGAGGACGAGGAATTGTGGGGTATTGTTGGCCTGTTGCACGACTTCGATTGGGAGATCCATCCGACATTGGAAGAACATCCCCAGGCTGGCGCCCCGATTCTGAGGGACAAGAATGTTCCCGAAGAAATTATCCGCGCCGTTTTAAGCCACGCTGACCATACCGGGATCCGTCGCGAAAGCCAAATGGAAAAAGCGTTATCAGCATGCGACGAGGTTACCGGGTTGATCACCGCTGTTGCTCTTGTTCGGCCTTCCCGATCCTTGTATGATCTGGAATCTTCATCTGTGAAAAAGAAATGGAAAGACAAAGCTTTTGCTGCCGGAGCGAACCGTGATGAGATTGCCAAGGCGGCAGAAGAATTTGGCATCGATCTCTGGGAGCACGTGGATAACGTAATTCATGCCATGAGGAGTATTGCACCCCAACTGGGATTGGAAGGCAATCCACAGCCTTCGTAACGACCAGGCTTGATTTGGACTTATTCGCCGGGCAAACCAGGGGAAAAAGGACATTAACGGATGACATTGCACGGAAAAGGCTTCATGATCTGGCAAATACCACGGTGTGAGGGTGGAAACGCCGAGGCCATCGCTTCAACAGCACAGGCTGCCGGTTTAACCCATGTGATGATCAAGATCGCAGATGGCCCCTATTCTTACAACATCAATCGTACCACCGGCAAAGACCTTGTACCACCTGTTATTCAAGCCCTGCGCAACCGGGGCATTAAGACTTGGGGGTGGCATTATGTGTACGGTGACAATCCAACCGGAGAAGCACAGATTGCAGTCAAGCGAATACTGGAACTGGGGTTGGATGGTTACATTATTGACGCAGAGGCCGAATATAAAGAAGCCGGCAAAAAAGAAGCTGCTCGAAGATTTATGTCCACTTTGCGCGCTGGTATTCCTTCAATTCCCGTGGCGCTTTGTTCTTATCGATACCCCACCTATCATCCGCAGTTGCCCTGGACGGAATTTTTAAACAAATGCGACTACAATATGCCCCAGGTATACTGGCAGGAAGCTCATAACCCGGGCGCCCAGTTGAAGCGCTGCTTGAAGGAGTTTCAGGCAATAACACCATTTCGCCCTATCATCCCCATCGGTTCTGTATACCGGGCAGGAACCTGGGATCCTACGGCTGGAGATGCGCTTGAATTTCTAAACAACTGTATTTCCTTAAACCTTACCGCCGCCAGTTTCTATGAGTGGTATTACGGGAGGACGATTCTAACCTCGATGTGGGATGCAATCGCATCCTTTCCCTGGGGCACAACCCCCACCATTCCGCAGGATATAACCAGCAAGTACATTCAGGCTGTCAATTCCCGAAACACTGCCAGTATTGCCGCCCTGTACGATACGAATTGCGTGCATGTTACAGCCTCCGAAACGGTGCAGGGAATCGCAGCGTTGCGCAATTGGTATGCAAATTTCTTTAGTAAAACACTCCCAAATGCCTCCTTTATCCTGACAGGTGTCACTGGCACCGGGAACGCACGCTACTTAAAATGGCAGGCAGTTGGTTCTACAGGAAAGATCATCAACGGAACAGATACCCTTGGTTTGTCATCCGGGAAAATCCTATACCACTACAGCTTTTTCACAGTAAATCCGTTGTAACCACCATTACTAAATTTCATTTCGGGTCATTTTTCCTTCCAACTTGGTTCTATTTAGGCGGGCTTTTTGTTCCTCTTCTCTTTCGGATTGCTCCAAAACACAAGATTATTCTGGACCATCGTCATTCCCGTAACAAGATCGGTAGGTTTCATTTCAACAATTGCCTTACCATTCCCTTGCCGTTTCATTGCCGGAACACTGTCAACCCTCACCATTTCGGATGCCGCTTTTAAATAATGCAATATTCCAGCCTGGGTGCGTTTGCCAGTGATTGCCCCTTTTATCCATTCACCCGGAACCAGTTTGCAGGCTGTCACACCCTGGCCATACCGTCCCTGTAATGGAAAACTTATAGCAGGGATTCGCCAAGCCCTCGCGCTAGAGGCAACGAACAACACTTCGTCGGTATCCTGGGGTGTAATTCCCGTTACGACTTGGTCCTCATTTTTAAGTTTCATGCCAGCCACACCGGCAGCAATCAACCCCATTGGCCGTACTTCTTCTTCGGAAAACCGAATGGCCATGCCCCGGGAAGTAACCAACAGGATCGTTGCATCTCCCCTTGTAAGGAGTATCTTGATCAATTCATCCCCCGGATTGATCTTCATCAGCAAAAAGGGTTGCGATGACAACAAAGGGAGTTCGACGAGGCTGGATCTTTTCACCATACCTAGGCGGCTTACACCAATAAGATATCCTCCTTCAAGCGGCGCATCATTAGTCCCTGGCAGGGTAAAGATTCCTGCCAGCCTGTCCTGGATTCCAAGAGGACAGATCTTTGAAAAATGACAGCCGTCGGAAAACTTTTCAACCTCTGGGAGGGATTCTGCCAATACCGTGGCAGCTTTGCCGTCCGATGTAACCAGATAGACAATGTGCCGGGTATCAGCTTTAAGAATATACAAGGGCGCCGCTCTTCCGCTTAGCCTGGGGGGTTTCTCACCAGGTTTTCTGCCAATTGTTCCATTCGCTGTAATGCCGATCCATAAGTCGTGTGCTGGCGTTAATGCAGATGCGGTCAACAGGTTTCTGGATGAATCCCCTTTTCCCAAGCTGGCGATCTGAGTTCTTCGTCGATCAGAATGGATTTGTTTCAATTCGAGCAATTCATTTTCTACCTGTTGACGTATTTTCCTGGGAGATCGGAGCAGGCTTTCGAGTTCTTTTGCTCTCGTTAACAGGTCCTTGTATTCCTTTTCAATCTTCTTTCTTTCAAGCGCAGCAAGTCGACGCAATTGCATATCCAGAATGGATAGCGCCTGGATTGGGCTCAATCGGTATCGTTTGCACAATTTTTCCTTTGCTTTTTCAGCATCCGGGGAGCTTTTGATCAATGAGATCACCTCGTCCAGGTTTTGTAAGGCAATCCGCAATCCTTCAAGGATGTGCAGGCGTTTGCGAACTCGATCCAATTCAAATTCACTCCGTCGGTGTACAACATTTATCCGATGCTCCAGATATACCCGCAAGGCTTGTTTTAACGATAATAACCGCGGCTCTCCTTCAACCAACGCGAGCATGTTCATCCCGAATGTTGTTTGCAATGGTGTCCGCTTGTACAACTCTCTTAACACCTTGTCTGTATCATTTCCTCGGATCAGTTCTATAACTACACGCATTCCCTGCCGGTCCGATTCATCCCTAAGATCTGCGATTCCCTCCAGTTGACCCTCTCGAACCAGTTCTGCTATCCGTTCAATAAGGCTGGCTTTGTTTGCCAGGTATGGCAATTCTGTGATGATCAACCCGTTTCGCCCCCGCCCCATTTCTTCCACATGAACCTTGCCTCGTACAATAATTCGACCTCTTCCGGTGGCATAAGCAGTAAGCAGTTCCTCCTGCTCCCCTTCCTGGATAATAATCCCCCCTGTTGGGAAATCCGGCCCTTTGACAAATTTCATCAGGTCCTGTACACCGATATCACCCATGCGCGACCAGTCATGAATCAGGTGAACGAGGGCATCGATGACCTCTCCAAGGTTGTGGGGCGGAATATTGGTGGCCATACCAACAGCGATCCCACTGGCTCCGTTCACCAGCAGATTGGGTGCAGCAGCCGGCAGCACGACCGGCTCCCTCAACGATTCATCAAAATTTCGGGTGAAATCCACCGTATCCTGGTCAATCTGTGCCAACAGTTGCATGGAAAATGCGGTCAGTTTCGCTTCCGTATATCGCATCGCTGCCGGCGGGTCACCATCAACACTGCCAAAATTTCCCTGACCATCAACCAGGGGATAGCGAATGGTAAAATCCTGAGCCAGCCTGGCCATGGCTTCATAAACGGCCATATCCCCATGAGGGTGATATTTCCCCAATACCTCTCCAACGATCCTGGCCGATTTTTTCGTCTCACCATCCGGGCCAATCCCCATCTCGGCCATTGCATACAGGATGCGTCGTTGAACAGGTTTTAAACCATCACGGGCATCCGGCAATGCCCTGGCAACAATCACGCTCATGGCGTAATCCAGATAGGATTGCTGCATCTCTCCATCAATATCCACCTTTTTTACAAGGCCAAGCTCCATATAGTCTCCTTAAACACTCGGAAAAATCTCTTAATTTATCTTACGTTTAAAACTGGAATAGGTCAACCAAAAGAGGAATGGCAGGTAAAAAAAACCTCCCCTGTTTTATTAGGGGAGGATTGATCCTGCCTTTTTATTTCTTACCCTGCCACCGGGGGATCGGTTACTCCTGGGTTTTCCAAGGTTTCGTAGGTTTCAGAGGTTTCAGCGCCATTGAGAACATCTGTTTGTTCCGCAACCGGGGCAGTTTCGGCTGGTTCCTGGAAACGCCCATGGATAAATCCAGTCCCTGCTGGTATTAATTTTCCAATGATCACGTTTTCCTTGAGGCCGAACAACGGGTCCTCAGATGAGGCGATCGCTGCACCTGCCAGCACTTTGATCGTATGCTGGAATGACGAGGCTGAAAGGAAGGAATCCGTGCTGAGCGAGGCTTTGGTGACCCCGAGGAGAACGTCCATGTACTTCGCCGGTTGTCTTCCCTCGGAGACCAGCTTTTCGTTTACCCGCCGCATCTCAAGGCGATCTACAAGATCTATCGGCAGATATGGGGAATCCCCGGGTCGTATTACCTGAACCTTGCCAAGCATTTTTCGTATGATCACTTCAAAGTGCTTGTCATTGATGTTTTGTCCCTGGGCACGGTACACCCGCTGAATCTCACTAAGCAGGTACATCTGGCAGGCTTCCCTGCCGTTGATCTTCAAAACCGTGTGAGGGTTCAGTGAGCCTTCGGTAAGTGCTTGTCCTGCCACTACGTGTTCACCTTCCTTGACCACCAAACGGGAAGTGGTTGGAATGTCATATTCTTCTGATTCGCGCTGCTCATAGGATACGATGACCTTGCGTTTCGTTACTCGGACTTTGCCTGCATGCTGGGCAACAATGCTTGCATCACCGTGGGTCGCGATGGGGTCCCCAGTGGAAACCTCGCTCTCGGTTTTTACCTGGATCTTCCATTCATCCGGGATGTCATATTCATCACTGACCATCTCGCTGTGTTCTACAAGAATGGATCGTTGATCACCAATGCGATCGGACGCAATGATCGTGACCACGCCAGCGATCTGGGTGATCACCGCTTCTCCTTTGGGCATCCGTCGGGCCTCGAACAGTTCTTCAACCCTGGGCAAACCGGTTGTAATATCACCTCCTGCAACCACACCGCCGGTGTGGAAGGTCCGCAGGGTGAGTTGGGTACCCGGTTCTCCAATGGATTCAGCAGCCACAATGCCTACAGCCGCGCCAAGTTCAACCTTGTTTCCTCTTCCCAGGTCCATACCATAACACTTGGCACAAATTCCATGCTCCAGTGAGCAGGTTAGCGGCGACCGTACAAGCACCTCTTCGACACCAGCTGCAATAATCCTCCGGACAAGGTCGTGGTCAAGCATATCATCACGCTGTCCGAGTATTTCACCAGTTTTCGGATCGACAACCCGGTGTGCAAGCAGGCGGCCAAAAAGACGCACTGACATCGCCTGGCCCGCAACATCATCCGATTTGCGTATAAGAATTCCCTCTTCCGTTTCGCAATCTTCTTCGTTCACGATTACATCTTGCGCAATATCCACCAGCCGACGGGTGAGATAACCTGCATCAGCTGTTCGCAGGGCTGTATCTGCCAGGCCTTTTCGGGCACCGTGGGTGGATATGAAGTATTCGAGTGCAGTCAACCCTTCTCGGAAATTGGATTGGATGGGCAAACGGATAATTCGACCTGCCGGGTCAGCCATCAGGCCACGCATCCCGGCCAGCTGGGCAATCGGCCCAAAACCTCCCTTTGTTGCACCGGAGTTGGCCATTGTTGCCAGTGTTCCGTTAGGATCCATATTATCACGAACAGAATCAGCCACCTTCTTTGTGGTTTGCTGCCAGGTTTCAATTACCCGTTCATTCCTTTCCTGGTCGGTCAGCAATCCCCTCCTCCAAGCCTGATTCACATTTTCCACTTCCTGCTGGGCCTCCGCCAGGATACGCTCCTTGGCCTCGGGGATTGTGATATCCGCCATCGCGATGGTCGAACCGGAACGCATGGAGAACTCAAAACCAATATCTTTAATCCGGTCAGCGATCTCTGTGGTTATGTTCTGCCCACAAATCTCATATACCTGTCCAACCAGGTCTTTCACTCCACCCTTGTCCAATACACTATTAATAAATTGGACTTCTTCAGGAAGGATTCTATTAAAGATTACCCTGCCAACAGTGGTGTCAACAATTTTCTCTGTTTTTTCTGATAGTCGGTTCCCCTGGTCATCATACCATGTGCCAACCCGGACCTTGATGCGGGCATGAATGTCCACCTGGTCCAATTGGTATGCCAACTCAACCTCATCACCATCTGCAAATATTCTTCCATCACCAACGCGTGATCTTTCATCCAGCATCGTCAGATAGTACACACCCAAAACCATATCCTTGGATGGGCTGATGATGGGTTCTCCATCTGCAGGCTTGAGCAGATTCTGTGAAGAAAGCATCAGGTTCCTGGCTTCCCAAACCGCCCTTTCGGATAATGGAACATGCACCGCCATTTGGTCGCCATCAAAGTCGGCATTGAAGGCCGTTGTCACCAACGGATGTAATTGGATAGCGCTGCCCTCGATAAGTACGGGCTCAAAGGCCTGTATGCCCAGTCGGTGCAGAGTCGGCGCCCTGTTTAAGAGAACTGGGCGTTCCTTGATAACCTCTTCCAACACCTCCCAAACTTCAGGGCGGTTGCGCTCAATAAACCTCCGGGCACCTTTCACATTGGCTGCATAATTATGGGACACCAGGCGTGAGATCACGAAAGGCCTGTAAAGCTCAAGTGCCATGGTTTTTGGCAGACCACACTGGTAAAGTTTTAGTTGTGGGCCTACAACGATTACCGACCTCCCGGAGTAATCCACCCGTTTACCGAGCAGGTTGCGACGGAAGCGGCCTTTTTTCCCTTTTAGCATATCACTCAGGGATTTCAACTCGCGCCTGCCGCGTCGTGAAAGTGCCTTCCCCCGTTGCGAATTGTCAATCAGCGAATCCACGGCCTCTTGAAGCATGCGTTTTTCATTTCGCACAATGACATCCGGAGCACCCAGTTCCAGCAATCGTTTCAATCGATTGTTTCGATTGATCACACGGCGGTAAAGATCATTCAAATCAGAGGTGGCAAACCGACCGCCATCCAACTGTACCATCGGGCGCAGATCAGGAGGAATAACCGGAAGGATGGTGAGGATCATCCATTCCGGTCGGTTCGCTGAGCGTCTGAATGATTCCACAACCTTTAAACGGGTGGTCGCCTTTTTGCGTTTTTGTTTGCTCTTTGACGTACGTGCTTCTGTCCACAACTCAGCGGCCAGTTTCTCAAGGTCAAGACGTTTTAAAATATCAAAGAAGGCTTCTGCGCCCATATCCGCCCGAAACACCTGGCCCCACCTGGATTTTAACTCCCTATAACGGCTTTCATTCAAGAAGGTAAAAGGGCGGAGTTCCTGCAGTTCGTCACGCATGCGAGCATTCAGGCCTTGTGTTTCGGAGGATTTATCCTCCAAATGGTTGCGCAACATTTCCATCTGTTCGTCTGATTCTGCACGGATCTGGTTTCGCTCCATCTCGATCTGGTCAATATCCCTCTGCAGTTGTTCCTTGAACTGGCCTTCGATCACTTCAAGCTGTTCCTTTACCGCCTTTTGTACTTTGGAGATCATCTGATTGGTGATCTTCTGACCCGCTTGTACAATTACATGCCCGGTGGCGATAAAACGGATTTCGTCCGCGCTCACTTGTCCGGTCTTTTCCTGCAGAGACCGCTCCAATGTCTGGCCTTCCTGGATCACCGGTTCCAATTGCTGGGCGATCTGCTCGTCAGCATGTTCCTGTAACTCAATTTTCTTTTGCTGCAGGTCGGCAAGTTTTTTATCCCGGTTGGTCTTGATATCCAGAATCTGAGCGTTGACCTGGGCGGCAACTTCACGCTCGGAAACGCTGATCTCATCCTCAAGGCGCTTCAGTGCCTTTTGGCGGGCGTCTTCATCCACAAAGGTAACAATATATTGAGCAAAATATAATACCCTGTCAAGATTTCGTCTGGAAATGTCCAACAATTGACCCAGATAGGATGGAATTCTGCGGGTATACCAGATATGGGCAACCGGGGTTGCCAGTTTTATATGCCCCATTCGCTCGCGCCGAACAGACGAACGGGTTACTTCTACGCCGCACTTGTCACAGACAATTCCCTTGTAACGGGGGTTCTTGTACTTGCCACAATAACACTGCCAGTCGCGAGTTGGTCCAAAAATCGCTTCACAAAATAAGCCGTCTTTTTCAGGTCGGAGCCTTCGGTAATTAATCGTTTCCGGCTTCAGTACTTCCCCGTA
Organism: uncultured Anaerolineaceae bacterium; assembly: GCA_964420835.1. Lineage (GTDB taxonomy): Bacteria > Chloroflexota > Anaerolineae > Anaerolineales > Anaerolineaceae > CAYQUO01. Next base: position 180,906 of record CAYQUO010000005.1, read on the forward strand.
TGACCAGGTTTTGATCGTTTCTGGAGAGGCGAGGCCAATTCGTAACGCTACAAGTTCCTTAGTTTCCACAAACGCCTCCTAGGTTATTCATCCACTTTAATCGCAACGAGCGTCGAAGAATCACTCTTCAAACGCCAGACCCAAGAAAATTATTTCTGGTTGACATGCAATCTAATATTATACACCAATATTTGGATTTATTTCCAGCGAATCTTCATCTTTGGTTACAGTCACAAAAGTCCATAGAAAAGGTAGAAAATAGAGAGAGTTCCAGTCAA
>CAYQUO010000006.1:0-168553 GCA_964420835.1 uncultured Anaerolineaceae bacterium
ACACCAGCTTGCCTCTTTCAACCATCAAAGTTGCACTTGTGACTTGAATCTACAATTATATGTTTGAGTGTATTCCAAGTTTACAATGTAATTTCTAAATTGATTATAAAAATTCATCGCCCTTGACAATTTCTACCTGTCGGTTGAAAATGAAGCCGGATGAGAAGGCACCCGCATCCCAAAGGAGTGCACGCATGAGATCTTCCTTATTCCTCGCCCTGACCCTGGCCGTCCTGCTCCTCACCGGCTGCAGCGCCCTGCTCACAGCCGCCGGCAGGGTTGAAACCCAGGCCCCCACCCCCGACTTGGACGCCCTGCGCACTGAAGTCGTTCAGACGGTGGAGTCGCAATTTACCCTGGCTGCCGTGCTCAGCCCATCCAACACTCCCCTTTCAGCCACCTCCACGGCAGCCTCCTCTGCCACAGCCCAATTCACCAACACCCCCTTTGCCACGGTCCCCGTTCCTGCCACCATGACCCTGCCGCCGAAGGCCACATCCACCCGGGTCTCGGGCGGCGGCGGGGGTGTCGCCAAACCAACCCGCACACCCTATACGGACATGATCCAGTACATCACCCAGACGCCCGCCGACGGAACGGTTTTCACCGTTGGGCAGGATTTCGACATCGTCTGGACGGTCAAGAACATCGGCATGCGCACCTGGAACAAGACCTTCTACATCCGCTATAAAAGCGGGGTGGAAGGCAGCCGGGCAAAAATGTACTACCTGACAAATGAAGTGCCCGTTGGCGACACCATTGATATCCGTGTGGATATGATCGCACCTTATATCCCCGGGCGCTACGTCACCACCTGGCAATTGGTTAACGATGACGCCGTGGTGATCGGCACCCTCAACCTGTTGTTCGATACAAGGGAATAAGGCCGCCTTCCGACCATGAGGTTGTATGATCCTTCTTCATGATCTTCAGGCCGAGGCCAACCGCCTCGGCTTTTTCGTTGCCGGCGTAACATCGCCGGAAACGCCCCCCCATATCCACATTTTCGAGAACTGGCTGGCCAGCGGGCACCATGGGGGCATGGATTACCTGGCCAGTGAACGCTCCCTGGCCAGGCGAAGGGATCCGCTCCTCCTGATGCCCGGCACCCGGTCGATCGTGGTTCTCGGCTTTCGCCACGCCCCTCCCCTGCCGGCAACAGCCGGAAGTCCGGTAGTGGCAGCCTACTCAAGCGGACAGGATTATCACCTGGTCATGAAGGCTCGCCTTGCCCAACTGGCGGAAAGGCTCAGCCGCCTTGCAGGACGCCAGGTCTCCTGGTCCGGTTATTCCGATTCGGCGCCCATCCTGGAGCGCAGCCTGGCCAGCCGCGCCGGCCTGGGGTGGATCGGTCGCAACTCCTGCCTTCTCCTGCCCGGGGAGGGTTCGTTTTTTCTCCTGGCTGAAATTTTCCTGGACGAATGGGCCCAGCCTCTGCCGGACCACATTTCGGATCTCTGCGGCAACTGCCACCGCTGCATCGATTCCTGCCCCACAGGGTGCATTCTTCCCGACAGAACGATCGATGCACGCCGCTGCATTTCCTTCCTGACGATCGAAAACAAGGGCATCATTCCTCTGGCACTCCGCCAGTCCATTGGCAGCCTGATCTTCGGCTGCGACGTTTGTCAGGTCGTCTGCCCCTGGAACAGCCGACCGCTTGATAAGGGCTGGGATTGTCTTCCCGAACTGAAACCTCTGGCGGGTTGGCCTCCAGACGACCTGAACCGGGAATTGTTGATCTCTACGGAAGACTATAAAGCCAAATTCCAATCGTCTTCCGTTAGCCGTGCCCGCAGAAAAGGGTATTTGCGGAACATTGCGGTCGTCCTGGGGAACAGAAAGGACCCCCAAAGCGTTCCCTTCCTGGAGAGGTCCCTGCTGGAGGAGCCCGAGCCCCTTGTGCGCGCCCATTCCGCATGGGCATTGGGTCAAATCAATAACCACTGCTCCCGCCGGGCACTGGATAAGGCCTTGAAACTCGAACCGCAGCCCTGGGTGCGCCTCGAGATTACGATGGCACTGGCAGGCAACGGATAAACGACGCTGAACACCCCGGGCGGGATAAAAAAACCGCCCCATTACAGGGGCGGCAGGAACTCTCCCTGGATCATGGGGGCCATGTCGCGGTTGGCGGCAGCGTGGCCGCTCCCACTGTTGCTGCCTTGGTGGGAGTGGCCTGGGCGCCGGGTGTGCCGGGGGTCATAGGCGCCGCGGTACTGGTCGGCACGACCGTCAGCGTGGGGGTGACCAGGTTGACCGGGACGATCAGGATCTGGCCGGCGAACAACTTGTTGGGGTCGGTGATCTTGTTCTCCTTGATGATGGCCTCTTTTGTGCTGTTGAACTTCGAGGCAATTATGTCCAGGCTGTCACCGGTCTTCACACGGTATTCGATCTTGGTCCCCCGAACAATATCGGTGGGCAAAGGCGTTTCGGTTGGCAACTCCTGGTTGGGAGCCGGCACAAGGATCTTCTGGCCGGGAGAGATCGGGCAATTGCCGCCAAAATTGTTGATCGCCAACAAGACATTGATGTCCACATCAAACTTTTGGGCAATCTCCCAGCAATTGTCATTTTCCTTGACCTCATACTCAAAAGGGCCCGAGGGGGTTGCCGTTTCCGTGATGGTTGGGGTCAGGGTGATCGTGGCTGTTTCCGTTGGGGTTGCAGTTGGGGGGATCTCTGTCGGTGTGGGCGTAATCGTTGCGGTCGGTGTTTTGCTGGAAAACAGGGAGATCTTTCCCTCTCCGGGTCTGGCAAACCAGACAACCAGAATGGCAATCCCAATGATCACGAGTACCACGGCCAATCCGCCAATGACAAAGGGCAAAATTTTTTGTCTTTTCTGGTACTTATTGATCACATCTTGTGGGCTGTCTTTTCCATTCATAAGTTATCCTGTATGAGTATAACCTGCATTTTTCATTCGTTAAAATGTCTGGATAAAAATACATTGTGAGTGGACAGATCTTCCCGGAATCGTATTTTACCATACTTGGCTTTTCATCCATAAACCTTGCAGGGCGGGTTCCTGTATGGTAAAATGGGTTCGCGTTTGGTTGTGAGCATGATTGTTTGCACCGGAAAGTGGGCAGCCCCCACTTTTCTGCGTAATATGGACTTGGTTTGGAGTGGCAAGGCATGAAGAACGAATTTTTACTGGCATTCAATGAAGTGTTGGAGGAAAAAGGATTGCCCAAAGAGGTCATCCTCCAGGCACTCGAATCGGCCATGGTATCCGCCTATCGCCGGGCAGTCAATGCGTCAACTGCACAGGAGATCACAGCCAGGGTGGATCCGGAAACCGGTCAGGTAAGTGTATTCGCTGAAAAAGAGGTTGTCGATTCAGTCCAGGATACACGTACCGAGGTTTCGATCGAGGAAGCCCTGAAGGTCGATCCTGCTGCCGAGGTGGGGAGCATGGTTATGGTTGACAGTACACCCAGGGATTTCGGCAGGGTGGCTGCTCAGACCGCGCGTCAGGTCATCCAGCAGCGGATACGGGATGCAGAAAGACAATCCCAGATCGCTTTCTATTCCAAACAACTGGGGGAAATCGTAAGCGGGATCGTCCAGGCAGTGAACTCACAAGCCCTCACCATTGGCCTTGAACTGCGGGCCGAAGGCACAATGCTGCGCAAGGATATGATCCCCCAGGAGCGCTTCAGGATACACGACCGGGTTCGCGCGCTCGTTGCCGAAGTGAAGGATAGCCCGCGCGGCCCGCAGATCCTCTTATCCCGAACCCACCGCGACTTCCTCCGCCGCCTGCTCGAAAACGAGGTCCCGGAGATCTACCATGGTGTGGTTGAGATTCGTTCCATCGCCCGTGAACCGGGGGAACGGGCAAAGGTGGCGGTCTCGGCCAGCCAGAGTGGAATTGACCCGGTAGGCGCCTGTGTGGGCATTCGCGGTGTTCGCATCCAGGCGATCGTCCGTGAACTCCATGATGAGAAGATCGATGTCATTGAATGGAATCCCGACGCCGCTGCCTTCATAGCCAAGGCCATCAGTCCAGCCAGGGTTTCCGGTGTGTACCTGAATGAAATTGACGGCACGAGCGGGAAGACGGCAACCGTTGTTGTTCCTGAAGACCAACTTAGCCTTGCCATAGGCAGGGATGGGCAGAATGCCCGCCTGGCGGCCAAACTGACAGGCTGGAGAATCGATATCAAGAGCGTTTCAGAAGCCCTGGGCGACATCCTCTATCGCCTGGAACAGGAACCGGAATTATGTCAAGCGGCCGCCATTTCAGACGAATCCCGGGAGGAGATGTCGGCACTGCTGGCCAAAAAAGCCGAGAACAGGCCGTTGACACCGGAAGAATACGACCATATGGCTCATTTTGTCGATCGCTTCGAAAAGCGGACAGCCAGAAAAGCGGTTGTGGAAGAGGTAATTCCGGAACAGGCTGAAATCCTTCAACAAATTCGCAACACAATCCCACCCTCCGCATTTGAGCAGCCCATTCTCGAGAGTTCCCTTCAGGAGCATGTGGCGATCATTTTACAGGAGGCAGGCTTTCTGACAACAGGCGACCTGGCCCTAGTAATGATAACCCAGCCCGACGAAGTCCTTCGCCTGCAGGGGATCGGCCCTCGGGCAATGTCGGATATCAACCGCCTCATGGATGCGATAGACCAGGAAAGCAAATCGGCCCTTGCCGCCGGTGAGCCTGAAGCAACTGGAACCCTCCAGGACACATCCGAGGATGCCCAACCCGCCCCGGCAGGCGAGGTGATGGAGTTGCCAGGCACCGGGCAGGGAACAGAAATTGGCGACCTTCCTTCAGAGGCAGCCATTGAACCTGTGGCCACAGAAGGTACCACCCAGGTCGAGGAAGAAGAACCCTCTTTTGACAAACTGTTCAGCCTGAGGCCTGATGTCATCTTCGAAGAGGCGGACATTGAATCGGAAGAGGAAGTTGAGGCAACCGATACAACCAGCAAGAAGAAGAAAAAGAAGAAAAAACATGTTGAGGTCGAGTATGACCCCGATCGGGATACTACCCTCGTTTATAAAAAACATAAACGAGGGGACGATGCATGGAACTGGGAGTTGTAGCACCTGGTTGAAACGGAAGGTGAGCAAACAAGGAATTCGGAATGAAGCATGTACCTCAGCGGATGTGTGTTGGCTGTCGGGAAACCCTGGCAAAGCGGACACTGACAAGGATTGTAAGGACACCGGAGGGAGTCAAAATCGATCCAACAGGCAAGGCAAAAGGGCGGGGTGCATATATTCACAATCAACGCTCATGCTGGGAAAAAGCCCTGAAAGGTTCCCTGGCCCATGCGTTGAAAGTTGAGATCAGCACAGCAGACAGGCAAAACCTTCTTGATTATTTTGCCCGTTTGGCTGATGACATGGAAAAAACCAAGCCGGACGCCCAAGAATAATTGAGATCAGGGCTTTCACTTGGACGGAAGAAGATGGCAAGCGTATAATCCCCCACCCGACCTGCTCGTGCCCATCTGCCGGGCAATAAGGACGGCAGTCCTTGAATGAACAGATTTCTATATGAAGGTGGTAGTAAGCCGGTGGGGGCACGATATATGGAGGTGTGTGATGAGTGACAACGGGCAAAAACCCCTTGAACTGCCTGGCAGCATTAGTGTGCGTGACCTGGCCATTAAAATGAATACCAGCCCGATCCAGTTGATCAAATCGCTTATGGCCAACGGGGTTATGGCAACCATCAACCAGCAAATCGATTATGATACAGCCGCGATCGTAGCATCTGAACTGGGTTTTGTGGCTTCCCTGCAACAGTTGGTTGCAGATGAAGAGAAGGGGAAAACCCCCGGATCTCGTCCCGCCTGGAGGAAACTAATTGACAGGGAAGACCCGGCCAAACTGGTATCGCGCCCTCCGGTCGTAACCATCCTTGGGCATGTAGATCATGGAAAAACCACCCTACTTGATGCCATTCGTCATACAAGCATCGTCGCCGGCGAGTTCGGAGGCATCACCCAGCATATTGGCGCCTACCAGGTGGAGCACAACGGCCAGTTAATCACCTTTCTTGATACACCTGGTCATGCAGCCTTTTCCGCCATGCGTGCCCGCGGCGCAGCCGGGGCGGATATTGTGGTTCTGGTTGTGGCGGCAGATGACGGCGTTAAGCCGCAAACCCGGGAAGCCATAGACCATGCACGCTCTGCCGAGGTTCCCATCATCGTCGCCCTGAACAAAATGGACAAACCGGATGCAAATCCGGACCTGGTAAAAAAACAACTTGCCGATCTTGGGCTTGTGCCGGACGAATGGGACGGTAACACGATCGTCGTTCCGGTTTCCGCCAAGAAAGGTACCGGCCTGGAAGACCTGATGCAGGCTATACTTCTCATCGCCGAGAATACGTTCATCAAGGCAAATCCCAACGGGGAAGTGATTGGTACCGTGGTCGAGGCAGAGGTGGATCGGTCAAAAGGAGTGATGGCAACGCTGCTTGTTCAGAACGGATCACTCGAGACCGGCGATGTCGTCCAAGCCGGAATGTCGTATGGGAAGATACGAGCCATGTTCGATTTCCGTGGAAAAAAAGTGCGCAAAGCAGCCCCCTCCACCCCTGTACAGGTAATGGGCCTCAGCGGTTGTCCTTCGGCTGGTGATGTTTTCCATGTTCACCCCTCGGAACGGGAAGCCCGTTCGGTCGTTGAGGGGTTAATTAACCAGTCAAAACTTGATATGGTTCCGGAAAAAAATACCCTTGAAAGTCTCCAGGCACTTTTCAAAACAGGCAATCTACAGGAACTGTGCCTGGTGGTTAAAGCAGATGTTCAGGGATCTCTCGAACCGATCGTTAATTCGCTGAATGAACTTGATCAGAGCGACATCAAGATTAAATTTCTGCGCGCCCAGACTGGAGGTATTAGCGAGGATGATATCATGCTGGCTGCAACGAGCAATGGTATCGTTATTGGTTTTAATGTGGATGCCGACCCCGCAGCCCGTCGGAAGGCGGATGCAGAAGGGGTTTCCATCCGTCTCTATAACATCATCTACCGAATAACAGAGGACATTGAAAAGGCGTTAAAGGGAATGCTTGAGCCTGAATATGTGGATGTTGTTGCAGGCAAAGCCGAAATTCTGGCTCTCTTTCACATATCCAAGATCGGTACCATCGCAGGTTGCAAAGTGCTGCAAGGCGAGGTGCGAAGGAACACTCGCGTGAGGGTGCTGCGGGGAACTGAAAAAGTCTATGATGGAGAACTGTCGTCGCTAAAGCATGAAAAAGAGGATGTTCGCGAGGTGCGAACCGGTTTTGAATGTGGAATGGCATTCAAAGGGTTCAACGACGTTGCCGTCGGGGACATTGTGGAAGCCTACACCAAAGAACGGGTTGGCGGCTGAACTCCGTGATTATCACTATAACAAGGAACCATTGAATGCCCACCCAATTGCGCCTTCAACGAATTGCTGACCGTATCCGGCAGGACCTTTCAGAAATGCTCATTCGAGAGGTAAAAGATCCGCGGCTCGCCGGGATCTCAATCACCGACGTACGGGTGGATCGGGAATTGTCAGTAGCCAATATTTATGTTTCCGCCATAGAAGGTAATGCCCGCTCCAGGGAAATTCTTGAAGGCCTGCAAAGCGCTGGAGGATACCTCCGGAAACGGCTTGCCAGTCAAATCGAACTCCGTACGTTCCCGCGGCTGCGGTTTTTCTGGGATCCAACACCGGAAAAAGCCGATCATTTTGAAAGACTCCTGGCTTCCATACGGGAGCAGGAGGAGCAAAAACCGGAAGAGTGATGGGGCAATCTACTTTTCAACAGGTTGGCAGGCTGATCGCGGAAGCAGGAAGTTTCCTGCTTGTATCCCATATCCGCGCCGATGGTGACGCCATCGGTTCCTTGCTGGGCATGGGCTTGTCCCTCCAGGCAGCCGGCAAAAGAGTGCAGATGGCCCTTCCGGATGGTCCTCCATCACGTTACAAACACCTGCCGGGTATTGATCAGGTGCGCTATTGCGCCAAAGAACCCTATGACCTTTCAATCGTCCTCGATTGCTCCGACCTGGCAAGGACCGGAACTTTATTAAAAGGCCAGGTCCCGGATATTAATATTGACCATCACATTACCAACCTCAACTTTGCCCGTTATAACCTTGTTGACCCCAAAAATGTGGCAACATCTGCCATTCTGGCTGAGAACCTGCCATCCTGGGGGCTCCCCATCACACCGGGGGTGGCAGAGGTGCTCCTTACCGGCATCGTAAGCGATTCTCTTGGATTTAGGACCACCAATACCAGCCCTCAATCTTTAAGAACTGCAGCATCATTGATGGAATTGGGAGGCCATCTCTCACAAATCTACCAACTCGAACTCTATCAAAGGAGTTTTGAAGCTGCCCGTTACTGGTCAAGGGGTCTTGCCAACATGCAGCGGGAAAATGGATTGATCTGGACGACTCTTTCCCTGGCAGATCGAATAGAATCGGGGTATCCAGGGAACGATGATGCCGACCTTGTGAACATCCTATCAAGCATCGAAGGAATGGACATATCGATCATATTCACCGAGCAAAAGAATAACAATATTAAGGTTAGCTGGCGAGCCCGCCCAGGATTGGATGTAACTAGCCTGGCCCTCCAATTTGGTGGTGGCGGGCACCCAGCCGCTTCTGGTGCTGATGTATCAGGCACCTTGGAGCAAGTTGTGCCAGCCATTCTTGATGCCAGCCGCAAGTATTTATCAAGTGAATGGAATACTGAAAGGGAAACGGATTATCTTTCTCTTATGGAAAAACGTAACAACCTGAAGGATGGGGAAAAATCATGACAAGCGAAGAATATGATTCAAAAAATGTGATCTCGGGTGTTCTGGTTGTCGACAAACCCGCCGGCCTTACCTCACATGATGTCGTTCAGATCATTCGCACCGGAACGGGGATCAAACGAGCCGGCCACACCGGAACATTGGACCCACGGGCTTCCGGTGTCCTGGTCGTGCTTATCGGTCCGGCTGTTCGATTATCTGAATACGTTTCTGCTTCCGATAAACGGTATCAGGCGATCATAAACCTGGGTACAACCACTGACACCTATGATGGGGAGGGCAGGGTCCTGAACAAAGCGACTGTCGCAATAACAGAAGAACAGTTCGAGGAAGCACTTAAGTCTTTCGTTGGGGAGATCGAACAGGTCCCGCCTCCATACTCAGCCATCAAAGTGAAGGGGCGCAAGGCATACCAAATGGCTCGCCAGGGTGAAGAGGTGGATTTGCAACCCCGGAAGATACAAGTTTACAGCCTGGAACTGTTGGAATGGGCTCCGCCCGAGGCCGTGGTGGATGTTTTTTGTTCGTCGGGAACGTATGTTCGTTCGCTTGCACACGACCTGGGCGAAAAGCTCGGTTGCGGCGCCCACCTTACCGGGCTTCGCAGAACCAAAAGCGGACGTTTCACACTCCGGGATGCTGTGCCCTTAAGAAAGCTCCGCGAATCCTTTGATACTGGAACCTGGTACCAGTACGTAATCCCAGCCGCAGAAACCCTGACCGATTGGCCTGCCGTTGAACTGCCTGATGACCAGGTTGAAAACATTCGCCATGGCCACCGCATTCCCGCCCAGCCTGGTTTTGGCAACAAGGTGCGCGGAATCAGTGAACAGGGTGAACTGGTCGCCCTTCTTGAACTTGACGAAGAAACGAACGAGTGGAAGCCCAAAAAAGTCTTTTTCTCATAATACCCATCCTTGATGCCCGGAGCTTTGCTTTCTACTGACCAAAACCTGGACGGAGCCTGGATAACCATAGGCTCTTTTGATGGCGTGCATCTCGGCCATCAGGCCCTGATCTCAAAATTGATTGAAAAGGCCCGGAAAAACCGTTCCCCGGCAGTGGTTATTACGTTCTATCCCCACCCTATGGTGGTCTTGAAAGGGGTTAATTCGCCATTCTACCTTACATCACCAGAGGAAAAAACCCAATTATTAACCCGGTTGGGTGTGGACAAAGTGATCACCTTGAAATTTGACCGCGACCTCGCCTCCAGGACCAGCCGATCGTTCCTTGAAGAATTAAAACAGACCCTGAATTTCACGTCCCTTTGGGTTGGGCCCGATTTCGCCCTGGGCAGGGGCAAGGAAGGAACCATTCCCGTACTGCAGGCACTTTCCAAAGAAATGTCTTTTCAGTTGCACATTGTAAGTCCAATTACGAATCTTCAAACAAAAATTTCTTCAAGCGAAATTCGCAATGCGGTACAAAAAGGAGATGTACTTGTTGCCAGCAGCATGTTGGGTCGATGGTATAGTCTGCAAGGCGTCGTTGTCCCGGGAGATGGCAGGGGAAAATCCCTTGGGATTCCCACGGCCAACCTTCAAATCTGGCCGCAAAAATTACTCCCCAAAATTGGTGTTTACACCAGCCGGGCATGGTATAAAGACAGTTATTGGCCGGCCGTGGTCAACATCGGCCTTAGGCCAACCTTTTCTGCTCCCGGAGGAAAAATTGGTGTTGAAGCACATCTCCTGGATTTCAGTGATGATCTCTATGGGCAACATGTCCGCCTGGATTTGATCTCCTGGATCCGCGGGGAACAAAAATTCTCAACGGTTCAAGCTCTCGTGGAACAGATCAAACAGGATATCCTCAAAAGCCGGGAGGTACTGCAAAATGTCCCGATCAATGCAAATCTATCTTCTGGATCCACGCTCGCTGGATCCTGAAACCATTGCCGTCACATTTGCCAAAACCTCACGCTCACCAGAATCCTTCCGTGAGATCGCCTCAGACCTGACAACCGAAAAAAGCGCCCGGTTTCATGAGAAATGGGTGGTTGGATACGGCCATTCTTCGGTGGCCGAACATGCGGTACTGCATATCGCAGTGGAAAATGTTTCCCGCCTGGCAATCGAGACCATTGAATCCTGCCGGCTTGCATCCTATACGGAAAAATCAACCCGCTACCAGGTTTGGGATGAAGACAGTTATGCCATTCCCCCCGAATTAAAAGGCTCGCCTCTTCTGGAACAATACAAGAAAACCTGCCAGGTGTTGTTCAGGTCATACCGGGAATCAACCAGCAAGATAAGGGCGTTCCTGGAACAAAAGATTGACAGGCAATCGGTCGATGATCCTGCAGCAAGGATGCGAAAAATCCACACCATGACCTGCGATGTCGCAAGGTATTATCTCCCGGCGTCTTCGCTGGCAAATGTGGGCGTCACGATCAATGCTCGCGCCTTGGAACACAGTCTGGACAAAATGCTCTCCCACCCTCTTGAGGAGGTTCGACAGGTCGGTCGTGAGATTAAACGAATGGCAATCGAACAGGTTCCCACCTTGATCAAGTATGCATCTGAAGTACCCAACTTGAAACAATCCCCAGCCTTATTGGCGGCAAGGGCGAAAAATGTCATTACAACCCATGGCAGGGATTGGTGCCAACTGATTAAGTATGATCAGGATGGGGAGGATCGCATCCTTGCTTCCGCTCTTTACCATTTTGGGGACATGGAATTTGCCTCAGCCCTGAAGGCTGTTCAGGCGTTGTCGACGGGAGAAAGAAGGAACCTGGCAAAAGACCTGCTTTCCGGTCTGCGCGAGCATGATATTCCCCTGCGCGATCTGGAGCAAATGCGTTTTACTTTTGACCTCGTGCTGGACCAGGGCGCCTATTTTGAACTAAAACGTCACCGCATGATGACCCAGATCCCCCAACCCCTGGGAACAACCCTCGGGTTCAGCCTGCCACGGTTGATCGCAGATGCCGGCCTGGAGGAACAATTTCGTTCAGCGATGGCAGGAGCTGCAGATACTTATGACCTGCTGGAAAATACTTACCCCGGGCTGGGCTCATACGTTGTCCCCAACGCATTTAATCGCAGGCTTTTATTAACAACTGACCTTCGCAATTTGTACCACCTGGTTCGCCTGAGGACAGCAAAAAACGCCCATTTTGCCATCCAACGGGTGGTGGGAAGGATGGTGGCAGAAAGTATAAAAGCGCTCCCTGTACTTGGGGATTTGCTTTTTCCATCCCTTCCCGAGAATTGGGTTCAGATTAATGACGAGTATTTCGTCCAAGAAAAATGAGTGCGCGGCTTCCATGAAAAAAGTGTTTTGGAATCCGAATGAGAAACGCTTGCGCGCGGGCTGGAGGATCGGTTTACAAGGGTTTATATTTACCAGCCTTTCCGGTGTTGTCGCTCTGTTCCTAGTGATCCTACTGCTGCTTTTCAGGGTGGAAAACTTGGACGCCCTGGACTTGGGCAGTGGCAACCTGGTCACTGGCTGGATGGGATTACTGTCCGCCATTTCATCCTCCCTAGGAATTCTTGTCAGTTTGTATCTTGCAGCATTGTTTATCGACAGACGTCCTTTTAGTGACTTTGGCTTTCACCTGGAAAAATATTGGTGGAGGCAGCTCGGTTTCGGGCTTTTGTTGGGTGGGGCGCTAATGGCCGGTATTTTTAGCGTTGAATATGCACTCGGTTGGGTCACAATCAACGATCCTGCCACAGGGTTTTTTACCGATTCCAGCCAATTAATACCAGTCATACAGGGGTTGTTTGTTTACACATTGGTGGGTTTTTATGAAGAAGCATATTTTAGAGGGTATCTCCTTCGCAACCTGGCGGAAGGGTTGAATTTCCTCCGCTTGGGCAGCCGGGGTGCTCTTCTGATCGCCTGGTTTCTTTCATCCGTTGTATTCGGCATTCTCCATGCGCTGAATCCCAATTCCAGCCTGGTAAGCACTGTGAACATCGCCTTTGCCGGCATCTTTCTGGGGTTCGGCTATATCCTTACCGGTGAACTGGCAATTCCGGTGGGTCTGCATATCAGCTGGAACTTCTTCCAGGGGATGGTTTTCGGTTTTTCGGTAAGTGGGATACCTGCATCCAAGAGCATCTTCAGCATAAACCAGGGTGGTCCAGATTGGGTAACCGGCGGGGCCTTCGGACCCGAGGCTGGTTTCATTGGCTTGGTGTATATGTCCATCGGCTGTCTCTTGACCTTGTATTGGATTCGACGCCACCTTGGACGGTTTGCAGTAATGGAAAGCCTGGCTGAATATTTACCTCGAACAAAAACTGGATGAACAGAATTTATGCCATGATGAATAATGAGACATCACTGAGGCACAACAACCAATGGATTTCGCTTTACAGGCAGTGTTGGTTGGCGGCGGTGTCCTTGTGTATTTAGGCTTTTCCACACCCTCATTTCCCGGGAGAAAACCCAACCGGGTTTTCGAGAACAGTTAACATCCACCATCTTTCATTTAATTAATACCCCAAACGTGTTTTAAATGGTTGTGGTAGAATAATTAAGATTCCTGTTTGCTCATTTTTATTACTGCTGGTCGGTGTTGGAATTTGGCGCCCAATAAAACTGGAACCTCGCAATTGATGTGTCCACACAGGCTACCTGTAACAACAATTGGATTTCCTCTTTAAATTCTTAATAACCATTGGTGCCCGACAACGAACAGACATACTGTTGAACATTAAATTTGTTAAATATAAATAATCGTTGCAAATGATTGTTCTATTCAAGATTAAGGAGATGAAATGTCCAAACAAATGCAAAAGTTCACTGTCGAAGAGTTGAAAGCCAAGGCTTACCAGCCAATGGAGGACGCCATGGCGCTCCATCCATTCTATCGAGGGAAAATTGAGACAACTTTGAAATGCGCAGTTCGTAACATTGATGACTTTGGGGTCTGGTACACACCCGGGGTCTCAAAGCCCTGCCTGGATATTCGAGACAACCCTGAAAAGGTATATGAGCATACAAATAAATGGAACACGGTCGCTGTTGTGTCAGATGGCAGCCGTGTCCTTGGCATGGGTGATATTGGCCCCAAGGCGGGTATGCCGGTCATGGAGGGAAAATCATTGCTGTACCGATACCTGGGGGGGGTGGATGGTTTTCCGCTTATGGTTGACAGCAAAGACCCGGAAGACATTATTAAGGTCGTGAAATTGCTCCAACCGGGCCTTGGCGGGGTCAACTTGGAGGATATTTCCAATCCCAAGTGTTTTTATATTCTGGATAAATTGCGCCAGGAATGTGAGATACCCGTTTGGCATGATGATCAGCAAGGCACTGCCTGTGTAACGCTGGCCGGTCTAATTAATGCTCTTAAAGTGGTCGGCAAAAAGATGAAGGATGTAAAAATTGCTTTCATCGGTGCAGGCGCCAGCAATGTTGCCATAACCCGGTTGATTTTTTCCTATGGAGCCACCCCTGCCTTGTGCACGGTGGTTGACAGCAAAGGAATTCTTCATAAGGACCGGGCTGACATTGAAGCCCGCAAAACAGAATATGCGGACAAATGGAAACTCTGTAACATCACCAACGTAGACGCCCGCAAGGGTGGAATTGCCGAGGCTCTGATCGATTCAGATGTCTGCATTGCGCTTTCCCAGCCAGGGCCGGATGTTATCCAGAAGGAATGGATCACCAAGATGGCGAAGGATGCTGTTGTGTTCATCTGTGCCAATCCCATCCCGGAAATGTGGCCCTGGGACGCAAAGGAAGCCGGTGCTGCAGTAGTGGCAACTGGACGAAGTGATTTTCCAAACCAGGTAAATAACAGCCTTGGCTTCCCAGGAATCTTCCGGGGAACGCTTGACGTTCGGGCAAAGACGATCACCGATGAAATGTGCATTGCCGCTGCAGTGGAACTGGCAAAAGTGGCCGAAGAAAAGGGTTTGAGCGAAGATTACATCATGCCCACAATGGAAGAAGTGGATGTGTTTCCCCGTGAAGCTGCTGCAGTTGCCATGAAAGCCATAGAACAGGGTGTGGCAACGCTTACCGGGATAACATACGAACAGGAATACGAAACCGCCAAACACATTATTCTCCGGGCACGCGGCATGGTGCAGGATGCCATGGCCATTGGTTATATTGCCATGCCGGATGGTGGCAAGCCTCCCAAACCAAGTGAGCTCCTCTTGAAAGCCGCTGGCAGGTAGTATTGGTACTGACGAAAAATATTAATAAAAACCGCTCTCATTGATCAAGGGAACAGAGAACATTTCTCTGGATGGAAGTATATTCTTCATGGGTTGGTCAAGCCTGCTTGTAAGCAGGTCCTGTTAACATGGGAAGATCGGCCAATCAGAATCATTTCTACGATCCAAATGTAATTCCTTGGTCATTGGAGGTCAGAATCTAACCTATCAACGAAGTTAGATAATAACCAGCCAGGCACTGCGGGAGTGTTCCCGGGGAACAATATGTCTGAAGTTATTCTCCCACCAAGCACCTGCCGTGCCTGGCTGTGTAGTGTTCCGGGCTGATTCCAAATGGAAAATCTTCCCAGGTTGGCTTGCGACACCCCGGTCCATCTTCATTCATCACTTTTTTTCTCAATTCATCCTTCTGATGTGATATTTCCTCTAAACACTCTCGTTTCCCCTGCGTGCTGGCGGATGATTTCCTGGTTGTTTGTGACTTTTCATATTCAATGTTCACCACCTTTTGATTAATGAGTTACCCTTGACAATGTGTTTGAAAAGAATATAATCCTCCTAATCAAATAGCAAAAGACCTTGAAGAGGACGAGTAAACGCTATTCTGGTGGAACAGAGAGCAGGAGTCGCTGAAAACCTGCCCACAAAGGAGCGTTGAATGGACCTTGGAGTTGCAGGGTGAATCAATTCAGTAGCCCGTGCCGGAGACGCCACCGTTATCAGGGCGCAAGGTATAAGCAGTTTTCCCTGCCGTACCTGAAATGAGTGAGGCTGGCAAGAAATTCCCCGATTGCATTCACCGGGGATTTGTTTTTCTCAGCCTAAGTGAGGTGGCACCGCGGACACTACCTCGTCCGTCCTCTACCGGGACGGATGATTTTTTTAATCCTGTTTTCAGTCATCCGTCAGTTCAACCGGCACGTCCGGACACAACCATTCAGGATCCATTTTTGGAGGCAATCATGGAAACAACAAAATTCATTCTTAATGATGCGGATATTCCAAAGTTTTGGTACAACGCCAATGCTGACAACACGGCACCACCCCAGCCGGTGCTGCACCCGGCGACCTTTGAACCGGTCACTCCCGATTTTCTTTCTGTATTATTCCCGATGGGATTGATTCAACAGGAGATCAGCCAGGAAGCCTTCATTGAAATACCCCGGGAAATTCGGGAGATTTATGCTTTGTATCGACCAACCCCCCTGATCCGAGCCAGGCGTTTGGAAAAGGCCTTAGGCACTCCGGCACATATTTATTACAAATATGAAGGTGTCTCGCCATCGGGGAGTCATAAATCCAATACAGCCATTGCGCAGGCCTTCTATAACAAGGTTGAAGGCACCAGGGCCATGACCACCGAGACAGGTGCTGGTCAATGGGGCACTGCATTGGCAATGGCCTGTAAATTCTTTGATATGGACTTGGAGGTGTTCATGGTTCGGGTGTCTTATGACCAAAAGCCGTTTCGGCGAATTGTCATGGAAACCTATGGCGCCCAAGTCTATGCCAGCCCGTCGGAACGAACAAAGGCGGGTGCCGAAATTTTGCATAAAGATCCTTCGTGTACCGGTTCCCTGGGAATTGCGATCTCGGAGGCTGTTGAGGCAGCCGCAATATCTTCCGGGAAAAAGAAATATGGATTGGGTTCCGTTCTGAACCATGTATTGCTTCACCAGACAGTAATTGGAGAGGAAGCCCTTAAGCAGATGGATATGGCGGGCGAATACCCTGATGTCGTTATTGGTTGTGTGGGTGGCGGTTCCAATTTTGCCGGTCTGGCATTTCCCTTCCTGCGTGCAAACCTTCGCCATGGTCAGCGCACGCGGCTCGTCGCGGTGGAACCCACGGCTGTGCCATCTCTCACACGCGGACCTTATACCTTTGACTACGGGGATTCAGCCCGCATGGCGCCTGTAGTGAAGATGCACACTTTGGGGCACGATTTTGTGCCCGCCGGCATTCACGCAGGTGGTTTGCGCTATCATGGAATGGCTCCCCTGTTGAGCTCGTTATACAACCAGGGACATATTCAGGCTATTGCGGTCAATCAACTTCCCACCTTTGAAGCCGGTGTGCTTTTTGCCCAAACAGAAGGGATTGTGCCGGCACCGGAATCCGCTCACGCGATCCGAGGTGCCATTGATGAAGCATTGCAGGCAAAGGAAAAAGGCGATAAGCGGGTTATTCTTTTCAACTTATCCGGCCATGGAAATTTCGATCTGAGCGCATACCAGGCCTATTTTGCCGGGAAATTGGAGAACCATAATCCGCCAGAAGAGGCTATCAGAACCATCTCGGCCAGGTTGTCAGGAATAAAAGCCCCTATTGAGGCTTAGTAAATCTTCCTTATTCAAGTGAAGTTCCATCGCAATGCCCTCGGTTTTTTTGAGGGCATTTTTCCATGTATTTCAGGTTATTTCAACCATAGCACCTGTTGAAGTGCCTGACCAAGATGGTTATACTCAAGTTATGGCTGCAACTGATCTGCCATACCTTCCGGGTTCTCCAGCGGGGCCATTCCCTTTAGGTCGTTTCCTGCCGTTCCTGCCCAAGGGCATGGTGGCTGCATGGCTTCAGCAGAACCTGACCCAGGGAGAATGGCTCCTGGACCCGCTCGGATCATCTCCTCAGGCAGATATTGAGGCTGCCAAGGCCGGTTACAAGGTTCTTGCGGTTTGTAAAAACCCGGTAACCGCATTCATACTACGGATGATGGCTTCCTCCGTTGCCAACGCCAGAATGATCTCAGCGCTTGCCGATTTGGGCAGTTCCCGCAAAGGCGACCAACGTCTGGATCTTCATTTTCGAGCACTTTATGAAACCCGGTGCCTAAACTGCAACCAACTGATCCAGGCTGATGAATACCGTTGGCGGCGCGGTGACACTGTGCCAAGTTCACGCATCTACCATTGCCCATTTTGTCACCATGAAGGTGAATTCCCCCCCGGCCCGGAAGATTTAGCGGCACTAGCCCTTGCCGGCAATGATGCTCTTGTTCGGGCTCGCGCACTGGAGCGGCTAAATTTTGGAGGCCAACCCAATCCATTGGCTGGTGAGGCAGTGGGCATCTACCTGGCCCGCCCGCTGTACTTCATTTTCCAGGTCTTGAGCAGGATGGAAGGCTTCTTTGCTGCACCAGAACTGCAGGACAGGCTAAGGGCTTTGTTGCTGGTCTGCATGGACGAAGGATGTTCTCTATCGCCCTCAACTGCATCAAAGAGTCGTCCAAAACAATTGACCGCCCCGCCAATAATCCGGGAGAAAAACCTTTGGAAACTGATGGATGAGGCGGTTAAATTGATCGCTACTGGTGAATCGCCTGTGCCAATCACTTTCTGGCCGGATATCACCTTGCCTGATCCCGGTATCTGCCTGTATCAAGGACGCCTGACCGATCTGTTGCCGCTGCCTGCCAGGCTGAAGCCGTCAGCAGTGGTAAGCGTTCTCCCTCGGCCCAATCAGGCTTATTGGGCGCTCTCGGCTCTTTGGACTGCCTGGCTTTGGGGAAAGCAGGCTGCCTTTCCCCTGCGAGGAGCTCTGCAAAGAAAACGATACAACTGGGATTGGCACACAGGAGCCCTTTACCATAATTTTCACAATATCCGCAACATGCTTCAAACAGGTATTCCGGTCTTTACGATTTTGCCGGAATTATCTACAGGTTTCCTGGCAGCCTCATATGTGGCTGCCCGTGGAGCCGGTTTCAATTTAACAGGTCTCGCAATGAGATCAAGTGATGAACTGGCTCAAATGACCTTTCAGGTGGGTCCTGACAAATTAGAACCACACGAGATTGATTTGGAGCAACTCTTTCGCCTTGCCATTCAGGACCATCTGTCACAAACCAATCAGCCAGCGGATGCTCTTACATTAACCGGTGGATGTATTACCAGGTTGTCAGCATTTCCAATTCCGATGAACGAAGATCGCTTCCCCAATTTGAAATGGGTAAACGATATCCAGCGAAGTTGGAAAAACATTTTTTCCACTGCAGGGTACCTAGTCCGTTATCATTCATTGGCGTCAGAAGGTGAAGCCGGGCTCTTCTGGTTCCCCGAATCCGGCCTGATTACGGATGCACTTCCTTTGAATGACCGGATTGAGATGGAAGTACTTGATCTGCTACGAAAATATTCGAAGATATCCGTGGCTTTGGTTGAGCAGGAACTTTGTCGAAAATTCCCTGGGGTGATGCCCCCATCCAGGGAGTATCTTGTTGCCTGCATGGAATCGTATGCTTCGCCCATTTTTCAAGAGAATGACACCTGGGAGCTTCTGCTTTCTGAAACGACTGCTGCCAGAGAAAAAGATCTTCAAACCATTGTTAAATTGGTCCATGCAGTGGGGAATCGGCTGGGCTTCACGGCAGCCGGTGAAAACAATGTTCAATGGAAAGATCAAAATGGGAACATTGTTTACAATATCTATGTGATCACGTCCAGCGTGATCTTTCCTTATATCTCAAAAGTGCAACCAGTGCCTAATAACAATTGCATACTCATCCTGCCGGGAAGCCGCTCCGCATTGCTGGCAAGGAAGCTGAAGCGTGATCCACGCCTTGCTGCTCTTTCTGAAGGATGGCGCTTCATCAAGTTCCGCCACCTGCGATTGTTTCATACAAGCCGTGAAAACAGGCTGGCGGAATGGGAAAAATGGCTGGAAGAAGACCAACCCGGCTGGGAGGAAGCCACGCAAATTCCGTTAATAAAAGACGAGGCTTAAACCTCGTATTTCGGGTGAAATTAGGGGGTTTCGGTAGGTGTCGGTGTTTGAGTTTCCGTCGGAATAGCCGTATTCGTTGGCTCCAGGGTTGCTGTAGGGGTGATTGTGGGTGTAGGAGTGGGCAAATTGAAATTCAGGTGTAGTCGCTTTTCGGCGTATTTCTCATCCGTGCTGTTCATGTAGATTCTTAAAGTAACCCTGCCGGAAGGGATGTCCTTGATATCCCAGGTGAATAATCGTTCAGGCTGTTGGTACTGCATGGTTGCTCCTTCCAACAGGATGTGCCAGTCACCGGGGTCATCACCCACACCGTATTCAAGATTGTAATCCTTGAAGTTGGACGAGGCAAAAACAACCGCGTAGATATCCAACGGCCCACTCACAATCGTCTGGCCTTCATTCAACCCTGCAAAATGGATGGTTGCTTTCGGGCCATTCGTACCGCATTCGTGTTCAGGTGGGAAGAAAAATGGCTCCTCGAACCCATTACTTTTCGCCCAATTCTTCCCTTCTTCTGTTTCTTTAATCCACTTTTGCGCCCAAGAGTCGTCGACATTGATGGCAAATTCTTCCTTTACGGTATCCGAACAATAGGGCGAAGCCTTCAAGTCTGTCCAGGTATCAATGCTGACCTTGTGCCAAAGGTCATCCTTCGATGGCAGTGGTAACTGGTCATATGCAAAAATCTCGCTCCGTTGCGTGGGACACCATTCGGAGGGTTCCGTTCCAGAGACAGCGCAGATGACTTTGTCAACAACCCTCTCCGGCCTGTTGAAAGGTGCCGGATTGTTCCCGGTGATCAGCGGAATTGCAAACTGCATAAATTCTGCCCAGATGGGCGCCGCTCCACTTAATCCGGTGGTGTTAACCATGGGTGAATTATCTGCATTACCCACCCAAACCCCAACCGCCAGGTTGGGGGTGTAGCCCAGGGTCCAGTTGTCCCGGAAATCATTGGTTGTGCCGGTTTTTGCTGCTGCCCGGAAAGGCAGGTTCAATACCGAAGCCGCTCCAAACATTGGCGTTCGGGCGTCATTGTCAGAAAGGATGGATGTAATCAGGTAAGCGTGTTCGGGCCGGATGACTTGTTCTGCAGCCGGGGGACCGGTTTCAAAGATCACGTTCCCTGAAAAATCCTCGATGCGGGTAATAGCTACGGGAGGAACCCGAATTCCGCTGTTGGCAAAAGTTGCAAAAGCGCCTGTTAATTCCAACAGGGACACTTCTCCGCCACCCAGGGTAAGAGCCAGGCCATAATCGTTCCTTGTCAGTGTTGTAATGCCAAGCCTTTCCGCAAACTTGATGAAACCCTCTTCTTCAGGGGTTGAGGGGTCATCATATATCCCGACAAATTGCAGGGTTTTTACAGCCGGCACATTATAGGAGTTTGCAAGGGCGCTGCGCACTGTCACCGGGCCATGAAATCGGCCGTCATAATTCACCGGAATGTATGGCGGTGCAGGGTCATTCGGAATACCTGATGGCGGGAACTCGCTCGGGACATCCCAGATCAGCGTGGCCGGAGTCCACCCCTTTTCAAAAGCGGCCGTGTAGGTCAGGGGCTTGATGGAGGAGCCGGGCTGTCGCGGGGCAATGGCCATGTTCACCTGCCCATCAATCTCCTCGTTATAAAAACCCGCTGATCCAACCATGGCCAGGATCTCTCCGCTGCTGGGTTGGATTGCCACCAGTGCCCCATCACTCATTTGCCGGTCTGCGTGTTGTTCAACCTGGTTGATAACGATCTGCTCGGCGGCTTGTTGCAACCGGGGGTCCAGGGTCGTATAAACCGTAAAACCGGATCGGTAGATGGTCTGCGCATCATATTGCTGCTCCAACAAGGAACGAATATACATCACCCAATGTGGAAAGCGTATTTCCTGTTGTGCCATTTGAAATGGATAGTTTTCCATCTCTCTGGCTGCATTTTGTGCCTCCGGAGCATCGACACAGACAGGTTTAACATTGGAGAGAACTTCAATGCAACCCTTTTCCCCACTGAGCTGGTACATAAGGACCAGAACCTGCTTATGCCGGTTCAATGTCTCTTCCCGGTTGGTGAAAATGTCGTATACAGCTGGTGCCTGTGGAAGCCCCGCCAGAAAAGAGCCCTGGCTGAGAGTCAGTTGGCGAGCCGTTGTTTGAAAATAGGTTTCAGCAGCAGCCTCGATCCCATAAGCAAGATTGCCATAATAGGACTCGTTCAGGTATAACTCCAGGATTTCATCCTTTGAATACTTGCGGGTGATCTCAGCAGCCAGGACGATCTCCCTGGCCTTCCGTTGAACGGTCTTTTCATACCGCTCTTCTGGTGAAAGCAACAGCATCCGAGCCAGCTGCTGGGTGATCGTTGATGCCCCTGAAACAACCTCCCCACTGGTGTAATTTTGAATCAACGCTCGGGCAATTGCAAATGGATCGTATCCCGGATGGTTGTAGTAATCCTTGTCCTCGGTGGCAATCGTTGCCGCGATCAAATAAGGGGATATTTCATCCAACTTAACATAGGTCCTTCGACCGGCATTGGGATCCAGGATTTCATAAAGCAGGTTGCCCTCCCTGTCCATAATTCGGGTGGTTTCAAATTGCGAGGCCCGGTTTTTAAGTTCAGAAACGTTGGGCAGCGTCCTCGCGATAGCAAAATATTGAATAATTACCACCGAAACTGCCGCCAGGGAAATAATTACCAGCATAAAAACAAGAGTGAGCAACAATTTCCAAATACACCCCCGGTTGGCGATAAGACTGGAGGTTCTATTCCGCTGTTTTCCCTTCCGACTGCGGGTGGATGGTTGTGCCACAGGCTTGGAATCTCTTGTTTTCACCATTGAAGATGGCCTGGTGTGCATTGGTGCTGTTGCGGATGATCTTTGCCACCTGGATTCAAGGGGTTCGTCGGCTGTAGAAAAAGTCGTCGGTGTTACCAGCGTGGACTCCATATCGATTTCTTCCACTGGTTCCGGTGGCATCTTGTTTTCCTCAAACCCTGCAGAAGAATGTTGTGCATCCGGAATGGTTTCCCCTTGAGTAAAAACCGGTTGACCCGGTGGGGTAATCCCCGCCTGTGTCGGATCCACCGGGTGAGAACCGGGGGTTAAATGAGCCGGCAATGGTCCTTCGGGCTCCGGCTGCCAGCCCACACTTTTCCCGGGTTCCATGCCATAATTGGGGGATGGTATTTGGTCCGGACCCGGCTGTTCATCATTGCTGGATTTTTCCGGATTCAATATATCATTTGTTGTCGCCGGTTGATCACCGGTATCAGAGGTCAATTCTGGTTGGCTCAAATCATTTTCGGCCAAAATCCTGCGCATGCGCCTGGAAATTGTGCCCTCATCAGAAACCCCTTCTCCATTATCTCCTGAAGGGTTTCGGTCCATCGGCAGGGAAGAATCGTCAGGATCTTTCATTATTATCGGGAAACAAACACCCCCTGGCTGCCTTTCTTCTTATTGGTGTTCATTTCATCCGATTTTAACATATTTCCTCCATCCTTCATTGCAGGGCCTTAAATTGACCCGGCCTTTGAAACATCGTACAATCTGCTTATGTATCGCAACGAAGCAGACCATCTCTCCTCCGCTTGCATGACCCTTGCAGCAGATGCACGTTTGTCCACTGTTAATTATTTGGACGATCAGATTTGGGAGATCGTTCCAGGGACAGGTGAACCAGCCTCTCTCTGCCTGCAAACCACCTACGGGTTGCGCGCCCGATGGATGCGATTGTTCCCGCGCTTCAACTACAAACAGACCGAATACACAAACCCGCTTTTGTTTCACCAGCCGGTAACATGTCGGAAAAACTATCCAAATTATCTATCCCTTGAATTTACACCCTCGCAGGGATTTCAAATTCAAGCAGATTATTGGGCACCTGAATCGCACACCATCGCAGGCCGTCTGCGGTTTCGAAACGTGGGTGTCTTACCGGAACCAATCCGTTTCGAATGGGTTGCATTGTTGAATCCATCTGCAAACGGTGAGCCAATGGCTCCTGTCAAGGCCGGCGGTGGTTTTATTATGGAGGGAATAAGTGGTGGTCTTTACCCGGTTTGTGTAATCTCAAAACAATCCGTACCGGTGTACAGTCCATACCCCGCCCTGTCATTGGAATTCACCCTCTTCCCGGGGGATGTTCAGGATGTGTTTTGGGCGCTTGCTACCCTGTCCGAGGCGGTTCAGTCAAGAACTTTGGCGGAACAAACATTGAAACGCAACTGGGATGCCGAATACGCCCGTGTTGAAATGGAAAACGAGCGCAGGAGAATTTCCGTCTTTACAGGGAATCCCGATTGGGATCGCGTGTTCGCTCTAAGCCAAAAAGTGGCCGGCAGCCTGGTGCTTTCATCCGGCCCATCGCTGCCATATCCATCCTTTGTGCTCAACCGCACGCCAGACTTTGGTTATTCGCCAAGGCAGGATGGCCTTGATCACCCGTTTTCCTGGCAGGGGCAGGACGCCTTAAGCGCCTATTACCTTGCCGGCATACTCCTTCCGGGTAATATCGATTTGGTTGTTGGCATCCTTAACAATTTCCTTGTTGGCGCAAAAAGCGGGCAACTGCCCGATTGGAAGCCCGGCCTGGCAGGTCAGAGATCAGGATGGCTCGCTTTTCCAATCCTGGCATCCCTTGCCGAGAGGATAGACCGGTTCCAGGATGACTCTCGCTGGCTGGAGGATATCTATTCCCCGTTAGTGCACCTGATCGACGCATGGTTTTCTTCTCAACATGATCAGGACCAGGATGGCTGGCCGGAATGGACCAATTCGCTCCAGGCGGGTCTGGATAATGTTCCATTGTTCTCGCGGTCACAGCCCAATGGTGAAAGTGTGCCCATCAATACGGTTGAAACGCCCCTGCTGGCAGCCCTGCTTTATCATGAGTGCAGGTGTCTGGTTAAACTGGCTTCCAAGGTCGAGGATGGCAAGACCATCCCTTCCCTGGAAAAGCGGATGCGGCAACTGGAAGCCCGCATGGAAGACGCCTGGGATGAAAGGAACGGTCTATACCGCTATCGGGATGCGCTCTCCCATCAAGTTCCGGAAGCCAGGAACCTAGCCGAGAAAAATGGTTCGGGTTCCATAGAAATGGATTGCCGCCTGGACTTCCCGCAAACTTTATTAATTACCTTAAGGAGAAAAACCGGCACATCGGTAACACCGGTTATCAAACTGGTCGGTGAATGCAATGGAACAGCGACCGAAGAGGAGATCAGGGCTACCGATTATTCTTGGTTTGATGATCATTTTTTCCATCGAACGAAAAAAGAATATGACCGGCTGTATCAGGTCATCCTTAATGGACTGGATAGTGCTGACCAATTTTCCCTCCGGACCATCAACTACCACCACCAGGACATCAGCCAGTTGGTGCCGCTTTGGTCCGGGATAATGGACAAAGCCAAAGTGCGGAAGATGCTGCGCACCAACCTTTCCAACAAATTCTTGGGGGAGAATGGGATTTCCCTTGCCCCTGTGGAAGAATGGGATCTTGGCGATCCGGCCCTTGCCCAGGTGATTTTGCCCTGGAACCTTCTTATTGCCGAAGGGATGTTGGCCAACGGCGAGAGGCTCCGGGCGGCAGATCTTGTCAGCCGCATCATGAAAGGTATCATCCTGTCACTGCGTACTGTTGGATGCTTCAAAGAGTCATACCACGCGCAGGAAAACCGCCCGGCAGGCAACCGGAATTCCCTTGCCGGGCTGGCCCCACTTGGATTGTTCCTGGAATCGCTCGGTCTTGAAAAAATCTCAAAAGAGGAAATAATTATTAGTGGATATAATCCTTATCCCCATCCAGTTACGGTACAATATGCAGGGATAACGATTTTGTGCGAGGCAGAGCGTGTACAGGTGACATGGCCTTCAGGGGAGGTCCAACAGCACAAGGGACCAATTCCCTTTCAGGTACGGTTTCCAACCGCCGAAGGCGAATGATAAGGAGGTGAGAAAAGAATGCCGGTGTTACCCTATAAAACCCTTCTGATTGCTGTTGTGCAAACACAGGATACCGACAACGCCCATGAAGCGTTGAGGAAGTTGGATGTATCCGTACAGCAGCTTCCCAGCACGGGCGGTTTCCTGGGCCGTAAAAATTCCACCCTGTTGATCGCCCTGCCGGAGGAGAAAAAACAACCCGTCATCGACGCACTGAATTCCACGTGCAGGCAGAGGATCGAATACATTGCCGTTCCTCTGGAAAGTGCTCCCTTGCCCCTTCCCACCCCCACCCCGATCAGCATCGGTGGGGCAACGATCTTTGAGTTGGAGATCGAACATTACGAGGAGATATAGCCATGAAACTGATCATTGCCATCATTCACGATACAGACAGCGACGTGGTCTCTCATGCTCTCACCGCGGTTGACTTCCGCGTCACACAGATCGCATCAACGGGTGGTTTCCTGCGCCGGGGAAATACCACCCTGATCGTCGGGGTGGAAGATGAACAGGTCGAACAGGCGCTGGACATCATCCGCAGGAATTGTACAAAAACGGAAGAAGAGGCAGACAGGAGGGTTGTCCTCTTCGTTCTCAAAGTCGATCAGTTTACTCACTTCTGATCTGCGAAACATTTGTACTCCTACGGTGTTTTAAAATATGGTTTTGTTCTCTGTTGGGTGTCATTCTTGATATAATAACCGATATAAAAACAAGTCAGTCAAAGGAGGTAATAAAATGCAATTCGGACAAGCGTTCTCATACGTTTTTAAAGACCCTGATTGGATTAAAAAGCTGCTGCTTGCCGGTTTGGTCTCTTTGATCCCGGTGGTCGGTCAGTTCTTCCTTGCCGGTTGGGGTCTGGAAGTAACACGCCGCCTGATTGACGGGGAAGACCCGGTGCTTCTCCCGGACCTCAATTTTGGGGCCACGCTGGGCAAGGGTTTCCAGGCTGCTGTAATTGGGTTTATATACAGCATCCCCGTCATCATCTTCGCTTTGCCAATGAGCCTGATTGGACCAATCGGAGCCGCCATGGATATGGACATGGACACGCTGGGGATGATCACAATGGTGGTGTCGGTCTGCTGCGGCGGTTTGATCCTCATTTACTCGATCTTCATGGCATTAATGGTCCCAGCAGCTCTCGGGAATTTCGTCGCCAAAGGCGGGATCGGTTCGGGTTTGCAGTTTAAAGAAGTCTTTGGCCTGGTTAAAGCCAGACCAGTTTCCTACCTGCTGGTCCTTGTTGGGGGGATCGTTAGCAATTTTATTGGTTTGTTGGGTTCAATTGCATGTGGAATTGGTGTTTTGATCACCATGCCATATTCCATAGCGCTGTGTATGGTCACCTTATCGGCCAGGCCTATAACGATGCCAGCGCTGCAACGGTCAGCCAGTAAGGTCCGTTGCTTATAAATTATCCTTTTACAATCTCATAAAACACATGACATGTCATCCGGCTGTACGGCCGGATGATCTTTTTTTTATGGGGCCTCCTGGAATTCCTCCACCTGGTAAATCGATACATCCAGTTTCGTCTTCCTCCACAAGGAGGGAGAGGTTCCCATTTTTACACACAAGTTGTCAAGAAATTCTTCGGGTGATGGCAGTTGCTCCCATACCTGCGGCAGGAATGTGGCTTTGGCTCTCCCATGTTTTAAAACCACACCGTCCAACCCGGGCCGCAACCTGGTTGCCAGTTCCGCTGGATTGGAATAGACAAGCGGTTGTGGAAGTGACAGGCAGGAGATCTCGATCCGCAGGGATGGCACTTCATACGGCCTCACCGGCAGAAAACGGTAATCTTCCAGCGCTGCGGCAGCAGCGTGCTCACACACATCCTGCACCAATGGCTGATAGGCTTCCAATGTTCCGATGCATCCACGCAGGTGATCATTTTGCGTCAGGGTCACAAAAGAGGCTCCATCGGTTTGCAGCACCTGGCTGAAGTCCCCCAGGTCCAATTCCGGGAGATCTTCCCCATTTACAGCCATTTCTATGGACTGCCTGGCGAGTTGAAGAAGCACCTGGCGGTCCGGTTCGGATATTCGCTGTTCGCTCATTTTTCCTCCCGGTGGTCAATTCACCTCTGACAAGGTAATCTCACCCGGTAATGAGTGTAATCCCTTCCTGTGCAAGAGGTCAAGGTTTTCCTTTCCTTCCGGGATTAATACTTGCCATTTTCATCAAGGTTGAGTACCATCAGGTCAAAGGAAAGCCAACCCTTATGGAAATCCATCACACTTCACAAGACGAGACCACCGGTCAACACCAGGAAAACGAAACTGAACAGGCATTTACCCCCTGGAAGATTGTGCAAACAATCATTACCGTAGCCGTCGCAGTGGCCACATTATTAACCTTCTGGTCGCCCAGAAATTTCTTTGCCAATCGGTCGTTCGATTCGATCTTCCAATCCTCACAATTCGAAACCACAAACGGGGAAATCCCGCCAACAACCACACCCTCTTCCAGCCCGCGCATCGGCCTGGTTGCCGGTCACTGGGGGCACGATTCAGGAACTGTCTGCTCGGACGGTCTCACAGAAGAATCGGTTAACCTGGATATCGCCACCAGGGTAAAGGAACAACTGATGGACGCCGGATATGAAGTGGACCTGATGCAGGAATTCGACCGCAAGTTATTCGAATACCAGGCATCCGTCCTTGTTTCCATCCATAACGATTCATGTGAATATGTAAATGATGAGGCGACGGGTTTTAAGGTAGCCGCAGCAGTTGAAAGCGTCTACCCTGAAACCGCCTTAAGGTTGACAAACTGCCTGGCATCGCGATATCAGGCCATCACCGGCCTGCGCTGGCATGCCAATACCATCACACCTGATATGACCACCTACCATGCATTTCATGAGATCCATTCTCAGACCCCTGCTGCGATCATCGAAACCGGGTTCATGAATCTTGATCGGGAAATCCTCACCAGACACACCCAGGTAGTTGCCAGTGGTGTGACCGCCGGCATCCTCTGTTTTCTAAAAAATGAGCCCGTCACCCCCCTGGAGAGCACTCCCGCCCAATGAGCGAACCACGGGTATCGCCTGCCGCCCGTGAATTGGACCAGGCCTGCCTGGCTTTAAACGCTGGAGATCTCAAAGCTGCCAAGACCTGGGCTGTAAAGGCAATCCGTTTGGATCCAAATAACGAGGCACCCTGGATAATTCTGGCAGCCAACGCTGAATCAACCGACAGTATCCGGTATTGCCTGCGCGCATTGGAGATAAACCCCAAAAGCCTCCCGGCAAGGAAGGCTCTACGGGACGCCTTGAAATCACAACGAAAATCAGAACCCCATCACCACCAAGGCAACAATCAAAATATTCATTCGTGGTGGAACCAGGATATTTCGCAAAAGGGCAAAGTTGCGCCGGCAGCTCCGGCAACTGCGACAATCAATAAAAAAGCGCACTCCAGGGTAATGCAACCAAAACGAAAGGGCTGGATTGCCGTTCTGGCAGGATCCTTTGGATTGATTGTTGTAGCATGTCTTGCCGTCGGGTTGTGGCTGATCATTCCCGGAGGCTGGGTTGCCCAGGCGAATAACGGACCGGGCCCAAGGCCTGCCGGAGAACTGGAAAAAGCCACCATCACACCAACTGCAACAACCACGAGCACTGCCACCTTCACCCAATCACCTACTGCCACCAACACCGCCACTGCAACGACCACCAGCACTTCAACTCCTTCCGCTACATTTTCACCCGTACCATCAGATACAGTTTCACCACCCTGGATTCCCACGGTGGTTCCATACGGCATGCATGGATTCCTGGTTGCCCCGCCAGAAACATCCCATGATCAGAATCCGGGAGACATCGCAGGCAGATGGATCGATGTTAACCTGAACCAGCAGATGGTACACGCATTCGAAGGGACCACCATCGTCAATTCGTTTACCGTTTCCACTGGAACCAGCCTGCACCCCACCGTAACCGGCCAGTATAATATCTATGTAAAGTATCGATCCGGAAGCATGACCGGCCCCGGTTATTATTTGCCGAACGTGCCCTATATCATGTATTTCTACAAGGGATACGGATTGCATGGCACATACTGGCATAATAATTTTGGCACTCCCATGAGTCATGGCTGTGTCAACCTGCGAACTGAAGATGCTGCCTGGTTGTTTCATTGGGCATCGGTTGGCACCCTGGTAAACATCCACTACTAATGAACGGAATCGAAAACAAACCATTAAATGGGTTGTCCCGGCGTGAATTTTTAAAACTGGGCGGGAGCGCATTGTTGTCCCTCCTTGTCCCACCCGGCCTTGGGCAACTGCGAACTGGATCACTTGCCCGGCCAGATCTTCCCTTGGGGCGAACGGTTAGGAACAAGGTCGTCCTCTATGGAGAGCCGGATCTTTCTGCACGGCGGGTTGATCAATTTTCCCGTGACACCGTTCTCCCCATTACCGCCCTCACTGTGGGTGCCGGAGAACCCGCCTACAACCGCGTTTGGTATCAGGTGAATGGAGAAGGTTATATCCATTCGGGTTCCATCCAGCCTGTTCGTCAACAGTTCAATACACCCCTTACAGACATCCCACCCAGAGGACAGTTGGTTGAGGTGAGTGTCCCTTTCACTGACACGCTCTGGAACCTGAAAAGGAAAACCATCGGATATCGCCTGTATTTCACTGCGGTGTTCTGGCTCAATGCGATCGTTGTGGATGAAAACAAGAAAACCTGGTACCAGATACAGGATGACCGTTGGGGCTATTATTATTATGCTGACGCCACCCACATGCGCCCCATTCACCCGGATGAGGTTTCTCCGATATCACCGGAAATCCCGCCCGAAGCCAAACGAATCGAGATCCGGTTAAAAGACCAGGTTGTGATTGCCTACGAAAAGGATATCCCTGTCTTCATGACCCGGGTTGCCACCGGGGCGAATTTTTACAGCGGCGACTATCGAACTCCAATTGGGAAGTTCACTACCTACCGCAAACGGCCTTCCCGGCACATGGCAGCCGGTGATGGGGCTGCCGCCAACAGTTATGACCTGCCCGGGGTGCCATGGGTGTCCTACCTGACGGACAGCGGCATTGCATTTCATGGAACGTACTGGCATAACGATTTTGGCAAACCACGCAGCCATGGGTGCATCAACTGCCTTTCCAGCGCAGCCCAATGGATCTATCGGTGGACATTACCGGTTGTCCCTTATAATGTCGATTACCTGCGAGTGGAAGCCGGAACCCAGGTCACTGTTGTCTGATGATTCAATTAAATGCACACCCACATGCAAAGCAATCGGTTAGAATTACATATGGGGAATGAATTTGTTACAAGGAGTTATTGAAAGAATGGCGCGTTACCCGTTGTTTGCCGGACTGGTCGTTGATGAATACGATCGCCCTGCTGAGGTGGCTTATGTTGGGGAAGAACCTTGTTATGTGGTTGATGATTCCGGTTTTCGTCGTCATATTCCTTCCATTGAAGTGGACCGCCAGGTGATCAACAAGATCAAAGAACAAATCTCCGGGAATGAAAAATTATTGTCTGAACAGGCTGCAAAAATGCTTGGCCAGGAGGATATTTTCACACGAGCCATCATTGAGAACCAATTGGAGAAATTTGATCAGCACTTTGAAGCCCTGTTGCAAACAGGCATCCCTGAAGATAGTCGCGCCTATATGGGCATGATGGGGTTTCGAATTGTGATTAACGTTCACGGTGATGTGGTGGATATACAACAACCTGGGCAGATCATTGGCGAAGGTGAAACCTGATCTGCATTCCAATATAATATTAAGAGTTGACTAGTAAAATTTACTTGTCAGTTTTTTATCATTATCCGAAACAGCGAGGTGCCAATGACCTCAGATCATGTGATTGATGTAAGCGAAGCAAGTTTTGAGTATGAGGTAATCAATTTTTCCCAGAACGTCCCGGTTGTTGTGGATTTCTGGGCCCCATGGTGTAAACCATGCAAGGATCTAGAACCGATTCTTCGAAAATTAACTGCCGAGGGCAGCGGAGCTTTCCGCCTGGCCCGTTTAAATGTGGATGATAACCCCAACGTTGCCATTCGCTTTGGAGTCCGCAGCATTCCCACCATCAAGGCATTTGTAAATGGACAGGTTGTTGGTGAAATGGCGGGTTTGCAGCCCGAAGGAAGGATCCGGGATTTCCTGGGAAAGATCCTTCCGCCCAGCCCGGTCACATTGGCTTTGGAAAAAGCCGGCAGCCTGCTGGCCCTGCATGATTGGGCTGAGGCTGAAAAGCATTATC
Organism: uncultured Anaerolineaceae bacterium; assembly: GCA_964420835.1. Lineage (GTDB taxonomy): Bacteria > Chloroflexota > Anaerolineae > Anaerolineales > Anaerolineaceae > CAYQUO01. Next base: position 31,867 of record CAYQUO010000006.1, read on the forward strand.
GTGAGATCCTGGAACAAAACCAGGAACTTCCAGCCGCAATTGCCGGCCTCTCCCGTGCCCTTCTTGGGCAGGCAAAAGGGGATGAAGCCCTGTTGCTGTTAAAGGATTTCCCTGCCAGCCCGCAATACCAACTGGCGGAATCATTGAAAGTATATGCAGATGCCTTAATGGACCTGAAGAATCAAAAACTGCCCCATGAAACCGACCTTGATGCAACTTTCCAGAACTGTGTTCTCCTGGCCCGGAACGCCAATTATCCCGCATCGTTGGACGGCTTGCTCGAGATCATCCGGCAGGACAGGCATTACCGGGATGATCGTGCCCGGCTTCTGTTCCTTAGTCTGCTGACATTGCTGGGTGAAGATGACCCGCTCGCCAGGCAGTACCGTGCAGAATTGGCTTCTGCCCTTTTCTAGCCTGCCCGTGCCAGGGACAATTTTAATTTTTCCATCACTGTAATCGGAGTTGGGTCAACCCCGTAAGCCATTGCCAGGTAAAAGGATGCATAATCTCCGAAGTGCAAGGTTGTCCATAGGTTGGCAAGCGTTGAATTTCCACCAGCCGGATGGATTGCGGTCATAATTCCAGCCAAACCCAACTCCTTGCTGGTCAATTCAATCCGCAGGCGGTTGCGGACGTGATCACAACCGCCTGAAAGAAATATCACAAATAATTGTTTCAGAGTATAGGGTGGATTCTGAATGCCAGCCAGCGTGTTGTGGTCAGCCTCGGGCAGGAATTCAAATTGCGCCCAAGCCTTGGCGTTCTCGCTTACCTGGCCTTTCCAGCGCCTTGCCACTGCTGCCAACACCCCCGAACCCATAATCACAACGAATCTGCCAGCCATCTTTTCGGCCAACCGTTTGGCCGGGTTCCGGCTGACAGGAACCCCGATATGCAGGATGACTTGTTGCTCTTTCATGGCTTGGACGGCTTCGACAATTGCCCCTGATTGCTCCGGCAGGAAGCCCATCCGACTGAAAAGACATAACAAAAGCCCAAAGGAATAGCCTACAGCCGCTCGTGGTTGTCCGGAAAAATCAAAATGCCAGCAGGGAGCTCCTGCCTGATGCGCCTCAGTTTCCAGTTTCCCGCCGGTAGTGATTGCCAGCATGCTACAACTCCGCCTTTTTGCCTCGGCCCATGCACTTAAGGTTTCCTCGGTATTTCCCGAATGGGAAGAAGCAATAAAAAGTGTTTCAGGCCCCTGCACCCAGGAAGGCAGGTCGTATTCTCGTATAACCGTTAACGGTGTTGGTCCGATCGCCGCGGAATACCCAAGCAACAGGTCAGCACCGATCGCAGATCCACCCATTCCCGCAATTACTACACTCCGGACAACTCTTGTTTCCGGGAGCGATTGTTGCATTCCCAACTTCCAGGCACTCATGAGTTGTTCAGGGAGATGTTCGATGTGGGAGTACATGTTTTGGGTATCGAGTATTTTAAAATCTCTTTGGTCGCCGAGAGTATTCATTTACAATTTATCTCCATCATGTTATTCTTTAACATCCGGGGTGAGCGCTGGATTACCACAGGAACTGATCAACTCTCCTCGCCAGCCAAGGAAGAAGCGAACCTCTCGGCTTCAGCCAGATCGGTCCGGTCGTTAATATTAAAAAAAGCCAGACCCAACGGGTCAAATCTTGTTATTTCATCTTGTGACACCTTGTAAAGGCGAATCTTGGGGAACCAGTCTATCGCCTTTTTCATCCCAGCCTCGATCGTGGATCGCACGGCTAGCCGGCAGTTCTCCCGACGATAAACTGCGTGAAACGGCTCCAATCCCTCCGGGATCAAAGGAACCACCGCATCGATGTTTTCAGACATCTGCTGTATCTCATATTCCAGCAGAGACCGGTTGACGAACGGCATATCGCAGCCTATTACAATTACCTTTTCTCCCCTGGCACAAGAAAGAGCCGTATACAATCCTGCCAGTGCACCCTTTTCTGTCAGAATATCTTCCACAACCGGCACACCGAGAAATGCATATTTTTTGGGGGAATTGCTGGTTACAATCAGTTCATCCCCCAAAGAGGCAATCCGCCCGACCACGAACTTGATGAGAGGTTCTCCCTGAAAAAGGATCAACCCCTTGTCCTCCCCCATTCGCCTGGAATTGCCTCCAGCCTGAATGACAACAGACACCATGATTGGTGGCCACCTCAATTTGTTTGTTATGTCCTTTGCAGGATAATGATCGAAGGAAAAACCGTGATCAGTACCCACCTGGTCCAGATCGTTATTGGACCTGTGTTTTTATGCGGTCAGCTTGGAAACCAGTTTCAGGAACTCCTCCCATTCTTCTTTGAAAAAATGTAGGGTCACGTTATTTAATTCCAAGTGGAAGGTGTCTTCACCATCCGGTTCTTCTGCCCGCCAGGCCAAATAACTCTCGGTTTCGGCAATCGTCTGTGTTTTTGGTTCAAACGGTTCACTCATCTTGGTCTCCTTGTTTATTTATTGATAAATCTTCATTAGAATGATTATTCCATGGATCTTGATCCGGTGCTCCCGTTAGTTCGTGTCCTCGATCGCACTGTATTCCACACGCCGTTGAACCTAGAACGTACAACCTGCCAGGACCCGGATAATGTCGGTGGGGTGTGTGTGCTCATTCCCTCCCACGGGTCCTGGTCAAAGAGTTTGCGCAACGAATAATCCACCAGTAATTTGGCGGAAGTTAACACTGGCGCAGCAAGTAACACACCGATGATACCCAGCAGGCTTGCTCCCACCAGTACAGCCACCATTACTGCCGCAGGGTGAATTTTCAATGCATCAGCCATCATGCGGGGAACAAGGATATTATCCAATAACGTGTCCAGGATAATCCCGGTTCCAACAATCAGAATAACGTATCCCCAGCTGTCGAGACCAAACACGGTTGTCCCCTGGAAATAAGAAACCATTCCATAGGTAATCCAGGCAATCATGGGCCCTGCATAAGGGACCAGGCGCGCCAATCCAGCAATGACCGCCATTCCAAAAAAATATCGAAGTTGCAATCCTCCAAGAACGATTGCGTAGACCAGGATCGTAATCAGGATGATGATGATCTGCCCTCGAAGAAACGCATTCCAGATCTTTCCCAGTTCAATTCCCAACCGGTTCAAGTCATCCCCGTGTCCCGGCAAATGTACATTGACCAGTTTATTGGATAATCCTTCGGTTTCTGCAACAATAAAATAAGAAAAGACCAGAACAAAGAACGCCCAGCCGATCGTGGTTACCGCACCGGTTGCAATCCCCCCAACAGCCGTTCCAATGCGGGAAAAGAGGGGGGTGACCGCTGTGAATATCTGATCCGTTATCGGGGAAATATCCGAGTTTGACAGATCAACGGAAAAAGGACCAATACTCAATGGCTTGCTTGTAATCCCTTCGATCAATTCGGGAAGATAGGTTACAAGTTTTTGCAAATAGGCTATCACACTTCCGATCTGATCGATTATGGTGATCCCACCCCAGGTCAACAAGCCCAGGATTAGGATGAAAATAACCAGGTATAGGAAGGAAACTGAAACACGCCAGGAGATCTTAAGTCTTCTGCGTAGAAGATCCGCCACAGGGTAGATAAGATAGGCAAAAATAAATGACAACAGGAGTGGTCCAAGCAGGGAACTGAACCGAATTACCAATCCCGCCAGAATGGCAACCAGGGAAAAGGCTACTACCAGTTTGGTTGTGCTACCCCAAGGAGGGGAAAATGACTTATTCCCCCTCCCCGGGCCCTGCCGGGGAAAGGGGAAATCATTCCTTCTGGGTAGGCGGTGTATACGGCTGCTACGGACAGGCTTGTTGTCCAAAGAGGAATCCGAACCAATCACACCAAAGGTTCTGCATATCGATATAGATCAAAGCCACGACACAGAAACAAACCACCAGGAAAATGGCAATCACCAGTATGATGAGCCAGGTGGGAAATTTTTTCTTTTCCTCATATTCGTTTTGATATACTTCCGCCGGGGCAGCAGGAACACGTCCAGCATAAGAAGAAGCCCGCGGAGTTGATGAGGCTGGCGAAGGAGGCAAGGCTTGTTCCAATGGTCTGGGCGCACCAGCGGATGGTTTCTCGGTGATCCTGCCATATGCGCCAGACGATACCACGGTTGCCTCAAGGTCAACAGTCAGGCCTTCGAATACCAGGGTGATATGCTCACCAAAATTGATGGTTTCCCCCCCACGCAACATGGTCGGCCCAGAGATCCTCTGCCCATTCACCAGAGTGCCATTGGTGGATCCAAGGTCCTCAATACCATATGCTCCACCCTTGGCGAACATTCGCGCGTGGCGTCGCGATACTTCCGGGTCATTGATAATAATGTCGTTATTCTGCTCGCGTCCAATGAACAACTCCGCGCCTTCGAGTGGGTAAATCTTTCCGGCTCCTGGTCCCTCATGCAGGACAAGACGGTAGCTGGTATTCATACGGACCACCTCCTCCTCATCATGTTCATACAAGTGTACTGATATATTTTATACATGTCAACAAGTGAAAATGACAACCATCCAAGACAAAGTTGCCACCTGCGCAAGAGCAGCCTTAAAGCATTGTGATCCTTAAAATGCAGGCCTGGGCATCCATTTCATAAGCAAGATTACCGGTTTGAATCCCATGGAAAATTCGTTTTGGTATTCTATATGGTTTCCAAATACCGCTCAATCTCCCAATCGGTAACGTGGATCCGATAGTCATCCCATTCTTCCCATTTTGCCCGCAGGAAGGCAGCCATGACATCAGGTCCCAGCGAATCCCGGATCACATCATCTTTTTCCAATTCCGTCAACGCTTCACGAAGAGACCCTGGAAGTTCCTGTATCTTCATTCGCTTCCGTTCTTGGGCTGTCATGTTGTACACATTTACATTTGTCAATGGCTTCTCGGGAGTTAATTTTCTGTCAATTCCATCAAGTGCGACAGCCAGCATGGCAGTGAATGCAAGATAAGGGTTGCATGATGGGTCCGGACAGCGTAGCTCAGCACGGATTGCCTGCTTCATACCGTGGTTGAAACAGGGAATCCGGATGAGGGAGGAACGATTGGTTTGGGCCCAGCCAATGTAAACGGGCGCCTCATATCCTGGTACCAGGCGCTTGTATGAATTTACTGTTGGTGCGACAATGGCCGAGAGAGCCCGGGCATGTACAAGCTGCCCGGCGATGAATCCGTAAGCAATTGGGGACAAGTGAAGGGAATCATCCTGTGAATAAAACAGGTTGCTGCCTTTCAAATCGAACAATGACTGGTGACAATGCATTCCGGAGCCATTAATACCGAAGATCGGCTTGGGCATGAAGGATGCCACCAGGCCATTGTGGTTGGCAATTGCCTTCACCGTGTACTTAAGCGTCAGCACATTGTCCGCGGTTCTTAGTGCATCTGCAAAACGGAAGTCGATTTCATGCTGCCCAATTGCCACTTCATGGTGCCCTACCTCAACCTCCAGCCCCATGCTTTTTAATGCCTGCATCAGTTCTGTTCGTACCCTGACAGCCTCATCGTTGGGGGAAAAGTCAAAGTATCCGCCCACATCATGCGGCACAGGATGCACAGGAGTTACGCCGTTCTTCCTGAAGAGGAAGAATTCTGGTTCTGGCCCAACATTGAACGTCCACCCGCGTTCTTTTATCTTTGCAAGAATACGTTTTAAAGCTCCACGCGGGTCACCAGAAAAAGGTTTTCCCTCCGGGGTATAGATATCACAAAAAACCCGGGCCCGACGGAGTTCCATCGGGCTCCATGGCAGAACTGCATATGTGCCAGGGTCCAGCCGCAACACCATATCGCTTTCCTGGATTCTTGCAAACCCTTCCACAGATGAGCCATCGAACCAAATACCATTGTCCAAAGCCTCATCCAACTGGCTGACGGGGATATCCACGCTTTTTACAGTTCCATTTACGTCTGTAAACTGTAAGGATATGAATTTTACTGAATCAGCCTTAACCTGTTCGAGGATTTGCTTTTTTTCCATCACCACGTCTCCTAAAATAAATGCTTTAAACACAAAAGCATGCCATGGGGGCATGCCTCAGATCGCTGAATTGAGAGCGAACGGCATTCCTTCCATTTCTAAATACGGCATCCTGATCGGTGCTTTCAGGAAGATCACTGCAGGTATCTTGTTGGAATCGTTACCGGTTCTTTTCGATGGCCTGCTTATTCTGGAAGGGAGAAAGAAGCCCGTGATCAGGCTGCAGAGGCATCCGCTGATCATCCGATTTTTTCCCGATCTGTATCAGGATTAGCACCCCCTTCGCAGAGGGGAACCTCCACCTCGTCATCTCATTACAATATTGAGACTCAGCCGCTATCTCTCCGTATTTTTTTATCTGTTAAGAGTTCAGGAACATCTATTTCGTATCATGGATATTATCTTTTCCGACGAAAAAAGTCAAGAGGAATAACACCCTCCATTAACTGGTGCCATGCCCGGTTTACAGTCAAGGTTATGGGTCACCTGCAGTTTCAAGGATTTTTTTGGCCATCTGAAGTTGAGTTCGCACAGCCTCCGGAGAGGTGCCCCCCCATGCAGACCGTGAACCAACCGACCGTTCAAGTGAGAACAACTCAAACAGGTCTTTCTTGAAACCAGCACTGGCTTGTTTCCACACCTCCAGGGGCACATCCATTAATCGCAGTTTTTTCTCCTGTGCAAACCGTACAACTTTTCCCACTGCTGCGTGTGCTTGCCGAAAAGGAACGCCGGCACGAACCAGGTAATCCGCCAAATCTGTTGCATACACCTGCGGATCAACATCTGCCGCCATTGCCTCCCGGTCCACCTCCAGGGTTTCCAGAACTCTGGCAAAAACAGGCAAAGAAATCAACAATCTATCCGTTGCTGAAAAAACTGCAGCCTTGTCTTCCTGTAGATCCTTGTCATAAACAGATGGCAGGCCCTTAAGCACTGACATGGTACCTGTTAATAGACCGATCAGAACTCCTGACTGGGCCCTGGTCAATTCCAACAGATCCGGATTCTTTTTTTGCGGCATCAGGCTGGAGCCTGTCGAATACGCATCCGTTAGATGAATGAAACCGAATTCTGAGGTGTTAAAGATGATCAGCATCTCTGCAAGTTTTCCAAGGTGCAAAGCCAACATGGAAGCCCAAAAAAGGTAACCCACTACAAAATCCCGGTCCGAAACAGCATCCAGGCTGTTGGGTGAAGGCTGGGAAAAACCAAGGTCTTCAGCCAGTGCGAACCGGTCTATTGGCATTCCGCTCCCGGCCAGCGCGCCGCAGCCTAATGGCAGGACCGAAATCTCATCTGACAGGTTTTGAAGTCGTTTTCTGTCGCGCTCCAGCATCCAGAAGCCCCACAACCACCAGTGGCTTATCAGGATCGGCTGGGCTTGCTGCAGGTGGGTATACCCTGGAAAAATGGCGCCAAAATCCTTTTCAGACCGCCTTACAAGTGAAATTTGCACCTTTCGCACCAATCCATCAAGCCCGGGAATCTGAGACATCATCCAAATTCGGAAGGCGGTTGCCACCTGGTCATTTCGACTCCTCCCGGTATGCAGCTTTCCTGCAGTTGGGCCGATCTTCTCCGCAAGGATCTTTTCAACCGCGGTGTGGATATCCTCATCGCCATCCTTGAATGTCATCTTCCCCGATTCCAATTCCTCGCCCATGGATTCCAACCCATTGCTGATGGCATCCAATTCCTCGCGATTCAGGATCCCAGCCTGTTTCAGTGCACGCGCCCATGCCAGGCTTCCCCTGATGTCGGCTGCCGCAAGACGTTTATCGACTGGCAACGATGCATTCATCCGCTCGGCAAGCGGGTCCAACGCGTCTTCAAATCGTCCACCCCACATTTTCATTTCAATCCCTTTGGATCTCTTCAGGGTTCAGCGGAGGCAACTTCAATCCCATTTCCATCATGGCTTTCACCTTGCTTGAAAGCCCGAACAACCTGATAAAACCAGCAGCATCACTTTGGTCATAAACCGGTGAATGTCCGAAGGTGGCATACTCCTCACGGTATAAATTATTGGGGCTTTCCCTCGATTCTATCAAAATGTTCCCCTTATACATCTTTAACGTAATCGCTCCTGTGACCCCCTTCTGGGTCTCCTCAAAGAATGCATCCAACGCTGAACGCAACGGGGTGAACCACTGTCCAAAATAAACCATCTCGGCATACTTCAGAGCCACAACATCCTTGTAATGCAGGGTTTCCCTGTCCAAAGTAATGGATTCCAATTCCTTGTGCGCGGCATAAAGCAGGGTTCCGCCAGGGGTTTCATATGCACCGCGCGATTTCATCCCAACCAGGCGATTTTCAACCAGGTCGATCCTTCCAATCCCATGCCGCCCACCAAGTTTGTTCAAGTGTTCGATCAACGTGGCTGCAGACATTTCAACGCCATTAACCGCTACGGGTTTCCCTTCAAGAAAACTGATCTTGACTGTTTCTGGCTCATCCGGCGCTGCCATGGGCGAGACGCTGAGCAGGTACATGTCTTCGTCTGGTGATAAATTGCAATGCTCAAGAGGTCCTCCCTCATGAGAAACGTGCCACAAATTCCGATCACGGCTATACAGGGAGGGATTGCTCTTCGGGAATGGCAGGCCGCGTTCCATAAGATAGTTAAGGGCATCCTCCCGCGATTGAATGTTCCACTCCCTCCAGGGGGCGATGATTTTCAGGTTCGGGTTCAGCGCAGTGAATGCCAGTTCAAAACGAACCTGGTCATTCCCCTTTCCGGTACATCCGTGTGCAACTGCGTCCGCCCCCTCTTCAGCGGCGACCTGTACCTGGTGCCAGGCGATTAATGGCCGGGCGATGGATGTCCCAAGAAGGTATTTCCTTTCATAAATTGCCCCGGATGATAATAATTTAAAGATGTAATCATGAGCGAACTCCTCCCTCAAATCGCGTACGATCAATTTGCTTGCCCCCGAACGTTTTGCCCTTTCTTCAAGCCCATTCAATTCCTCCGCCTGGCCCACGTCCGCGCAAAAACATACCACCTCGCACTTGTAGTTCTCGATCAACCATGGAATGATCACCGAGGTATCAAGCCCACCTGAATATGCCAGAATAGTTTTCTTTACACCTTTGTTTACCATTGGAATCCTCCTTGAAAAAATAACAAATCCCCCGAAGGGGATTTGATTGAAAACGGTTTTGATTCTGGAAATTAACCTGTTTCGAACGTCAAATGGCCACCTTCGCAAGGTCGCAAAAAATGGCATTTCGTCGGACTCGAATGAACAGGGGCCTAACCATCGAGCGTGATTATAAGGATGCGCCTGGTTTCTGTCAAGGTTTCCACATTATTCAGCACTTGGATTTGTTAAATTGAGGTATTGACCATTTGAACAAATGTACTATAATCGAAATGCATAAATGGTTTTACCTTGACTTATAATTAACTTACCATAATCTGGCAGTGAGGAGATCGTATGGCCAAAAAAACAACAATATCGGGGGCTCAGCCCATCCCCGGAGATCTGTCAAGCATGGACTCCGATGCACGCCGTGTCGTCCTTGAGAAGGCTCTTGGTGATATTGTAAAAAGATATGGAGAGGGTTCGATCATGTTAATGGGGGAAGCCACCCATCTGGCTGTTGAAGCCATTCCCACTGGTTCATTATCCCTCGATCTGGCTTTGGGCGTCGGTGGTATTCCACGTGCCCGCATCACCGAGATCTTCGGGCCTGAATCCTCCGGAAAGACCACCCTTTGCCTGCATATCGTTGCTGAAGCCCAAAAACTTGGTGGAACAGCAGCCTATGTTGACATGGAGCATGCCCTAGACCCCGCGTACGCCAGCCGGGTGGGGGTAAATATTAACCAGCTTCTGGTTTCCCAGCCTGATACGGGCGAGCAGGCTTTGGAAATAACGGAAACTTTGGTTCGTACCGGCGCTGTCGATGTGGTGGCAGTTGATTCGGTCGCCGCCCTGGTTCCCCGCTCCGAAATTGAGGGCGATATGGGTGACGCGACCATGGGCATGCAGGCCCGCCTTATGTCCCAGGCTTTGCGCAAGCTTTCTGGGGCTATCAATCAGACCAAAACAGCCGTAATTTTCACCAACCAGTTGCGACAGAAGATCGGCATTGTATATGGCAACCCGGAAACCACCCCTGGAGGTCTCGCTTTAAAATTTTACGCCTCAGTCCGGCTGGATGTTCGAAGGATTCAGTCCATCAAGGACGGCGCCGAAATAACAGGCAATCGCACCCGTGTAAGGGTTGTCAAGAACAAGGTAGCTCCCCCATTCCGAACTGCTGAATTTGACATCATGTATAACGAAGGTATCTCCAAGACTGGCGATGTTCTGGACCTCGCTACACAATTGGAATTGGTAGCCAAGCGGGGAGCATTCTACTCCTATGGTGATCTCCGCCTGGGACAGGGCCGCGAGAACGCAAAAGAGTATCTGCGCCAATATCCGGAACTCGCCGCTGAGATTGAACTTGCGGTTAGGCAAAGAGCAACCGGCGCAGAAATGATGTTCGTCGGGAATCAAACCGAGGACGAGAACACTCCCGCAGACGATTAAAAAGCACCCCATGCCTAGATTTTTTCCGACTGCTGCCAGGCAAAGCGAACATCGCATTGCGATAACAAAAATGGACAAAAAAACAAGAGGGAGACCAGCATGATGATACGAACAGGAGGCGTTAACCGGTGCGCCGCGATCGTTATCGTATGTTTCCTGTTCACCACAACGACATCCTGCACACGTACCATGCGGACGGGAAGCGATTCAGAGACCCTGATGTATCGCCCCCCCACCCTGGCCCCAACGAATCCTCCTGCAACATCCACACCCCTCCCGGTTGCGGGCGAATCTGAAGATCGTGATTGTACTGATTCCCTCACCTTTGTCACGGATGTCACAATCCCTGATGGTACTGCTGTAATGGCCGGCTCGTCCATCGACAAACGCTGGGAAGTAAAAAACAACGGCACCTGTAATTGGGATAATTCCTATTCCCTGCGCCTGATTGGCGGACCTGAAATGGGTGCCAACCCCCAACAGGCACTCATTCCGGCGCGCAGTGGAAGCCAAATCGTTATTCGCATGGAATTTGTGGCACCAGATGAACCCGGTGGTTACCGGAGTGCCTGGCAGGCATTCAACCCGGAAGGTGTGGCATTTGGAGATCCCTTTTATATCGAGATCGTCGTAGAGAAGCCAAAATCCTGACATCCCATGAGCAGGAAAGCATCCCAATCGAATAGCCGGCCCATCATTTACCGGCGTCGCCTCATCATTGTTGTGTTTCTGGTTCTTATGGCCATTTGTTTGGTATTGTGGGGCTATGTTGGGTTCACAAATTATCCATATTTTTCCCGGTACTTCAGCCGGTTGCAGCCTCAGGAGTATCAACGGTTTGCATCCGTTATTCCCGGCCTTGAGGTTTTTCTTCCATCAACCTATACCCCAACCCCCACGGAGACCGCAACCCCCACACAAACCTCAACATCAACATCCACAACCACATCCACCCCAACCTTCACGCCAACTTTCACCCCAACTCCAACTCCGACCAATACTTCAACTTCCACTTATACCCAAATGCCAACAGACACACCTCCACCCGGTTCCACCCTGCCCTTGACAGCTTTGATCCATGGAGTGGTCGGTTTTCCTCAGCAGTTCAATCTGGATTGTGAAGCCCGATCTGCTGTGGACCTGGCAGCATTTTTTGGCTTCCCCATCGACGAAATGGAGTTCCTGTCCCGCCTTCCCCTTTCTGACGACCCGGACCGGGGCTATGTGGGTAACTATTGGGATCAGCGCGGACAGCTGCCACCAGCATCCTACGGAGTGCATGCAGCACCTGTGGCGGCTCTTCTACGTGAATATGGGCTGCCTGCGGATGCCCGGTTGGGGTTTACCTGGGATGAGATCAGAACTGAAATTGCCAAAGGGAGGCCGGTAATGGTCTGGGTAATCGCCAACCTGGACTCCACCACACCGGTACTATACAAGGCGCAGGATGGCACCACCACCATGGTCGCACGGTACGAGCATACTGTGTTGGTAACCGGCTACGATCCAAATTCGGTTACGATCGTTGATGGAAATATGGTCTACCAGCGACCCATCGAAAGATTCCTGTCTTCCTTTGCAGTACTGGGAAATATGGTCGTTACGATCAACCAATAGAAAAAAACCGCCTTTCGGCGGTCTTTTTCTAGGTGCCTTCCTCCCAGGAATTTAAATACCTGATCTGTTCTTCTGTCAGTTTGTCAATTTCCACCGACATCGCTTGCAGTTTGAGCCTGGCGATCTCGCGGTCTATCTCGTCAGGGACTGAATATACCTTTTTCTCCAATTTTTCGGCATTCCGGACCATATATTCTGCTCCAAGTGCCTGGTTGGCGAAGGACATATCCATCACGCTGGCAGGGTGTCCCTCAGCCGAAGCCAGGTTGATTAACCGCCCTTCTCCCAGGATATGAATGCAACGTCCATCCTTTAGGACGAATTGCTCTACAAATGGCCGTACAAGACGCTTCTCAACAGACATTTCTTCCAGCGCCGGGATATTAATTTCCACATTGAAATGACCGGAATTGGCAACGATGGCGCCATCCTTCATATTCTCAAAATGCTTCTTATCAATGACATTCAAATCACCGGTAAGGGTGCAGAAGAAATCACCTATCCGCGCTGCCTCCATCATCGGCATCACGCGAAAACCATCCATCACAGCTTCCAAGGCAGGCATCGGATCCACTTCGGTAACGATTACATTGGCTCCCATTCCCCGGGCTCGCATGGCCAATCCCCGACCGCACCAGCCATAACCAGCCACAACAAACACCTTGCCGGCCAACAGCACATTGGTTGCCCGTACGATGCCATCTATGGTTGATTGCCCTGTTCCATAACGGTTATCAAAGAAATGCTTGGTCATCGCATCATTGACAGCCATTACCGGAAAATTCAGTTTGCCGTCAGCTGCCATGGCCCGCAGGCGTATAACACCTGTGGTCGTTTCTTCTGTGCCACCAATCACGCCGGGCAACTGATCCCGACGGTTCTTGTGCAATGTGCTCACCAGGTCAGCACCATCGTCCATGGTCATATGCGGTTTGTGGTCGATGGCAGCATTGATATGTTTGTAATAGGTGGTATTATCCTCCCCTTTAATGGCATAAACCGGGATCTCATTGTGCGTTACCAGAGACGCGGCTACGTCATCCTGGGTGGAAAGCGGGTTGGAGGCAACAAGCACCACCTCTGCCCCTCCAGCCTGCAAGGTTTTCATCAGATTGGCCGTTTCAGCTGTCACATGCAGGCAGGCCGACATGCGCAACCCAGCCAGTGGTCGCTCTCTGGCAAACCGCTCGTGTATCAAACGCAGTACGGGCATCTCGCGTTCCGCCCAACTGATACGCCGCCGTCCACCCTCTGCAAGGTTTGTATCTTTTACATCATGAGTGATCATGTTTTCCTCCGAAATTGGTCATGCCCGGGCGGTTAACCCCAGGTCGGTATTGTTTTTATAAATCTTCCGGTATCTTTCTTGGAACTCATCCGGTGTGTAATGATGATTTTGGGTCCCACTGTGCTCAAGACAATAGGTTGCTGCCAGAACACCCATTCGACCGCAGGTTTCCCAGTCCAGGCCCAACCTTCTGCCGCGAACAAAGCCACCCCGAAATGCATCACCCACACCGGTTGGGTCTACAATCTTCTTTGGTCGAACTGCCGGCACATTATAGTGCGTCCCTTCAGCATAAATCGTTACCCCCTTGTCACCACAGGTAACCACGAGATACGTCACCCGTTCCAGGATTTGTTGGATGCTGAGGTTGGAGTGTTTAAGAAGAAGATCCAATTCATATTCATTAACAAAAACACTGTCTGCACCCTCCACGCCCCTGCAGAGGGTTTCCCCTTGCATCCTTACGATCTGCTGGCTGGGATCATACAGATAAGGAATTCCCATTTTAATACATTCTTCCACGTAAACTTCCATGGCCGAGGGGTCATTGGGTGATATGGTTACCAAATCCACCTTGTTTTTCAAACCAACCAGGCTTAACTCCGAGGCATTGGCCATTGCGCCTGTATAAAAACTGGCAATCTGAGCATTGCTCAGGTCGGTATTGGCGAAAAATGAGGCTGTAAACTTTCCGGGGATGATCTTAACCAGTGATGTATCAACCCCGTTTTGATTTAACCAGGTTCGGTAGTCTTCAAAATCCTCACCGACCGTACCCATGACCATCGGTTTTTCTCCCAAAAGCGCCAAGGTATAGGCAATATTGGGGGCTGTCCCGCCACGCTGTTTGACCATGTTGTCCACCAGGAAGGAAAGGCTTATACACTCCAGTTTATCCGGAAGGATATGGTCTTTAAAATACCCCGGAAAGGACATCAGATAATCATAGGCTATTGAACCGGTGCAGATGATGGACATGGATCTCCTCTATCAATCAGTTGTTTAATGCATCAATTCGTTTATATTTTTATTAAACGGAGAACGGACGAGGCCTTTTTCTGTTATCCACCCGCTTAACAGGTGGTTAGGTGTTACATCAAAAGCCGGGTTGCGGGCATGAGCACCGGCCGGGGTTGCCTGCTGGCCCCCCACCTGAACATCCAGGACCTCTGATTCATCTCGTTCTTCGATCGGGATCTGGTTCCCCGAAGAAATCGTTATATCAATTGTCGAGGTGGGGAAAACGGAATATACAGGAATGGCATTCGCATGGGCAGCCAGCGCTAGCATATAGGAACCCACCTTGTTGGCAACATCTCCATTCGCGGCAACCCGGTCTGCACCGAACAACACCTTTTGAACATCTCCACGCCTGAGGAAATATCCAGCCGCTCCATCACTGATAATATCGTAAGGGATGCCAAGCTGCTGCAACTCCCATGCTGTCAGGCGGGCTCCTTGCAGCCTGGGTCGTGTTTCATCCACAAGCACATGAATGTGTTTTCCTTTTTCGAATGCCATCCGGATGATGCCAAGCGCCGTTCCCCACTCCACGGTTGCCAGGGAACCGGTATTGCAATGATGGATAATAGTATCCCCGTCTTCGATCAGGGGTTCTCCGGTTTCGGCGATGCGAATGTTGGTGGCAACATCTTCATCTGCCATACGGTTTGCCAGAGAAATGAAATGCAGCCTGAGTTCTTCAACTGAGTGTATCGGCAGTTCCAGGGTTTCCATTGCCCTTTGAATCGCCCATGTCAGGTTGATCGCCGTTGGGCGTGATTCTTCAAGGTGTTTTCCCGCCAACCGGATGGCTTGTTTCATATCTTCCACATTCCGCCCATCAAATTCGATGGCGGCCAACGCCACGCCATAAGCTGCTGCCACGCCAATGGCCGGGGCTCCCCGCACTGCCATCTCTCGAATGGCATTTGCAACGTCAGATGCACTACGGCATGTCAGGTATTCCAACCTGCCGGGGATCAAACGCTGATCGATCAGGGATAATTCCTTCTCCTTTTCTTTCCATTCGATGGTTCGCATATTGAAAGCCTCTACACCAAAAGACGCCCTCTGATTGAGAGCGTCGAGGTTATGCAAGTTAGTTTAACATGCATGGATGGGTTTGTCAAAGGATTGACACTTCGACTCACATCCGGTATAAGGTTTTTGTGAGAGCCTTTCGGTTAGCATTGTTGTTGATTCTCATTCCCATCCTGGTGGCTTGTACGGTTATCCCTGTTGAGGATATCCCCCTCCTTGCCAACACCACAGTCGCCCCCGAACCACCCGTAATCCCCACTCCCGCTCCAACATTTACCCCTGCACCCGAACCAGGGGAATTAATAGCCCAGGCAGAAAGCCTGCTGCTCCTGGGCGATCTGGATACTGCCCGGATTGAGTATCAAAATGCCCTTGATACTTCCCTGGATATGGACGAACAGTCGGCGGCCATGCTTGGGGTTGGTCGCACGTATTACGAAAAAGGCGATTGTGATTCGGCACTTCAGATATTTAATGAATTGTTGACAAGATACCCTGAGAACAATCCACGGATCAATGCCTATTACTTGATGGGAAAATGTTACCTTGCTTACGACAAACCCCTTGAAGCCGCAACCGCGTTTGGTGAATTCCTGCATTACAATCCTGGCATTTTGGATGCTCATGTGCAGGAATTACGCGGAGATGCCCTCTCTGCAGCAGGCAATTTTATCGAGGCAGCCACTGCATATGATGCCGCATCGCAGGCTTCTCAACTGGATGATCCACTGTACCAGCAGGCAAAGGCAGCCCAGGCGTTTGCAGATACCGGCGATCCAGCCAATGCCATTCGGCGTGCCTTGGCTGTTTATGATGCAACCCAAAATGATTATCTCAAAGCCCAGATGAATCTCCTGGCGGGAAAATCCTATTTGACGATGAACCAGCCAGAGCAGGCATATGCCCGCTTTCAGGATTCGGTCAATAATTACCCTCGTTCATTTGATGCCTACCTGGGGCTTGTCGAGCTTGTCCAGGCCGGGCAGCCGGTGGACGGTCTGAATCGCGGGCTGGTAAATTACTTTGCCGGCCAATACGGCCAGGCAGTTGATGCCCTTACTGGTTACATGGCAGTTCAACCGGCCTATGATGGAACTCCCCTGCACTACAAAGCCCTAAGCCTCCTCGCAATGGGGGACGTGGAAGGCGCTGTCGGTGCCTGGAATACCCTCATCACTGAACATCCCGAAGACCGCTTTTTCGCCGAGGCTCATTCGGAAAAGGCTTATGCTTTGTGGGCTTACGTCGATAAATTTTCTCAAGCCGCCCAAGTCCTGCTGGACTTCGTACAGGTTCATCCCGGGGCTCCGGAAGCTGCCGATTTCCTCTATGAAGCAGCACGCATTCAGGAACGCGGGGGCATGCTGGAAGAGGCTGCTCAAACCTGGGAACGCATCATGGACGAATACCCTGCATCTGATTATAGTTCCCTGGGGTTGTTCATGGCGGGCATCACCAACTATCGACTCGAACGTTATGATCAGGCGCTCATCCTTTTCCAACGTTTGCTCGTCCTTGCGATTGATGCAGAAGAACAAGCCTCTGCTGGCTTTTGGATTGGCAAGTGCCTGCAAGCCGCAGGCCGCTCTTCTGATGCGCAGGAAGCCTTCCAGATGGCTGCTCAACGCGACCCAACTGGCTACTATAGTGAGAGAGCCAACGAAATCCTGCAAGGTATTCACCCGCTCTCCAGCACATCCCCTTACGAAATCTCAATTAATTGGGATAATGAAAGACATTTGGCCGAACTTTGGATGCGATCAACATTTCCCCTCGCGGATGATGTAAATCTTCAGGTCTTGGGTCCATTGAGGATGGATCAACGGTATCGCAGGGGTGGTAAATTTCTTGAACTATCGGAGTACGTTCTGGCCAGCAGGGAATTCGAGTCCCTGCGGCAGGACCTTCAGCAGGATGCCGTGAACAGTTTTCGACTTCTTCCCACCTTGTTGAACAAAGGTTTGTTTAGAACGGCGATCTACACCAGCCGCCAGATCCTGAATCTTGCCGGGCTGGATGATGCTGCAACAATGAAGGCACCTTCATATTTCAACCATATCCGGTTTGGATGTTATTACCAGGATTTGGTATTGAAGGCAGCCTCGGAAGAAGGCTTTGATCCCTTCTTCTTGTATTCCATAATACGGCAGGAATCGCTGTTTGAAAGCCATATCCAATCGTCAGCTGGAGCAAGGGGTCTAATGCAAATCCTTCCGGCAACCGGCTACGAAATTGCCGGCCAGATGGGCTGGCCTCAGGGCTATTCCACGGATGATCTTAATAACCCGGCTGTCAATATCCGACTTGGTGCACACTACCTGGCAAATCAGCGGTCATATTTTGGGGATGTGTATGCAGCCCTGGCTGCATACAATGGAGGCCCCGGCAACACCGCTGTCTGGGTGGGATTGAGCAAGGGTGACCCTGACCTGCTGTTGGAGGTGATCCGCCCTCAGGAAACCCGCCAATACATTCGGCAGATCAGCGAGTTCAACCACATCTACCGAACCCTTTACTCAATTCAGCCGTAAATCCGGATTCGGACCGGGATTTCTATTTAGCTGGATACACCCCACTTTCACAACCCTCTCATTATTAAAAGGATTGGTTCCTCCAGGTAATTCTTCAATGAGCGCATAAAGTTGGCCGCTTCAACACCATCACTGATCCGGTGATCAACAGACAGGGTGGCTTTACAGTGATGGCGTGGGACGACAACGCCGTTATACACTGCCGGCACCTGCTTCACAGAGCCTACAGCCAGAATGGCGGCCTCTGGAGGGTTGATTATGGCGGAAAAATGGTCCACATCGAACATGCCCAAATTGCTGATGGAAAATGTTGAACCCTCTATATCGTCAGGGCGCACCTTCCCGGTCCTGGCTCGTTCAGCCATTTCGCGTACCTCTTTGGCAATCTGCCGGAGTGGTTTCCTGTCAGCATCCCGTACGACCACAGTCATCAGCCCTCCCGGGATGGATACTGCCACCCCGATGTTGATATTGCCATGACGAATGATACGGTCTCCATCCAGGGATGCATTTAAATTCCGATAATCCGCCAGTGTCAAGGCTGATGCTTTTACGACCAGGTCATTGAGAGATATCTTTTCTTCTTCTGGAATGAGCTTATTAATACTGGTACGCATGGAAACCAGGTCTTCAACATCATATTCATTTGTTACGTAGAAATGGGGTATGCCTTGTTTTGCCTCGACCATGCGGCGGCCAATGGCTGCCCGAAGTTTTTCCAAGGGTACGATCTCGTCACTTCGTTGTTCATAATGAACTGCGGTTCCTAATTCTAGGTTCGGAATTTGCACGGCTGCAGAAGTCCGGATGGCTTCAGCAGACATCCCAACAGGCTTGGCAGTTGAGGCCATGGCAGCTTCAACATCCTGGCGGGTGATGCGACCGCCCGGGCCAGTGCCCTTGATGGCCCCCAGGTCCAGTTGGTTTTCTTGTGCCATTCGTTTGGCAAGTGGAGAAGCCTTGATAAATGGTCTCTCTTCAGGTTCCACCGTGGGGGTAACAGTTGGTTTATCCTTCTCCACCGGAAGATCCATTTTACCTGCCTTGCTTCCTGCGTCCCGCCGGTCCACCACAGGTGTCTTTTCGTCAATTGCTTCCCCCTTCGCTGCAATAATTGCAATAGGGTCTCCTACTGGTACAACCGCCCCTTGCTCCACAAGCTGACGGGCAACAATCCCATCAAAGTTCGATTCGACCTCGACGGTAGCCTTGTCGGTTTCGATCTCCGCAAGCACGTCCCCTTTGGCTACCGGTTCCCCCTCCGCCTTTAACCAGCGCACCAGAGTGCCCTCCCGCATATCAAAACCCAGTTTTGGCATGATGACTGTATTCGCCATTAGAGCACCTCCCGAATTGCCCTGATAACATCTTCCTCATCAGGGAGTGCAAATTGCTCCATTGCCCGGTTATAAGGGAGAGGCACCTCTTTTTGAGCAACCCGTTTTATGGGTGCATCCACGTAATCAAAGGCTTCTTCATAAATACGGGCAGCCACTTCTGCTCCCACCCCGTAGGAAAGCCAGCCTTCTTCGGCAATCACCGCCCGATTGGTTTTCTTGAATGATTCCAAAACTGGCACCATGTCCAATGGCCGAAGTGTTCTCAGATCAACAACTTCCACATCGATATTTTCAGCAGAAAGTGTTTCAGCAGCCTTCAAAGAGGTCTCCAGCATTTTACTGTAGGTTACAAGGGTTACGTCCTTTCCCGGACGTTGAACTATGGAACTCCCGATGGGAACCAGGTGTTCGCCCTCAGGCACTTCGCCCCGCGACTGGTAAAGGGTGGCATGTTCAATAAAAAGTACGGGGTCGTCACAGCGTATCGCCGATTTTAATAGTCCCTTGGCATCTGCAGAAGTGCCAGGTGCAACCACTTTTAAGCCGGGAAAATGGGCGAAGATGGCATCAGGGGTTTGGGAATGGGTTGCCCCTAATTGCCGGCCTCCACCGCCAGGTGTTCGTATTACCATCGGCAGCACCATTTGCCCCCCGAACATATAATGCAGTTTTGCCGCCTGATTGACAATGTGATCCATCGCTGAAAAGGCGAAATTAATGGTCATCAACTCTGCCACCGGGCGCAACCCTGTCAGTGCCGCCCCTATGGCTGCCCCGATGATCGCGCTTTCAGAGATCGGTGTATCTCGCACCCTTTCAGGTCCGAAATGATCATAAAAGCCTTTGGTCACCGCGTAGCTGCCGCCCCAAACTCCCACCTCCTCACCGAGGATAAAGACCTTTGGGTCTGCTTCCATTTCTTCCCACAATGCCTGGGAAATGGCTTCTCGCATTGTTATACGGGCCATCATCTTCTCCCTCTATGCGGTTTCGACGTAAATGTTTTTTTCAAGTTCCTCAAGAGGCGGTTCCGGGCTGGCTTCGGCAAATTCAACCGCCTTTCTAACAACCTCTTCAACAACCCTGTCAAGCTCATCAAGCTCTTTCTTCGAGGCTGCTTTTTTTTCGATCAATTTTTTCCGGTAAATCCCAATAGGATCACTTTCCTCCCATTTTATAACTTCCTTCGCCTTTCGGTATCTTTCGGGGTCACCCATGGAATGACCTTTAAATCGATAGGTCAACGCTTCCAGCAACTGGGGGCCGCTGCCATTGCGAATTTCTTCCACCATTCGCATTGCTGTATCCCGGACAGCCAGTACGTCCATTCCGTCCACCCTTTCGTGCTTCATCCCATATCCGGCTGCCTTCTGGCTGATCTCAGAAACTGCTGATGCCTTCTCCACCGGTGTGCCCATACCATATTGGTTGTTTTCACAAACCCAGAGCACCGGCAGGTTCCAAACCTTGGCTAGGTTCAATCCTTCATGAAAGTAGCCGATATTGGTAGCCCCTTCACCGAACATGCAAATGGTCACCGCCCGTTTATTCTGATACTGGTCCCCCAAAGCCAGGCCGGCAGCAATGGGCAAATGGGCACCTACGATTGCATGCCCTCCCCAAAAGTTGCGGGTCACGTCCGCCATGTGCATTGATCCTCCACGGCCACCGGAACACCCGGTAGCCTTTCCCATCAGTTCGGCCATGACCACTTCCGGAGAGATGCCACAATTAATGGCCACCCCGTGGTCTCTATATGCAGTAATAACCCGATCTTCGGGCTTTCGTGTGGAGATCAATCCGGTGCTAACTGCTTCTTGCCCAATGTAAAGATGAAGAAATCCGCCGATCTTGCCCTGTTGATACAGTTCAGCTGCCAATTCTTCCAGCCTGCGGATGATAACCATTTGCCGGTAAAGCTCAAGGTGTTCCTCTTTTTTCATTAATTATTCCCCTTTGTGGATGATAATTAGTAAAAAAATTATACCAGAAACAATGTACCCAATATAATATTTTTTGGATCAGTTGAAAAAAAACAGGCGCTGGCAATATTTCCCAGCGCCTGAAAAAAACCCTTCTCTTTCTCCCAGCCGATTACTTCTTGCGAGCATCGTACTTAAGAGCAGCGTGTGCTGCAGCGAGCCGGGCAATAGGCACTCGGAACGGAGAGCAGCTAACATAGTTATTCCCAATGAGATGGCAAAATTCTATGGACGAAGGATCTCCTCCATGCTCGCCACAGATGCCGATTTCTAGGTCCGCCCTGGAACTGCGGCCCTCTTCGACAGCCATTCGCATCAAGCGTCCCACTCCATCCCGGTCGACCTCCTGGAATGGGTTCACAGCAAGAACCTTGTCTTCAATGTACTTGACAAGGAAGT
Source organism: uncultured Anaerolineaceae bacterium (assembly GCA_964420835.1). Classification (GTDB taxonomy): domain Bacteria; phylum Chloroflexota; class Anaerolineae; order Anaerolineales; family Anaerolineaceae; genus CAYQUO01. The sequence continues at coordinate 53,598 of CAYQUO010000006.1, forward strand.
TCCGTTCCGCGTCATCCCGGCTGTAACCGAAGGTCATCTGGGTGAGGTCATTGGTGCCGAAGGAGAAGAACTCAGCCACTTTGGCTATTTCAGCAGCAGTCGTACAAGCACGCGGGATCTCGATCATCGTGCCGAACTTGTAGTGAAATTCCACTTTCTTCTCATCCATCACATCCTTGGCAATCTGCACTAGGCGGGGTTGAATGACCTTTAATTCGTTCACATGACCGGTCAGGGGTATCATCACCTCAGGTTTGGCGGTAACACCCTTCAGTGTGGCATTGGCAGCCGCTTCAAAGATTGCGCGCACCTGCATCTCGACGATTTCAGGTATCACAATACTTAAGCGAACACCACGTAGCCCCATCATGGGGTTGCTTTCATGCAATCCCTGAACCGCTTTCAACAGGGATTCCTTTTCCGGCAGGCCTTTCGTATCGCCCTTGATCCGCATGGTGATGACCTCTTCCAAAAGAGACTCTTCAGAAGGCAGGAACTCGTGCAATGGTGGGTCTATCAGCCGAATAATCACCGGGAAACCGTCCATGGCCTCGAACAAGCCCTCGAAATCCGATCGTTGGAAAGGCAGCAATTGATTTAATGCCGCCTTCCGTTCCTCGCTTGTCTTGGCCAGGATCATCCGCTCTACCGTAGGCAGGCGTTCCGGTTCAAAGAACATGTGCTCGGTACGGCACAAACCGATTCCTACTGCTCCATAGGAGCGGGCTCGCTGGGCATCCTTCGGATAATCCGCATTCGTCCAAACCTGCAGACCGGTTGTTGGCCAACCTTCAGGTGCCTTGCGAATTCCCTCAGTGGCGCAGACATCGTCCGCCCACTTTAGAAGTTCCAGTAATTCCTTTTGATCTTCCAGGCTTGTGGCAGCCATTTCCATCTTGCCGGTGAATGCCTCTCCTGTCCCGCCATCCAGTGAAATCCAATCCCCCTCTTTAACGATTGTATTGCCAACTGCTAATTGTCGCTTGTCAAGGTCAATCCGGATGGAGGACGCACCCACTATACAGGGTACACCGAACTGGCGGGCAACAACGGCCGCATGCGATGTGGCTCCGCCTTCACTGGTCAATATCCCTTTGGCGACAAGCATGCCATGAACGTCATCCGGCTTGGTAAAAGGGCGGGCCATGATGACATCCTTCTTCTCTTCCTTGGCCATCTTCTCTGCGGTATCGGCATCAAAATAAACCTGTCCAACCGCTGCACCGGGCGATGCGTTCACACCTGTTGCCAACAACCTTCCCTCTTTTCGAGCAGCCGTCACTGCATCCGCCTTAAATTGTGGGTGCAACAGGCGGTCCACATGTTCAGGAGTGACACGTTGGACGGCCATTTCCTTGGTGATCAACCCCTCGGCTACCATGTCAACAGCCGCTTTGACAGCCGCCGGGGCTGTCCGCTTGCCATTGCGGGTCTGAAGCATCCACAATCTACCGTGCTCAATTGTGAATTCGACGTCTTGCAGATCCTTGTAGTGTTTCTCCAGTTTGTTACAAATGTCTATGAATTCCTTGTACGCTTCCGGTAGGGCTTTTTCCAGATTCTCGATCTTTTCCGTATTACGGATGCCTGCGACAACATCCTCACCCTGGGCGTTGAGCAGGTAATCTCCATACATCTTTCGCTCGCCCGTGGCTGGATTGCGGGTAAAAGCAACCCCTGTGCCGGAATCCCATCCCATATTCCCAAAGACCATGGTAACAATGTTCACCGCTGTGCCCAAATCATCAGGAATCTTTTCTGCACGACGGTAATCCACTGCACGTTTTCCATTCCACGAGCGGAACACCGCTTCAGTGGCCAGTTTCATTTGTTCAAATGGGTCCTGGGGAAAATCAAAGCCTTTTTCCTTTCGGACAACTTCTTTAAACTTGGTGGTCAGTTCTTTCATCTGAGCCGCGGTCAGGTCTGTATCCGCAGCAGCGCCCTTTTCCGCCTTGTATGCATCCATCACATGTTCAAATGATTCGTCCGGCATCTCTAGCACAACCGACCCGAACATCTGGATAAGACGACGATAGGAGTCAAACACAAACCTTTCATCACCTGTCAGGGTGACCATCCCAGCCGCTGTGGCATCATTTAGCCCGATATTTAGAACCGTGTCCATCATCCCGGGCATGGAAAACTTAGCCCCCGACCGGCAGGAAACAAGCAAAGGGTTGTCCGGTTGGCCAAATTTTTTCCCTGAAAGCGTCTCCACCTTTTTAAGAGCCTCGAGCATCTGCTCCCACATGCCTTCCGGGAATTTTCCAGAAGCCTGATATTGGTTGCAGGCTTCCGTTGTCACCGTAAAACCCGGCGGAACCGGGACACCGATGCGTGTCATATCAGCAAGATTGGCGCCCTTGCCACCGAGCAGACCACGCACCTTATCCCAATCGCCTTGAACATAGGCTTCTGCCTGGTCCATTTCATTGAATAGATACACCCATTTTTTTGGTGCCATTGATGCCTCCAAGTTCATAAAAAATTTATCACCCGGAATCCGGGTGGATAGGTCTGGAATCCCAGTAAGCATTGTACCACAGCCATATTCATACTCATTGAAATCAGGTACTCCCTTATACCGGGAACAGGGGAATTGAACTGAGGACCTTTCTGGATCAGTTCCCCAAGATCCGTGCTGATGTTTCAACCTTTTGTAAAGCGGCTGAAAGGTGAATTCCCGGAAAAATAACGCATAATAAGGGGAGTGAAATGGTCACCCAATATTGAGGGAATCATGAAGATCCTGGTAATTGATGATGATCCGTCCACAACCGAACTGATGAAACTTATCCTGGAATCAGATACAAGGCAGGTCCTTGTGGCCAATACTGCCCATGAGGGGATTCGACTAACCATGGAATCGATCCCCGATATTGTCCTCCTCGACATGAAGATGCCAGAGTTGGGAGGGGCGGGCGTCTGCCGTGAGATCCGAAAATTTAGTACCGTGCCCATCTTGATATTATCCGCACTTAATGACCCTGCAATGATCGCCAAGGTGCTGGATGCGGGAGCTGATAACTATCTGATCAAACCAGTCAGCAGTTGTATGCTGCTAGCCCATATCCAAAATCTCATCCAGCGTGTCTCCATCCACGAAACAATAGATTCCTAACCAAAACAAGATACCGATATTCTCCCCCAAACAGTCAACGATGCAGCCTGCTTTCTCGCCTGCATCGTTATTATTTCGGCATCATTTGTAGTAAAATCAGACGTGGATCAAACATTCCAATCCAAAAAACGCGGAGCTTGCAAGTGCAAACTTGTTCACGTTGCCATACGTCATCCTCTGATTCAGCGATCCTATGCCCAAGCTGCCAAGCCGACTTACGGGAATTCAGCACATCAGCTGTTTCCAGGAAGGAACTGCAAAACAATCCCCGAGTAAAAAAGATAAATCTCGCAGTTGGTGCCAATGCCTGCCCGGCTTGCTTGCAGGTTCAGGGAACGTATGAAAAACACAAGGTCCCTATTCTACCGGTTGAAGGCTGTTCCAACCAAAATGGTTGTAACTGCTATTATGAACCGGTGCTCGATGAGATTTACCCTTAGGAAAACCTAAATTTCACAATTGAGCGGAAAGCTCAACTCATCAAACCCTTTCCAGGACCATCCAGGCAACCAAGGCAAGGAGGTAACTCTTGTGAACAACACAGTTAGAGCGACAAACAGGTGGACGCGCAGCGCCATTGCCGCCTTCATTATTTTCCCTCTTATCGTCGGGGTGTTGCTGTCTCTACTAATACCGCGACCGGTGATTGGGGTGATCCATCTGAATGATGCCATTTATTACCAGACTGCCAGAGAGGTAATTGCGCAGGTCCAGTACGCCTACCAGAATCCACGGGTTCGGGCTGTGGTCTTGATTGTAGACAGCCCGGGCGGGACTGTGTCAGATACTGAGTCAGTCTACCTCGAGTTATCCAGGCTGCGAACAAAAAAACCATTGGTTACCGTTGTTGAAGGGATGGCGGCAAGCGGGGCATATTACCTGGCGGTTGGAACGGATTACATCTTCACCAAGCCCAGCTCGGAGGTGGGGAACATCGGTGTAATAGGCATCATGCCCCAGGCACCGCTGGTCATAGACGAGATTTATTCGACAGGCCCATACAAACTCTGGAGTTCAACCCAGGAAAAAGCAATTCGCGAGATCGAAATGGCCAAGGAAGGTTTCTTTCAGGCTGTTCTTGCCGGCCGGGGAGATGTGCTTAAAGCTGACAGGAACACGATCCTAAGCGGGATGATCTGGTCCGGCCTTGAAGCCCAGCGCCTGGGTGTGGTCGATGAAATTGGAACCCAATCCAGGGCAATTGAAAAAGCCGCCAGCCTGGCTCACATCGTTCATTATGAAATCAAAGACCTCCGCAAACTCGCAGGTCTTCCAGAGGTGACTTATTCAACCTTCTTCTTTCTTGCGCCTGACGGGCGGAGAACCGCGTATCCAACTGAGCACGGATATTTCTTTCTGTATATTCCACCTTCAGAGGTGGTATCATGAAGACCCCCCGAATCCTGATCGCATTTTTCTTCCTTCTGGCACCTCTTCTCGCCCGAACTTTGTGGTTTTATCAGGGGTTCTTCATTCGAAACAAACCAGTGACCACCCCGGAATATCTGTCGTTGCAGATGACTGAGCCGGCCAGGTCCACTCCCTTGGCAATAGAGAATAAAAGCAAATCCAATGCCACTGTATTACTGGATGTTGCCCATGGGAATATGTATTCCCTCTCGGAGATAGAACCTTTCACCCAGATGGTCTACAAACTTGGAGGCACCCTGAAGGCATATACCAGCGACGATGATCTTCCTGAGACATTGAAAAGTGCCGATGCTTATGTTGTCATTGCACCTACATTAGGTTTTAGCAAATTTGAGATCCAATCTGTTATGGATTTTGTTGCCAGGGGAGGGCGCCTTCTCGTTATCACTGACCCCACAAGGGATTACAGCATGTACGGGTACGTGTACGGAAATTATGCCTCAATGCTTGAGAGCGTAAACCTTGCCAACCAGTTACTGGTTCCCTTTGGCATCTCCTTCAGCGAAGACTACCTTTACAATCAGGTAAATCACGAGGGGAATTTTCGGAATATTATTCTGGAGGATATTCTGAAGGATCCATTAACAGTCGGTGTGACCCGCCTGGTTTTTTACGGCACTCATTCTGTTAAAACAGAAGGGCAGGCATTGCTCACAGCCGATGAGGACACCCTTTCATCACTGAATGATTTAGGTGGCGGTTTGGCGGTCGCCGCGACAACCGTCAATGGCAACGTGATGGCTTTGGTGATGTCAACTTCCTTTCACAACATTATTATCAATCTGCAGATAACCAAATCTTAATGAAAAATCTTGTCCAGAAACTGGTCGGCGAACCCCGCCTTCTGAACCTGATGGATTTTCCGCATCTTTTTCAACGAGATGTTTCACTAGTAATAAAGAAAGGCGCCACGCTCGACCAGGAAAGACTTGACATGATCAGTTCCCTCCAGGATGCCATGAGATCTTCAGGCATTAACATGCTGTTGACAGACGAACTGAATGATAGAACTGACCTGATCCTATTCGGGACCTTTGATGAACGGGAAGCCTTAAAAGACCATCTGGGCTATTTTAATATCCATTTTTCTGAGGATGAAAAAACATCCGCAAAAAGCAGAACCACACCTGAACCCACACGCAGAGAAAATACGCCCAGCGCCACCCCAAAAGCAACCGGTCATCCTTCCATTGGTTTAGGCAACAGCACAGCATTGGACTCGGACAAATGGATCGATGTGCCCGGGTTTCAGCGTCTAGCCACAGAGGGCATTGGCCTTGTACTGTTTCGGTCTGCAACCAGCCAGAATATCCTAATTCTCTTAGCCGGCGATAATGATGGGCTCGTCGAACTTTCTGACATGCTCTCAGGAGGAAGTTTGTATGGTTGTGTGGTCAAGGAATATATTGCTGCCTGCCCGGTTTCAAACAAGAATTCCGGTTACGACAGTTACGATTACTTGAATGATGATAACGGAGGCTGGACTGAAGATTCAAATGGGACATCAATTCAGCAGGAGGAAACAACATCTACCCCCACACCTGTTGGATGAGGAAACCGATTGCACCGGCAACCAGTTCCGGTGCCTCGAGCATGGGCATATGCCCGCCATGTATCACTTTATAAAGTCTGCAATCTGTTAACTCGTTCACCATTTTTTTTGATGATTCAATTGGAACGAAGGCATCAGCATCACCAGCCACCACAATGGATGGCACCCGGATATCTTTGAGGCTTGGCGTGAAGTCCGCTCTTTCCGCCATACCGCGCTGGCATGCTGCTGCAGCACCCGGAGATGTCGCCTCAATCAAGCCCTTCAACTCCGGCAACAAGGCTGGTTCATTGGTCAGTTTGCTCGGCATGGTCTGTTGCAAAGGGCCCATCCCTTGCTCTTCGATCTCCCTGGCACTATTGTAGCGCCCCTCTCTTCGTTCCGGCGAATCCGGGTCTGACCGGGTTGCAACCAGTCCCAGGCCGGACACTTTGTCAGGGTATTGGCGAATGAACGCCAGGCTCACATACCCACCCATGGAATGTCCTACCAGGACAACCTTAGAGACATCCAGCCGATCAAACAAGGCAGCCAGATCTGCCGCCATCAAGTCCATTGAATAAACTTTCCCCAAGGCTGGCGATTTTCCAAACCCTCGGAGATCCGGTAGGATGAAGGCAGCCCTGTTCTTCAATCGCTCGGCAACCGGCATCCAAATTGTGTGGTTAAAGGGGAACCCATGAACCAAAACAACAGGGTTGCCTTTCCCAATCAATTCATAATGGAGGTCAATGGGTTTTTCCATCGACTTCGGCCCCTCTCATCTCTGCCTGGTAAGTGTTCCACCAGTCTTCAAAATTAGCCATTGCCTCGACACGGCTGTTCACCTCACCACATGCTTGGGCTTCTCTCAGGTGTGCCAATGCTGTTCCAATGAGTGGTCCGGGTTTTAGGTGGTAAAGTTCCATCAGGTCATCCCCATTAAGCAGAAGTGGCGGGTCAATCACCTGTGTTCTTTGTTCAAACCAACCTGTCAGTAGCGCACGAACTGCAGCAAGTTCGTCAATCCAGGTTTCCTGTGGAAGTTTCTCCATGTACGATGCATGGAGATCAGCCAAAGCCAGCAGGCATGCATCAACGCCGTAATGTCTCGCGCCTCGAAAATAACGGAAGATGTCCCTTTGAGACAGATCTCCGCCTTTTTTTGCCAAGGCATGGACCTCTGGAAAACAGGCGATGACACTTCGGATAAGATTTTCTTCTGACCGGCTAAGAGCCAAACCCCGGCCTCGATCTGCCGCCATGGTTGAACGTGCCCGATCTTTCATCTCAACATGATCACTTCGTGCCACTTCAAGAGGCTTCAATGTTTGTTTCTCAGGAGGGCTTCCTAGGCAGGCGAACATTAACAAACCAAAACGGGAACGGTCCACAACAAGTCGTTGGGTGAAATGATGAGCCAGGTTCTCACGGAATCGGCCAAGATGGAGAACCACGCTGCTAGAGGCAATGCTGGAAGATGCGATTTCCTCCTGATAAGGTTCAACCAAAATGAAATACAACCTTTCCAGGTAATCCGTCACTGCCAGGGAGTATTCAAATTGATCATCATGGATGGGCGAATCCCAGCTGACACCTTTGGATGCTGCCAGCCCCGGGAGGATGAATGGCAGCATCTGAAAATGGTCCAACAGCCGAATGGATGTTGCCACCCGGGGGCTTTCAAGCAAATGAAACAACTCATCCCGTCGACGCTCGATGGATACATCCCCAAGCTTGTCCACAGATCGGCGCAACAGACCGGTTGTCTCCTCGTCCATCCTCAGACCAAAAGAAACACACATGCGGATTGCCCGCATTGCCCGGACTGGGTCATCCTGAAAAGCTGAAGGTCCACAGGGTTTTAAGGTCTTGTCTTTCAAATGCCTAGCCCCATGGAGCGGGTCGATCATCTTCTCCGGCTGGTGAATCTCCACTGCCATGGAATTGATGGTGAAATCCCGTCCATACAGGTCGCTTTCAAGGGTGCCGCCCCGAAAGGCGGCAAAGTCCAGCACCATCCGTTGGGCATTGCTTCCCAGGATGACTCTGGCGGCATTTCTTTTTTCGTCCAGTACATAGAATGACCCCTTGTAACTGTTGGCGACCTTCCTCGCCAGGGGTCTGACCTGTTCCTCCCCAAGAGAAAAATCCAGGTCGCGCCGTTTGCGCCCCAACAGGCGATCACGAATGGCACCACCAACAAGGTAAACCGGGGTATCTCCAGCCAGTTTCCGAATGCTGAGGATAAGTTGATTCTCACTGGGAATTGTTGCCTGATGTGACACTATTCCAATCCCGTGTACCGCTCCAGGTCCACCACTGCAACAAATGGAAGATTTCGATAGTATTCATCAATATCCAGGCCATAACCGAAAACGAACTTATCTGGAATAATGAAGCCGGTATAGCGAATAGGTACACTAACCTCCCGGCGTTCGGCCTTATCCAGCAGTACGCAGACCTCCAGGCTTTTTGGGCTCCTTACAGACAGGAGCTTTAACACCGAATCTACAGTTCGGCCGCTGTCAATGATATCTTCCACCAGTAGTACATTTCGATCACGTATGTTCGTATTCAAGTCAAGGGTCAATCGGGCCTCACCCGTACTTTCCCTTTTTCCTATTCCATAGGAGGAGACAGCCATAAACTCAATGGCATGCGGGCTGCTGATCTGGCGCATCAGGTCGGAAAGGAACATCACTCCCCCACGGAGGATACAAACCAGCAACAGATTTCCGTCCGGGTAATCCCGGCTGATTTCCGCTCCCAACTCGGCAATACGTTTATGGAGAACGTCAGGGGTGAACAGGATCTCCTTTAGGAATTCCCGGTAATCACGCATCTTTATTGCTCCTAATTTAATCCCTGGGCACTTCGTGATGTTCCCGGCAGCGGGCTTCGTACATTTCAGCTGCTCCCACGATCACGATCGGGTCATGGTAATGAGCAGGTTTTCCATTTACCAGGCGCTGGGTGCGTGTGCCTTCCTCCCCACAAACCATGCAAATCGCCTGTAGTTTATCCACCTTTTCTGCCATGGCAAGCAAAGCGGGCATACTGCCAAATGGCTCACCGCGAAAATCCAGGTCGAGACCAGCAATGATTACCCGGATGCCCCATTCAGCCAACAACCGGGCAATGGGAACGATCTCTTCATCAAGAAATTGGGTTTCATCCACTCCCACCACAGTTGTGCCCTTCTTTAAATATTTTAAGATCTCCCCAGCGCTGGTGATCGGAATCGCCTCAAATGCCATCCCCGCATGAGACATGACCTTGTCATTGTCATACCGGTGGTCAATCGCCGGCTTGAACACCTGGATAGTTTGTTTTGCAATTTCCGCACGGCGCAGGCGCCTGATCAACTCTTCTGTTTTTCCACAAAACATCGAACCGCAGATCACTTCAATTGACCCGTAATGATGTTTCATGTCACCCTCCAGGCTTTTTGGTTTTCTTGATTCTACCCGATACAAGGGGGAAAAAGAAATCCCCCCTGCCGGTTACGCAGGGGGGATCGCCTTATGCGACCCTAAACGTTGGCTTCTTCTGTCGGAGAAGGTAACGTGTACCCCAGTTGACGCAGCTTTTTCTTCAGGTCAATCAGTGATTTCCGGCCAAATCCGTCAATACTTAGAATGGCTGCTTCGCCTTCTGATAGTTTGGCAAGAACATCGCCCACCTTTGTAAGGCCAGCCTTGGCAAGGGCTTCCAGTGGGCGTGTTCCCAATTCCAGTTCAACCAAGGGACGTTCCGGCGAGGTGCGTGCTGCTTCCTTAACATTTCTTTCTTCGATGTAATCCTGCCGAGCCTGCAGCCTGCGATAGAAACGGTCAACCTGACCCTCAATATCAATTAGGCGTTGCTGCTGACCGGTGAAAAACGGGTGACACTTGGAGCAGACTTCTGTTTTGATCTCTTTTAAGGTTGAACCTGTTGTCCAACTGTTCCCACAGGCACAGGTAACTTTCGCATCAGGGTAATATGTCGGATGAATATCCTTTTTCATTTTCTAACATTCCTTTCGGCAATTCCTATATCCGTCATCCACCGGTCTCCTTGCTGCAGCAGATAAACGGCAGGCAATTTACTTTTCAGGGATAACACTTACACATTTCTGTCCATTGGGCAGAGTTTCGAAAAGAACCTTGCCTTCCACTGTAGCAAAAAGGGTGTCGTCCTTGCCTTTTCCAACATTTAATCCCGGCTTGATCCGGGTTCCACGCTGCCGGACAAGGATGTTGCCAGAGAGTACCATTTCTCCGGCAAAACGCTTTACACCCAGGCGCTGGGAATTGCTGTCGCGTCCGTTGCGGCTGGAACCGCCGCCCTTTTTATGAGCCATTTTCCTACTCCATCTTATTGAATTGCATCAATCTTCAACTGGGTAAATTGCTGCCGGTGACCAGCCTTAACCCGGATGCGTTTTTTTGGTCGATAATGAAATACGACGATCTTTGGGCCTTTCTCATGCCCAACAACAGTGGCTAGTACTTTTGCACCCTGGACAGCAGGCGTTCCAATCGTGACCTTGTCCTCGTCCGTAATCAGAAGGACATTTTCCAGGTTCACTTTATCTCCGGGTTCAGCCGGCAACTTATCCACAAAAATCGTACCGCCTTCGACGGCTTTGTACTGTTTGCCGCCGCTTTCAACAATTGCATATTTCATGACATCCACTCCAATCTTCACTTCGCCACAGTCCTTGCGGTCTCTCCGCCAGGCTGCGGGGAAGTTGGGGCTATATACAACTACCCCAGCCATCCTGCCGGGGCAGTACAAAACGCTATTATATCTGCCTGTTTAATCCCTGTCAACCTTCAGGGACGTGTTTTTTAATTTCCGGTAGTCCCCTTCACGCACAGTTATACCGATCGCATCCAGGTGTTCCAAAAACCCCAATGCATACTTACGACTGCTTTCAAACCGGTCTCTGAACTGGGAAACGGTTATTGAGCCGAATTCTTTAAGATGGTTGGTAACCCCCTGTAGCATTTCCTCGTAATCCTGCCTGCGAAAGACCACCTCAGAGGATACCTCAACCAGGATGTTCAGATCAATCAAAGCCCGGTAAAGATCGATGCCAAGTTCGAACTGGCACTCTTTTATGCCAGGCGGAGCGTATGGTGAAATGGCGAAACGTTCGAGCAATCGATTAACGCTTTTGGATTGCGCTTCATTCAGTTCTATCGTATGCCCGGGAAGGAGAATGTAGTTCTTTGCCTCCTGCAGTTTCCCTTCAGCGATCATCCTTCTCAGGATATGTGTGAAGGTCGACGGCCTGGATTTCAATCTGCTTTTTAATTCCTCCCGGGGAATACCGTACCGCAGGGGACTGGTCTTGTGAAAATTGCCAACCAGTTCAAGTATATGTTTCTGAACCTCCTCCCAGTTCGTCCGGGTAACGACCAACGATTCATTGCCTACGTTCATTAGGTCCGATTCGGACACCAGCACCAGTTCCCCTGACGCCAATAGGGCCTTCAACGCTGTATCTGCAGCATCCGCCCCGAGATGGCAGGCATCAATGAGTTCTCGATATCCAACTACGCCAAGTGATTGACCGACCTGTAATAGGACCTCTTCTGGCGCTCCCTGAACCATGGCTGACAGTTTTTTTTGCACAGATGAACTGTAACGGGAATGTCGGCCAATGGGAGCAGGGTCAATGATCAGACCTCCTCCGAGAGTTTCTGGTGGTGAAGGTCTTCGCAGAATGTAATGGTCCTGCCGAACTGCCACTACCGGGTGGGATAGCTCCAACTGTATCCAGCCGGTCTCTCCGGGCATCAATTCTTCCCCGCCCAGGACACGTACTCGTCCCATTACCTCATCAGTCCCCTGGAAAAATTTAATTGTAGAGTTGTGTTTTAGGGATGCTTTGGCGTCTTTTAACATACGAAAACTGGCATCCAGCCTCCGTGATGGCTGAAATTCACCGGGTCGTATCACAACGTGGCCCCGTTCCACCTGGTCCACCTGTATACCGCTGATATTGATCGCCGTTCGACTGCCAGGCAGGGCAATTTCTTCTTTCTTTTTGTGGGTTTGCAAGCCACGGATCCTGGCCCGCAGGCCGGTTGGCTGAATCTCAACTTCCTCACCAAGCTTCAGCGAGCCATCCAAAAGGGTGCCGGTTACCACAGTGCCAAAACCGGCAATGGTAAAAACCCTGTCTATGGGCAATCTTGGACGCCCTAAATCCAGCCGAGGAGGGCTCTTTGAAAGCAACTTCTCCAACTTCGATTTTAATTCGCCAATCCCGGTTCCGCTTCTTGCCGAAACCCTTACCAGGGGTGCATTTTCCAGGACTGTTCCAGCTGTTATCTTCCTGACATCCAACTCTACCAGCTCAAACCACTCATTGTCACTGATCAGATCAGCCTTTGAAATAACAACTATACCGCCGGGAACCTCAAGTAAATCCATAATCGCCAGGTGCTCCCGTGTTTGGGGCATTACCCCTTCATCGGCCGCAACAATGAGCAGGACGGCATCAATGCCTCCTACGCCGGCCAGCATGTTTTCAATAAAATCACGATGCCCTGGCACATCTACAATGCCGACCTCCTCGCCATTCGGGAGGGTCATCCAGGCGAAACCCAGCTCAATGGTCATTTCGCGCTGTTGCTCTTCTCTTAAGCGATCGGGGTTAGTTCCACTCAGGGCTTCGACGAGCGTCGATTTTCCATGGTCAACGTGACCGGCAGTACCGATAACCCTCATCCAGGCCTCTTACACCTGCCGCCCCAACGCCCGTTCATAGTCTTCCAACCACTGTCGAGCAGTCGTCATTAAATGTTGGATTTGCTTTCTTGTTTGATCGTCCATCTGACGAAAGGTGTCCTGTAACTCGTGAGTAATTTCCTCAAGTGAGGTCACCCTGTCATTGGTCTTTTCGAGCAATCGGTTTAATTCTCGTTGTTGTTCCTCTTGAGAGAGGATATTATTCGTCCAGCGTTTCTGGTCATCGGATTTGAAAGTCACCCATTCCTGCCTGAACCGTTCGTCTGCCAGGCGTTGCATTTCAGTCAATTCGTTGATTCTACGCTCAAATTTCTGAGTAACTTCATCATAAGCCTCCTGTGAGCGTTTCAGGGCTCGATGGGTTGAATCCAATTCTTCCATTTGAGATTGAAAAGTCGCTGACTGCTGATTGATCTCATCAAAACGGGTTTCCCAGGAACTCCAGGCGCGTTCCTTTTCCACCTGAGCAAGGTTTTGTTTCTCGATAAAGGTCGTCACAGTCTGGCGCCGTTCAATTTCCATGGCTTGCAATTCGTTCGTTTTTAGATCGAGCTTTCGGACGGTATCAGTGGCCAATTCCACCATTCCCCTTTGTTCGTCCATTCTTTTCCTTAAGCCGGCCAACTCTCCAGCAATATCTGCCAGACGTTTTGCGTCCTGCCGCCTGTTCTCATCCAACATTTTTATCGTCCGCTGCGACTCTTCATCCACCTTCAGGCTCTCTGTTACACTGGCCTCGAGGTCGCTAATCCGTTTTCCGGTCTGATACTCATTATCGATCCTGAGTTGAATGCTTTTTTTGAGTTCACCAATACTGTCAATGGTTTTTTTAAATTCTGCTATATTTTTCCCAAAAGCATCCAATTCATTTCTGCGGGCTTTATCCATTTCGATTTCATGTACATTCCGTTGTTTTTCGTTCGCTTCCAGCATGCGCGCAAACTCAATTCGTATTTTGGAGAATTCGCCATCCACTTGATCAAATCTACCCATTCCGGTTTTAATTCGGGAGATCTCACTTCCCATTTCCTTTATCTCTTGCAACAGGCCGTTGAGCATCGTCTCGATGCCGGTCAAACGATCCTGAAGAGAAGAAAGGGTTGTGTGGTCTTTTCTTCTCTCCCCATCCAGATACGCAAGTTGCTTTTCAAGTTGTTCAGTGTCCATAGCCAAACCTCATGAATCGCTGTTGTTCGGCCTGTCCCCTGTCTGTTTAGCCAAGTATGATTATATCAAACCGGTGCACTCAAGAATTACCACAACCGTGGATATGAATTTAATAGATTGATCATTAAGGGAGACCAAAGTTGTGGGAAGATACCGATCAGGAGCAACATCAAGATCCCCAAGATGACCAGAATTTTAGGCAGCCAGCTCGTCTCTATTGTTCCGGATGTTTCTGACTCCTGGGTTGCAGCAATCAGAGCACGAAGGCCTGCAATTAAGAGGCCCAGAGAACCGATGCCGACCCAAACACTCGTGGGCAAAGACAGGGTGGATAATATTTCCAACAAGTGGAGCCGTAGAGGAAAACTCGCCAGCAGTGGCATGCCGCCAAGAGAGAAAATGGAGACAAGTAAACCGATGGTGATGATGGGAGACTGCGTGAGGCCACCTTGCAGATCACTGATCTTCCTTCCTCCAGATTGCCATAACAAAGCCAAGGAAAGCGACCACAAGGCGGAGGCAACAAGGCGTGGCAATAAATTAACCATTAGGATCTCCAGGCCGGTGTGCTTGGCAGTGCCGATTGAAAGCAGAGTAAAACCATTCTCGAGGATGATTGCATACCCAAACAGCCTTCCCAAATCCTGCTGAAAGACAGCCCATACCCCTCCGGTAAGCACCATCAAGGTGCCGAGGATACGCATTCCATGATAAATTCCCGTAAATTCCCGCAGCCATGCAAATTCATTTAAGAAATCCAGTCCAAGAAGCGTAAATACCATGGACAGCATGGAGAGTAAAAATCCAACGACATATGGATGACCTTCACTGGCCAGAAGCGGGATCCAGGTATAGAATGGAAACGCCGCCATCCATAACCCGAAACCCAAACTTAATAGAAGGACAGCCTGAAGCAACAAGCGGTTGTTTGTTGGATCTCCTGATACTGCAGTGGCGGAATAGCCAGCGAACAAGATCAATGGCAAGGCAAGTGTTTGAAATATTACAAACCGAAGAATCCCCCTGCCGAATCTCTCGCCTGGAGGCACGATCAGTGGAACACTGACCAGGACCGCCATTTCAATAATCAATGCCGCATACAGGAAAGGTTCCACTGCAAGAGAGGCAACCAGCATTGTGGTAAGAGCAAGTCCCAATGGTGGCAGATAGAGATTCGGCCTTGCTGCAAACGAGCCAAAAAACCAGAATGCCGCCAACGAGAATATTAGAAAGAGAATGGTGCGGTCACTGTTCTCAAGGATGAGGCGCCGCCCCAGGACAACTAATGCGGGGGCAATTTCGTATGAGAGGAAGAGTGTCCTAATCGTTGTGCCAACAGGCAGAAAGAGAGCCAGAAGCGCCAGGATGAGACAGACACCAGTTGCGAGGGATATGTTTATTTTCTGTCGTTTCCGCAGGAACCAGGCAATCACCGCTGCAATAGAAGGAATGCCGATCCAAATCTCGACCGAATTCATACAATTCCCTCATCTCTAACAGTTACCAGGTAGGATCCGGCCAGCGCAAGGCCAAGATTCGCAATCGCCATCAAACCGGCAACAAGAACTGACCGTTCCACTACTGCGTACAGGACCTCCATCCCTGATAACATTGTCAACAAGCCCACAAACACGCGAAATGGCTGGTCGGTCAAGCCAATTTGGATCAAACCCATTGCAATCAGCATAATCGATCCTTGCAGGATAGGGATCGATGCCGGCATCCATTTTTGAAAATTTGGAGCGGTTGCAAAAACAATCAGGATCATAACCAAACCAACCAATAAACGGTAGATTCGTCCTGTTTTAAATATCTGTTTGGTGCCCTCTTCCTCCAACCGGGGTTGTGTTGCGCCAAGAAGGGCTCCTGCCATCCATCCAACCACCAGTTTGATGGCGGATAATCCCAACGGCCACACCAGGCCGGTAAGCCAGAACATACCTATATATTGGACGACAAGGGCAATGATCGCCTGTCTCCAGTTCCGGCTGACCAGAATCGCCAGGGAGGTGATTGTGACAATCGCTACCGCAACTTCTGGGTATCTTGAAAAGATCATTGGCCGCCAATCTGGCTAAAAATCGTTACCATCAATACCAGAAGGACCAATGTCCACAGGACACCACCCTCGCCCTCCAGGACAGTGGAAAAAAGGTCCACTACTTTCTTAAGGAACTGCAGCCAATAATACATGAACTGATACAGCCATCGCAGGGATAAAATTCCGGCCACTATTGTCCACAACTTGGAAAGTGAAAAACCCATCCATCCCGACCGGGCGCGAATGAGTTTCAGTGGTTTTTTTCTAAAGAAAAAGTATACTACGCCGGTCACGGCCAGTACTGCTGAGAGCCCGCTTGCCCACCAGAGGTGGGTTGATCGGAAGGATTTCGTGACCAGGATGCTGGCAGCCCAAACAGACCCAAATAACAGTGCCAGTCCTAAAAAGTAAACCAACCGGCTCCATGACTCAATCCCTTCACCTTCTCTTTCTCCACGAAGGGAATGATAAAGAGTTCCGAAGAGAAATACACTATGGGATATTAACAGAACAAAATCCAATATGCTTATCGGATAAACAATCAATCCACTCCAGCCAACAGCTGCGGGAGTGAATGGCAAGCCGGATAACAGGATAAACAAAAGAGCCGCATAAAGGGTACGATATTGCTTCAGCGTGTGGAGAAACGTCATCCCCCCTCCCAGGACCATGATGACACCCCACACAGGCGCGGATGACGGCTGTCCGCGAATTGAACAACCGACCGCCATGCCGGCCAGGCATATTAACCAATATGGCCTGCCTGCCAGTTCGTTCTTTGATGTCGTCCACATTGCTGCGCCATAAAGGGCAGCCAACGAAGTAAATGCCAGAAACAGGTAAGCCCAATTTGGAGGTACAACTGCAGCGGGTAAACGTCCCAGGATAACGAGGCTCGCCCCGGGTGTAACCAGGCGCATTACAGTTCCCACTCCCCTTCTTGTGCCTTCCTCTTTAGTATAGGGAAGATGAAGGGGGATCACACCCAAACGGAGCCCGGCTGCAAACAACAACAGCAAGCCGGCCGATGCTGGCAGTTCTGCAAAGGTCATCACGTTACCTGCTGCTGCGCTCACTACAAGTGCTGCCCCCGCCACCAGCGTTCCACATAGCCTAGAGGAAAACAACAAAACCACCTGGTTGGAGAAAGCGCCACTTGGTGTCCATAAAAGAAACACAAGGTCAATCACATCCAGCATGGTCCACGACAGGATCAATGACAACGGTGATCCGGAAAGTACAGCGACCATGCCCGCTGCCGTAATAACAAGGATGCCTCCCCAGGCCCATGGATTTGCCTCTTCCTTAGAACGGAACCACACTGCTGATGTGAGAACAACAGCAACTGCCAAGCTGGACAAAGCAAAATAATATGGCCAGGAAATTTCGTCCAATTGGTAGATGACAGCAGCACCATTGCCAACCGGCGGAAGCCAATTGCCCAACGTGAACGGCTGTGTATCCACCCAGCACAGTGCCAATGCCAGCAACCAGGCAACAAGGGTTGAAACAGCCGTCACCAACCACATCAATCCCTGGCCATGATTGCCTTTCCTGAGAAATGGTAATACAAGGACGCCGGTGATTAGCAGGAGCACTGGAAGGAAAGCAAGCATGCTTATATTTCCAGGGGTTGTATTTCCAGGTCGCCTGGTTGCCAGTTATGAGTCATTTAAAAACCTTTGTGCTCAAACATGTATTCCTACCACCGAGTAAAAAATCCCATTGGAGTAAGTCACACTTGGGCACTATCCTCCTCCATACAGTCATCATGCGAATAATCCTTACTGCTGGCATTGTGCCAATGTTCAATCCTAAAATCACCGTGGCATTGATTCAAACTTTTTCTTTACCGGTGACAGATCATTCCATTATAAGTTCTGTTTACACATTTTGGTTCGACAACACCAGATAATTGCACTCTGATTAAAACCATTAAATCATGATGCAAAGATCATGCAACATGATCCTCCAAACCAGGCATGGATCCGGTACCGCAGCAACTTTTCCAGTTTTCCATTTCAGGGGAGCAATCTACTGCCCCGGAGTCGGTTATTTTCGTTCTCTTAAAAATTGAAGCAAATCCGCGGGAATTTCAAATTCAGGCAGATCTTCCACCCGGTACCTTCCTCCCATAATGGCGCGCTCGCGCAACGATCTCCACAGGATTTCTCGTTCCCCCGACCGGACAACCAGGTCTTGCAGTGTTGTAGCGGACATCATGAGCTCACCGGTCGTATATACAAAGGTCACCCTGCGCCATTTGCCAGCCAGGATGGGTTTTGGTAATTTTTCCAAGGGTCCAATCTGGATCTTGTAATATTCCTCCCTGGCTCGCGGGTGATCAACTTCATCCTTGAACAGTTCCTGGCGTGATACCAGTTCAACTCCCCTCACCTCGGCAAATTGCTCGATCCTCCAGCGATGCTCAACCCCGAATTTGACCGTTTGGTAAAAAGCCAGGCAGTCCACCTCAACAACCTTGGGAGCAGTTCGCATGGGAATACGATACCACCCCAACAGGCGGGCTATTTCCAAGTCTCGTTCAGAAGGGAGGATAGCCACTAAAACCAGGGCGGATGGCGGTGGGTAACCGTTCATAAATGAAATCTCCGGCTGGCGCCTTTGGGGCATCCAGCCGGAGACATGCACTGTTTCTACTTAAGCAGCCCAACCTGCTTGTTGAACTGATCGATCAGTTTGTCAATGTCAGGAACCTGGGCTTGCACCTCGGTCCAATAATCCGGATCATACCATTGAGGCAGAATCTCCTCATAGGTTTTCCCCTGCTGCTCAACCCAGGTGTAATACTTGAGGTTGTGCACACGGCGGCGTTCCGGGTAACTGAGTTCCAGCATGTTATCAATCGCGACACCATGCAAGGAATGACCAAACGCCACAGCCGCATCGTCAGTTGTGAAATTTCCATATTGATCACGGTATTCCTGGATGCGGGTGGTATACAGTTCCATCGAATCGGTCAACACGGTAATCACGAGGTCATTGCTGCCGAGTTCATAATACTTGGCGAATTTTATGGCTGATAATACATTTGCGACCCCCGAAAAGCCAAGCAGGTCCAACTGGTTGACCAGGGATTCTGGTATGCCCCGTTTCACGAGATACTCACGGCCAACTGGTTCATTGAACAACCGTATGATGTTTACCATATCATTATCATCAATGGCTGTCAGCATATCAGTGTTTTTTACATTATGGATCCAGGGAACATGCTTGTCGCCGATGCCTTCAATCCGGTGAGCGCCAAAGCCATTTTCCAACAATGTCGGGCATTGTAATGCTTCACTGGCGACGATCTTGCTGGTCGGGTAAACCTGCTTCAGGTAGTCACCGCTGGCAATAGTTCCGGCGGATCCCGTAGTTAATACCACTCCCCGGTATTGGCCTTTACTTCCCAGTTCGGCTTTAATGACTTCTTCCATGGCATGGCCAGTGATATCGTAATGCCAAAGGTAATTTCCAAATTCGTCAAATTGGTTGAAGATCATCAAATCCTGGCCGGATTTTCGCAGTTCCCAGCACTTGTCAAAGATTTCCTTGACATTGGATTCGCTGCCCGGAGTTCCGATCACTTCACCAGCAACTTGTGAAAGCCACTCAAAACGTTCCTTGCTCATCCCTTCAGGGAGAATGGCTATTGATTCACAAGCCAGCAATGCGGAGTCGTATGCTCCACCACGGCAGTAATTGCCCGTGGATGGCCAAACGGCTTTTTGAGTGGTCGGGTCAAATTGTCCCGTAACCAGCCGTGGAACCAGGCAACTATATGCAGCCCCTACTTTGTGAGCGCCGGTTGGGAACCACTTGCCAACCAGACCAATAATCCTTGCATCTGTACCGGTCAGGCTGCTGGGCAGTTCCAAATAATTTACTTTCCCGTAAAGCCCGCCCTTTGGTTTTGGTTCGTTCTTCCATGTAATGCGGAAAAGGTTCCGGGGGGCAATATCCCACAATCCAAGGTCTTTCAATTCCGATTTAATAGAAGCAGGCACAAGTTCTGGATTCTTTTGTTGTGCGAAAGTCGGGATGATAATATTCCGCTCCCGGGCTCTTTTCACAGCACGTTCGAGGCGTTCAGCGTGGATGGTTAGATCAATCGTGGTCATTTTTATGTCTACTCCTTAGAATAATGATTTTCCATTGTGGGCGCCTCGCTAACGGTATACAACGGGCGTCCTTTCACTTCATCGTAAACCCTGCCAATATACTCTCCCAGAATACCCAGCGACATCAACTGAACACCTCCCAGCAAGAGGACTGCAATCAGGGTGGTGGCTTGTCCAAAAAAAGCCTGGGAACCGGCTATGCGCATAATTACTACCACCGGAATGGCCAGGATGGCCATGCCTGCTGCTATAAAACCCATGTACGTGGCAATTTGAAGGGGAAAATAGGAAAAACTGGTGATCGCATTCAGTGCCAGGCGCAACATTTTCTTGAATGGATATTTCGTCACACCGGCAAACCGTGCAGTCCTATGGTATGGGACGCCAATCTGCCGGAATCCAACCCAGGATGACATTCCCCGCAAAAAACGATGCTTCTCCCGCATCTGGTTCATTACAACCACCACTTTGCGGTCCAGCAGGCGAAAATCGCCTGTATCAAGAGGGATCTTAATATCTGTAACGCGGGAGATCAGGCGGTAAAAAATTGATGCTGAAAATTTTTTGAACCAGGTTTCCCCCTCCCGTTCTGATCTGACCGCATAAACAACCTGGTAACCTTCCTCCCATTTCTTAAGCAGTTCCAACATAACCTCGGGAGGGTCTTGAAGATCAGCATCAATAATAATCACTGCCTGGCCCCGGCTGAAGTCCATTCCTGCGGTCACAGCGATCTGATGACCGAAGTTCCGCGCAAAAATCACCGGACGTACACGGTTGTCTTCCCCGGCCAGGCTGCGAATGCGGTCTGTGGACCCATCGGTCGATCCATCATCCACAAGGATAAGTTCCCATGGATGACCGGTGGATACAAGAACCTCTGAAACACGCCTGTACAACTCATCCAGGCAATCGATCTCATTGTAAATCGGGGCAATAACACTGATCTTCGGTTCCATAAAGAATTGTCAGACAACTATATTATAAGCGGTTTATCCTTTTGCCACCAGCAATTTCTTCAACGCAGCCATCGATGGCTCGATCACAACGGCTTCTTTAACCGCCTGCATGGCCGCCCGGATGTCCTTTAATCCACTTCCGGTGTTCATCACAAGCACCGGGTCATCAGCCAGTATTATGCCTTCCTTCAACGTCTTCACCAACCCCGCATAAGCAGTTGCTCCGGCGGGCTCGGCGAAAATTCCCACTTTGCCCAATTCGGCAATGCCGGACAGGATCTCCTCGTCTTTGACCGTGACATACCGGCCACCAGTCTGTGTTGCTGCCCGAACAGCACGAAGCCCATCCCTTGGCAGGTCAACTGAAATGCTGTCCGCGATCGTATTGGCTGAGACCGGGATAATCTCCTCGCTGCCGGCAAAAAAAGCATTCGCCACAGATGCCGAACCAATGGCTTGGATGCCGTAAAGTCTGGGCATTGTCTCCAGCCAGCCAATCTCGACCAGGTCTTTGAATCCCTTATGGATACCGGAAATGATGTTCCCATCACCAACAGATACAAAAACTGTCAGGGGTTTCTTCCCTTTATATTTCAGGAGGACCTGTTCCCAAATCTCATAAGCGGCTGTCTTTTTCCCTTCAGCTGTAAAGGGATTGTATCCGGTATTGCGGCAATACCAGCCGAACTCTTCTGATGCCTGGATGGTCAAATCAAACGCCTGGTCATACGTTCCGTCCACAAGAATGACCTTGGCGCCAAAGATGAGGAGCTGGGCCACTTTTGCCGGGGGTGCGTTTCGTGGTGCGAAGATGACCGCCGGTTGACCAATTGCTGCAGCCATTCCAGCCAGAGCTGCTCCGGCATTCCCCGTTGATGCGGTGACAACCACCTCGGCTTTGATTTCCCTGGCCCTGCCAACAACAATTGAGCTGGCACGATCCTTGAAGGATGCGGTCGGATTTCGGCCTTCATCTTTGACCCACAGGTATTTCATTCCCAATTTGGAAGCCAAAGCGGGCGGTTCGTAGACAGGCGTCCATCCCGCCATGTGTAATGTTGTCCCAGTGCCACCGGGGTCATTCACTGGCAGCAAGGGGAGATACCGCCACAAGGATGGTTCCGATGATGAAGTAATATCACTCACTTTTATTTGTTGACGAATCCCAGCAGTATCCAGCACGATACTCAAATTGCCACCATCCTTGGGACAGACGTAAGTCACCTCGCCTGGGGCGTAGGTCTTTTCACAGATGGAACATTCATACCCAACAAATTTTTCCTTCATGGTTTCACCTTATAGAAATAGTTTTGATCGCTTTTTGATCCTTACATGATTTTTTTGCTCTAAAAATGAAACAGATCTTCTGGTTGGATGGGAAGTTTTTTCACCCGGACCCCAACAGCCTGGAACACAGCATTGGCGATTGCCGGGCCGGTGGGAACCAGGCAAATCTCACCAACCCCCTTGGCACCATATGGGCCGCTGCGCTCTGGCAACTCCAGCAAAACAATTTCCAGCTTGGGCGTCACATCCAGTGCTGTTGGCAACAAGTATTCGCTAAAGCTGTCAACCCAATGGTTGTTCGCCTTGAGCACCATCTCCTCCATCAGAGCGTACCCAATACCGGTAGCCAAGCCACCCTGGATCTGGCCTTCCACCCCAGCCCGATTGATCACTTTCCCCACATCGTGTATTGCCGCTATATGGGTTATCTCAATACTGCCCAACTCCGGGTCAACTTCCACCCGAACGATCTGGCCGCCAAAGATGAACAGTACATGCGGCATTCCCACTGGCAAGTGCTGCGGAGTCGTCTCCACAGGATAGGGGAAACTGGCCGTGCCAACTGCTTGCATTTTTTCGCCCCCCTCAGCAACCCTTCCCAAGAACTCGCTCACCGGGATGACTTTGCCATCCGTTGTTAGAACCTGACCGCTCTTATAGGTCAGGTTCCGAGGGTCAACATTAAGGATGGCAGATGCCTTTTCGAGCAATTGTTGAATCAGTTCGTCCGATGCCGCCAGGACGGCATTGCCCACCAAGTAGGTCATCCTGGAGGCACAGGTCAGGTTCCCGTTGGGTGAGTTCCATGTGTCTAGTTGAACCGTTCGCACCTGGTCATACGATATGCCCAACCGCTCGGCAACCATCTGCTCGGTTACGGTGATCAATCCCTGCCCCAAGTCAGGCGAGCCGATATACAGCAATACACTCCCATCTGGCTGCCATTCCAGGCGGTGGCTGGAATTATCCGGGAGCTTGGCCCCCAAGCCCATGGTTTGGATGGCCAGCGCAAAGCCTACACCCGCCTTTTTCCCCGGGTTGGGGGGGATTTTCAGATATTGTTCCCTCCGCACCTCAATTTCATTCAGGATTTGCTGCAACGAAACCGTGGTTTCCGGAACCTTCACAGTTGTAATCGTCTGATCGCCCGGCTTGTAAAGATTTTCCCTTCGGAGGTCCACTGGATTCATACCCAATTTCTCTGCCAGAATATCCATCATGCTTTCCATGGCAAAATGAGCCTGTGGATTACCGAAACCACGCATAGCCCCGCTGAATGGGCTGTTGGTATATGCCACCCTTGTATGGACATGCATATTTGGGATGTGGTAAGGTCCACCGATGGTTTCAGTCAGCAGACTGCCCACGGACGGGCCAAGGGAGGCAAATGCCCCGGTATCCAGGAATACCCTGGCGTCCAGAGCGGTTATCCTGCCATCAGTGTAAGCGCCGATCTTCAGGTAGATCCGGGCAGGGTGGCGTTTTGGGTGCGCCAGGAAGGATTCACGTCGATCATTTACCAATCGGACCGGTCTGCCGGTCTTCAATGCACCCAGTGCCGCCAGGATGGCCAAGCCAGCATCTTCTTTGCCACCAAATGCCCCACCAATCAGGCTGCCAATAACTTGAATTTTTTCGACCCCAAGCCCCAGCACCTCGGCAATCTCTCGCTGGTCCGTAAAAGGCTGCTGCGAACTTACCCAAACGGAGATGGTGCCATCCGGGTTCATCCTCGCCAGAGAGGTCTCCACTTCCATGTATCCCGGAATAATACGCGGGACTTCAAACACATCCTCGAGGATGACATCCGCCTCCTTAAAACCTTTTTCAGATTCACCCTTGCAGATGTCATACTCGGACAATAAATTTCCGCCGGGATGGATGGGTCTTGCTCCCGGCTGCAAGGCGTCCTCCGGGTCTAAAACTGGTTCCAGGTCTTCAAGTTCAACCTCGACCAACGCAGAAGCCTCCATGGCCGCCTTTTGATCTTGAGCAATCACCAGGGCCAAGGGTTCACCAAAGTGCCTGATAGTATCCTGCGCCATCACTGGCTGGTCGGAGACCACAACGCCAAAACTGTTCGTCCCTGGTACATCACTGGCGGTCAGGACCGCCACAACCCCCGGATACCGTGCTGCCTTACTCGTGTTGACCCTTTTCAACCGGGCTGCATGTGTTTTGGAACGCACAAGGCTTCCCCAAAGCACTCCTTCAACCGGCATATCTGCTGTATATTGTGCTGCGCCGGTCACCTTGTCCCGGGCGTCTTTTCGCAGATGCGATTTCCCAATCACCTCGAAATTACTGGCCATGGGCAACCTCGCCGGAAGCCATCCGTACTGCCTCTACCATCTTCCAATAACCGGTACACCGGCATAGATTTCCGGAAAGCGCCTCGCGGATCTCTTCCTCTCGCGGCATGGGATTCCGCTGCAAGAGCGCATAGGTTGAAAGGATCGCTCCTGGTGTGCAATAGCCACACTGGACAGCCCCCGCATCGATAAAAGCCTTCTGTATTGGATGAAGTTGGCCATCTCTGGCCAGCCCCTCGATCGTCACGATCTCCCGGCCATCCGCCTGTCCTATCATAACAAGACAGGAATTCACCGGTCGTCCATCCAATAAAACCGTGCATGCGCCACATTCCCCCTCGCCGCCACAAGAATCCTTTGCACCTGTCAGGCCAAGGTCTCTCCTTAGGAATTCAAGAAGGGTTTTTCCCACATCGACCTTGCGCTTTACTTCATCACCATTAACCTTCAGAGAGATGTGAATTGTTTTCATTATTCCATCCGCTGGGCTGCCCGCTCTGCAGCACGCAACAAACACCTTTCCACCAGGACTGCCGCCGTCCTCTTGCGATAATCGGCAGTGGCCCGCAGATCACTGATCGGAGAGATGTCCTCCAGGCAGAATTGCGCCACTTCCTTCATCACCTCATTTGAAAGGGGTTTCCCAAGCAATTGTTTCTCTACAGACGAACTACGGACCGGCGTTGGGGCAACCGAGCCAAGTGCAACCCTTGCCTGCCGGATGATCTTTTTTTCATCCATCTGGATAAATACAGCTGCGCTGGATACCGAAATTGCCATTCCTTTGCGTTTACCCAGTTTTAAAAATGAGGATCCCCACTTCCCGGTTGGCTTCTTAAAAACCACTTTACAGAGCACCTCGCCCACTTCCAGGCATGTAGTTCCGGGTCCTGTGAAGAATTGGGCAAGAGCAACATTTCTTTCTCTGCCTGCCTTCCATAATTTAATATCCGCATCCATCACCAAGAGGGGTGGGGCTGTGTCGGCAGCCGGTGACGCATTTGCCAGGTTACCTCCCAATGTCCCGCGCGCTCTTGTCTGTGGGCAACCAATGGTCCGGACGGCCTCAAGCAAGGAGGGTGCTGTTTCTTGCAACAAGCCTGAATCAAACATATCCATGTGGGTGGTCAGAGCCCCGATCTCAATCTGGCCATTCACCTCTCGAATTCCTGTCAGGGCTTGCACACGGCTGACATCAACCAAGGCAATGTCCTTTAACATACCCTTGCGCATTCGGGGGATCAGATCTGTGCCACCGGCAAGCATCCTGCCACCTGTATCTGCCATCAGTGTACCCACCTCATCCAACGTTGTGGCGCGATAATATTCGACATCTTGCATTTTACTTTCCTCCTGAAGGATTCAATATTACTCTGTTAATGATGAAATCAGGCGGAAGTTAAGATCATCCACCAGGCTTTAATCCACAAATCCCGGTATTGGCATGATAGGACTCATGGGCCAGTCTTCAAATTTTCAGCCTCCAGGCTCAACACTCGGCCATATTGTATTCCTAAGCTAAATAGTACTGCCTGGCTGGTACGTATACCCCCAAACTGGATTTTGGAGAGCTGAATGTTTCTAGGATTCATCTCCCGGGATGACTGTGGGATCTTTTTTCCTTCCTGGAAGTTCATCAGCCTACAACCCACGTTCACCACGAATGTACGGCAGGCCGAGCGCTGCCGGCGTCCCAATCCGCTTTCGAATCGCATCCCGAGATCCCAGCACCAGTACGATCACGGTGAAAGCGTACGGCAGCATCTGCAAAAAGAACCCGTAGTACGGATTGTAATAGAACGGATTCTTAAAAGAGAACAACACCATTGGGCCCTGGATATCCAGAACCAGTCGGCGAAGCGCCCCAAAGATGTAGGAGCCGAACATGGCCCGCAATGGATCCCATTGGGCAAAAATTACCAACCCGATTGCGATCCATCCCTCACCGGAGGTTGTTTTATCGCTAAACCAGCCCGGGGATATCGAGAGGCTGATTGCTGCTCCGGCCAGCCCGGCCAGCATCCCCCCAATGAAGACATAAATGTAGCGGGTGCGAAAAACATTGATCCCTTGTGAATCGGCTGCGGCCGGATATTCCCCCACCGCCCGCAGGTGCATCCCCTGCCGGGTGCGGTTGATGAAATACCAAACCAGGGGCACGGTTATGTAACCCAGGTAGACTAAAACCCCCTGGTTGGTGAACAAAATTCTCCCCAGGATCGGTATTTGGGATAGAAAGGGAATGGTAACCGCAGGCAGTGTGGGTACACCTTTAAGACTACTTAATCCCTCTCCCACCACCAGGCTGATCCCAGATGCCAGGAAGTTCAAGGATAATCCACTGACAACCTGATCAGCCTGCAATGTGATGGCAATGAATGCATGGATTTGGCTGATCAGCCCTGCTGCGATCATTGCAATCAGAATGCCCAGCCATGGCGAACCCCAATAAGCAGAGATGCTGTAGGCAGTCATCGCTCCGAGCAGCATCATCCCTTCAACACCCAAGTTCAACACCCCGGAGCGTTCCGCCAGCAGTTCACCCAAGGTTGCAAACAACAAGGCGGTTCCGGTGGCCACTCCTGCCTGGAGTATGATCTGTAGATCCATTCTATTCCTCCGTGCTCCGTGTGACGGAAAGGCGGTATCGCAGGAAAAAATCACTGGCAATCAGGCAGACAAAGATTACACCCTGGATCATGGTCGGAACACCTTTTGGCTGCAGCTCCCGTCCGGCCAGAATCAGGGCTCCGAACAGGATCGAGACCAGAAGTACCGCCAACGGGTTCAGTTTTGCCAGCCAGGCAATGATGATCCCGGTAAAACCATATCCTGGTGAAATGCCTCCCTGAAGCCGATGTACGACTCCCGTAATTTCCGACATACCTGCCAGGCCGGCCAGGGCGCCGGAGAGCGACATTACCAGGATGATGTTCTTGGAAATGGAAATGCCCGAATATTTGGCTGCTTTTGGGTTGTCGCCGATCAATCGAATTTCGTAGCCCCATTTGCTCCTGTAAAGAACAAACCAGATGGTTAATGCCGCCAGCAGGGCGAAAATCAAGCCCATGTGGGTGGTCAAGCCGCGGAAGATCGGTACTTGTTTTGCATAGTCCGAAAGACGCGGCAACCAGGCGTTTTTTGTAAAGGTCTTGGATAGTTGAAAGCCGGCTTCCGACCATACAGCATAAATAAAATAATTATTCCAGGAGATGGCAATATAGTTCATCATTAATGTAGAGATGATCTCGTTTACATTAAACCGGGCTTTTAACAGCCCGGGAATGAACCCCCAAATGGCTCCCCCGATCATTCCAGCGATCACCATAACGCTGATGAAAAGCCAACGCGGAGTATCCTCCGGCAGAACCGGCAGGAGAACAATGACACTGGCTGAAAATGCTCCAATAAAAAATTGTCCTTCCGCCCCAATATTCCATAAGCGCATGCGGAACGCCAACGAACAGGCCAGTCCCACAAGCATGAGGGGTATGGCTTTCACCATCGTATCAGAGAACACCCCTAGGCTTCCAAAGGAGGATTTTGCAATGTGAAGATAAGCCTTCACCGGCTGTCCGCCTCCCAACGCAATTAATCCCATCCCAATAAGCAGGGCGATGATCACCGAGAGCAGGGTCAGCAGCAACGATAAACTTTTTGGGGGGTCAGTCAATCGTTGCTCGAACCGCACCCGAAAAGGGAAAGGTCTTCTGTCAGGTCTCTTCAGAGGTTGTGAATCAGTCATGGATCACCGGGCTCCTTCCATTTCTTGTATCTGTTCCTCGGTACACCCTGTCATCATTAATCCAATCCTCTTTAAGTCGCCGTCCAGCACTTCTCCCATGATCTGCCCCTCATAAATCACGTAAATCCTGTCACTGAGGGAGAGAAGTTCTTCAAGTTCCTCCGAAATCAGAAGAACAGCCGAGCCCGTCTTTTGCTGGGACAACAACAGCCGCTGTACCCCTTCAATGGCCCCTACATCCAACCCACGTGTCGGTTGTACCGCCACCATCAGTTTGGGCTTGCTGGAAATTTCCCTCGCCAGGATGACACGTTGAAGGTTCCCCCCCGAAAGCAAACGCACCGGTGTTTGAACCTTTGGAACGGCGATCTCATAAGCTTCCTTCAATTCATTCGCATATCGGTCAGCGGCAATGGTATTCAACAGCCACCCCCGGCCAATCGGAGGTTCATGGTATTTCTTCATGATCACGTTATCGGTAACGCTCAAGTCAGGGGCTGTACCGGTGTGTGTACGGTCTTCGGGAACATGAGAAACTCCCTGCCGGATGCTTTTAATGATAGATTGATTCGTAATATCCCGGCCGTGTATCTTGATTGATCCGGCTTTGCAGGTGCGCATGCCCGTGATCACATCAGCAAGCTCACTTTGTCCATTCCCGGCCACACCCGCCAGACCAACAATCTCACCGGCACGGACGTAAAGGTTCACACCTTTTACTGCTTCAAGGCCTTTATCGTTATTCGCATAAACACCCTGAACCTCCAGTACCACTTCGCCCGGGGTTATTTTTTCTTTTTGGATGCGGAAGAGAATTTCCCGTCCCACCATCCGTTGAGCCAGGTCCTCCTTGCTGGTTTCTTTCGTTGGGATCCCTGCTGCTGTTACCCTGCCTTGCCGCAGCACCGTTATCCGGTCGGAAATTGCCAGGACTTCATTCAGCTTGTGGCTGATAAAGATGATGGATTTTCCCTCGGCCGTCATCGTTCTCAATGTTTTGAACAGGTCCTCAATTTCAGAAGGTGCCAATACAGCAGTCGGTTCATCCATGATTAAAATGGTCGCTCCCCGGTATAACATTTTTAGAAGTTCAACCCGCTGCTGTTCCCCTACGCTCAACTGCCATATCTTCGCCTTCGGATCGACATCCAATTTCATCCTTTTACTCAGTTCAACGACCTTCTGATCGTACTTTTCCAAGCGCATCCGGAAACGGGGTTCATCCAGTCCCAGCAGAATATTCTCTGTTACGGTTTGTGATGGCACAAGCATGAAATGCTGATGCACCATGCCAATTCCAGCCTTGATGGCATCTTGTGGCGAACTGAAATTAACCAGTTTTTCATTAATCCGAATGGTACCGCCATCCGGTTTATACAGTCCTGCCAGAATGTTCATTAATGTACTTTTTCCGGCTCCGTTCTCCCCCAGCAGCGCATGAACTTCACCCAGCCTTAGATCAAAGTCTATATGGTCATTCGCCAGAACACCTGGGAAACGCTTTACCACCCCCCTCATCTCAACGATATTCTGATATTGATTAAGTTGACGCGCCATAGGCCAATTACCTTCCACGTGATAGAAATGACATCGGCTGGTATCAATCTGATGATGTGCAAGAATACTTCTAGCGGATGATTGATAAAATGAAATGAGGACCAGGCTCATGTTGAGCCTGGTCCTTGTATCTTATTGGTTACTCTGGAAGTTGGGCAGTGACGTTTTCATTCCACCATTTCATACAGTATTTGCATTCCAACCCTGGAGCTCCCGGCGGGAACTGATCCAGGTCGGACTGCACCATCTTCTCCCCTGCCGGAACAACAATGTTGCCGTTATTATCCTTGATGGGTCCAGCAAAGACGTCAAAACGATTGAACTTCCCGGCCAGCATCTTGGCCAGTGTGTCTTTCACCAGCATTATATCAGCCTCCGGAAGGTCCTTTACACCCGGCTGGGGTGTCTCCCCTTCCATAAAGCCATAAAGGCCCAAACCACCGGAATCTGCATCAAAGTAATCCCAGCCGACCTCATAGGTTCCATCGCGAACACCCTCGATGATCCGGACGAACACCGGCCCCCAGTTCCAATAGGGGACGGTCAGGCAGGCGTTCAATGTGCAGGAACCCGACCAGTCATAGGTGATGCCCCAAACACCTTGGCGGGCCTCGGCAGCCAGGGCAGAGGCGGGGGTGTCTGCACCGGTGAAGACCACCTGTGCGCCGGCGTCAAACAGGGAATCCGCCCCCTGCCGCTCAAGGATCGGGTCGTGCCAGGTGTTAACCCAACGAACATCCATGGTGCATTCCGGGCACGTCTTGCTCATGCCCAGCGCAAAAGCATTGCCCAGACGGGTTTCTTCCGGGATTGGAAAAGTGGCAACATAACCGGTTTTCGGATTGCCATCCAGTTTCGCCCGCGAGCCGGCGAGCATCCCCGCCAGGTATTTCATGTCCTCCATTGCTCCGAACATGTTCCCAAAATTGGTCTGATTGGATTTGTAGCCGCTGATATGGATGAACGTGATATCCGGAAACTCGTTGGCGACAGCTTCCATTCCATCCATGTGGCCAAATGAGCCACCGAAGATCAGATCAAATCCCTTGCGGGCCAAGGCTCGGAAGACCTGTTCGGAATCCGCACCCTCAGCAACGTTTTCCATGTACGCAAAATGGACGTCGGGCATTTTTTCCATGACATATGTCAGTCCATCATATTGCGCCTGAGACCAGCCTCCATCATCATGGACGCTCAGCATGCCAATGGCGACGTTGTATTTCCCTTCGACAATATCAGGAATCTGCAGTTCACCCGCAGCCGGTGCCTCAGCGGCAGGTGCTTCAGCAGCAGGTGCTTCGGCTGCTGGTGCTTCTGCAGCCTCTTTTGGTGCCGCGGTTGCCGCAGGCGCGCATGCAGCAAGTGCCATCACGAAAACCAGTGACAGGGCAATCATTTTCCAAACATATTTTGTGGTCATATACCTTTCTCCTCTAGGGTTTTGAAATGGTCAATCAGATGCTTGTCGTTCTCAAAATTCATCAATGATCGATACAGAATTCACCTCCTTTCAATGCTTAATAAATGACAGGATAGAACAGAAAATGGCCCAAATTCAAAAATTTGGCGACCCAATGATTATGGGATTAATATTATGGAGTTTTTCTATTTTACAACAAAAGCAATCAAAACGGGAATTATTCGAGAATTTTTAAGATATAAAAAAGAAAAGCAGGCTTTTCAGCCTGCTTTTTGAATTTGCATTAGTCCCGGACGATCCAGGTGCCGGTCTCGCCCTTCAAGGCTCGTCCGATGTTCTCCGGGTTGGTCACCAAGGCCTCCTTGCCCCCGGCTTCCAAAAACCAGATAATGGCCTGAATCTTGGGAGCCATGGATCCCTTGGCAAAGTGAATCCCTTCGGCCAGGTATTTCTTGGCTTCTGAGAGGGTCATTCTATCCAGCAGTTTCTGGTCCGGCTTGCCAAAATTGAGGGCAATCTTCTCAACCGCTGTGGAAATCACAAACAGGTCAGCCTTGATCTCACGAGCCAGCAGGCTGCTGGCATAATCCTTGTCAATTACGGCTGCAGTGCCTTCCAATTCGCCCTTTTCGTTGCGGATCACTGGAATGCCGCCGCCACCAACGGTGATAACTGTCTCTCCACTCTGGATTAGGGATTTGACCGCGTCCAATTCGATGACTTCCATCGGGATTGGAGAGGCAACCACACGTCGCCAACCGCGTCCAGAATCTTCCACAATACTCCAACCCAGTTCTTTCTCACGTTTTTTCGCCTCTGCCTCTTCCATAAAGCCACCGATCGGCTTGGTTGGGTTTTGAAATGCCTTGTCGTTGCGGTCAACAAGCACCTGTGTGACTATGGTGGTGGCATTTTTCTTAATACCCCGCCGTTTGTACTCATTTTGCAAATTCTGCTGTAAGGCGTATCCAATGGCGCCCTGGCTGTCAGCACCGCATACATCCAGCGGTAATTCGTGCATGCCTTCTACTTTGGCCGCTATTTCTGACCTCCGAAGAATAAAACCAACCTGTGGGCCATTGCCATGGCCGATCGCCACGTCCCAACCTGCTTCAATCATATCAGCGATATGGTAGCAGGTTTCCTTGGCTGCCTTGTATTGGTCTTCGACAGACTGATGTTTATTGTCCTTGATAAGGGAATTGCCGCCAATTGCTACTACAGCTACTTTCTTGGCCATATTCTTGCTTTCTCCTTGTTGATAAATTAATGAACTCTATTTTACCCCATTGTCAATGCCATTACAGCTTCCTGAACATGCATTCGGTTCTCCGCTTCATCATAAACCACCGAGTTTGGTCCGTCTATGACGTTATCCGTAACCTCGATGTTCCTGTCCGCTGGTAACGGGTGCATATATATTGCGTCTTTCTTCGCCAGTGACATCTTCTTTTCGTCAGTGATCCAGCTTTCGTATTTCTTAATGATCTTGGCACCTTCCACCGGGTCGGGAGTATGCACCATGGCCCCCCACGACTTTGCATAAATAATATCCGCACCTTGAAAAGCGTCTTCCATGCTGCTGGTTACGTCAAATTTGGTTCCATACATTGTCGCTTGTTCTTCTGCAGCCTTCATGATCTCCGGCATCAGTTTGAATTCCGGTGGGTGCGCCAGGACAACATCCATGCCAAATCGGGGCATCTGCAGTATCAGACTTTGTGGAACAGACAAAGGCTTCTGATAGGATGCTGCGTAGGCCCAAGAGACAACCATTTTTCGCCCTCGCAGTTCATGGCCCTTTTTTTCCATGATCGTCATCAGGTCCGCAAGGCATTGGAAGGGGTGGTAGATATCACACTGCATGTTGAGCACAGGGACCCTGGAATGACGTGCCACCGCGTTCAGGTATGGGTTTCCGGCACCCCAGTCCACGTGGCGTATGGCGATCCCATCAAAATATCTGCCAAAGATCTCACCAATCTCCTTGGGTGTGTCACCATGGGAGATTTGCGTGGTCTTATTGTCGATAAACGCAGCATGCCCCCCCAGGTGGGCCATCCCTGCCTCAAATGAGCCTCTTGTGCGGGTGCTGCTGAAGAAGAACAGCATCGCAAGTGCTTTGTCCCGCAGATAGGGTGTGGGTTCATTCAAAGCGCGTTTGCGCTTCAGGTCGAATGCCACATCCAATACGGTCTCAACTTCTTCCCTGGTGAAATCCAGATCACCTATCAAATCTCGTCCATGTAAAAACGTTTTCATTTTATCCTCTCCCTTTTCGTCAAAGCAGGTTTTCCTGAATAATCAATTCAATGCCTTTCCTTGCTCAGCCCTCGCAGCCAATCTCGTAACGAACATCCTCAATAAGTGGGCCCGAAGCGGTTTGCCCGTTTGCTTTTATGGAATTCACCCGTGCACAGGCGGATTTACGGAATTGCGGGTTTTCAGCGATCAATCCAGCCAGTCGTACAGCCTGATCTCTTTCTCCGGTTTGGATGTAGCCCTCTAGAAAAGGAAGGTATTCATAAACATTCCCAGGACTAAATCCATGTTCCCAGGCAAAGTCGCCCAGTTGCGTGATCTCCTTCCAATTACCTGCCTGGCGGGCCAAGTCCGCTTTTTCAAAATAGTAACACCATCCCTGATCGGGGGCACTTCCCAATTGATCGGGCGGTTGTACCTGTGGCCTTGTCGTTGTCCGAATCATCTCCGGATGGGAAATTGGCAGTGTTTCACGAACCCGGTGAGGAATTCCCGGGACAAGATCATCACCAGGACCCAAAATCCATAAGCAGTGGCTGAGGTCATAATAAACCGAAAGAACCTGGGAGGTATTTCCATGGAATTTATGACTGCGGTAGGAGTGATTAATGGGCAGGCCTTCCTCGAAACCCGGCAGCGGTGATGATTCCCGGGTTGCCAGATCAAAGTACTTGTAAATTTCCGTATCCCCTTTAAGTTCTGGAGCATATGTCCAGTTAAGAATCGGTGTAATATCGTTGTCACTGTAACGAAAAAGGGGGATTTCATCTGAAACGATGATCGTACCCGGTTGAAGGTCCGGCGCCCGCCAGGTCAACTGCCAGAAGTAATCTCTCAACCGTTCATTCTCAAGGCGGTAGATCTGCGAGTTGTTGAATTGAAAACCCCCCGAAAGGGCAACCAGGCCTGCCAATAGGATGCCCCTGAAACGCGTTTGTACCACAATATCCGCAACTGCAGCCACCATTAAACAAGCCCCCAACATGAATGGAAGCAGGGATCGGTCCCAGGGAAATTCAAGCTCGATACGAATGAACGTGATCCAAAATGGCATCCCGGCGAAGACAACGGCCAATAGACCAAACCGGAAAGCCTTTAAGGAGGAGTCTGATATCAGATCAGACAATCGATCTCCGATGACCTCCTCTCCGGACGGCTTGCCCAGAACCTTCCAGGATGTAAAAAATGTCAGGATAACGATACAAAGGTAAGGAACCAACAGCTGCCTGTCGCCTGGCAGAATAAGCACTTGCCGCCAGGCCCCCAGAAGACTTATCTTCATGGCAGAGAAAAACCGCCCGGTGAACAAAGCGACAGTTTCCTTTGGTTGTAATGCAAGGCCTTCCAGCAGGACTGGTCGGTAGGTGGGGAATTTGAAAACGAAAGCCCGCCAGGTTGCAAAAGCAATCAGAACAAGGATATAGGGAAGCCACAATGCCAATACACGCTTCCATAAACCGGGTTTATTATTTTCACTTCCTCTTAACACGAACCACAACATTACAGGTCTGAGC
Source organism: uncultured Anaerolineaceae bacterium (assembly GCA_964420835.1). GTDB lineage: Bacteria > Chloroflexota > Anaerolineae > Anaerolineales > Anaerolineaceae > CAYQUO01. The sequence continues at coordinate 88,825 of CAYQUO010000006.1, forward strand.
AACTCCAAGCCGGCAAAATATTCCAGGGAAAAGATACTCCCGGCTGCCAACACGCCAAGGATTGTACGCAGCCGCTGGTGAGTGGCACCTTCTGCAACGTCCAACATCATCAATACAGAAAATAAGAAAAGGTCCAGAACGGCAAAATGGAGAATGAACTGGACTGCGATGGGTTCTTGCTGAAAACCGGGGTAAAGAGCGAACAGCAAGGCAGTCCCCGCACAAAGAACGGGTTTCTTTGCCCACAAACGGCATAGGATCTTCCAAACCAACACGGAACTAACCCAGCGGAGTACCAGCAGGAGCAGGTGATAAGGCAGAACGGCGTCCCCAAACAATGGCGTTGCGATGATATAGACCCATGCCGAGAATGGTCTATCTATGGCAACGAAATCCATAAAGCTCAATGGTCCGAGCAGATTGTAATTATGGATATAGATCCAATCATCGCCATAGAAACCCAGCCAAGGGATCATAACGCCATACCCAAGGACGACAACTGCAAGCAATGCAACCGGGACGCTCATGAAGGACCTGGTCAGAGACTGTTTTCTAATTAATGACATGGACATACGCCCGGTTGAAATTTTCGAGGTGATGTCATCCCATTTACTCCTTGATAAGCCTCCTACACTGCAGAGATGAGAAGAGAACAATCAGAACTGGTATAAATGGAGCCGGGTTGCTTCATTATGGGCTAACCACAGCATTCTGATACGGAAATCCTTCCCGGCCCCCATCGTTAGGTCACCACCCTGCGCATGACCCTGAAAATGAAATATCCTGGGATAAAGTAGGAAAGGGAATAATCGACCACCCTGTTCTCTACTGAGAACAATCGGGCAATAAAAAGTTGAAGAACATCCCCACGCTGGATCTCCAAAGCCCGGGCGATCTCCGAAGGGGCTGCCACAGAACGGATCTCGGTTTCTGATTTATCCAATGCAGGAGATTTCCTGCTTAATAACAGGTCCAGGACCGAACCTGAAAAGCCTTCCTTCAAGTCTTCTGGGGTGAGGATATCCGCAGGGAGCAGGTCGATCAGGTAGGCAACCGGCCGTTGTGCAGCCAGGATGATCCGGGAAACCCTGACAAGGGTTGTATCACAACCTACCTCCAGGATCTTCGCCTGCTCCGCCGAAGCCGGCACCCTGCAGATCTGCAATGCGCCCATGGAAACGGACAAGCCAATTCGGTTTGCCTGGGTTTCAATGCTTTCCAGCACTTCGAGCCCGGTTTCGATGACCCGGGGATGGGAGACGACAAATGTTCCCACCCCTTGCCTTCTCCGGATAAGTCCCTGGCTCTCAAAAGATCGCATGGCCTCTCTTAATGTCGCCCGGGAAACCCCAAGTCGCTGTGCCAGTTCAGGCTCGGATATCAACCGTTCGCCCGGCGGTGTATCGGCGATCAGATTCGCCAGTTCGCCTTGCAGCCGGGTAAATGGGTGGATATGTTCGGATCTGTTTTTACTTGAAGGCACGTTATCACATCACTTTCACGATGAGTGTTCAACAATTGCTATTCAAACACCGGGATGATCGAAAATTGGTTCACATCCACCAACCCCAAATCGGAGATACGAAGTTCTGGAATAACTACCAATGCCATCAGGCTGAGCTGCATATTTGGATTTTCCATTGGACAGCCAATTTTCCGGAAACCAATTAATACTTCTCCTGCCTTGGCTGCCACAACGTCCGCCCTTTCATTCGACATAAGTCCGGCAATTGGCAATTCCACCTTGGCGATCACTTTTCCATCCTTGATGACGATTTGCCCTCCACCGCATTGATATAATTCGTTCCCGGCTTGTGCCATGCAGGTTTCATCAGTCCCTGCAATGATCATATGGTGGGAATCGTGTGCCACGGTGGTTGCCACTGCACACCTGCCCTTTAATCCAAAGCCATGTACAAGGCCCACCTGCACCCTTCCGGACGCCTGGTGTCTTTCCACCAGGGCTATTTTGGCAAGATCCCGCTCGGGGTTTGCTGCAACCTCCATGTTGCTGGCTTTGACCTTCACCTGGAGCTTGCGTGTGGGTGCTTGGTTCTCAATAACCTCGATCACGTTTGCCACCAGTTCGCCATTAGCTGGCGCAGACAAGCGGAAATCCCCAGGGATTAATGGCCTTTTTAGGTGGACTGACCGGAGAAAACGTTCCGGATATGGAAAATCCGCCAAGTCCACCAGCAGGTTCCCTTTTTCTGCAACAACCAACCCCCGTGCAATCACAATATCCGGTTTTAAATCCTCCAGTTTTTCAATCAGGAGAATATCAGCGTGGCGGCCTGGTGCGATCATGCCCAAATGCCGACTGACCCCAAAATGCTCAGCCGTATTAATGGTCGCCATTTGCAGGGCTTTCATAGGTTGCAGGCCTTGTGCCATGGTATGGCGAACCACCCTGTCCATATGCCCTTCACGTACCAGGGTTTCCGAATGGCAATCATCCGTGCATAGCAGGAATGCACGGCTTTCCATTCCAAGTTCGGTAACAGCCTTCACCTGGGCAGCAACATCCTTCCAACCGGAGCCATAGCGCATGATCACCTTCATCCCCTGGCGGGCGCGGGCAACAGCATCTTCAAGCCGCGTACCTTCATGGTCATCCTGTGGTCCTCCAGCCACATAGCCACTAAATGGCAATCCCAGGTCAGGTGACGCATAATGTCCGCCGATGACCTTGCCAGCGGCACGGGTTTCAGCCATCTCCTCGTGCATCTTTTCATCACCGGATGCAACTCCCGGAAAGTTCATTACCTCACCCAGCCCGATGATGCCCTCCCAACCCATAGCCTCTTTGACTTCGGCAGGACCAATACTGGCTCCTGGTGTTTCCAATCCTGGGGCTGAGGGAACACAAGACGGCATCTGAACGAGAACATGAATGGGTTGCACCGAGGCTTCATCAACCATAAGGCGTACACCATCGAGCCCAAAGACATTGGCAATCTCATGCGGATCGATGAACATCCCGGTTGTTCCACGTGGGATCACCGCCCGAACGAATTCCGTGATGGTCAGCATCCCGGATTCTACATGTACATGCGCATCCAGCAATCCAGGGACCATATACCGGCCTTTTGCGTCGATTATCTTAGTTGTCTTGTCTATGGTATGTTCGGCATCTTTCCCCACATAAGCGATGCGCCCATCCAGGACGGAGATGTCACAGTTATCAATGATTTCTCCCGCCTGAACGCAAACCCATCTGCCTCCTCTAACAACCAGGTCTGCAGCCAACCGCCCCATCGCACAATCGACCAGGCGGCGTGTATTGACCTTTAAAAAAGAACCTGATTTATTTTCCATTGGAAAATCCTTTTCCCAGTCTGTGCCTTTATCGATTGTCAAAATCGTGCAAAGTGTGTCATGCCTGCCCGCCGGGGATCAATGGAGCGACCAGATGAACAAACCGCCCCCGGGAACTTGCCGTTGGCGGTTGATCTTGGATGATAAAGCTGAACTAGTTGAGCCTGTGTTGAACACTTATTCATTCATTATCAGAAACTTGTTGAATTTTGGCTGTCTAATTCTCCAACCACACCCATTGATTTTAGTGTAACAAGAATTTTTATTAAAGTCAATTGTCAGACAACATCATTTTGGTTATTTATCGGTTAATTCCGCAGCCCTTAATGTATTAGTGAGCAGCATAGCAATGGTCATCGGCCCCACACCGCCAGGCACAGGTGTAATTGCCCCGGCAACATCGGCCACCTCTGCGTAAGCCACATCTCCGACCAACCGGTATCCCTTGGCCTTGCTTGGGTCATCAACCCGATTTATTCCAACATCCACAACCACAGCCCCCGGTTTCACCCAATCTTTACGCACCATCTCGGCACGGCCAACGGCAGCAACAAGTACATCTGCCTGTCGAACAACATCTGGCAAGTCCTTCGTTCTGGAATGGCAGATTGTCACAGTGGCATTCGCCCTCACCAGAAGCAGAGCAACCGGCATACCAACAATGTTGGAGCGGCCCAGAACAACCGCATTAACCCCTTCCAGAGTTGGTACGAACTTTTCAAGCAATACCATTACACCAACAGGAGTGCAGGGCACAAAAAGTGGATCGCGCCCTTTTTGGGCCAATCTGCCAATGTTTTCAGGGTGAAAACCATCAACATCTTTCTCGAGGCTGATGGCTTTCAATACAGCCTGCTCATCCAACCCAGAAGGGAGAGGCAACTGAACAAGGATGCCATTCACTGCAGGGTCGGCGTTCAAACGTTTGACAAGACCTTCCACCTCCTCCTGGCTGGCTGTTGCCGGCAAACTAAAGCCGAAGGATTCGATTCCAACCTCCTTGCAGGCTTTCTGCTTGGAACTGACATATGCCTGTGAAGCTGGGTTTTCCCCAACCAATACTGTTGCCAGGCCAGGCTTGCTTTTTCCGGCAGCGATCCTGGCAGCCACTTTTACACCCACGTCCGCCCGGATCTGTTCGGCAATTGCTTTTCCATCGATGATCTTTGCTGTCATTTCTACTCCTTGATTTATTGATACTTACCCTTTTGTCAGAAAATCCCCTTTATTATAGTGCATTCCCGTCCTCAACGAATTACACTCATAAGTTAAGATACAATTAAGTTGCCGGAATACATATCAGGAGAGGTGCATGAGCAGGATTTGCGTGATAGGAACGGGTTACGTGGGATTGGTAACAGGAACATGTTTTGCAGACATGGGGAACGAGGTGGCCTGCCTGGATATCGACCCCGCAAGGATCGAACAACTTAACCGTGGTATTATGCCCATCTATGAGCCTGGCCTTCAACAATTGGTCAGCCAGAATACCCAAGCCGGCCGGCTCACTTTTACCACTGACCCCGTCCTAGCCATGAAGTCAGTAGAATTCGCCTTCATTGCCGTCGGAACCCCGTCAGGTGTTAATGGAGAAGCGGATCTGCATTACGTGCGAAATGCCGCCGAATCAATTGCGGATAATGTCACAGAGCCAGTTATTGTGGTGAACAAATCAACAGTACCCGTTGGTACCGGCGACTGGGTGGCAGACGTAATCCGAAAACGCCGTAACAATAATGAGATTAGATTCTGGGTGGTATCCAACCCCGAGTTCCTTCGCGAAGGTTCGGCAATTAATGACTTCATGTACCCCGACCGGGTCGTCCTGGGCAGCACGGACCAGGAGGCGGCTCAAAAAGTGGCCAAGCTGTATGAACCATTGCGCTGCCCTGTCCTGATTAATGATCTGCGCACTGCGGAAATGATCAAATATGCCTCCAACGCCTTCCTGGCCACCCGCATTTCCTTTATTAATGAAATTGCCAATATTTGCGAAGAACTGGGGGCGGACGTACGTGCTGTCGCTCACGGAATGGGACAAGACAAACGCATTGGGCCTGCATTTCTGGATGCCGGTTTGGGTTGGGGCGGCAGTTGTTTCCCAAAGGATGTGAAAGCACTTGCCCACATGGCCGTCCTGCATGGGAGCCATCCACAGTTGCTTCAAGCCGTAATGGATATCAACCGCAACCAGCGCCGGCGGGCCGTTCACAAACTCCGCAAAGAACTGAACGGCCTGAATGATCGGATAATTGGCGTTCTCGGGCTTTCCTTCAAACCCAATACGGATGATATCCGTGACGCACCTGCCCTGGAGATAATCCACTTGATGCAAAATGAGGGGGCCATCATACAGGCCTACGATCCACAGGCCATGAAGAACGCCTCAATGGTGTTGAACAATGTCAAACTTTGTGAAAATCCATACCAGGCAGCCAACCAGGCTGATGCACTCATCCTTGCCACGGAGTGGAATGAGTTTAAACAACTCGATTTTCAGCGCATTTTTCATTCCATGCAACATCCCATCCTCCTGGATGGAAGAAATCTCTATGACCCGGCCCAAATGCGAGAACTGGGTTTCACCTATATCGGGGTCGGGCGCGGTTCAACATAGGCAACATTTTAGGAAGGTGAGAAAATGTCAACAACACTTCAGGAACGAAAAAAGGTCACTACATTAACCCTTCGCAGGAAAAAACAGGAAGGTCAGGTCATTACAATGATGACCGCCTACGATTATCCCTCTGGTCAGATCGTTGACCAGGCCGGAATGGATGTGATCCTGGTTGGCGATTCGTTGGGGATGACTGTACTGGGTTACGAAACCACGTTGCCGGTCACCATGGGCGAAATGCTCCATCACTGCAAGGCAGTTGCCCGGGGTGCAAAGAAATCGTTGTTGGTAGGAGATATGCCCTTCATGTCTTACCAGGTTTCCGTTCAAAAGGCAGTCCATAATGCCGGTCGCTTTCTCCAGGAGGCGGGTATGGATGCTGTAAAACTGGAGGGCGGTCGTGAGCGCCTAGACGCAGTCAAAGCAATCACCAGTGCAGGCATCCCGGTGATGGGACATCTTGGTCTTACACCACAAAGCATCCACCAGTTGGGCGGTTTCCGTGCGCAGGCAACCCTTGCAGACCCAGCCAAGATCCTTGTAGAGGATGCTTTGCTCATGGAAGAAGCCGGCTGCTTCAGCATCGTCCTTGAATCGATCCCTTCCCGTCTCGCAGAATATGTATCTCGCAAGCTGGCCATTCCTACGATTGGAATTGGCGCAGGCACCGGTTGTGATGGCCAGGTCCTTGTGCTCAATGATGTACTCGGTTACTTCGATCGCTTCCGTCCCAAATTTGTCAAGACCTATGCAAACCTGAGGGAAAGTATTTTACAAGCCATGGACACCTACATTCAGGAGGTGACCGACCGGTCCTTCCCCGCCAAAGAACACACCACAGATATGACCGATGACGAGTGGGCAAAGCTCCTAAAGATCCTGGGAGAATAATCCATGATCCCCCCCGTGCTTGTCCTTGGTAGCGGAGCCATGGGCTGCCTGTTTTCCTGGCGGCTTGCTGCAGCCGGAATTCCGGTCACCGTTCTCAGCGAATGGCAAGATGGCGTGGATTCGATCAACAATAAGGGAGTCTGCCGGGTATATCCATCCGGCGAAGAACGGGCATACCCGGTAAAGGCTTTCACCGATCCTTCTCAATGTCAGGGTGTAAAAGCCGTGATCGTATTGACAAAATCCTGGCAAACCAGGAAAAGGGCAGGCTGGCTTCAGGAGATCCTCCCTCAAGATGGAATCGCCCTGACATTGCAAAATGGGCTTGGAAATTATGAGACGTTAGTGGAATTCATTGGCACTGAAAGAGCCGCAGCGGGCTCCTCAACATCCGGCTCCACGCTTGTAAAACCCGGGCATTTTAGGGCCCTTGGAGAAGGGGAGATCATCCTGGCGGAACATCCCCGCCTGGCCCCACTGAGCCAGGCATTGGAAAAAGCGGAATTCCGGGTGCAACAGGTTTCCGACCTGCAAAGCGTTCTTTGGGGAAAACTGGTAATCAATGCTGCCATCAACCCGTTAACTGCCTTGCTGGATGTGCCCAACGGTTACCTGTTAAAGAACCCACAAGCCTGGGACATCGCGTGCAAATTGGCCGATGAGACTGCCGGCGTCGCCCGTGCCCTGGGTGTGGACCTTCCTTACCCCGATCCCCACGAAACCATCCGCAAAGTTCTGGTTAACACTGGCAAGAACTCCTCTTCCATGCGGCAGGACTTGTTTCGTCTTGCACCTACGGAGATCGATGCGATCAATGGTGCGGTGGTCAAAACCGGCAGGCAACAGGGTGTGCCAGTTGTTCACAATGAAGTCATGTGCCAGTTGATCAGCGCCCGATTGGAAGCCCTCTCTTCCGCCCGGTTGTAAACCATTGCAATTCAGTAGGGATGATGAAATGAAAGTGGTGTCATCTTTAAATGATTTATGGACAGAACGAACCAACCTTGCCAAGCCGATAGGGCTCGTACCGACGATGGGTTTTCTCCATGACGGACATCTGTCCCTTGTACGGCGTTCCATCAGGGATTGCACCAGCACGGTCGTTTCAATTTTTGTAAACCCAACCCAGTTCGGACCCCAAGAGGACCTGACAACATATCCTCGCGATCTGCCCCGTGACTTAAAAATGCTTAAGGAAATTGGGGTTAACCTGGTCTGGGTGCCTGAACTTGGGGATATGTATCCACCATCATATCAGACGTGGATAACCCTCGACGAAGTAACCAAACCACTCGAAGGGTCCATGCGGCCTGGACATTTTCGGGGTGTGGCAACCGTGGTTGCCAAGTTGTTCAATGCCGTCCAACCACAAAAAGCATTTTTTGGGCAAAAGGATGCCCAACAGGCCGTGGTTATACGTCGAATGGTAAAAGACCTTAATTATCCCATCCAGGTGGTCATATGCCCCATCCGCAGGGAACCGGATGGCCTGGCCATGTCCAGCCGGAATGTTTACCTGGATCCTGCTGAAAGGAAGGCTGCGCTTTGCCTCAGCCGTGCATTGGCCGCTGCAAGGGAGAAATATGAAAACGGTGAACGAAATGGGGATAAACTACGGCAGGAAATGTTGCGTGTGTTGTCTGCCGAGCCGCTGGCAAACGTACAATATGTCTCCTGCGCCGACCAGGATGATCTCCATGAATTGGACACGGTTGAAGATCGGGCACTTCTTTCGTTGGCAGTCTATATCGGAAAGACACGGCTCATCGATAACACGCTGCTCCCCCAGGACCCGGAAGCCTGAGCGACAAACCCGCTTGCCAAATGAATTGCGATGCTTCAGTCCGATGCCTCAACTCACTTTCCCCCTGTAATCGTACATTATTCACCGAAAAACAAGGCCATCCAAACCTGCCAATTCTTTACTGGTTCCTGGGTGGTTTGAGATTGTACCTTTGAAACCGGAGTTCTTCCAACCGGTGTCAGCGGGACGATAACAATATCTCCGGGCATGGAAAGGTGCTGGCCGGGTCGGACGATCTCCGGCACCATGGCCGGCGATGTTGCCCAGGCAACCCTGGTTTGCAGATAGCTGTAGGTGGCCGCCTGATGGGTCACCACGGCAGCAATATCATCCCGCAATGCTTGTTTTCGGGTCAACTCCCAGATGCGAGCATTCAGGTCCATTACGAGAAATGCAAGCGCGGTCATGATGATAATGATCAACACCTGCCTTCTGCCAACCTTCATGTTCAATTTTGGCAATTTCATGTCTTAATCTTACCTCAGCCTTGCCATCCATTCAAGGATATATTAATCCTCCACATGATAATCATTTTAGGGATTACCCATAGCCGGGAAAAGGTGTCTGTGTAACCCCATCCATTGACCTGGCGGGGCGAAGCGGATGGGTTTCTTGTACAAAAACCCTCTTATTGGTGTTACGATAAACAAAAAACCCCGTTGATTTCGGGGTTTGAGGTGCCGAAGGAGGGATTTGAACCCTCATGAGCGTACACTCACTACGCCCTGAACGTAGCGCGTCTGCCAATTCCGCCACTTCGGCCGGTTGTTCGTAGGCGATATTGTATCTGAAATTCAAGAAATGTCAATGCGCAGTATGGGTTCAATACATATGAGACAAAGCTTGGGCAACCGAAGGATGGTGAGAACGAATATCCTCTGCAGGAGGCAGGTTGACAAGGGAGAGGTATGGGCTCAAAGGTATGGTTCTTGCAACAACCTGCCAAGAGATCGGTGTTAATATTTCAGTACACCCTTGTCCGAATAATGCCATGACCTCCTTTGTCCCTGCCCTGTTCGACTTGGTCATCCAGCCACCCGGGAATATGGTTTATCACCTGGTTCTGGCATTTTCCATCATGGCTGCATTACAAATCACATTCGTCAGCCGTCGCTTGGTGCCATCTTCTCAATTGATTCGCCTGCTCTTGGGTTTTTCGGCTCTTTTTTTCGGGCAACTGGTTCTTTTTTTGAGCAGCGGTTTAGCCTGGCAGGGGCTGGTAGATGCACATTCTTTCCTGCCGCCGCTTGACCGTCTGGTCATTTGCCTGAGTTTTCTTTGGATCGTCTGGATCTGGATATTCCCTTCTCCCCACCGAATGGCTGACATTGGTGTGGGCGTGGCAACTTTCGTTGCTTTTGGCTTGTATATTATCACCGCACTTCTCTGGGCTCGAGGTGACACCTCGACCGGATTTAATTCTTCAATCCTTGATCTTATCTGGTCAATACTTTTGGCAGGTCTCGCCCTGGCCGGACTTTTGCTGTTAAGCCTGATCCGCCCGCGCAATTGGGGCATTGGATTGGGCATCAACCTCATAATTCTTGCAGGGTCATTGGTTCAACTTTTTTTTCCACACATGGATGTTGACTTTTCCGGGCCGGTTCGTCTTGCACTTCTATGCGTCTTTCCACTTCTCCCAGCCGTGGTCCAGCGTCTACCCGTATCCGAAACCGAAAAGGCTCCCTCACCTCAGTCTTCCACCAAAGGAGAAACAAGTCATGGCAGCGCGCCTAAGGTGGAAAGACGGCGCTATTCCGCTGACCCGCGGACCGTTCAGACCTGGCTGGAAGTTGCAAAAGCAGAAGGAACCGAAATGCTGGAAGCAGCGATCTGCAAGGCGGTTGCCCAATCCATGCTGGCAGACCTTTGCTTCCTGGTTACCGGCCCGGATGCCCAGGGAAAAATGATCCTGCCAATCGGATATGACCTGATCCGGGAGGAAATCGTTCCGGGAGTTACCATCGATGCGCGCAAAGTGCGCGGCATTGCTGATGCCATACGCCAAGGCCAAGCCACCATCTTTGATAATGAGAACAGGAACCTGATAAACCAGACCGCGTTTGCGGAGGTGCTTGACCTTGATAGGACCGGCAGCATGCTGCTGTTACCGCTGGCAACATCATCAGGCTCCTGGGGTGGTATTCTGCTCCTTGCCCCGTATTCCTCCAGGATTTGGGCTGTGGAGGACCAAGTGTATCTCAGTCTTTCCACGGAACAGATCGCCACTTTGCTTATGAAACCGCGAAAACTGGAGGACCTGCAGGTCTTTCAAGTACAAGAACCGGCTGAGGGCGTGTCTTATGAAAAGGGCCATGAAGAAACCTCTCCAGTCCTAACAGGACTTGGCCAACCAGGGGATTTGGAAGACAAGAATTCCGGCAGGCAGGCTCCGACAGATACGCGGGTCGATGACCTTTTATTGGATCAACGCGAGACACGCAACGACCTCATCGCTTTACAAAGGGAAGTTGATGAGCTCAGGTCCATTATGGCTGCCGTAAAGGCCAAGGAGGAGGCAGGTGCTGAAACGGAGCGAATACATTTACAAACTGAGCTTCGGGCTGCCCTTGAAGATGTCGCCCGCTTGCAGGTTGAACTGGCCAACGCGAACATGAAATTGCACGCCCTGGAGGTACAATCCCGTTCGTCATCGAACGCAATACCGGAGAGCCTTGAGATGATTGCTGCCATTGGTCGGGATCTACGGCAGCCAATGGCCTCCATTGTTGGCTACACCGATCTTCTCCTTTCAGAATCGGCGGGCATACTGGCCGCCTTGCAGAGAAAATTCCTGGACCGGATCAACAACGCGATAGAACGCATGAATATCCTCCTGGACGACCTGTTGAGGCTTACATCGCAGGATGCCGGAATTTCTAATGTGGTTTCCCAAAAGATCAAGCTTTCCAACGTGATTGATGAAGCAATAGCCGAAACAAGCCCCAGCTTACGTGAAAAAAGGATTGCGCTCAGGGTGGACTTGCCGGAAGAATTGCCGGACATTAAGGCCGACCAGGATGCCCTCCTTCAGATCATCGTCCATCTCCTGCAAAATGCCGGTGCCGCCTCTCCTGTGGATGGAACTGTCAGCCTGTTGGCGCGGCTGGAAGAAACCGAGCTTGGCCAATCCTATCTCCTCCTACAGGTGACCGACTCCGGATGTGGTATTTCACCAGATGATATTCAAAAAGTGTTAACCCGGCGATACCGTGATGACAACGTCCAAATCCCGGGTGTTGGTGAAGCCGGTGTTGGCCTGTCGATCGCCAAGACTCTGACGGAAGCTCATGGTGGCAGGATTTGGGTGGATGGAAATCCGGGTAAAGGGGCAACCTTCAGCATTTTGCTTCCCATCGCCAATGACTCCGGAGCACGGAACCCTGAGAATGGCACATGAAAACCTGGAAGACCATCCTTGGCGGGTTTCTTCTAGTGGCACTGACACTCCTGGTGGTAGTGAGCGCTATGAGTCTCGCAGTGGCGGAATCAAATTCCGCGCCTGCCCCGTTCCCGAAAGCAACGGAAACGCTGGCCATGGTTTGGTACTCGGCAACTCCCGATGGATCAACAATCCTTACGGCGACCGGGAAGACATCGCCCACAATTGGAACAACTCAGGTTGTTCTTACACCCACCACTACTCCAGCAGTCATTACAGAGGCGGTTTCCACCCGCACCCTGCCGATTCCAACCCAATGGACGCAGCCCTCCAGCCCGCCCCCACAACAGTCACTTTCCAGCAGCACTGCCATTGTCAGTGGTTCCCCAACCAGCATTTCCCTCTCACATGGTTTTGCTGTAACCCCGACCTTTTGCTCCGCACCTGCCGGTTGGGTGCCATATACCATTCAGCCAGGCGATAGCCTTCAATCCCTTTCCTTCTGGGTTGGCGTACCAGCGGATGATATTCGGCGGATGAACTGTCTCAAAGAGGAAGTCCTTCATGACGGGGCTTTCCTCTTTCTTCCCAGGCTGCCATCCACCTCCACAATACAACCGGATGTACAGTCGACCCATGAAGAAATGAAAGCAGCCTGTGGCCAAGCCTTTGGTTGGGAACAGTACCGGATCCGGCCTGGAGATACTTTGTATTCCATCAGCCGCTGGTCGGGAACCAGCATTGCAGGCTTACAGGCTGCCAATTGCATGGGAGGGTCCACGACTCTGCGGGCAGGTAATACCCTGCTGATACCGGCGGGGAAACACCCCCCTCCGCCAGTTGCCCCGGCACCCCAGGGAAGAGCATCGCCGTCGGAACCAGTGCGCCTGGGCATTCCATATCCAATCCTACCGCCAGGGCAGGTCATAATGGTGCCCATCCCAATCCCTCCGCTGGTAACCTATTGGGTTCAGGGAATTCCCGGTCAGTATATCGACCCTAACAACTCAGCCTGGCAACCCATCACGGTCTTCCCGTTCGTGATTTATTCCCTGCCATAATCGCCACCTGCGACATACAGCCAGCCTGGAAATGCAGGGGTAACATCTGCTTTCACTGAGAGTAAATCATATACAGCTCGGACCGCTGTTTGGAAGGACAATCATCCATTGGTAATACCCCCTAATCCGGCTTCGGATCTTTTGCCTATTCCCCCATGATCTGGAGAACGAGATCCCTTTGGCGCGGTCGGACATCGAAATCAATGAACAGGATTTGTTGCCATGTCCCCAAAGTCATCCCATGATTAACGATGGGGATGGTCAGGAATGGCTTAAGCAAGGCCGCCCGCACATGGCTGTGGCCATTTCCATCTCTCCAACGGGCATTATGCTGATATTCTTTTTCAGGGTTAATGATCTCGTCGAACAACCTGCGCAGATCATTTAATACCCCCGGCTCATACTCGATAGTGGTTAATCCACTCGTAGATGACGGGCAGAAGATCGTCACAATGCCGTTATTCACCTTGCCAGCCAGGATGGCTTTCTGAACCATGCTGGTGATATCCACCATGTCGGTATTTCCTTTACAGGAAAGGGCAATCCTTTGGGTGATTATCATCAAATTCCTCCTTTTCCCAAGATTATTCAATAAAAAAACCCTCATTCAGATCCCGGGGCTAACAAATAAGATGGTACAACTCCCTGCTTTTGGCAGTGGCCGGTATTGCACGTAACACGTGATGTGGCGGGTTGAAGGGCCATTATCTCCAAATTCATGATCATAATTGTAAACAGAAAATTCAACGCGAGCCTACCAGTGGTAATGATTTTTATTACGGAATGCAAACAATCGTTCCGGCACAGATCCCTTGGAGATTGTTGTATCAAGAAATAACCGTCATCCTGAACCAGGTCCTGGTGGTAGACAAGTATAATTACCATAATATCAACCTCAACAAGGTTGTGGGAAGGGACATTTTCGCCATTACCAGCAAACAAATATACACTGAATTATTTTTGTCAACATTCCAATTGTTGACATATCATTTATGAATCGATATAATAAATCATATAATCACCCAAAAGGAGTTGAAATGAGACAATCTATCACCAAGATAATTGCCCGCGAAGTAATCGACTGTCGCGGGTTTCCGACAGTTGAGGTGGATCTTTGGGTCAATGACCAATTTTCCAGCCGGGCAATGGTGCCCGCGGGCCGTTCCACCGGGCAGCACGAAGCCGTTGAGATACGTGATGGCGGCGCACGCTGGGGCGGGAAACGCGTCACCAGGGCCGTTAAGAACATCCATGAAAAAATTGCGCCAGCCCTGCTGGGGATGGATGTCCGTGATCAGCGGTCCATCGATGCAACCATGCGCGCCTTGGATGGAACTCCCAACAAGTCACGCCTCGGTGCCAATGCCATTGTTGGTGTTTCCCTGGCTGCCGCCCGCGCCGGGGCATCTGTTTCAGGCCTGCCTTTCTACAAATACATCAATTCAAACGCTCATGTAATCCCCGTGCCACTGGTCAATCTCATCAATGGAGGCAAGTTGACCTCCAACGACCTTGAGATCCAGGAATTCATCGTAATGCCCGTAGGCGCAAAGAACCTCCTGGAAGGGATGCAGATTTGTTATGAGATTAACATGAAGTTGCACGACCTGCTCGTAGACCGGTTCGGAAAGATCGCTGCCAACGTGGGTGATGAAGGTGGATATGCCCCCCCCATGCGTGGGTTGAAGGAACCTATGGAGATGTTGTCAGCAGCTGTTAAGGCTTCCGGACATGCCAGCAAGATCATGTACGGATACGATGCCGCAGCCAGCCACTGGTATGACTGGAAAAGACGAATCTATCACTTTGATGGCCAGGACATGACCCGTGACGATGTCATCGATATGTATGTCAGACTATGCCATGACTACCCGGTGGCTTCCATCGAAGATCCGTTAATGGAAGAGGACTTCGAAGGCTGGGCGATTTTGACGAAAAAACTCGATGGCGTCCAGATCGTCGGCGACGATCTCTTCACCACCAATGTGGAATACATTCGCAAGGGAGTTGAGATCGGCGCAGCCAATGCCCTCCTTTGGAAATTCAACCAGGTCGGAACTTTAACCGAAGCATTCGACGCCGCTGACCTCGCATACCGTTCCGGATACGGTGTCCAGGTCTCTGAACGTTCAGGCGAGACCGAAGACACCTCCATTGCCGATCTCTCAGTAGCACTGAACTGCGGTCAGATCAAGACCGGAACAACCCGCAGCGAGCGAACAGGAAAATACAACCAATTGTTGCGCATCGCCGAGGAACTTGGCAAGGAAGCGCTCTATCCCGGCCGCAATTTCCGCCGCCCTGTGTAACTCACAAGGCATAACAACCATGACATACGTCCGGAATTCAACCACTCTTACCGACCACGGCGAGGTGGAACTGCGCAAGGTGGCACTGGACCTGATCGAGCACAGCCTGGCCGCTTCCGACCCCTACAATGCCACTCACAGGCTAGTTCATCTGGAAGGGGAGATTCTCAAGGTTGGGGATCTCTCCTTCGATTTGCGAAATTTTGAGAGAATTTTGGTGATCGGAGCCGGCAAGGCCACCGGCCCAATTGCTCTCGCACTCGAAGACATCCTCGGCGATCGTATCTCCCAGGGGATTGTTGTCTTAAAAAAGGGTTACCAGGCTGATTTGAAATATATTCAAGTTGTCTATGGCGCCCATCCAGTGCCGGATGAAGATGGACATATTGGGGCGCAAAAGATGTATGACCTGGTTGGCACCTGTACACAAAAGGACCTTGTGCTGGCTGCCATCACAGGCGGAAGTTCCGCCCTGTTGCCATTACCGGTGGAAGGGGTCAGCCTTGATGATAAGAAGAAAGTGAACGAGCTGCTGTTGCTTAGCGGTGCCGACATCACGCAGATCAATGCCGTTCGCAAGCATCTTTCCCGGCTGAAAGGCGGTTGGTTGGCCAAACGCATCCTGCCTGCCACATTGATCAATCTGACAGTTTCGGATGTCATCGGAGACCCCCTGGACTACATCACCGACCCGACCGTACCGGATACAGCCACCTTCAATGACGCCCGCCGTGTAATGGACCTGTACAACCTTTGGGACAAATTCCCTCCTTCTGCAAGCAGTTACCTCCGCAAAGGCAGCCTTGAACAGGAAACCCCAAAGGATTTTCCCGGCATGCCCCTCCACTCCTTTATCGTTGTGAATAGCGCTGTTGCCTGTGAGGAAGCCGAACGCCGTTGCAGGGAACTGGGTTATACACCCATTATCCTCACCACTATGATGAAAGGTGAAGCTCGTGAGGCGGGATCTTTCTTCGGCACCATTGCAGCCGAGATCGTTCGTTTCGGACGACCACTGCCCGCCCCCTGCGCCATCATCGCAGGAGGTGAGAACACGGTCACCATCAACGGCCCCCACGGCGAAGGGGGGCCCAACCAGGAATTCGCCCTTTCCGCTTCACGTGAAATTCACGGCCTTGGAAAAACGCTGGTCTGCTCCCTGGATACCGATGGAACGGATGGGCCCACCCCTTTGGCTGGAGGATTGGTGGACGGCCAAACCCTCTCCAGGGCTGGAAACTTGGGCATGGACATTGACCATGCACTGCAGGACCACGAGACGCTTCACGTCATTGAAAAATTGGGGGATGCGATCCTAACCGGCCATACGGGCACCAACATCAACGATCTTAAGTTCATCCTGGTGTCCAAATAGGAAAATAAGGAACATAAAGGAGGCACCATGCTGGAGCTACTTGTAAAAAATGGGGAATGTGTCAATCCTGATTCCAGCTTCCACGCTGATATTGCCGTGGAAAATGGCAGGATCGTCCAGATTGGTAAAAACCTAAACCTTAAGGCTGAACAGGTCATCGATGCCGCAGGCAAACAGGTGCTCCCGGGCATTGTGGATTCCCATGTTCACCTGCCCTGGCCATCCGTTAGTTTTGATTCCGTTGATGATTTTGACTCAGGAACCACGGCCGCCGTCTTTGGCGGCGTCACAACCATTATCGAATATATTGTCCCGGACGAGAGCGGGCGCATCATACCTTCCCTCGAATCTGAGATCGGCAAAGCAGAAAAGACGTCCCGCTGCGATTACAGTTTCCACCTGATTTTACGCAAGGTCACTGACGAAACACTGAAAGACATGGAGGAGGCTTTCCGTCGGGGTTTTACCAGCTTTAAAGTGTATACCGCCTACTCAGGCTTCCGTCTTGAGGACGATGCAGTCCTAAAAGTGCTGGAAAAGGCACGCCAGCTGGGTGCCATTGTCTGTTTTCACGCCGAAGATGGTGTGCTGGTGGATTTTGCCAGCGCACAACTTGCCAGGGAGGGAAAAACCCAGATCCGGTATTATCCCCAGGCACATCCATACATGGCGGATGTTGAAGCCACTTTTCGGATGATCAGTTATGCCCGTCATGTCGGGACCCGCATCCATATTGTGCACGTAAATACCAGCGAGGGTGCCGCACTGATCGCCAAGGCTCAAAAGGATGGGTTGCCGGTGACCGGGGAAACCTGCCCGCAGTACCTTACATTCACCGAGGAAGTCTACACCTCCGGAAAAAAAGAGGCAGCCTATTACATTCTGTCGCCACTCATCCGGACCGCCGCAGACCGCGATGCCCTTTGGCAGGCAGTTGCCACCGGCGACCTAAAGACCATCGCCACAGATCATTGTCCCTACTCAAAAGAACAAAAATTCAAAGGCGGTGACGATTTTCGCACCGTCCCTGGTGGGGCTGGAGGTATCGGCAATAGCCTGTTAGTCGTTTATAACCTTGGCGTTATGAGCGGTCGAATTTCGATGAACCAATTGGTCAATTCCATGTCAACAAACCCGGCGCGCATATTCAACCTCTACCCCCGTAAAGGCATTATTGCTGTAGGAAGCGACGCGGACTTGGTCGTATTCGATCCGCAGGCTGCCCCGCGTAAACTGGATGTGAGCACCCTGCATTCCAAAGCCGATCACAGTATCTATGAAGGCATGGCTTTTTCCGGCGCTGTTGCGGCCACCATCCTGCGGGGCCGGATTATTGTCGAAAATGGGGCGCTTGTGGAGAAGACCCCTCTCGGCAGCCTGCTAACCCGAACCGGATACGCCTGATCTGCCCCTTCATTCAACAAACAGAAAGGACAGCCCAATCGAACTTGCGGCTGTCCTTTTTTAATTCAAAGTAGGCAATTAGAACAAGCCCAATACATCCGTGATCGATTTCAGGATGTGATCCGCCACAATAGGGCCACGTTCATCTCCTGGACGGAATTCTCCACTGGTAACCAACCCCGAGGCCAGACCGGCGTTCCGGGCTCCCAGGATATCCGAGCTGACCCGGTCACCTACAGCCAGCACCTGCCCAGGGGCCAGGTCCATTCCTTCAAGAGCCAAATGGTAACTGTAAGGATTGGGCTTGCCAACATATACCGCCTGTTTTCCGGAAGCCCGTTCCAACAAGCCTACCCACGACCCCACATTTAATTCCAATTCCCCCAGGCTGGAATCGACCAATTCAGGGATCATGCCAATCAACCGGGAGCCACTGGAGATGAGCCGGAGTGCTTGGTTTAGGTGTATAAAATCGAATTCGTCCCGCCCATCACCAATTACGATATATTCTGGATTTACCCTGTCGTGGACAAAGTCCCGGAACTCTTCCCGCCCCTCGCGGTATAACATCAACCAGATTGAGCGCGGCTGGATTTCCCTCAGGTAGCAGGCCGTGGCATAAGATGCCGTAAACACCTCATGCAGTTCTGCTCGAAACCCGGACCGGATCAGCCCCTCCGTACAGGATTGCCGGCTTTTCAGGGTGCTATTGGTCAGGAAGCGTATTGGAATGCCTTGTTCCCGCAATTCTCGTACGGCTTCAACCGCGCCGGGGTACACCTTTCCCTGGTATTCCAGAACGCCATCGATGTCGAAGATGACACCTTTGTAGGGCATTATTGAAACCGCGCTCAGGCCAGTTCCACAACGTGTCGGGTGCGCAACAGTTCTTTCAATCTGGTGATTTCTTCCTTCCGTCGGCTGGAATTCCATCCAAGGGCCTCGGAAGAAATTTCCGCCAGTTCTTCCACCAGGGCCTTTGTCAGCTTCCCTTGCATGCCCAGCGAGGTTCTGCGTATTGCAAGGTCATCCAGCCGCTCCACCTTTTCATGCAGGCACAGGTACTGGATCTCTCGCCGGGTGTATTCCGGAGTATGCTTTAATGGTGCATCCTTGCCGGCTGCCGAGAACTCCGCCAATCTCTCTGTCCAGGTTCCATAGCGTTCCAGCCATGTATCCAGGCGTTCGACCGGCAAACCGGTTTTTTTGGAAAGGTTGGCTAGCCATTCTTTTCTTTTTTCCACCGAAATGGGATAGCCCTTGCCGCCGCCAATGGGCAAATCCACTGTGTCTTTCAATCGTTTTCTGCCCAAGAGACCCAAAGTTCGCTCTGTTATCTGTGCAGCAAACGCCCGAAAGGTGGTCCACTTTCCCCCCACCATACTGTACACCGGGAAGGGCAGTTTCCCTTCGATCACCTCGATGGAGTGGTCACGGGTGATCTGCCCGGCAACCTTGGCATCGCTGGCAGGCAATGGGCGAACACCCGAGAAGGTGAAGACGATCTGGGATCGATCGACCGGTATGTTCGGGAAAACCCTATGGATCATTTCGAGAAAATACGTCGTTTCTTCTGGAGTGCAAACCGCCGAATCTGGATCTTCGATCGGAATATCCGAAGTGCCGACCATTACCTGATCAAAGAAAGGCAGGATAAGAACAATGCGACCATCTTTGTTTTCGAAAAAGAATTCATGATCCCCAATCATCTCGCGTAAAGCCGGATTTTCCAGGATCAGGTGAGATCCTTTCGTCCCGCCCATGTATCTTGTGGGGTAACCCAGGGCCGTGTTAATGAGGTCGATCCATGGTCCACCAGCATTAATAACCACCTTGGGCTCAACCTCAACTGTCCCCCCTCCGATCTCATCCCTCAGGATGACCCGGTTGCCGTTGGAGCCAACCGCCCGCAGATAATTGACCGCCCGTGCCTCCGAATGATCAGCTTCCGCATCCAGGGCAAGTTCAAGCGAGATGCGCTCGGGATATGGCATATACGCATCGTAATATGTAGCCGTACAAAGGATGTCCGGTGCGATTGCTGGATATTGTTTCAGGGTTTCCTTTCTCATTGAAAATTTATGAGGTTTTGTGCGCCGGTTCCGGCCAGTATAACTGTCGTACATGATTAATCCGAACTTGATGATCACCGCTCCGCGTTCGGAGGGTTTGTCCAGCAACCGCAGGAATTTCAAGGGTGCATTAAACAAACCGGAAAACCATTTAAACATTGGAATGGTCGTTGGCAGGAGCTTGACCGCATGTGGTGCATTTTTTAATAAAAGTTCCCGTTCGTGGACAGCCTCCCGCACCAGCCTGAACTCTCCGTTTTCCAGGTAGCGGATGCCTCCATGGACCATGTGAGAGGATGCAGCGCTTGCCCCGATGGAAATATCTCCAGCCTCTGCCAGCAGCACATCCACACCCTGCAATGCAAGGTCTCTAAAAGTACCCATCCCATTTACACCACCTCCCAGGATGAGGACACTCACTTTTGGGTTCTTGCGATAATGGGCGATCAGATCACTACGACTTGTCATAACTTTTCTCCAATGCAATGAATTATGGGTTTGCTTTCATGGTGCACGAATTATATCAAATTCTCACCTGCCGGAAGCCCGGACACGTGAGATGATTAACAGGAAATATCTACAATCAAGCCGGATTTTTTTACCCGCCCTGGAATTTTTCGGACAACAATCAAAAACCGGTTTGTCGGAAGGCTGGTTTCAATTGGAAGGCAATTCCTTCGGTGTAACCAGGCTCCTGGCCAGGGTGTTAAAATCCATTCCTGTTGGCTGCTGGAACACTCGCAGGTCAAAATGGCTGGCTGCCGCTAACAGGTTATCAAAAATCTCGGATTGGATGTGTTCATATTCTTCCCAGACAGTGGTTCGGGTAAACACGTACAACTCCAGCGGCAATCCATCAGGTCGGGGTTCCAGCGTTCGGACAAGAAAAGGGAGGGCTTCCTGGTGAATATCCGAACGGTTTCGCAGATAGGCCGAAATGTATTCCCTAAAAGCCTCCAGGTTGGTCACCTGTGGGCCATCCAGTGGCGAATCCTTTTTGGCTGGATTTTCCGCATGGTAATTGGAGATCTTCTCGATCCTCAGGCTGACATAACCACCGATCAGGTCAATCTTTTGCAGCCGTTTCAGCAACTCCTGGTCGCAGAATTTTATTGTGGTCATATCAACCAGGATTGGTCGCTCAATACGTCGCCCTCCGGCCTCCTTCATCCCACGCCAGTTATTAAAGGACACATCAACCATTTTATAGGTTGGAATTACTGAAAAGGTCATGTCGAAGTTTTGCACGCGGATGGAGTGCAGGCTGACATTCACTACATCCCCATCGGCGCCATAATCCGGCACTTCAATCCAATCTCCCTCCTTGATCATGTCATTGGCCACCATTTGGATACTGGCTACAATCGATAGAATGGTGTTTTGAAAGATTAGCAGCAATACCGTCGTCAGTGCTCCCAGACCGGTCAGCAGAACAACAGGTGATTCCCCGGAAAACAGCGAAACGGTTAATATGATTGCAACCAGGATAATTAGGATCTTCACCAGGTCCAGGTAGCTTTGAATGCTTACCCCATTGTAGTTCGGCCTGCTCTCATATATTTCGTTCACAGCATTCATCAATGAATGCAGGGTTAATGAAGTCAACCAAAGAATGAAGAAGAGAAGCACTCTGTTCAACAGGTGACTGTACTCAGGTACAATGGCAGCCAGTCCATAAAAGAAACCCAATGGCACCAGCCATGAGAGGCGGTTGGGCTTCAAGTGTTTAATTAGAATATCATCCGTTTTGGTTTTCGAGCGGGCGGCAAGCCCCTGGAGCCCACGCATCACCCCGTTTCTTGTCAGGGAAAAAAGGAATGCAGCAAGGACAATGGCAAGCCATGCAGATTCCAAAGGGTTGTTGATAATCCATTCATGAATGAAGGAAAGTCTCATTTCACCCTCTTTATTATAGGGGTTTTATTACCTATATTATCTTAATTTTATATGGTTTATAGAAAATAATGCTTATTACAGGGGCAGCAGCGTAATACTTGTATCAGGGGCGGTGAAAGGGCGGACCCAAACCTTTTAATCGCACGCCTTCCCTCAGTTGCGTGTACGGTATCTTGCTGGGATCCTCAATAATGGCGCTAGGCGCTTCCACGTTTACAATTCCACCAGCAATCGGTCCAAAATGCGCCCGGTAATGGTTCGCACTTTTCAAGGCCAAAATGCTCATCTCTGAAGGTTCGATCCCAACCACCTGAAATTGTGACTGATCCAATGCCTGCATGCGCCCGGAGGAAACAACCACGTGGACTTGACCAATAAGGAGGTGCGCCATCTTTCCCAGGTCCAGTTTCCTGCCTTCTACCATTGGTCCGGTTCCCGTGAATTCACCTTCATAAAGTTTTATGACCCGGAAACGGCCCTGGAATGGCACATGCCCAGGCAGTGAATGGCCCCCAACAGCGAGATCGACCTCTGAGCCTTCTCCGGCTTCCCACGCTGCCTGTGCGGTCGCGGGATCATGGATCAAACCGACGGCTGTGTTATTGGCTCCCTTCCGTACAAGTGTCTCCAACAGCCAGGTGGAATCCGAGGGACTGCCACCTCCTGCATTATCCTGGATGTCCGCCAGAATGATCGGCCCGGTGGCTTTTTCGGCCATTAGCATTGCCTTATCCACGGCTTCATCGCAGGGCAGCAGGTCGGTTCCGAACTCACTTTCGTGGGCGAGCAGGTATTCCATCATCCGATCAACGGTTGCTTCCGCAAGGTCTTTCTCAACGGCGTAGGCAAACCAGGAAGGGCCGGTGTGCGGAAGGTCGCTGGGCGGGAATCCTTCCATTAGCGACATGGATAGAACCCCCGGTGTTCGCTCTAACTCTTCCACCAGGGCATACACGCTTTTCGCAGGGTCGCGTGTGGTAGGTTGGGTCGTGCTGGGCATTAGGAACGGTCCTTGTCGAAAAGCCCCGTAAAGTTCTGCTCCACTGACGATGTAAGCCAGCAGCCTGGCACAACGCTGGCCGTTCTCGTAGCCATCCACGTGGGGATAGGTCCTGTAACCCACCAGGGCTGTGGCCAGTTCAAAGCATTCCGGGGAGATGTTCCCATGCAGGTCCAATGAAACCACTATGGGTATCTGCCCAACCACTTCTCGGCAACGTTTCAGGATCTCGGTCTCAGCATCCTGCAAATTCCCATAGACCATGGCACCGTGCAGATCCAGGAAAAGTCCATCGTATGGCATTCCTTTCTTCAATTCGTCAATAAGCATTCCACACAATTTATGAAACACTTCCGCAGATACGGGCGCCGAAGGCTCCGCTCCGCACCAGGCAAGTGGGACAACCTGCATATCCAGGTCTTCTACAAGAGAAAGGAAACCACTGGCGGCGATATTAAATCGCCCTTTCCCAAATTCCAGGATCTCTGCCCCCTTCTTCATGGCTGGATAGAATCCATCAACCTCCAAAAAGTTCTCCAATCCTGCCGGAATGCTGGAGAATGTGTTTGTCTCCTGGATCATCCCCCCCAAACCAATTCGAAACATGTGAATCACCCTCGTTTCTAATATTTATAATGACTGTCTACGCCGAAAGACAATCATCGATCTGTTGCCGCATCCCCTCCAGCCTTCGTTTCCGGTCATGAATGAAACGTTCAATCCCTGCCTGCATCCACGTGCCGGAGAGATGGGCTTCGTCCAGCACTTCCTCGACCGTCCCGCCGGTCCTCCATCGGTCATCCCAATCTGCGGAAAGCGCATATTCCTCTGAAAAGGGATTGAACATCCAGTCATGCATCAACCAGCGCGCCTGGGTGGTAATGATGGTTGAATCCATTCGATCTGCCGGCGAGAGTACACGCATTTGGTATTGTTCCGGCTGCCGATTGAACAATTGTGGGCTGACCGCACAGACCACCTTGATATTCCAACCGCGGCGGTCAAACTCTTCGAATTGCTTAAGGATGTTTGCCACAGCACTGGAACCTTGAACAATGAGGGTCCCTTGCCTTGCCACACCGGGCTGGTAATCACGCAAAATATAGGCGCCACGAGCGGCTTCAAAATGCGATGGAACACCCAGTTTCTGACGATCCGGGATGGCGATCGGTGGGCGGGTAAGGTGCAGGGCAACCAGCGGGACATCCAGGCGCAGGGCTGCTCCCAGCACTACCGGAACCTCGTTGTATTCCCAGGGATGTAAATTGATGATCTGCCCTTTGGGAAACAGTTGGGTGACCCCCGGGGCGAAGATGCCAAAATGTGTACGGCTGTCGTCTGCAGTCTCCGGCCCGGAATGCCCTACAACCCAAAGCACCTTACCAACCTTCCAATCACAATCCTGCGCCAGTTGACTGAACAGGCGGAACATGCCGTATTTTAGGTACGAAAAGGACCCATAGGTGGAGGTAACCCCCCAATAACCGTTAAATTCCTTCTCTGGGTCGGTGGCAAAGTTCACCGTGGCCATCCCGGTCATAATCCCGGAATTTGCAAACTCGGTGATCTCCTGGGGTAAAAGGGCACCATTCGAATCGCCAACCCGTTCATACCATCCATAGCCTGGGAAATCACCATAACTTCCTGCGAATCCGGCCACATTGGTAGAGCCTGCCAGGTCCGCCGAGGCAGCCATAAAGAGCGGACGGGAATATTCGCCTGCGCCAAATGCATTAACCCAGGCACCCCACTTGGCAAGGGCTGCCCGGTTGGCAATCATTTTTCCTGCCGGCTCGTATAAGTCGGCCGGATATTTTTCATAATCATACAACCGCTCATCCTTAAAGGGATTTTTGGAACCATCCAACTGGAATCCGTGAAGTTTCTCTGGTACGCTCTCCCCTAGGTGCACCAACGTCTCAGCCAAGTAATCCACCAACATCTGGTCCTCTCGCAATACTTGCATGACTGCCTGCAAGTTGGCCCGAAATTCAGATGCAATGGCGTTCACCCCTTCCGGCGGCTTTCCTCCAAAATTCGTGAATTTCACCCCGTATTTTTCCGCAAATTCGCGCTTGGTTTCCCAGAACAAGTCTGAGTTCATGGCATGGGGAGCGCCGTGTGATTCCGCATCATACTTAAGATAACCTCTACCTTTATGCGTTTTCATCCAGGCCACTCCGGGCTTCTTTTCCCCGCCTTTGTTCTCAATCAGCAACAATAACGCCCTTGCTATGGAAGCCCAGTCATTTCCGTTTTCAGCGCCAACCACCCGCCAGTGGTGAGCACCCAGCCATTCATCAGGGGTGCCGGGAATAACCTCACTTACCCGATGCAGGTCAATTCCATAATCGTTCCAATCCAGCAGTAGGTAGAGGTTGTCCAACCCGAGGCCCCATGCAGAATTCATCGTTTCGTGCACAGATCCGGGAGTCAGGCCTGCCTCACCTTCAATGGCAAAGACCCGTACCGATCCGGCCCCAGCTCGCTTGAGCGCCAGGGCTTCGCCTGCTGCCGCCGGCATGCCATGCCCGGAGGGGCCGGTATTAAACTTGAGAAATAGAGTCTTACCAATCATCTCGGCATGGCCCGAAAGCCCGCCCCGCCTGCGAAAACCAAGCAGGTCCTCCCACACGAGCATCTTTCTTTTGGCATCCGGAACCTCAAAACGAGAATCCCCTGTACTTTCAAATTTAATTCGTAACGCCTCATTAAGAACCGCCAGTGTACTATATACCAGCGGTATGGTATGGCCTGCAGCCAGGACAAACCGATCGGCGAACCGTTTTTCCGGATGTCGGATGTCCCAGCGCATCACCCCGCTTAACATCAGGGTTAGCAACATATGTACTTTCGACCGGGATCCTCCGGGGTGACCACTCTGGCGGTAGTTGAGGATGATATCCAGCAACTGGTCCACCAGATCTTTTGTCTTTTCCCAGAATGGGAAAACAGATTCCAGTGTCTCTAATTTGATCGTTTCCATGTTCTGCAGGCCTGTCCTTGTCAACATTAGTCCAATACCAGGTCGGTCAATTTCATATCATCTCCGCCATCCACCACCAGGTACTGTCCGGTGATGAAGCTTGCCTCATCGCTGGCAAGGAACAAACCGGCATAGGCAAGATCGGCTGGCACTCCCTGCCGGGCTGTTTTTGGCGAAAGCCTTAACAGGTTCACCGGATTGGGTTGTACCACCGGGTCCTTGATCGGACGGTAGTCAAACAATCCAGGTCCAAGTGAATTTACCCGGATGCGGTCATCCAGATAATCATTGGCCATGTTGCGGGTCATCTCAATAATGCCTGCCTTGGTATAGGCATATAATGGGTTGGCCATTCTCCGAACATGATCCGAAGCTGCCACGTTCACAATGCAACCACCGTTTCCCTGTTTTAGGAATTGCAGGATGGCCGCCTTGCAGGCGTTGAACACGGCTGTCAGGTTGCTCGAAACAATTCGGTCGTAGGCATCTTGTGAGATCTCGTGCAATTTCTTGTCCAACTCAACCCAGCCCCCACCAATATTGTTATACAATACATCCAGGCGTCCAAAGTTCTCTACGGCTGTGCGCACCATCCGCCCGGCACCCTCCATGTCGGCTGCACTTCCCACACAGATGGCGCACTCACCCCCCTTGTTGCGGATCATCTCGGCGGTTTCTTTTAGCACCGCCTCCCTGCGTGCAGCAATGACAACCTTAGCGCCCTCCTGGGCGAACAACAGCGGAGCACTTCTTCCCAAATGTTCTCCGGCTCCAACAACGAGCACTACTTTTCCACTTACACGCATATCACACCTCCAGTAACATCTAATGTCTATTGTTTTAGTTTCGCCAGAACCTTGGATGGAAGCATGGGCAGACTGTTCATCCAAACACCCAGTGCGTCATGGATGGCATTGGCGATGGCCGGTGCGGTCGGTGAAATTGCCAGTTCGCCCATGCCCTTTGCGCCGAACGGGCCTTTCGGGTGGTAATCTTCAACAATGATCGGAATGATCTCGGGAAGGTCTCTGTAACGCAATAGGCCAAGGTCCTTTAACAGTGTAGTTTGCGGAATTCCTTTGGCAACTACGAATTCTTCATTTAAAGCATAACCCATGCCCTGTATCGCGGCACCTTCGATCTGACCAGCAACATTCTTTTTCAGGATGGGTGCCCCCACATCATGGGCTGCGATAAGTTTGAGCACCCGAACACTTCCGGTCTCCGGGTTGGCGGCTACCATGGCTACCTGTACCCCAAAATCATAGGCAAAATGCATGGGAGCTTCCGGTATCCCGCTGGGATAAGCATCGCTGTGGGCAGCGGGGGGCTGAGTCTTGGGGGCATCATAGGAAAACCGGCTGACAAATCCCTGGCCACCCCTGCCCAGCTCTTCCAGGCTTATCAACTGTTTATGGGTGCGTTTGTCCATAAAATTGCCATTTTTGATCTCCAGTTCACCCTTGGGAACCTTGAATTCGCTGGATACGGTTTCCCACAACATCTCTTTTAACCCTTCACTGGCTTTCAAAACGGCATTACCAGACATGAAGGTTGCTCTGGAGGCCGTTGTCATTCCTCCAGGAGGGTCCTCACGGGTATCAGCGGTGTGCACCCTGATGTAACGCGGTTCCAGTCCGAAGACACGCCCCGCGATTGCAGACACAAGTGGATTTACTCCCTGGCCCATGTCGGTTCCACCATGACGTACCAGGATTTTTCCATCCTTTTCAAGGGATACCTGGGCTCCGGAGTTGTCCGGGATGTTCGACCCCAGCCCAACATTCTTGTAAGCTGCTGCAACGCCAATACCCAGTTTTTCGCCGGGAAGCAGTTGTGGTCGTGCAGTTTTTGCCAATTCCTCTCGCGCAGCCTGAAGGCAGGGGATGATCCCCACTCCCACATCTTCAGTCATCACATCTCCGGTTATGGTCGCCTTGCCCAGGTCCAGGGCGTTCTTCAACCTCACATCGAAGGCATCCAAACCAAGTCGGTCAATGATCTTTTGCAGGTGTACTTCGGCTGCAAAGGCAACCTGTGGACTTCCGTAGCCGCGAAATGCCCCGCAGGGTGGATTGTTGGTGTGGACTGCATATGCATCGATATTTACATTTGGTACCACGTATGGGCCACATCCGAAGGCGGACATGCGAAAGAGCACTGCCTCGCCCGCCGAGGCATAAGCCCCGGTGTCGCCGTAGATCTGGATATCAGCCGCTATGATCGTACCGTCTTTTTTCGCGCCCACTTTGTAATGAAGCCTGGCTGCGTGTCGTTTGTAACTAACCAAAAGCGATTCCTGCCGGCTCCAGCGAACCTTGACCGGTTTTCCGGTCACCATGGCTGCCAGTGCTGCATGAATCTGTGTGGAGATATCCTCTTTTCCTCCAAAACCACCACCCATATACTGGTGGGCGATATGTACCTTTTCCTCCGGAAGGCCCAGGACCATGGCAATCTGGCGCTGGTCATCAGTTGGGCCCTGACTGCCGGCATGGATCACAACCCCGTCCCCTTCGGGCATGGCAATACCGGTTTCCGTCTCCATATATGCATGTTCAATAAAGGGAACATCATAATCATCTTCCAGGATGAGGTCGGCTTCAGAAAAACCTTTGACTACATCTCCCTTGCTGGTTCGAAAATGGATCAGGATGTTTGGCTTTTCAGGAGAGGCTTCCTTTAACCGCGGGTGCAACACTTGGGCTCCTGGGGCAAGTGCCTCCTCAATGGTTGAAATAACCGGCAAGGGTTCCAATTCCACGTCAATGGCTTGTACAGCCGCCTGGACCTGTTCCTGGGTTTCTCCAACCACGAGTGCCAAGGCGTCTCCCACGTACAATACATCGTGCTCCTCGTCGCAAAAGACCGGCTGATCCACCTGGATGAGACCGTAAATTTTTGACCCTGGAATATCCTTGCTGGTTAGCACGGCCACAATCCCCGGCATGGCTTTCGCCTTTTGGGTGTCAATCCGCCTGACCCGTGCATGGGGAATGTTCGCCCGGCGTGCAGCAGCATACAACATCCCCGGAAAGGACAGATCATCCGTATATCTGAGTCTTCCGGTCACTTTCTCCAGGGCCATATATTCATCTGCCGTATCTTGCTCCGTCCAGGTCGAGGCTTCTTCCCCCCGGAGGATGGCAGCTGCCCGGGTGACAGCCTGGTCCATTCGATTCATACCAACACAGCGGCAAAGGACACCGGTAAGTGCCTGGGAGATTTCTTTGCTTGTGGGTTTTGGGTTGTTATCCAACAGCGCCTTGGCGGTCATTAAACCGCCTGGCGCACAATATCCGCACTGAAAGATACCATCCTGGATGACCGTTTGCACAAGTGGGTGGGGTGGATCCCCTGCCAGGCTTTCAATCGTCTCGATGACCGCCCCATCCAGATTGGCCATTTTGGTGGTACAGGCATTGCGGGCTTTTCCGTTGATGATCACACGGCACAAGCCGCAGGTTCCTTCGCCATCGCAACCTTGCTTGGTGCCAGTCAGCCCAACACCTTCCCGCAGGAACCGCAACAGCATCCCACCCCGATATTCCGGGGGTACTGGATACTCCTTCCCATTGATCGTTATTTTTGGTTGATCATTCATGGTACTTCCTCCAAAAACCGTCGGAGTCTTCCTTCCTTGGCTTTATTAATCAACAATCATCACTTAACAATGGATCGCCATGCCGGACCCTGTTTTGGCCAGGGGGCCGCCAATAGATCGCGGGTCTCCTGTCCGGCTCTATTAATCAGATCCTCCCGATTCTGAATGGCTTCAGCCATGACCTTCTTCTCATCCATGGAAAGAACCTTACGGTCTTCCATCAGCACCTGGCCTTCCACGATGGTATGGATCACATCACTACCCCGTGCGCTGTAGATCAGCTTGGGCAACCAGCGACCATCCGGCAACAGGTGAGGAGCTCTGAAGTCCACAACGATGACATCAGCCTTTTTCCCCTCTTCGATCGAACCGGTTTCCTTATCCAATCCCAAAACCCTGGCACCACCGATCGTTAGCATTTCCATGATCTGTTCCGCGGTCACCGATTCGGCATCAAGCTTGGTTGCTTTCTGCAAAATCCCCGCTGTTCGGCCCACCTCCAGCATATCATAGGTGTAACTGGCGGCACCATCGGTTCCCAGTCCCACCGAAATACCCCGGCTTAACATTTGGCTTACCGGCGCAACGCCATAGCCTAGGTAGGAATTTGCCACCGGGCAATGAACCACCTTGGTATCGGTTTTGGCGATGATGTCGATCTCCCGGTCCGACAGCCAAACGGCATGGAACATCACCCCTCTCGGACCGGTAAGACCCAAGCTATGAAAATGTTCCAGATCGCGTTCACCGAAACGTCGAATGGTGTAGGAATTGATCTCGATCCAGCCGGCAACGTGGGTGCTCACATTGATCCCAAGTTCCTTCGCCAAGGCAACTGTCTTTATCATCAGGCTTTCGCTGATATCCTCGGTGGATCCAGGGCCCAATGCAACAGTTGTTCGCCGGGTGTTATGCCAATTCTTGTGGAACCGGCGGGCTTCCTTAACCAGCAGGTCTTCCGATTGGATCATGGTCATGTATTCTGAATCGGTTCGCTCGCCTGCAAATGTCTGGTCCAGCAACCCGAAAACCATCTGGGAGCGCATTCCAGCCTGGTCAAAGACCTCGGTCACACGGTTAATGTTCTCCATTTCCGTGTGCAGGTACCAGTGATCAGAAATGGTGGTCACCCCATTGCGGATCATTTCCAGAGAGGCAAGGGCAGCGCCAGCCCGGGCATTCTCCGGGGTGATTTTGGAAACCACGGGAAAGAGAAAACGCCAATTCCAGGGATCAAAGTGCATGTCGTAGCCAATTCCTTCGATCAAAGATTGGTACACATGAGAATGTCCATTAATAAACCCAGGGCAGACCACGCAGCCGGCCGCATCCAAAACTTTGCGGGCATCAACCTTCAAGCCTTTTCCCACTGCCACTATCTTTCCCTGGTCGATCGCCACATCACACCCCTCAATCACTCTTCGCTTTTCGTCCATGGTGATCACAGCGCCGTTCTTGATGAATAACTCAACCATTTAATTTCTCCTTATAAGATAACAATTTCAGTTCAACATCTGCAGAAGAAAATCATTTGCTCTCCAGCAGGTAATGCCCGGTTCCTTTTTCAGCCAGGATCTGCCTTCCGTCCCAGATTGTGTTGCCCCGTACCAGGGTCATTTCAACCCGGCAACCCAGTTCCCATCCTTCATAAGGAAGAATTCCGATCAAAGATCCTTCCGCTTCAGGTGACAATTTCCATGTCTTCCCTGTATTCAGGATCACCAGATCCGCATCCATGCCAACAGCAATACTGCCTTTTTTATGTCCGATCTTCATGAGTTGCGCCGGTCGTTCTGAAGCAACCTCCACGAAGCGCCCCAGCGTCATCCTTTTTTCGATTATGGCCGCATGATACATAAGAGGCATCATGATTTCCAGGCCGGGAATGCCGGGTTCCTGGCTGCTAAGTGGTGGTTTTTTTATGTCTGGCGTGGGCAGTGCTCCCAGGTAGTGATCACTAATCAGCGCGTCCAAAACACCATCCCGCAGGCCATCCCAAAGCCTGTTCCTGTCCTCCGCCTTGCGCAGAGCCGGCGTTGCCAGTACACGACCGGGGTCCTTTTGGAAAGAGGTTTCATCCAGCAGCAGATAATGTGGGGTGGTTTCGGCGGTAACATCAGTACCCCAGCCCCTGTATGCATCGATGAGGTCTACAGTTCGACCGGATGAGACGTGGCAGATGTGGAGTGGAGCACCTGCCGCCCTGGCCATTTCCATCACCTGTGCTGCGGCTACATTTTCCGCCACCGGTGGGTTTGCCCGCGGGAAACCCAGCGGGTCAGTCCAATCCACTGCATCCAGGCAAGCGGGTTCCTCAGCGTGCACTGTGAAGCGAACGCCAGAGGCCGCCGCCGCCTGGACGGATTTCCAGATGAGCGATACCGGTGGCCTGGAAAGCATAAACAATTTGAACTGTGCAACGCCCAACCGGGCAAGCTCCGACAGGTTTCCAAGGTCCTCTTCTTCCGTGATGATTCCACCGGTAAAACCGAAATCCGTCACGCATTCCCGCTCTGCAAGTTTTTTCCGTGCCGTGAAACTATTTTCATCGATCACGCATTTGGGAGGAGGCATATCGATTACGGTGGTCACTCCCCCACGCGCGGCCGCACAGGTGCCGCCGTGGAACGTTTCGGCTCCGTCTTTTAGGTGGGCGTGAATATCGATCATCCCGGGCAGAAGCGTCATTCCGGTTGCATCAATATGCCTGGCATCCCCATTGACGACCAGATTCCCCGGAGCAGCCAGTTGTTCGATCCTGCCCTGATCATCGATCAGAAGATCC
Organism: uncultured Anaerolineaceae bacterium; assembly: GCA_964420835.1. Lineage (GTDB taxonomy): Bacteria > Chloroflexota > Anaerolineae > Anaerolineales > Anaerolineaceae > CAYQUO01. Next base: position 121,329 of record CAYQUO010000006.1, read on the forward strand.
AAATAACCCAACTGCCCGGCTGACCAAACCAGCCCGTTTTTAATTACTACTTTCATTCGAACCACCTCCCATTTTTCCACCAAAGTTCAAGGCTGTTTTCACCCAATACCCGTTCCAAATCTCGGGGGCTGAGATCCAAGCGGCTTTGAATCCCTTCAATAACTCCGCTGTAATTCCAGCGCTCCAGAATAAAAGGAAAATCCGAACCCCACAGGCAGCGGTCTGCTCCAAAGCGCAGGCAGGCTGCCCGGACCAGTTGCCAACCATCCTCGAACGGCGGCTTTTGGGTTGAGTAATAGTATAGCCCGGAGAGTTTTAGATGAATATTTGGATATTCCGATAAGCCAAGGAACTGCTGGAACTGGGGACTCAGGGAAGAACAGCCTGGTTCCGGGCGCGCCAAGTGGTCAATAATAATCGGCACACCAGGGTGACTGGAAGCAAATTCCTGTAACAAGGTGAAACAGGCCGGTGTCAATTGCAGGCAAACAGGAATGCCGAGCTGGTCAATTTTCTGCCACAGCCGCCTGTGGTCTTTGCTTTCCCGCCAGCGCTCCATTGGCTGGAGGTTCCAGTTTATGCGCAGTCCGGCCACCCCCTTCACCTTAACCAATTCTTCAAGGTTACTGCTCCCATCCGGACTGAAGGGGTCTACAAGGCAAACGGCCCGAAATCTATGCCCATAAGGGGCAATCGAATCCAGCAGGTAGGAGTTGTCCCACCCGTAGGGTGTTGGTTGCACCAGGACCGCACGATTCACACCGAAAGCATCCATGTTCTCTGCCAGCAATTCAATGGTGGCTTTGCTGGTCGGGATGTAATCTCCGATCGGCGACCAGGGGTAGCGGTCTGTCTCTTGTGTCCAGATGTGGACATGAGCATCGATGATCATGTAAAACGTTCCTGCAATCCTCGAATGACACGATAGCCAAAGTCCAGGTAGGGCACATCAATACCCTGTTCCTGTGCCATGCGCCAAATATATCCTCCGGTATCCTCAATCTCGGTCTTGCGTTTGCGTATTATGTCAAGAAGCATGGCCTGTCGGTATCCCTTACCGCCATGTTCCTCCCACTCCTTTCCATGAAGGATGACATTCCGCACCGCCTCTTCCACACCGCCTTCCACCCAGCCCATGATCTCAATCGTCCGATAATCCCTCACCTGCACTCCCATGGAACGGGCAACTTTGGCCATGTCCCGAGTGATCATCGTCATCAGGTAGGCAAAATCAGGGGTTTGCAGCATTTCCGTTGTTGTCAAGCCCGAAAGGGTTGCAGTTATCGAAAGGGGGGTCCACCACATCAGTTTGCACCATTCCACATCCTCGATCTCAGCCGATGCTTCGCATGGCAGTCCGCTGATATTAAACCAGTGCACCACATCTTCAACGAATGGTGTAATGCCATGATCCGCATCCCCGATCCAGGTCGGAAAATCACGTTCGCCCCGTTGAACACGGCCAAAATCAAGAAGGGAGCCCGAGATGCGGGAAACGATCCGCAGGATCTGTGCCTTGGGAAAATATTTCTTCAACGGCTCGCTGCGACCCAGTCCATTTTGCACCGTTGCAATCGCCCGGGTGTTTATATGCTGGACGCTTTGCAGGGCTGCTTCTGTATCATGATTCTTGACTGCCACGATAAGCAGCCCGGTATCATGCAGTTCCTCCGGACGAACCGTGGCATGAACCGGAACAGTTGTAACCCCATCAGCACACTCAATGATCAATCCCCCATTTTTTTGGATCTCATCCACATGAGCTTGTCTCCGAAAGACCAACGACACTTCAGCCCCAGCCTTGTACAGGTAAGCCCCTACGAGCGCCCCCCATCCACCTGCCCCCATTATGACAACACGCATATTATTTTTACTCCTTCCATAAAACTTGTTATTCTGCGGTATACCCACCATCCACGGGGATGGCAGCGCCCAGAATATAAGAGGATTCATCCGAAGCCAGGAACAATGCAGCCCTGGCCAGTTCCTCGGGTTTTGCCATCGATCCTCGTGGGATCACCCGGTTGAAGCGCTCACGGGCAGCCTGCGGGTCAGGGTCGCTGACGATCACTTTTTCAGTCATTTCGGTCTGGGTCACACCGGGGCACAGGGCATTCGCCCGGATGCCATCCCGTGCGTAATCCAGGGCAATATTCCGGGTCAACTGGAGAACAGCCCCCTTGGAGGCAGTGTAAACGGAAAGGTTCCTTAAACCGACAATCGCAGCTGTTGAGGCTGTGTTGATGATGGTGCCCTTTCCGGCCTTTTGCATGTACGGGATGACATATTTACAGGTCAGGAACACGCTCTTGACATTAACTGCCATCACCCTGTCCCAATCCTCCTCCTCAACATCAGCAATCCTTGCAAAGTGGTTCACCCCTGCATTGTTGTAAAGCACATCAATCCGGCCGAACCGCTCGATCGCTTTCATTACCATATCCTCGACCTGTTTTGCATCAACAAGATTTGTGCGCAGGAATATGGCAGTCCCGCCCTTCTCAAGGATCTGGTGAACGGTTCCATCACCGCCTTCCACATCCTGGTCAACGACAATCACCGAAGCCCCTTCTTCTGCAAACAACAGGGCAGCCGCCCGTCCGATACCGCCCGCAGCCCCGGTAATGATGATAACTTTGTTGGCAAGCCTTGTTCCCATTATGGTCTCCAGCTCTTATTTAAAATAGATCCATGGTCCTGCCATTCATCACAATCCCATCGTTCGAAAGCAAGAAAACCACGGTTTGTGCAATGCCTTCCGGTGTGCACCAGGTGGAGAAATCCCCTTTCGGGTTGCGGCTCACCATTTTCTCTGTCGCAACCGGTCCGGGGCAGATGGCATTAACCCGGATGCCAAAGGAGGCTTCAGAATCCGCCAATGCCCGTGTCAGGCCGATCATCCCGTGCTTGGCTGCACAGTAAGCCGCGAAATCGCCTTCACCACGCCGACCGGACCGCGAGGCTATGTTGATCACCTGGCCACTTCTTTGCTTCCGCATGATCGGCAACACCGCCCGGCAGACCAAGAAGGCACTGCCAAGATTAAGCCTGAGGATCTGGTCCCATTCTTCGTTGTCAGTATCGATCAGGTTTTTCCGCAGGCCCTGTCCCAGGTTGTTGATCAGCACATCCACCCTGCCCCAATGGTGTACCACGGTTTGTACGGCACTTTCCACCTTGGCCGGGTCGGTCATATCAGCAGGAATCAATATCAAATCCGGGCTGCCACCTCCAGCCTCCTGCTCAACCTTTTGCAATTTTTCAAGGTTCCGGGAGACCAGTGCGATCCTGTATTTGTGCCTGAATAATTCCAGGGCCATTGCCCTGCCGATCCCTTCACTTCCACCAGTCAGGAACACGACCTCTTTTGGATAAATGGACATAACCGTTTTGCTCGTTCACCTTAATAAAAATTGGAGGGTAACAAGGGCTCCAGCCCGGTTTGGCTCGCGGATGAAAGAGACTTTAATATGCAAGCACAAAGTATTGTTCGCTTTCAATTCCAGTCTTCCAAAGAGTTCCATATTGTCAACTTTCTGCTGCTGTTTTTGCGGATGAACGCACTCTTTGGGTTCCAAGTGCACGCATCCTGGAAGCTCGCTGAACGGCTGAAATGCCAAGGACCAGAAGGGTGACAACATATGGGAGCATCAAGACGATTTGAGAAGGAAGTCCAAACTGTTGCAGGCGAAGTGCCAATGCATCCGCGAAACCAAAGATCAGGCAGGCAATCAGGCTTTTTACAGGTTTCATTTCGCCAAAATTGATTGCAGCCAATGCCAGCCAGCCGCGACCAGATGTTATCCCTTCCGAGAACAGGTTTAAAAACGACAGCGAAAGGAAGGCCCCCGCGAAACTGCAAAGAATTCCACTGATCAATAACCCGATATATTTCATCCGCTTCGGGCTGATGCCAACAGCTTCAGCAGCTTCCACTTTTTCACCAACCGATCGCATGTGAAAACCCAGAGGTGTACGGTAAAGAACGAAATACACCACCAGAACCATTATGAATGCCACGTATACTAGAGGGAAATGACCACTGATTAATTCGTTGAGGACGGGAATATCCTTGATGAGAGGGATTTGAACTTCAGAAAACCCCTTGATCAGGTCGGTTTGATAATAACCAGTTGCCCCAAGGATCGCAACCAGTGAAAAGTTGGTTAACCCAGCAGCAAAGATGTTCAACGCCAATCCGACGATGATCTCATTTGCCTTTAATTCCAGGTGGATGATCGCAAATACCAAACTGGCAAGAATACAGGCAACCATGGCATAAGCCAAACCACCCCAAGGGCTTCCTGTTCGAACACTCCCGACAACAGCGAAAAAGGCGGCAATATCCATCAAGCCTTCCAAACCAACATGAAAGATCCCGGTTTGCGATGAAAATATCCCGCCAAGCGTCGCCAAAAGGATGGGGGTGGTCATCCTTAAAGTTGCGACGAAAAGCGAAATGGTAATTAATCGGCTGATGTCAAAATCCATTTTCGCATTCTCCCTCTAAAGAAGGCAATAAAGATCTGTACGGTCACAAAGAATAGGATCGCTCCCTTCACCATGACAACAACGGTTTGAGGTACGCCGGTCATCGACTGCATTGTCAGCGCACCGTTGGCCAGCGCAGCGTAAAACAGGGAGGCAGGCAGCACGCCCAATGGATGATTCTGCGCCAGCAATGAGATCATCATGCCATCCCATCCGTATCCTACAGAGAAGGAGGATACGAACCTGCCAAAAAATCCCATGATTACGATCGCCCCGCCCAAGCCAACCAGTGCCCCGCTGATCGACAATGCCAAAAAGGCGCTGCGCTTTGCCGGCATCCCGGACGCCATGGCAAAGATCGGGTTGAATCCAACAATTCTTAACTCGTAGCCGGTTTTGGTTTTAAACATGAACCAGTAAACAGCAAAAGCCATCACCAAGGCAATGATGAATCCGATATTAAGCACAGAGCCGGTAAAAAGCCTTGGCAGCCTGGCAGAGGCTTCCAGTACGTGGGAACCTGCCATGGTTGCTTCAGGGTCTCGAAAGGGAAATACTACAAAATACTGGCAAAGCAATATTCCAATATAGTTTAACATCAGCGTAGGCACCATGACTGGAACATTCCAACGAATCCTTAAATAACTCACTGGAATTGTCCACAACCCTCCCACCAGCATGGCAGCCAGAAAGCAAAGCGGAATATGGACCGCCTTGGGCAGACCTGTAAAGGTGAAACCAACCCAGGCCGCCGCGAATGCTCCAACATAAAGCTGGCCTTCCAGGCCAAGGTTAAACTCGTTCGTGCGAAACGCGACTGCTGCTGCAAGTCCGCTAAGGATTAAAACAGTTGAACGGTCCAGGGTATCCCCAAATTTCAGCCAATTCCCAAATGCGCCTTTCCACAAGGCGGCATATGCAGCAACAGGATCCTTGCCCGAAATCCAGATGACCACAGCACCGATTATTAACGCAAGAAGCAGGATTAACAGATAATTGATTAACTGCGCGATGATTTCCCCAACCAGTTTTTTCCAGCGAGAAGTCGCGCGATTGTTAAGGAGTGGATTTTTCAATTGTCACATCCTTCCATCGCTCCAGTCATTAAGCTTCCGACCCGGGAACGAATCTCATCATCAACAATTCCAGCATCGAACAACCTGCCTTCATAAAGGACCGCCACACGATCACTGAGCGCAAGTATCTCGTCCAGGTCTGCAGAAATCAATAAAACACCAGCGCCACGTTTTGTATAATCCAACAAATTTTTACGGATGGCTTCTGTTCCAGCAATGTCAATACCGCGCGTGGGTTGTGAAGCAACCACAACCAATGCCTTTTCCAGGCCAAGTTCACGGCCCACAATCAGCCGTTGAATATTCCCCCCTGACAGGTGTCCGGTTTGGGTTTTTTGACCGGGCGTCATCACCTGGAAGGCTTTTATCAGGTTTTCCCCAAGTTGGTTGATACGCGAGAAATTTAAATTGATATACCCTGAATAAGGTTTGTGATAATAATCACCGGCGATAATGTTTTCCCAGACTGCTGCCTGGGTTGCAACGCCGGACTTGTACCGGTCAGAAGGGATGTAAGCCACGCCCGTTTCGCGAATGTGTCTGGTTGAACTGCTGGCGATATTCTTCCCGTTCACCAGGATCTCCCCGCTTTCCACCGATCGAAGGCCCATTATGGCCTCGGTTAATTCCTCCTGGCCGTTGCCATCAACACCGGCTATGCCCAATACCTCCCCGCTGTGCATCGTAAGGCTAAGGTTTTTCACCGCCAGCAGGTTGCGACCATCCAAAACATTGATGTTTTTAATCTCCAGAACCTTCGCTCCGATTTTTACATCCGTTCCCCGGATCCTGCCCCCCACCGTATCCCGGCCAACCATCATTTCAGCCAACTGGCAGGTGTCCGTCTCGGAGGTATTAACCGTTCCGATCACCTTTCCCAACCGCATCACCGTGGTGGTGTCTGATACTGCCAGCACCTCGCGCAATTTATGGGTAATAAAAAGGATCGTCTTCCCCTGTTTTGCCAGCCCTTTCAACATGGCGAACAATTCTTCCGTCTCCATGTCCGTAAGGACAGCGGTCGGTTCGTCCAGGATCAGGATTTCGGCCCCCCTGTACAGAGCCTTAAGGATCTCTGCCCGTTGCTGCTCACCGACGGAGGCATTGCCGGCGAGTTTTTCGGTATCCACCGCCAGATTAAATTTTTCAGACAACTCGGAAACCGCACGCCTGACACGTTTCTCATCCACAAGTAAAGCCCTGGTGGGTTCCACTCCCAGAACAATATTCTGGGACAATGTGAAGGAAGGCACCAATTTAAAATGTTGGTGCACCATGCCGATTCCATGGTCGATCGCCTCTCTGGCGTTATGAAACACGACCTTTTTTCCTTTCACATATATATGGCCGGAATCCGGGTGATACAGGCCATACAGAATATTCATCAGTGTGGTTTTCCCGGCTCCGTTTTCACCAATGATCGCTCGTATTTCACCTTCTTCGATCGATACGCTGACATCCTGGTTCGCCTGGACACCCGGGAATGACTTGTAAATATTGTGAACGGATATTGCTTCTGCCATTCGTTCCTGCCCTGTTCAAGTAAAAAGAAGTGAGCGGGGGTTTTCTTTGTTCGGTGAGGTTTTCGATGAAAACCCCCGCTTGTTCATTTTCCGGCGCCTCATCCAAAATGGATGGTATTTGCCGGTTGAACGCCAACTGGAATAGTTTGTTTGGAGCTTACTTCAAGGGGCGCTCAACAACGATCTTGCCATCAATCACATCTTGCTTGGCCTTCCAGACACTGTCCTTGATCTCCTGGGGAACCTTGTCACCAATGACAGACATGTCAGTGATATCCATTACACCGCTGGCCAAACCGTATTTCAATTCTCCTGATTGGAATTCACCCTTCAGGAATCGATCGATGATGTCATATACAGCCCGATCTGCATGCTTCAATACAGAGGTCAGGACATGGCCGGGAACAACTTCATCCCAACTGATATCCGAGCCGATACCGTAAACACCCTTCTCGCCAATCGCCTCGAATACGCCTGCATCACCGAATGAGCTGGCGACTGAGTAGACAATGTCCACCTTTTGGTTTTCAACCATCGACAGGGTTAGCTCTTTGGCTTTGGCCGGGTCGCGGAAGGAGCCCACGTAGGCTACTTCGATCTTCACAGAAGGATCAACATAGGCAACACCTTGCTGTAACCCGCCAAGGAAGCGGTGAATGACGGGGATATCCATGCCGCCAATAAAACCGATCACCTTATCCTCGTTTATGCCTTCCAGGTCTGGCACTACGGTCATCTGTGCAGCCAGTACACCAGCCAGGAAGGTCCCTTCCTGTTCCTGCGAGATCAAACCCACAACATTGTCCCCGCCGGTATAGCTGTCAACCAGGGCAAACTTGGTGTCCGGGAATTCAGGGGCAACATTTTTCACCGCGTCCTGCATTGTGGAGCCCACGCCAATGACCAGTTGGGCACCATCCTGGGCGGCAGTGCGAACATTGCGCTCCCATTCTTCCGTAACCTCGCTTTCGAGAATCGTTGCCTCAAAGCCGAAATCCTTGGCGGCTTCTTTATAGCCTTCACCAGCCAGGAACATGAAACCCTCTGTTCCAACACGGCCGGCAGGCACCAGGACGATCTTGGCTGGTTCCGGTGGTGGAGGGACCTCGGTCGGAGCTGCTGCAGCCGGTTCGGCAGGTGCAGCGGGTTCTGCAGGTGCTGCCGGGGCTGCCGGCGCCTCTGTGGCAGCCGGTTGACAGGCAGTCAGAGCCATGGTCAGGATTAGAAGCAGTCCAAATACAAATGTCAGTTTTTTCATTTTTTTCTCCTCATTGTTGATTAGGAATGACAAATTGACAAAACGGTTCACTTAGCAATGAGTTATTTCGAATATTCACCTCCTTGGTTCATGAATTTTTTGATGTTCACCTCTTTGTCCCACCCGATTAAGGATGCGGCCAGTCATTGAGCTTCCACAACCGGACCGCTTCCTCCTTCGACTTGGCCTGGACTTCCTGCTCATCGAATTTGACAAACTTGTGATCCTGCAGGATTACCTCGCCGTCAATCAGCACCGTATCAACATCCGAACGCTCGCAGGTGCCCACAATGTAATTAATGACATTGACCTCAAACAAGGGCACGGTTGAGCGGTCGGACAAAATGAGGACATCCGCCTTCTTGCCAACCTCAAGGGAGCCTATCTGATCTTCCATTTGCAGCACCCTTGCGGCGTCTGTAGTGGCCATTCTTAGCACTTGTTCATCTTTCATCAGTTCCGGGTTTTCGTACTTGATCCGGTGGATCATCTGTGCGGTTCGCATAACTTCAAAATAATTAAAGGTCTGTCCATCTGTACCCAGGCCAACAACCACTCCTTCCCGCATCAGGTGAAGCATGTCCGGCCAAAAACTGAAGATCGCATTGGATTCAGAGTTATGCGCAACCTTCACATCATACTGTTTGAAGATCTGTGGGTCCTGCCATTGGTCGATATAAGAACAATGGAAAAGGATCAGGTTCGGGCTGAGAAACCCAATGTCTGCCAGGTAGCGGGTAGGGCGCTTGCCAAAGCGCCGGCAGGTGTCGAAATGATGCCAGCGATCGTCCAGGTGGTGCATCATATATCCAGCCCCCAATTCATCCGCTTTCTTTTTCACCTCCTGTAGCAACTCTGTTGGGCAGGTGTAGGTTGTATGCACTCCGATGCGTCCACTGATCCGATCATAAGACCGGCTGCGGCAGCGCTTGATGTGGTTGATGTTCTCTGCCAGACCCATGGCTGCATTTTCCTCGCTGATGCGGCCGGTTGTTTCAAAGGAAAGCACAGCCCGAATTCCGGTTTCCATGCAGGCCTTGTCGACCGCCTCCAGCGCTCCCGGTAATGCATAAGAGCCCTCGGCTGTATCTGTTGTGGTTGTGATGCCACTGCGGATGTGGTCGGCAACATTGGCGCGTGTCCCGGCGTACATGATGTTTTGGTCCACCCGGTCTTCCAACAGTGGCAGCCAAAAGCGATCCATCCACGACACGAACGAAAAATCCGGTGATTCAAACCCGGAATAAGGAATGCTGCGTACCACCGCGCTGTACAAGTGATTATGGCAGCTGATCATACCGGGCATCACAATCTTTCCGCTGGCATCGATCACCTTCACGCCTGGTTTGTCCGGGATGCTTGAACCAGGACCAATGGCAGTGATGCGGTTGCCTTCGACAACAACCGTCCCGTCCCTTATTATCCGGCCGTCCTTGTCCATCGTCACTACCAGGCCATGTTTGATAAATAGTGTATCCATGTCAAAATCCTCCTGTTTCCAAATCGTAATAATTGTTCCAGTTTACCCTTTTGCTGAATCCTTTAATTTATTGATGGCGGTTTGGATGCCTGTGCGCAAAAATACTATATCGTTGGAGTAGGCGATGATCTGCATACCCCGGCGCTGCCATTCGATCAGCCAATCCAGGTTGCCAATATGGATGCCGCAGGGAACCTTGTGGGCTTTGGCTGAATCAAGCACGTGCTGGATGGTCGGCTCAAGAGCGGCCAGGGTGTCTTTGACATGTTCACCCATGCTCATGGCCAGGTCATTAGGGCCCAGAACAGCAGCTCCCACACCTTCAACTGAGAGCAGTTCGTCAATATTCTCGATCGCCTTGGCCTGTTCGATCTGCAGGATGACCAGGTTCTCCCGGTTGGCTTGCTCGGCAAATTCCCACATCCCCTGGGCATTAAAATCGTTATGTCCTTTGTCAGCAGAAAGACCACGCACACCTTTCGGTGGGTACATAAGGCATTCAACTACGCGCTCCACCTGGTCTCGAGTTTCCACGCGTGGCACCATCACACCCATGGCGCCTGCATCCATCGGTCGCACCAGCCATTCATAAGCATCCCCAGGGACTCGTACAAGGGGGGTGAGGCCTTCCAACCGGGTTACTTTTACCATATCGGCTATAACAGCCAGGTCGAATGGCCCGTGTTCCATGTCAAAAAAAACAAAATCGCATCCGGCCCTGGCCATAATCTGCCCGATGGAAGGGGATCGTATATCCTGGATCATCGTTCCATAAACCACATCTCCTGCATTCAGCTTTGCTCGTAACGGGTTGGGTTTCATCTATGCATTACTCCTGTTGATGATTTGGCTTTGATTTATTGTTTTAACACTTCAGGGTTGGCAGGATATTTTGGCTGTTCACCCCTCAGAACCCTTAGCACATCTTCTGCCACCATCATCCCCATTCTCTGCCGGCCTTCTTCAGTAAAGCTGGCAAGGTGAGGTGTCAGCACCACGTTATCCATGCCGAACAAGGGATTCTCCGCTTCTGGCGGCTCCGGGTCATAAACATCCAACCCTGCCCCGGCAATGGTGCCTGCCTGCAAGGCTGCAATGAGGGCTTTTTCGTCCACTACGGGACCGCGAGAGCAGTTGATCAGGAAGCCATTGCCTCCGAGGGCTTTAAGCACAACCTCGTTCACCAGGTGATGTGTTTGCTTTGTGGATGGAGTGTGCAACGACAGGAAATCCACCTTTTCAGCCATCTCCACCAGGTCGGTGTGCAGAATCGCCCCCCAATGTTTGGTTTTCTCTGGCTGGATAAATGGATCAAAAACATGCACCTGCATGTTAAACGCATCCCGGCACATCTCCGCAAAGCGCTGGCCAATATGACCAAATCCAACCACCCCCACCTTTTTCCCGTACAGTTCAACCCCCACTACCGTGTCGCGAATTTGAAAGTTACCGGTTCGAGTGGCTCGGTCCAACAGGCTTAGTCTGCGTGCTGCAGCCTGCATCAACATGAAGGCATGCTCAGCCGTGGATTCAGTGGGCCCTTCAGGAGTAAAAGTGACGGGGAGCCCTTTTCGGGTGGCCGCTTCCAAATCCACAATCTCCAAACCAGCCCCATGCCGTCCAATAACTTCCAGTTTTGGTGCATGCTCAAGAGTATCGGCATTCACCTTGAAGCCAACACATAAAACCAGGCCTTCAACCTCAGGCAGCATGGTTAGGAGTTCATCTGGAGAAGCCTTATAAGGCATCAATACTTCCGTCTCACTGGATAACAATTTGATGGCGTCTTCGTGGATAGGCTTGTTCACCAGGACTTTTTTCATAAATTTGCGCTGACCTCTTTTCTTTCAGGTGGTTTTCGTATGCCCCAGCCAAATGGGTTCATTCCAGCATTGATCCTTTCCCTGCTTCTTCCTTGTTTTTCCTTTGCATAAACGGAAATAACCGGGCGCCAGAGGCATTCACCAGGGTTCTCATGGCTTCGGCTGCACGCATAGGTTTGTGGTTGCCTATCTCAATGGCCACATCATAATGCCACTGCCATCCCTGTAATGTTTGTGGAAGGACCCGCAATACTTCATCCAGGGTGGAAAACAAGGTTCTTTCGATTTGCTGAAGGAATGGGTTGTCGGCAATCTCTCCGATCTTCTTGTGAAACTCCATGTCCAACTGGTGAGTCTCTTCACGATTCCCGGCTTCAATACAAGCCTTTTCTTTTTCCAGGATCTGGAATAACGCCGCTGCCTGTTCTTCCGTTGCCCTTTCTGCAGCGATAAATGCCAATCCGGTTTCAAGGATGCCCCGGGCTTCGAACAACATCTGCAGATCCAGTTTTCCCATGGCCAGGGAGATGTTGACCATTTGAGAATACACCTCCTGTGGAGGGTTTTCAGCCAGGTAGGTTCCATTCCCATGGTGGGCCTCCAGGATCCCCATGGAATTCAAGGCCTGCAGCGCCTCTCGCAATGTGGACATTCCAACATCAAGAGCTTCCGCGAGGTCCCTTTGTGGAGGAAGTTTGTCTCCCGGCGACCAGTAACCATCATTGATCATCGCCAACAACCGGTCTACGGTTGCCTGTGAAACCTGCCTTCGGTGGATGGGTTGGATCTCACGATATGGCATATGGAATAGATTGTGTTATTTGGAGTTCTGGTGTTCTGGTGTTCAGAACACTTATATTATAGACACATTAAGAAACAGAGTCAAGTATTTAATTCAATTTGGCTTCTACCTTGAAATTCCTGCACGCTTCAACAGGTCAACCACCGCCTCGTGAATGGCAGTTTCAGCTTCACCCTCATCCAATGTAAAGACTTCTCGGTCCAGCATAAGAACCTTGCCGTCCACAATTGTCGTGATCACATCACCTGCATTGGCGGAATAGACAATCTGTTCATAAATGTTGCTGGATGGCTCCGGTGAAATTGGCCACATATGTGGTGCATGCAGATCAATTAGGATGATATCCGCCTTTTTCCCCACTTCCAATGACCCGACCTGGTCCCCCAACCCAAGACATTCTGCGGAAATATTGGTGGCCATCCGCAGCAGATGTTCCACCGGCATCACTTCAGGGTCCATACGGGTCACTTTTTGGAGCATGCCAGCAAGGCGCATCTCTTCAAACATATCGAGGTTGTTGTTGCTTAGGTTTGAATCTGTACCCAATCCCACCCGTACACCTGCCTGAATCAGATCAGGCACGGGTGATACCCCTGCTGCCATTTTCATGTTACTCGATGGGTTATGGGCAATGGAAGCACCTCGTTTATGAAGAATTTGCATATCTTTGTTGTTCAGGTAAACGCCATGGGCACCCAGGAAATTTTTTACCCCCAAAACCCCCAAGCCATCCAGGTATTCGACCGGGGTTTTTCCGTGCTTCTTCAGGCAATCCTCCACCTCACTTGTTACTTCACACAGGTGTGTATGGATCCCGGTCTCATATTTTTCAGCCAGCCTTGCCATCTTCCGGTAAGTCTCGGTTTTCACACTGTACGGTGCGTGTGGCCCAAACCAGGTAAAGATCCGCCCCGGTACCCGCTGACCCCATTCCTCAACGAATCGTATGTTGCTTTCCAGAGTCTCTCCAGGCCCCTCCACCGGATCATCAATGACCTGCGGGCTAAAAATCGCCCGCAATCCGGATTGCTCAGCCACCAGGGCAGCTTCGTGCGGATGTCGGTAAATATCAATAAAGGTCGTCGTGCCACCACGAATCATTTCCAACTGAGACATGAGTGCTGCCGCCCGTTGGTGTGATGGCTGGAAGGCTGTGTCGATCGGAAAGCAGATCTCCTCCAACCAGCGCATCAAGGGCATATCCTCCACCAGGCCCCGCTCCACGGTTTCGTGCATATGGCAATTAACCAGCCCCGGCAGAACAGCATTGCCCCGTGCGTCCAGTATTCGGCGCGCACTGTGCTCCAACCCCCTTCCGATGGCAATAATCCTCCCGTCGCGAATGGCCAGATCTGCCCCCTTTAAACGGGTTCCAACCGGGTCCATTGTGACAATGTACCCATTGTGGATCAGAATGTCGTACACGGGATACTCGGACACTCTTATCCTCGATAATTCCCATTCACCTAATAGGTGGTGAGGCCGGATCAAAACGTCCGGCCTCCCTCCCGTTTTGCAATAAAAACTTACTTTTCTTCTTCCAACCGGTCACGCCAGTAAAGGCCGCGTTTTTGCACCCTGTTGAACAACCAGATGCAGACCAATGGTGCCAGGATCAGATTGGGGGGAACATCCGCCAGAAGGACTGAGGAGAAAAGAACCATGAACGGAGCAAACCCCATAAGGGCAATCCACCCACCGACAAACACTGCGCAAACCAGTGTGCCGATGATGCCTCCCCACAATGCAACCGCTTTCCAGTTTTTTGGGTGCGGAACCAACAAACCGGGGATGAAGGCCATCAGGAAATTCCCGATCGCCCCACCCACACCGCCGATCCCAAACCATCCGGCCAGGATGTCCGATATAAAAGTGTTGCCGATCAGAGCCGCCAGGCCGCCCACCCACGGCCCAAAGAAGACACCCCAAACCACTGCAATAAAGGCGAAAGGTCGCAGAGTGATGAACCCAATTGCCCAGTTCATGGTGACAAAGCAACCCAGGCCATAAAGAACACCACCAATGATGGTCAAAGCAATCTCCAGGGTGCCAAACTTCTGTTTCCAAACGATCTTTTTGGGTAACAACCTATCCATTTCTAATTGCTCCTTTCTGTATGATAAATAAAAATCCTTCGGGTTGAGTCCTTCCTGAGTTCATTTTCAGATTTCCCTCTTTCCACCTCCTCTCTGATGAACGAAATCTTTTCCGGGGAGATTTACAGAAAAATCTCCACTTTGGCAACCTTGAGGACCATGGCCAGAATGCTCAAGGCAATAGCCAGGATACCGCTCAGGATAAACAACAGGTCCTTCCAATTTAACACATATTGCACATAGAAGGTTCTGCTTTTCATCTCCACATCAAAAGCCTTCACCTCCAGGGCGATCGAGATGCGCGTGGCTTTCCGTAACATACAGTCGATCAGGGGAATTGCCACCGGGACTGTCTTTTTTAACCGTTGCCCAAAAGGACCTGCATCCATATCGCAGGCACGGGATTTAAAGGAATCCGTGATCGTCAGGTAATCTCCGCTCAGTTCCGGAAGGAACTTAAAACTGCTGATCACCATCAGTGGGTACATATACGAGACTTTAAGCTTGTTCTGCATAAATTCCCCCACCGCACTGGCCAGGCCCATCAAATCGGTGGTCATCACAAAAAAGGTGCAGGCAGTTAGGGCAAGGATAATTCGCATTCCCATTGCCAGCGCATAGAAGATCCCCTCCAGGCTCCAATGCAAGATGCCTACCTGGAAGAGGTAATGTTGGTTGGGAGTTGCAGGATAGAAAAACGGCCAGGTGAGGACAATAAACCCGATCATCACCGGGTAGGACACAACCAAGAATTTATACATCCGTTTCGTTATCCTGGCGACTGCCGCCATGATCCAGATCCACACAGTGAAACCCAGCAGGATAAATGGGTTGGTGACAAGGATAGGGACGATAATGAGACAAATCCACCAGATAAGTTTCGCGCGCGGGTCCAGGCGATGAATCGGTGACTGTAATTTCCCCATTTCCAGCATTTGCAGTACGAAAGCCATATTACTTCTCCTGCCTTTCTTTCTCTCCTACAACCAGGTAATCTGCCAAGTCACGCGGATCAATTGGACGGTCAAGCGCCAGGTCTGGAAGAAGTTTTCTGGTCAGTGTGTATACTTCGGGGGGTTTGATGCCAGCTTTCAGGATCTTGTCCACCTGCAAAAAGACCTCTTGCGTTGTTCCATCGAGATAAACCTCCGACCTCCACATTACGATCACCCTCTTGGCAAAAAGCGATACCAGGTTCATGTTATGCGTTGTAACAATACAGGTGTGTCCCGCGTTGTTTAATCCCTGCACCAGGCGCATAAGGGCAATTGATTCTTTCCAATCCTGCCCGGTGGTTGGCTCATCAATGATCAGGATTGCCGGTTCCATTGCCAGGACCGAGGCTACAGCAAGCCGCTGACGCTGACCCCTGCTAAGTTGAAAAGGCATTTCCTCTTCCAAACCCTCCAATTCCATTTCAGAAAGGACCAGCTTTCGGGCCTTCTCGATGTGCTCCTCAGCAAAGCCAAGGTTTTTAGGTCCGAAATCCACCTCCTCCCGAACTGTATCGGCAAAGATCTGGTGGTCAGGGTTTTGGAACACATAACCGACCGAGCGGGCCAGTTCAGAGGTGGGCAACTCTGCTGTATCACGGCCGTCAACGATCACCCTTCCCTTTGTTGGTTTCAAAAGACCGTTAAAATGTTTGATCAGGGTGGTTTTTCCGGACCCGTTCTGGCCAATAATCGCCACAAATTCTCCCTTTCGGATGGAAAGGTTGATATTGGTCAGTGCCATATCGGACCTGGTGGGATAACAAAAGAATAGACCCTCGGTTTGCAGTATCGTTTCGCTCATTTCGACCGCCTCAAAGCTGTAAAAGCCTCTTCTGCTTCTTCGATGTTTATCGGGAATTGCGAAAAATTGACCCCGTACTCCTTTTTCAAATGATAGGCGATCTGGGTAGCCTGTGGCGGGTAGATGCCCAAGGTTACCAGTTCATCAACCTCGGAGAGAACTTGCCGTGCCGGGCCATCCCGTATGATCTCTCCCTGGTTCATCACAACAATCCGGTCTGCATGGTTGGCCAGCTCGTCGATGTTGTGCTCCACCATCACAATGGTCTTGCCTTCCTTTTTCAGACTGCCGGCGAGATCATGGATCTCCTCTGCTCCCACCGGGTCCAACTCGGATGTTGCCTCATCCAGGATCAATACATCCGGCTCCATGGCTAAAACAGCTGCAACTGCCACGCGCTGCTTCTGCCCACCGGAGAGGTAGAACGGGTGACGCAGGCGGTTTTCCCTCAAACCCACCAGGTCCATAACGTAATTCAACCGTCTGCCGATCTCTTCGCGCGACAGCGACAGGTTCTCTAGAGGAAATGTGATCTCCTTTTCAATATCCGTCATCAGAAGTTGGGCTTCTGCATCCTGTTGTACAAGTCCTACGATTTGGGCGATTTTGGCCACCGGGGTCTTATCCGCCGGTAAACCTTTAACCAGCACACTTCCGTTTAGTTTCCCGCGCATGATCTGCGGCACCACCCCCACAATCGTCCAACACAAAGTGGATTTTCCAGCCCCCGTGGGGCCGATCACCCCAACAAATTCCCCCTTTTCAATCGTCAGGTTGATGTTCTTCATGGCCGGGGTTTTCGCCTGACGGTAGGTGAATGTAACATCGTTCAATTCAATAAGTGCCATTTAAATGCCTTTCCAATCATGAGGCGCGGAGCTCATCCGCCGCCTTTCGTGCCTCATTCGCAATGAGTGTTGTTAAGCGGGCATGTTCGGCTGTAGCAGTTCCAAATAAAATCGATTCCACCCCGGCGTCTACGTACAACCAGTCCAACGCACCCCGTACATCCTTGCGCAGGTCACCGCTGGCCAGCGGCATAAAAGCGATCACCGGTTTTCGGGTTGCTTTCACAGCCGCCAGGCAGCTGTCCCGATCGATCCAGGACCATTCCTTGTTCAGTGGCACCGCATACCCTTCAACCTCCAATCCGGCTTCCTCCACCATGGGCAATACAATTGATGGGTATTGACATAAGAGATAAGGCGTAAAACCTGCCTGCCGGGTTGCCAAAGCCAGCTCTTTTACCAGGTCCACTCTGCCAAGGGAAACAAGGTAATCAGCGTCCGAACCACCCATCAGAATATAGCGACAATCCTTAAAAATACTTAACCTCTTCAAGTAGGCATCAATATCCAAATGGATGGAAGCGATCTCCCTGTCTGTCATCAGGTCTGCCTGGCGGTCGTAACCAAAGACCAGTACGGCATCCTTGGAGAGTGTTTCATCCACCTGCCGAGCAATCTTTGGCGTCCAGATTTGTTCCACCAGTGTTCGCAGGATACGGTCCCGATGGTGCATCAGGTATCGCCCGTTCAGGAAGAAACCTTGTTCCCAGGTCGGGTTTCCAAAACCCACCAGGCTTTCCCCTGTTTCGTCAAGCAGGCGCCGGAATAACCGTGTGTTCTCGGTAAACGACAGGTCATACCCTTTTCCGCCAGCCTCATGACATGCTTTCATTACAGTATAGCAGTACTCCTCGTCGAAGAGCTTCCAAAGCAGCTCCCGTCGATACAGGAACCGGAATTGGTTGAATGGGTCTCCACCCAGGATCGAGGCAGGCAATCGAGTCCTCTTTTCCATTATTCTGGTTCCCCTCCACGTATCTCGGATAACATTTCCAATCTCCTTACATTATTTTATATTATCTTCCCAACAACGCTCTCATAAACCCGGCAGCCTGAGCCATGGCAGTATCATCGTCAGGCAAGGGGAGAACTTCCGATGTAATCATCCCATGGTACCCGGCGGTAACCAATGCTGCCAACACCTGAACAAAGTTGGTATGCCCCTGGCCGGCCGGGCGGCGGTTGCTGTCCGCAAAGTGCATGTACCCAATTCGGTCACCTGCCCGTACCAGGGAAGCGACCATGTCCCGCTCTTCAATATTCATGTGAAAGGTATCCGGCACCAGTTTTAGACTCGGATCACCGACCTCATCGAGGAAAGACAAACCTTCATTGATTGAATTGATGTAATTGGTCTCATAGCGGTTGATCGGTTCAATTACAACGGTCACACCAAGGATCCTTCCCCTGGACACCAATGATGCCACTGCATCTTTCATGAATCCCTTCTGTTGGGCTTGCTGCTGCGGGCTCCCGCTAGTTCGTCCACGAACACCCCCCACGATCAGGCGCGCGCCCAGTGTTTCAGCCAATTGCAAATGCATCTGCAAGCGCCCTAAAGCCATCTTCCGTTTTTCCGCATCCGCAGAAAGGAGGCAAAGACCGTCACGCAGGCAGGATTGCCCGGTTGCTATGGCCGCAGTTGTCAATCCGGCATCTCGGACCATCTTCTGGATCGCCCTGCCATCCAGGGTTTCCGGGTCACGAAGGCTTAATTCCACCCCGTCAAAACCCAGCCGGGCTGCATGGTCAATTCCATCCTTCAGATTACCGGCAAACATTAGCGGGCCAAAAACGGACGCTTCGGGGGAAAGGGAAACACCCATCTGGAAGCCGGACCGGTCAAGGCTTGCCAGTTTCCCTGCGTCATCCCCGGATTCCTGGGCAGGAAGGTCCAGCATGGCAAGTCGGGGAATATGACGACCTCCTTCAAAAGGGGTTGCCAGCCAGACGTCCAAGATTTCCCTTGCCATCTCCGGCGTGGTCACCAGCCCGCCCAACGCCAGCAGGTTGGCATCATTGTGGATTCGACTCTGTCTGGCCAGGTAAAGGTTATTGCACAGCACCGCCCTCACACCCGGAAATCGATTCACTGCAATGGATATGCCAACACCGGTGCCACAGACCACCACACCCCGTTCGCAGGTCCCCCGGGAAACCATTTCACCCACACTTCGGGCTGCCCTTGGGTAATCATATGGTGGATCCGTCGCAAACGCCCCGCAATCCACCACCTCATGTTGTTTTTCTCTCAGGTATTCAGCCACCGCCTCTTTAAGCGGAAACCCAACATGATCTGATCCAACAGCAATCTTCAAGGTGCTCCCTTCCTTTCAGTGACCCTGCGCTTTGACAAAAGGTCCACCTTATACACGATAAATTTTGAACTGACAAGGCATCGTTGTCCCAATGCCTCATCAGTTCTATGGTCTCAACCAGTCAATTACAACAGAAACCTTCCTGATAGATGGTCCCCTGTCCGCAACTTAAGCGTCGCTTTCCCTTTAAATGAATACGATGCTTTTGAAAGATGTGGCTGTTTTTGATGAGTCTAGGATAAATGGAAAGATTTCAATACAAGAATTATAGGAAGTTAGAGAATGGAATGTCAAGTGATTTTCGTCAGTTCCTGTTAAGGAAATGTGTTCCTCCCTGTCGTAAAACCTGGACATCCCACAACAATTGGTTCAGGCGACCGAATCAGGATGAGTTGTTTATACGACAGAGGGCTTAGTCTTCCTCCGGTTCCTTGTTTATAAGGAACACGCAACTTTCCGCTCCCATGCCCCGGCATTCGATCTCGGAAACTTTGAATCTTTTTCCGCCGGAAACCCAGCTCAATGCTTCCTGGATCAATCCAGCCTGCATGGCACAAACTGGGGCTTCCATTCCCTTCACACCCCAGCAGGTGGGGCAACGGGCAATGGAGTATAAAAACTCGTTCTCTTGTTCAGTAACCGTGTTCAATTGATCGCTGACCATATTAATGACCCTGGCCATCGCATTCAAACCGAGTGATATTTTAATTTTTAATGGGATCAGCCGCAACGCCATGTCAGTCATCCCGGTCATGGCTCCATACGTGCTAAAAAGTTCCTTGAAAGTTGCCCTTCCCGCACGGATCGCCAGTACCCTGCCGCCGCGTTCGCCGTAAATTTCCCTGATTGCCTGATTGATCATTGAAAAATCACTGAAATCAAAAACCTTATCCCGGTTCTTTGGCGGATAGTTGTTTATCAGGTGTTCCAGTCCTGCCAACCTAAGAACCACGTCAATTCCATTTTTCCCGGCGATCTCTTCGATCGCCATCAGGTTTACACGCGCAAATGTATTGGTGTTACAGTAACCGCTTTTTTCCAACCGGATCATAACCCAACCCCAAGTGAAGTTAAGGATATTGTAACCCAACCATCACCGGATTATCACTTAACAGATTCGTAAATCAGGCTGCTCCTTACAGCTTTCCATGCATCTGCCAAGTCATCAGGCGATAGAAGTACACTAAGCGTTGGAGGAATAGTTCAAGGATTTAATTGCCCGGATTTCACTTGCTGATCCAATGGGAAGATTTTATGATTCATTGGGTATGCATGCATAACCCATTTGGTTTTAGAGCAGTTTTAGAATTTCCTCAACCAGTTCCTGTTTTCCCGGAATGATGGAGGAATAAGCCAACCTGCCGTTGATCAATAACGAGGGCAGATTTTTAATACCCATCTTCATCACCCGGGCAACATTTTCCTTCTCTGTGAACTTATATTCCACCATGTCCACCCGGCCCGAAAAACTGGAAACTGCCGCCTCGGTAGCCTGAAGCATGTAAGAGCAGGCAGCACAGGTGGCGGAATCCAGTGTGAACAGCTCCACCAGCGGCTTTTGAAGATTCGCATAATCCGGCAGAATGACAGCGTCCAGGTCATAGTCGGCTTCCTGGTAATTCTTAAGCATCCGTCGGGTTTCGTCCGGGTGCCGTACGGCATGCATGCAGCCGACCGTGTTCTCGATCGGCGTGTCATAGGGCATGTCGCAGCCTGGTGCCAGGATCAGGTTATGATGGTCAATTGAATCCAGAAAATCCACCACGTATTTCATATTATCCTGCTGGGTGCCCAGCAACATGCGCGTGGTCAGGGGAATGTTACCGCTCAATGTGATATTGTGGCTGTCCGTGATCTTCTTCGCCTCGACCATATTGATGTTCTCGTCAACCGCGATGCAGTCCGGGTCGGTCTGGCACATGATCTCGATATTTTTGGTCGCATCGCCACAGACAAAGAAGGATGAATACGCACCTTTTCGTCGGATCTCGTGAAACAAGGTTCTAAATGGCTCCAGGGTGAATTGCTGAAAGTGCTTCGGCGAGATCTGCGAGATCAATGGATCCACCACGGCAATGACATCCATGCCGCAATCAATGTAATAATCCATTACGCGTGTGGCCACAGCCAGGCTGTATGCCAGCAGTTCCTGCACCCGGTTGGGGTTGCGGATCATATCCATGAAGATTTCGATTCCGCGCAAATGCGATGCCAGGGTGAGCGGTCCCGTCACCAAACCATACAGAGCGGTAGTATCTCCAACCCTGGTTTTCATTTTTCGCATAACTGAGAGGATAATCGGCAGCCTGCCATCTCCGGGCTCCGGAAGCCGGGATGGGGTGGGTGCGTCGCCTTCCAGGGGATGCGTGACAACCGATGGGGGTGCATTATCCGGCCAAAATAACTCACAGCCGAGTATTTCCGCCTCTAACTGCAGGTCAAAATGGATTGGCTGCCCATCAGGAACGTAAATTGAGTTGACAGCCAGGAGCGATTCCAGCATTTTGGTTTCGTCTGTCAATACTTCGCGGGCTGAATATCCTTTCAATTTTCCTGCATGCACACCGGCATAAGGCACCCACGGGACGGCTTCCGTTTTTTCATGGCGTAGCGCCGCTAGGAGTAATTCTTTCCTGTTTATGAGGGTTTCTGTTGTCAATTATCTACCACCTGTTGTGATTTATAAATTCGTTTAGCGATTATACTTTCTAATTTGCTCTGATGGAGAATCGAATGGGCCATAATCAACCATCTGAAAATTAATCTGGTTGTTCCTGCCACCCACCTTTCCAGCAAGAAGGGATGTCCATATCCAATCTGGTTGGAAGTGGATGGAAATTGACTCCTACATCACGAACTCAACACCCAAAGACGCCACGTCAGCCTTCGTCCGCTTGTAGATCTCCAGCCACTCCGGTTTGGGAGTGATGGTCTTGATATCGTACACCTCCGGAAAAGGTTTTCCCAGATTGGGGCTCTCAAAACCGTGCTCGTACTTGGCAAACAATTTCAATACCAGTTCGTTGGCCTGATCCGGGCTCAGTTTCTGATTGAAGGCCGCATGCACCACCTCAGCGTAGAACCGGCATTCCAGACCGCTGCAATGTGGGCAGGTGCCGTTCGTCGAACCGACCGAAACTGTGTGCAGGGCGCTGCGCTCCTGGGCAATGGCCATGGCTGCCGTCTCATAGAGAATTTCCTCCGTACCGGCACCGGCCGTGGCCCAGGCGCCCGCCAGCAGGGCGATTGGTGCATTACGGGCGAACGCCCGCCCGACCACGCTGTCAACCCACATCCCCTCTTTTGTGCTCACCGAGATATGGCGGTTATGGATGGGGTGTAAACAATGCATATGCACATTGTAAGCAGCCGTGGAGAGAAGAATTGCTGCCGCCAGGACCACCGCTGCTCCTTCCGCGCCTCCACCATATCCGCCAATAACCGGGTCGATCAGGCTGGTCATAAAGGCTGGGTATTCATGCCCGGTGACCGCTCTGGTCAGCCGGTCGTAATCGGTCTTAAGCTCCGATAGAACCGGTATCATGTGCGAATCGCTTGGCCGCATAAAGCGTTCGTTGCAAATCGCCAGCGTTCCCAGTTGAGTGGCACTGCTTGCTCCGGCGGCATAAATGTGCATTCCAGAGCGTCCGGCCCGTTCCAGCGCCTCCCGCGTCCAGATCAGCTCCTGGCGGCAGGCGCGCACTTCCAGAGGCCCTCCAGTGCGAACATCCATACCCTCTATCGACGTTAGTGACCCTGGGATCAGGATATCGATCAGCGGCTCTTTGGCATAAGACATCATCACCGGCAGGAAAAGTTCCTCCGGCAACGGTGTGCCCGGGCAGCCGCCTGTTACCGTCATTGGGTGACCGTCTCCAAACCGACGGGCTCGCAGGGTGCGGGCATCCCTTCCAAGGCCAAGGATCATTTCCTGAGGCGCCAGCTTCATCGCCAGACTCAACTCCTCTTCGGTAAACTGGATCAAGCGGCTGGTTGAAACGCACAACATGCCCATCTCCAGCGCCAGTTTCATGGCAGCCTCATAAACATGGTCGGCCATGCTGTCATCGCCCACGACGATCTGGTCACGGTCCATCTTAATGCCAAATTCCTTAACCAGCCGGGAGGTCGTGCGAAATAATTTCATGTTGAAATCGTTTTCCCTCATATACGGGCCGTCCTCAGCCCGTCGTAGGACCTCAAAGATATTCACCATAATCACTTCCCTCCCATCAACAAGTCACCGATCAGTCGTACTGCTTCCAGAGCATCCTTGGCACAGCCATCAGCGCCGATCAATTTGACATAATCCGGGGTAACGGGGCTACCACAAATTACGACCTTGAATTTGCCGCTCAAGCTGCGTTCATCGAGAAGTTTCAATAGATCCTTGCCGTACGGAAGCGATGTCTTCAAATGTAACCAAAGAGCGATTGCATCCGCCTTCAACTCCAGGGCCTTATCGATGATCCCATCTAAACGCATATCAGACCCAAGGTCGAATACCGTAAAACCCGAAACCCTTAACAAGGCTGATGCAATATTCCTCCAGATGCCATGTGCGTCTCCCTGGATCTGGGCTGTCACGATCGTCCCGCCGGACCCCACGATAAGGTTCAACCTATCCATTTGTGGATGCAGGGAGACCATCGCCTGTTCCATGGCATCCACTGCCATTATGAGTTGAGGCAGATAGCAGTCCATCGTTTTATACTTGTCTGCAACCATGTAAATGCCTTTGCTTAAGGAATCGATGATCTGCAGAATTCCCTCACCATTGCCCAGGGCTCTGTTAACCAGGTCCGGCACGGCGTCGATATCCATATTGACCAAGGCGTTATGGATTTCGTGAACCAAGGAATCATATAACTCATTTGGGGTCATTCTAATGGCACTCCTGTGGATGTCGCTTTACATACCGCCTTTAATTCATGATACCCGGATTCAATGGCAACCATCCGTACAATGCTCATACCTACAACCGGGGTTGTTTTCCTAATAGGTTAAATTCAACTCATCCCATTTCAGTCTCAATCAAAAAATATACCTGGGCAATCTACTCCAAAGGTTCAAAACGGCAGTTCAATTGTAGTATTAAAAACCAACAAATAATTTTGATCCAATTATTCAAGTATTAATTAAGATAGCCTGCCGAATGGCAGGCTATCATCCAACGATTGATCGGATTAATATTCCGGCATTGGCGGGGGAGCCGGTTTTTCAGGCTCAGGCACGTCGGTGACCAGTGCCTCGGTGGTCAGGATCATGGCAGCAATGGAAGCCGCATTCTCCAAGGCACCACGGGTAACTTTTGCCGGGTCAATCACGCCGCCCTTGACCATGTCCATGTACTCATCACGGATCACGTCATAGCCAACCTTCAAGTTCTTGTCTTTCTTCTGCGCTTGCCGGATGTTCTCGATGATGACCGCTCCGTCTTTTCCGGCGTTCTCGGTGATCAGGCGTGTCGGGAATTCCAACGCCTTGCGAACGATATTGATGCCGATCTGAGCATCTTCCTCGTCCATCTTCATCTTCTCCAGGGCGGGCATGGCATTCAACAGCGCCACGCCACCACCTGGGACGATGCCTTCTTCAACAGCCGCACGTGTTGCTGAGAGTGCATCTTCCACCCTGTGCTTCTTTTCCTTAAGTTCTGTTTCAGTGGCCGCTCCCACACGGATGATGGCAACGCCGCCAGAAAGTTTGGCCAGCCGCTCTTGCAGTTTCTCGCGGTCATAGTCACTGGTGGTTTTGTCGATCTCCACGCGGATCTGTTCGATGCGGCCCTTGATCTCCTCTTCCTTGCCCTTGCCGCCGACGATTGTGGTGTTGTCCTTGTCGGCTACAACCTTCTCTGCACGGCCGAGGTCGCTTACCACAACAGTTTCCAGTTTGCGACCGGTCTCCTCGGAGATTAGGGTTGCACCGGTGAGGATGCTGATGTCCTGCAACATGGCCTTGCGCCGGTCGCCAAAACCGGGAGCCTTGACAGCCAGTACATTGAGCATGCCGCGCAGTTTGTTAAGCACCAGGGTAGCCAGAGCCTCGCCGTCAATGTCTTCAGCAATAATCAAAAGTTCACGCTTGCCGATCTGTACAAGTTTCTCCAGCAATGGAACAATGTCAGTAGCCGCAGAAATCTTCTTGTCATATACCAGCACATAGGCTTCGGGGATGACCGATTCCATGTGCTCCGGATCAGTGATGAAATACGGCGAAATGTAACCGCGGTCGAACTGCATACCTTCAACGTACTCGGTCTCAAATTCCAGGCCTTTGGATTCTTCAACGGTGATCACACCATCCTTGCCAACCTTGTCCATCACTTCAGCGATCAGATCGCCGATCTGCCGGTCCTGGGCGGAGATGGTGGCAACGTTGGCAATATCATCGCGGGTGTCGATCTTAATGGACTGGCCGCGGATCTCATCGGAAACCGTTTTCGAAGCGGCTTCAATACCGCGCTTCAGGAGCATTGGGTTGGCGCCTGCCGCCAGGGTCTTTAGGCCTTCGGTCACGATGGTATGCGCCAGGACGGTTGAGGTTGTCGTGCCGTCCCCGGCGATGTCATTGGTCTTGGTCGCAGCCTCTTTCAATAACTGTGCGCCCATGTTTTCGAACGGGTCCTTCAGTTCAAGCTCTTTGGCAACGGTCACACCATCGTGAGTTATGGTCGGTGAACCGAACTTGCGATCAATTGCCACATTGCGGCCCTTGGGGCCAAGGGTGGTTGCAACCGCCGTAGCGACTGTGTCAATACCGGTCTTTAATCGTCGGCGGGCTTCTTCACCAAATACGAGTTGTTTAGCAGCCATAGGTATTCTCCTTCAATTTCTGAATTATTCAACAATTGCCAGCAGGTCGCTCTCGCGCAGGATCAATAATTTTTTGTCATCCACCTTGATCTCTGTGCCAGAGTATTTCGCGAACAACACCGTATCGCCAACTTTTACGTCCATTGGGATGCGTTTGCCATCCTCGTCCCGGTCGCCCGGCCCTATTGAGAGAACTTTGCCTTTTTGGGGTTTTTCTTTGGCGGTTTCAGGGAGCACGATACCGCTTGCGGTTATGTCTTCCTGCTCGATCGGTTCGATCACCAGCCGACTTCCAAGGGGTTTAAGATTCATATCCATTTACCTCCTATGTATGATTGTATATTATGTTTCAAAACCATTTGGCACTCTCCCTTGCGGAGTGCTAATCCTCGTGAATAATAACCAGCTTTCAATTGTACGTCAAGAGAAAGGGGATAATTCTAATAAATTATTTATACAAACCTTGGGGTTACTTGGAATATCCAAAAGACTGGCAGATGCGTTCTCCAGCCGTTACGATCTCCATGATCGTAACATCCTCCGGAAATCCCCGACGCACTTCTTGAAACACCTTCATCGCTTCTTCACAATAATTATTGTTTGGCCTGTGCATCCCTGCCAGAACTGAACCATAGGTGAAGTAGTAAACCACACTGGTGCCGGAGAGGGGTAGCGCCTTGATCTCGATTGCAGGGTCGGTTATCGCATCACACAGGCGTACAGCACAACTTTCCTCCGCTGTACACCCGCGTACGGCACATTTCAGGGTCGGGATGGCACTTTCATAATTGCGGGCTTTGTAATATATCACCCCCAGTGAACCGTAGGTATCTTCATTGTACGGATCGATCTGTAAAGCCTTGCGTGTGTTAAGGGAAGCGGCAAAAAACTCCCCCATCTGAGAGTAGGTTTTCCCGATGGCAATGTATGGCAACGGGTCCTTTACTCCGATTTGATCATTAATTGCTGCTGCTCTGGCAAAATATTCCAGTGCAATATCATACTGTTTCAACTGCCGGTAATTGACGCCAATGGATATGTATAAAAAAGTCAGGTTGGGGGTGATCTTGATCGCTTTTTTATATTCCTCGATGGCGGTTCCATATTCTCCCATTGTTTCGTTCAGGATCCCAGAGACACGATGGACATCCATCACCGTTGGGTCCCGCTCAATAGCCTGATTGATATATTGTTCCGCCTGCAGGTACTTCTGTTGGTCCAGCAATATCTCCGCATAATATACAAGTGCCAGGGTATTCTGGTTATTGATCTGTAGAGCCCTAACTGCCTCCTGCTCTGCTTCCACCAGCAGCCCTGCCGCCGCCTCCCCGGTCAGGTTGGGATCGGCATTCCAGTCCAGCACAAAGGCACGAATTGCATGAACGGTACTGTCATCCGGTGCAAGTTCGAGCGCCTGGTCGATCGATTCTCTGGCTTCCTGCAACCGTGCCCGTTTTTGTTCGTCAGTGGTCATCAATGCTGAGGAATAGACCTGCATCTGCGCTATTTCAGAATACAACTGGGCATTCTGAGGATCGACCAAGGTTGCTTGCATCATCGCCTGGATCGCTTTCTCGAGGTTGCCTGCGTAAAAATGAGTCTTTGCTTCAAGCACAAAAGAATCAGGAAGGCGGGTCGGAACAGGTGTGGGTGCAAAAGGTGATTTAATTTCCCCGCGCGCGAGAGAACGCAGCACGAATGCACCGGCGATCAACAGGCCCAGCAATATCAATGCCCTGTTCGGGTTACTGCGCTGGGCGTTCCTTCGAAAGGTGATGTTCTTGCCACTCAGATTCATCGGATATTCGGTCAAGGGTTTGCGGTTGGCGTAATCTCAGGCTGTGGTGTCTCGCTGGCCAATGGCAATGGCAATGTTGCTGTGGGGGGGTTTTTTGCAACCTCTCTGCAGATATTGACAACCTCACCCGCATTGTACACAGCCGTCTCATCATCAGGCAGGGCCTGCTGGATAAGCCGTGCCACCTGCAAACCTTCATTGCATTCCGCCTTGCGCGCCAATGCCAACCCATACAGGGAATAATATTCCGGAACCCTGCCGGTACCACTGATTGGGATCCCCTCAACCACTTTTCCATCCTCGCTAAGCCCTCCCTGAATGGCAGTTCGCAGCGCGTTCACGGATTCTGTGTATTGGCGGTTGCGATAATACATCGTCCCCAGGTTGCCATACAGGAAAGGATCCACCGGGTCAGCCTTGACAGCCTGCTCGGCGAACTGGATGGCTTTGGCGAATTCTCCCACGGTTGCATAAGTTCGCGAAGAATATAACAAAGGGACAGGGTCAGTGGGGTTTAATGCATTGGCTCGGTTGAATTCTTGTACAGCCTTGTCGTACAACTCCAGCGCTCGATAATTCCTTCCAAGTGCCAGATGAAGGTCGGAAATGTTGGGGTTTTTGGCTACAGCAGCCTCAAATTCCCTCATGGCATCTTCGTAGTTGGCTGTTGCTTCAAGCACCAGCCCCCTCGCCCGATGGGTTTCCAATGCATTGGGGTCAAGTTCTTGCGCTTTGCGGGAAGCATTTACAGCCTCATCCAGCGTGTTCAGGTCGCCCTGGCCTGCCTGGTTTTGTGCCAGCAGCACTTCTGCAAGACAGGCATAAGCGACCACATTGTTCGGATCGAGCTCCAGCGCTCGATTCAAAGAGGCAATCGCATCCAGGTAAGCCCCTTGGAATCCCTGTGCCCAGCCAAGCAAAGCGTGCGCAGTGGAATTATTATTGTTCAGTAAAAGGGCATCCTGGGCGTTGACGACTGCTTCAGCATAATTGCCCATGTAAATATATAAACGGGCCATTGCAACGTATAGGGATGCATCCCGGGGGCTCGAACGGACAGCCTGGGCATACAATTCAATGGCTGACGACATCTTACCTTCGGCGAGCTGGTTTTCAGCCTCACTGACAAAAGATTCGGCAGAGCGTGTGGGGGTAGGTGTGTTAATGAATAACGGTGGAGTTACTGGTACAACCACCTGATTAAAATAGAGCGCTGCCCCAATAAGCACCAGAAGAACGATGATCCTCCATGGATTCGTCTTGGTGGTTCGACGCTGTTTATAGCGGAATTTGCTTCCTTTCAGGTACATCTCATTTGCATCTTACCATCCCCTGAAAGTGGACGTCAAGATGGGGGTGGGGGTATCTGATCCGGCATTAATACCTGATTCCTGGTGTTACCTTCCTGTCGTTGGAGATTAGCGTCACCTGTCGGATAGGCGACCCCTCACCAATTGTTCATCCCCCGCCATACCGTTACCCCTTGTCAAGGATTCAACTCCGGTGTCCATCCTTCCGACAAAGCCAGCGATCAATTCAGCCATCTTAGGACCGACTTGCTTGATCCGCTGCAGTCCCTTCACCCCCATCAGCTGGACCACCTGCCGGATATCCTGCTCAAGGTCGTCAACCGCCCAGGCTGCCCTCCGGTATGACCAGGTTTCGTGTGGGAACCTGCCTTCCAGTTCACACCGGTAGGCTTCATCAGCTAGGAATTCAGCCACTTGTTTGTTACATGCTTTTCTATCATCCGGAAGGATGGGTCTTGGTATCCTGTCCCGAATCCCAAATTTTAGGCAGAGGTTGCGTACAGTGACGCCCAGTTCCCGCCCGGCACTGCTCCCCGGCGTGTACCGTCCTCCTGTATACAATTCCTGGTATGTCTTCACCAGGCTCGGAGCGGTCTTCTGCAGGACCTGCAGGAAGAAGCGACTTTGCTGGTCGGAAAGGGTCAGCCCGCTGGCCAGGACGAATTTCCCTCCATGCCCGGCTGTCCAGCGGACGACGGATTCCAGGCTGGACTCATCGTCACAGAGCCCAGGCAACGCCGGCATCAGGCAGGTTCCGGTCAGGATACCGTGACGAGCAATTTCCTCCATGGCGGTAAAACGCTCCTCTGGCGGGGGCGCCAGGCCCTCCAGCTGTCCCACTTCGCCTGCATGCTTCGACTCAGGGGTGTGGATCGCACTGAAGGCCACCACCACCGCCCCGGTCACCTTTTGTAGCTCATCCAGCAGGTCGAGGTCTCTTACCACCAGCGGCGACCGTTCAAGGATGAATACCGGGAAACCAAGCTCGCAGCAGACCTCTAGCATCCGGCGGGAGAGCCGGAATTTCCTTTCCGCCGGCTGATAATCGCCGGTGAACAGCAGGTCCCTCGAGATTTTACCCAATGCACTCCGCAGCAGATCACCCGCATTTTCCTTTACCTGAATTATCCTGGAAAAGTCATCCACGTCCTCGTAGGGGGAATATTTCTGCTCCCGGCAATAACAGAAAGCACAGCCGTGCTGGCAGCCTTTATACGGGTAGGCGCTGTAACGTGACCAGAACCAGTGGTCGGCATGCCTGGCCTTGTTGAGAATGGTCTTCGGCCGGTAAGTGACAAATTCAGTTTTCCGGTCCATCAGTTAACCAGCCTGTCTCCTGCCTGGAATGATCGGGAAGGAAGGTGTAAGCTTTCCTCAGCATCAAGGCCCTGGGCGCCCTGTTGTTGTCCATTTGTTCCTGCAACCACCCTGCCACCTGCCTGGGATAATAGCGGCCGAGTGTTTTCAAGCCCCACCCAATTCCTTTCAAGGCATCCTTCTCGCGCTCCTCGAAAAGGGGTTCCAGGAAGGCGAGCAAGCACTGTACCCCTTCCCGGCACTCTGGTCTCCCATGCGCCTGCTTGGCCCAGTTATGCACGGCCACACCGCAGGCCCTGCGCACCCAGCGGTTAATGGATTGCACCCAATCTTGCATGGGTTTAAGTGCACTCTCCATCTCCTGCCGAAGCGCCGCCCCGGCAACGCGCTCCGCCAGAGTGTCCGTTGCGTACCAGGTGTCAGCTAATTCGATCATACTCTTGCATCGTTCCAGTATTCCTTCCTGGTCAGCCGGCAACCGTTTGCGTAAAGCAGAGGCAATGACCACCCAGCCCCCCATGGTTCTTTCACTTGCTATCTGCGCCAGAAAACGGTCAAGGATGAAAGGGTCTGCTTCTCCAACCCGGTACCCTATCTCATCCAGCAGCCTGAAGGAGATTTTGGTGTGAAGGACAGGCTCCAGGATGCGATAACCTTCAACAAGGTTGCCAGCCTTGAGATAGGCATTTATTTCTTTGCCTGCCTACCTTGCATCGCTTGTTCTCATCTTGTCCACCCATCTGGACTTATTTCATTATATTTACATCCACCTTCCAGTGCAATAGACTCTCTTGTTGATATCATGTACAATTTCGGTATGCTTTTTGATATTTTCACCCTCTTCCCCGAAGTCTTCCAGCCCTACCTTCAGAGCAGCATCCTGCAACGTGCGGCAGAAAACGGCCACTTGGAGGTAAAACTCCATAATATCCGCGACTGGACGAAAGACCGGCACCATGTCACGGATGATGCTCCCTACGGCGGCGGTGGTGGAATGGTAATGAAACCCGGCCCGGTTTTCAGCGCAGTTGAAAGTGTCCTTGGCTGTCCACTCAAATGTCCGTTGATCCTTCTCACCCCCCAGGGGCGGACCTTCAACCATCGGGTGGCCGCCGACCTTGCCGCACATCCGCACCTTGCCCTGCTGTGTGGTCACTACGAAGGAGTTGATGAGCGCATCCGCGAACACCTGGTGACAGACGAGATCTCCATCGGTGATTTCGTCCTCACTGGTGGCGAACTGCCCGCCCTGGTCCTCGTCGATGCTCTGATTCGCCTGGTTCCTGGAGTCCTCGGCGATCCGGAGGGTTCGACAGATGATTCTCATGCCAGCGGTCTCCTGGAATACCCGCATTACACCCGCCCGGATGAATTCAGAGGCTGGAAGGTCCCGCAGGTCCTGCTGTCCGGAAATCATGCTGCCATCAACCGCTGGCGCCGGGAACAGGCTCTCCTTCGCACATGGCAGCGGCGGCCCGACCTGCTTGCAAAGGCAGACCTTACCCGGACAGACCGGGAGTTCCTGGATAAACTGCAAGATCAACTACAGGCCGAAGAAGAACACAACCAATAATTAGTTCACCAAAAAGGAGTATCCCATTGACCAACCGTGCATTCCCATGGAAGAGAACATTTCTGCTTGGTTTCGGATTTTTAGGGATCAGTATCATCTGGCCGGTGTTCAACCAGTACATCCCCATATTCCTTCAGGCAGGCAACCCGGAATTTAACCGCCAGCTTCTTGCCGAGGGACGGAGGATACCCGATGTGGTCGGGTTTGGTTTAAGCCCAAGCCTGGCGCTTTTTATAATGACCTGGGATAACCTGATCAATATTTTTGTTCAGCCCTGGGTGGGGGAAAGAAGCGACCGCACCTGGAACCGCTTTGGCCGCAGGAAGAGTTGGATCCTCATCGGTGTACCGATCGCCATGCTCGGTTTTGTGGCCATCCCCCTGGCACAAACCGTGATCGCCATAATGGTTTTCATCCTTATAACCAACTTTGGCATGGCCCTGTTCCGTTCCCCCACCATAGCCTGGCTGGGCGACCTTTTTCAGCCGGCGGAACGCAGCAAAGCCAACGGCGTCATAAACCTGATGGGCGGCCTGGGTGGATTACTGGCTTATTTCGTCGGGGGCATCCTGTTCAACAATCTGGGCCGGTCAGCTCCGTTTATCGCCGGCGCCCTGGCCATGGCGGTTGCACTCCTGGTTGCAGTGCTTTTTGTTCGCGAACCTCGCACCCTCGGATCTGAGCAGGAGGATCCCACGCGAGAGGTGCAGAAGGGTGTATTCCAGAATGTAAAAACCGTCCTGGCTGAACGGGAACGAAGTGGCCTCTTTGTTTTGATCGCCATCCTTCTTTGGTTTATTGCCTTCAACGCGGTCGAGACAGGGCTTTCCTCCTTCGCCGTTTTCACGCTGGGGATCTCCCCGGGATCCGCTTCCATCTATGCCTCCGCCGTAACCCTCTCCTTCCTTGCCTTTTCAGTTCCATCCGGCTTGATTGCTGCACGGTTGGGTCGACGACAGACCATCCGCATTGGCCTTGCAGGGCTGACTGTTACCTTCCTGGCCGGATATTTTTTCATCCAGAATGTGCCAACCTTCCTGGCAGCCTTGGTCTTGGTCGGATTCTTGTGGGCCCTGGTGAACGTGAACAGCCTGCCTTTGGTTTATGACTATGGTGATGAGAGCCGAACAGGTGCCTTTACAGGACTGTATTATTTCTCTTCCCAAACCGCTGCCGTGGTTGGCCCCACCCTGGGTGGCATTCTGGTGGACCTGCTCGGCAACCAATATCGCTGGCTTTTTATTTTTAGCACGGTTTTTATGGCACTGGCCTGGCTGGTGATGGGCAGGGTGAAGGCCAAAGCACAAAAAATGCTTGCATGAGGCATTGATTCTGTGTATACTCTAATTATGAGCGGGAGGGTAATTTCTATGTTTCCTCCAAAAATCCAAATTTTTTCATTCCATACCATGAGGAGAAAAAAATGAAAAAACTACCTGTTGTTTTGGCTGTTGTGATCGTCCTTGCCCTGATGCTGGCAGCCTGCCAGCCGGCAGCCGCACCAGCCGCTGCACCTGCCGCTGCCAAAAAGATCTGCCAGGTGACCGATGTTGGCGGCATTGATGACAAGTCATTTAATGCCTTGGCCTGGGAAGGTCTTGAAAGGGCAAAACAGGATCTGGGCGTCGAGATAAAATACCTCGAATCACAACAACAAGCCGACTACGAAGTCAACATGAATGCTTTCGTGGAGGAAAAATGTGACCTTATCACCCCGATCGGTTTCCTCCTTGCCGATGCAACCGCCAAAGTTGCCGAAGCCAATCCCAATTCGAAATTCGCCATTGTTGATGTCGACTATCTGACGCAGCCCAATGTCCGAGGCAACGCCACCAAGATCGATCAGGCCACCTTCCTGGCTGGTTATCTGGCTGCCGGGATGAGCAAGACCGGCAAGGTCGGTACTTATGTCGGCATCCTCTTCCCCGCCACCCAGGCCTTCATGGACGGCTACGCCATGGGCGTGGAATATTACAACAAGGTTAAGGGCACCAACGTGGAAGTCCTGGGCTGGGACCTTGAAACACAGAAGGGGCTTGAGGTCGGGAATTTCGAAAGTTTGGATGACGGCCGCGCCCTGGGCGAGCAACTCCTGGACGAAGGTGCTGATGTCATCCTCCCGGTTGCCGGCCCTGTTGGCTTGGGCACCCTGGCCGTACTGGCTGAAAGGAAAACCGGTCTGCTGGTCGGCGTGGATCAGGACTGGGCGGTTGCCAACCCCGACAAGGCTGACTATGTCCTTGCCAGCGCTCTTAAGAAGATTGATGTCTTCGTTTACGACAGTGTCAAGCAGGTCCTTGATGGCACCTTCAAGGGAGGAGAGGCTTATGTCCTCACCCTGGAAAACAACGGCACTGGCCTTGGCTACGGAAGCAAGTGGGAGAGCCAGGTTCCTGCAGAGTTAAAGGCAGAGGTTGAAGGCCTCATCCCGAAGATCATCTCGGGTGAGATCGCCACCATTCCTGCCCGATAATTTTTTCCATCAACCATGAAAATCAGGGCCTGGCAATCTTTTGCCCGGCTCTGATTATTTAACTTCATTTCAATATGGTAAAATCTTTATGCCGTTACAAATTCTGACTGGAGAGGGAAAAATGACCCCAGTTCTGCAACTCAGCGGTATCACAAAACGCTTCCCGGGTGTTTTGGCAAATGACCATATCGATCTTTCCCTGGAAAAAGGTGAGATCCATGCCCTGCTCGGCGAAAATGGTGCCGGTAAGACAACCTTGATGAACATCCTCTATGGCCTCTACAAGCCGGATGAAGGCGAGATCCATGTAAATGGCAACAAAATCATAATCCATTCTTCCATCGACGCCATCAGGGCGGGCATAGGCATGATCCACCAGCATTTCATGCTCATCCCGGTGTTCACGGTCACCGAAAATGTCATGCTGGGGGAGGAGTACCTGAAATTTGGCGAGGTCCTGGACCGCCCCAGGGCTGCTGCAAAAGTGAAAGAAATCTCGGATAAATACAAACTGAACATCGATCCAACCTCCTATATCCGCGATCTGCCGGTTGGCATTCAGCAGCGCGTGGAGATCGTCAAACTTCTCTTCCGCGAGGCTGACATCCTGATCATGGATGAGCCGACTGCAGTTCTAACCCCGCAGGAGGTTGAAGAGTTGTTCAAAATCATGCAAACCCTGAAAGACCAGGGGAAATCCATTATCTTCATTACCCACAAACTAAAGGAGGTTATGGAATGCGCTGACCGCATCACTGTCATTCGTGGTGGTAAGGTGGTCGGTACAACCACCCCTCAAGAAGCGACGATGAATCAACTGGCAGCCATGATGGTCGGCCGTGAAGTGGATCTCGTCGTAAATAAAACCCATGCCAAACCGGGTGATGTTGTATTGAAAGTGGAAGATCTGAAAATACTGGACTCGCTTGGTTCCCCGGCGGTCGATGGAATTTCCTTTGAAGTCCGGTCAGGGGAAGTGCTCGGGATTGCAGGGGTTCAGGGCAATGGTCAAACCGAACTCGTTCGAGCGCTGACTGGTTTAATGGCACCGGTCGAAGGTACGGTAACCATCGCAGGGCAGGATTCCACCACCTTTGCACCCCGGCAGGTCACCGAACTGGGATCCGCCCATATCCCGGAGGATCGACAGAAGGACGGTCTTGTGCTTGCCTTCCCTGTCTCGGATAATCTTGTTTTAAACACCTACTATCTTCCTCCCTTTTCAAGGAATATCTGGTTGGACCATAAGGTTATCCTGGAAAACGGCACTGATCTTATTAATAAATTCGACATCCGCACTCCCAGCGTTAACACACCGGTTAGCTCCCTGTCCGGCGGAAACCAGCAAAAGGTGATCGTGGCCCGCGAGTTCTCTCGCCCGATCAAGTTATTAATCGCTGCACAACCAACCCGTGGCCTGGATGTCGGTTCCATCGAATACATCCACCGGCGCCTGATCGAAAAGAGGGATGAAGGTTGTGCCATCTTGTTGGTATCCACCGAACTGGATGAGGTCATGCAGCTTTCCGATCGCATTGCGGTCATGTACCGCGGCAAGATCATCGACACGGTCGATGCGGATACGGCCAGCAAAGAGCTGCTTGGCCTGCTAATGGCCGGTGTGGCGCTCAAGGAAGAAGAAAAGCAGGCCTTGCTCCGAGAAGAAGGCCAGATCCTGATCACATAGGATGGGATGAAAAAATGGCGGAACTATCAACCCTTGAAAACAAGAAGAATCGCCTGGCTGTCTTTTGGGAAGAATTTTCCAGCAGTTCCATCACCGCGATCATCCTGGCGATCATAACCGGAATTTTTCTGGGTGGTGTTTTGGTCGTTGTCACAACCAACGAGGTTTACGCCGCCTTCCGGGTATCAATTTTGGAGGGATTGAAAACCAGCATTCTCACTGCATGGAATACCTATGTTGCCCTCTTTAATGGCGGTGTTGGGAATCCGGCAAAGATCATCGCGGCATTGCAATCGGGTGATGCGGATCAAATCCGCTGGGCGTTGAACCCGTTCCTGGAATCCATGGTGCAGGCAACGCCGTACATGTTTGGCGGTTTGGGGGTGGCTCTGGGATTTCGTGTGGGACTCTTCAACATCGGCGTTGAAGGACAGATCTTCATGGGGGCTGTGGCTGCTTCCTTCGCCGGTTATGCCTTCCACGGCCTTCCGGCTTACATTCACATGCCCCTTGCTCTGTTGTGCGGCGCTCTTGGAGGTGCAATTTGGGGATTTGTACCAGGCATCCTGAAGGCGAAAACGGGGGCTCATGAGGTCATCACCACCATTATGATGAATTACATCGCATTCCGTCTGACGGATTACCTTTTGAAATTTCCAATGCACGATCCAAACGAATATACTCCCAAGACCCCCTGGATCCTCGAAACGGCCAAGATACCGCAATTGTTTGGCCACCCCATCCGGTTCCACTACGGCTTTTTCATCGCCCTGGGCATGGCCTTCCTTGTCTACTTGCTGCTTTTCAAAACATCCTGGGGCATGGAACTGCGAATGGTTGGTTTGAATCCCAGTGCCGCACGTTATGCCGGCATCCGTATACAGATAGCCACGGTTCTTGCCATGGTCATCTCCGCTTCCCTTGCCGCCATGGCTGGCGCCAATGAGATCCTCGCCGTGAACCACCGGCTCTTGCCCGCATTCTCCTCGGGATATGGATTTGACAGCCTTACGCTCGCCCTGTTGGGAAAGAACCACCCTTTGGGAGTTGTTCTTTCGGCATTACTGTTTGGTTTCTTAAAGAGCGGCGCCCGATCGATGCAGATTGCGGTTGGAACTCCCATCGATATCGTTTCCATCCTGCAAGCCCTCATTCTGGCCTTCATCGCCGCACCGGCCATCATCCGTTCCATCTATCGCTTGAAAGAACCCAAGCATGTCGAAGACCTGGTCTCACTGCGCGGTTGGAAAGGATAGGGTTCCATGACAGTAACGACAAATTCCAACTCTCTCAAGGTTAGCACTGGAATGCAAAGAATCCTCAGGAGGAGGCGCATTATCATGGGCGTTGTCTTCCTGGCCGCAGCCGGCTTTATCTGGATTGTGTTCATGCCCAATTTACAACCGGATGCCATCACGACCTTTGTCATGACACCCGGTGGGGCTTCGGTCACCATGGGCGATTGGGTCTTTAATACCAGCCTGTACCTGAATGTCATCGCCTCTTTGTTGCTCCTGATGGGAGGCTTTCAAATCATACGCGGCTTCGGCAAGGCCACCTATGCTGCCTTGGCAATGGTTTCAACCCTCTTCATCTTCAGTTTCCTTGCCTGGGCCACTGCCGGGGGCTCAACCAACCTGGCCGGCTTGTTGCGGGTAATGGTCAACCGGGCCGTGCCGCTGACCATCGGAGCCCTGTCGGGCATCCTGTGTGAGCGATCGGGTGTCGTGAACATCGCCATTGAAGGCATGATGCTGACAGCAGCCTTCGTCAGCACGGTTTTCAGCAGCCTTACCCACAACCTCTGGCTGGGAATGCTCGGGGGAATTGCCGCAGGTGCATTGATGGGCTGGGTGCACGCAGTCCTTTCCATCAAGTACCGCATTAACCAGATCATCTCCGGTACCGTGATCAATATTTTCGCCACCGGGATCACCTCCTACCTGTCCTCCAAATACATCCAAAAGGTCGCCTACCAGTACCTGAACGAACCAGGCATGTTCCCCCAACTCGAGATACCGCTCCTTTCGAAGATCCCATTCCTCGGACCCATTCTCTTCAACCATAACATATTCGTTTTCCTCATGTTCGCCTTCGTCCTGCTGCTGACCTTCCTCCTTTATTACACGCGTTGGGGTCTGCGACTTCGCTCCGTGGGAGAGCATCCAAAAGCAGCCGACACATTGGGCATCAATGTCTTCCGTACCCGGTACATGGCGGTGATCCTCGGGGGGATGATGGCCGGTATCGGCGGCTCTTACTTCTCCCTGGGCTCCTCCGGTCGTTTTGATGAACTGATGACCGCCGGCCGTGGGTTCATCGGACTGGCCGCCATGATCTTTGGCAACTGGAACCCCCTTGGTGCCATGGGTGCCGGCTTTCTCTTCGGTTTCTTTGATTCCCTCTCCGCTAAGGCTTCCCTGTTAAAGGTCCCCCTGCCTTCCGAATTTATCGGTATGGCTCCCTACTTGGCCACCATCGTTGTCCTTGCCGGAGTCGTCGGTCGGGGTCACATGCCCGCAGCGGATGGAACACCGTACGAAAAAGAATGATCAGCCATAATTATAAAAAACCGGCAGAAGAACTCTGCCGGTTTTTTTGTTGGGTTGGTTCAGTAATGGCCGAATTCTTCAACGGCGTCGACCATGGCCATGATGTTTTCCGGCGGCACCCCCTCCATGATCGTATGCACCGAGGTAACCATGTAACCACCCCCAGGGGCCATGATCTGCAGGATCCGTTTTACCTCCTGCCTCACCTCTTCTTTTGTCCCGAAAGGCAGGTAATGGTGGGTATCCACTGCTCCACAAAAGGTTAACCGATCCCCCCAGCGGTTCTTCAACTCCTCCAAGTTGGACATCTTGCCTGCTGAGGTCTGGATGGGGTTGAGGATATCCACCCCGATCTCAACGAAATCATCGATCAGGTTAAAGACGTCTCCGTCCGTGTGGAAGAAAACTTTTGCTTTTGTTCGCGACTTGATGAATGATATGAAATCGGCGTGGATCGGCTTAAGGAACTGGCGGTACATGCGGGGTGAGATCAACAGGTTTTCCTGGGATCCAAGATCATCACCGATCTTAATAATATCAATGTTTTCTCCGATGGCGTCCAAAAAGTGGCCCATTAACTGCCTGCATAATCCGGCGATCTTGTTAAGCAGCGCCTGGGCGAATTCCGGACGCTCCGCCATATTCAAGAGGAACCGGTCCATACCCTGCATGGCATGTGCCCTTTCAAACGGGAACAACAGCCACGGTGTTCCGATAATGGCATATTGGTTCTCCTTCGCCAAACGCTCCGCCTCTTCCCGTACATTTGCAACCCGGCTCGGGTCGTCCATGTCGGGCCAGGGATACTCTTCTATCTCCTGGATGGTTGTAGCCTCAGCGAAAGGGTGCACCCCCGGGTACCAGACACCGGGCTGAACCTCCTTCTGCCCGCTCCCCCAATCATCAATAAACGGGTCATGTGGTGGTCTTGACCGGTTGCGCTCGTATACAGCTGCCGGGAATCGATCCAACACTCCCCTGGCATCGCTGTGCAATCGCATCAGGGTTTCCTCATCGAGCAGCGCGGTTCCAAGCTCCGGCCAATCATAGATGTAACAGTCCTCGGCTTGGATTCCAAGGTGTTTTTTTAACGCCTGGTAGACAGGCATTTTTATTCCGGTCGTATTGCTTGTGCCAAGGATGATGGGAACCCGGTCCGGTTCTTGGTGTTGAATACAGGCCTTTACCCTCTGACGGGATGTCATTTCCATGGTCTTCCTCCTTGCATTCTCTTGAGGTTTATTGTATATCAGCAGTTCTCCTATTTCCAGTTAATACAAAACAAACCCTTCATTTCCTGATGATACTGACAATTTTCCCTCCAACACAATTTTGCGGCCCGATTAATCCAGTTATAATCATCAAATGGCCGGGATGTTGACCGTGCGAATTGATCTATTCAATAATGTTCCCTGGCAACAACTCTTCCTCAAAGACCGCACATACCCCTCCAGGGAAGTTGGAAGGAGAAATTAAAGATGAAGATGCACTACTGTATGATCACACTCCTGCTTTCCCTGGGATTGTTGCTGGCTTCCTGCCAGGCTGCCCCTCCTACCGAAGACCCCATGGTAGCCGCCAATACGCAAATGGCCAAAACCCTTGCCGCCATGGAAACGCAGATCGCCAAACTATCCTCCACTAACACTCCCAGCGTTACGCCCACCACCCAGCCCACCAGGGCACCAACTCTTGCCTTAACACCAGCCAAACCAGTATCCACCCAGCCGGATATCGGTGGTGCTGCCATGACCTCATTTTGTGACAGTTTCAGCTTTCTGAGTGACGTCACGATCCCGGATAATGTGAGCATTCCCCCCGGAAGCAAGTTTAAGAAGATTTGGGCTGTTAAAAACACCGGCCAATGCACCTGGAACTCGGGATACGAGCTGGTTTTCACCGGTGGAGACCAGTTGGGTGGACCTGCCTCCAAGCCGGCGCTGGAAACCGGGTACTTCATTAACCCGGGGGAGATGGCACTGCTTTCAGTTGAATTATATGCCCCACCAGTCGAAGACGACAGCCGCAACTACGTCAGTTACTGGAGGTTGCGCAACGACAAGGGGCAGCTTTTTGGTTGGGGCGAAAAGGCGGACCGCTCCATTTATGCTGCCATCAAACCATTGAACTATTACAGTTTTATTGACAACCTCTGCAGCGGCGTTTGGACCAGCAGTGCAGGTGCACTGTATTGCCCCGGTGCCAGCAACGATCCGAAAGGGGTTTACCTGTTGCAGGATAATCCCAGGCTGGAAAATGGTTACCCGGGCGGTCGCTCCATCCTGTTGGTGCCGCCACAATCCCAGGATGCCTTCCTGCAGGTTAAATTCGCCCCCATCGTCATCCCATCCGGAGGGGCTCTCAAGGGGGATTGGAATTGCGCTTACGGCGAGACAAATTGTAACTTCCATGCAATCATCACGGCAGCCGTGGAAGGTGGCGCCGAATCCGTCATCGGGGAGTGGTTTAAATATTATGACGGCTTCACCCAGGACATCACCATCCCCCTAAAGAGCTTTTACGGGCTGTCAACCTCCTTCACCGTCAAAGTTGACACCAATGGCGGACCGGAGGGGGATAAGATCCTCCTGCGAAACCCCCGTGTGATGGTGGATTAATCAGGATACAGGCGGAAGCCTTGGACGTACAAGGTCAGCTGTTGAATTCGTGTATAATAGCATTATCGCCCTCGTAGCTCAATTGGACAGAGCGCCTGACTTCGAATCAGTAGGTTGTGGGTTCGAGTCCCGCCGGGGGCGCCTTTTTATCAATCAGGTACGAAAGTAGAATTTATCAACTTATTTAATAAATCAACTGACTCTTAAACGGCAGGTTCAGAGTTTGCTTCTGGGTGCATCACAATGCTATTAACAAATGAATTGATGGCTGGCTTTTCAAACCCGGTAATGCTTTATGTTTCCAGATTTGTGTGGATTTATTTCAGGGACGACTCTGCACAACGAAAACCATTCCAGTTATATCCAATATTTGGATCGCCGGCACTCCTGATGGAACTATAAATTACTGCATCATAGGTCGACCAATAACCGCCGCGGTACACTTTTTGTGTTCCACTCGCAGGCCCTTGAGGATTTATTAAAGGGGATTTTTTATAATAAAATTGATCGTACCAATCTGCAACCCACTCTGCAATATTTCCGGCCATGTCTAGTATGCCATATGGGCTTGCACCAGCGGGGTAACTCCCAACCTTGTTTGTCCCTTGCAATGGGTTTTTTTGACCAGCCCGCCCTCTATAATTTACTAAAGTCCTGTTTGGTGGTGCATCACCCCATGGATATTTTTGACCTTTTGTACCGCGAGCTGCTTTTTCCCATTCGGCTTCTGTTGGCAAACGTCTGCCTGCCCACTGGCAATAATCAAAAGCCTGATACCAGCTTATGAAATCAACCGGGTGGTCCTGGTATTCGGTTTCTGTGTAATGACTGAATTGATCATTTTCAGGATCACTGCCTGGTGGAGTACATTCGCCGGTTTTTACGCAGTTGTAATACTGACCGTTGGTGACCTCCGTCTGATCGATCCAGTATTCGTCAAGGAACACAATGTGCTCAGGATAATTATCGGGGGCACCGGTTCCTTCTTCGCCCATAATGAATTCACCTTCAGGTATTAATACCTGAATCATGAAATCTTTCGGTGAAACTCGTGAAACAGCACCCACCACAGTGTTGATGGGTTTAATTTCCAAATCCTGCGGGTTTTTTGATATTTGCTGCGGAAAACCAAGACCGCATGCCAGAATAATAAAAGACATCATCAAAACAGATAGAAATTGAAGTCGTTTCATGTTTCCTCAAGAAAACCAGCTGCTTAAAAATCCTGGATCGACTGAATTCTCATAAGATCCTTCAAAATACTGATTACATTTATTCTCACCATTACAACCATTAAAAACTGGGGTTTACCTGGATTCGTCTTACTAGAACCTATTAATTCACCCGTTTTTTTGTTTTATCCGCTCTTCAACCAGGCGCAAAACAGATTGATAGTTGTCTGGTGTGCAGCATATTAACATTATTGTGCGTCCCTTGCGGCGCAACATGATTTCAAATTTTTTTGCGTTGGAGGTGTAATTGTCCACTTTTTCCCACTTCACCAGTTCACTCTGCCGCGATGCTGCGATCATTCCTGCGCCTGCTGCAGTGGGCTTGCCGGATAACAAGCATAAAAAGTTTATAATATTATTTTTCTTTCTGGTTCCTCCAACTGTTTCTGATTTCACTCCCTTATCATTAATTACATATTTGTATTCGTAGCGATTCCCATAAACAACCACCATGGCCAAAACACCTAGCAATGATAAAAAACCCATGATTCCCA
This sequence comes from uncultured Anaerolineaceae bacterium, assembly GCA_964420835.1. Taxonomy (GTDB): domain Bacteria; phylum Chloroflexota; class Anaerolineae; order Anaerolineales; family Anaerolineaceae; genus CAYQUO01. Next base: position 164,713 of record CAYQUO010000006.1, read on the forward strand.
AGGAAATGAGGAAATACCTCAATGCGCCATGGAATGTCAAATTGCCTTCAATAGCATCAAGAATGAGAATTAAGGATAATACGAAGAGATTTGATACAGCTAAAGCCATGAATAACTGCCTAATGACGACTGAATTGGAAAGAAGTTTTATCTCGGCATTCCACATAATAGGATTTTTACCAAATTCAAGCATATCCCTGGCATTTGATTCGATCTTAGGTTTTTCAACTGAATGAACAATGACAGCAGCGCCGCAAGCCTGGCAGAACTTGGAGTCTTGTTCCAGAGGTTCTCCACATTGTTTGCATCTTGTTGTTTCAGGTTTCATGAGAAACTCCTTTTTTATTTTTCATGATGTTATATTCCGTCCAGTTTTAGATGAAATTGAGTGGATTAATGGATGGATAGCGGCAAGATGGACAGCGCGAATCCTTCCCCGGGTAGACTTTTCCGCATACTACACACAACTGCCGTTTCCCATCACGCTCTATCTTCTCAGGAAAATCATACCCCTTGATCTTGATCACCTTATCCCCGGGCATGTAGTAGTGCAGTAAACTTGAACTACCGAAAATGACCTTTGTTTTTCCCTGGTCAGTAATAAAGCTCATTTGGATACCCTGGTATTTCTGTTGGGCTTCAACAAATTCTCCCTGCCATGTGCCGCCGGCTTTACGCAGGGTGATAACTGCCAGAATCGTGGTAATCACGATAAACACACCTAAAGACAGCCATACATCTGACGAGAACTCACCCACATCCTTCCAGATGAGGTAGAGCACCACGGGAATCAGCAGCAGCCCAAAAATGAGCGCCCAGGCAATCCGCTGGCACAGAAAACTGCCTGCCCGCGCCCTGGCTTGACGTTTTTGAGCGGGATGTGGAGAAGTTCGTTTTTCACCAATATCCTGCAATGGTTGCCCACAAGCATCACAGAACTTGCTGCCGAATTCGATCTCGGCACCGCATTGATCACAGAATTTTTGAGTGTTCAAAGTTCCCTCCTCAGTAATTCGTCACTGTGGGTTTCATCGTTGTTCATGGGTCAGGCAAATCATACATTGAGAGTTCCGGGAACTGCAATGTGATAAGGTAAATCTTCCGGTTATCTTCCACCAGCGGGCTTTGCGGGTTGGCATTAATCACCTGCCAGGCAAAAGACAGAATCTGCCCATCAATGTACCTTCCGGGAAACACACCACCTGTTTCTTCCAGTTCCGCAAGCGTAAAACCTGCCTGTTCAGCCGGCCAACGGATGACTTGAATGCTCTGTTCTTCGTTCCAGTCCATCATTTTCAGATATGCGCAAAAGAAAGCCTGCCCCGGCACGTATTCATGCCCAATGGCGCCTGCGCCTGTGCTGATCAACTTCGCCAGTTCCTGAAAACCCTGTGGCGGTTGAGCGTTGTTCACAACCACACTTTTGGTCTGCTCGTGCAGGTTGACGGTTAAGACCTGGCTGGGAGGGCCGTCTTCCCGGAATGAGCCGCTGTATTGATCCTTCCAAGAAAAAAAGCCGCTGTCCACAAAACGCTCCAACAGGCCGCGGACTTGTTCTGGTTCGAGGAAACCCTCAAAAACTTGCCGTGATGTGATTTCGCCACCATAAAAATACCCAACCCACTGCACGCGCCCATCACCAAAGACAACCCCTTCGGGAAGATAGTTTTCCATCCGCTCATCCTGCCAGGTTGGCAGGAGGCCGGGAAATTGGATCGGGTCGGTATGTTTAATGAGCACAGCCTGCGGGGATGTCTCCCACTCGAGTTTCGGCTGAGTCTGCCCTAGCTGGCAGGCGCTCATTGCCAGGACAAAGATCGCACAGATGATGGTCAATATTAGCAGGGTGTTTTTTCTGCTCATTTTCTCCTCATTTAAACACGATCCTGTCTGATTTCATGATGAAGACTTATCCATGCTTTTGCGTGAGCGCCGGATGTTTTCTGCCATTTGCCGATCACGATATACCGGAACGGCTTTCCATGACATACATGAATTGTCCCCACAATGCCATATATGATGCAGGCAAAACCTGCTATCAGGATTACCGCAATAATCAAGAATGGCGCAAAGGACGCGACCCAGGGCAGAGTGTCGATTTCACCACCCTCCAAAACCACACAGGGAAGAGAGAGGATATTCCCCATAAAGGTGACAAAGGAACACATAAAGCCAACAAACCAGATTACCGTGATGTTATTCTGATGGATCATCGCCTGCAGAGCTTGAAAAGCCAGGTAACTGCTCTTGTCTTGAAGGGTGGCCCATATCAAAATGGGAACAACAGGCTCCAGCAGGCTGATGGAAACAGGCAATTATGCGCGTTTTCCGGCGGAAAGATATTGGAAAGGATGAATGGGCAGCCAGAAAAAGAAGGGATGCTGACGCCTGCCGAATTGGCAGAATCCCGGTCGGGAATTCCAGCGGCTGGTTATAGTTTTGCCTGCCTTACCCTAAAAGGACCATTACGGTACAAAAGGATCCCTCCAGTCCTTATTACGTCCGGCATAATTGGTATAACCATATTGTTGTGATGGTGGCACCGGATTGAAATGGAAACCAAGCCAGTTTTGGTTACCTGTAAAAATATAATATCCCCGGCAGGTTAATTATCGACCTTAACCAGTCAGATAATCTGAACCCAGTATAGCAAATTCGTTTTTATTATTCAACACTTTTTTCTTGCATCATGAAATCGATGGCGGGTTTTCTATGTGAAGATGTAAATTTTTTCATTTGAGGTGTCAGGAATTTCATGGAACGAATGAGGAGATAAAATCATTCGTATGCAAACCAGAGTATTCCTTAGGACAACAAGCAGAGAACGCGAAGAGACCAGCAGGTACTTGGCAAATGGGAAATCAATAACAGGCATCTACAAAGAATTGGAGAGACACCGAACAACCATATACCGAGAGATCAAACGCAACACCGGTGCCACGGGATACAGGGCTTTCTCAGCCAGCAAGCGAGCAGAAGCAGCTGCTGGATCTCGGAGAAAGGGGAAAACAAGGTTAAGCCAGGATCAGCAATTGCGGGACTATGGGATAAGAAAGGTACGTCAACAATGGTCACCCAGGGCGATATCAGAAAGGATGAAAATCGATTATCCTTTGGGAATGCGTATATCGCATGAAGCGATCTACCGGTACATCTAAGTGCTTCCTCGAGGAGAGCTCAAAAGAACCCTCGTTCGGGCATTGCGTCAAGAACTTGCCTGCCGTCATAAGAAAAAAGGGAGGGAGACACAGGAAACACGGGGCAAGATTACGGAAATGTTATCTATAGTAGAAAGCCCGGCAGAGGTTGAGGATCGTTCAGTACCTGGTCATTGGGAAGGAGACCTTATCTTGGGTAAGAACAGGCAGAGTGCATTGGGAACGCTGGTGAAAAGAACGACCCGGTACACCATGCTGGTTCCCCTTGGAAATAAGCGGGATGCAATGACAGTTCGAGAAACATTTGCACGATCTTTCGCCACTCTTCCTGTGGAATTGAAGAAATCATTGACATATGAACAGGGAAAGGAAATGGGAGAACACCTGCGCTTCACGATCGATCCCGGTATAAAAGTCCACTTTGCCCACCTCTCCTCTCCCTGGGAGAGAGGCACCAATGAGAACACAAATGGATTGATCCGGCAATACTTCCCCTGGGGAACGGATTTTTCCCTTGTGCCTCTAGAAGATGTAATAATGGTTCAGCGCAGGCTTAATGATTGATCTAAAGCCGTGCTTAATTATTTGAAACCCGATGAAGCAATTAACAACCTTGTTCCACGAAAAGTGTTACTGTATCAAAAATCCATAGAACTGGTAAAAGAGAGAGATGATCAGCCATG
>CAYQUO010000007.1:0-110731 GCA_964420835.1 uncultured Anaerolineaceae bacterium
TCCCTGAAGAAAGCATCAGGATACGTTGAAAACCAAAATGGGGGGATGGGGTGTGTGGGGGCCATTTCCCTGAAGAAAGCATCAGGATACGTTGAAAACCAAAATGGGGGGATGGGGTGTGGATCCCATTTTGCAGGACCAACATGCCAACGGACTTTGGCGAAGGCGGCCTGGGCGGGGGCATCCCCCAAAAATCCCCCTTGACAAAACATGGCCGGGGCTGTTAAATAGAAACTATGTTCTATTTCCCCGCCCATGCCCCGCAAGGCCAAAAGGGGGCCCGGTGAGCCGGCCGCTGCTGCCGCCGCGCGGGCTTTTCATCCGCACGGGGCTGCTCTTCGACCGGCGCATCCCCTCTGCCGTGCTGCCCACGCTGTTGCAGTTGATGGCGCTGGCCTGGGGCAGCCGTGAGCACGCCACACCCCCGCTGCCGATGCGGGCGCTTTGCGACATCACCATGCGGCCTCCCCGCACACTGTACGGGCACCTCGCCGTCCTGCGCGACCAACTGGCAGCCCTGCGCATGCTGCCAGCCGGGGACGGGCTCGTCAGCCTGGTTTTCGCGGATTGGCTGTACCCGCCGGCACAGGGTTCGCCGGGGGCAACGGCCGGCGGCGCACCGCCCGCACCGGCCGGGGCGGACCCTTTCCGCCAGTTGCTGCAAATGCCTGATGAGGAGGAACAAGCAACCCCCTCCCCCCGGCTGTTAAATCCTTCTCCTCCTCCTGATCAGCGGGCGGGCCGTGCCGGAAGCGGCACAACCGGGCTGCTGCGGCAGGGGGGCGGGAGACGACCGCTCGCGCCCGGGAGCGGCGCCCCGCGGCTGCCGGCGGAACTGGAAGCCGCCCTGCTGGAGGCGGGGGTGTTCCCGTCGCTGCTGCCGGAGGTGGCGGCCAGCGGGCTGGAACCGGCCGACCTGTGGGCGCTGCTGGCCTGGTGCCGGGCGGACGAGCCGCAGCAGCCGGCGCGGCTGTTCATGGCCCGGCTGCGCCACGGCGGGCGCCCGCCGGCGGTGTACCATCAGCCGGCCTGCCCGCGCTGCGGCCGGCAGGGGGGGCATGAAGCCGATTGCCCACAGCGCTACCTGGACGGCCCGTACGGGGGGTACCTGGAGCGCTGATGGCCCGGGTGATCTACCTTCCCGGCGGGGGGCTGCGCCTGGAGTTCGAGCAGCCGCTGGAGGCTGAGGCGCTGGCCCGGCAGGTGGAAAGCGGCGCCTGGCAGCCCCCCGCAGGTTGCCCAGCACCAGCAGGGCCGCTGCGGGCGCACGTGTGCGGCGGGTGGCTGGTGGTGACGGCCGAACCGGCACCCGCGGGGCAAACCGGCCACTGCGCCTGGCAGCCGGCCGCCGGGGCGGGGGCCAGGCCCGTGCAGTTGAGCCGTCGGCAGGCCGAGGTGCTTTCCGGGCTGGCGGAAGGGCTGACCACCGGCCGCCTGGCGCTGGAGCTGGGCATCAGCACGAAAACGGTGCAGCACCACATCGGTTCACTGCACCGCCTGCTGGGCAGCCAGACGCGCGCCCAGTTGATCCGCCGGGCCGCCACCATGGGCCTGCTGGGCAACGAGGGGCCATAAAAAAAGCGCAGGCGGGTTGCCTGCGCCGGGGGTTCGCGGTGCGGAAGGCGGACCGTTTCAGGAGAGGGGGGAGCGGTAGGCGGCCGTGCCGGCGGCGGCCAGGATCTCGCCGATGAACATGCGATGGATGTCGTCGGCCTGGTAAAAGGAGAGCAGCCGCGAATCGACCATGCGCTCCTTCTCCAGGTCGTCCCAGTAGAGGCGGCGGCACTCGAGCACCAGTTCGGCTTCGGCGAAGGAGGGGGCGGCCACCTCCAGCGAGGGCTGGGGGGTGAGGCCCGCGGCAGCGATTTTGTCGCCGTTGCGCCCGGAGCGGCTGCCCACCAGGTCCAACAGGTCGTGGAAGGCGGGGGGAAGGGCGCTGAGGGTGAAGGTAGGATACTTCTGCAGGAAGCCAAAGGTGTAGCGCGAGGGTCGCACGGGCACCAGGGCGCAGGGGATGTTCCAGATGTTGCCGAAAAAGCCCCAGCTGACGGTCATGGCGTTGTACTGGCCGGCTGCGAGGTCGCCGGCGGCCAGGAGCATCCAGTTCCTTTCCAGCAGGTGCACGGGGCGCAGGCACAGTTCTCCCAGCGGGATGGGTTGACGGTCGGTCATGGGTCGTGCTCCGTTCTGTTGGCCGGGGCTGCGGGGGGTATTTCCGCCGGGCGCCGGGCCTAAAGGTCCTTTTCCATCCAGACGACCTGGGTGGTGCCGAAATAATGTGTGGGCAGGCCGGTGATCTCGTAGCCCAATTTTTGAAAATAGGTGGTGGTGGTGAGGCGCGACTGGCAGCCGATCTTTTTAAACCCGGCCTGGCGGGCGTAGTCCTCGGCGGCATCCATGAGGACTTTGCCCACTCCGAGTTTCTGCACTTCGGGCAGCACGGCCAGGTGCGAGATCCAGGCCACGCCTTCGCTGCGTTCGAAGACCTTGACGACGCCGACCAGGCGGTCGCTGTCGGCGTCCACGGCCATGAAGTGGCGGCTGATGGGCTCGTAGTCGTCCTTCTCCGAGCCCCGGGGCTGACCCCAGGGTTCGCGCAGCACTTTGAAGCGCAGGCCGTAGTAGGCTTTGAAATCTTCCCTGGTTTGAGGTGTGCGGATTTCGATCTTCAATGTCCTTCTCCGTGGTTCTCAGGTTGGGTGTATTCTACTGCAATTTTGGCGGATTGGGGAAAACCGGGTGATGCCAATTTGCGTCCTCGCGGGGCGCGGGGGGTGGGGGATTGATGGATGTTGGACGGGGGGAGGGTGGATGCGGGGGGGAGGGGGGGGGGAGGACGTTAATGAGTGCAAAATATGTAAGTTGCATTATTGATCTAAACAGGCATGGTTGCATCCAATGCGTCATTTATTCCACTGAAAAAATTGACCATGATTATTAAAAAGTTGTTTTGGCATTAACAGGCTGTTGACTGCTTCGGAGGGATGTTGGATAATTAGACAGCATCCACCCAATTGGTGTATAATAATGTCAATGGCAAGGAGGGAAAAGGCAAGCATGGCCAAGCTGGAAGAGATCAAACCCGGGGCAAAAGTAAAAGGCATCCTGCCATCATCGACCCTCGAAATCCTTAATGCCAAGTGGCATGGCAGCAATGTGCTTGAGGTCGTCTATCGCGAATCGAACGGGAACACGGGAACCCAACTGCTTTTCAGGGACCAGGAGGCCAACCTCGATGTGATCACCGCGGGGACACCGTGGGCTTTCGATGCCGATGGAGAAGCCTTCCGGCTGGTCTCGGAAGCCTACCGGATACGCATAGCCTACCTGTTCGACCCGTGGATGGCGATCCACCTTTCACAGGTGGACCCCCTGCCCCACCAGATCTCGGCTGTTTACGGAGAGCTGCTACCCCGCCAACCGCTGCGGTTCCTGCTGGCGGACGATCCGGGGGCGGGCAAGACGATCATGGCTGGGTTGCTGATCAAGGAGCTGATGCTGCGGGGTGACCTGCAGCGCTGCCTGGTGGTGGCACCCGGAAGCCTGACCGAACAGTGGCAGGATGAACTATGGCAAAAGTTCCAACTACCCTTTGAACTATTAACCAATGACCGCATCGAAGCCGCACGCAGCGGAAATGCCCTGGCAGAGATGAACCTGGTAATTGCCCGGCTGGACAAGATGAGCCGGGATGAAAACCTGCAGGCCAAACTGGCCCAAACGGAGTGGGACCTGGTGGTGGTGGATGAAGCACACAAGATGTCGGCATCGGTCTTTGGGGGCGAGACAACGTACACCAAGCGCTACCACCTGGGGGAAAAGCTGTCCGCACGAACAAGGCATTTCCTGCTGTTGACGGCCACCCCGCACAACGGCAAGGAAACCGATTTTCAACTCTTCATGGCCCTGCTGGACCCGGACCGGTTCGAAGGACGCTACCGGGAAGGTGTGCACATCCTTGACACCAGCGACCTGATGCGGCGGCTGGTCAAGGAGCAACTGCTGAAATTCGACGGCAGCCCGCTCTTCCCCGAGCGGAGAGCCTATACGGTCGACTACAATTTATCCGACCTTGAAGCCAATCTCTATTATGAAGTAACCCGTTACGTGACAGAGGAATTTAACCGGGCAGAAAACCTGGAGGCGGATCGACGCGGGACGGTGGGTTTTGCCCTGACCATGCTGCAGCGCAGGCTGGCATCGAGCCCGGAGGCCATTTACCAATCCCTAAGGAACCGGAGGAACCGCCTGGAAAAACGGCTGCGCGAGACCCGCCTGCTGAAACGGGGAGCCGAAGCAGGGATGGATTTCCTGGTTGACCTGCCCAAACTTGAGGTGGAAGACATCGAAGACCTTGAGGATGCCCCGGAGGAGGAGCGGGAAAAGGCGGCCGAAGACCTGATCGACCTGGCAACCGCTGCACGGACCATCCAGGAACTGGAGATTGAGATCCAGGAGCTGAGTCGGCTGGAAGAGCTGGCAGACAGGGTGCGCAGGTCGGGGACAGACAAGAAATGGCAGGAATTATCGCGCATCCTGCAGGACGAACGGGAGATGTTCGACGGCAGCGGCAGGCGGCGGAAACTGGTCATCTTCAGCGAACACCGGGCTACCGTGGATTACCTGACCGAACGTATCCGAACCTTGCTCGGCAGGGAGGATGCCGTGGTGACCATTCACGGCGGGCTGAACCGCGACAAGCGGCGGGGTGTGCAGGCCGCCTTCGTGCAGGACAAGGATGTGCTGGTGCTGGTGGCGACCGACGCGGCCGGGGAGGGCATCAACCTGCAGCGGGCGCACCTGATGGTGAACTATGACCTTCCATGGAACCCGACGCGTATCGAACAACGCTTTGGGCGCATCCACCGCATTGGGCAAACGGAGGTCTGCCACCTGTGGAACCTGGTGGCAGACGAAACACGCGAAGGCGATGTGTACACGCGCCTGCTGCACAAGATCGAGGAACAGCGTAAAGCCCTGGGGGACGGTGTGTTTGACATCCTGGGCAAACTTTTCCGCGAAACCAGCCTGAAGGATTTGCTGCTCGAAGCCATCCGCTACGGCGACCAGCCCGAGGTGCGGGCAAGGTTGATGCAAAAGATCGATAACCTGGTCGACCGAGAGCACTGCCAGGAGTTATTGGAGGACCGGGCACTGGCCAGGGATGCCATGGACACCACCCAAGTGCAGCGCATCCGGCAGGATTTCGAGCGAGCCCAGGCGCGCCGGCTGCAGCCGCATTTCATCGAATCCTTTTTCAAGGCAGCATTCGAACAGCTGGGCGGCAGCATGCACCGAAGGGAAGGCCGCCGCTACGAGATCGGCAACGTGCCAGCCGTGGTGCGCAGCCGAAGCTTCAACCTGGGCCGCGGAACGCTGCTGAAAAAATATGAACGGGTGACCTTTTTCAAGGAGGAGATCAACGTTCCCGGCAAGCCGCAGGCGGAATTCCTGTGCCCCGGGCACCCGCTGATGGACGCGGTCATCGACCTGGTGCTGGAGCGGCAAAGGGGGCTGCTGCGGCAGGGAGCCATCCTTGTGGATGAGAACGACCCGGGTGAACAGCCCCGGCTGCTGTTCTACCTGGAGCAATCGATCCTGAGCGGGCAGGCCGATGCCGGCGGCAAGCACCGGGCGGTGGCGCGCCAAATGCAATTCGTTGAGATGAACCCCAGTGGAGAAGCATGGAATGGCGGACCGGCTCCTTTTTTGGATTACAAACCCCTGCCCGAGGGGATGCGGCCTTTTCTGAGGGAACTGCTGAAAAGCGACTGGTTGCAGGCAGACCTGGAAGGCCGGGCGCGCAGCCACGCCATCCAACACCTTGTGCCAGCCTGGATCGATGAAACCCGTCGCAGAAGGGAAGAAGCAGCAACCCGGACACTGGCAGCGGTGAAGGACCGGCTGACCAAGGAGATCAGTTACTGGGACCACCGCGCGCAGGAACTGAAAGCACAGGAAGCGGCAGGGAAGGTGAACGCCCGGCTGAACTCGGCCATGGCGCAGCGGCGGGCGGACGAACTGGCAGAACGGTTGCAGCAACGCACGGTGCAACTGGAGGCGGAAAGAGCCATCCTGCCACAGCCGCCGGTGGTGGTGGGGGCGGCACTGGTGGTGCCCGGCGGGTTGCTGGCCAAACTGCAGGGGCTGGCTGCACCAAACGCCGCCGAAGCCGCCCAGGAAACCAAGGCGGTGGAAGATGCTGCCATGGGGGCTGTGATGGCCCATGAGGAACGCCAGGGGTATTTGCCAAGGGATGTACACAGCGAAAACCTGGGCTGGGACATCGAATCGGACATCCCCAACAGCGGCCGGCTGCGCTTTATTGAAGTGAAGGGCCGGGTGGCAGGCGCCCGGACGGTGACAGTGACGAAAAACGAGATCCTGGCCGGGCTGAACAAGCCGGAGGATTACTGGCTGGCGGTGGTGGAGGTGCGCTTCGAGGGCGAACGGGCGACCACCGGAAAACCGCAGTACATCCCGATGCCCTTCGAGCGCGAGCCGGACTTTGCAGCGGTTTCAGTGGCTTACGAATGGAAGAAATTGCTGAAGCCAAAAGACAGTCAACCATAAACTTGCACACCAGGATGATCATGGAAAAACCCCCATATTTTGACAGTATCCAGCAGAAAGTGGAAAACCGATGGAGGAACCTGGAAGATGATCCAGACCTTTACGGACCCTGGATGCAATTGTTCCAACAAATTCAGAGCCCCCGGCACGTCATCTCAGAACTGCTGCAGAACGCGGATGATGTCGGTGCCAAGCAGGTCTCGATCCACCTCCAGGACAACACCTTTCTTTTTAAGCATGATGGAAGGGATTTTGACAAGGAAAACTTCCATTCCTTGTGTGGCTTCGGCTTTTCAAATAAACGGACCCTGCACACCATCGGTTTCAGGGGCATTGGATTTAAATCCACTTTCAGCCTGGGACCATCTGTCGAAGTTTACACTCCGACTCTATCAGTTGCCTTCGAAAAGGAACGTTTTACTCTGCCCATATGGAAGGATCAGCAGACCTATGCAGAAGATGGGCTGACAACCATACGGGTGGCAATTCCTGATGATAAAGTTAAGCAATTCCTGGAAAGTCACGTCCAGGAGTGGTATGTTAATCCAATTCCCCTTCTGTTCTTCAATAATATCGAAAAGATTACCCTCAACAACCAGGTCGCCACACGAAAGGTCCTATCCATTGGGCCGGTTGAGAATTCCCAATGGGTCGAACTGAACACAGAAAAGAAACAGAGCCTGCTGATTATTGAAACCGATGAAATGGAACTGCCTTCAGAGGCTCTCGATGAAGTCAGGATGGCACGGGGGGCAGTCGATTTTACCCCCTCGCCCTGCAGGCTGCAACTTATCCTGGGACTGGAAAAACAGCAGTTGTTCATCATCCTCCCTGCCGGGGTTAGCCCGGAGCTGGCCTTTTCCATTAATGCGCCCTTCCTCGCCGATCCGGCCAGGACTGGAATCAAGGATCCGATCAGTTCACCATTAAACCGCTGGCTGCTGGAACAAGCCGCTACCCTGGCCAGCCAATCGTTCCTGCGCTGGATTGATAACGATTCCCTGTCAGAAAGGGAACGTGCAAACGCTTACGGACTGCTTCCCTTGAAAACTGAGTTTGGACGAAGCACCATCGCGGAGGATTGCGCTGACAGGATCTCGAAAGTCATCCTGGAAGGCATCCGGGACAAGCCAATCCTGTTATGCACCGGCGGGAAACTGGTAAAACCGGAAGAGGGGTTGGATATTCCGGATGAGTTGTCATCGGTTTGGACGGAGCCACAATTGGTGAAATTGTTCGGAAGATCCGGCCAGTCCGTTCTATCAAAGGAGATCAATGAGAAAAAAAGGGATGCGCTGGCCAAACTGGGTCTGCTGGAACGAATAAAACCTTCGGATGTCCTGGATCAATTGAACCTGGATGATCTTCAACCCCCAAAGCCCAGCATCAGCGGTGTGAAAACACTATGGTATTTCGTGAGCAAATACCTGCCGAATTGGGATCAGTATTGTCGTAAAAAAAACCTAAAGATCGTTCCGGTCAAAGGAAAGAAAAAACTATATCCCGCCAGCGAAGTCAAGATCCCCAGCGCCAAGGAGAAGAAGCTGACGGACGCAGAGTTGCAGTTCCTGGATGCCTACCTGACCCTGCTGGATCCGGAATTCCAAAAGGCCATCCAAAAAATACAGGAATACCTGGACGAGCAAGGGGAGAAAGCAAGCAAGCCAGCAGCAGGACTGGTGAACCTGTTCAAGGAACTTGGACTTAACCAGGGGATAACCATCGAAAGCCTCTTCAATATCGCCTGTGAGAAGATCTTTGCCCAATCTGATCCGGGCGACAATGGAATACGGATGGCACACATCGCCTCCAGGCTTGGCATTGAAGTTCCATCAAGTTTTCGATACCTTTGCGGCGACAATCATTGGCGGAAGACCGATTGGGGAATACTGCTGCCAGGGCAACCCTACCTGGAACTGCTCCTGGACGAAGAAACCCTTCCGCGGCACCAGATCCATAAGATATACGAGGATGGATTGATCAAAGAGGATCTGCATGCCTGGCGGAACTGGCTAGCCTCAGGGCATAGTCATTTGCGAAGGTTTTTATTACCCGAAGAAAAAACCTGGTCTGAATACGGTAAAGAAAAACTGGCAATATTTTGCAGAGAACGCGGTGGAAACATACCAGAATCATACCCTTATAAATCTTTATGGTTTCGATATGCTGATTTTCTTTTTCCGGCGAATCTGCAGGAATACTGGGAAGAACTTAGCCAGAATGAACAGGAAATCTGGGCTAACCTCGTCGAGCAAATTGCCAAGGATTGGGAGAACGGCTGGGGAAGGGTCCAATCAGCAAGAATTTACCAGGAAACTAATCGTTACTATCACGACTTGAAACATGGTCACCTGGATCCTCAGTGGGTTATTTTCCTGAAATCCAAACCGTGTGTGCTCGATACCAACGGAAAATCGCGGTTTCCAGCGGAGTTGTTACGGCACACGGAACATACTGCCGCGCTGGAGCGCATTGAACCCTTTCTTCATCCCCGCCTTGATAAACCGGATTACTGGCCCCTCCTAAACCTGCTGGGTGTGCGCCATGAGGAAGCCAACCCGGAAAAGATCCTGGAGCGGTTGCAGGCGGTTGCACAACAACCGGTTGAAGGCATGCTGCTGGTAGAAGTTGTGAATCTATATGATGTCCTGGACCGGCTGGTTCTGCGGCTGCCCTCGGACAAGATCGCGGAGCTTTGCCAGGTGTTCAGAGATAAAACCTTGATCCTTTCAGAATCCGGCAGCTGGCATACCACTTCGGATGTCTACCGGAGCAATCCAGAAGGGCTACCAGGGGTAACGTGCATCCACAGTTCCTCAGTCCACCTCAACCTGTGGGAAAAAATTGGCGTTTCAGCCCGCCCAGCCCTTGAAACCATTTTGAACTGGCTTGCCGGCCTTGAAAAAGGCTCAACACTTCCGCGGACAGAACTTAAACGTGTGCGTGCCATCCTGCAAAATTTTCCCGATAAGGCCTGGCAGGAAGCCAATTGCTGGCTGAACCTGGCGGGGGAGGTGTGCCATACATCCGACCTTGAATGGGGTACCAGCCAGGTGGATAAGGCGGGCAACCTGTTCACTTCTGTAAAACAGAATACTGCCGATCTTTCCATGCTGACCAACCCCGGGACGATGCTGGCTTTGGGGAATCTGAAAAACCTTGACACCAGCATCGATTATCGACCCGAAGAATATCATGTAATAAGGACACGCACGCCTGATTGGATCCAGGCACTGGCAGCAAACCTACGACGGGTGAGGGGATTTTCAAACGGGGATGGAAACGATAATCTACCCTTGGATTTTGCCAGCCTGAGGGGGACAGCCAATCGATTGGCGGATACCTCAATCCTGTACGTGGACCCCTTGAAGGTCATCCCTTATATCGAAGGAGAGCAGGCAGGCCATCGATACGAATTGAAGGCTGTCTGGCATGGAATCTACCTGATGGTCATCGCTGATGGATCTCAATCCTTCCGGGAGATTGCCAACGCTGTTGCGAGCGGCTTCGAGCATCCGGGCATTCAAAAAGCGGTCCGGGAATGTATCGACCGGGAAGGGGAATGGATTGATCGCTATTTCCGGGAATATTTCGAACTGGGGGAGGAATTAGAACAGGAGGGCGCCCCAGCAGAAGGTGAAGATAGGGATGGGGAGGAGGATGTACCCGGGAATGAGTTAATGGATCCGGGCAGTTCCTCCTCGCCGCCCGAAGCGGCCGGTGGCAATGCTGGTATTCGAAACGGTGAGGGACATCCAGATGTTGAAGTTGGTGATACCGAACCCGAGGGAGGAAGCGCTACTGCCGCCACGGCAGCCAAGAAATCCAGAAGAAGAGGGCTAACGCCAAAGGAACGCTTTTCGGTGTTCATCCAGCAGGAATCCTTTGACCTGGACCCGGCAGGCAATAAATTCCTTGGCCCGGAAGGACAGATGGTGGTGCAGGAGGATGGCCTGTTCCCCTGGGTGCGATATTCCACCGATGGTGAAGTGCTGATGCGGTACCGGGTAGAAGAAGGGTGCCTGGAGGAGGGGGTGGAGGTTCCGGCTGATGTGATCCACCTGATGCAAAACTCTCCAGAGGATCATTGTTTCGTCCTGCAGCAAAAAAATCGGTGTGAGAAGTACTTTTGGCAGGACCTTGAGGATTTGTTAAAGCAGAGAGGGTTGAGGATGGATCCCTGCGCATTTTGGCTACAAAAGCTGGGAAATTGATTTCCACATGAAGGTGTTTCAGTCATTAGAATGAGGTTGCATGTATGGGGAATACGATGACCCCTACCCTCCGGGCTGGTATTCCACCTGGCAGATGTCCACGCCGGCGACCTGCAGAAAGTTGAGGGCGTGTTCGTCCACCCGGTAGGGCTGGTGGTAGACCAGGCGGTTGACGCCGGCGTTGATGAGGGCCTTGGTGCACTGGATGCAGGGGAAGTGGGTGACGTAGCAGGTGCAGCCGCGGGTGGAAACGCCGTGCAGGGCGGCCTGGATGATGGCGTTGGTCTCGGCGTGGATGGTGCGCACGCAGTGGCCGTCCACCAACAGGTGGCCCACCTCGTCGCAGTGGGGCTGGCCGGTGGGCGAGCCGTTGAAGCCGGTGGTGAGGATGCGCTTGTCCAGCACGAGCACGCAGCCCACGAAGGCCCGGTCGCAGGTGCTGCGCTCGGAGACAGCGTAGGCGATCTTGATGAAGTAGGAATCCCAGTCAGGCCGCATGGCAGCACCTCCGGGAAAAAGTATAGCACAAACGGGCGGTAAGCAAAATGGATGGAGCCCCCCGGCGCCGGGGCGCGGCCCGGCCGGTGAGACCCCCCGGGTTAGAGCACGTCCAGCAGGCTGCTCAAGGCCAGCACGACCACCCCCAGGCCGGCGTTGAGGGCGATCCACTTCACGCTGCGCTGCATCATGGGGTGCCCGGCGGTTTCCAGTTTGGGCCCCATCACCAGCGAGCGGAAGAGGGCCACCGCGGCCATGGCGATGGTCAGCAGGTGCTTGATGGCGAGCAGGGTTTTGTAAGGCGTGTCGAAATGAAAGGGCGCGGTGAAGGCCGGTTCAAAGCGGGCCTGGACGAGCCCGGTGATGACCAGCCCGGCGATGCAGCCATACACCCAGGGGCGGTTGCGGCGCAGGATGGCGTTCATCAGTTTGTGGGTTTGCTCGCCTTTGCCAAAGGCCCGGCGGGCGGCCGGGATGGCGGTGAGGACGATGAACAGCAACCCGCCCACCCAGACGACGGTGAAGAGGTTGTGGAAAAAGCCGGCCAGGCCGGTGATGACCTGATACTGGTTCATGGGTATTCCTCCTTGGGCTGGAGCCGGCCCTGCAGGCCGGTTCCTCAATTGCCGTCAAAGGGCATCCCTTTGACGTTCCAGGCCGGCATGATACACGGCCCTGCCGCAATTGACAACGACTTAAGTCGGGTTTTGGGGGGGAAAATCCGCTGCCGGAGGGCGCGGGGCGCGGCCCTGGGGCGGGTCGATCTTCCGGCGCAGGCCTTCGGGGTCCAGCACACGCACCTGGCGGCGGGAGACGCTGACCAGCCCCTCGTCGGCCAGTTTGCGCAGGGCGCGGCTTAACACGTCCGGCACGGTGCCCAGGCGGGCGGCCATTTCGGTCTGGGTGGCCCATTTCCGGCGGGGGGTGGCGCCGGGGCCGAACTCCTCCAGGAGGATGCGCGCCAGGCGCGACTCCACGGAGCGCAGCGAGAGGTCCTCCACCAGGCCGGCCAGGTGCTGGAGGCGGGCGGCCAGGTCCTGGATGACCTGCCCCGCCAGGGGCGGGTGTTCCTGCAGCAGGCGCAGCATGGACTGGCGGTCGATGCACCAGACCCGGGATTCCTCGAGGGCGATGACGGAGGCCGGGCAGGGCGAGCCGCTGAAGACCGCCACGGCGTTGAACACCTCGCCCGGACCCAGCCAGTGCAGCACCTGCTCCCGCCCGCCGGTGGAGAGCCTGACCGCCTTCAGCCAGCCGCTTTCCACCAGGTAGAGGCCGGCCGCCGGCTCACCCTCCAGCAGGATGGCCGAGCCGGAGGGGTGCACCCGGCAGGTTGCCGCCCGGGCCACGGCCTGCAGGTCCGCCGGCGCCAGGCCGGAAAAATAGGGCACGGCCGGGAGCAGGTGATGGATGTCCATGGATGGAATTGTAACCCGCGGCGGCGGAAAGGACAAACCGGCCGCGCCCCCGGGGCTGCCGGGGTGCGGCGTGGGGGAAGGATGAGATTTGGATGACCGGCCCCCCTCAGTCCCCCCTATTTTTGCCCTGGAAAATGGGAGGAAGAAAAGGGGGGTATGGTTCGATGCGCAGCGTTTGAAAGGTACCCCCCCTTAGTCCCCCCCATTTTCTCTGAAGAAAGCATCAGGACACGTAAAAACCAAAATGGGGGGATGGTGGTCTGTTCCCCAGAAGAAAACAGCAGGGCAGGCATGACGAAAATGGGATTGCTTGTTTCCCCCCATTTTTGCCCTGGAAAATGGGGGGAGGAAAGGGGGGTGGTTTTTGGGGGGTTGGATGGCAGTATTGACCCCCCCTCAGTCCCCCCCATTTTTTATTACCCAAAATGGGGGGGATGGATGAGGGATCCATTTCCCTGAAGAAAGCATCAGGACACGTTGCAACCCAAAATGGGGGGGATGACAAGGGGGCGGTTCCCGGGGTGGAAAGATCTCCCGCCCCCGGGGGAGGACATGCGGGGGCGGGAGGCGGGTTCTCATTTTTGCCCGGTTACGGGCCGGGCGGGCATCAGCCGCCGGGGTTGAAGCGCGTTGGGGTGTTCGTGGGCGTTCCCGTGTTGGTGGATGTGGGCGTGCGCGTGCGCGTGGGCGTAATGGTGACTGTTGGTACGGTGCTCGTACGGGTGGGCGTGCGCGTAAAGGTGGGGATCAAGGTCCGGGTGGCCGTTTCGGTGACCGTTTTGGTGAACACCTTGGTTTTCGTGAATGTGCGCGTGGGGGACAAGTAGGGCGTGCGCGTCAGCGTCTTGGTGGGCGTGAGGGTGATGGTGGGTGTGCGCGTGATGGTGGGCGTGCGCGTGATGGTGGGCGTACGGGTGATGGTGGGCGTAAGCGTGATGGTGGGCGTAAGCGTGATGGTGCCGGTGTTCGTGGGCGTCCGCGTATCCCGGGGCGTATTGGATGGGCGGGGCGTCCTGGATGGGCGGGGGGTCAGGGTCTCGGTGGGGGTGTAGGTTATGGTGGCCGTATTGGTGATGGTGGGCGTGAGCGTTATGGTGGGTGTGTTTGTAACGGTGGGCGTGAGCGTGTTGGTCGCCGTATGGGTGGGTGTGAAGGTGGGGGTGATGGTTGGCGTTTCGGTCGGGGTGGGGGTGACCGTGGGCGTGTTGGTATGTGTGGCAGCCTGGGCGATGGCCCCCACCAGGCCGGTGACCCGCGAGGTGCGGAACTTTTCAACGATGCCTTCGCGCTGGGCCATCAGGCGCAGGGAGGGCCAGATCTTGTTGAGGAACGGGGTGATAAGGCGGTGGTTGTAGGTTAGCACCACCCGCACCCGGTCGCCGGGGCCGCCAGGGTTGTCAACATAGCGGACGGTGGTGGAGCCATCCTCGCTGTCCTCCCGGCAGGGGCTGGGGAAGCGGTACTTCTCCTTGTTGGTCGGGTCAAAGGGGTGAAAATAGAATGGGTTGGGGTCAAATTTGAACTGGTTCCCCGAGGGCATGATCCGGTTGGAGCAGATGGTGGCGTTAAAGTAGCCGAATGCTGCCGGGTTGCCGCGGTTGGTTTGTTGAAAATCGTCGATGGTGAAAGCGTTGATGAGGAAGGCCAGGTAATCGCCAGAGACGCCGTCGGTGTGATCCCAGGACAGGCCCATGGCGCCCTGAATGGCGGAATCGCGGATGGAGGGCAGCCTGGCCCAGTCGATCAACAGGTCATTCAGGTGGGCCATTTCTTCATTGGTCTTGAACACCCGGTGCCAGGAGGTGCCGTTCACAAAATCCTCGGAGACGCGGCAGTTAAAGGTGCCGTCGGCGGCCATGTCGGCGGCCACAAAATCGATGGTGCCGGTATCGGGGTAGTAGTCATCCCCCATGGCCTCGCGGGGCGTGTACAACCCGCTGAGGGCTATGGCGGCGAACTGGCAGAACTGGGGGTCATAATTGCCGGTGATGGCATAGCGCAACCCGAAGCGCGCCCCATTTTCCAGCGCCAGCCAGGCCTGGAGGATGCGGGCAAATTCAATGATGCCAAACACCAGCATCAGCAATATGGGGATGGCCAGGGCAAATTCAACCACCGCCTGGCCCCGAAACCGGGAATGTGCTTTTTCACCATTTTTGAACAGGTTCGATCTCACGGCAGATCCCTATTGTGAAATTTTAATATAAATTCGCGAGGCAATATCCTCGAAGATCGGCATCAGGTGGCTGCTGCTGGGGGCGAAGTAATACTGGCCGCAAGACCGGTTGGCCGGGGTGCTGGCGCAGGCATCGGTGTTGCGATCGCCATCATCGCCAACCGCAGCCAGGTAGCGCAGGAGGTGCTCCGGGGAGCCGCTGCTCATGCTGCCCAGGCGGATGGTGTAAATGGCCAGGTCGTTCCCCAGGGGTTCAAGGGTGTTCGAGGAACGCTGAAGCGAGGCTTCATCGGCCATGTCCAGGGCATAGTCCAGGACGGAATACGGGGGGCTGGTGGTGGTGTGAATGGACCCCGGCGGGCAGGTGGAGGCATCATCGTCAATGCAGTAGCGGGGGGTCGGGTTGTTATCGAAGCAAAGCGAATCCCAGAAGGGGTTGCCGCCCGGAGTACCGCCGCAGGCGCCGTTCACCATGTCAACCGGGATGACGTTGCTGGATTCATGCAGGTCGCTGAGGTTGACCCCGCCATCCGAGAGGAACACCATCACCCAGACGGAATTGAAGCGCCCGTTGCCGCGCAACTGGTTGACCCCCTGGCGGATGCCGCAGCCGCTGCAGGTGGAGAGGCCGGAGAATTTGTAATCCAGGCTGCTGTTGGCCCATTTTGAGGCCACCGCCAGGTCGTGGTCCTCCTGGGTCCAGATGCCGTCGCCGTTCCAGTCCATCGAGTCGTAGCGGTCATCCCGGTCGCAGGGCACGCCGCCCCAGCCGTAAGGGTCGGGGCCGCCCTCGGCAACCGACCACCAGCGGTCCTGCAGGTATGGCGGGTCGGTGGCCGGGTCGGCGGTGAAGGGGCAGGTGTATGGCAGGGCGGGGTCGGCGTCCAATCCATCGCCGTCCAGGTCTTCCGTGTTCAAGGGGTTGTAGACGCCGGGGTGGTTGTACCAATCGGACCAGATGTTGAATACCACCGGCGGGTCATCGTGCACCTGGATCGAATCGATGGCGGCCTTGGCGGCATCCATATCGAGGCCGAGGGAGAAGATCACGTGGTCCGTCCTGTCAAACGTGACCACGGAGACCATGTCGTAACCGCTGGTGAGGGTGTCGATCAAGGCCTTGGCGGCGTTCTTGGTATCCAGCATCGGCTGGCACTTCTGGGCATCATCGGCGGCCGTGTTGCAGCCGGTGGGGTCATAGGGCGCATGGGGGCTGTACCCCGGCGTGTCGGAGGCCATGGATTCGGAGGTGTCGAGGACGATGACCACGTCCAGCGGGGCCGCCTCGGAGACGGTGTAGGTGGACAGCGTGAGGGTCCCAAAGCCGAGCAGGGATAAAAAGTTCAACGGGGCGTCGGTGGACGCCCGAACGTAAACCAGTTTTTGCGGCGAATCGCCGCTGGCGGTATCGGGGCAGATGAGTTCAAATTCCGGCGGCAGGCCGGCATCGCGAACCCCGTCCATATCCTCGTCGCACACCAGCACCTGCAGGGTGGTGTAATCCACGCCCATCAGGCTCAACACCTCGCCGGCGGCCGTGGTCATGTCTGCCACGTTGCGGGAGCGTTTAAATTCGTTGGCTGCGGCAAGGGAAGCCGAGTCCACCGTGCGCTTGAGTTGGCCGTAGGCAACATAAACGCCCCCGGCATCCAGCGCCAGGCCAATGAACAAAAGCAGCACCGTGACAACGATGGCGAAAATTACAACAACCTGTCCTTTTTGGCCTTTGTGCATGATCATCCTATGTAATGGGCGTTGGGGTTGGCTGGGCGGCGGGCAGCGGCATGACCGTGTACGAGTGCAACTGGAGCGGATTGGGAACGAATTCGGTGAGGAAGGGCAGCCCCAACACCTGCTCATAACAATAGTATACCTCAACGGCAATATAGCCCTTGTTCGTGGGCGACGAGGGCAGCATCAGAGAATCGAGCCGGTCCTTGGTGTAATAGGGCTCAGAGCGGACGACGTTGCCCTCGCAATCCATTTTAAACCGTTCAGGGTGGCCCGAGCCTGCACCGAAGTTGTGGTCGATATTGGCATCGAAATCGACATTGGAAAGCGCCCAGTAGTGGTTGGGCAAGGGCCATTGATTGGTGACCACGTGGCCGGAAACGGTGAAGACCGTTATGACCAGGTCGTCCGTGTCCGGGTTCAATTGCAGCAGGGGGTTGAACCCATTGCAGTAATTGGCCTCCGTGCAATCCGGCGAACCGGCAGGCGGCGAGAGGATGCAGGCGGTATCGTAATAGAAATTGAGGTCATTGGTGGTCGAGCAGTTCAGGTCGCCCCCGGTGATGAAAGGATCGCGCATGGAGGCAAAACGGGCTGCCTCCTTGCTCAGGTCCAGCAGGTCCAGGTAACGACCAATGAACAGGGCCACCTCCACCAGGCCCAGGAGCATGATGAAGAGAACGGGCAATACGAGGGCCAATTCGACATAGGATTGTCCCTCCATTGACCGGATCCTTCCCGCCATCCGTTTGAACAAACCACGCATATCGACTCCTGCGATAGAGCGATCCTCCTGATGCTAATCATAACCAAAAATTTGCAAAAGGACAATGCCCGGTTTGAAGTGTAAATCATTTGTAATGTCCGTTCCGGGGGGCAGGTTTTCGGCGGAGTGCCGGGGCGGGTTGCGCAGGCAGCGGCGGGAACGGGGAGGGGGAATTGGTGAAATTGGACATGGAAATTGGGGTTTTCGGCAATTGACAGGGCGCCCCGGGGGATGCAGAATAATAGCATATTTGTTCTATGAGTGAAGATGAACCCACCCAAACCCCCTTCACCCCGCCGCCGGCGAAGCCCGGCCAGGCCGCCGGCAGAGCCCGCCCTGCAGAGCGCAGGAGGCCTGCCGGCGGGCCCCCTCGCCGCGCCGGCCGCGGCGGAGGACCTGGAGGAGGAGATCCTCCTGCTGCGAACGATGATCCGCAGGGCGGTGAAGGGAGCGGGGGCCGACCCGGACCCGCAAGCCCTGGTGCGCCAGTTGGACGTGCTGAGCAAGGCCATGGTGCGCCTGGCGGGCCTGCTGAAGGCGCAGCAGGCGCTGGGGAACAACGTTTCGATGGAGGCCGCCCTCTCCCAGGCGCTGACGGAGACCATCGAGGAGATCCGCAGCCGGAAACCCCAGTATGCCCGATCCTGAGGGATCTCTCCCTCCAATCCGGTTCCATCCGGGCCGCCACCAGGCAGATACAACGGGACATTCAGTTCTGCCAAAGTTGCGAAAGTTACCCCTGTGAAGGCGTCCGCCGCTTCCAGCAGGTCATCACCGACGCCTGCAATGAGATCATCCAGGAATTCCAGGCCCGGGGACCACAATACACCCGCACCCAATGATGACCGACGAATATTCCGCATCCCCCGATTTGATCGCCGAGCAGCTCCGCCACGCCATGGACCTGCTCCGCTCCGAGAACGCCACCCTCCGCAGCCAGATCAACTACGACCGGGAATTCCTGTCGCACCGCCTGAACGCACTCGAGGCCAAATCCTGCGACCAGGAGACCCGCATCCGCAACGCCACCGATGGAGTGACATCCTTCAAGACATGGTCCGCACTGGTCGGCGGCTTCTCCACCATCCTGGCCATTCTTGCTTTTATCCTGTCGCTTCGATGAACACACGATGCCCAACGATACCACCTCCATCATCAAGCGCCTCATGCAGGATCCGCTCGTTTTCGCAGACGACCTGTCAAGGCTGCCCCTGCGCACGTACCAGGAGGCTGTCGCCCGCCAGGTCGTCCAGTCCATCCTGTCCGGGGATGGCCTTACCTTCGTGGTCATGTTTCCCCGCCAGTCCGGAAAGAACGAACTCCAGGCGCAACTGGAGGCCTGGCTCTTGATCCTCTTCTCTGGAACCACCCCCGGCGTTGAGATCGTCAAGGTATCCCCGACATGGAAACCGCAATCGTTGAACGCCATGCGCCGGCTCGAGAGAGTCCTGCAGAACAACGTCCTGGCCAACACCAAGGGCTGGCGAAAGGAATCCGGCTACATTTTCAAGGTCGGGAATTCCCGCATATCGTTCCTCTCAGGCGACCCTGAATCCCACATCGTCGGCGCCACGGCCAACCTGCTGCTGGAGGTGGACGAGGCCCAGGACGTGAGCATCGCGAAATACGACAAGGACATCGCGCCCATGGCTGCCAGCACCAACGCCACAAGGATCTTCTGGGGGACGGCCTGGACCTCGAATACCCTGCTGGCCCGGGAGTTGCGCGCAGCCATGAAAGCCACCGAACAGGACGGGATTACCCGGGTATTCCGCACCGACGCCGACAAGGTAGGGGCAGAGGTGCCGGCCTACAAGGCCCACGTGGATGGAATCGTGGCCAGGATGGGGCGCAATCACCCCATGGTCAAGACCCAGTACTTCAGCGAGGAACTCGACGCAGAGGGAGCGCTCTTTACTGCAGAGCGCATCCGGTTGATGCAGGGTACACACCCCGGCCTGAGGATGGGTCCGGGCGCGGATGCCGGCTGGGGAGACAACCACTTGGTGGCCTTCCTGGTGGACGTGGCCGGCCAGGATGAGGCCGTCGTCGAGGGCGCCGCCGACAAGCACCCCGGGGCTGCGCGGGATTCCACCGCCATCACCATCGTGGAGGTGGACACCTCCACCATCGAGGACCCCGGAATCGGCGCACCGGTCTACCGCGTGCTCGACCGCCATCTCTGGACCGGCCTGCCTCAATCCGACCAGTACGGCCGGCTGAGGTCCCTGGTCGAACTCTGGAATCCCCGCCACGTGGTCATTGACGCCACCGGCATCGGGGCAGGTTTATCCTCGTTCCTGGAAAGAACCTTCCCCAACCGCATCATCCCCTTTGTCTTCACGGCGGCCTCCAAGGCCCGCCTGTGCTGGAACTACCTCTCCATCATCGACGGCGCACGCTGGAAGGAACCGACCGGAACCTTCCCCTCCATTTTTGCCCCTCAAAATGGGGGGGACCGAGGGGGGGTGTCATTGGGTGAGCTCTTTATTCGCCAGCTGCAGGCCGTCACCTATGAGGTTTTGCCGGGACCCGGCAAGTTGATCCGCTGGGAGGTGCCGGCCGGAACGCGCGACCCGCTGAACGGCGAGTACCTCCACGACGACCTGGTCATGTCCGCCGCCCTGGTGGCCGAACTGGACGCCCTGCCCTGGGGGTCCACCGCCAGGGACGTGCTGCTGGTCCGCAACCCCGACCCGCTGACCGAGATGGACAAGGGGTTCTGAAAGGAGCACTGATGAGCAAACCGTGGTTCGTGGTTGGTCGTTCGTGGTTCGCCCGTGGTTGGTCGTTCGTCCGTTCCAGGTTCGCCGTGGCCGAGACCGATTCCACCCTGGCCATGTTCAGCCGCCGCTGGAAGAGCAGCGACCGCGACCGCTACCCCTATGACCGCGGCGAAATCCTGGAGCAATCCCTCGAAGCCTGGCGCACCAACCCCATCGCCCGCCGCATCATCGGCCTGACCACCCAGTACGTGGTCGGCGCCGGCGTGGAGATCGGCTCCCGCCACCGCAAAACCGACGCCTTCCTCAAGAGGTTCTGGAACCATCCCCTCAACCACATGCCGGTGCGCATCATGGAATGGTGCGACGAGTTGTCCAGGACAGGCAACCTGTTCATCCTGGTTTCCACCGACGCCGCGGGGATGTCCTACGTCCGCGCCATCCCCGCCGCCCAGGTGGAAAGCATTCAGTCCCAGGTCAACGACATCGAACAGCCATTGAGTTTCACCCTCAAGGCCGACGTGGAGACCATGGAGCAGAAGGTTTACCCGGCCTACGACAAGCTGAACGATACGCCCTGGCAGCCGGTCATCCTGCATTACGCCATCAACCGGCCGGCCGGCGGCCAGTGGGGCGAGCCTGACCTGGCCCCCCTGCTCAAATGGCTCTCCCGGTACAGCAACTGGCTGGAGGACCGGGCGCGCCTGAACCGCTACCGCAATTCCTTTTTGTTCGTCGTGCGCGGCCAGTACCTCAGCGACGCCCAGCGCGTGGCCCGCCAGAACCAGTTCAACGCTTCGCCGCCGGCCCCTGGTTCCATCCTGGTGACCGATTCCAGCGAGGAGTGGGAGGTTATGTCGCCCAAACTGGAATCCTCCGACGCCAACGAGGACGGCCTGGCGCTCAAAAAGATGATCGCCACCGGCGCCGGCGTGCCGCTGCACTTCCTGGCCGAACCGGAATCCTCCACCCGCGCCACCGCCGAAGCCGCCGGCGGTCCATCCTACCGCCACTTTGAGCAGCGCCAGCAGTTCTTCCTCTGGGTGATCCAGGACCTGCTGACCATGGCCGTCTCCCGCGCCAGCCAGTTTGACCGGCTGATCAGCGCCGGGGCGGAGATCACCGTCGAAGGCGCCGACATTTCCGCCCGGGACAACGTTGCCCTGGCCACCGCTTCCGCATCCATCCTGCCCCTGCTGGCCAGCCTGCGCGACCGGCAAATGATCGACGACAGGGAGTTCCTGCGCATGGCTTACCGGTTCAGCGGTGAGCCGGTGAACGTGGAGGATATGCTCGAGAGAGGGCGCCAGGCCGGGACGGGTGCTGCGCCGCCGTCCGGCGCCGGCCCTGGCGATGCTGCCGCCGACGGGACCGAAACACCATCCAAGGACCGTGCCCTCGTCTCCCCGGATGGCGCATTATGAGTTCACATAGGGCGGTTCACGAACCGCCCGTTCACAAGGAGAATTTATGACAATCAAACACCGCCAGCAGTTTGACATCGCCGGAACCCCCACCCCCTTCGGCACCTTCGAGGTCCTGGCCATCACCGCCGGCGAGGGCAACGGCTGGAAGTTCTCAGCCGAAACCCTGAAGAAATCGCTGCCCCTGTGGGAGAACGCCGAGTGCTTCATCGACCATTCCTTTTGGGGTCATTCCCTGCGCGACCTGGCCGGCGTTTTCTCCGCCCCCTCCTGGGACGAGGGCGCCCAGGGGATCGCCCTCTCCCTGCAGCCCATGGGTCCCTCCGCCCCCTTGCTGGTGGAGATCGGCAGGCAGATGCTTGCAGAGAAGGACCTCCACCCCAAAGTCGGCTTCTCCGCCGACCTCACATTCACCAGCAAGGGAAAGGACGTGCAGGAGATTCTCAAGATTTATTCCGTCGACCTCGTTTACAACCCCGCCAGGGGAGGGGCATTCAAACGTGCCCTCAATGCCATCGGTTGGGATTCACCCATAACCATAGGGGCAATTCAACCCATCGTAGGGGCGGTTCATCAATCGCCCAGCGTAGGGGCAATTCACGAATTGCCCATTCACGAACCGCCCCACAGAAAGGACAATCCAATGCCAGAACCTGTTGCCACCCCGGCGCCTGACAGCGAACAGGCCGCCATCGCGGAGCATGCTGTAAGCATCCGCGCCCTCCTGCAGGAGCAGGAGCGCGTCCGTGCTGACATGGAGGCAGCCAAAAAGGTGCGCGCCGAGATGTGCGGCCATCTGCTGGAAAGCGCCCTGGCTGCCTCCAACCTGCCCAAACCCATGCAGGAATCCGTCCGCAGGCAGTTCTCGGGGCGCATCTACGAACCCGCAGAATTGAACCAGGCCATTGAAGACGCCCGCAACCTGGTCTCCGAATTAACAGGAGCCCTTACAGTGCAGGGCCCCGGCCGCATCCACGGCCTGTTCTCATCCGAGGATCAACTGCAGGCCGCCGTTGATGACCTGCTCGAAGCCCCCAGGGACAAGGCAGCCGAGGGCCTCAAGGTGGCCAAACTCTCCGGCATCCGCGAACTCTACCTCATGCTGACGGGTGACGTCGAACTGCACGGCGGCTTCGACCGTTCCCGCATCCAACTGGCTACCACCGCCGACTTCACCGGCATCATCAAGAACGCCCTCAACAAGATCGTCGTCAACAAGTGGGCCGAACTCGGCGCCGCCGGTTACGACTGGTGGAAGGCCATCTCCACCGTCGAGCACTTCAACTCCATCAACACCATCACCGGCACGCTGGTCGGCACCGTTGGAGCCCTGCCGGCCGTGGCAGAAGGCGCAGAGTACACCGAACTGCCCATCGGCGACAGCCCCGAGACGGCTTCCTTCGTCAAGTATGGAGGCTACATCCCCCTCACCCTGGAACTGATCGACCGGGACGAGACCCGCAAACTGAAGGCCTACCCCCGGGAACTGGCCATCGGCGGCCTGCGCAAGATCAGCGCGCTTGTGGCCGCCATCTTCACCGCCAATTCCGGCGTGGGGCCCACCATGGCCGATGGCGGCGCCCTCTTCAACAACACGGCCGTAACCACCGCCGGCGGCCATGCGAATTTGCTGACCACCGCCCTGGACGCCAATCAATGGGAGGTCGTCTCCACGGCCGTGTACAACCAGCCGCTGCTCATCAAGAACGCCGCCGGCCTCATCGGAACCGGCCCCAAGATGGCCGTCAACCCCCGCTACCTGCTGGTCCCGCGTGCCCTGCAACTCACCGCCATGAAGATCCTCTACCCCAGCCTGGAGAACAAGGCCAACATCTACTCCGAGAACCTGCAGCGCGGCCGGCCGGGTGACGTTATCACCGTCCCCGAGTGGACCGACGCCACCGACTGGGCCGCGGTGGTGGACCCTGTAATTGCCCCGGCCATTCACATCGGCGAGCGCTTCGGCATCATGCCGGAGATCTTCATCGCCGGCGACGAGCAGTCCCCGGCCGTGTTCATGAACGACGAGCACCGCCTCAAGGCCCGCCACTTCCTGGCCGTCTGGGTAAACGACTACCGCCCGTTGCATAAAAGCAACGTGGCTGGATAAACCTCTGTTCATCCCCCCCCATTTTCGCCTTATAAAATGGGGGGGACTGAGGGGGGGCTTCCCTCCCCGCTGAAAGGAGTACCACCATGGGTTACGTACACGACACCCAAATGTCCCAATACATCCCGGCAGCCTGCATCCAAAAGACCGCCGGCACCTGGACCACCACCATCTCATCCAACACCGTGGGCGACGTCCGCTCCGCAGCCGCCGCAGCCTTCACGCTGATCATCCCCATCATCATCCCATCCAATGCCGCCGCCTACAAAGGCGCCAGGCTCAAGAGCATCGACGTCTGCTACAAGATCGCCACCAAGGACGCCACAGACTTCGCCACCGTCGAATTGGAGAAACAGGCTTTCCCAGCCGATACCGTGGCTGTTTCCGCCGCAGCCGTTGCCGTCACCCTCGACGCCAACCACAACACGGCCGCCAAGCGCTACGCCCAGGGAAGCCATACCATGACGGTGGCGCTGAACACCCCCGCCTGGATCGACGATAACGACGTTTACCTCCTGCAACTGGTGGTCAGCGCCGCGGACACCACCGTCTTCACCCTTTGGGGCGCCCGTGCCAACTTCGACCTGCGCGTGTAAAACTATCCCCCCCACCTCATTTTTTCCCCCCCATTTTCCTGAAGAAAACATCAGGACACGTGAAACCCAAAAATGGGGGGGATGAAGGGGGGGCTTCTTCCCCCGAGAAAGGATACCGTCAAATGAAAGACCTCTTCATTTCCCGCAAGTTCTGGGTAACCCTGTTCCTCCTGGTTACCATCGTTATCGCAGCCTTCATCCCGGATTTTGAGTTCAACACCGAACAGGCCGCCGGCTTCGCCATCATCGCCGTCAGTTACCTGATAGGCGTGTCCATTGACCCCGGGCCCGGAGGCTGGAAAGGCGTAGTCCAGTCCCGCAAGTTCTGGGCTGCCGTCGTCGGCTTCACCGTCCTGGTCTTCCAGGCCTTCAAGATCGTCCTGCCCTTCGACCTCACACCTGAACAATTAATAGCATTCTGCGTTGTCATGGGCGGGTACATCTCCGGCGTGGCCCTGGAAAAGCCGATTGTCATTCCAGTTATCAAGACTGTGCAGCGCGCTGTAAACAAACCAGGCAAACCGTAGACCGTGTAACCGGCGGTCCATCTAATCTCCTCCTCGTATCCCCTCACCTCGTACTCTCCCCTCCATTTTCGCAGAAAATGGGGGGGATGAAGGGGGGGTGGGGGGACGAAGGGGGGGGCAGGCAAGGACAATCCCATGCTCACCCTCGACTGCTAGCCCGTGCCACCCACCACACCCATAAGCCAACTCTTTGGCCAGAACCCGGGCATGTATGCCGCCTTCGGCCTTGCCGGCCACAACGGCATCGATTTCGCCATCGTCACCGGCACCAGGGTCCATTGCTGTGCGCCGGGGGTCGTGGAACGGGCCAGGAATGACCCCGGCGGCTACGGCCTGCATGTCAAGGTGACCCACGCCTGGGGGGCGTCCCTTTACGGCCACTTCTCCAGGGCGCTTGTCAAGGCCGGGGACGTGGTCGAGCCGGGCCAGTTGATAGGCTACTCAGGCAATACAGGTAATTCCACTGGCCCGCATCTGCATTTTGAGGTTCGGCCGGCCGGCGTTTCCGCTTCCAATGGCTACGCCGGGGCTGTGGACCCGCTGCCGGCGCTGCGTTTGGCTGGGTTTTCACCCGCCAACATCCCCGCCCCCCGGCCAAAAGATACCCTGTTCAAGGCCAGCGTCCTTGTGGACGTGCTGAATGTCCGCAACGGGCCATCCATTTCATCGCTGCCCGTCGGCCAGTTGAAGAAGGGCCAGGTCGTGGACGTGGTCGGCATCGCCGGCGTCACCGTCTGGTTCGAGTTGTCCAACGGCTTTTATTGCGCCTACCGCTACACCAATCAGCAATACATGGAGGTTAATGATGACTGATAATCGCGCAGCATCCTGTAAGGAAGACATCGATCTTATCCTGTCCCTCACTGGACGCATGCCGCTGTCCTATGCCTTCCGCGACGACGGTAGCCTAATCGTCGTCGTCAACACCGGCCAGAAGCACCTCTATTCTAAACAGCAGGTCGAGGCTGCCAGGCAGCCCGCACTACCGAACATTCAGGTCAAGCAGCCTGCTACCCAGCCAATGCCTAAGAAAAAGAAATGAACACCCTCGCTGAATTTCGCACCTGGATCCGTTCCTACCTCGGCGATCCAACCGGCGCCCGCTACGTCGATTCCATCGTCGACCAGTCCCTCCGCCAGGCCCTGGGGGAATTATCCAACTCCATCCCCCAGCATTGCACCTGTTTCCACACCGTCCTGCTCCCCGGCAGCGAGCAGGTCATCGACAACGTCACCCACTGGCTGGACGTGCTCGAGGTCTATTACCCCTGCAGCGTCGACTCCGACGGCCACAAGGTTCCCTTCCAAGCCGCCTTCGACGGCTACAACATGGAGTTAAAGTTACTCACAGTCTCTCCGCAGGTGGGCGAGGTCCTGCGCATCCATTACACCTGCAGGCAGATCATCCTCAACCTCGACGGCGAGACCCGCACATCCTTCTCACCTTCCTATAACTCCCTGCTGGTGCAGGGAGCCGCCGGCCTGTCCGCCATCAGCCGCGCTTCCATGGTCGTAGAGGTGCCGGCCAAGCGCATCAAGGACGTCGACAGTCTTGAGAAGTGGGGGCGCAGGCAGCACGATGCCTTCCTGAAAACCTGCCTCAAACTCAAGTTCGCCTCGGCCGGCCACGCAGACCCGCTGCCTTCCAGCGGGTTCGCCCTTGATCGAGGCAGCGGATGACCTATACCATCGGCGTCGATTGCGACCTCACCCTCTCCCACCCCCTGGTCGATGGCGGTGCAGAGTTTGGCTTCCTGCTCTACAACCTGGCCCCCGGGCAGGTCCTTCCCAAGTCGGCTTATGGCCCGCCCATCAAGATCCATTATGAAGCCTACAACGACGCCCTCGGCATCCCCCACGATGTCCGGCACCTCTGGTTCGTCATCGTCATCGCCAACGGCCTGCTCAACCCCGACGGCTCTCCCCACGCCGATTCCGCCGCCGTCATGCGGGCAAAAATCCTGGAACTCTGCCAGTACCACGATTCCAACCTCACCCTCAACACCCCCTCCGGCCTGGTCACCGGCCTCAACACGCTGGATAACATCCTCATCGACACCATCTACCCGGGCATGGAAACCATCGAGGTGCATCTCACCAGTTCCACCTTCGTCTTTGCCTCCCCGGACCCCATCGCCTGGTTCAATTCCTTCTGGGTCGACCTGGCCACCTACACCGGCCCGCGCACCTGGAACAATTCGTACTGGAGGTAGATTCTCCCCTGAAAGGATAACTACTTATGGCATACCCCTTATCTTCTGACGTCACCGCCGGCCAGCCCACCGCCCACCAGCACTACAACAACCTGCGCGCCGATGCCCTCTACCTCGGCCAGGATCCGGCCAACGTCATCCCCCTTGGCGATTTCCTCACCCGCCACATTCGTGACGTCCGGCTCACCTACCTGGCCACCGACCGGCTGCGTATCCCCTGTTCCACCACCAACCCGCCCACTATCATGATCGGCGGGTACATGCTGAGGGCCACCGCCAACGTGGACCTGGCCGCCGGCACCTTCTCCGGCGGCGCCGCCACCTGGTACATCTTTGCCAAACGCACTGCCGGCGCCACCACTTTCACCCTCGAGGCCAACACCTCCCCCGTCGAAACATCCACCACCCGCATCATCGGTCAAGTCCAATGGGATGGCTCCCACCTCATCCTCAACAGCATCCGCACCTACGACCAGCAGCCCCTGCCCTACGCTGATTATGATTCTGGCTGGTTCGCCTGCGCCTACAACAACACCTACACCAAGGCCCACAGTCTGGGCGTCACCCCCCGCCTGGTCATCCTCTGGCATTCGGCTATTGCCGCCCCCGGGCCCGGCGATGAGATCGCTGACGCCTGCGTGGCCTACTCCAACGTGTATGCCTACGCCATCGCCCTCAAGGGGGCAAATGCCAGCAATGTGTACGTCACCTGTCCAAACCAGGCAGGTTATGGGACCATCACCTCGGCCCGTTATATTTCCGGCGGCGGTTATTACCGCATCCTTGCCTGGATCTAACCACTTTGGAGGTACTCCATGACCATCATCATCCGCAACCCCGATCAATCCATCCACTCTTTCCACCAGTTCAACGCCGGCATCGTCCTGGCCAAAGGGCAGACGCTGGAAGAAGTTGACCAGCCCTTCGAGGACTACGCCGAGCGCCTGGTCCTCTCCGTCTCCGGCATCACCGGCAGGACGATCAGCGTGGAGGCACAGCCCGGCCGAATTGTACGCGTGGACGTGTCCTGCCCCGGCCAGCAGACGGTGGCCATCGACATCAACGGCCTGGCAGAAGAGGTCCCGCTCCAGGACGGCGCCGGCATCCTCGAGCTCGAGGCCGACGTGCCAGGCCTGTTCATTCTCAGGCCGGCAGATCGCACCCTCCACTGCGCCGCCGGCAACGCCACCCTTGCCGTGGAGGTGACCGATGCGTAATCTCCCCCAACCCCGCCCCGTCATCAGGCGCTCCCGGGAGAAGGGCCAGCCCCCCCGCTTCGCCCTGCAGGCCCCCGAAACATCCAACCTGCAACTGGCAGCAGCGATGCTGGAGCGGGGGGATTTGACCACCGCCACGCTTAAGGAAGCCCTGGGGCTGGTGATCGCCCATTGCGAGGAGACCGGGTGGATGCAGGCCACCGGGGCGCCGCTCAGATGAGCAGCCCGCCCAGCACGGCGGCCAGGAGGAAGGCGAGCAGGAAGACGAGGGCGCTGAAAAAACCCGTGCCGCGACTCTTCCAGGTGAGCCCGGGCAGCGGGCGGATCTTCGTCCGCCAGACCCACTGCACGAAGGCGTAGAGGAAGGCGTACAGGGCGGCGCTGCTCAGCCCGGAGAGGGCGGCATCGGCAAGCCCCCCGCCGGCGCCCGCCGGCGGCCCAACCTTCAGCCGGTAGGCGAAGATGATGCCCCCCAGCACGGCGCCGAAGACCAGCGCCGGCAGGAAGACCGGCCCGGGCGTGACCCGCCCGCCGGTTGCCGGTTCGCCGGCTTCGCCCGGCGCCGGGCCGCCCTCCGGCGGCCGCCTGCCGTTTAATTCCTCCATGGCTGCACCCTCCCCTTGGTTGTTGCCGCCCGCCGCTTTCGGCACGCCGGCGGGCGCCGGAATGTGAAATGTCATTATAATGGATTCGGGCGAGGCATGTTGCCCCCCCCCGGAGGGAACCCATGAACCGGAAACCCGTAATCTTCCTCGTCATTGCCTTCATTATTATATCAATTTCCGCCTGCCTGGGCGGGCAGGCGGGAACGCCCGTTCCCCCGCCCGCCGAGGTCGCCGCCCCGGCCCAACCAGCCGAACCGGCCCAAACCGCCCCCAGCCAGCCGACAAGCGCGCCGCCCGGCGGGCCGGCAGCCCCCGCCCCGGGCGCGGGGCCGCAGCCGCTGCCGGCCGACCCACAGAAGATCGAGTTCAGCGCTGCAGACGGCGAGCCGCTGCTGGGGACCTACTACCCGGCGGCGGTCAACCCGGCGCCGCTGGTGGTGCTGTTCCACTGGGCGCGCGGTTACCAGTATGACTGGGTGGAGATCGCCTTGTGGCTGCAGAACCGCGAGCACGGCGGCGGCGGACCGGAGAACCCGCAGGATCATCCCTGGCTGGATGCAAGCTGGTTCCCATCCGTACCGACGGGGGCGTCCTGGGGGGGTCTTCACCTTCACCTACCGCGGCTGTAAAGAGGGCGGCTGCCCGGGCTTCACCCCCGGCGAATGGCTGCAGGACGCCCAGGGCGCCATGGACCAGGCGGTCAAACTGGAGGGCGTCGACCCGCAGCGCATTGTCACCGCCGGGGCCAGCATCGGGGCGGACGGCTCGATCGACGGCTGTGCCTACATTAATAGGCAAGTGCCGGGAACCTGCCGGGCCACATTGAACCTCTCCCCCGGCGGTTACCTGGGCTTGCCCTACGTCGAAGCCGTGCAGGAACTGGACGGCGAGGGCGTGCCGGTGTACTGCCTGTACGGGCGCGACGATGCCGAATCGGCGCCCGCCTGCCGGCAGGCCTCCGGCGGGCTGTACACCGCCGTGGAGTACGCCGGCGGGCACGGCATGCAGTTGCTGCGGCCGGGCAACAACCCCCAGCCGCTCGGCCTGCTGCTGGACCTTTTGGCGCAGACGGCGGCGCCCTGAGGCCCGGGAGGGCGGGCGCAGCCGGATGGCGGGAAGGCACCTGCCGCCCCGCCCGGTTGCCTGCAGGAGGCCGCCGGGCTTAAGGTGATGCTGTGGAGGGTCAGCGAGGTGGCCTAAGATTATCCGGTTTTTTTTAATGGGATGGCTGTAAACAGGTAATTTGTAACCTGGACAGGAATAATAACCGGCTTGGTGCGCGGTCTTACGAATATGACAAATGGGTAATACATCAGATACGTTTTTTATACATGCCGAATAGATTTATCACTTATCGAGAGAAATATATGGCTAATTTGTGTGAAATGCATGGATAATCGCGTAAATGTGGGGTATTAATAAGGATAATTTTTATTGATAACCTCAGAGAATAAAGCAGTGGAAAGACTCCTCGAAGAAGCAAGAATCGGCAAACATAAATTTTGTAAAAATTGTCCTTGGAATCCAATAATTGTTGGGCCAATAGCTTTCGGTGTTAGTTGTAAAGAACATGGAATAGACTGGTCCTCAAATGATAAAGCTATTAGTATCCAAATAGTTCAAGATCCGGCTGGCACAACGCCAGAAATAACAGGACGTTTGTGTTTTGTTCACAACAGCAAGAACCCGACAGATAAAACCGCCAAGCATGCCTATGATTTATGGAATGCGGCTGTATCCTTTGACATCGAAGGTGATATAGACCCTTACTTAAAGAAACATTATTGGACAAATGCTTTATTGCACGGAGCAGACAAGAAAAACCAAAACCTGCGGAAATCAAAGGTCTTAGAAGCAGCAAGGAAATGTTGCGCGCAACTTCTCCATGCACAAATCATCCAGCTTTCACCGAGTGTTATTATTTCAAATGGTGAATATGCTGCGAACTCATTGGCTTACATCGGATTACTTTCAAAACAATGGGGGGAATTAAAACAGAATTTTGACAATGGCGTTTATACAGAAAACAATAAACTCCCATCCGGTAAAGAAGTGAAAGTATTTAGTACCTATCATACGGCAATAACACCAATAAATACGATTATTGCCGGGTTATATACACAGAGGTTGCAGATAATGTTGGATGAAAAATTGAGAGAGTATATTCATTACCCAAAAGTCAGATCATTTTTGAACAAGTATCAACCTTTGTCTCCAGAAGGCAGAGGTATGCGAGTAATGCTGCTGCATTGGCTGGATATTGGTACTGCAATTAGGGGTTATTAATTTCATCACTTGAATTTGAAATGGCTGAGTAATCCAAATTTTATTTCCCGGATTTTACCCGATTACAATTCTTGCACAACAACTGGCAGTTTTCTGGGATTGTTTTTCCGCCTTCATGCCAGGGTGTGATATGGTCTGCTTCCATTTGACTCAATCCAAAATGATTACCGCACTTAACACAGATGCCTTTCTGCTTTTCGTACACTGTTCTTTTTTGGCTTTCGGTAAATTCACGGATATTCAAAATTTTTTCGTCGCCGGTTAATATGTACGAGTAGACGCCTTTTTTGTTGGTGACGTCATCATCCATCATAAGGATTTGAATTTCCTGTTCCAATTTATCCGTGTCAAACATATTTGATTTATATTTATTGTACAGGCCACCCCACTCAACGCCTTTCATTTCTTTGCGGTATGTCGTAAATGTCAACTTAACCCAATCGATCACATTTTTAAAATATATCCATAACTCATTTGCATTTGGGTCATGTTGATGAATGGACATATAATTTTCGATCTGCCCTTTTGAGATCCATTTCAATGCTTTTTCGAGTATTTCCTGTCGTATAGGAGAGCCGTTTACATAGTCTTTTGATAAATTATATGCCGCACAGTTGCTTTTACTAAAAATGGACTTTGCATTTGAAAGCCAGGGGCCGGTATAGACGGCATTTCGCAATTCCTGGTCAGTGTGAATTTCCCCCGCAATATTGATGATCTTGAACCAGTCCAATTTTTCCTTGTCGTTTCCCTCGCAGAAATAGATCATCAGTTGGTAGTTTAATATCTGCTCTTTTTCGTTATTCGTTAAATTATGGAAAGCGCGGTTGTTTATTGAAAAATCCCCGTTCACGTACTGGCAGAAACTGACTGTCCTCTGCTGCCCGTCCAGGACTTCAAATGTCCCATCCTGGTTTTTTACCCAGTACATCGTGTTCAGCGGAAAGGAATTGCGTATCGTTTCAATCACGGCATTGCGTTTC
This sequence comes from uncultured Anaerolineaceae bacterium, assembly GCA_964420835.1. Taxonomy (GTDB): domain Bacteria; phylum Chloroflexota; class Anaerolineae; order Anaerolineales; family Anaerolineaceae; genus CAYQUO01. The sequence goes on from CAYQUO010000007.1 coordinate 32,061, forward strand.
TTTTCGTCGTAGATAAACTCCCGCTGATATTGGGGGCGGATATTCAGTCTGCCGCCGTAGCCGATCACACCTTCTTCGTCATTATCGACGTAATTTTCCGCTACTTCACGTACAGTAATTTCGTGCAATTCGATTTTCATCCCAATGCCCCTTTCCGCTTGATCACAATCCGATCATATAAGCATCGATAGGTGCCATCTCCGTTTGGAAGGTAAAATCGGATACCTCCCGAAACATACGTTCCTTTTGCGGCAAATTCAGACATCGGTTTTCCGACGAACCGGCTTGACCCAATAATTTCAAACTGGTCAGGGTTGTATTTGTCGAGGAAGGTGATCGGAACGCCCATTTTGCCTGCATAATCGCATGGTATATCCGCTGTTTTCGATACTTCGATTGCATCGTAGTTGACATATCTCGGGTATTCTTCGGGTGTATAGTGCTTATATAGAATGAGATTCTCGTGGCGTTTTTTAAAATCCAGATTCGTAAACCAGCGAACGCCTTTTACGCGAATAAATTTCACACCATTTTCATCCACCCTGAATCCTGCCGCCTGCAATGGGTAAGTATCCGGCACACGAAATTCGCGATCGCCACTATGGATACTTTGGCCAAGCCAGATTTTATTGTCACTCATTAACTTAAATATTTCTTTATAGGTTATCGCATTTACATTTCCAATAATGATGAATTTCTTTTCGTATTCCATTAATTGAGCAACATACTCACGGAACAATGAAAAAGGTGGATTGGTCACAACGATATCAGCTTCTTTTAGCAATTCGATACATTCATGCGAGCGGAAATCACCATCGCCTTTCAATAGGGATATTGCGTTTTTCTGATTTTTAAGGAGAAATTCAACATCGGTCAAATCAATCGCGCCATCTTCGTTCTTGTCACTAACTTCACAAATTTCGCTTTTATAGGGAGTTCTGGCATTATTGCTTTTCCTCTCAAGGCTGTTAACATCCAACAATGAGAGTTGTTTCCACGCAACCGGGGATTTGGCGTAGCAGGTGGCGATCAATTTCTTCAAGTCCAGGTGGTTAAAATTCATCGCAAAATACTTGAAAAAATTGCTCTCATACGGGTCGTCGCAGTTGCAGAAAATGACTTTGCCGCGAAAATGCTCTTTATAGTGGCGCATTTCCGCTTCTATATCGGGTAGTTGTGTATAAAAATCGTCCGCCTTGTTCTTTTTCGCGTTTTCAAATACGGTTGGCACCATAACGCCTAAATCTTCATCCAATTAATGGGCTGTGATTTATTAAAGGATCTTAATAAGTATATAACTGATTGCCATAAATTTGGTAAAAAGTGAAGTCCGGTCTTGTTATGGATTATTTTCTGCAATTCAAAGGTTGAACTCAACTGTTGAACTCTCCTTCCTTTTTTCTTCCCTGTACAATAAATTCTCATGGTTGTCAAAAAATCGCCATCCGGTACAATATGGGTGGCGATCCTTTCAGCGATCCCAACCCTGCCCGGCAGGGGCGGACGGAGGTGATTTTCCATGCTTACGATGACAATCCCGGCCTGGGACGTGGTGCTGCGCACCGCGGCGGTTTACCTGGTGATCCTGGCCGGCCTGCGGCTGGCCGGCAAGCGCGAGGTGGGGCAGATGACGGTTTTCGACCTGGTGGTGCTGCTGCTCATCGCCAACGCCGTGCAGAACGCCATGGTCGGCCCCGACACCTCCCTGTCCGGCGGCATCCTGGCCGCCCTGGTTCTGCTGGCGCTGAACGCCCTGCTGGTGCGGCTGCGGCTGCGCTGGCCGCGCCTGCGGCAGGTGGTTGAGGGCTCGCCCACCCTCCTGGTGCTGCACGGCCAGGTTCTCGAGGAGCACCTGCGCAAAGAGGGCCTGGATTCCGTCATCCTGGACGAGGCGTTGCGCGAGCACGGCGTCAGCGACGTTTCCTCGGTCGAAATGGCCGTGCTGGAGATCGACGGCTCGATCAGCGTGGTGCCGGCCTCCAGCAAATCGCAGCACACCCGCCACCCGCTCAAATACCTGAAACGGCCATGACCACCCACCATTTTGAGCCCGCCACCCATTACAACACGTTCGGCCCCCACCCGCCGGCGCTGCGCCTGAAAAGCGGCGACCGGGTGGCCACCCGCCTGCTGGACGCCTGGGGGGCCGATGCCGAAGGCAAACCGCAGGCCGGCCGCCCCAACCCCCTCAGCGGCCCCTTCCATGTTGAAGGCGCCGAACCGGGCGACGCCCTGGCGGTCCACCTGGAGCGCCTGGCGCCCGCCCGCGACGACGGCTTTTCCAAATCCCACCTGGCGCCCAACGTGGTCGAGCCCGCCCGGGCGCAATCCCTGCCGGAGCCCCGCCTGCTGGGCTGGCGCATCGACCGCGCCGCCGGCACCGCCCGCCTGGACGACCCGCCCGCCGGCCTGGAGGGGCTGGTGCTGCCGCTGCAGCCGATGATCGGCTGCCTGGGGGTGGCACCCCCGCTGGGGCAGGCCATCTCCACCGCCACCTGCGGCCCGCACGGCGGCAACATGGATTACCGCGGCTTCCGCCAGGGGGTGACGGCCCTCTTCCCGGTCTTCGTGCCGGGGGCGCTGTTCGCCCTGGGCGACGGCCACGCCCTGCAGGGCGAGGGCGAGGTGTGCGGCACCGGCGTTGAGACCGCCTTCGAGGTGGAGTTCAGCCTCGAGGTGATCAAAGGCCGCCCCATCCACTGGCCGCGGGGCGAGGATGCCACGCACCTCTTCACCATCGGCAACGCCCGCCCGCTGGAGCAGGCCCTGCAGCACGCCACCAGCGAAATGGCCGCCTGGCTGGAAGCCGAACACGGCATCGGCCCGCAGGCGGTGGGGACGCTGCTGGGCATGTGCGCGCAGTACGAGATCGGCAGCGTGTACAACCCGGCCTACACCATCGCCTGCCGGCTGGAAAAACGCCGGCTGTAACCCCGCCCCGGCGGCAGCCCCACCCTGCCCGCAGGTTCCTTTAATCCTCCCTTAATCCCACCCTTGACAATCCCCGCATCCGGGGATATATTTCAGCGCTCTTAACCATTAAGGAAGCCTAATCATGACCGATCCCCTCCTGGAAAGCCTGCACGAGTGGGTGCGCATCACCCTGCGGAACACCATGCACAACCTGCTCCGCTTTGCCCGGGAACAGAACTCCTCCGTTGCCCAGGTCAACGCCCTCTTCCGCATCCGACACCTGGGCTCCTGCGGCGTCTCCGACCTGGGCGAGGCCTTGGGCGTGTCGCACGCCGCCGCCAGCCAGTTGCTGGAAAAACTGGTGCAGCAGGGGCTGGTGGAGCGCCGGGAGGACCCGCAGGACCGCCGCAACAAGCGCATCCAGCTCAGCCCGGCCGGCGAGCGCATGATCGGCAGCAGCATTCAGGCCCGCCAGCGCTGGCTTACGGACGTCTGCGCCCTGCTCACCGCCGAGGAGCGCCGCCAGGTGGAAGCGGGCCTGCAGGTGCTCCTCCGCAGGGCCCGCCAGGCGGAGGAGGCAGCCCGGGGGAGGAAATGACCCCCGCCGCCGGCATGCCCGGCCGGAAAACCCGGCCTTCCCACCCAACCATGAACGGAACCGAAACCACAGCCCCATGATCAAACTCATCCGCCACCTCAAACCCTACACCGCCTCGGTGGTCATCACCATCCTGCTGCTCTTCGTGCAGGCCAACGCCGACCTGGCCCTGCCGGATTACCTCTCGCGCATCATCAACGTCGGCATCCAGCAGGGGGGCCTCGAATCGGCCGAGCCGCAGGTTCTCCGGCAGGCCACCTTTGAGCGCGCCCTGATCTTCCTGGATTCCGCCGGGCAGGAACAGGCCCGCCAGGCCTACCGCCTTGTTGAACCCGGCAGCCCGGACTACCGCCAGCTGCAAACCGCCTATCCCGCCCTGGCCGGCGAGCCCGTGTACGCCCGGCAGGACCCGGCGCCCGCCGGCGAAGACGGTGCAACCCCCGCCCTGGCCCGCGGGCTGGCCGCCCTCTCCTTCCTCTCCCAGGCCGCCGCCGACCCGCAAAAGGTGCAGGCCTTCGGCCAGGCCATGGGCTTCGACATCTCCCGGCTGCCCAAGGGCGCCGACCTCTTCCAGTTGCTGGCTGGCCTGCCCCCGCAGGCGCGGGCGGCCATGCAGGCCGGCATCAGCCAGCGGCTGGACGCCCTGGGCGCCCCCACCGTCAACCAGATGGCCATTGCCGCCGTAAAGGCGGAATACGAGGCCCTCGGCGTCGACCCGCTGCGCAGCCAAACGCGCTACATCCTGCGCGTCGGCGGGATCATGCTGCTCATCGCCCTGGCCTCGGCGGCCATCACCATCGTGGTGGGCTTCCTTTCCTCCCGGGTGGCGGCCGGCCTGGGGCGCGACCTGCGCGACGCCGTCTTCCGCCGGGTGACCGCCTTTTCCAGCGCCGAGATCGCCCACTTTTCCACCGCCTCGCTCATCACCCGCTCCACCAACGACATCACCCAGATCCAGATGGTCACCATGATCCTCATGCGCATGGTCTTCTTCGCCCCCATCATCGGCATCGGCGGCATCATCCGGGCGGTAAGCAAGGCGGCCTCCATGTGGTGGATCCTCGGGCTGATGGTGGTGCTGCTCATCGGCATGGTCGCCGGCAGTTTTGGCCTGGCCATGCCGCGCTTCAAGCGCATCCAGCGGATGGTGGACGGCTTGAACCGCGTGATGCGGGAGAACCTGGAGGGCATGATGGTGGTGCGCGCCTTCGACCGCCAGGATCACGAAGAGGCCCGCTTTGACGAGGTGAACCAGGACCTGACGCGCACCATGCGCTTCATTGGCCGGCTGATGTCCAGCCTGATGCCCACCATGCTCTTCCTTTCCAGCGCCGTATCGCTGCTGGTGGTGTGGGTGGGCGCCCGCCAGGTGGCCGCCTCGACCATCCAGGTGGGCGACATGATCGCCTTCATGCAGTACACCATGCAGGTCTTCTTCGCCTTCATGATGATGTCGATGATGTTCATCATGCTGCCGCGGGCCTCCGTTTCCGCCGACCGCATCGCCGAGGTGCTGGAGACCGAACCCACCATCCACGACCCGCTCGAGCCGCAGCACTTCCCCCGGCCTTTCCGCGGCGTCATCGAGTTCAGGCAGGCCTGTTTCCGTTACCCGGACGCCGAAGAGAACGTGCTGGAAGACATCACCCTCACCGCCAGGCCCGGGGAGACCACCGCCTTCATCGGCACCACCGGCTCCGGCAAGTCCACCATCGTCAACCTCATCCCGCGCTTCTACGACGTGACCTGCGGCGCCATCACCATCGACGGGGTGGACATTCGCCAGGTGCCGCAGCAGGAATTGAGGCGGATGATCGGCTACGTGCCGCAGCAGAGCAACCTCTTCACCGGCACCATCGACAGCAACCTGCGCCTGGGGGACGAGCAGGCCACGCCTGAAGAACTGGCGCTGGCCGCCGGCATCGCCCAGGCGGCAGCCTTCATCGAAAACCGGCCGGAGGGCTACCAGGCGCCCGTCTCCCAGGGCGGCACCAATGTCTCCGGCGGCGAGCGCCAGCGCCTGGCCATCGCCCGGGCGCTGGTGAAGAAGGCGCCCATCTACATCTTCGATGACAGTTTTTCCGCCCTGGATTTCAAGACCGATTCCGCCCTGCGCACGGCCCTCAAGGAGTCCCTCGCCTCCAGCACCGTGCTCATCGTCACCCAGCGGGTGGCCACCATCAAGAATGCGGAGCAGATCATCGTGCTGGACGAAGGGCGCATCGTCGGCCGGGGGCGGCACGCCGAACTGATGGAAACCTGCGAGGTGTACCGCGACATCGCCCTTTCCCAGTTGAGCCAGGAGGAACTGCGATGAGCACACCCCACAACCGGCAGCCCTCTTCGCCATCCGCTGCGCCCAACCGGCAGGCCGGCGTCCCCCTGCGCCATGGCGGCCCCCTGGGGCGCGGCGGCCCAATGGCCATGATGAAGGGCGAATCGGCCCGCGACTTCAAGGGCACCATGGCCCGGCTCATCCGCTACCTGGGCCCCTACCGCTACGTCACCCTGCTGGTAACGCTGCTCACCGCCGGTTCCACCGTCTTTTCGGTGGTCGGCCCGAAGATCCTCGGCCGTGCCACCACCACCCTGTTCAGCGGCGTGATGGGGCAGATAACCGGCACGGGTGGGGGCATCGACTTCGACGCCATCGGCCGCATCCTGCTCACGGTGCTGGGGCTGTACATCGCCTCCACCATCGCCGGCTACATCCAGGGCTGGGTGATGACCGGCGTGGCCATCAACATCACCTACCGGCTGCGGCGGGAGATCTCCGAGAAGATCAACCGCATCCCCCTGGGCTACTTCGACGGCACCAGCCACGGAGAGATCCTCTCGCGGGTCACCAACGACGTGGACACGGTGAACCAGACGCTCACGCAGAACCTGGGCATGATCATCAGTTCCATCGTCACCGTGTTCGGCACCCTGGTGATGATGCTGACCATCAGTTGGCAGATGACCCTGGCGGCCCTGCTCATCATCCCGCTCTCGCTGGGCATCGTGCGCTTCATCGTCAGCCGCTCGCAGGTCTTCTTCCGCCAGCAGCAGGATTACCTGGGCCACGCCAACGGGCACATCGAGGAGATGTACGGCGGGCATACGGAGATCAAGGCCTTCAACGGGGAGGAGCGTAGCATCAGCGTGTTCAGCGGCCTGAACGATGTGCTCTACCGCGCCGCCTGGAGATCGCAGTTCCTCTCCGGCATCATGATGCCGCTGATGAACTTCGTCAGCAACATCGGCTACGTGGCCGTGGTGGTGCTGGGCGGCTACCTGGCCGTGCGCCGGATGATCACCGTTGGCGACATCCAGGCCTTCGTCCAGTACGTGCGCAGTTTCGTTCAGCCCATCACCCAGTTGGCCAACATCTCCAACGTCCTGCAGCAGACGGCCGCGGCGGCCGAGCGCGTCTTCGAGTTCCTCTCCGTCGAGGAGGAGGTGCCCGAAGCGGATTCCCCGGTGGAAATGGGCGCCTTTAAGGGCGCAGTGGAGTTCCGCAACGTGCGCTTTGGCTACGACCCGCAGAAGACCATCATCCGGGATTTCAGCGTGAAGGTGCAGCCCGGCCAGCGGGTGGCCATTGTGGGGCCCACCGGCGCCGGCAAGACCACGCTGGTCAAACTGCTGATGCGCTTCTACGATGTGAACGACGGCGCCATCCTGGTGGATGGGAAGGACATCCGCTCCTTCCGCCGCTCGGACCTGCGCTGCCTGTTCGGCATGGTGCTGCAGGACACCTGGCTGTTTAACGGCACCATCATGGAGAACATCCGCTACAGCGCCCCCGGGTCCGGCGACGAACAGGTGGTGGCCGCCGCCCGCACCGCCCACGCCGATCACTTCATCCGCTCGCTGCCGGGCGGCTACCAGATGGTGCTGAACGAGGAGACCAGCAACATCTCGCAGGGGCAAAAACAACTGCTCACCATCGCCCGGGCCATCCTTTCGCAGCCCACCATGCTCATCCTGGACGAGGCCACCAGCAACGTGGACACGCACACCGAGGTGCTCATCCAGCAGGCCATGCGCAGCCTGATGCAGGGGCGCACCACCTTCGTCATCGCCCACCGCCTCTCCACCATCCGCGACGCCGATTGGATTTTGGTGCTGAAGGCCGGCGACATCGTCGAGCAGGGCACCCATGAGGACCTGCTGGCCCGGGGTGGTTTTTACAGCGAACTCTACAACAGCCAGTTTGCCAATGGCACGGTTTCCTGAGCATCCCCGTGCCCCGGCGCGACAGGGCACCCTGGCGCCCCCCCTGCGCAGGGTGCCCGTTCCACCCGGCCATCACAAACCGCGGCCGTTCCCGGGGCTGCAACCCGGCCTTCCGGTATGGCTTACGGCCCGGCCTTCACCACCGCCGGAGAAACCTCGCCGGCGAACTGCTCAAAATTCTTCTCGAAGCGCTCAATCAGCCTGGCAGCCTGCCTGCGGTACTCCGCCGGGTCCTTCCAGGTCTTCTCGGGCAGCAGCACCTCGGCGGGCACACCGGGGCACGCTTCCGGAACGTTCAGGCCAAAGTGCCCGTCCGGGGCGAACTTCACCCCGTCCAGCCCGCCGTTGAGGGCCGCCTTGACCATGGCCCGGGTGTGCGGCAGGTTGATGCGGTGCCCCACCCCGAACGGCCCGCCGGTCCAGCCGGTGTTCACCAGCCAAACCGCGGTCTGGTGGCGCCCGATCTTTTCCCCCAGCAGGTTGGCGTAGCGCGAAGGCGGCAGCGGCAGGAAGGGCGCCCCAAAACAGGTGGAGAAGGTGGCCTCCGGCTCCTCCCCCAGGCCTTTCTCGGTGCCGGCCAGTTTGGAGGTGTAGCCGGAGAGGAAGTAGTACATGGCCTGGTCCGGCGTCAGCCGCGAGATGGGCGGCATTACCCCAAAGGCATCGGCGGTGAGGAAGAAGATGTTCTTCGGGTGTCCGGCATAGCCCGCCGGGATGTGCCCCGGCACGAAGTCGATCGGGTAGGCCGAGCGCGTGTTCTCCGTCAAACTGCCGTCGTCAAAGTCCAGGTCGCGGGTCTTCGGGTCGCAGATCACATTCTCCAGCACGGTGCCAAAGCGGCGGCAGGCGGCCCAGATGAGCGGCTCCCATTCCTCCCGCAGTTTGATGGTCTTGGCGTAGCAGCCCCCTTCGAAGTTGAAAATGCCATCGTCCGACCAGCCGTGCTCGTCGTCGCCGATCAGCCCGCGCTCCGGGTCTGAGGAGAGGGAGGTCTTGCCCGTGCCCGAAAGCCCGAAGAACAGGGCTGTGTCGCCATCCGCCCCCAGGTTGGCCGAGCAGTGCATGGAAAGGACCCCCTTCAGCGGCAGCAGGTAGTTCATCACCGTGAACACGCCTTTTTTGATCTCTCCGGCGTACGAACTGCCGACGATCAGCACGATCCGGCGGCTGAAATCCAGGGCGATCACCGTGGAGGTGCGCACCCCGTCGTCCGCCGGGGAGGCAAGGTATTCCGGGCAGACCAGGACGGTGAAGCCGGGTACCTGCCTGCGGGCTTCGTCCGGGGGCACGCGGATGAACAGGTTGTGGGCGAACAGGCCCGCCCAGGCCTGCTCGGTGATCACCCGGATGGGTAGTGTGTGGTCGGGGTGGGCGCCCACCCGCACATCCTTGACGAAGACCTCCCTCCCCTGCAGGTAGGCCTGCACCTTCAACAGCAGTTTGTCGAAGGCCTCCGGGGACATCGGCTGGTTCACCTTGCCCCACCAGATCTCGGCTTCCTGTTCGGGGTTGCGCACCACGTACTTGTCGTTCGGCGAACGGCCGGTATGCTGGCCCGTCTTCACCACCACCGAGCCCGGGTTGGAAAGAACTCCCTCTTTCCGCCGCACCACCTCTTCCACCAGTTGCGCAGGGGTCAGGTTCCAGTGCACGGCCTTCAAGTGCCGTAGCCCCACATACTCCAGCTCCTTATCGTCCTGTGTTGCTCCTGTAACCATTGTGCTACCTCCCATGCATCATTTTTTTGTCATTGTTTCAGTATTTTGGATAAAACCTCGATCAGGCGGATGTTCTGCTCGCGGGTGCCGATGGTGATGCGCAGGAACTCGGGCAGTTCGTACTGGGCGCACGGGCGCACGATGACGCCCATCTTGAGGGCCTCCGTGTACACATCGGCCGCCTGCGGGCCCACATGCAGCAGGATAAAGTTCGTCTGGCTGGGCACGTAATCGCGCCCAAGGCGGGTGAACTCGTCGTACAGGAATTTCCGCTCGCGCAGGGTTTCGCTCACCGACCGCTTGAGGAAGGCTTCATCCTTCAGGGCGGCTACCCCGCCCGCCTGCGCCAGCAGGTTCACCGAGAACGAGCCCTTGACCACAAACAGCGGCGCCAGCACCTCCGGCACCCCCAGCCCGTAGCCCACCCGCAGGCCGGCCAGCCCATACACCTTGGACATGGTGCGCAACTGCACCGCGTTCGGCACCCGCTGGCGGATGAGGGAAAGCGTGTCCGGGAAGTCCGGCACGTCAACGAACTCGTAATAGGCTTCATCGAAGACCACCAGCACGTGATCGGGGATGCGCTTGAAAAAGTCGGCCACCTCGTCGGCCGGGCAGTAGGTGCCGGTGGGGTTGTTCGGGTTGCAGACGAAGATCATCTTCGTTCGCTCGTTCACCGCCGCCGCCATGGCCGCCAGGTCCAGCCCGTACCCCTTGCGCGGGGTCTTCACCAGTTTGGCCCGCATCACCTGGACGTCAATATCATAAACCGGGAAGGAAGACTGGCCGACGATCACCTCGTCGCCGTCCTGCAGGTAGGCCAGGCAGAGCGACTGGATGACCCCGTCCGCCCCGTTGTCCACGAACACCTGTTCCCGGTCCAGGCCGTGGAATTCGGAGATCGCCTCCCGCAGGTAATAACTGACGCCGTCCGGGTAATAGTTCAGCCCATGGACGGCGTCGATGACAGCCTGCGATGCCAGGGGTGAGGGCCCAATGGGGTTCTCGTTCGATGCCAGTTTGATCACATCCTTGATGCCGTACTTCCGCTGCACCTCTTCAATGGGTGTCCCGGGAACGTAGGGCTTAATGCTGTCCAGCCCGCGCTGTTGTCGGATCTTGGTCATTTGTCCTCCTCATGAGTGAACAGAATACGCACGTCACCAACAACCAGGCCCTTCTCAAGCAGAAAGACCGGGTTCAAATCCACCTCCTGGATCGCCGGGTAAAGGAAGGGGAGGCGCGACAGCCTGGCAATGGCCTGCGCCAGCGCCGGCAGGTCGGCCGGCTTGCGCCCGCGGGCCCCCTGCAGCAGCGCGAAGCCGCGGATGCCCTGGATCATGCGCAGGGCCTCTTCCTCGTCCACCGGCGCCACCCGCAGCGAGATGTCGTGCAGCACCTCGGTGAAGATGCCGCCCAGCCCAAAGACCACCACCGGGCCGAACTGCGGGTCGCGCGACAGGCCCAGCAGCACCTCGTGTTCAGCCTTCAGCATGGGGTAGATCACCACGCCGCGAAAATCCAACCCCCGGGCCACGCCTTCCATGTGCTGCCAGGCTTCCGCGGCTGCCACCTCATCCCGGATGTTCAGCACCACGCCCCCAACATCGGATTTGTGGATGATCTGCGGCGAAACCACCTTCATGGCAACCGGGTAGCCCAGGCGGGCGCAGCCTGCCAGGGCTGCATCCCGGCTGGTGCAGAACTCGAAGGGCGGCACGGGGATGCCGTTCCGCCCCAGCAGGGCCATGGCTTCCGGCTCCAGCAGGGGCGCTTTTGGCTGTTCGGCGTCGGGCGCCGGGGGTTCCAGGGGGCCTGCCACGCCCCGCTGCCGCCCCTCCTCGTAGGCCGCCAGGAAGGCCAGCACGCTCACGGCCCGTTCGCCGGTGACGAAATTGGGGGCGTTCTCCGCCTGGAGGAAGGGCAGGCTGTCGGCAATGGTCTTGTCGGCCATGAAGTTGATCGCCACGGCCTTGCCGCTGGAGCGGGCCGCCGCCCGGATGCCCTGCGCCTGCGGCAGGGAGGGCATGTACGGGGTATTGACGTTGATGGCCACCGCTGAATCGTATTCCCTGAGCATGATCTCCAGAACGCGCCGGTAATCCTCGCCGGTGCCCTCCACGGTCAGGTCGATGGGGTTGCGCAGGGCGCAGTGGGCCGGCAAAAATTCGGCCAGGGCGGCCCGGGTTTCGGGCGAGGGCTCCGGCAGTTGCATCCCCAACTGCTCGGCGTGGTCGGCGGCCAGCACACCGGGGCCTCCGGAATTGGTGACGATGCACATCCGGCGGCCGCCCACCGGCGGGAAACTGGTGAAGCCCTTGCACAGGTCGAACATTTCCTCCACATTGGCCACCCGCACCGCACCGGCCTGACGGAAGGCGGCATCGTAAACCGCGTCGGAGCCGGCCATGGAGCCGGTGTGCGAAAGCGTGGCCCGCGACCCGGTCTGCGTGCGGCCGGCCTTGATGATGACCAGCGGCTTGCGGCGGGTGAAGCGGCGGGCGGCCTCCAAAAAGCGGCGCCCGTTGGCCAGGCTCTCGATGTAAAAAGCCACCACGTCGGTCTCATCATCCTCCCCCAGGTAATCCAGCAGTTCCACCTCGTCCAGGTCGGCGCGGTTGCCGTAACTGACGAACTTGGAGAAGCCCAGCCCCTGGCGCTCGGCCCAGGCCAGGATGGCCCCGCCGAAGGCGCCGCTCTGCGAAAGCAGCGCCGTCCGCCCCGTTGGGGGCAGGGTTTCCAGGGTCGGAAAGAGGTTGTGCCCGGTGTTGAAGATGCCGGCGCAGTTGGGCCCAACGAAGCGGATGTTGTTCCGGCGGGCGGTCTCCAGCACCACCTGCTCGCCGGCCTTGTTGCCCGCCTCGGCAAAGCCGGAGGTGATGATGACCGCCGCGGTCACCCCGGCCTTGCCGCAATCCTCCAGCACATCCACCACGGTCGGCGCCGGCGAGGCGACGACCGCCAGGTCCACCACGGCGCCGATGGCGCTTACGGATGGAAAACCTGGCACGCCCGGGATGCCCTCGCCCTTGGGGTTGACCGCATAAATGGGCGAAAAACCGCCCTTGACCATCTGCCCGGCCAGGATGTTGCCCAGTTTGCCTTCGCCCATCGAGCCCACCACCACCGCTGCCCGGGGGTAAAAAAGGCTCTGCAGGCTCATGCGCCGGCCTCCACGGCGGCTTCTGGCGTCACGTTCGCTTTCAAGCCGGCCTCAAAGGCGAGCGTGTTGATCTCCACCGCCTTTGGCCAGCGGCTGCGCAGCACCTCGGCTACCCTCTCCCGGTCGAACATGGCCCCCAGGGCGGTGTGCCCCAGGGCGGCGCCCAGCAGGTACAGGTTGTCCGGTGCCCTGCGCCCCTGCAGTTCCGGCAGGCCGGCCGGGTCCACGTAAAGCAGCCTGGCTCCGGCGGCCAGCACTTCCGCCCGCACTGCGTCCAGTTCCGGGTAGGGCGCCTTCTTTAACATCACGGCGGTCGGTTCCCAGCGGTAGCCGTAGAGCAGGAACTCGCCCCCCCTCCTCACGTAACGCACCGCCTTCAGCGATTCGGAAACCTCCATTGAGATGACCAGGTCCGCCCGCCCATCGGGGATGTTCGGCCCGGCATCCTCCCGGCCCAGGCGCAACTGGGCTTTTACAAAACCGCCCCGCTGGGCCATGCCCCGGATGGGGAAGAACGAGGCCGGGATGCCCTGGCCCTGGGCGGCACGGGTCAGCACCTGGCCAATGGTCAGGATGCCCTGTCCGCCAACACCAACCATGTAGACATCGCAGTTCATCATATCGGCTCCTTCACCAGCGCAGCGCGGTTGCAGGTTTCAATGCACAGGCCGCACACGGTGCACTGGTTGTAATCGATCTCCACCGCCTTTTCGCCCAGCGAGATGGCCGGGCAGCCGGTGATCATCACGCACAACTTGCACAGGTTGCAGTTTTCGTCCACCACCCGGATGCGGCTGTCAAATTCGGGCGTGCGGCGTTTCATGGCAATGGCGCACTCGCGGCGCGCCAAAATGACCTTGACCCCCTGCAGGTTCATGGCCTGCTGGATGGTCTCCAGGGTCTTGTCATAATCAAAGGGGTCCACCTCGTAGAATTGTTCCACCCCCAGCGCCGGCACGATGCGGGCAATGTCCACCACCGTGGTGCAGCCGCCATAGAACTCGCAGGGGGTGCCGGGGTTGACCTGCATGCCGGTCATGGCCGTCCAGTAATTGTCCATGATGATGAGGGTGAGGTTGACCCCCTGCTGCACGGCGTTGATCAGCCCGGGGATTCCGGCGTGGAAGAAGGTGGAATCGCCCATGGTGGCGATCACCGGCGTCTTCACCCCGGCGTAAACAAAGCCCTGCGCCAGGCTCACGCTGGCGCCCATGGAGATCTCATTCCACACGGTGTTGAACGGCGGGTTCATGCCCAGGATGGTGCAGCCAATGTCGCCGGTGACCATCACCTGCTCCGGCTTGTAGCGGTTGCGGCGGATGGCGGTGTTGATGGCCATGAACACACCCCGGTGCGGGCAGCCGGCGCAAACGGTGATTGGCCGCGCCGCCGCCTGCTGGGCTGCCGTCTGGCTGCCCTGGAACAACCCCTCCGGGAGTTTGGCATCCAGCGCGGTTGCCACCCCGCTGACAACCTGCTGCAGCCCGTACTCGCCCACCCGGCTGAAATGGCCGCTGCGTTTACCGATGATGTCCCCCTTCCAACCGGTCTGCTGGGCCAGCACGTACAACTCGTTCTCCGTCACCGGGTCCAGTTCCTCCAGCACCAGCACCTTGCGGCAGTGCCCCAGCAGCGCCCGGGCTTCTTCGGCGGCAAAAGGCACCGAGGCGGCCGGCTTGAGGAAGGAGAGTTGTGCCGTATCGATGCCGGCTTCGGAAAGCACTTCCAGGGCTTCCCGGTAATACGAGGCCGTAACCCCCACGGCCACCACCCCCACCCCGCCCTTCTTTACCGCCAGTTCCAGGCGGTTCAGGCCGTCGTCGTGCATGTGGCGGCCAGCCTCCCCCAGCCGGCGGATCACATCCTGGTGCTGCGTCATGGCGATGACCGGCCCGGCCTTGGTGAAGCGGTTGATGTCGTGGATCAGCAGCGCCTCCGCCTGCGACACAGGCGCCGGCTCCTCCACGTCCACCTCGGAGAGCGTGTTGGAAAGGCCGGTCACCAGGCGCACGAAGACGGGCGTTTTGGTGCGCTCGGAAAGTTCAAAGGCGTACTTGGTGTACTCGAACGCCTCGCGGACCGTGGCCGGCTCCAGCATGGGCATGTCGCACATCAGGGCAAAGCCGCGCGAATCCTGCTCCACCATGCCGGCGCTGGCGCCCGGGTCATCGGCCACGTAAACCACCAGCCCGCTCTCCACGCCCGAATGGGCAACGGAGACGACCGAATCGTAGGCCACGTTCAGGCCGGACATCTTCATGGTGCACAGCGCCCGGTGTCCGGCCCAGGCCACGCCGGTGGCGATCTCGAAGGCCACTTTTTCGTTGGTGCTCCACTCCACGTGGGTGTCCACCAGTTTCATGGCCAGCAGGCTGGCGATGGCCCCCGTTGAAGGCGTGCCCGGGTAGCCGGCGATCACCTTCACACCGGCCCGCAGGGCGCCCAAACCAATGGCTTCATTTCCTGTGATCAGTCTTTTCAAGATGTCCTCCTGTATATCCTGTTTTCAACCTGGTTGGCTTCCTCTTCGCAACCTGGCTCTTCCCAGGCCACCCCCGGTGGCTCTTCCGGCAACCAGCCGCCAATGCGTTCGCTGAGCGCCTGCCCCGCCTGCAGAACCGGCTGGGCCAGCGCTTCGACCTTCTCCGGCGGCACGCGTAAAATGGGGGCCACAATGCCGATGCCCGCCACCGGTCTGCCGGTATGGTCGAACACCGGGGCGCAAATGCCCATGGCCCCCGGGTCGGTCTCTTCGAAGGAGGTGGCATAGCCCCGCCTGCGGATGAGTTCCAACTCGCGGCGCATGGCCTGGCGGTCGGTGATGGTGTTGTGCATCAATGGCACCAGGTCGATCACATCCAGCAGCGCCAGGGCCTCGGCTTCCGGCAGGAAGGCCCACAGCACCTTGGAGGATGCGCCGGCGTGCAGGCTGAGGGGCATGCCCAGGCGGGTGGCCACGGTCACCGTTTGCCGGCTGTGCACCACCTCCAGCCATATGGCCACCGCGTCGTGGCGGATGGAGAGCACGGCATCTTCGCAGGTCTGGGCCGAAAGGCGGTGCAGCAGCGGCAGGGCCAGGTTGCGCAGGTCAATGGAGGCCTGTGCCACCGAACCCCAGCGGATGAGACGATACCCCGGCTGGTAGCGTTTCAGGTCCGGGTCGCGCCGCAGCAGCCCGTGCTGGACGAGGGCGTCCAGCAGGCGGTGGGTCGTGCTGACAGGCAGCCCGATGCGCCCGCTGATTTCGGAAAGGGTAAGGGTGGTGCAGTTGTCGTTAAAGCAGTTGATTATGCTGCACAGGCGGCCAATGGAACGGTTGGGGGTTGCTTCATTGTCCAATGGTTTCCTGCCGATCGGAAGATGCCGATGCGATTTTTCCGCTAAACGGAAAGGGTTTTCAATATAAAAATTATAGCACTTGCCACCGGGGGGTTCAATAACGAATCTCACAATTAATTTATGACAATTGGTTGTTTTTGCCCACGGGGTTGTTTGTTATGATGGGGTAAGCGAAAATTTCTTTTCGCCTGTCAGGGTTGGAACACGTATGAGGAGGGAAGAAGGGGAACACCGTTTTCTGGTTCCTCCAGGCAGGTGGCTGCCCGGCCGGTTCGTGCAGCCCCTTCCATCCATCGCCGGGCGCCCGGCTGGGGGCAGCCCACCGGGCCCGCTGTGCCGGAACAGCGCATCCCCCCTTATGTGTTTCACGGTTGCTGCTTTATTAATCGATCGGTCGTCATTGCGTTGGACGCAGGATCGCAATATGGGTCTGGACCAGGGAGAGGTCAAATGACCAGCCGGCAGCAAAAGAGGATCATCCACACCAAAAACGCCCCCAACCCGCTCGGCCATTATTCACAGGCCGTCCCGGGAGATGGCCTGCTGTTCACCGCCGGGCAACTCGGCATCAACCCGGTGACGAACCAACTGGCCGGCGACACGGTTGAAATTCAAACCCGCCAGGCTCTCAACAACCTGAAAGCCATTTTCACTGCTGCCGGAGCAAGCCTGGACGATGTGGTGAAAACCACCGTTTTCCTGGACGACATGGCGGATTTTCCGCTCATGAACGCCATCTATTGCGAGTTCTTCCCCAAGGACCCGCCCGCCCGCACGACCGTCGGGGTCCGCATCGGCCAGGGAGCCCTGGTGGAGATCGAGATGACCGCCATCCGGCAGCCCGAAACCAGCAACAAGGAGTGACCCGCAATGGATATTGAAAAGATCCGCAACGATTTCAACATCACCAAAACCGGCAGAATCTACCTGGACAATGGAGCCGTGGCGCCCATTCCCCAGCCCGTGGTGGACGCCGCCAGGGATTTTTACGACCGCCAAAGCCGCGGCGGGTTTGACGCCTACGCTTGGGTCTTCAACGAAGTATCCGTGGAGGCCCGCTCTCAATGCGCCCAATTAATCCATGCCTCCCCCGAGGAGATCGCCTTCATCGATAGCACCGCCACCGGCATCAGCATCATGGCCAACATGCTCGACTGGCGCCCCGGGGACAATGTGGTCATCACCGACCTGGAGTTCTTCCCTTACCAGTGGGTGCGCTTGAAAAAGTTCGGGGTTTCGGTGCGGGTGGTGCCCAGCAAAAAGCCGGATGGCACCCGCGATGTGACCATTGACGACCTGCGCCCGCATGTTGACAAGAACACCCGGGTGATCTGTTTAAGCCAGGTAAGCTGGACCAACGGCCTCAAACACGACCTCAAGGCTGTGGGCCAACTGGCCCGGCAATTCGGCGCCTACCTTGCCCTGGATGCCATCCAATCCATCGGCGCCATGGAATTTGATGTGAACGAAGGCCCGGTCGATTTCCTCTCCTGCGGCGGGTACAAGTGGCTGCTGGGAACTCCGGGCATCGGCTTCTTCTACTGCCGCGGGGAACTGATCAGCCGGTTCGAGCCGGAACGCATCGGCTGGCACAGCAACCGGGTGCGCTTCCTGCCCCATTTCCACAAGGATTATGAACTGACCCCCACCGCGGAGCGTTTTACGCCCGGCGGCTACAACATGGCCGGCGTCTGCGCCCTGAAGGCCTCCACGCGCTACCTGCTGGACCTCGGCCTGGACCAGATCGGCTCCCGCAACCGGATGCTGGCAGAACATTTTGTTTCCGGCCTGCGGACGCTTGGCATCCCCCTGCTCAGCCCGCAGCGCCCCGAAGCCCGCTCCCAGATCATCACCTTCATCCCCTCCGACCTGGAGAAAGCGCTGCGCCTGCTGCCGGAAAAAGGCTTCCCGCTGCCCCGCAAGGAGGAGGGCATCCGGGTTTCGCCGAACTTCTACAATGAGACCTGGGAGATCGACCGCCTGCTTGAAACCCTCGAATTCTTGGAAAAGGGAAAATGACCGGGAAAGACGTGCGCAATGAAAAAAAAGATCATTGAGACCAAAAATGCCCCCGCTGCCCTGGGGCAGTATTCACAGGGTGTTCAGGCCGGGAACTTCCTCTTCACCTCCGGCCAAACCGGGATGGACCCCAAAACCGGCCGGCTCGCCGGGCCCGACATCGCCTCGCAAACCCGCCAGACCCTCGAAAACCTCAAAGCCATCCTTGCAGCCGGCGGCTGTTCCCTGGACCAGGTGGTGAAGTGCAACGTGTACCTGCAGGACATCAACGAGTTCCCGGAAATGAACCGCATCTACGCCGAATATTTTCCGCACAACCCGCCTGCCCGCTCAACGGTGCAGGTTCAACTTGGGTTCAACGCCCGCGTGGAGATCGACATGCTGGCGGCCCTCTGAACACCCCAATGGGAGGGAGCACACGCTCCGGTTTCGTTCCAAATTTGACCAGGAGGTGAGTACCATAAGGTGATAAAGGAAAAAAAGTCCCCCAATCGTATCCGGTAAACCTTCAGAATAGGAGAGATGATATGAAGACTGTAATGACCAAGTTAGCTGTATTCCTCACACTGGTTCTCTTGATTGCGGCCTGCGCACCGCAGCCTGCCGCCCCGGTGGCCGAAGCACCCGCAGCCGAAGCACCCGCCGCCCCGGCGGCCGAAGCACCCGCCGCCCCGGCAGCCGAAGCACCCGCCGCGCTGCCCGACACCATCCAGATCGCCATTGTGGACAGCTTTACCGGCGGTCATGCGGCATACGGCACGGGCTCGCTGGACGGCTATGAACTGGCCCGGAAATACCGGCCGGAAGTCCTGGGCAAAAAGGTCGTTTTCAAGACCTACGACGTCAAGTCCGACAAGGCCGAGGCTTCCCTGGCCGCCTCGCGGGCCATCAGCGACGGGGCCATTGCCATCCTGGGCACCGCCTCCAGCGGCTTCTCCATGGCAGTGAACGAGGTTGCCGTAAAGGAGATGATTCCGGTCATCAGCAACATCTCAACCAACCCCCTCGTCACCCAGGACAAGCCCAACGCCTTCCGCACCTGCTTCATTGACCCCTACCAGGGCTGGGCGCTGGCCAAACTGGCCGTGGAAGAAATGAAAGCCAAAACCGCCGTGCTGCTGGTGGACATTTCCACCGACTACCCGGTCGGCATTGCCAACTTCTTCCGCTCGTCCTGGAACGACATGACGGGCGAACCAACGTCCCTGCTGGGCTACTACTCGATCATGCAGGGAGACAAGGACTTCTCCGCCCAGTTGACCGCCATCAAGGCGCTGAACCCGGATGTGATCGTTGCCCCCGACGACTACGCCGAAGTGGGCCTGATCATACGCCAGGCGCGCGAGATGGGCCTGACACAACCCATCCTCAGCGCGGATGGCTGCGACCTGCCGGAAATCGCCGACATCGCCGGTGATGCCATCAACACCGGCCTGATCTTCACCACCCACTGGCACGAGGCGGCCTACGATACGGAGGTGGCCAAGAACTTTGGGAAATACTTCGAGGAGGAATACGGCCGCAAGCCCGACATGATGGCCGCCCTGGCCTGGGATTCCTACAACGTCCTTCTGGATGCCATCGAAAAGACCAACACCGTGGAAAAGATGGCCCTCATCAAGGCTTTGGAGGAAACCGATTACACAGGCGTTTCGGGCCACATCACCTTTGACAAGGACCACAACGCCAATAAGAACGTCGTCGTCCTCACCTTTAAGAACGGCGAACGCGAACTGTTGAACATCATCCAGGCGGATTAACCCGCCCGCATTGCAGGAAGGCTCAGGGAAGCTGCCAGTGGCGGGCTTCCCTGAGCCCCAACAAAAAACAGGCCTGATGTTTACCGAAATTCCGTCCATTGCCGCCTTCTGCATTCCGCTCTTCCTCGTGAGGGTGCCGCTCAACCGGCAACCTCCGCCCACCGAACAGGGCCTTCGTGCCCATTAAATCTTGGCAGGAAAACGAATATGACCTGGACCAATGCCACCCAATTCATCATCCTTGCGCTTTCCCTGGGGGGAATGTACGCCCTGATCGCCATCGGCTATACGATCATCTACGGCATTCTGAAACTGATCAACATGGCCCACGGCGATTTCTTCATGCTGGCGGGCTTTTTGGGCATGTGGGCGGTCATCCAGTACCGTGTGCCCCTGGTCCTTGCCCTGGTCTTAAGCCTGGGCATTACCGTGCTCATCGCCATCATCGTGGAAAGGCTGGCCTACCGGCCACTGCGCAAACACAAGATGTCGGCCTACACCAGCACGGTGGCCGTCTCCATGATCATCCAGGCCTCGGTGGTGATCTTTATTACCGCCAGGGCCAAACCCTTCCCCAAACCGGCCTTCCTGGAAATTCCCATCCGCATCGGGGACCTCGTCATCCCCGCGGTGACCCCCTTCATCATCGTCACCTCGCTGCTGCTTTTCTACCTCCTCACGCTGATCACCAACCGCACCAAGATCGGCACCGCCATGCGGGCGGTGAGCAACGACATGGAAATGGTCAACCTGCTGGGGGTCAACCTGGACCACGTCATCACCTTTTCCTTCGCCCTCAGCGTAGCCTATGCAGCCGCCGGCGCCATCCTGTGGGGGTTCCGCTACCCGGCCTTTGACCCCTTCATCGGGGTGGTAACCGGCCTGAAAGGGTTCATCGGGGCCGTCATTGGAGGCATTGGCAGCATCCCGGGCGCCCTGGTGGGCGGTTTCATCCTGGGCTTCGCCGAGATCATCCTGATCGGCCTGTTCCCCCAACTGACCAGTTTCCGCGATGCCATTGCCTTCATTATCATGATCCTGTTCCTCGTCTTTAAACCCGGCGGGGTCTTTAACGTGATGATTCGGGAGGCGAAAGTATGAGCATATTATCCAGGAACAGGAACAGAATCCTTACCATCGCCTTCATCGGCCTCTTTCTCATCTTCACCAACTGGGCAAACGATGCCATCGACCCCTACCTGGTCAGGATCCTCAACTTCTGGGGCATTTACATCATCTTCAGCAGCACCTTCCAGCTCGTTTACGGGTACACCGGCCTGCTGACCCTGGGGCACGCCGGGTTGGTTGCCATCGGCGGCTACACTGTTGGCGTGCTCACCCTCGACCCCACCGTCAAGCAGGTTTCCTACCTGCTGGTGCCGCCCCACTCGTTGATCGCCCAGGCCTGCTGGCCCTTCGTGCCGGCGCTGCTGCTCGGAGGCGTCTTCACGGCCATCATCGGCTTCCTCGTCGCCGCCCCGGCCGTGCGCCTGGGGGGTGACTACCTGGCCATGGTCACGCTCGGCTTTGCCGAAATCATCCGGCTGATCATCATCAATGTGCCCTCGCTGGCCAACGGCGCCATGGGCTTGCGCGGCATCCCCCTTTCGGTCACCCTGCCCGGCACCTGGGCGGCCGCCATCATCGTCGTTTTCATCCTTGCCCGGCTCGAGAAGGGTACCTACGGCCGGGCCTTCAAGGCCGTCTGCGAGGACGAGATCGCCTCGGAGGCGCTGGGCATCAACCTGTACCGCCATAAAATGCTGGCCTTTGTCATTTCGGCCTTCTTCATCGGCATCGGCGGGGGGCTGATGGCCAGCGTCCTGGGCACCATCGACCCGAACACCTTCCGCCTGCCGCTGACCACCGCCGCCATCACCATCGTGGTGCTGGGCGGCATTCGCAGCCTCACCGGCTGCGTCATCGCCAGCGGCATCTATACCATCTTTTCCGAACTGTTCCGGGCCGTTGAATCCAAACAGGAGATCTTCGGCATCACCTTCCCGGGCATCCCGGGGATGCGCGTTGAGGTCTTCGGCGTGCTGCTCCTGCTGCTGATCCTCTTCATGCGCAACGGCATGTTCGGCTCGCGCGAGTTCTCCTGGGACTGGCTGGCGCAGAAGGGAAAAAGGCTGCTGGGCAAAGGCGGTGCCGCCGCCGGCAGGGACGGGAGGGGCATCCAATGACAACAGCCTTTTTGAACATTGACCACATCACCATGCGCTTTGGCGGCCTGGTGGCGGTTTCCAATTTCTGCCTGCAAATGGAGAAGGGCGAACTGGTCGGCATCATCGGCCCCAACGGCTCCGGGAAAAGCACGGTCTATAACATGATCAGCGGGTTTTACACGCCAACCCAGGGCACCATCTTCTTCAACGGTGAGAACATCACCGGCCTTCGCCCGGATGTCGTAGCCAAGAAGGGGCTGGTGCGGGTGTTCCAGAACGCCAGGCTCTTCAAGGAAATGAGCGTGCTGGACAACCTGCTGATCAGTTTCCACATGCACCGCAAGGCCTCCTTCCTGGGCTCCATCCTCCTCACCCCGCTGTACCAGAGGGAGGAACGGGAATCCTGCCACCAGGCCATGGACCTGCTGGACAAACTGGGGCTGAAGAAGTTCACCCACGAGCCGGCGGGCAAACTGCCCTTCGGCCTGCAGCGAAAACTGGAGGTTGCCCGCGCCCTGGCAGCCCAGCCGACCCTGCTCCTGCTGGATGAGCCGGCCACCGGGCTGAACGTGGAGGAAACCGACGACATGATGAACTTCATCCTCCGCCTGAAGGACGAGTTCCAACTCACCGTCCTTCTCATCGAGCATGCCATGCGCGTCATCATGGGCATTTGCCCGCGCATCCTCGTCCTGGACCACGGCGAAACCATCGCCGAGGGAACTCCCGGCCAGATCCAGTGCAACCAGAAGGTGATCGAAGCCTACCTGGGGGTGGATTAACATGATATCTATTAAAGACCTCAACGTGTTTTACGGCGGTGTGCACGCCCTCAAGGGCATCTCGCTGGACGTTCCACAGGGCTCCATCGTCACCCTGCTGGGGGCCAACGGCGCCGGAAAAAGCACCACCCTGCGGGCGATCTGCGGGCTGGTTGAATGCAAGAACGGCCGGATCGAATTCGACGGAACAAGGATCGACAACGGGAAGACCCAGGATATCATCGCCCTGGGCATCGCCCTGGTCCCCGAGGGGCGGCGGATGTTCAAGGACCTGACGGTGAAGGAGAACCTGGTGATGGGGGCCTGGCTGAACAAGGATAAGAAGCAGGTGGACCTCAACATCGAGCGGGTGTTCTCGCTCTTCCCCGTCCTTAAGGAGCGCAGCGGCCAAAAGTCCGGCACGCTTTCCGGCGGCGAGCAGCAGATGCTGGCCATCAGCCGGGCGTTGATGTCCAACCCCAAACTGCTGATGATGGACGAGCCGTCCCTGGGGCTGGCGCCGTTCCTCGTCTCCCAACTTTTCCACACCATCCGGCAGATCCACCACGAGGACAACATGACCATCCTGCTGGTGGAACAGAACGCCAAGGCCGCCCTGAAGATCGCCGACTTCGGCTACGTGCTGGAAACCGGCAGCATCATCCTCCAGGGCAGCGCCGCGGACCTGATCAACAACGAGCAGGTGCAGAAGGCCTACATCGGCTGACGACCGGCCCAGGGGGGTGGTTCACCGGGGCCCGGCGATGGCGCCGATCCTGGACGGGTTTGGGCGGGCTTCGCCGCCCGGATTAGGGCTTGTTTCCGCATGGCATGGCCTCGTACTCGTCCACCTGCCATATCGGCGGCAGGATATGCTGGTCACCGTTCAGCGAAAGGCTGATTTTACTGGCAACCCAAGCGTTTGTGAGATATCAGTGGATGTTTCTGGCACAATTTTCCAAAAAAGGTTGCATTATCTTGCATAATTCACTAATATAATTGTGAATATTATTGCATCCATTAAACAAAACACCATAAAAGAATAACTGAATATGCCATAAACGGTTTAAGTCTTTATCGAGGTGGGGAACATGAAAAAATGTCCGTTTTGTGCTGAAGAGATCCAGGACGAAGCCAATTATTGCAGGTTTTGTAAACATTGGCTTGATGAACGAATTAACGAAATTGCCAGGCCAGGGATTCCTCGAGAGAACTACACAAAAACCGGGCAGCATCAAGCAGTGCGGGGGAAAACGAGTTATGTATTATTTATCGGCTTCCTGATTCTACTAATTATTATGATCATTCTTGGAATCAACAACAAATGGTTCCCATTAAACATCCTGAAGCCCCCCGCCATATCGGAAAATCCAATTAAGGTCAATGTTGAGCCAACATCCGGTATAAAAAACACACCAATGCCGAGTAGCACACCAACATGGGAATCAACCCCATTTCTTCCATTCGGTGGGGGCAGTTCAAATGTGATAGAATTTTCCTTCCCCAAAGGCGCAAAATCGATTGCTTCAACCTGGAGCACCAGTAAAGATTGGACAAAATGGGTTGACGATCATGCCAGAAATCTTGCGATTCCTGCGGGAAAATTTGAATGGTCTTATGCAGAATTTCCTGGTGACACAACTTATAGGGATATTGAACGATACTACTTGGATAAATTGCCATCTATTGGGTATCGATTGTTGTTCAATGAACAAGGCCAAACATACAGTGGCAGTTATGAAATTTTCATATTAAAAATGACCAATGATTCCTATTATTTTCTGGCCCAGTTCTGGGGCGCAGAGGGCAAATACCCGCCAGCAGTTTTGGTTTTCCGATGGAGAAAATAAAGGAGCATGCGGGCACGAAAAAATGTCCTTATTGTGCCGAGGAAATTCAGGATGACGCCATCATCTGTAGATGGTGTGGTAATAGTCTATTGCCCCAAATTCAACATCCAGCAACGATTAGAAAGTCAGATCATCTAGATCTGGCCATCATATCCCTTGTCCTTGGAATCATGGGGATTGTAGCCTGGCTCCTGCCCATTATTGGTCTTCCTGTCACTGCCGGAGGTTTAATCTGTGGAATTGTTGCACGAAATTTTTCAAAAAGAGGCCTTGTCATAAGCGGTATGGTCTTATCTTCCATTACATTGCTGCTGACAATAATAAATTCAGCCATCGGTTTATATCTTGGTGCTACTGGCCAATTGTTTTGAGGGAATGCAATGAAAAAATGCCCCTATTGTTTTGAGGCAATTCAAGATGAGGCAATTCTTTGCCGATGGTGTGGAAAGAGCCTGGTTGAAGCAAAAACCTCTACAATGCTAAAAAAATCAAGAAAAGTATTTATCATTATTTACTTTTCGACCTTTATTGTATTGGTATTAATTTCAGTTTTCACGGGGATTTCTCTTATCGCAATGACGGGCATAGATTTCTACGATGAAAGAATAAATACTATCAGCAACCTATTAAAACTGCTTGGGAAAATTGCTCAAACATCCCTGTTTGTATGGTTCTCGTGGGAGCTTAAACAGAAATGGTGGACAACCATGATCTATGCAATATTAGGTTTCTTCGGTTTGGGAACAATTGGGTTTATTGGTTTATTAATAGCAGCTCATAACAAGATAAGACAAACCTAATTATTGCATAATCCATTATCACCCATAAACATTCCAAACATATATGTAAACTGCATTATTTGGATTAAGCAATATAATAGAATACAACCAAAACACCCTTAATAAAATCAATGGAGGCGACATGAAATGTGAAAAAGGTCATGAACTAGGCGAGGGGATGCAGTTCTGCCCGAAATGTGGAGCACCGGCGGCCAAAGAATCCACCCAAACAACGGGAATGGAAGGGAAACCTGATATTTGGCAAACACGCCTTCCCCTGATTGGGGCTGGTTTGGGGTTAGGGGCAGGCCTGGTTTCGTTGCTCGGCTGGTTTTCTCCCTGGTCATCCATCCAATTTGGGAATGGCCCACAATTTGTTGTTTTACCTATAGGCTTATTAAAAGGATTAAAATTCCTTGAGGAAACACCGTTATTGAACTTCGTCCTCGGGAGCATCAAGGATGTCACAGGATGGGTTGTTTTATTATCGATTATTTTCTCAATAATTTCAATAATTCTCTGTGTCGTTAGTTTATCCATGATTTGGGTTGGCGTGAAATGTCTTGAAAATAGATCGGACCCTGGCTTGCTTCCTGTTGTTAAATCACAGATCTATAAACTCCGCACCCATGGTCTAACTGGGTTAATATTAATAATAATAGTAATGGTTTTTGCCTCTCTGCTTCAGTTCGGAGGAAGCGTCGTTGGCGGAGGCGTGATACTGATGGGGTTTGGTTATGCCGTCGCTTTCCTGGCTGTAATCTATCTAAAACCACATCTCAATTAGACACAGTGACATCCATGTTATAGAAGGGATTTACACCACATAACATCAAATGGCGTCTCCCCACTTGCTGGATAACCATATTTATCCGGTTAATATAAAGTTGTGTAAATAAGCCTTGTGAAAGGGATCAACGGTGTTCTGTATCTAGAGTAAACCATTCGTCATTGAATTGGACTGCTTTACAGTGTGTAATACTATGAAACGAAAAGGCGCAGTATTGGCACGTTTCCATATACTTCTCTTGGGCATGCTTCTCTCGGGTTGTTTCCTTGATGAGCCTATCCACAGACCAACCCCGGTCGCCAATACGAACAGTACAAAACAGATTATCAGTGTTCCAAACCCAAGATCCACCAGCCAGGTGAACAAACCTGCCGTTGCCCAAACACCAACGATCCTCAGAACACATACGGCATCAAAGGATTCGCCTTGTGCTTTCATCAAAGGCTATTTTCAGTCGATCAACAACCGGGATTATACGAAGACCTGGAATCTCCTTTCTGAACACTACAGAAATGATTATCATGATGATAAATACAAATCTTATGAGGACTGGTGGAATACGGCTGAGAACATTCAGGTTCCATCATGCAAGGTCGAACAAACCGCTTCAGGTCAGAGCCAGGTTAAAGTGGAAATTGTCGTTGATTACTTCAACGGTGCCAGGGGCACGTCCAAAATCCTGTACGAGCTTGTTATGGACGATGCACGAAATACCTGGTTGATTGATGAAGGCTATGTTACGGAAGGTGACTCACAGGATAGTCGCAACCCATCTGTAACCCGGGTTCCTTTCCAGCCCTATTCAGCGATCAGTAATTGTGCAAAAGCCCGGGTTAGGATTGGAGACATCGTTATGCTTGAGAACGATGTGGATAACTTGTTCATTCGAAGTTCTTCAGACAACCACCCCAGCAGCAACATCATTGGTTACTTCAAACCTGGGCAGAAAGCAAAAGTCATTTCCGGTCCTGAATGCAGCTGGGGGTGGATGATGTGGAGGATACAAAGGCTAAACGATGGTTTTGAGGGTTGGGTCGCAGAATCAGATGGAAAAGAATTCTGGCTCAAGTTGGAGGGATGATCTTATTCACCACCATAGATTTATGGGGTTATTCGTAAAAGGTCAAGGCTATGAAACCAAAGGGCTTTCTTGTGATCGGTTGTCTTTCCATTCTTTTCAGCTTTTTCCTGGCGGGTTGCAAACTTGACGAACCGATTTTCACGCCAGTTCCGGGAAGTCAAACGGCCCGTCCTACAATTGCGACCATAGCCTCAACTTCAACACCAATATTTACCCCGACCGTGCAGATAACAAAAAACATTTTCATTACATCACCAATCCCTACGGGTTCCCAAACGTCTTCAAAAAAATCACCTTGTGAGTTTATCAAAGGCTATTTTCAGTCGATCAACGATAGGAATTATACGAAGACCTGGAATCTCCTGTCTGAACATTTTCGAAACGATTATCATGAAAATGAGTACCAACCCTATGAGGACTGGTGGAATACAGTCGTGGTCATTCAGATACCTTCCTGCAAGGTTGAACAAGCCGGGATAGATCAAGCCCATGTAAAAGTCAAAATGATTTTGGATTATTACAACGGCGCCAGGGGCACGTCCACAATCATGTATGAGCTCGTAATGGACGATTCACGAAACACCTGGCTGATTGATGATGGATATGTTGTGAAAGATACTTCGCAAAGCAATCAAATCTCAGCAGTGATCAGCCATGAGATATATTATGTGGCATTAAGAAGGTCAGAGGGGTATCGAACAAAGAATGATGATGTTGATATCATTTACAAAATACCAGCTGGTGAGCGGGTGAAGATCCTTGACGGCCCCAGGCGTGCCGATGGGGTTGATTGGTGGTATGTGTCATGGAAAACTTATAAAGGGTGGATAGCTGACCACACGGGCAGCGGGAAGGTCATTTTGAAATTTGAACCTTAAGGATTCAGGGTCCTTCCATCGCAATTCCACGCATATCAATTTGCTTCCCCAATAAAACCCCGCGCCCTCCCCCCCCCACAACATCCCTTCCCCGTCGGCGGGGGGTCTCCAACACCTGTCGCCCAGCGCAGAACGCTCACTCCCCCTTCTCCCCACCAAATTCCATCTTGCATTAATAAGAGTATTTGGATATTATATTGTATATTATTTGTTCCACCCAACCTCAACCCAAAGGAGAAGTTATCATGTCCACTCGATTAAGGATCATCCTATCCCTCATCACGCTGTACCTGGCCGTCCTGGGCATCCTGTTCCTCTTCCTGCCCTCCATCGCCCAGAAGGTGGTCTCCAGCCCCCTGCCAGACAAGGGCCTGAACATGCTCTACGGGCAACTGGTGCTCACCTTCGCCTACACGGCCTTCCTGGCCGCCCGCGGCGGCCACGGGCTGACGAAACTGTCGCGCCTCGTCCTCGTCCTCACCCTGGGCCACGTGGTGATCTTCGCCTACCAATTGGCCACAGGCCTGATGACCTTCGCCCAGGTCGGCCCCCCGCTCATCGTCAACGCCGTCTTCACCATCCTGCTCTTCCTGTTCCGCCGCGACATCCACGATTAAACCCATCCCGGGGGCTGGCGAACGCCAGCCCCCGGGTGTTCCATGGCCCCATGCCTGAGGGCCTCAGTTGTTCGGCGGTTCCGCCAGTTCCACCTCCACCTTCACCTGTTTCCCGTTCCGCAGAACATCCAGCCTCACCCGGTCACCCGGGGCATGGCTGTTGACCATCGCCTTCAGGTCGGTCATGTCTTTCACCGCTTCCCCGTCCAGGGCGGTGATCACGTCGCCGCCGATCTGCACCTCCGTGCCGTCCAGCGTGGCGGTCTTGCTGCTGCCCTGCAGGCCGGCCTTGTCGGCCGGCCCGCCGCTGACCACCTCGAGCACCAGCACGCCCCGGGTCGCCTGGCCCAGTTCCATGGCGCCGGCGATCTCCCTGGTCAGCGGGGTGCCCTTGATGCCCATCCAGGCCCTGGCGGCCCCCTGCCCGGCCTGCTGCCCCGGCTCGGCGCTGTGCGGGCGGGGCTGCAGCGTCACCTCCAGGCTCATCTTCTTCCCGTCGCGCAGCACTTCCAGCGCCAGCGGTTTGCCGATCTCGCCCTTCTCCACCAGGTATGCCGCCAGGTCGTCGAACTTTTCCACCGCTTCGCCGCCGATGGAGAGGATCACATCGCCGCCGATCTTGGCCTCCCGGCCGTTTATGCGGGCGGTCTTGCTGCTGCCCTGCAGGCCGGCCTTGTCCGCCGGGCTCCCGGCGGTCACGTCGATCATCAGCACGCCGCGCTGGTCACCGCTCAGGCCCATCTCCTGCGCCACCAGCGAGAGCAGCGATGTGCCGCTGACGCCCAGCCAGGGGTGCTCGAATTTGCCGTTGCGGATCAGTTCCGGCACCACCCGCCGGACGATGTTGGACGGGATGACGAAGCCAACGCCGGCATTGGCCCGCACCGGCGATGCAATAGCCGCCGTAACGCCCACCACCTCGCCTTCAAGGTTCACCAGGATGCCGCCCGAGTTGCCCGGGTTGATGGGCGCATCGGTCTGGATCACATCCGGGATGGTGTAGGTCGGCCCGTCCGCCGACTGCGATTCCGTCTCCAGCGAGCGCCCCAGGGCGCTGATGATGCCCTCGGTCATGCTGCCCTCCAGCCCAAACGGGCTGCCGATGGCAATGGCCCTCTGCCCCACCTTCACCAGGTCGGAATCCGCCAGCACGACCGGCTTCAGGTCCCCGCTGGCAGCCTGCACCTGGATCACGGCCAGGTCGGCGTCGCGGTCGGAACCCACCAGTTTGCCTTCCAGCATGGTGCCATCGTTAAAGGTGACCATGATGCTCTCGGCGTCCTCAACCACGTGGTTATTGGTCACAATGTGGCCATCGCTGTCATATACGAACCCCGATCCCAGGGCGTTTCCCTGCCGGGGGGCCGGCGGTTCCTCCTGGAATGGGTTCAGGTCGCCAAAGGGCAGGGTCAACTGCATGCTCTCCGGCTTCGTGGTCACCTGGATGTTCACCACCGAGGGGATCAGTTCCTGGTACAGCGCCTCCAGGCCGCCCTCCGGGGCGGTTTGCGGGTTGCCCTGCGCCGCCGGGGCGGCCGGCTGGCTGGCCGCCGGGGTTGCCGTTGAAGGCAGCACCGGCTGTGCCGTGGCTTTCAGGCCCGGGCCTGCCGGCAGCGCGCTGCAGGCCGAAAGCAGCGCAATCAGCACCAGGCTCAGGTTCAATGTGTTTAGTTTGTTTTTCATTGGACAGTCCTCCTTCCAAAACGGGCCTTCGCCCGTTGCTCCAGCCAGCATCATACCCCGCTGCCGGGGCAGGCGTCCTTATGAAAAACTATTCCGGACCTTAAGGTGAACTTAAGCCCGCCGGCCGCCATCTTCGGCGGGCAGGGGCAGCATGATGCGGAAACAACTGCCCTTCCCCGGCGTGCTCTCCACGCTCAATTCCCCCCCGTGGGCGCGGGCCGCATCGCGGGCGATGGTCAGCCCCAGCCCCATGCCCTCGGAGAAGCGCCGGGCCGAACTTCCCCGGTAAAAAGGCTGAAAGACCCGCTCCTGCTCCTCCGGGGCGATGCCGGCGCCGCTGTCGCAAACCCGGATGACCAGGCCGCCCCCCTCCCGGCCGGCAGAAACCCGCACCCGGCCGCCCGCCGGCGTGTAGCGCACCGCGTTGCTCACCAGGTTCTCCACCGCCTGGGCCATCTTCTGCGGGTCGATCTCGACCTCCGGCAGCCCCTCCGGCACCTCCAGCGACCAGCCCAGCCCCTTCTGCAGGGCCGCCTCCTCCCAGGTGCGCAGGATCAGCGGCAGCCAGCGCCCCGTCTGCACCCTTTCCCGCTGCAGTTCCAGGGCCTCCGCCCCCTCGTCAACCCGCACCAGGTCGTTTAGCAGGTTCTGCAAAAGGGTGATCTCCCGCTCGATCCCCTCCAGCAGTTCGTTGCGCAGCGCCCGCTCCTCCACGGCGCCGCCGCGCAGCGCCTGGGTGGCCGAAAGGAGCGCCCCCAGCGGCCGCCCCAGTTCGTGCACCATGTTGGCCAGCATGCGCTGCCGGCTCTGCTCCGAGGCTTTCAGTTTTTCCGCCAGGGTGTTAAACGCCGTAATCAGCCGCCGCACCTCCGCCGGGCCTTCCTCCTTCAGGGGGGCCAGGTCCGTCTGCCCGTTGGCCAGCCCGTACACCGCCGCGCTGGCCTTCCTCAGCGGCCGCTCCAGCGAGCGCGAAAGCAGCCCGCCCAGCACCAGGCCGGCCAGGATGCCCCCGCCCACCACGTACAGCGTCAGCCGGCCCAACTGCTCCGAGCGGGCGTACAGCCCGGCCAGGGGGTTGCTCAGCCGCACAAAGCCAATCAGCCTGCCGGAGGGGGTCACCGCCGGCACGATCACGTCCGTAATCTGCGACTGGTTGTACACCACCCGCGGCTGCTGCGAGGCGATCAACTCCTGCAGGTCGGGCATCGGCAGCAGGGTGCCCGCGCGGCTGGCGTCGGCCGGGTCGCTGGAAACAATCAGCCGGCCCTCCGGGTCCAGCAGCATCAACTTGGCCGAAAGGCGCGGGCTCACCCGGGCCACGAACGAGCGCGCCTGCCCCGGGTCCTGCCAGACCTCAACGGTGGCGCTGCCCAGGTCGGCCACCAGCACCGCCTGGCGCACCAGTTCGTTGGAGATGCCGGCCACCACCACCTGGGTCTGCAGCAGGTAGTTGAGCACCCAGGCGGTGACGGGCACGATGATGAGCACCGGCAGCAGGATGCTCAGCAGCAGCCGGGCGCGCAGCGAGCGCATCAGTCCGCCTCCTGCGGCTGGTACTTGTAGCCGCGCCCGCGGATGGTCAGCACCCGCCGCGGGTGCAGCGGGTCGTCTTCGATCTTCTTGCGCAGCCAGCGCATGTGCACGTACACCACCTGGGGCTGCCCCTCGTACTCGGCGCCCCAAACCCGGGCCAGTAGTTCATCGGTGGTCACCAGCCTTCCGGCGTGCTGCGCCAGGGCGTACAGCAGGTCGAACTCGCGCGGCGCCAGCGCCAGCGGGCGCCCGGCCAGCACGGCCGTGTGGCCGCCTGGGTCGATCGTCAGGTCGCCGGCGTTCACCGTGCGGTCAACCTCGCCGGGGCCGGCCGCCGCCTGTGTGCGGCGCAGCACCGCCCGGATGCGCGCCAGCAGCACGTCCAGGTCAAAGGGCTTGGTCACGTAGTCGTCGGCGCCCAGTTCCAGGCCCAACACCTCGTCCAGTTCGCGCCGGCGGGCGGTCAGCAGGATCACCGGCAGCCCCAGTTCATCGCGCAGCGTCCGCAGCGCCTCCAGCCCGTCCATGCCGGGCAGGCCAATGTCCAGGATCACCAGGTCCGGGTGCCACTGCCGGGCCGCCTCCAGGGCGTCCTCCCCCGAAGAGGCCGTTTGCACCTCGTAGTGGTTGCGCTCCAGGTTGAAGGCCAGGCTGCGCCGCAGCAGGGCGTCATCATCGACCAGCAGGATCCGCCTGGGCATGCTTTGCTCCTCCCAATTTTTCCGGTTCAGCCGGCGGGGCCGGCGCCCATGGGCCGGCGGCAGACGAAGCCAGCCGCCACCCGCAGCCCGGGGGCCGCCACCCGCATGGCGGGGCGCCTACCTTCTGCGCCGCCGGGGGCCGAACAGATTGAACACCAGCAGCAGGAGCACCGATCCCAGCAGCGCCACCAGCAGGCTGGGCAGGTTGAACCCGGTCACCCTCTGCCCGCCAAAGTAACTTAATAGCCAGCCGCCCACCAGCCCCCCCAGCACGCCCACGATGATGTTGCTCAGGCAGCCCATGCGGTGGTTGCGCCCGGTGATGATGCTGGCCAGCCAGCCGGCAATGCCCCCCAGGACGATCCAAACCAGGAAATGTTGCAGGCTCATCAATTGCCTCCAGTTCTTCGGTCAGCGTGACCGCAACATCGGATTATACTCCGCAAGGCCGCCGGCCGAATGGCGAAAAATGGGTGGTTCCACCTGCCGGGTTTTTGCTATAATGAATTCACATTTTATCGGTAAGGAAAGTTGGAAAAGGAGGAGGAAGATGGAACGCTCAAAAAGATCGTCGCTGTTGATCGCCCTGGTCATGCTGGTCATGGTTTCCTGCCTGTGCCCCAAATCCCTGAACCCGCTCGCCGGCGTTCAGGAGACCATCGGCGCGGTCGCCTCGCAACTGCCTGAAGGGGCCCTGGAAACCCTGCAGGCTGCCGCAACCCAGCTGCCCCCGGGCGCCGCCGAAACCGCCCTGGCGGCGATTCCCCAGGCTGCCGGCAGCGGCCTGCTGGAAACCGCCCAAAGTGCCCTCGATGAGGCCGGCGCAGGTCAACTGGGCACCCCCGGCGCCCCGGCGGACATCCCCGTCCTCACCGGGGAGAAGACCATCATCGTAGAGACCGAAGACATCGCCCAGTACGCCAGCAACCAGCCCTATGCCGACCTGGTCAATTTCTACAAGACCCAGATGCCCAACAACGGCTGGCAGTTCCAGCCGTCCGACTCGAACGAGGCCGACGAGTACACCACCCTGGTCTACCGCAAGGGCAGACAGGTTGCCACCATCAGCATCATCGACCTCGTGGTCAGCCGTTCGATCACCGTGGAAACCCGCACCGAATAGCGCCCGGGCGGCCCGCAAATGCCAACAGCCGTGCGGAGTCTCCGCACGGCTGTTTAAAAGCGCCAACGCCTGAAAAGGCGTTGGGGCTCCTGGCGCCCTCGGCAGAACTCGAATCTGCAACCTTTTGCTCCGCAAGCAGACGCTCTGTCCAATTGAGCTACGAGGGCAGGCTGATATTAATATAACCCCATTCCGGGCGTTCGTCAAGCGGGCCGCCGTCGGCATGGTTCCGCCGCGCCGCCATGCGGCGTTGGGGGCTGCCCCGGCGTTCCGCCCCTTACTCCACCTTGAAATCCGGGTCCATCACCTTGCGGATCTCGCCCATCAACGCCGGGTACAACGCCGGGTTGGCCGCCACCAGGTTACAGGGATCCACCAGGTAATCCTCCCCGCCCTCCAGGTCGGTCAGCACCGCCCCCGCCTCACAGGCGATCAGCGCCCCGGCGGCCACGTCCCAGGGGTTCATCCGCATATCCCACAGCCCGTCCAGCCGCCCGGCCGCCAGCCAGGCCAGTTCCAGGGCGGCCGAGCCCATCCGCCGCAGCCCCTGCACCCGCGGCGCCAGCCAGGTGAAGGCCCGCATGCTCAGGGTGCATTCCTCGCGGGTGCGGTGCGAAAAACTGGTCGAAACCAGGCTGAAGAGCAGGTCCGTGGATTTCGAGACCCGGATGGGCCTGCCGTTCAACCGGGCGCCCTGCCCCAGCCCGGCCGAAAAGCATTCATCCTGCAGCGGGGCGTAAACCACCCCCAGCCGCACCTGTTCCTCCTCCGCATAAGCCAGGGAAACGGCGAAGAAGGGAATCCCGTGGGCAAAGTTCAACGTGCCGTCCAGCGGGTCGATGATCCAGCAGCCGCCCCTGCCCTTCGCCTCGCCGCTCTCCTCGCTGAGGATGGCGTGCCCCGGGAAGGCCTGCCGGATGGCCTGGATGAGCACGGCCTCGGCCCGTTCGTCCAGTTCGGTCACCAGGTCGTTGACCTCCTTTGTGCGCACCCGCATCGGCTGCCGGAATCCCTTCCGCAGCACCCCGCCCGCCTGGCGGGCCCAGTTTTCCAGCATTTCCAGTGTCGGTTCCATCATCCTCCTGCAATGTCGCGGCCTGCCGCCCGCCTCCGGCTGGGAGGAACCCCGTCGGCCGGCCGCGGCATCCGCTGTGTTCTTCAGCATTCGCCGGCCAGTTCGCGGCCCAGACGTTCAAAATAGGCGGCCAGGTATTCCGTGCGCTCCCGGGCAATGGCCCGGGCTGTTTCGGTAAAAAGCCTGTCCTGGATCTTGCACAACTTGAAGTGGTATTCGTGGTAGGCGCTGTGCGGTTCCCCCGGCTGCTCCTGCCCGGTCTGCAGGAACTGCTCCGACGGCCGGGCGTAGAACGGCTGCCCGCTCAGGGCCGCATAGGCCATGGCGCGGGCCACCCCAATGGCCCCCAGCACGTCCAGTTTGTCGGCATCGAAGATCACCCGGGCCTCCGTCGTGGCCGGCTTTTCCCGGCCGCCCCGGTAGCGGTGGGCCCGGATGGCGTGCTGCACCCGGGCGATCCGCTCTTCCGGCCAGCCCTCGCCCGCCAGCACCTCCCCGGCGAATTCCGCCGAGGCAATGTGGTGCCCGGCCCGCCCCTCCGACCCCGGCATGCTGCCGCGCACATCGTGCAGCAGCGCCGCCGCCCGCACGATCTCCAGGTCCGCCCCTTCAACCTGCGCCAGGTGCTCCGCCATGCGCAGCACCCGCAGCACGTGCTCAAAATCGTGCACGGCGTCCACCTCGCTGTAAAACTGGCGTACCTGGTCGATGGATAACAAGGCCGGGTCACCCTGCCTTCTGGCGGGCCAGCATCTTCTGGTATTTCTCCAGGTCCACCGAGGCGATGTAGGGCAGGTTGCGGCCCATTTCGTCAATATCCAAACCGTAGCCCACCACAAAATAATCCGGGATGCGAAAGCCGCAGTAATCGATCTGCAGTTCCACCCGGTGGCGCTCCACCTTGTCCAGCAGGGCGCAGATCTTCAGCCTGTTGGGCTTGCGGTCCTTCAGCAGCCGGTTCACCGTGTGGAGCGTGTAGCCCGTGTCGATGATGTCGTCAACCACGATCACATCCCAGCCGTGGATGTTCGTCTTGTGGTCGGATTCGATGCGCACGAACCCGGTCGAATTCGTCCCGGCATAGGAGGAGATGGACATGAAGTCCATCGTCATCGGCAGGGGGATGCTGCGCATGAGGTCCGAAAGCAGCATCACGCTGCCGCGTAGCAGCCCCAGCAGAAGCAGTTTCCGGGAACCCTTGAAGTCCCGGGTGATCTGCGCCCCCAGTTCGCCCACCCGCGCCTGGATCTGCTCCTGGGTGAACAACACCTGGTCTATGAACTCGTACGGCAAATCCTGCGGCTCTTTCATGCGGCCTCTCCTGGCGGTAATTCGAAAAGAACCTCATTTTACCCCATTCGCCCGAACAGTGGATACAGTTTAAGCCAAACCCGG
Source organism: uncultured Anaerolineaceae bacterium (assembly GCA_964420835.1). Lineage (GTDB taxonomy): Bacteria > Chloroflexota > Anaerolineae > Anaerolineales > Anaerolineaceae > CAYQUO01. The sequence continues at coordinate 68,226 of CAYQUO010000007.1, forward strand.
GCCTCATGGAATGAGGGGATGCAAATGGAATTCGAACAGCGTTTCCGCAGCTGGCACCTCAATCCCCCAAGGGGAGGGCTTTGGCCCCGCTGGTTCTTGGAAGGCCGTCTCAAGCGTTTTTTACCGCCCGGGAGCCATATTGGTTTTATGGATGGATTAACGTGCCCAGTTTTTGCATGACTTCGTCAAGGGTTGAGGTGGGTAACGTGCAAATAAATTCCGCCTGTCTCATTTTCCAATCCAGGCTTTTTACCTGGTCGGACAAAATGGCACCGCTTATGTCCAATCCCTCGGGGATCAGAACTTCAAAAGGGTAATTTTTAATCTGGCTGGTGATTGGGCAAAATATCGCTAAACCAACTTTTGCGTTGTATGCTTCCGGCGATAAAACGACCGCCGGGCGTCGGCCTGCCTGCTCATGCCCCGACTGTGGGGTGAAGGAAATCCAAACAAGGTCACCGCGCCCCGGAACGTATGCCATGGGGTCACCAGGCTTCATTTCCTACCGCCTGGCCGGTGTCGATTTCGGAGTGAAGATTGTCATCATTTACGCCGGCCAACAATTGTTCGAGCGTCCAGGCTGGCGAGCCAACCGGTTTAATGATGATTTGCCCATCAACAAGAGTGATTTCCACGACAGAATCGTCCTCAAGTTGGACGTCAAGCGCAAATGCCTTCGGTATTCGTAACGCCAGGCTGTTGCCCCATTTTTGGATTTTTGTGAGCATTGGGTGTCTCCTTTCGTATCTACAATGATGATACGTCTTTTCGTTCCGTTAATCAAGCCTTTCTCACACCAAAAGGGAATGCCCGTCGGCTGGCATTTCCTGCCGCCGGTTGTATCGGGTTGATTGCTCGCCATTGATCCGCCCTGGCAGGGGCTTCGCCCGGCCCTGCAGGGCGCGGGGGCGTTCCGGTTCCACCAACGTCAGCCCCGGCGCAGCATTCGTCATGCCGCCGGGGTGTTCCCTTGCAACCCGAACGTTACACGGCCGCCCCAGCCTCCTCCGGCACGTGGCGCACCCGCACCCCGGCGAGCAGCCACAGCGACACCAGGTTGGCCAGCACCACGCCGCCAATGCAGAACACGAACCCCAGCCCGTACAGCCAGGGCGCCAGCAGGGCCGCCGTGGCGCGCCCAATGCCGTAAAAGGCGTAGTTCATCCCCATCATGGTCGCCCGCGATTCCGGCAGCACCTGCGTCATCAGCGGCAGCATGCTGACGATGCTGAACTCGAACGTGAGGTAAAAGAGGAACAACCCCAACAGGGCCGTCCACAGCCGCCCGCCCAGCAGGTACAGCGCCAGCGACGCCGCACAGTTGGCGGCCAGCCCAATGCGGATGGACCTCCGCTTGCCCAGGCGGTCGGTCAGGCCGGCCATTAAACCCTCACCGCCCATTTCCGCCAGCCCAATCACGGCCGATGCCGCCCCCAGGGCGGCGATCTTCATGCCAAAGTCGTCCTCCATCCACACGCCGAACATCAGGCTGATAAACTCGTTCCCCATGCTCATGAACAGCCCCAGGAACAGGCCCGCCAGCGCCGGCGGGTACGAAAACACCTGGTACAGGCGCTTCCACAGGCCGCTTCCCGCCCCCGGCGGGCCGGAGCGCACATCCCGCGGCAGCTGCCAGGCCGAAAGGGCCACCAGCAGGGCCCCCAGCACGGCCAGCACCTTGTAGGGTGCCGTCCAGCCGCTGCGCGAGATCAGCAGGGCCAGCAGCGGCATCATCAGGAAGTAGGAGAACGACCAGGCCAGTTCGCTCAACCCCTGCACCCGCCCGCGCCGTTCGTAGGGCACGGCGTCGCCCAGGAAGGCCTGCAGCGTGTAAAGGTAAATGTTGATGCCCACCATCGCCCCGCAGGTGCCCAAAAAGAAGGCCCAATAGCGCGGCACCAGGGCGATGAGCAGGTTGAACCCGGTGAACACCCCCAGCCCCAGCAGCATGCCGGCCTTCCGCCCCCGGTTGTCCGAGTAGGGTGTCATCAGCGGGTTGAGCACCGCCGTCAGGGAACGCGTCGAGATCACCACCGCCACCCGCTCGATGGGCACGCCCAGGCCGCGGGCCAGCACCGGCAGGAAGGGGTAGATCATGCGAACGCCGGAAAACAGGACCGTGCGCGTGGCGATAAACAAACCGATGTAAAAGTTGATGTGGCGGCGGCGCTGGCCCATGCCTGGATTGTATCAGTTTTCCCCCTCCGCGCCGGGTGGGTTTTTGGCCCCGCAGGCAGCCAGGGCTTGACATGGATTTTTTTTTCAATTTAAGGTATCCTTAAGCAGGTTCCATTCTGCGCGAAATCATCTTCGCTTGCGCCAAGGAGGTGTCCATGATCAAAGAAACGATCCAGGAAGGCGAAACCCGCATGAAGGGCGCCCACGAATCCCTGGAGGCAGACCTGGCCGGCATTCGCACCGGCAGGGCATCCCCGGCCCTCATCGAGCGCCTGCCGGTCGAGTACTACGGCATACCCACCCCCCTGCAGCAACTTGCTACCATCAGCGCCCCCGACCCGCGCACCCTGATGATCCGCCCCTTTGACCAGGCCTCCCTCAAGAACATCGAGCGCGCCATCCTGGCCTCGGAACTTGGCCTGACCCCCAACAACGACGGCAAGAACATCCGCCTGGGCATCCCCGTCCTCACCGAGGAGCGCCGCCGCGACCTCACCAAGGTCGTCCACACCCGGCTCGAGGATGCCCGCGTGGCCGTGCGCAACATCCGCCGCGACCTCATCAAGGACCTGCGCGAATTCGAACACGAGAAGCTTATCTCCGAGGATGACCTGAAGCGGGCTGAGGACGAATTGCAGAAACTGACCGACCGCTGGGTGGAAAAGATCGACGCCACCGGGCAGCGCAAGGAAAAGGAGATCATGGAGGTGTAACTTCCATGGTTGCCTATGCCTGCCAGTAAAAAGGAATCCCCCGCCAAAATTCCCCGGCACATCGCCATCATCATGGACGGCAACGGCCGCTGGGCCAAGGCCCGCGGACTGCCGCGCCTGGCCGGCCACCGCGCCGGCACCGAGAACCTGCGCCGCATCATCACCGGCTGCGTGGAACTGGGCATCCGCTACCTTACCATTTACGCCTTCTCCACCGAGAACTGGGCCCGTCCCACCGAGGAGGTGCAGGGCCTCATGGGCATCCTGCGCGACGTGATCGACCGCGAACTGGATGAACTGCACCAGGAGGGCGTGCAACTGCGCCACATCGGCCGCCTCGAGCAACTGGAACCCGCCCTGCGAAAAAAGGTGCTGCACGCCGTTGAACTCACCCGGAACAACCAGCGCCTCACCCTCTGTGTCGCCTGGAACTACGGCGGGCGCGACGAGATCATCTGCGCCATCCGCCGCCTCGTCGAGGACGGCGTCCAGCCCTCCCAGGTGGACGAGGGACTCTTCAGCCGCTACCTCTTCACCAGAGGCATCCCCGACCCCGACCTGGTCATCCGCACCTCCGGCGAAATGCGCATCAGCAACTTCCTCATCTGGCAGGCTGCCTACGCCGAGTGGTACGTCACCCCGCTTTACTGGCCGGATTTCAGCAAGGAGGAACTTGCCAGGGCGGTCCGGGAATACGGCCGGCGCGAACGCCGCTTTGGGCGCGTATCCCCCTGCGAAGGAGACACGGCAGCCAATGCTCAATAAACGGCTGCTGGTCGCCATTGTTCTCGGACCCCTGTTCATATTTCTCATCCATCTTGGCGGCTGGCCGTACAACCTGGTGCTCACCGCCGCCTTCATGGTCGCCGCCTGGGAATACGGGCGCATCTTCCGCCGGGGCGGGTTTTCCCCCTCCCTGCCGGTCCTGCTCGGGGGCGTCCTCCTCCTCATGACCACCCGGGCGCTCAACGGCTTGGAACTTTGCAGTCTGGCCCTCTGCGCCGTCATCCTGGCAGCCACGGCCGCCCACGTGTTGGCCTACGAACGCGGCGTTGAAAGCGCCGGCGTCGACCTGGCCATCACGCTCGCCGGCGTCCTCTACATCGGCTGGCTGGGCGGTTATTTCATCTCCCTGCGCAGCCTGGCCGATGGCGAATGGTGGCTGCTCCTCGTTCTGCCCACCCTCTGGTTCGTGGATACCGGCGCCTACCTGGTCGGCAGCCGGCTGGGGCGCCACCCCTTCGCCCCCCGCACCAGCCCGCGGAAAACCTGGGAGGGCTATTTTGGCGGCATCCTCCTCGGCACCCTCGCCGGCACCTTCCTGGCCTGGCTCTGGCACTTCAAGGTTCCCGCCATCAACCCGCTGGATGGCCTCCTCCTCGGCATCATTTTGGGGCTCATCACCCCCCTGGCTGACCTGGGGGAAAGCGTCATCAAGCGGCAGTTCAAACTAAAGGATTCCAGCAACTTCTTCCCCGGACACGGCGGCATGTTCGACCGCATCGACACCTGGTTGTGGGCCGTGCCGATCGGCTATTATCTCATCCACTGGCTGGGTTGACCCCGGCCAAATATCAAAACGTTGAATGGAGGTAAATATGAACACCACACCTACCCGAAACCTGGCCCTGGAGCTGGTACGGGTAACTGAAGCCGCCGCGCTGGCTGCCGGCCGCCAGATGGGCCGGGGCGACAGGATCAAGGTGGACCAGTACGCCGTGGATGCCATGCGCGAGGTGTTGAACACCGTCGAAATGGACGGCGTGGTCGTCATCGGGGAGGGCGAAAAGGACGAAGCCCCCATGCTTTTCAACGGCGAATCCATCGGCACCGGTGATCCGCCCAAGGTGGATATCGCCGTGGACCCCATCGACGGCACCCGCCCCCTGGCCCATGGGCTTCCCAACTCCATCTCGGTCGTGGCCCTGGCGCCCCGCGGCACCATGTACAACCCCGGCCCCTGCGTTTACATGGACAAGATCGCCACCGGACCCGAAGCGAAGGACGCCATTGACATCAATGCCCCGGTGATCGCCAACCTCGAGAAGGTCGCCCGCGCCAAGGGCGAAAAGGTCGAAGACCTCCTGGTGGTCATCCTCGACCGCCCGCGCCACGAGGAGCTCATCCGCCAGGTGCGCGCCTGCGGCGCCCGCATTTCCCTCATCCAGGACGGCGACGTCAACGGCGCCATCATGACCGCCTGGGGGCCCTCCGGCGTGGACCTGATGATGGGGGTGGGCGGCTCACCGGAGGCCGTCATCGCCGCCTGTGCCCTGCGCGCCATGGGCGGCAACATGCAGGCAAAACTTTGGCCGCGCAACCCCGAAGAGGCCGAACTTTGCCGCGGCCAGGGGTACGACCTGGACCAGGTGCTCACCCTGGATGACCTGGTCTCCTCCGACGACATCTTCTTCGCCGCCACCGGCGTCACCAGCGGCGACCTGCTCAAGGGCGTCAACTATCAGGCCCACGGCGGCGCCTACACCCAAAGCATCTCCATGCGCGGCCTCACCGGCACCATCCGCCTGATCGAATCCCACCACAGCCTGGACAAACTGCAAAAGATCAGCCGCATCCCGTACGTTTAAACAGCCGGGCTATTAAAGAAAAAAAGCGGGTGCTGAAAGCGCACCCGCTTTTGGTTTGCCGCCGGCTATTCGATCTCGTAGGTGATGTCGGCGTTCATCGTCAGCGTCAACTGCCCGGAGGATACCGGAACATTGCCACCAACGCCGCCCATGCCCATCTTCGCCTCGTAGACCGGTGTGGGGCCGCCGCTGGAATAGACGTTCAGGTTGATGATCCTGCCCAGTTTGACCCCCGCCGCGCCCGCCAGTTCCTGGGCGGTTTGCTTGGCGTTCTCAATGGCCAGCCGCCGGGCCTCGGACTGGTATTTCTCCTTTTCGGTCACATCGAACTGCACCCCGTTGATGCTGTTGGCGCCAGCCCTCACGACCGCATCCAGGATCGAGCCCAGTTTCTCCAGGTCTCGCACCGTCACATACACGGTGTTGTCCACCATGTACTTGGTCTCCAGGCTTTCTCCGCCCGGGCCGTATTCCTGCCACGGGTAGATATTAAAGGCGCTGGTCTGGATGTCCTTGGCATCCACGCCCAGCCCTTTCAGGGCCTGCGAAACCGCCTGCGCCTTGGCGTTGTTGTCCTCCAGCGCGCTGGCCACATTTTCCATCTTGCTCTGCACGCCAATGTTCACATACGCCAAATCCGGGGTGATGAACACCTCGCCCGTGCCGGAGGCCATCATCTGGGGGATGTTCGCCGGCCCCGCCGCCGCCACAACCGGGGCGGCCACCGGCGCACAGGCGCCCAGGATCAGCGCCGCCATCGCCGCGCCGATCAAGTAAAATGCTGCTTTGTTTCTCATGGGTAAAACTCCTTTCTTTCTCGTACATGGACGCCGGCAACCGAAGAAAAGTTCCCGTTTTCGTCCCATCCCTTGAAATATCCATCGAATTGGATTACAATCAGCATTGCTCGCCTCCGGTTGCCCCCCTCAACCGGGGGTGAGCACTTTAAACCCCGGCCCCGCGCCCCAACAGGCGCAAACCCCGGCCTCCCCATCCTTTATTCAATTTCCACAATGCGGATCGTTCCCACCGGCACGGTCAGCCGCAGGCGCATCCTCCCGGCCCCCCCTCCGCTGCGCCCCGCGGCCACAATCTTCCCGCCCTCCCGCTGATATCCCGCCGGCAGTTGGAAGGTCGTCAGCCCCCGGCCGGTTTCAATGCTCACCGGCATCCCCGCCGGGATGTGCAGCACCAGTTCGCCGGCCATCACCCGGGCCTCCAGGTCCAGGTCTCCGGGGTCATCCGGCAGGGTGATCTCGCTGCGGCCGAAGAGGGTTTCGCTCTCCACATCCTCCACCTCCAGGCCGCGCAGGTCCAGCACCTGGCTGCCGGAGATCAGTTGAATTTCCAGGGCATCCAGCGGCAGGCCCCCGCCGAGTTTCAGGTCCCACTCGCTGTTGCCGCCCTGCAGCGGGAACAGCCAGGCCGGCCCCCGGCTGTGCAGGATGAAACGCCCCTCCCTGCCGCGTTTCACCAGTTGCCGGTCGGCCAATTCGCCGTTGGCCAGCTCCAGGCGGCCCTCCACCAGGTTCCCGCCGGCGGCGCCGCCCCGCATTTCCAGCCGGCCGGCGGTCATCCCCACCTGGATGGTTGCCGTCTCCAGGCTGCCCGCCGGCTGGTTGAAGGTCTCCACGTTCACGGTCGCCTTTTGGGGCCCGGCCGCCACCAGCCAGGCGGTCCCGCCGATGAGCGCCAGTCCCAGCAGCACGCCCGTCAGCCCGGCCCGCCAGCCCCTCCGCCGGCCGATCATCACATCCAGCCCGAAGGCGATCAGCAGCACCGGCCAGTAGCGCAGCAGCGCCGTCCAGTTCCCCCAGGCCGGGTGTCCCAGGCTGCCCAGCAGGAAGATCACCCCCACCCCCGTGAACAGCACCGGGCCCACAAAGCCGTCCCGCCTGAAAAGGCTGTCCAGCCCGCCGGCCACCAACAGCAGCGGCCACAGGTGAAAAACCGCCTGCCAGCCGCGCCCAAGGTTCACCGTGCCCAGGTTGTTCAACAACAGCAGCGCTCCAGAGGAGAGGAGCAGCAGCGGCCAGAAGAGACTGATGTTTCTGCGTTCCATGCTTCATCCTTTGATCGTTGTTTGGGCGACCGCCTGCCGGTCAAGGGGCCTGATTTCCGGCCCCGGCGCCCTGCCCCCGTTCAGCGCCGCCCCGCCAGGGCCCGGGCCAGCACCAGCGCCCCGATTGCCACCAGCAGCAGCGGCCAGTACATCCCCAGCCCGCTGAAACCGCCAAAAATGGATGCCAGGATAAAGAACAGCACCCCGCTCACCAAAATAGAGCGGATGCCCCGGGCGACCGCCTGCCGGCTGCCCGTGAAAATGCCCCGGGTCACCTGCCCCAGCCCGGCAAAACCGGGCAGCAGCGTCCAGGCGTAGGCCCAACTGGCCCAGTTGCCGCTCAGCCACTGGTAGTACAGCACCCCGCCGATGCCCCCCAGCACAAAGGCCGGCACCGCCAGGTGCATGGCCCCCGAAAGCATCCCGCCCAGCAACAGCAGCCCCCCCAGCGCCGCGATCACCAGCGGCCAGGAGATGCGCTCCCGCATGCCCGCCGCCCAGCCCGGGAAGACCTGCAAGGCCAGCAGGACCGCCCCGGTCAACAGCAGCAGGCTGCCAAACACCATTCTTCTTCGGGATCCGGATCTCATGTCCACCTCCAATTTCCGCCGCGGGAACCTCTGCTCCCTGCCGGCCCGGCACGCCCGGGCGGCACCCCGCGCCATCCGGCGCCCGCCCGCTCTTTGCGTGTCATTTAATATACGCAGGCGCATCCGGTTTGGACGCGCACTCCAGGCGTGCCCCAACCGCCCTGCCCCTTCCTGGCCGGCCCCGCCGGACGGGCTCGCCGCCCCCGCCGCCTTGACCGCTTGCGGCATCTTGACAACCCTTCCGGGCATTGTGGTATAATTAGGATAATTATGGTGGCATTAATTTGGTTGTTCAGGGTTGTTCTTTGCATCTGTCCGGCGCGGGGACTGCTGCCCGCGCCCGTATGATCCACCTGCCCTGAAGACTGGCCGGCCGGGCGCTGCGAGCGGTTCCCCGCATTCGGATCGGGACGCCTTTCAGGCGACCTCCTCAAGCCCGGCTGGTTTCTTTTTAACAACCTTTGCATGGAACAGGAACGTGACAGATGAAAATCGCCAACAATATCACCGAATTGATCGGTAACACCCCCCTCGTACGCCTCCAGCGGGTCGCCTCCGGCGCCCGGGCCGAGGTCGTTCTGAAACTGGAATACTTCAACCCCGCCCACAGCGTCAAGGACCGCATCGGCGTCGCCATGATCCGGGCGGCCGAGGAGGCCGGGCTGCTCAAGCCCGATTCCATCATCCTTGAGCCCACCAGCGGAAATACCGGCATCGCCCTGGCCATGGTTTGCGCCGCCCGCGGCTATAAATGCATGCTGATCATGCCCGAAACCATGAGCCGCGAACGCCGCATGCTCCTCAGGGCCCTGGGCGCCGGCCTGGTGCTCACCAGCGGCAGCGAGGGCATGGCCGGCGCCATCCGCAAGGCCGAAGAGATGGCCGCCGCTGACCCGCGCTGCTTCATCCCCCAGCAGTTCAACAACCCGGCCAACCCGCAAATCCACCGCCGTACCACCGCCGAGGAGATCTGGCGCGATACCGAAGGCCGGGTGGATGTGGTTGTCTCCGGGGTGGGCACCGGCGGCACCATCACCGGCATCGGCGAGGCCCTCAAACCCCGCAAACCCGGCCTGCAACTGGTGGCCGTCGAACCGGATGCCTCCCCCGTGCTTTCCGGCGGGCAGAAGGGCCCGCACGGCATCCAGGGGCTGGGCGCCGGCTTCGTACCGCAGGTGCTCAACACCGCCATTTACGACGAGGTCATCCGCGTCACCGATGCGGATGCCATGGCCACCGCCCGCAGCCTGGCCAGCCGCGAGGGGCTGCTGGTGGGCATCTCCTCCGGCGCCGCCGTGTGGGCGGCCCTGCAGGTTGCCGCCCGCCAGGAGAACGCCGGCAAACTGCTGGTGGTCATCATCCCCGATTTCGGCGAGCGCTACCTCAGCACCGCCCTCTACTCCGACCTGGCGGACTGAAAGGGGCCCGGCCATGACCCTCTCCCTCCTGCGCAGTATGCGCCAGGACGTTGAAGCCGTCCTGGAACGCGACCCGGCCGCCCGCAACACCCTCGAAGTCCTGCTCAACTACCCCGGGCTGCACGCCGTCTGGGGGCACCGCATCTCCCACTGGCTCTGGCGGCACAAACTCAAACTCCCCGCCCGCATGTTCTCCCAGTTCGTCCGCTCCGTCACCGGCATAGAGATCCACCCCGGCGCCAAACTCTGCCCCAGCCTCTTCATCGACCACGGCATGGGCGTGGTCATCGGTGAAACCGCCGAGGTGGGCTGCCATGTCACCCTTTACCACGGCGTCACCCTTGGCGGCGTCAGCCTGGAGAAGGGCAAACGCCACCCCACCATCGAGGACAACGTGGTCATCGGGGCCGGGGCCAAGGTGCTGGGCGCCATCACCATCGGCGAGGGCAGCCGCATCGGCGCCAACGCCGTGGTGGTTAAGGATGTGCCCCCCAACTCCGTCGTCGTCGGCATCCCCGGCCAGGTGGTGCGGCGCTCACACCCCCCCAGCGGCGCCGCCGACCTGGAGCACAACCGCCTGCCCGATACCATCGGCGTGGCCATCGAAGCCCTCATGGAGCGGGTGGACCTGCTGGAGAAGGCCCTGGAGGAACTGCCCCCGGGGGCCAAAAGCGCCCCCGCCCGGGCAAAGGCGCACCTTGCCGAAGCGGCCGCCGTCCACTCGCCGCATCCGCCCGACCACGGCGTCTGGCAGGGCGAGGACTTTATGATCTGAGGGGTCTCTCCCGCCTGCCTGCGCCGGGGCGGCGGCCAGCCGCGAACCGGGCACTTCACCCCCGCCCGCCGCGCCCCAGCCCGCACCCCCATCAGCCGGTTGTTCCGGGCTGGGATTGTTGGATACTTGAATAAGGATAAGGGTGGAAAATGGGAGAATAAACCAGTGGATTATTGTGAAATGCGTAAGGGGATATATTTTCGCGACCATTATTATGTAAGCGAATTTTTGAACCTGGAGATTAATGTTGTAAGTCCTAATGGGGGAAATGTCGGTATTTATCTTCTAAACAGCATTTTCGTTCATACTCATTGATATTGACAAGTTGATATATACTTTATATTTATCACCTTGGTTTTTCACGGTTCATTATTTTTTGCCCATCCTGTGAAAAGAAAAAGAGCATTTACAAACCATCCAAATTGTTTTTGAGGGTAATTCGATGAAAAACACGATTCTCCTGATTCTTCTTACAGTATTTGTCGTGGGATGCACTCCAATATTGACACCTGTTGAGCCGACTTTTTCACCCACTTCAACCAACACTCCTACTCTCACTCCTACGCCAACTCCGACCCTAACTCCAACGCATACCCCTACCCCTATACCACTCGGCGGCGGCGGTATGCTATATATGGAGATCGACCAGCGCCTGATTCCACAAGAATATAATATAACAGAGGAACGAACCAGCTGGTTTTCCGCATCCTCCGATGGCTCAAATCTTAAGCTGCTTGATAAGCCAATATGGAGTATATCTCCGGATGGGCAGAGGGCATTGACCTATGATGTGAATAAAAACCCTGGTTACTGGACATACTGGACATATAGCGCCTCAATGATAAATTTGGATGGGACGGGTGAGACCCCTCTGGATGATTCATTAACTTATGAAGTCTATGCAGATGCACTGTGGCTCCCGAACGGGGATGTGGCATTAATTGCATCTGAGAAAAAAGGGTATGGCCCTAACTCAAGGGATTCCATGTATATTCTCAATCCGGACGGCGAACTGACAAAATTGGAAGAACCCTCCAAATTAATGAAACACTACGCCTATTTTTTATTACCATCCCCCGATGGAAGGAATATTTATTGGGCTAATTCCAACAGCAAAGAACGATATGTAACCAACTTGGACAACATGGAGTCCAAGCGTATCTTGAAAAAAGTTGTTGGTTTTCAGGATATGCACATTTCGCCTTCAGGCAAATATATTGTTTTCCTTGATAATTCCTATAGAACCTTAAATGGTTGTTTTATATACAATGTTGCAGATGATACCTTGACAAAAATCATGCCTGAGGATGGTTCAAGGGGTGATCATTTTTGTGGTTTTGGAAATCATTGGTCACCAACAGAGGACAAATTATTTGGGATCACGCGAAATGGATATGCCTTGCTGAATGTGCCAGATGGGAAAATAACAACCTTCCCTGGGGGAGATGCCGATTCGTGTCGTATAGCGAGTTGGATGCCAGACGGAAAACATATTTTCCTCTCACTCTGTACTACTTATGACCAATATGGAATGGGTGAAATGAACAGGCCCAATATAAATACTAGATACCAAGATTTTATTCAATCAATCGGTGCAAGATTAATGAATATTTCAGACGGCAAAGTTACAAAATATCCTGATGGTGGGTTTTGCGAAGTAATAATCTCACCAGATTCAAAGTGGGTACTATTCTATGCATGCAAGAACCAGGAAAAGCTTATCGATTCCCCATCCAAAATGTTAAATCTAGACACAAAGGAAATGGTCCCAATATTTACTGAATTCGTTTCCAAACGCACAGATGCTCCGCCTGATCAAAACAACCAATACTTTTGGTCTGTCACCTGGTTGCCATGAAATAGCGTTAGAACCATTACAGGCTAAGGGAGGCTTTTGTAAACAGTTTCAGGCATCCTGTTTGGCAGCCGGATTCGTCGCCTGGCGGTTCTTCCCCGATCAATCTGGATGTTATCGTCGGTTGAGTTGCATCAATAATTCGCGGCTTGTAAAGGAGTGGTGGATCAGCTGTTCCTTTGGTCAATTATGGACAACCGTCACCCCGAAATACGGAAATTGTTTTTTCGCTTTTTCTGATATTATTTTAGCGGCAACCCTTTCTCCCACTAACCCAAGTTTTGCGGGTTAACTGCGCGCAGGCATTGCGTACGAGGGGCTTCCAGCTGCGTTTTCAGGATGATGCCAGTGAACTGCTCAATAACAACATGCAGGCTGAGAGAGCCATTCACCTCCAGGCAGGTTCACTCGCAACATCGCAAAGAGCGAACGCACAAATCCTTCCTTCGCCCGATTCGGCAAATGAAACATGTTCTTCATCGTTAACCTGATCGTGGACCGCCCGGGTCACTGGATGCATGTTGACTGCCGCACTGCCTCACTCCCACATAACACCAGTTCTCCTCAAAATCACCCGACAACCAGGGCGTCACCGAAACACGTTGTACCAGCGCTTGATCATATTCAGACCAGTTCTTGGCACGGTATAATGTCTTCGGGCCTGGCTGTGTTTTCTTTTGTTTAGGCATAAACCAAACTTACACGGTCATGTTCTCATTAATAAATATTCATGAGCCTAAGCCTTTCAGAATGGAGAAACAATGACAGTTAATTCGTCCTCCCGTAAATCCATCATTGTTACCGCCTGGGTTTTCCTCCTGCTGGCATCCGCCCTCCCAACGATTTTCATGCAGGAAATTCTCAGCCAGACCGTAACCGGGAATCTGCACGCGCTCATGACGGGTGGCATCCTCCTGCTGGGCATGGCGTTGACATTTGTCTGGAAAACGATCCGTCCCCTGCGGATGTTCTTCCTTCTGTACCTAATCCTTGTGATTGCGGAATGGTTCATTGATAACAGGGTGAATCAATTGCCGTTCTACCGCTCGTGGCTCAATAATCCGTCCTTCAGTGTTTCCATGCTGGCGGAACAATCCCGGCGCCTGATGACGACCCTGGTCGTCATCGCCGCGCTTTTTTTAATTCACAAACACGCCGGGGCGTTCTTTCTGGTCAAAGGCAATACCAGGGCGTCTGTGGAGCCTGTCAAATGGCTGGGGATCAAGGACGGCGAACGCTGGAACAAACTCGGCCGCTTGTTCACCGTTTTTATCAGTCTCGGCACCCTGGCGTTTCTGGTCATCGCCGGCCGCCCTCCGTTGAACATTCTCATGCGAGTCCTGCCTTTCCTTCCCGCCATTTTGATCGCCGCGGCTCTCAACGCCTTCAACGAGGAAATGACGTATAAGGCGTCCTTCCTTTCTGTGCTGGAGGGATCGGTGGGCAGGCAACCAGCCCTGTGGCTGATGGCGGCCAATTTCGGACTGGGGCATTATTACGGCGTTCCGTATGGCATTGTTGGCGTAATCATGGCAACTTTCCTCGGCTGGTTCCTTGGCAAGTCCATGCTCGAGACGCGCGGCCTGTGGTGGGCCTGGTTCATCCACTTCTGGCAGGATGTGTGGATCTTCCTATTCCTCGCCATCGGTTCGATCGCCCCTGGCGGCGGTTGACCCATTAAACTTTTGTCAGTGGTCCCTTCGTAATTGATGCCGGGTGGTGACCTTCGATCCGGGAACCCGAACGCCTGCGCATCAGCCAGCCTTGTCTTTTGTCAGTTCAATTTTGTGGATATTTTCATATCTGCATTTCCCATTTCGGGAAACTTGTGCGGCTCTACAAACCTCGTCCAACGCCGACGCGGGCGTGAAGCGCTTTCTCTACGTCAGCCATCTCGGGGCGGACCGCATTTCGGCCTTCGCGATCCCAAAGGCCAAGGGCATCGCCGAGGAACACATCCACCGCTCCGGCGTCCCGTATACGATCCTGCGCTCATCCATCGTCTTCGGACCGGAAGACCGCTTCACGGTCCCGTTGACCCGGCTCCCGCGCACCGCGCCCCGCTTGTTCCCCCTTCCCGGTCTCAGCCCCCCTCCCCGGGGCTCTCATCCCCGCCCCCCTTCCGGGCGCCCCGGGCCTGCCGGGTGGTGCTCAGGTTCCCCAGCACCACCACCAGCAGCCCCAGCCCGCACAGCGCCACCAGCAGGATGCCGATGGTGTGCGTCCCCACCCTCGGCAGCGCCACCAGCGGCCGGCGGGTGGCCGTCGGCGTGGCGGTGATCGTGGCCGTCGGTTGGGTCGGCCGGGGGGTGAAGGTCGGCCGGGGGGTGCGCGTCGGCGGGCGCGGCGTTTGGGTGATGGTCGGCGAAAGTGTGGGCGTAAACGCATCGCGAATGCGCAGTTTTTGCCCGATGTAGATGGTCGGGTTCTTCAGGCTCAGGTTGTTCTGCAGGGCCAGTTGTTCCACCGAAAGCCCGTAGGCGTCGGCGATCGTCCACAGCGTCTGCCCCGCCTGCACCACGTGGAAAATCGAGCCATCCCCCTCGCCGGCCGAGGTCTGCACCGCCAGGATCACCTCCGGGGTGCGGGTGGGCCCTGCGGGCGCGGCCGGCCCCGCCGGCCTGGTGGCGGCCGTTCCGCTGCCGGTGCTGCACACATCCACCGTGTAGTACACCAGGCCGTCCTTCTCCGCCGCCCCGGCGCCCACATCCACGTAGCGCGGGTTGCGCAGCACCACCTCGCGGTGCACATAATCATTCCAGATGACGTTCACAATGTAATCCGCCCCCTGGGAGGGGTTCGCCACCGCCACCGCCTCATCGCACACCACCGACAGCCCGCCCCCGTAGCCGGCGGCGATCGCCCGGTCGGTCTCGTTCGTTCCGCCGGCCCCCGTGTGCGACCAGGAGCCCAGCGCCGCCTGGAACTCGGAATGCGCCTGGGCGGCCGCCATCAGCGCCCCGTTGGGTGCCAGTTCCGCCACCCCGCTGCCGGAGCGCAGGCTGTTCACCGCAGCGATCAGGTCGTAGGGGCTGGCGCTTTCCACCGGGGCAGCCTCCGCCCGCCGCGGGTCGGCCGCCAGCAGCAGGCAAAGCAGCAGCCCTGCCGGCGGGATGCAGCGCAGGAGCTCCCGCGCCTTCAACCGGCCCATCGCTCAGCGGTCCTTTCTGCGCAGGCTGGCCGCCAGCACCCCCAGCAGGCCCAGCGCGCAGATGATGATGATGGCCAGCCCCAGCGGGCGCACCTGCCCGCTGCCCCAGGCCGGGATCTCCGGCAGGATCGAAGGTTCCGTGGCCGTCCGGGTGGGGGCTTTGGTGCGGGTGGGCCGCAGGGTGGCCGTGGGCCGCGGGGTTGACGTGGCAGGCACCGGCGTATCGGTCACTGTTGACGATACCGTGGGGGTGAACGCCGCCCGCACAACAATCTTCTGGCCGATGTAAACGGTCGGCCTGTCCGCCGAAACCCCCGGGTTCAGCCGGGCCAGGTCATCGATCTTCACGCCGTAGGAAATGGCAATGGCCCACAGCGTTTCGCCCTCCTTCACCACGTGCACCAGGCTGCCATCCGCCATGGGGGTGGCGGTGGTCAGCGGCTCCGCCGTTTTCGGCGGGCTTGTCGGCTGTGCGGCCTGGCTGCCGGCCGGGACCACCGGCTGGGTGTTGGCCAGGTTGGTGAATTCACCGGTGCGTTTCACGTCCAGGGTGTAGTACACGTAGCCGTCCACCACCGTGGCGCCGGCGCCGGCCAGCCCCTCGCTGTACCCGATGATCGTGTTGGTGTGCAGGTCGTCCGCCCACTGGGTGTAAACCATGTAGTGCGGGCTCACGTTCAACCCCCCGCCGATGTTCTCCGCCGTGATGCCGTAATCCTTCGGCCCGCTTCCATCCGCCCGCAGGTGGGTGAAACTGCGGATGGATGCCATGTAATCCGAGTGCTGCTGCGCCATGGCCATCAGCGTGCCGTCCATCACGTACGGGGCCAGCCCGTAGGACGAACGCATCCCGTTCACCGCCGCCAGCAGGTCAAAAGGCGTGCCGGCCTGGGCGGCCGGGGATTGTGCTGCCCTGGCGGCCGCCCTTTGCGGCGCCCAGGCGGCCAAAATTGCGACCAGGGACAGGAGGAGGAAATGGGTCCGGCGCATCGGGGAAATTATACCTGATGCGCCGGGCAGTTGCGCTTCACCCGCAGCGGGGCCGGGTCAGGACAGTCTCTCCCCGGGGGCCTGGGCCATGGCTTCGGCCGCCACCAGGAAATCCGTAGAAGAGATCATGCCGATGATGTTGCCTTCCTTGTCCGCCACCGGCAGGTGGTGAAAGCGGTGCTCCTTCATGATCATGGCACAATCCTTCAACTCCACGTCGGAAGAAACGGTCACCATCGGTGTGGTCATGATCTCCTTCACCTTCGTGGTGGCCGGGTTGCGCTCCACGGCGATGATCTTGTCGTTGATGTCCGTGGCGGTCAGGATCCCTTCCGGTTTTCCCTTTCCCCTCCTCACCAGCAGGGAATGGATGTAACGGCGCCGCATCACCGCCAGCGCTTCCAGCACGGTCTGCTCTGGTTCAATGTAAACCACAACATCCAGCATCCAGTACTTAACGGTGTATTTCATGCATTCCTCTCCCACACGATGATCCCCGGCAGGCTGCTGGGGGCTTTCCTCCACACTGCTGCCGGGCCCGCTTCCAGTATATCAAATTACACCTGTTCCGGCCAATTCCAGCCGCGCACCGCGTCCAGAAAATCATGCGCCGTCAGGTCCAGGTGGATCGGGTTGACCGATACGTACCCCTCCTGCAGGGCCTGGAAGTCGCTCCCCTCTTCCGGCAGGCTGCTCGGCGCCGAGCCGCCGATCCAGTAATACGGGTGGCCCATGGGGTCCTCCCGGCGGATCAGTTCGTCGTGGTACACCCGCGGCCCCTGGCGGGTCACCCGGAAACCGCGGATCTTCTCCAGGGGCAGGCGCGGCACGTTGATGTTCAGGATGGTGTACGGCGGCAGGCCGTTCTCCAGCACCTGCCTGGCCGCCACGGCCGCCACGGCAGCGCCCGGGCCAAAATCCAGTTCCTTCTGGGGTTTCCCGTAGCCGTCCAGCGAAACGGCAATGGCCGGCATCCGCCAAACCACGCCTTCCAGCGCTGCGGTCACCGTCCCGGAATAGGTCAGGTCGTGGCCCAGGTTCACCACCGGGTTGATCCCCGAGGCCACCAGGTCCACCGCCTCGTCCAGCAGCCCCAGGGCCACCATCGCCACGCAGTCGGAGGGCGAGCCATCCGTGGCCAGGGCTTTTTCCCCGCCCGGCAGTTCCACCTCGTGAACCCGCAGCGGGCGGTCCATCGTCTTCTTGTGCCCGGCCACCGACCAGTTGCGGTCGGGCGCCAAAATGGTCACCTTGCCCAGCGGTTTCAAGGCCTGCGCCAGCGCCAGCAGCCCGGGGGCGTGAACGCCGTCATCGTTCGTCACCAGGATGTGCATGATTAAAGGGGTCCTGTAAGTTGGGTTCGCAGCCGGTGGGCCAGGGCTGCCCTTTCGGCCGGGGGCAAAAACGCCGCCCGCGCCGCAGCCAAAATGCGGCCGGCAAGCACCTGGCGGGTCAACCCCATGTCCTCGCAAACCGTGCGGTACTCTTCGCCCAGGCTGGCGTGGGTCACCTCCGGCGTGTCGGTGTTGATGGTCACATTCAGCCCGGCCATCAGCATCCTGCTGAAGGGGTGTTCGTCCAGTTCCCCGATCGCCGTGCTGTGGCGGTTGCTGCTGATGCACACCTCGAACGGGATGTCGCATTCGTGGGCCAGCCCGGTCACCTCCGGGTCCTCCAGCACACGGATGCCGTGCCCGATACGTTCAACCCCGATCTCTTCAATGGCTTTTCTCACATTGGCTGCGCCGCCCCACTCGCCGGCGTGAATGGTCAGGTACAGGCCGGCCATTCGGGCGGAGTGCAGCAGCGGGATGAACGGGTCAACCGAATCCTGGCCCTCGCTCCCCACCAGGTCCAGCCCGGTGATCCCCAGGTGCATCCGTTCCAGCGAGAGTTGCACCAGTTCCTCGGCGGCTGCCAGGCTCTCCTCCCGGTTGATGCAGGTGATCAGCCGCACCTGGATGCCGGCCTCCACCCCCGCCTCCTGGGCGGTCTCGCACACCCAGTCCATCACCTCGTCCAGGCCGTAACCTGCCTGCCGGTCCAGCGCCCCGGGAGAAAAGCGCAGTTCCAGGTGCAGAATGTTGTCCGCCGCCGCGTCCTCCACGGCCTCGCGGGTGATGCGCTGGATGAAATGCGGTGTAAACCGCAGCATGCGCAGCGAGTCGAACTTGGCCAGGATGGTGTTGATGGTCAGGGGTTCGCCCTCCCGCAAATACAGCAGCGAGCGTAGCCCCGGGTTCAGCGGCAGGGTGATGCTCTGGGTCTGCGCAAAATCCAGCAGCGTCTGCAGCCGGATGCTGCCCTCCAGGTGGCGGTGCAACTCCACCTTGGGCATTTTTTGGAAGTCAAGGGGTTCTTCCGTGGCCATGTCTGCTCCCAACCTCCACCCATTTGGATGTTCTGCATCGTCATTATAATGTATTTCCCTGCCATGCCTGCACCTGTGCCCCCCTCAAGTTGACACCCCCACCAGGGATGCTATAATCATTCCAACACCCCGCGGGGCATCCATACACCCCTCCGCCGCCCGGTCCGCCTGGTTTTGGGCGGCACGGCGCACCCGTGCCCCGGCAAGCCTGCCGGTGGCTGTTTCAGCGGAAGGCAGGTGCCCCCGAACAATTTCCATTTATGACACTTTGGAGGTCCTTATGAAACCAAGGGTACTGCGCGAGCGGGTTTACATGCTGGGGGCAGTGGACTGGAACCGCCGCCTGTTCGACTCGCTCATTCCCCTGCCGGACGGCACCAGTTACAACGCCTACCTGGTGCAGGGCTCTGAAAAGACCGCCCTGCTCGACACGGTCGACCCGCCCTTCGAGGAAGCCCTCCTCTTCCAGTTGTCCGGCGTTGACCGCATTGACTACATCGTCTCCCATCACACCGAGCAGGATCACTCCGGCAGCATTCCCGTCATCCTCAACAAATACCCCCAGGCCAGGGTCATCTGCAGCAGCAAGGCCGCCTCCATGCTGGTGGACCACCTGGGCATCCCCGCCGATCGCATCCAGCCGGTCGGCGATGGCGAATCCATTTCCCTGGGCGATAAAACCCTCCGCTTTTACTCCACCCCCTGGGTGCACTGGCCCGAAACCATCGTCACCCACCTGCCCGAGGACCGCATCCTCTTCACCTGCGACCTCTTCGGCTCCCACCTGGCCACCTCCAACCTCTACGCCAGCAGCGAGCCCACCCTGGTGATCGAGGAGGCAAAACGCTACTACGCCGAGATCATGATGCCCTACCGCAAGATCGTCGCCCGCAACCTGGAGAAGATCCGCCCGCTGGAGTTCGACCTCATCGCCCCCTCCCACGGCCCGGTCTACGACAACCCGGAGGCCATCCTGGCCGCCTATGAAGACTGGGTGTCGCCGCGCCTGGCAAACCAGGTCATCCTCCCGTACATCTCCATGCACGGCAGCACCGAAAAGATGGTCGACCACCTCATCTACGCCCTTTCCGAGCGGGATGTCGAGGTGAAACCCTTTGAACTTTCCGTCGCCGACATCGGCCGCCTGGCCATCGCCCTGGTGGATGCCGCCACCCTGGTCATCGGCACGCCGACCGTGATCAACGCCCTCCACCCCGCCATTGCCTCGGCCGCCCACCTGGTGAACATCCTCAAGCCCAAACTGCGCTACGCCGCCCTGGTTGGTTCCTACGGTTGGAGCACCAAGGTCACCGACCAGTTGGTCTCCTTCATCCCCAACCTGGAGGTGGAACTGCTGGGCACGGTGCTCTGCAAGGGTGCCCCGCGGGCGGAAGACTACGCCGCCCTGGATGCCCTCGCCGATGCCATCCGCCTGAAGCACAACAGCCTGCCAACCGCCGCCGGTTAATGCGCCGGCGTGCCCCGGGAGCCGGGCGGCCAGCCGCACACCGTTTTCCCCGCCAGCCGGCAGAACACCGGCTGGCTTGTTGTTTCCGCCCGCAGGGTGGCTCCGCCAGCCTGCAGCCGCCCCGGGTTAACCCCCTCCCGCCGCCGCGGCCGCCCTGCAGCCCCCCGGCCCGGCTCCCGCCCCCGTTCCAAACCCGCCCATGCCCCTTGACAGCGCCACCAATCCTGGTTATAATAGAACAAAATTTCAATTACAGTATGGGCAGCCCCGGAAGAATGGATGCGAATTCGCCGGAAAAACGAAAAAACAAAAACGAATCTAATCCCCCCGCCTGCCCCCTGGAGGATGGACCATGAAGACCGGCATGCTCTGGTTCGATGATGACCCCAAAACGGACCTGCCCGCCAAGGTGCAGGCGGCGGCGGCTTATTATCATAAAAAATATGGAAAAGCCCCCAACCTCTGCCTCGTCAACCCCGCCGTGTTCCCCCTGCCCGCCGGCGCCGCCTGCGGGGTGGACCTCCAGCCCAGTCCGCTCGTCCTGCCCAACCACCTCTGGCTGGGCATCCGCGAACTCCCCCTCCCCCCTTCGCCCGCCTGAACCCGTCCGCCCGCGGGGTTAAGGGCCGCCTTCACCGCCCGCCGGCGGCTGCCCGCCCAGCCCCACGGCCATGGCCACCGCGTGCGTGCGCCCATGGCTGATGCTCACCGACCAGGTCTCCAGGCCAAGCGCCCTGGCAACCTGCTCCGCCCGCCCATGCAGGAACAACTGCGGCGCCCCGCCGGGCCCCCGGCGGATCTCAATGTCCTGCCAGGCCACAAACCCAATCCCCGTCCCCAGGGCCTTGGCCACCGCCTCCTTGGCGGCAAAGCGCCCGGCCAGGCTCTCGTTCCGGTCCCTGCTGTCCTCCAGTTCCCCCGCCGTGTACACCCGCCTCAGGAAGCGCGCCCGGATGGCCGGGTTCACCTCCTCCAGGCGCCTTATCTCCACCAGGTCAATTCCCGTCCGCAGGACCGTCATGCCGCCTCAGCCTTCCCGGCTGCCCGCCGAGGCGATCACCAGCCGCTCCGGGTCCATGTACTTCCGCGCCGCCTGCAGGATCTCCGGCGGGGTCACCGCCGAAACCAGGCCCGGGTAGCGCTGGAAATAATCCATGCCCAACTGGAAGCGCTCCAGGTTCAACAGGGCCCCCGCCACCCCGGCGTTGGATTCCAGCGACAGCGGCAGCCGCCCGATGAAGTTGGACTGGCTGTCCGCCAGTTCCTCCTCCAGCACCGGCTCGCTGACAAAACGGCGCAGTTCCGTTTCGATCAGCCCGATGGCTTTTTCCAGGTTGGCCGGGTCCACCCCGGCGGAAACCTCCCACGAGCCGCCGTTGATCCAGCCGTTCAGGCTGGTGCTGGCGTTGTAGGCCAGCCCGGCCTGCTCGCGCACCACGTTGCCAATGCGCCCCATCATGCCGAACTGCCCCAGCACGCTGTTCCCCAGCGATGCCGGCAGGTAGTCCGGCGAGTTCCGCTTCGGCCCCGGCGAGCCCATCACCAGGTTCGTCTGGCTCTTGCCGGCGATGTCCACGTGCCTGCGCACGCCCTCCGCCGGGTGGGCCGGCGGCGGCAGTTCCTCCGGCTCAGCCTGGACGGGGTTTTGCCAGCCGCCCAGGGCTTCGGCCACCCGCTCCACCGCTTCGGCGGTCCCAATGCCCCCGGCAACCACCACCACCATCCCCCTTGGCCCGTAGTGCTGCCGGTGAAAGTCCACCACCTGTTGGCGGGTGATGCCGCGCACCGTCTCCTGGTAGCCCACCTCGGGGATCCCGTACGGGTGCCCCGGGAAAAGCAGGCTGTCAAACGTCAGCGAGGCCATCTCGGCGGTATCCTGGTCGCGCACCGCCAGGCCGGTCAGCAGCTGGGCGCGCAGCCGCTCAACGTAGTCCGGCGGGAACACCGGGTTTGCTGTACAGTCGGCCAGCAGTTCCAGCAGCAGGGGCAGGTCCTCCACCAGCGACCGCCCGCTGAAACTGGTGTTGTGCACGCTGGCGCCGAACCCCAGCGAGGCGCCCACCTCCTCCAGGGCGCGGAAGATCTGCTGAAAACTGCGGGTTTTCGTGCCGCGCATGAGGGCCGCCGAGGTGAAGTTGGCCAGCCCGGTCAGCCCGGGCGGGTCCAGCAGGCTGCCGTTGGCCAGGTAGCCGCCAATGACCACCGACTGGCTCTCCGGGCTGCTGCGCGCCAGCACGGTAATGCCGTTGGGCAGTTCGGCCCGCCTGGTGTTCTGCGGCCCAGGGAGCGACTCAATGTTCAAACTGTGTGAGACCTTCATGCTCCACCTCCCGCCTCCGGGCGGTACACCCCCACCACCCGGCTCCCGGGGTCCAGCCAGTCCACCGCCGCCTGCCGGATCCGTCCGGGGGAGGCCTTCTCCACCCGGTCAACGTATTCCTCGAACCAGGCGTAACTGTCGAACATTTCCGAATAGCCCATCCAGAAGGCCTGGTTGGTCACGTTTTCGCTTCCGTAGGCGAACTGCGCCCTGGCCTGCTTGATCGCCCGGGCGATCTCCTCCTCCGCCACCGGCTCCGACCTCACCCGCGCCAGTTCCTCGTCCAGCGCCGCCAGCACCGTCTCCACTTTTTGGTCCGGGCGCACCGTGATGTTGATCGCATACAGGAACGGGTCAATGGTCGCCTGCATCCCCCCGCCCACCCCCACCGCCAGTTCTTTTTCGACCAGCGCCCGGTACAGGCGGCTGGTCTTGTTGGAAACGCCGCCCCCGCCGAACATGTTCAGGCTTGCCGGCCCGCTCAGCAGGCTGTCCAGCGCCGTAAGGGTGAAAAAATCGTCCGCAGAGGCCCGCGGGGCGCGGTAGGCCACCATCAGGTAGGTCGTTTCACCCGGGCCGCTCACCTCCACCTGCTTCTCCCCGGCAATCCGCGGCTCCGCCGGCACACTTGCCTCCGGCGGGCTGGCAGCCGGGATGCTCCCATACACCGCCTCCACCCGCTTCAGCATCTCCGGGGTCTTAAAATCGCCGGCGATGGCCAGCACCGCATTGGCCGGGTTGTAATGGGAGCGGTAATGCGCGTACAGGTCATCCCGCGAGATGCGCTGCAGGTCCTCCATCAGGCCAATCACTTCGTGCCGGTAGGGGTGGCTGCTGAAGGCAGCCTCTTGCACCGCCTCGTCCAGCCGGAAGAGCGGCTCGTTCTCGTTCCCCTGGCGTTCCGAGATGATGACGGTGCGCTCCGATTCCACCTCCCTGCTCTCGAACAGGCTGTTCACCATGCGGTCGGCTTCCAGTTCCAGGGCCAGGCTCACCTTGTCCGCGGGCAGGGTCTCAAAGTAGGCCGTCCAGTCCAGGTAGGTGAAGGCGTTCCACATGCCGCCATCCCGCGATACGGCCTTGTCCAGAACGCCGGTCGGAAAAGCCGCCGTCCCCTTGAACTGCATGTGCTCCACCCAGTGGGAAATGCCGGTAAACCCGGGTTTCTCATTCCGCGAGCCCACGCGGTACCACACCCAGTGGCTCACCAGCGGCGCCGTGTGGATCTCCTTCAGGAATACGGTCAGGCCGTTGTTCAATACCGTTTTCATCACCGTCTGCATCTGCTTGCACCATTACCCGTTCAAAAGGCCTTTCAGGGATATGATTTCCGTCTCAGGGTTAATTTTAGTATATAATGAACCCGGTTTGCCGTCAGCATGACCGGGGCAAAAAAACTTCCGCTTTTATAAATCGGCCGTTTTCCCGGGTTCATCTGAACCCGCCTGATTTCACAATCGCACACGGAGGTTGGCATGGATACAAAAATGGGATACCACGCCGCGGTCGTTGGGGCTGGCCCTGCCGGTCTTTTTGCCGCCCGCGAACTTTCGCTGGCGGGGGTGCACGTGGCCATTCTCAACCGGGATCTCAAACCCGGCGGCCTGGCGGAATACGGCATCTACCCCGACAAGCACGACATGAAGTCCGCCCTGCGGAGCCAGTTCCACCAGACCATGGCGAACGACCTGGTTTCCTATTACGGCAATGTGAACGTTGGCTTGAACCGCGACCTCGCCCTGGGCGAACTGCCGGGGTTGGGGTTCCAGGCTGTATTGGCGGCAGTGGGCGCCCAGGGCACCAAGAAACTCGGCATCCCCGGGGAGGACCTGAAAGGCGTCTACCACGCCAAAGACCTGGTGTATTACTACAACGACCTGCCCCCCTACAGCCAGATGAAGTTTGAAATTGGCCGGCACGTGGCGGTCATCGGTATGGGAAACGTGATGACAGACGTGGCCCGCTACCTCATCGAGATCCTCAAGGTGGGCAATGTGATGGCGGTCGCCCGCCGCGGCCCCGGCGAGATCAAGTTCGACAAAAAGGAACTGGAGCACCTCGCCCCCAGCATCAACGTCAACGCCATCGATTACGAGATCGAACAGGCCGCCCCCCTGATGAAGGCACTGGGCGAAGACCCCGAGATCCCCAAGGCCTTCATCCACTCCACCGTGGAGCGCGTCCAGCCGGGATCCTCCGATGCCAATTTCATGATCCGGTTCCTGCTCTCGCCAACGCGCATCATCGGCGACGAGAACGGCCGCGTGTGCGCCCTCGAGGTGGAGGAGAACACCTTGGTGAAGGTAAATGATGAAATCAAGGCCCGCGGCACCGGCAACACGCGCCGGCTGGAGGTCGATACGCTCATCTTCGCCATTGGCGACCGGGTGGATGACCAGCTTGGCCTGCCCCTGGAAGGCAGCGAATTTGTCAAAAGCCCGGCCCCGCGCTTCCCGGTGGAGGGCATCTCCTACGAGGCATACGACCCGGTGGCCGGAAAACCCATCGAGGGCTTGTTCCTGGCCGGCTGGTCGCGCCAGGCCAGCACCGGCCTGGTGGGCATGGCCCGCCGGGATGGCGTCCGCTGTGCCGGTGCCATGCTGGCCTACCTGAAGACCCTGCCGCAGGTGGAGCATTCCCTGGACGCCTTGGAATCCCGGCTGCAATCCCTGAAAAAGCCGGTCATCCGCAAGGAGGACCTGCTCAAGTTACTGGAAGCGGAAGAGGCCGTCGCCAAAAGCCGGGGGTTGAAGGGGTTCAAGTTCTCCACCAACGAGGAGATGCTCAAGGCGATCGGCAGGTAACCGGCCGCCCCGCCCGTCAACCCGCCTTCCCCGTCATTCGGGCTTGCCTGTTTTGTCCTCCGGCTGGGGCTTCACAAAAGGGATCATCATGATGAAGCCAATGGCCACCAGGCCCTCGCCCAGCATCACCCCGCGCGCTTGCCAGGCGCCAAAATAAGGCACCCCCGGCAGGGGGTGGCTGCCAAGTCCGAACACGTCCGCCATGCCGGTGAAAACGGCGACCACGAACCCCGTGCTCACCAGGCGGGTGCCAAAGTCGGCGGTGATGCTCACCGGGATGTTCTTCCACAGCGCCATCATGCTCAGGTATCCCCCAATGCACATCAACCCCAGCCCGATCAAAAAAACCGCGATCTGCACAAAACCGATCACCGGGCTGCGGTCCAGGCCGAACATCCCCGGGCGCGAGCCCAGCAGGAAGATCCAGAAGCCCAGCAGCGTGGTGATCAATCCAACCGTCACCCGTCGTCGCGAGTAATGCCGGGGCCGGGTGTTTGCCCCTGCTTTCACAACCGGTTTTTTTGCCCTTGCGCTCATTCCGGTAAAATCGCCTCCATCATGCGCTGCCAGTTGCCCGCAAAGATCAGGGCGATATCCTCCGGCGGGTAGCCCATCCGGGCCAGGATGGGCTCCAGTTTTTGCAGGTCGGCAACGGTGTCCATTTCCTCCGGAATGGCCGGCCAGCCGAAACCGCCGTCCAGGTCGCTGCCGATTCCGGCATGGCGTGCGTTGCCGGCCATCTGGCACACGTGGTCAATGTGCCTGGCCAGTGTCTCCAGGGTCACATCGCCGCGGGGGTCGCCATCCTGCCAGTCGCTCTTCAGGAACCGGTTGAAGGGGATGACCCCCATCACGCCGTCGCGCTCGATCAACCGCCGGATGGTGGCATCGGTCAGCTGGCGTTCATTGCGGGCATCCTTCAGCAGGGCCCTGGCGTTGGCGTGGCTGGCGAACACCACCCCCGGGTAGCGCTCCAGGGCGGTCAGCGCCGAAACCTCGTTCATGTGCGATACATCCAGCCCAAACCCGGCCATGGCCATCTCCTCCAGGAGTTCCAGCCCCTCTTTTGTGAAGCCTTCGCCCTCGCGCGAGCCCCCGCACCAGCGGGTTCCGGCCCAAACCGGGCCGATGGCCCGCACGCCCGGCTCCCACCACTCGCCCACCTCATGCGGGCTGGACAGCCCTTCCGGGCCTTCCCACAGGGTGAACAGACCCACCGGGTGTGTGTGCCCGGGCGGGTCGGCAGGCGATTCCTGCCAGGGGGAAAGAACCGCCTTCAACTGCCTTTTGTTGGTGATGCGGGCATACATCTGCGGGTGCTCCCCGCAAAGGCGATCGTACCAGTCCAGTTGTTGCCGGAAGGAACGGCGGTGTTCCTCCGGCGTGGAATAACT
Organism: uncultured Anaerolineaceae bacterium; assembly: GCA_964420835.1. GTDB lineage: Bacteria > Chloroflexota > Anaerolineae > Anaerolineales > Anaerolineaceae > CAYQUO01. The sequence goes on from CAYQUO010000007.1 coordinate 94,903, forward strand.
CAGGATCTCCCAGTCGCCTTCCCGGTAACGGGCCGGTGCGGCGAACAGGGTGCCGAACACCACCGCCACCTGGCCGCGCTGGTAATCCTCCCAGCCCAGGGTCGCCTCGCCGCCGGTGCGTTCCAGTGGAACAACACCCTTCTCCCGCCGCCGCTGCTCGGCTGCCGAAAGGGTGTAGTCCCTGCCAAATGTCAGGGCATTGGATGCCATATCCTGATGGGAATCGATGATGTAGGTCATGGGTTGCCTGAAAAAGTGGCGCACCGTGCCGGGTGCGCCATTGAATTCCGGGTTTTATTTTTCCGTGCCCGGGGAGTCTTCCTCCCCTGGGCCCGAAGGCTCCTCGGGGGTGGATTCATCGCCGGGGGTTGCCCCTTCCACTGGTGCCGCTCCCTCCCCGGGGGCTGCTTCCTCCCCTGCGCCGGGGATCTCCCCGCCGTCCGATTCTTCCATGTTTTCGAGGTCGCTCTCCAGGAGGGTCTGCCAGTCCAGGTCGGCATAGGCCATGGAATCGACCCTGCGCAGGCTCAGGCCGATGCGGTGGTTGTCCGGGTCAATGCGGATGATCCTCAGGGTGACCACATCCCCATCCTTGAGGACCTCCTTGGGGTGTTCGATCCGTTTCTCGCTGATCTCCGAAATGTGAATCAGCCCCTCCAGGTCTTCATCCAGCCGGGCAAAGGCGCCGAACTTGGTCAGCCGGGTGATCCTGCCTTCAATCAACTGCCCCACCTGGAACCTGGAGGCCTTGTGCGACCACGGGTCGTCGAGCAGTGCCCGGATGGACAGGCCAATGCGCTTCTTTTCGCGGTCAATGTTGATGATCTTGACCCTGACCTCCTGCCCCACTTTCAGCACTTCCGAGGGATGCTGGACGCGATCCCAGGAGATCTCCGAAAGGTGCACCAGGCCATCCGCCCCGCTGATGTTCACGAAGGCTCCAAAATCCGCCACGCTGGTCACCCGGCCGTTGCGCACCTCTCCCTCTTTCAACTGGTCAATGATGCGTTCCTTGATGCTTTCGCGGGTCTCTCCGCTGGCTGCGCGCTCCGAGAGGATCAGCCGGCGCCGCTCCCGGTCCACCTCGATCACCGAGACCGAGATCGGTTCTCCGATCATCTTGGCAAAGCGCTGTTCGGGGGTGTCTCCCGAGATGCCTGCCCGGCGGGTAAAACTCATCTGGGATGCCGGCACAAAGCCGCGCAGCCCGCCCACCGGCACGATTAGCCCCCCCTTGTTATAGCCGATGATCTCGCTCTCGACCATGGCGTGGGAGGCCGCCAGTTCTTCCACCTGCTGCCAGCCGGTCTCTTCGCGCGCCCGCACGAACGACAGCACCACGTTGCCATGCTGGTCCTCCGGGTTGATGACATAAACAGGGATCTCCTGGCCCACCTGCAGTGCCGCCAGTTCATCACGCGGGATGGCCTCAAATTCCCGTCCATCGATCAGGCCTTCAGACTTGGTCCCAACGCTGACCAGGATCTGCCCCGGGCTGATGCTGGCAATTACGCCCGTGCGGATCTCCCCCTGGCGGGGAAAATCAATGCTCAGGCCTTCCTTTTCGAGCAGGGATGCCATGTTGTTTTCCGGGTTGTTTTCCGGGGTGTTTTCCGGGGTGTTGTCCGGTTCGGGCTGTGTACCCTGCTCCGGTAAGGGTGGGTTATGGTCCATTGTTGCTATGCTCCAATTTGGATTAAGTAGGCTTCATTATAAAGGGGATTAACCGGTTTGACAATCCCGCCTGAATGGCTGTCTTTGCAGCGATTCGCGCCTGGCCCGCCCGGGTGGGTTGGCCCGGTACGGGCCGGCCCTGGTGGAACAGCCGCCGGGCCGCTTCGATTTTGGGGTCTGTGCCCGGTTGCAATACACTATAATACCCACATGACAATTGGCCCGGCCGGCGCGAGGTGCAATACCGTCCTCCTGATGGGGGACATCAACATCGATGTGGTCATGGCGGTGGATGCCTACCCGCGCGAGGGCGACGAGGCGGTGGCCCGCAGTTTCACCCTTCGGCTCGGCGGTTCAGCCTGCAACACCGGGGCGGCCCTTTCATGCCTGGGGGTTCAGGCCCGCCTGCTCGCCAGCATCGGCGATGACCCGCTGGCGGTGATCGCCAAGCAGGAACTGGCCGGCAGCGGCATCCACACCGGGTTCATCTCCGCAATTCCCGGCCAAAGCACCGGTTTTCTCCTTTCCGCCGTGTCCCGCTCAGGCGAGCGCACCATGTTCGGCAACCGGGGGGCCAACCGCATCCCGGCAGCCGAAAGCCTGCGCCGCCAGGGCTTGCAGGGGGCCTGCGGGCTCCATGTTTCGGGCTACACGGCGCTGGAGGAGGACACCTGGCAGGCAAGCCGCCGGGCCCTTGAGGAATGCCGCAGCGCCGGCATTTGGACCAGCCTGGACCCCAGCGTTGAGGCGGCCGGCAGCGCCCGCGGAGCCCTGCTGGCGGCCATGCCCCTGGTGGACCACTGGCTGGTCAGCCGGCGGGAACTTCAACTGCTTTCCGGCGAGGAAGACATCCAGGCCGGGCTGTCCGCCCTGCTCCTCAGGGGCGCCCCCGCCATCACCTTAAAACTTGGCAGCCAGGGAAGTTTGTTCTTCAGCCCGGGCTTCACGGCCGCCATGCCGCCCTTCCCCGTCTCCGCTCAAACCGACACCACCGGCGCCGGGGATGTCTTTGCCGCCGGGTACATCCTGGGCCTCCTGAAGGGTTGCCAGCCGCCCGAACGGCTGGCCTATGGCAATGCCCTCGCCGGCATGGCCGTGGAGGCCGGCGACGGCCAGCGCGGGCTTCTGCGTTACGCCAACATCACAACCGAATTGGAAAACCGCAAGGGGAAGATCCTGGACTTGTGGAGGGAAAAATGAGCGAAATTAACCTGTTGCTCCAGCCGGGGTTGATCAACCAGATGACCGTCCGCAACCGCATCGTCATGTCCAGCGCCGAGACCGACAGCAACGCCCGCAACGGCGAGGTCACCGATCAGACCATCGCCTACTATTGCGAGCGGGGCCGCGGCGGCGCCGGCATCGTCATGACCGGCTACAACTTCATTTGCGACCGCGGGCGCGCCGGAAATTACCAGATGGGCACCGCCTCAGACGAACACATCCCTTCCATGCGCCGCCTGACGGATGCCTTCCACCAGGCTGCCCCTGAGGGCCGCATCGGCTCCCAACTCTGCCATGCCGGGCGCCAGACCAGCCGCCAGGTCACCGGCGGCCTGCAGCCGGAAGGCCCCTCCCCCATCCCCGGCCCCATGCCGACCGGTGCGGTCATGGAAGTGCCGGAGGAGATGTCCATCCCCCGCATCCACGAGGTGATCGAGACGTTCGCCCAATCGGCCCGCCGCAGCAGGGAGGCCGGGTTCGACCTGGTGGAACTGCACGCCGCCCACGGCTACCTGCTCAGCCAGTTCATCTCCCCATACAGCAACCAGCGCACGGATGCCTACGGCGGCAGCCTTGAGAAACGCCTGCGCATGCTGCTGGAAACGCTGGAGGCCGTGCGAGGGGTGCTCGGCCGCGAATACCCCCTGGGCATCCGCCTGAACGGCGACGACATGGTGGACGGCGGCTATACGGTGGAAGAATACCGCATGGTTGCCCGCCTGGTGGAACAGACCGGCCTGGTCGACTATATCAGCGTCAGCGCCGGGCAGCACCACCCCGATGGGGCGGCGGTGATGGTGGCCCCCATGTCCATGCCCATGGGCTTCCTGGAGTACCTGGGCGCCGGCATCCGCTCCAACCTGGAAAAACTGCCCGTCTTCCTGGTTGGCCGCATCAAGGACCCCTTCCTCGCCGAGGGCATCCTCCAGCGGGGCAGCGCCGATTACTGCATCATGACCCGGGCGCTCATGGCCGACCCCGAACTGCCGAACAAGGTGCAGGAGGGCCGGCTGGACGATATCCGCACCTGCATCACCTGCATGCAGGGCTGCACCGACCGCACCTGGTCACAACTGGACCTTACCTGCCTGGTCAACCCGGCCGCCGGCAGGGAGGCGGAGTGGGCCGTGCTCAAGCCTGCCGAAAAGAAAAAGCGCATCCTGGTGGTCGGCGGCGGTCCCGCCGGCATGGAAGCCGCCCGCCTGGCAGCCCTGCGAGGCCACGCGGTGACCCTCTGGGAACAGGACGACCGGCTGGGCGGCACCGCCCTGCTGGCAGCCATCCCCCCGCAGCGCGAAGAATTCGCCGACCTGCCCCGCTGGCTTTCCGGCCAGTTGCCCAAGGCGGGGGTGCAGGTGGAATTGAACCGCCGGGCGAATGCCGAAGCCGTGCGGGCCTTCCGCCCGGATGTCCTCATCGCCGCCACCGGCGCCATCGAGGAGACCCCGCAGACCATCCCGGGCTGGAACCTGCCCCACGTCAGCAACGTGCGCGATGTCCTTTCCGGGCGCTTCGTCACCGGGGCCAGGGTGCTGCTCATCGGTCACGACGCCCAGGTGATCGAAACCGCCGCCTGGCTTGCCGAACAGGGCCGCACGGTCTTCCTGGTCTCCGCGGCCCCAACCCAGGCCTGGGAGGACCCCCTGGCCGCCCTGGCAACCGACAAGAACAGTTTTACCGGGCGCCACGCATTGCTGGCCTTTGCCATGCCGCGGATCAACTTCCTTCCCTTCCGCATGGTCCGGGAGATCCTCCCCGGGGCGGTGATCATCGCCCGCACCGGCGAGCAGCACCCCTGCACCACCCACCTGCCCATCAACACCCTGTACGATGAACGCCTGGAGGTGGACAGCGTCATCATCCACCTGCGCCGGCGCCCGTTGACCCGCTGGCTGGAAGGGCTGGAGCAGGATGTCCCCGAGATCCACAAGATCGGTGATTGCCTGGAACCCCGCCACGCCATCGATGCCATGGTCGACGGCGGCAGGGTCGGCCGCCTGGTCTGAACGATGCAGAACCACCACGGCACTGCCGGGCCCGTCTGGGTCATTGCAGAAGCGGATCAGGAGGGCCTGCCCCAGGGCACCCTCGAGGCAGCCGGCGAAGGGCGCGAACTGGCGGATGCCCTCCACCGTCCCTTCCACCTCCTCATCCCCTGCACCGACCCCGGCCCCCTTGAAGCGCCGGCCGGCCGCCTGGATGCCGACGTGCTCCACTTCGTCAGCCACCCGGCCCTGCACCCGTACACCACCCCGGCCTGGCTGGCAGCCTGCCTGCCGCCGCTCTCCGCCAGCCAGCCCCTGGCGGTCCTCGTTTCCGGAAGCCCCAACGGGGAAGACCTGGCCGCCCGCCTGGCCGCCCGGTTGCGCTGGCCCTTCTTCCACGGTTGCATCTGGGCCCGGGCCGGCAGCGGCGGCGAATTGCGCCTCGTGCAGCCCGTTGAGCAGGGGCGGCTGCACCATACATACGCCATCCCGCCCGGGTCCGGGCCGGTTGTGGTCACCCTGCAGCCGGGCGCCATCGGCCATGCCGGGGCGCCCCGCCCTCGCCAGCCGCTGGTCCATCACCGGCAGGCCGCCATCGACCCCTCGCTCCTGCCGGTGCGGGTTCTGGAAACCCGCCCGGCGGACCCCGCCCAGGTGGACCTGGCGGAGGCCGAGCGGATCGTCGCCGGCGGCCGCGGTGCCGGGGACCCGAAGAACTGGCGGCTCCTGGAAGCCCTGGCTGCCGCCCTGCAGGCAGCTGTGGGGGGTTCGCGTCCCGCCCTGGACCTGGGGCTGATCCCCCGCCAGCGGATGATCGGACAAACCGGCAGATCGGTCAGCCCCCGCCTCTACATCGCCGCCGGCATTTCCGGCGCCACCCACCACCTGTCTGCGGTGCGCGCCGGCCGCCTGGTCGCCATCAACACCGACCCGGCCGCCCCCATCCTCCGGCACGCCGCCCTCTCCATCCATGGCGACCTGCAGGCCATCCTGCCCTGCCTGTTGCAGCGCCTGGGCGCCAGCCCCCCGGAGGAGGCCCCATGAACCCGCCGGTGGCCCTCTGCCTGCGTCCGATCCGCCTGCAGCCCGAAGACCCCTCCCCGCCCGCTGGCCGGCTGCCCGCAGAGTGGCCCGGGCCTTCCTGGGGGCTGCACGCCGGAGACCGCACCGCCCTGGAGGTGGCCCTGCGCCTGCAATCTGCAGGCCGCCGGGTGGTTGCCCTGGCTGCCGGCGCCCCGCCGGCCGCCACCGCCCTGCATGCCTGCCTGGCGGCCGGGGTGCAGCGGGCCATCTTCCTGGAACTGGCCGCCGCTGCAAGCCCCTTCCCGGCGGCAGAGGCCCTGGCGGATGCCATTCGCAGCCTTGGAACCGACCTGGTCCTCTGTGCCGACCCCCTGCAGGAAGGCGTTGGACAATGGAACGCCCCCCTGCTGGCCGAACTGCTGGACTGGCCGCAGGTGACCGCCGTCGGCTCCCTCTCCCTCCTTGAGGATGGCCAGGTGCAGGCCTGGCGCCACCTGGAGCGCGGCACCAGGCAATTGGTCGCCTGCCCCCTGCCGTCAGTCCTCAGCCTGCGCCCGGGCGCCCTGCCGCTGCGCTATCTCTCCGTGTTCCGCCTCAGGGCGGCAGCGGTTGCGAACCTGGAACAGCGCCGGGCGGGCGCCGCGGCGACCGCCAGCCAGGCAGGTTTCCGGCTGGAGGAGGCCGGTCCGCCCAGGCTGCGCCCGCGGCGCATGGCACAGCCGGCCGCCGCCATGTCCGCCAGCCAGCGCCTGTCCTTCCTGATGGGCGCGGGAGGCGCCCGGCCCCGCCCGGAGGGCGGGCAGGTTTTCACGGGCGAACCCGCCCAGGCCGCCAACTGCATCATCGATTTTCTCCGCCGGGAGGGGTTTCTCCCCGCCGGCGGCCCGCCCACACCATAATTTCCTCCGGCATGCCATCCCAGCCCGGAGTTGAAGAACGGAGCCCAATCCATGAACCATCCTTCCAACCCACACAGCCGCACCTGCAGCGCCACCCGCAAGGTGCCCGGCGGAAAACTGGTGCGCCTGGACGTTGAGGCAGGCAAAACCCTTGAGCGGGTGCGCATCACCGGCGATTTCTTCCTCTTCCCCGAGGAGGCTCTCGACGAAGTGGAGGCTGCCCTGTGCGGCCTGCCCCTGCCCCTGGACGCCGCCCTGGCGGAACAGGTCATCAGCCGGGCCCTCGAATCCAGCCGGGCGGAACTGATCGGGCTCAACCCCCGCGAACTGGTCATCACCCTGCAGGAGGCATTGGCATGAACTTCCGTCTGATCCCCTTTCGATTTTTTAACGCCGCCATGAACATGGCCATCGACGAAACCATCATGGAAGGGATCCGCAACGGCACCACGGCCCCAACCATCCGCCTGTATGGCTGGGAGCCCTCGGCTGTTTCCATCGGTTGTTTCCAGGGCCTGCAGTACGAGGTGAACGAGGAAGCCTGCCGGCAGGCCGGGGTGGATGTTGTCCGCCGCATCACCGGCGGCGGCGCAGTCTTCCACGACCGGGATGGCGAAGTGACCTACTCCATCCTGGGCCCCCTGGAGATCTTCCCGGCCAACGTTCTCGAATCCTACCGGCTGATCTGCGCCGACCTGGTCTCGGCACTGGCCGGCCTGGGCATCCCGGCAGCCTTCGCCCCGGTGAACGACATCGTCGCCGGGGAACGCAAGATTTCCGGCAACGCCCAAACCCGCCGCAAGGGCGTCTTCCTTCAGCACGGCACCATCCTCTACACGGTGGACGTGGAACGCATGTTCTCCCTGCTCAACGTCAGCGAGGTCAAGATCTCCGACAAACTCATCCGCAGCGTAAAAAAGCGGGTGACCTGTGTGCGGGAATGGGCGGATGTCGACCAGGCCGGGCTCATCGCCGCGCTGGAAACGGCCTTCTCGGCCAGTTGGCCGGTTCAGCCCGGCGATTACACCGAAAGCGAACTGGCGCGGGCAAAACAACTGGCTGGGGAAAAATACGGCAGCCGGGCCTGGATCGCCCTCCGGTGAGGTGCCCCGGCTGGTCGGCCGCCTCCCGCAGCGGATCAGCCCGCCGGAGTTTGCTGGCGCAGCCCGATTTTGCGGTAAACTTCCTGTGGTAAAATTGCCAGCCCAAACGGGCTTCATTGAATTGGAGGTAACATGTTACTGCAAAAAGAACGGGAAGAGGTTGCACACTACGGGCGCAAGCTCATCGAGTCCGGGCTCACCACCGGCACCGGCGGCAACCTGAGCATCTGCAACCGCGAAAAGATGCTGGTGGCCATCAAGCCCTCCGGCATGGATTATTTTGACATTCAACCCGCTGATGTCGTCGTGATGGACATGCAGGGCCAGGTCGTCGAGGGGGCCCGCAAGCCCTCCAGCGAGATGAGATTCCACCTGGGCCTCTTCAGGCACAGGAGCGAAATCACCGCCGTTGTCCACACCCATTCGGTCTACGCCACAACGGTTGCCTGCCTCAACCGCGAACTGCCGGCTGTCCATTACCTGGTCGCCCACTCGGGCAACAAGGTGCCCCTGGCGCCCTACGCCACTTATGGCACAACGGATCTGAGCGAGAACATCCTCAAGGCCATGGGCGCATACAATGCCTGCCTGCTGGCCAACCATGGCCTGGTGACCGTCGGTGTGGACATGGCCACAGCCTTCACCGTTGCGGAACAGGTCGAACTGGTCGCCCGCATCTACTGCCAGGCCAAGGCTATTGGCGAGCCGGTCATCCTTTCGGACGATGAGATGGTTGCCGTCTGCAATCAGTTCAAAACCTACGGACAGAAGAAGTAAGCCGTCCCTTTTAACGGGGAAACACAACCTGGCCGTTGCAGCGTCGAACGGCCAGGTTTGGCTTTTCCATTCCTGCCGCAGCGCTCACCCGGGCTGCAGGTCCAGCCGGGCTTCCAGGGCTTCCTCCACCTGCGAACGGCTCCACAACATGGGGATGTATCCTCCGTTCAAATAGGGCTCGATCAGGTCGTCGTAATGCCGGCTGCCCAACTGCCCCGATTGGCCCACCGGCATGATGAAGCGGCAGCGGGTCAGGTCGCCCATGTCCAGGATCTGCCGCATCGAGGGCGCCCACAGCCGGTTCTGGAACGGCTCGCCGGGGGCGTAAGCCGCCTGCCAGGGGGTGTCGCAGTTGCCGCCAACCGGGTGCGGGCCGCGGTTAAAGACCTGGTCCAGCGGCTTTTGCATCCCCAGGGCATGGGCAAAGGTGATGGTGTGAAGCCGGCCCCATTGCCAGCCGGACTCCTCCTCCCCCAGTTCCTCCCGCAGGGAATTCACCGCCTCCTTTACCGATCGCTCGATCAGCGCCTGCTTTCCGCCGGCCTGCTGGAACCACCACGAATCCGGCGCTTCCAGCAGCCGCAACAGCGCCTGCGTGTCGTTCCCCTGCATTTCGTGGTCGGTGTAAATGACCGGGTTGAAGGACCGGCCCAGGTATTCCACCGTCAGGTCCTTCCCCAGGACGGGCTCCAGCAGGTTCCACACCAGGCGGTGCCGGATTGCCTCGTACAGCGCGCCGGCCGGGGTTTCAATCGTCATGCGCCCATCCCAGTCGCGCAGCATGCCGGCCGCCAGTTGAACATCCGCCTCGGTGCTGGCAAAGCCGGCCAGGAAGCCGGCCAGTTTCTGCCCGGGGATGCAGGTCACGTCCAGTTGCATGGCGGCGCAGTCATCCAGCGAGATGCTGGCCTGGCTTTCGATCATCTCCTCCAGGCGGCGGGCCCGGTAGCCGTTCATGTAGGCATTTCCCAGGTGGTGGGGGTAATCCTCTCCGATGATCTTGTTGTTGCAGTTGACGAAATAGCCGCTGGCCGGGTTAAGCCCGTGGGGCATCTCCTCGAAGGGGATCTCCCCCTCCCATTCGTACTCGCCCGTCCAGCCGGGGGCCGGGATCGCCCCGCCGCCCTTTTTGCGGATGGGCGTCCGCCCGGTGGCCCACCAGCCGATGTTGCCATCCGTATCGGCGTAGGCAACGCTCAACTGGGGCGCCTGCATCAGTTTCATCGCCTCCACAAAATCATCCCAGCCACTGGCCAGGTTCAGGCGCAGCCAGCCATCCAAGGCCTGGCAGGGCTGCAACGCCATGCTCTGCACGGCCAGCCGCTGGCCCTGCTGCCCCACGGCATCGGAGATCACCGGGCCGTGCCGGGTGAGGATGACCTTCTCCACCACCGGTTCCCTGCGCCCCTTCACCGGGATGGCCTCCTCCACCACCTCAGCCTCCAGCCACTCCCCTTGGAACTCGTAGCGCCGCGGGTTTTGCGGGTCGAATTTTTCAACAAAAAGGTCCTCACAATCCGTAAAAGCCAGGGTCATGCCCCAGCCGATCCTGGCGTTGTGGCCCACCTGCACCAGCGGCAGCGAAGGCACGGTAACCCCGGTGACGTTAAAGTTGTTGGAGACCAGGTGGTTCGTGTACCAGATCAACGGGATCGCCGGCACCAGGTGCATGTCGTTGCACAGGATGGCCGCCCCTGTTGCCGAGCGCCAGGGGGCAATGCACCACTCGTTGCTGCCCTTGTTGCGCTCCAGCCAGGGGCCTTTCAGCGCCGTCAGCCTGCCGGTTGGTTCCAGCCGGTTGAACTGGATTCCCTCGGGCAGCGTGACGGGGTTTTCCGGCGGGTAGAACACATCCCAATCGGCCAAATGCTCCTCCCCCAGTTTTTCCAGCAATTTGGCCCGGACGATCTCGCTGTACCAGGCATGGGAGAGCTGCCATTCCATGAAGTGCGACATGGCCATGGTGTCCTCCACCTGCCAGGGGCGCGGGCGGTGGCGCAGGAGGGTGAACTCAACGGGCAACTTGTTCGGGAACAGTTCAAGGCAGGCGTTCACCCCATCGGTATACGCCCGCACCAGGGAGCGGACCTCCTCGCTGACCACCTCCCAATCCTTCCTGCCCAGGCGGTCAAAGCCGAAGGTCCGGGTGGCCCGGTCGGTGTCCAGCGCCAACTCGCCGAACAACTCGGCCAGGGTTCCGGTTGCCGTGCGCCGGTTCAGTTCCATCTGCCAAAAGCGGTCCTGCGCATGCACAAACCCCTGGGCAAACATCAGGTCGTGGTCATTTTGAGCGTAGATGTGCGGTATGCCGTATTGGTCCCGCAGGACCTCCACCGGCGCCTGCAGGCCTTTCACCCCCAGGGTGCCCTCGGTTTGTGCCATTTTGGGTTTGCCCAGCAGGGTAAGCCCCGCCTTCAGGATTGCCCCCGGTACGGTCTTGCCTTTTGCCATTTTACTCCTCCACGTCATCCATATAAGCGCTCAAGGCCAGCGCGCGGGGTCCGGTGTTCACCCCCAGCACCGGTCCCGTCGTGTTGACCAGCAGTTCAAGCGGGTCGAATTCGGCCCGGATGCGTTCCGCCAGGCGCATGGCTTCCTCCGGTACGCCGCCATGCGTCAGGGCCACCCGCATCCGCCCGGCGCTGGCATCCAGGCTGGCGAAGAACTTCCGCTGGAACAACTCCACCGCCTTGTGGTACGTCCGGCTGATGGCCACCGGCTCAACGATCCCGCTGTGGTGGTTGATGCTTACGATGGGCTTAATGTCCAGCAGGGTGCCGATGAACTTGCGGGCGTTGCCGACCCGTCCGCCCGTGCTGAGATACTTCATCGTATCCATGCACACGAAAAGCACCAGGCGCTCCCGCACCCGGCGAACCGTCTCGATGACGGCCGGAACCTCCAGCCCCCTTTCCAGGGCGCGGGCGGCCGCCAACACCTGCCAACCCAGCGACATTGTCACCGCCCTGGAATCGATCACGTGCACCGGCAGGCGGAATTTTTCAGCCGCCTGCAGGGCGGATTGGTGGGCACCGCTCATGGCGCTGCTGAGCGTGATGACCAGGATCTCCTTCACGCCCGGAACACTGAATTCTTCGAACGCCTCCGTGAACACCCGGGCTGTTATTTGTGCCGTCGTCGGCAGGCGCGGGTCGGTCTGCAGCCTCCGGTAAAAATCCTCGGGCGACAGGTCCACCCGGTCCCGGTACTGCTCATCCCCCCAGATCAGCAGGTTGGGGAGAACGCGGATGTGGTGCTCCTCCACCAGGGGCTGGGGGATGTCGCAGGTGCTGTCGGTGATCAGAAGGACCTCGTTGGTTTTCATGGTTTTCCTCCCGCATCAACGCCATCCAGGGGGGGTTGCTTGTATTATACCCACGCCAGGGGCGCACGGGGGTCCATTCCCGGCCCGGCCTGGCCGGAAAGGTTCCCAAATTTCCGCCCGCCAGGATGCCCTGCTTGACGGTTTCTTGACACTCCGGGTGCATTCATTGACACATTATTGACCGCCAGGGGTGTATACCTGCTGCTCGAACCATGAGCCCCATCCATGGTTAACTAAGGAAAAAAATGGCCGTCAAATTGGAAGCCTCAAAAACACTGCAGATCAGCACCCCAAAATCCCTCGGCGCAAACTGGAAGACCCTGTTGATCGGTCATCCATTGCCGACCGCGTCCGCCAAACACCAGACCATCGGCAAGGCGGTGGGCCTGGCGGTTTTTGCCGCCGATGCCCTTTCCTCCACGGGTTATGCCACCCAGGAGATCCTCACCGTCCTGGCCCTGGCCGGGGCGGGGGCCTTCCGTTATGCATTTCCCGTTTCCATTGCCATCGGCATTTTGATCGTCATCGTCACGATCTCCTACGAGCAGACCATTCACGCCTACCCCGGCGGCGGCGGCGCCTATATTGTTGCTCGCGACAACCTGGGGGAACTGCCCGCCCAAACCGCCGGCGCCGCCCTGCTGACGGATTACATCATGACCGTGGCTGTGTCCATTTCTTCCGGTGTGGCCCAGATCATTTCCGCCTTTCCCTTGCTGTATCCATACCGGGTTTACCTGGCCATTGCCCTGGTTTTTCTGATCATGCTGATCAACCTGCGCGGGGTGAGGGAATCCGGCATTACCTTTGCCATCCCCATTTACTTCTTCCTGGTGATCATGCTGGTCACCACCATCGTCGGCATCGCCCGGGCGATGACCGGCACCCTCGGCCCCGTCGTCAACCCCCCCCAAGTCATCGTTGAACCCAATCTGTTGGTGGTCACGCCTTTCCTGCTCCTGCATGCCTTTGCCAACGGCACCTCGGCCATGACCGGAATTGAAGCCATCTCCAACGGCATCACCGCCTTCAAGGACCCCAAAAGCCGCAATGCCGGCATCACGCTGATCTGGATGTCTGCCATCCTGGGCTCCATGTTCCTCGGCATCACCTACCTCGCCGGGCATATCTCGGCGATCCCCTCGGAAACGGAAACCGTCATCTCCCAGATCGCCCGCACCGTCTTTGGTGGGCGCTCCTGGATCTACATGGCCGTGATCGCTGGAACATCCCTCATCCTCATTCTGGCCGCAAACACCGCCTACGCGGATTTTCCGCGCCTGGGAGCCCTCCATGCCGGAGACGGTTTCCTTCCCAAGCAACTCACCTTCCGCGGCAGCCGGCTGGTCTATTCGCGGGGCATCGTTGCCCTGGCCGTCATCGCCTCCAGCCTCATCTTCATCTTCCAGGCCAGTGTCACCCGCCTGATCCCGCTGTACGCCATCGGTGTCTTCCTTTCCTTTACCCTCTCCCAATCCGGCATGGCCTACCGCTGGTGGAAATCCGGCCACCTCAAGCCGGGCGATGAGATCGTGGAACCGGGTTCAACCCTGAAGCACGACCGGCATTGGGTGGGCAAGATGATCGTCAACACCCTCGGGGCCGTCTGCACGGCGGTCGTGGTGATTGTCTTTGCGGTCACTAAATTCGCCGAGGGCGCCTGGATCGTCATCATCCTCACCCCGGCCATGGTCGCGGTTTTCTACGCCATCCATCGCCACTACAAGAACCTGGCCAGGCAGCTTTCCCTTGAAAATGGTTACAAACAGCCCGCAAGGATCAAACGCAACCGCGTCATCATGCCCATCGGCGGGGTGCACCAGGGCACACTGGCCGCCCTGCGTTTTGCCAGGAAACTGTCGGATGACATCACCGCTGTCCATGTTGCCGTTGACCCGCAGGAGGCGGAAAAGGTTTCGAAAAAATGGGAGAAATGGGGGGATGGCTGCCGCCTGGTGGTCCTGGATTCCCCCTATCGCGAAACCACCCAGCCGCTGCTGGATTACCTGGCCCGGCTGGAACAGACCAGTGAGCCGGGGGATTCGATCACCATCGTGGTCCCGCAGTTCGTTTCCGGCCGGCGCTGGTCCACCCTGTTGCATTCCCGCACCGCCGATGCCCTGCGCAGGATCCTGATCAACAACAAGTCCTTCGTGATCGTCGAGGTTCCCTACCAGGTCCAGTAAAACCATTTCCTGATACAATCAGGTGGTGAGCGAAGCCGGAGCGACAACCGCATCCCCCCGGGGGAGCGCGGGCAGGCCCGTTGCGGAACCGGATATGGACGGCCCCCAACAGGAGCGCGAGCGCATCCTGGTCTGCGTAAGTTCCCACCCGCTGGGCGGACGGGTGGTCCGGGCCGGCAAACGCCTCGCCGACGACCTGAATTCGGAATGGTTCACCCTCTACGTCGAAACGCCCGCCCACACCGGCATGAGCCGGCAGCAGCGGGAAAGGCTGCAGGGCACCCTGCGACTGGCGGAGGAACTCGGAAGCCGGGTCTTCCAGGTCCCCGATATTTCCACCGCCGGGGCCATTTTGCGCTTCTGCCGCCAATACAACATCACCCGGCTGGTGCTCGGCAGGCCCAGGCGCCCGCGCTGGTATGAACTGCTGCGGGGCTCTGTCGCCGACCAGGTGATCCGCCAAAGCCCGGGCATCAGCCTTACGATCATCACCGGTGAACCCTCCGGCCGCTTCAACGCCCTGAAGACCGACCTGCGCCTGCGCAGCCCGGTCTGGAACTACCTCCTCAGCACCCTGCTTGTCGCGGCCGCCTCCATTGCCGCCGCGCTGCTGCACGGCAGCATCGACCCTTCCAACCTGGTGATGATCTACCTGGCGGCGGTCGTCCTCTCCGCCGTCTTCCTGGGGCGCGGCCCTTCCATCCTCGCATCCATCCTCAGCGTTCTGCTGTTCGACTTCCTGTCCATCGACCCGCGGCTCAGCCTGACCGTGGCGGATACCCAGTACCTGATCACCTTCCTGGGCCTGCTGGCTACCGGGTTGGTCATCAGCAATTCGGCCGCCCTCCTCCGCGACCAGGTCCAGGTCCTGCGCCGGCGCGAGGCTGAAACCTCCGCCCTCAACTCCTTCAGCAGGGAACTCACCGGCATCTTCGGCCACCAGGCCATCTCCCAATCCATCGTCACCCACGTCACCCGGGCCCTGCCCGGGAAGGCCATCGTCCTGCTGCCATCCGCCGGAAACCTGGAGAAAGCCGCCTCAAGCCCTGGCTACCCGTTTACGGAAATTGAAGCCGGGGCTGCCGGCTGGGCCTTTGAACACCAAAAACAGGCCGGCCGCGACACCGGCGCATGGGGGAACGCCGCCGGGCGCTACCTGCCGTTGCAGGCCGCCCGGAAGGCCCTTGGGGTGCTGGGGGTGGCACTGCCCGAAGAAGCCCCGCGCCTTTCCCATGGCCAGGTGCAGTTGCTGGAGGGGTTCGCCAGCCTGGCCGCCCTGGCAGTCGGGCGCGCCAACCTGGTCGAGCAGGCTTCGCAGGCTCAGGTGTTGCAGAACACGGAACGCCTGCAAACAGCCCTGCTGAACTCCATCTCCCACGAATTGCGCACCCCCCTGGCAACCATCACCGGTGCCCTCAGCAGCCTTGCGGAGCAGCCGGCCCCCTCTGGGCAGCCCGAGTCTGCCACCGGCACACGGCAGGAACTCATCGCCGTGGCCACGGAGGAAGCCCGGCGTTTGAACCAGATTGTGGGCAGCCTGCTGGACATGTCGCGCCTCGAGGCTGGCACCGTCCGCCTCAAACTGGAGGGCTGCGACGCCGAGGACCTGGTGACCACCGCCCTGGCCCGTTTT
>CAYQUO010000008.1:0-108788 GCA_964420835.1 uncultured Anaerolineaceae bacterium
TGATGCAGCGCTCAACAAGGCAACTGTATCTGAATTGGTTCGATCTGAAATGGATGAAGCCCGTTTGTCCGCCGAAGCAGCCAGCGTTGCAAAAAGTCAATTCCTTGCCAGTATGAGCCACGAAATTCGCACACCGATGAACGGCGTCATTAATATGGCTGAACTATTATTGGATACCCAACTGACCCGTGAGCAAAAACGGTACGTGGATATTATCCAAACCAGCGGAGAAGCCCTATTAATGATCATCAATGACATACTTGATTTTTCCAAGATCGAAGCCGGACAAATGATCCTGGAAAAAAAGACTTTGAGCGTCAGGAAATGCATCGAAGATGCGATTGACCTTCTAACCCCCCAGGCAAATCAAAAAAGGCTGGAGTTGTTGTACTATATTGACAATACGGCCCCCGAAATGATCGAAGGCGATATTATCCGCATTCGTCAAATCATCATTAATTTATTAAATAACAGCGTTAAATTCACCGAAAAAGGGGAAATCTTTATTACCCTCACCGGCCGATTGATCAATGAACAGGATTACCCGGATCTATACGAACTCCACTTCTCTGTACGTGATACAGGCGTGGGGATACCAGAGGACAAACAAAACCAATTATTCCAGGCCTTTAACCAACTGGATGCTTCCATGACCCGAAAATACGGAGGCACCGGTCTCGGGCTCGTCATCTGCAAGCAGTTATCAGAAATGATGGGCGGAAGGATTTGGGTTGAAAGTTCAGGGATTCCAGGAGAAGGTTCATCCTTTCATTTTACAATCACAGCCAGGGCAATGGACAAAGAGGGCGGGTTTGACTTCCGATCCACTCATCCTGCCCTGGAGGGGAAACGCGTTCTTATCGTGACGGATCAAACATCATTGAACTGGATCCTAACCGCCTATTGCCAGGATTGGGGGATGCACACCTGGGCTGCCGAAGCCAGGGAGCCGGTATTGGAATTATTAAACAGTGGATGTAAATTTGACCTGGCAATCCTGGACCGAAATATACCCGAAACCGGAAGTGAAATGCTGGCTGCCGACATTCATAATTATCCGGGGAACGAAAAGATGCCACTTGTCTTATTGTCATCATTCACGCAATCAGAGGAAGATGTATCCCCCCACCTTTATGCCATGACACTGCCACGGCCAATCAAACCGGGGATATTCCTTGATACCCTATTAAAAGTGATGACAGGAGCGAAGGTGGATTCGGGTTTCCTTGAACCCGAAAAAACCCGTGTAAATTCTTCAATTGGTTCCGCCCACCCATGGAGGATCCTGCTTGTTGAAGACAACCGGGTGAACCAACAGGTGGCGCAATTTATTCTGGCCAAACTGGGTTACGACATCGACATCAGCAATAATGGTTTTGAAGCCCTGCAGGCAATAGCGAATAAAAAAGCCCGAAAAGAGCGATATGACATCATCCTGATGGATGTCTTCATGCCGGAAATGGATGGCATTGAAACAACCCAAAAAATACGACAAATGCTGCCTGAGGCAGAACAACCCCGGATTATTGCATTGACAGCAGATGTAATTCAACACGGGGAAAAGGGGACCACCTATCCAGGCATGGATGGTTATTTATCAAAACCGATCAACATTGATGAATTAACCCGGATATTGATCCAAGGAAATGATTCCATAAGTCTTTCTTCGGAACGTTCATCCATCCCTTTGATGACGGAAGTGGATGAAAGCCCCATCCAAATGAACGTGATCAATTCATGGATCTCTTCGGTAGGAAACCCCATCATTTTTCGCGAAATCATTGATACCTACCTTGAAGAAACCCCGAAAGGGCTGGAGGAATTGGCGCTCGCTGTGGCAGGATCGGAATGGACTGTTATACAAAAATTTTCCCACACCCTGAAGTCCACCTCTGCTACCATGGGTGCCATGAATTTATCCTCGTTGTTCAGCGAATTAGAAAGAATTGCAAGTCATCCTGAAAACCAGGAAGCGAATTTCGAAAATATTTATCAGAAGATACAGGACGAATACGCTGTTGCAAGCCGGGATCTTACAGCTATTCGAACTGGATTGACCAAACAGCCATACACGTTATCCACAATACAGCCAAAATCACAGGAATTGCCGCTCATTGACATGAAAGGTTACCAGGAATATTGGTCAAAAAAAGGAGGAAGCCCTGCGGAAGGGTACAAACAGGCGCTCACTTCCTTTTTAAATTCCGTGCCAAACCTCATCGATCACATGGAATATTCCATCGGTCACGGGGACCATTCAGAACTAATTAAGGATACCAGACAGTTGATGCAGGTTTCAGAATCGATCGGAGCCATCCAGCTTACCGAACTCGCAAGGATCCTGGAACACCAAAGGGGGAAAAGAGGTGCAAATGAAATCAAATCGACCATGGATGATATTAAAACGATGTTCGAACGAATTGTCCAATTTTCAGAGCAAACCAAAGATAATGGGAAGTTTGAATGAAAGAACGGAAACTACTGACCAATCCCTGCCATAAGGGAAAAGGGTTGAATACCAAGAAAAACCGTTTATTGTTCGAAAAATCAAGCGCCAGTATTGTCAATTATGGAAGGTTAAACGAACCTCTTCGGCACAAGATCATTAACAGACACTTCTTTGTTGCACAGCCAGATCCTGGATGCATCAGTTCACATTGGAACGTTGAATAGTATTCTTTTCCTGTTTGGTTTATCAAACGACCCCATCCATACCATTGACAAACTATCAGAAAGTCGATATCATTTCAAGATATTCGTTTTACTCGTACCTCCAAAACCCGTTCGTTCGATTCCCATAAAATATTTTATGTGACTTGAGACAATTGAATTTACAGGTGGTTGAACAAGGCATTTACCTTGTCCGATATTGAACCAGATATCAAATGCACAAAAATTACAAGGAGGTGAGGCCATCGGCAAATTTAACCCCGGAATGCTTTTTTTTAGTAATTCAATAACCGCCATAATGAAGGAGATTGATGATGAAAAGTCGCATATTTATTGTTGTTGCATTGCTCGCAATTGTCGCATTAGCGGCCTGCCAGCCGGCTGCCGCCGGCGGTGGGGCTGAGACCGGGCCGATCAAGGTCGCCGTCCTGGTACCACTGAGCGGATCCGTCCCGACCTTTGGTATTTCCACCCGTAATGCTGCCCTGATGGCCATAGAGGAATGGAACGCCAAGGGTGGTGTCCTGGGCCGGCAGATCGAGGCGATCGTTGAAGACAGTCAATGTGAAGCCGACCCGGCGGTCAATGCTGCCAACAAGGTCATCGAACAGGACAAGGTTCATTACATCGTTGGAGAGGTCTGCTCCAAGGCTTCTATCCCCGTATCTGAAATCGCCGAGGAAAAGCATGTCCTCATGATTACCCCAACCTCCACCAGTGAAACTGTAACTTTAAATCCCGATGGTAGCACGAAGCAATATGTCTTCCGGGCCTGTTTCATTGACCCATTTCAGGGAACTGTAATGGCCAAGTTCGCCACCGGCAGAGGCTACAAGACAGCCTTCATCATGCTGGACCAGGGCAATGACTATGTCCGCGGCCTGGCAGAGGCCTTCGAGAAATCCTTCACCGAACTCGGGGGCACAATCGTTGGCAAGGAGAGTTACACCTCCGCGGATACCGATTTCTCCGCCATCCTGACCAAGGTGGCTGACAGCAAGGCCGAAGTTCTCTACCTGCCGGACTACTACAATATCATGAACCTGGTGGGTGCACAAGCCAAGGAAAAAGGGATCACCGCAGTGATGATGGGAGGCGACGGCTGGGACTCCGATGATCTGAACGTTGCCGCCGCGGAGGGTGGTTTCCATTCGAACCACTATTCGCCCGAAGATACACGCCCGATCGTACAGGATTGGGTGAAAAACTACAAAGCCAAACACGATTCGGTGCCGGATGCTCTGGGGACTCTGGCGTATGACGCCACCAACATCCTGCTCGCCAGCATTGAAAAGGCCGGTGTGGATGATGCTTCCAAGGTGAAGGATGCCATGGAGGGCATCAGCTACGAAGCCGTAACCGGCACAATCACCTTCGACGAACACCACAACCCGATCAAATCAGCCGCGGTAATTAATATTAAGGATGGCAAGAAAATATTCGCCGAATCGGTTGCACCTTAGCACCATCCAAGCATTTAGCATTTTGGGGGCGGTCTAAACACGACCGCCCCCGTGTTACATTCCCATGCAGGCTTATTCATGAATAACTCAACAACCGCATCCAAAAAATATTCGTTCTTATTCGATTTCGTCATCAAGCGGCGCTGGCTGGGAAAGGGATTCCTGATCGCCATTGGTCTGTTCGCAGTCTGGCGCTTGGGATCCGAATTGATCACCAACCCTACCATGTTTCTTCAACAGGTAATCAACGGCATCCAACTGGGATTCGTTTACGCCTTGATCGCCCTGGGGTATACCATGATTTACGGCATTGTACGCCTGATCAATTTCGCCCATGGCGATGTTTTCATGGTTGGAGCATTCGTCAGTTACTATGGGATCACCCGGTTTGGCCTTAATAACTGGTTTTCAAGTCTTTTTCCGAATACCCCCCCTTTCCTGGGGCAAATGATCGGTTCGGTATCGGTCGTGATCCTGTCGATGATCGTTTGCTCCTTCCTGGCATTCACGATCGAGCGGATGGCCTATAAACCACTGCGAAACGCTCCGCGCATCTCGGCTTTAATTACTGCAATTGGCGTTTCCTTTTTTCTTGAATATTTTGGTTCACAAAATTTTGTCTTCACTGCCAATTTCACGACCTACATTCGCCCATTCGAGGTTACCACATGGCTGGTAAACACCAAAGGGATAACTCCCCTTCAAGAAGGCGCGGCTGTCCCAGATAATACAGTCATCTTTTCCAACATTGCCCTTATTATTGTGATTTCTTCAATTCTGCTTATGCTTGCCTTAAACTATTTTGTACGAAACACCAAAATTGGAAAAGCCATGCGTGCGGTTGCGTATGACAAATCAACAGCGCGTTTGATGGGCATCAATGTGGATGGAATCATCTCCGTTACTTTTGGGATAGGGGCCGCCCTGGCAGGCGCGGCAGGCATGCTTTATGCGATTGCATTTCCCTCCATTGTTTTTATCATGGGGGTGATCCCTGGTTTGAAAGCGTTCGTGGCCGCCGTGCTTGGAGGGATTGGCAGCATTCCAGGAGCCTTCGTAGGCGCGTTGATTATGGGGCAGGCGGAAGTCCTTAGCGCTGCTTATATCTCGACCCCAATGCGGGATGCTGTCGCGTTCAGCATCCTCATCCTGGTGTTATTGATACGCCCGACCGGCATATTTGGCGAACCAACCACAGAAAAGGCATAAAGGGTCCGCCATGAAAAAGTTTCCAAAAAACACAGCCATCTTCCTCGGAGCCTCGCTCTTTTTATTTGTTCTCATCCAGGTACTGGTTAGTTATAATATCCTCAATACTTTCTGGTACACCATCATTCGCCTTGGTGGTGTGATGGCTATTGTCAGCGTTGGATTGAATCTGATCTACGGGTTCAACGGCCAGTTTTCCCTTGGGCAATGGGGCTTTTACGCCATGGGGGCATACGCGGCGGCAGATTGTACGTTCCGCTGGACCCAATTAAATAGTGCCAGTGGCCTGATGGTCCTCCTTACCGGTGTGGCTCTGAGCGGCGCCTCCATATTGTTGATCAGCAGATTCACCCGCAACCTGCGCGGACTGGATGCCCTCTCAGCCTTCACAATGTATCTGGTGGCAGTGGTGATCATGGTGCTCGTTTCCATTCGCGTTGGTTTGGCGCTGGATGCACCAGTTACGGCGATTTTGAACACCTTGCCCGAAGCCATCAGCCTGCAGATAGTTTTCTTTATCTCTGTAATCCTGGCAGGCTTGTTTGCGGCCGAGGTCAGTTTCCTGTTCGGTTTGCCCGTCCTCACATTGGGCTCAGATTATTTTGGCATTGCCACCTTGGGGCTGACAATCATCGTGAAAGTGCTCTTGGATAACTCGGATACCATGTTAGGGTTTGCAGAGATGAAGGGTGCCCGGGGCATGATCAGCATTCCCAAAATAGGCAGTTGGTTTTGGATCTTTTTCTTCCTCTTTGCGGTGGTCATCATCACCCGGAATTTATTGCTTTCCAGCCATGGCCGGGCCATCATCTCGGTTCGGGAGGACGAGATCGCAGCCAAAGCGATGGGAATCAATATCGCCAGCAATAAAACCTTCGCCTTTGTGATGGGCTCCTTTTTTGCCGGCCTTGGCGGCGGACTATATGCCCACATCAATGGATTCCTACATCCAAACACCTTTAATTTCATCAAATCCTTTGATCCCATGATCATCATTGTATTCGGAGGATTGGGAAGTGTCACCGGAACCGTTGTGGCCTCCTTCGCCTGGGCATTGGTGTTGGAAGGATTTCTCCGGCTATTCCTGCCTGAAGGATTTGAGACTTGGCGCTTTGTTGTGTACCCCATACTCCTTCTGGTGATGATGCTTTTGAAACCCAATGGATTGTTTGGCGGCTATGAAATTCCATTTTTGCGGAATATCATCCCTCCGCTAAGGAAAAAGACAAACAACCAAAGCCTGGATACAAGCCACGCAAACCCCTCGGAGGCACAACAGTGAACAGCCAATCGTTCGTCAATCCAACGCCTTCCGAGACTGCTGATGGGAACGCCTTAATAATTACTGCCCTGTCCAAAGAATTTGGCGGTCTGAAAGCCGTCAACAAGTTCAACCTTGACGTTCCCTTGCACAGCCTGACCGGACTGATCGGCCCGAACGGCGCGGGTAAAACCACGGTTTTCAACATGGTCACTGGAATCTATGTTCCAACGTCCGGATCCATCGAGTTTATGGGACAGGAAATCGCCGGGCTGGAAGCCCACGAGATCAACCAGATGGGAATCGCCCGCACCTTCCAAAACATCCGGCTGTTCCCAAACCTGACGGTAATGGACAATGTGCGAATTGCCTACCATCCTCATGCCGGATACAGCATGATGGACAGCATCCTGCGAACGGCAAAGTTCTCCGCCAAGGAACATGAACTGAACGATCGGGCACAGGATTTCCTGGCCGTTTTTCACCTGGAAAACCGGCAGGCTGAAATTGCCAAAAACCTGCCATACGGTGAACAAAGACGCCTGGAAATTGCCCGCGCCCTGGCAGCCAACCCGCAATTACTGCTGTTAGATGAACCAGCTGCTGGAATGAATCCTGCCGAAACGGTGGAACTGATGGACCTGATCCACTTTATCAGGGAAAAATTTAACCTGACCATCCTGCTGATCGAACATCAAATGAGAGTGGTAATGGGCATTTGTGAGACGATCACAGTAATGGACTTTGGCGAGGTGATCGCCCGTGGAACACCCAAGGAGATCCAGGCCAATCCCCGTGTAATCGAGGCTTATCTGGGACCTGGAGCAGCAGCACTGTCCAAAAAATTTAGACGGAAGAAAACCCAATGATGCTTCAAATAGAAGACCTTCATGTATCCTATGGAGCAATTAACGCCCTTAAAGGGATCAATTTCCACCTTGACAGGGGCGAGATCGTTGCCCTGATCGGTGCCAATGGAGCCGGAAAAAGTACCACATTGAACACCATTTCCGGAAACCTGCGGGCCTGGCAAGGCAGGATTCTTTTCCTGGAGCAGGACATCACCCGCGCTCCAACCCAGGACATCGTTTCGATGGGCGTCATTCAGGTCCCAGAAGGACGAAAGATCTTTGCCACTCTTACCGTCATGGAAAACTTGGAAATTGGGGCTTATAAACAAACCGATAAAGCTCAAATCGAAAACAACATTGACGCCATGTTCAAACGGTTTCCCCGCTTAAAGGAACGCCGCAACCAGTTAGGCGGGACTTTGTCCGGTGGCGAACAGCAAATGCTGGCCATCGCGCGTGGCCTGATGGCAAATCCCTCACTAATGATGCTTGACGAACCCTCCATGGGATTGGCGCCCGTGCTGGTCGAGCAGATCTTCGAGATCATCAGCGACATTAACGACCAAGGTACAAGCATTCTCCTGGTGGAACAGAACGCCCAGATGGCTTTGTCAATTGCCGACCGGGCTTATGTACTTGAAACCGGAACCGTCACAATTGAGGATGAAGCACACAAATTGCTGGAAAACCCTTTTGTGATCGAAGCCTATCTCGGTGGACACTAGGAGAAGTGCGACATGACCACGACCAAAAAAATCCTTTTCTTTCTACTTCTCCCGATCATTGCCTTGCTGATCTACCCACCATCGACGATCGCAAGTGGATTCATCGTTATTGCCGTGTTAATTGTTCTTTTCATCCTTCTTGGATGGGCACTTTGGACGGGCAGGAACAGTGCGTTAACTTTTTCAATTTTTCTGCACGGGATAAATGTGATTGTTCGAACCATGATGCTTTTTTCTGGCGCCGTTCCCAAAAACGGCCCTGCCAACATACCATTTATCATCACCAGCATCATTGGGATCGCACTTTCAATGTACCTGATGCTTCGACTGGACCGGAGCGATGTACGTATTACAATGACACGCTAGAGCGTGTTCGGTTTGTGGCGAACAGGAAGACCTTGTGGAAATAAGGGGAATGGTGGAGAAAAAGTTCCCCGCCATGCCGTGTGTTGCGTAGTTTTGAACCTGCTTTCGCAGGTTGGGTTCCGCCTCAGCAGCTTCGCCTTGGCCGAAGCCTATCGCGTTACTGTTGCAGATGATGAAACCCAATAAATTGGTGTTGGCTCAAAACCTAAAGTGCAACATCACGTACACAGCAGGGTGGTTTCCTTATACCATACTTCCATCGCCTTGTGTAGGGAAACATTAAATACCTGCGGACATAATCGGGTCATTTTCAATGATACTGCAGTGGAAAACTGTTAGCGGTCGGGAACGCGGCTGGCTGGAACGGCTATAAAATTAAGTGTACATGAATGAAATACGCTGTTTTATTGCAATTGAGATTCCCGAATCGATCCGAATAAAAATATTCCGGGTTGGCCAAACCTTCCAGAATATCCAAAAAGGGGAAATTCGGTGGGTGCATCCCGCCAATATCCACATGACACTCAGGTTCCTGGGGAATATGGGTCCAAATGAGTTGGCTGAAATGAAGCAGATTCTTACTTTGGCAGCCAAAAGATACAACCCCTTCTCAATTTCCATTCAAGGCACAGGCACTTTTCCGAACGATCATCGCCCGCGCATCATCTGGGTCGGTTCAGTGCCAGACCCTGTGCTATTCGAATTACAACGAGATATTGAGAAAGAACTTACAAAGGCTGGTTACAAACCGGAAAACCACCCTTTTAGGCCACATATCACAATTGGCAGAGTATCAGAAAACTTGCGGAGGGAGAGAGTGCCCCAAATCATTGACCATCTTTCCAGGTGGCAGAACGAGGTATTTGGCAATTTTTCTGTAAGCCGGATCCAATTGTTCCGCAGCGACCTTCGTCAAACCGGCCCCATATACTCAAGCCTATTCACAGTGAATTTAGAGCCATTGGATGATTAACAACTTGCCGAGGTGAAACCTGAAAACGATCGAAATCGCCAGAGAACTGGTAAAACTACTTGAAGAGAAAAAAGGCGAGGATATACTATTACTGGACCTTACAGAGGTCGCCTCTTTCACGGATTATTTTTTACTCTGCAACGGTACAAGCATACGGATGCTTAACAGCCTGAGGGATGAGATCCAGAAGAATATGAGGAAACACTTCCATGGGTTTCATTCCAGCAGCGGTGATGCCGAGAGCGGCTGGATCGCTATCGACCTGGGCGATATAGTCGTTCATCTGTTTTCCCCCCAGCAGCGGAATTACTATCAGCTTGAAAAGTTATGGGAAAAGGGGAAGGTTTTAGTACGATTACAGTAAGGTCTTAACTTCCGTCCTGCCCCAAAATTTTTTCCAACTGTCTGCTGATATTATCATCGTTTATCTTTAGCCATGCTATTTTAATTCTGCGAGGACCTCGGCACTATGACCGTCCGGTTTCACATTTTCAAAGACCTTGATTATCTTTCCATCACGACCGATCAGATAGGTGGTCCTGTTGACCCCTTGAAATGATCTACCCATCATTTTCTTTGGCCCCCAAACTCCATACAACTCACATACCTTGTGCTCATCATCAGCCAACAAGGTAAAAGGCAGGTTGTATTTTTGCCTGAACCGCGAGTGGGATTTTTGATCATCGGGGCTAACCCCAAGTATCACCACACCCGCTTTTTGGTATTCGCTGAACCCGTCTCGAAAGCTGCAAGCTTCAACCGTGCATCCCGGTGTATCATCTTTTGGATAAAAATATAACACCACCGGCTTTCCCAGGTAGTCTGAGAGGGAGTGTTCTTTTCCGTCCTGATCCTTTAATTTAAAATCAGGAGCCATTGTGTTGATTGCAAGCACCATTTCAACCTCCTCGTAATATTTCTATTTTATTACTTTAGTCTATCAGGGAATGGGTCAATTATCAACAGCCAGAGGTAATTTGGATTTTAATTGCGAATAAGGCCCATTGGGGATGTATCATAACCAGGAAGAACATCTATGGCTTTCTTAAATTCCGTTGAATTTGCCAGTTCGAACAATGGTAACAGCAGGTCACTGGAGTAATATTCCTCCGGGATGATCAGATCATATTCTTCATTGAAAAGCGGTACAAACTCCAGGTTCAGTGCATTTGCAGCAGCAGCAATACCCAGCCCACAATCCGCCCTGCCAGAGGAAACAGCAGCCGCGACCGCAAGGTGGGTATATTCCTCCTGCTCATAACCCTTGACCTGGCTTGGATGAATACCCTCCATACCGAGATGATGATCCAACAATATACGGGTGCCGGATCCTCGCTGACGGTTGGTGAATACCACATTAGGGTTCAATAAATCCTTCAGGTTGTGTATGTTTTTTGGGTTACCCCTTTTTACGATCAACCCCTGGACACGATTTACCCAACCGAGCCGGCGAAGTGCCAGGCCCGGAACATATTCCCTAATTGCTGAACGATTATATTGACCGCTGCCAGGATCAAGCAAATGGCAACCGGAGAAATGGGCTTCTCTCCTTCGTAAGGCCATCAAGCCTGCCTGGCTGCCGACATTTGACGAAACAAGCCTGCGGTTTTGCGAGGAAAGATGTTGTGCCAGAATATCCAGTGTCATATCATGAGAGCCAATGGCTACGATTGTATTTCCCAGGTCAACCGATCTACGATACAACCTGACAGAAACCTTGGAGCCCGCTGCCAAACCCTGAACGCCACGCGGTATGACCAAAAGCCCGTCCGCCTGCACCAGCGAGGTGATGATGCCAGCCCCGCGGGGAAGCGGTGAGGCAAGGGTTCGTTCTCCAACCCGGCCAACGACGACACGGACGTAATCGTCATCCCCTGGCGGGGAGACCACTTTCCTGGTCAGTTCAGCTTCCATAAGCTCCGGGGCTGGGATGGCCTTGCCTGTCCATTTCGCCAAAATGGGCCTGATGAAGAGTTCATTTGTCAAAGCAGCAGAAACCGGGTAACCTGGCACACCAATGACAGGTACGGGTTTGCCATTGGACGCCTTTACCATTCCAAAGATCACCGGATGGCCGGGACGGACCGCAATCCCATGTACCAACACCTTTCCAAGTTGCTCGATAACCACCGAGGAGTGGTCTTCAGAACCAGCCGAGGAACCTGCGTTGAGCAGGACAAGATCGGTCTCTTCCACTGCAATGGAAACCTGCCGGGTTATGGCATCGATATCATCCGCAGTGATAGGATATCTGCGCGCTTCCCCACCCCACCCATTAACCTGGGCAGCAAGGACGACCGAGTTGTATTCAATGATATTTCCCACTTCCACCGTTTTCCCAATTGGTACAAGCTCATCTCCGGTTGGAATTACTGCAACCACAGGCTTGCGATGGACGGTCACCTGAGAATGACCGCTGGCAGCGATCGCTCCCAGGTCGAAAGGTCGGAGTGTATGTCCGTCCGGTAATACGAGCTGTGAGGCGATCAAGTCCTCTCCCATGGGTCGAACAGAGGACCAGGGGGGGACGGCAGCACGGATACGGATTGCGTCCGGGTGGCGAGGATCATCGTGGACAGAACCTGAATGATGGATGGCTTCCGTCAATTCGATTGGGATGACCGTGTTTGCCCAATCTGGAAGCGGATCACCGGTATCTATATATACTGCGTTTTCACCAATGTTTAGAATAATCGGTTTTGATGGTGTGGCTCCCGTCGTGTCTTCCGCCCTTACGGCAAAGCCATCCATAGCCGATGAATGGTAGAAAGGGGAACAGAGTTTTGCCCATATCGGTTCAGACAGGGTTCTCCCGCAGGCTTCTTCCGTCAGCGGAATTGTTTCACCATCCAGGGGACACCACAACCCTGCCTCATTTAAAGCTTCTTCAAGGCATTGTTGAGCGTCCTGCATTGGAATATCACGAAGGTAAACAGGCATGGTTCACTTCCAGGGCAGAATGGTCATAAAATCCGCCAAAGGTAGATCTTTCAGCACCTCCCACCTCCCCAGGTAATAAAGGGTGTTCAAACTATGTTCTGTTGTTTTGAACACGCCCATGGCCCCCTTGTAACCCCATTCTGCCACCCTGGATGCAACCATCCCATCAGAGGCGCCATAAGGATAAGCGAATATGATCACTGGAACACCGAGTTTTTCCTCCATTGCCAGGCGTGAAGTCGATATCTCATCGGAGAGGATGGAGTAATCTTGGGTAAGGTTGTTGCCCCAGTAACCTTTACTGCCAATCTCCCAACCCGCAGCCATCATCTCCTTGAGCTGAGGGGTTGAGATGATGCCATTTCCGTCCATGTGGGAATAGATCATAAAGATGTTTCCAACAAAACCAAGGCTTTTCATCAATGGGAAAGCCTTTTTATAGATACCAATTGATTCTCCGTCAAATGTAATAACTACCGGCCGGGGTGGGAGATTTGCCCCATCCCGTATCGCGTTCACCAGCAATGACATGGGGATGGCTGTATAGCCTGCATTATGAAGGGCTTCCATTTCCTCTGTGAATTGCTTAATCCCAACGTTCATATTGCTTTCCCACTGATAATAGGCATTATCATCCACACTATCGGCAATATGGGAATAAAGCAAGATCGGAGCCTCAACCTTTCCCGCAGGATTGAAAGCCCAGGTTGGAGTGGGAGGGAGGGTTATGGTTGGTGTTGGAGCAGGAGTGTCAGTGGGTTCCGGTGTATTTGTAATCGTGGGCTCCGGAGTTGGCGGAGTTAATGCTGCAACCCGGGTTAAATTCGCGTGTACTGTAGCCGCTGCCTGCGTGTAGATCAGGAATGGATCAACTTCCTCCTTGGGCGTGCAGCCAATCAACAATGCAAGCAATGCCATGCCAAGGGATAATCGCTTCATTTCATCCACCTCCTGCAATTACATTGAATAGACCTTAACCACCTCGCCAGTTGACAGACCGGTTGAATCAGGCGAGATATGGATTAAGCCATCTGCCCGACATAGATTGAAGATGAGGTTGCTCTTAAAAAAGATCGGCTCTGCCACCAATGCTTCCTCTTCGTCCACCAATCTTGCCGGTATCCATTCCTCTCTGCCAGCCTGCGATGAAAGGTTAATTGCCAGCCGGGCAAGTTGATACGGACGCCATTTCGAACGGGGCATACCGAGTAGATACTCCACAATTGGAACAACAAAGTACCAACCGATGACCAGGGCACTTACGGGGTTGCCAGGCAGGCCAATGACTGGCTTACCATCACACACGGCAAGAATGGTGGGTTTTCCTGGGCGAACATTAACACCGTGAACAAGAACACCAGGAGTTCCCATTTGATCGATCACTTCTGCAGTCAGATCGCGTGTGCTGGCAGAGGAACCAGCAGTAACAACCACAGCCTGGCATTCATTAACAGCCTTTTCAAGAACTGATTTTATGACTTCCAAACGGTCGGGTAGTATTCCATATTGAACCGGTTCGCCACCATGACTTGAAATTAACGCCGACAAAGTAACTGAATTTATATCCCGCACCTGCCCAATGGCGGGTGCCTGGGAAGGAGGCACAACCTCATCACCACTGGACAGAATGCCAATGCGAGGAATTCGATTTACATCAACCTCCATCATTCCCAAGGCGGATAACCCACCCAAGTCTGCCGGTCGAAGACGCCTGCCAGCAGGTATGACCTTATCACCCGGTTTAACATCTTCCCCCTTGAAAATGCAATTTTCACCTTCAGCGACAGAGCGATAGATTTCAATTTCATTCGGGCGTGAAAGGCGCGTATATTCCAACATAACCACAGAATCCGCCCCAACGGGCAACATGCCGCCTGTATGGACCAAGGCAGTTTCCGAAGGTTGAAGTACAAAATCAGGGGCTTTCCCCATGATTATCTCTCCTGAAATCGAGAGGTATGCCGGCATGGTTTCGCTTGCTCCGTGGGTATCCTTTGCCCGAACTGCATACCCATCCACCGAACTTCTGGTGAATGATGGCAATTCCTCCGTGGAGATTATCGATTTGGAGGTGACCCGACCCAATGCCTTGGCTGTCTCCACTTTCTCGGACGGAGGATTCAATGAGGGTAAATTGCCCAAAAGAAGGTCCAATGCCTTTTGAGGATTCTCCAATTCCAAAAATTCTTCTTTCATTTCAACCAGTCCATAACGCCAGTGTCAACAAATAACTGCTCATCCCCACCAATGCCCCGGCGGTCAATTTTAGCAATGCCCAGCGTGGCCTGGCCCCCTTTATGATCAGGTTTATTTGCCGCACCTGGAATATGCCAACCGGCAAGGATAACAGAACAGGCCAGGTAAGTGACCAAGGCAATCCCACCAAGCCTGACAAGGCCAGAAACAGAAAACCTCCAAGGATCAGATAATGATGTAAATTCATACCACGCTCCCAGCCCATTCTAACGAGGAGTGTCTGTTGATTGGTGGAAATGTCTTGGGGATAATCCTTTAAACTAATTGCCAATGTGGAAGCAAGTATGAACGCCGTAAGCGGAAAGGTCAATTGAAACACCAGAAGGTGCAGATCCCCTGATTGGAACAGAAATGCCAATGCTGGAAAAACATTCGCCAAAATTATTGCCTGTGACAATTCACCATATCCAGTGCCAATAAGCCGGAGGGGGGGTGTGCCATAAAAGAAACAGAGAAAGATGGCTACTGCAAGCAGAATTATTGTACCAGGGCTAAACACCTTGTGTTGGTACAACAAAACCATCAAAACGGCGCATACCGTATGCGCAGCAAACGCCGCAGACAATAGAATTGATGCAGGGGTAAGTTTTTCATTTTGTCTCCCGCTGTTCCAAGTCTTTCTGACGGAAGGTTGGGCCAGGTTTATAAAATAAGCAGCCAGGAAATATCCACCAACCTGAAGCAAAGTTAGGCAAGCCTGCCCAAGCCAGTAAACCTCCCAGTTAATATCTGCCCCAAGATATTTGTGTATCCCCGCCCCCAGGGCATATGTGATTATTGCACAAAGCAATGCCCAAGGTTTTGAGGATGCCAGAAGGGATTTTAATGAAGTGGATGGAAAATTATCCATTTTTTTTTTACAGATCACATCAGTTGGTAGCCGCCGTCGACGGCGAGGATTTGCCCAGTAATATACTCATTTTTCAGCAAATAATCTATCGCCAGAATGACATGCTGAGGTTTCCCATGTTGCCGAAGCGGGAGTTTTCTGGCCTTCTTTAGCCATTCATCTGGGCTCATACCCTCAGCCCGCAGGATTAACCCCGGGGCAATCGCATTGACACGTATGTGCGGAGCCAAACTCCGGGCCAGTAAACGGGTCAAGGTGTTCAATGCAGACTTGCTCAAGATGTAAACAGGGTGATTCATCCAGGTTTCTCCAGCACCGGCATCGGAAATGTTAATGATGACCCCGCTTTTTTTCATTACCTCTGCGGCCTTCATTGAGCACAGCCAAGGGGCGCGTAAATTAACCGAGATGACATCATCCCATTCACCTGGTGTTGTATCCAGCAGTTGTTTTTCTAAAAAAATCGAAGCAGAATTGACCATGACTCTGAGAGGATGAGGTATTCTGGTTATCTTTTCAAATAAGAGGTTAATTTCAGCTGGAACTCGAAGATCTGCGCTAACTGGATAAACGGGAACACCCATTTCTTCAATCCTGGCCGCTGTTTTAATTGCCTCAAGGGAGGATTTATGGTAATGCAGCACAATGGCATAGCCCTTGGAAGCCAAACCAAATGCAACCTCACGCCCAAGCCGGGTTGCACTCCCGGTGACACAAGCCAGGGGAGCAGTACTCTCTTTATTGACCATTGAATGCTTTCTACTCATCTCATAATTAGCATGTGCGTTTCTAATTCCTGAGACTTTTTAAAATCCACTTGAAGATAAAAGATTGTATCACAATGACCAATCCCGATCTTGTGGACAAGGAAGAAACCTGCAATTTTTTGACTTTATTTTCATTTTATGCTATTCTACGGTGGAATTTTCCATAACCATATTCTGCAAACAAGAAAATGCATCGCGAAAGAATCTCAGAGAACGTATACTGGTTTCAATCCGAGGTGTATGCCCAAGTAACTGCCGGTGTCATCACCGGACCTCAATGGGCTGTTGTTGTTGATACACTGGCCCTGCCTGAGGAGGCGCTTGAGTTACGGGCATATGTTGAAGAATCGCTTGGTGTTCCAGTCCGATACATCATCAACACCCATCATCATGCCGACCATTGCTGGGGCAACTGCTTTTTCCCCGGCGCTTCCGTCATCAGCCATACTTTGTGCCGTCAGATCATGCAGGAACGAAGTCAACCCGCATTAGAGAATGCACGACATCAAAATCCGGCTTTTAAACCGGTGAAAATCATTCTGCCTCACATGACGTTCGAACATGGGAAGATATCTCTGCGGGTCGGCAAGAAGAATTTGATCCTTTTTTCCACACCGGGTCACAGCCTGGATGGGATCTCCGTCCTGGTCGAAGAGGATCGAGTTCTCTTTGCTGGTGATGCCTTCATGCCATTGCCATATATTGTTGATGGCAATCTTGAAGATCTCAGCAGCACAATCAAACGAATTGGAAAGATGGGTCTTGAAAATATTATACAAGGCCATGGGGAAATCATCCTCCGGGGCGAAATAGATGACGCGGTCAAGGAGAATATCAATTATTTAAACACATTAAAAAAATTAGTGCGGGCTGCAACCAAGCGAAAAAACCCCCAAGAGGCGCTACTGGCCATCGATATCGAATCCTGCGGCAAGAGTCGCGTTCACCTGGCTGGACTGTCAGAAGAACTTCACCGGAGGAACACCTTGGCGCTCTTCAAAGAATATATGTCTGGTGAACCGGATTCTCAATGAGTTATATAGTCCAAGATCCGACTATTCCAGACTTGTGAATAAAAAGATTCATCTTTTTAGGTTGTATTACCAAGAGGGGGTTTATCCTTTTTCTGCTGATGTTTCTTAATGTAGGCTCTCAAGCCATGCAACCGTTCTTTTCCCATGCACAAGGCTTTGATATTTGGCTGTAAGGCTATCAGGACGGTAACCAAGGTCAAAATTCCATATACCACATAAGGCACCGGGGTAATATGCATCCAACCCAGAACTGCGAATAAAATCGTAGCAGAAAATGCGATGCTAATGGTTACCACGGAGGCGTATCCAACAAATATGAAAAGTAGTACTGCAAAAGGGAGAATAAAAAAAACACTGGGCAACCACAACGCGATCGATCCCCCCAAGGCTGGTGCGCCCCCAGCCCCACCCCTTAACTTCATTTTTCCCTTTTCACTTTTTTCAATTAGAAAAATCGAGTAATTATGACCGATAACGGCGATAAATGCTGCAAACACCCGCAACCATACCTGGCCAGGTGCAAACCAGGTCACAATCCAATAAGTTGAATATGCTTTTAATACATCAATCGCCCCTGTGATCAATCCGGCGACCACACCAGCAGCCCTCATTGTGTTTGTCCCCCCTGTCCGTCCACTGGCGATGGTTCGGACGTCTTTTCCGTTGGCTATGCGCACTGCGAGGTAGCCTGTCGGGAAAGACCCCACGAGGTAGGACAATAAAAGAACAACAATCCAATTGATCACATCCATGGAAATCTCATTCATTTGAGTTAACCCGTCCTGATGAATTCGGTTACGTATCCATCCAATATATGCGTATCCTCTTCACTTTGCCGCCATCCAGCAAATACCCCTTATTCAAATAAGTACCGTTTTGTGGATACCAGATTATGGTGACCGTCCCAGGGTAGGCAAACTCCCTCCTGTCTTTCTCTGATGGATAATCGGGGCCAAGCGGGTGCGAATGATAGATGCCAGTACATTCCAAATTCCTCTGTTCCATATCTAAAAATGCACGAAGTTGCTGTTCCGGGACCATGCGATAACTCGAAGTACTATGAAGCTCATTTTCGATCGGATATACAACCTCTCCCCTGCCCGGTTTCCCCCCAATCAAGCCACAAGCTTCTTCCGGGAGGCAATCAAGAACATGTGTGAGCATAATTGAATGCATACTTTTATTAAGTCGATATCC
Source organism: uncultured Anaerolineaceae bacterium (assembly GCA_964420835.1). GTDB lineage: Bacteria > Chloroflexota > Anaerolineae > Anaerolineales > Anaerolineaceae > CAYQUO01. The sequence goes on from CAYQUO010000008.1 coordinate 18,563, forward strand.
GTTCATCATTTATTGTTTTTCACCAATACCGATTGCCAAAATCCAGATCAGCAGCAACATCACCATCGGTTCAACCCATAGTGTTTTTCCGCCAACGCCGGCATGTATGGAGCCCGCAAAACCAATCAGAGCGTACGTCAGGCCAAGCAGGATCAGACCAAATGAGAGTGGCGAGAGGTGAAAGTAATGAATACCAACTGCCATTTGTCCCACAACCAACCCTATACCTATGCTCCAGGCTGTAAGCCACTTGCCTGATGTTTTTAGAAACATAGTTCTGAGACTTACCAAGGATACTGACAGCACAATTAGAGGGAAGACCAGGTAAAGCCGAACCCCTGAGGCTCTGACAGCGATCATTACAATTAAAAGCAGGGAAAAAGAAACCGCAATAAGACTGATCGATGCCGGCACAAAATAGGTGTTTCCATGATTCGCAACAATGAATTCAGAAAATATCACTGTGGCCAGGATCATACCGCCCAAAGCAAAAATGATCCACCATTGTGGGCTTGGGCGGATGGAATTTAACGGAATTCCGATCATCCAGGCAGTGGATGCAGGCAAGATCCAGTGCTCCCAAACCACTTTCCTGTCAATCTTTTGTGAGTTCAACACCCAGTCAGTGCCAACAGCTGCAATAAGGGCAACCAGGATTGCCACTAAATTCGAATAATTGACCTGTAAATTAAAACCAGCACCAAAAATCAAAAACGAAAAGGGGATCACCTCCATATCAATATACGGGGTGATCGCATACACCAACAGGATTGTCGCCACAATGATGCTGACTTTGTCTGGTTCGGGTAAGAGTCGATCTTCCTCCTGTATCATTGTGTCATTTTAACCTTACACAGAATGGAGGACAAGGTCAAAAAATGGGTGTGGTAAAATTGCCCGGATGGGTAAAAAATCCTTTCGAATTCTGATTCCGATGCCCGGGTTGATTTCCTCCATTGCGAGCGGATTTAATACGGCTGCCTCCAACCTGTATTTGATCCTTTTCCCGGCCTTTCTTGACCTGTTTTTATGGTTTGGCCCCCATTTTCGACTGAAATCAATCTTAGAACCAATCGTAATGGGAATGATCAAACAACTTTCCGGGATCAATCAAGCGGGAATGGAAAATGTCATACAGTCCACAAAGATGGTTTGGGAATCCATTCTCGAGAGGTTAAATCTCGCCATTTTTCTACGCACTTTTCCAATTGGGATACCCAGTCTTATTGCAGGGATTGCTCCCATCAACACCCCACTTGGCCAGGCACCGCTTTATGAAATGACCGGGTTTGGGGGGGTAGCGGGAATCTGGTTGTTTTTTCTTCTTCTGGGGATTTTCCTTGGCACCGTTTACTTTATTGAAATCTATCAGTCTAGTATCCATAAAGAGAAGACACCGTTTGAAAGAAGGATTTTGAGAAAATATACCCAATCCATTGGTCTGACACTGTTGTTGCTCCTTCTTGTCATCCTTCTATTCATCCCGGGAACGATCATCATCAGCATAATTACGCTTATTAGCCCATTTGCGGCGCAAATTGCCATGCTTATTCTGGGTTTCATTCTCCTTTACCTTATGTTCCCCTTTGTGTTTTCGCCTCACGGAATTATTTCAAAAAACCTGAACGCTGTATCATCAATCGTTACAAGTTTTCAATTGGTGAGATTTACCCTCCCGGCAACAACTCTTTTCATCCTGGTTTTATTATTATTGGACCAGGGTCTGAATGCCATCTGGCGGATACCAGAGGAGGGATCATGGATGATCCTTGTGGGTATCTTCGGCCATGCATTTATCAGCACAGCCCTTATCGCCAGCAGTTTCAGTTATTACCGAAAAGGATTGGACCTGTTAAATGCCATCCGTAACCCGAATGCAACCACCCAACAAACCTAAATGGTTGCGAGTTGTTCAAAGGAATTAACTTCGTATGACTTTCTCTCCTACATCGTATAATGCTGACGATATCCAAGTACTGGAAGGCTTGGAAGCAGTACGCCGACGACCCGGTATGTATGTTGGTGGCACCGACAGCAAAGCACTGCACCACCTGGTGTATGAAGTTGTTGATAATTCCATTGATGAAGCGCTTGCTGGCACCTGTGACCGAATCGATGTGGTCATTCACCCCGATAGCAGTGTCACTGTCGAGGATAACGGTCGTGGCATTCCAACCGACACCCACCCTGTAAAAAGGAAATCCGCCCTGGAAGTGGTAATGACCACCCTGCACGCGGGTGGGAAGTTCGTCAGTGGGAGTTACAAGGTTTCCGGCGGGTTGCACGGGGTGGGGGTTTCCGCTGTTAATGCTCTCTCGGAATGGTGCGAAGTGGAGGTGCGCCGGGAAGGCCAGGTTTTTTTTCAACGGTATGAAAGGGGCATACCCTTAGAGCCGGTAAAGGTGATCGGAAAAAGTGAGCATAACCACACCGGCACTCGGACAACTTTCCGTTTTGACCGGGAAATCTTCAAGGGAGAATTTGACTATCGATTTGACACCCTGTCACAGCGGTTTCGCGAGATGGCATTTGTTACCCGAAGGACCAAGATGCGGCTCGTTGATGAACGCATTCACCGGGAAATGACCTTCTATTTTGAGGGCGGCATTAATTCATTTGTCCGCTACCTTAACCGCAATCGTGAGGTGTTACACCCGGTAGTGTTTGCGGAAAAAGAGATCGAGCATGTTGGGATCGAGGCGGCAATCCAATTTACCGATGCCTTTGCTGAATCAGTTTATTCATTCGCCAATACAATCAACACGGTAGATGGAGGCACCCATTTAACCGGATTACGGGCCTCCATCACCCGGGTGATCAATGACTATGCACGACGAACAGGACTTTTAAAGGATGCAGACCCCAATTTTACCGGTGATGACACACGAGAAGGCCTTACCGCCATCGTCAGCATCAAACACCCCGATCCTCAATTTGAGAGCCAGACAAAAGTTAAACTAATGAATCCGGAGGTCCAGGCCTACGTCCAGCAGGCAGTGGGTGAAGCGTTCACCTCTTTTTTGGAGGAAAACCCTTCGGCTGCAAAAGCCATTGTGCAAAAGTGCCTCACTTCATTTCGGGCGCGTGATGCAGCCCGCAAGGCCCGCGACCTGGTGATTCGGAAATCAGCATTGGAAAGCCTGACCCTTCCCGGGAAACTTGCTGACTGCTCTGAACGTGATTCCAAAAAAACCGAACTATACATCGTCGAGGGGGACAGCGCAGGCGGTTCAGCCAAGCAAGGCCGTGACCGGCACTTTCAAGCCATCCTCCCCCTGAGGGGAAAAATTCTCAACACTGAGCGAGCCAGGCTGGATAAGGTTCTCGGAAACAATGAGGTCAAGGCGCTCATCTCAGCCATTGGAGCAGGAATTGGTGAATCATTCGATCTCAACAATCTTCGATATGGCCGCATCATCATCATGACCGATGCTGACACAGATGGCAGCCACATCCGCACCCTGCTGTTAACCTTCTTTTTCAGATATATGCCTACACTTATTGAAGAAGGCCATCTTTACATTGCACTTCCGCCGCTTTACCGAATCAGTTATAAGAACCAGGTCCAGTATGCATATACAGAACCAGAGAAAGAACGGCTGTTAAACGAACTCGGCGGTGAAAAAGTAACCCTGCAACGTTACAAAGGCCTTGGTGAAATGAACCCGACACAATTATGGGAAACCACCATGAACCCGGAAAACAGGACACTTCTACTTGTAAATATCGAGGATGCAGCAGGAGCCGATCGAACCTTTGACATGCTGATGGGCGAAGCGGTACCTCCACGCACACGGTTTATTCAAACCCATGCAAAAGAGGTCAGAAACCTGGATATATGAGTTCCATTCGCAGCACGCATTTATCAAGAACAACCGTAGCAGAATAATATCCATTTAGACCAGGAAGGTTCATGTTGATTCATTGAATCGGGGTCTGTTACTTAATCCATGATGTGGGAGAATACGGTTTATATGTATAATAAGGTGAACAAGGGGAAACCCTATACTATTATAAAACCGAAAAGGTGCTGAAAATGACCGATTACTTGTTGTTCGACCCCCTCGAATTAAAATCTTTCATGGCCGCGTTTTTTGAAAAACTGGGAGTTCCGAAAGAGGACGCCGAGGTATCCGCAGACATTCTTCTGGAGGCTGATCTGAGAGGTGTTGATTCACATGGCACCATTCGATTAAATACCTATTATGGATCACGTCTGAAAAATGGTTTGATCAATCCTCTTAGCCCAATCACTGTTCTTCGTGAATCGCCTGTTGCTCTGGCATTGGATGGAGGGAATGGATTGGGAATGGCAGTTGCCTACCGGGCGATGAAACGTTGTATTGAAAAAGCAAAGGAGTCCGGAGTTGCTGTTACAACCGTCCGAAACAGCAACCATTATGGCATTGCAGGCTATTATGCCATGATGGCATTGGAAGGCAATCTGATCGGTGTGAGCCTTACAAACTCCCAGCCTCTTGTTGTGCCAACCTATGGGCGTCAAGCTCTGTTGGGGACCAACCCAATCGCGGTGGCCGTTCCGGCCGGGGACGAAAGACCTTTTGTGCTTGATATGGCAACCAGCATCGTCCCAATCGGACGGGTAACGGTCTACAAAAGCGCCGGAAAAGAGATACCCGCCGGCTGGGCGGTGGATTCGAGCGGCCTGGTGACCACATCACCAGAAAAAGTGGTCGGCGGAGGCGCCTTGCTGCCACTGGGAGGAACTGATGAAATGAGGGGGTACAAAGGTTATGGCCTCTCCCTGTTGGTGGATATCTTCTCCGGTATTCTTTCCGGGGGCGGGTACGGTCCGAAAATCGGCAGACCCATGCAGCCAGGAGACCCGACCAACGTTGGGCACTTTTTCGCTGCCTTTCGGATCGATGCATTTCGTCCGTTGCAGGAATTCTTAAAGGATATGGACACCTATATTCGATTAATCAAGGATTCTGAAAAAGCAGAAGGCCAGGACAGGATATTCATCCACGGCGAAAAGGAATTTGAACTTGCAGAACAACGAAAAAAGACTGGTGTCCCAATCATGGAGAATACGGTCAACTCATTAAAAGAGGCGGCCAAAGAGGTAGGTTTGGATTCCATTCCCGCTCCAATTGGAAAAACTTCCATGGAATAAGCAGGGAGGCTTAACGAGCGTTACCTCAAATTCTTGTCACCGCTTTTGGAAATTGTTGTATGGTTTTCGGCCAGATATTTGCGCAAGAATTGACCAGTATAGGAACCCGGAAAATCGCAAATTTCCTCTGGTGTCCCTTCCGCGATCAGCCGCCCTCCTTGATCACCGCCTTCAGGACCTAGGTCAATAATGTAATCAGCCACCTTGATAATATCCAGGTTGTGCTCTATGATCACGACCGTATTCCCACCTTCCACAAGCCGTTGCAGTACCTCAACCAGTCGATGCACATCTGCGGCGTGCAGGCCCACAGAAGGTTCGTCCAATACATAGATTGTTCTACCCGTGGACCGACGAGAGAGTTCTTTGGCCAGTTTTACACGTTGAGCCTCACCGCCGGAGAGTGTGGGCGCTGGCTGGCCGATACGAATGTATCCCAGCCCCACCTCATCCAACATTTTCAACCTGGAAACGATCGCGGGAAAAGCCGAAAAGGTTTCGAGTGCCGATTCAACCGTTGAATCGAGAACCTCGGCGATATTTGCACCCTTGAACCTGACCTGAAGTGTTTCGCGATTAAAGCGGGCTCCATGGCAAACATCACAAGGAACATAGACATCCGGAAGGAATTGCATTTCAATGCGCAACTGTCCATGACCCTGGCAGGCCTCGCAACGACCCCCATGTACATTGAAGGAAAAGCGGCCTGCCTTGTAACCCCGCATCTTGCTTTCAGGGAGAGCGGCAAATAATTTCCTGATCTCGTCAAAAAGCCCTGTGTACGTTCCGGGATTTGAGCGCGGGGTTCGCCCAATTGGTGACTGGTCAATATTGATGATTTTGTCAATATTTTCAATCCCCTCAATCCGATCGTATGGCCCTGGTTGTGTATGAGCTCCTTGCAAGTCGCGAGCCAGGGCATTATAGAGAATGTCGTTCATCAACGACGATTTTCCTGATCCTGAAACCCCTGTGATGCAAACAAACCGCCCCAAGGGGATATCCACTGTGATGTTTTGGAGGTTATTTGTTCTGGCACCAACGATACGGAGGGATTTCCCGTTTCCCTGGCGACGGTGATCCGGACGCGGAACCTGGAGCCGGCGGGATAAATACGCCCCGGTCAATGATTCCTCCGATGCGATGATCTTGTCGAGCGTGCCCTGAACAACAACCTGTCCCCCGTGTTCACCGGCACCCGGGCCAAGGTCTATAATCCAGTCAGCAGATCGTATGGTTTCTTCATCATGCTCCACAATCAACACGGTGTTGCCCAGGTCTCGCAGGCCTTTCAACGTTGTCAACAAGCGGTCATTGTCTCGCGGGTGGAGGCCAATGGATGGTTCATCCAAAACATACAATACACCCATGAGTCGGGAACCGATTTGTGTGGCCAATCGGATGCGCTGTGCCTCGCCACCGGAGAGGGAACCGGCGGATCGCCGAAGGGTCAAATAATCCAACCCAACATCGACGAGAAAACCCAATCTCGAAACAATCTCTTTTGCAACCCGGTCGGCAATGGTTTGCTGGCGGACGGTCAATGGACCGGATTCATCCATGATATGCCTGATCCATTGAAGGGTTTTCGCTACCGGCCAATCAGTAACTTGGATGATGTTCTTTCCATCAATAGTCACGGCCAACGCTTCCGGCCTTAACCGCTCACCCTTACAGGTTGGGCAGGGCTTATCGCTCATGAACTCCCCAATTCTGCTCCGGATGAACTCCGACTGGGTTTCCCGGTATCGTCTTTCCAAATTGGGGATGACACCTTCAAAAGGTGTCTGAAAAGTGGAACGGCGATCATTTCTGCCTGACAGATGAATGGTAATCAACTGGCTTCCCGTACCATAGAGAATTTTGTTTAGCAACTCAGCCGGTATGGTTCGGATCGGCGCGTCCAGGTCAATATGCAAATGCTGGGCCACTGCTTCTATCATTTGCCAGTAATAACCACCCTGTTCCCGTGGACCATTCCACTCCAAGGCTGCCATCCCTCCATCATTCATGGACCGTTCCGGGTCCGGAATAAGGAGGTTTGGATCGATCTCCAGCCGGCTGCCAAGCCCCTGGCAATCCGGGCAAGCGCCATGAGGGGTGTTAAATGAAAAGGTGCGGGGTTCGACCTCTGGCAGGCTGACCCCATGCTCCGGGCAGGAAAGATGTTCCGAGAAGTACAAGTCCACGGGTGGATCGACGGAAAGGTTCTGAACCGTCAGGTAGCCTTCGCCAACTTTTAATGCGGTTTCAATTGAATCCGTTAACCGGGAGCGGAACGACCCAGACTCTTCAGATGTGCCTGATTTTTCAATCATCAACCTGTCAATCACAGCCTCAATCGTATGGGTCTTGTAACGGTCAAGTTTAATCTCCTCATCCAAAGTATGAACCTGGCCATCGACCCTGATCCGGACAAAACCTGCCTTGCGCATCTCTTCGAATACGGATTGATAGGTACCCTTCCTTCCCCGGACAATGGGAGCCATAATCAACAAACGCGTCCCCTCTTCCAGACTCAATACGGCATCCACGATCTCCTGGGCAGATTGCTTTACCACCTCCCTGCCACAAACAGGACAGTGTGGAATGCCGATCCTCGCATACAACAAGCGCAAGTAATCATAGACCTCGGTTACAGTGCCAACAGTGGAACGGGGATTGTGCGATGTTGCCTTTTGGTCAATGGATACTGCAGGTGACAAACCATCAATGTAATCCACATCCGGTTTATCCATTTGGCCTAAAAATTGCCGAGCATAGGCAGAAAGTGATTCAACATAACGTCGCTGACCTTCTGCAAAAATGGTGTCGAAGGCCAGTGAAGATTTCCCTGAACCGGACAAACCAGTAATGATCACCAATTTATCACGCGGGATTTCCACTGTAATGTTTTTTAAATTGTGCTGGCGTGCGCCGACCACTTTGATGTATTCCTGAACCATGGGAAACGTCCCTAAGAAAACAAGTATATGAAAGAAACAACCAACCGATAATTTTACCAAACCTGGAGAAACCAGGTGAAAAAATGGATCATTTCCATCCTTGTAACCGGAAGGAAATTTTTTATTCCAAGATAATAGTTATTATGTTCTATTATATTAAATCATTAACTTCAAGGGTTTTCAATACCTAACTGGCAGAATAAACGATAAATTTCTGATTTCGGCTTAATAACAGATGCTGATACCAGTAGGGGTTCCGATCAACATGTGGCCGGAATGGCATGTATAATCGTACTCATTGTCGCCTTATCGGCCACTCCACAGCCACTGAAAGGATGATCCCTATGGAGAATGAATCAGAACACAAAAAAGCCATCCGAGCATGGACGCTCTACGATTGGGGGAATTCAGCTTTTGCGACCACAATCATGGCAGCGGTTTTGCCCGTCTATTTCACTTCCGTGGCTGCAAGCAACATGGCCCCCCACCTTGCAACTGCCCGCTGGGGGTTCGTCACATCCGTCTCCGCATTGATTGCTGCCATTATCAGCCCCATCCTTGGTGCCATGGCCGATTTCCAGGGAACCAAGAAACGATTCCTTGCCATCTTCATGATTATTGGCGTTACGGCAACCGCTTTGCTTTATTTCGTACAAAGTGGTGACTGGCTGATGGCATCCGCATTCTTCCTGTTCGGGAATATCGGTTTTGCAGGCAGCCTGGTCTATTATGATGCGCTCCTCCCGCACGTAGCCCGCAAGGACGAGATAGACCAGGTAAGTTCAAGGGGGTATGCAATGGGATATATCGGTGGCGGTATTTTACTTGCCATCAACCTTGTGATGATCATGTTCCTCCCGGACTTGCTAGGGGTGGATGCCGGGCTAATGACCCGCCTGTCGTTCGTTTCGGTGGCCGTATGGTGGTTCATTTTTACCCTGCCGCTTTTAAGAACGGTAAAAGAGCCAGAAAGGCGCATCCTCCCCGGCGAAGAAGAGATGAGACCAATCCCGGCAAGCATAAAACGGCTGACACAGACCTTTCGAGAGATACGCCACTACCGGGACCTTTCATTGGCCATGCTGGCGTTTTGGGTTTACGTTAATGGTATCGGAACGATCATTGTCATGGCTACAGCATACGGAAATGAGTTGGGATTCGGTCAAACCACACTGATTGGCACGCTGCTGATGGTGCAGTTCCTTGCGGCCCCGTTCGCCTACCTTTTCGGATGGATGGCCAAGAAGATGAGCACCAAGAAAGCCATCTACATCAGCCTGTCGGTATACACATTGATCTCCATTTTGGGGTATTTCATGTACCAGGAATGGCAGTTTTGGGTGTTGGGTGCGATGGTGGCGACCGTGCAGGGAGGTTCGCAGGCTTTGAGCCGGTCCCTGATCGGGAAAATGATGCCAAAGAGTAAATCCGCTGAATTCTACGGCTTTTTCAGTGTCTTCGAAAAATTCGCCAACATCCTGGGACCATTTCTTTTCGGAGTTGTATCAACCCTAATGGGTGGCAGCCGCTTAAGCATCGTTTCATTGATCATGTTTTTCGCCATCGGGCTGTTCCTTCTTACCAAGGTTAATACTGATGAGGGGATACGGGTATCCGAGTTGGACGAAATGGAAATGATCACTGCTGATTGAGAAACAAGTCGAGTTAAAAACCTCTCCACAATAACTTATGGAGAGGTTTTGATAATTAATAACCCAGGTAATTGTGTCAATCTAAGCAGAGAAATATTTTAAGGCGTGTCGAAGCCTGGTTTCGATATCAACCTCTGCATCATTCGGAATAGATTGAAGCGCCGCCTGTGCTTCAACCACGCTGTAACCCAGGGAGGTAAGCGCATCCATCACCTGCGCATCCACATCCAATTCCCTGCTTGCCACCAAACCTTCATCTTTTCCAACCTTGCCATGTAAATGAATCACGATCTTTTGGCCCGTTTTTCTTCCCACACCCGGCACGCGGGTAAATACCTCCGGCTGTTCAGCCAGAACAGCCCGACGTATCGCTTCCACAGTCAAGGAAGATAATGTTGCAAGCGCAGTCCTCGCTCCGACGCCCTCGACACCCAAAAGCAGTGTGAAGAAATGCCTCTCCTCTTCTGTCTCAAAACCGTACAGCGCAAGGAGGTCCTCCCGCACGATGAGGTGGGTGTAAAGGAGGATCATCTCTCCTGGAGCCGCTTTGCTGCAAGTTTCACCAGTAACGCCTATGCGCAGTCCGATGTGGTTCACATCCAAGATTAAATGACCTTCAGATACTGCAGTAATTTTTCCATAGACCGTTGCGATCATAAATCTTCTCCAGGTTATTCACATAACTTTGCCGCCGAGTTGATTGATGGTTCGATGTAGCAGATTTCCTTGGGCCATGGCAAAAAATGAAGTATAGCCATGCGAGGCCTGAAGGAACCTCCCTTCAGGCAAAGTGTTGAGAGACATAGCGTGTCAAATGATCACCCGGCACCTGCATCCACAAACATGGACCGCATGCGCCTGCTGTGTAAATGACATACGGCTACCGCCAGTGCATCAGCTGCATCATCCGGTTTGGGCAGCGTTTTCAGGCCCAACAAAATTCCCACCATCTGCTGGACCTGGTTCTTTTGCGCCTTTCCAAAACCGGTAACTGCCATTTTTACTTCAAGCGGGGTATATTCACCGACCAGGATCCCAGCCTGAGCCATTGCCAAAATGGCCACTCCCCTGGCCTGACCAACTGCCATGGCAGTGGCCGTATTCTTCTGAAAGAACAACTTCTCCACCGCCCCACAATCAGGTTTATGCTGGAGAAGTTGAAGTCCAAGTTGTTGAAAAAGTGATAACAGTCGCTTGTCCGGGGTTTCACCGACCGGGGTTCGAATTGCACCGAAGGTGATGACCTGAAGATCTCCACTGGGTGTTTCCTCTATGATCCCGTAGCCTGTAATCGCCATGCCAGGATCAATTCCGATCACCCGCATGACTGTCTATTCCTCGTCCATTGCCGCCAGGGCTTCCTCCGAAATGTGCAGGTTGGAAAATACATTCTGCACATCATCCAATTCTTCAAGATTTTCAATGGTTTTCATCACCTGGAGGGTATCCTCAACGTTTAACTCAACTTCCTGGTTAGGAACCATACGAAGTTCCGCCTCTTCGGGTTCAATATTTGCAGCACGCAAAGACGTAAGAAGATTTTTAAAGGATTCAACCGGAGCAATAATCTCGATCTCCTCGTTATCAATTTTTACATCATCGGCTCCCCCCTCGACCGATACTTCAAAGACGTGGTCAAAATCCTTGCCTTCAGATGGAAACGAGAAATAGGCCCGCCTTGTAAACTGCCATGATACGGAGCCCGCTTCACCCATACTGCCCCCATACCGGCTTAAAGCATGCCGAACATCCGCGACCGTGCGATTGCGGTTTTCTGTAACGCACTCAATGATCAAGGCGATACCCTTCGGACCGATCCCCTCATAATAAACCTGCTCAAACGCTGCACCATCCTTGCTCTCACCAGTGCCCCGTTTGATGGCCCTGTCAATACTGTCCTTGGGCATGTTCTGAGAGCGGGCTTTATCAATCGCCAGTCTTAACCTGAAATTGGAATCGGGATCTCCACCGCCCTCCCGTGCAGCCATGGTAATCTCACGTGCCAGGCGAGTAAACACCTGGCCGCGCTTGGCATCACTGGCACCTTTCTTTCTCCGAATCGTCGCCCAGTGCGAATGACCAGACATATCCTCATCTCCTTGTAATACTGAAGGGTTTCCAATCTGAATTGATCTTGGTCATTATACCATGCTGGTTTTTCGGGAATGTTTCTATGCAGGGTGTGTGTGATCACTTTGTACCGGGTTTCGTAGCACACCTATGCCCTCAATATCGACCTCTATCACACTTCCCTCTTGTATCCGGCCAACACCTGCCGGTGTTCCCGTAAGGATAACATCTCCCGGTTCAAGCGTCATTACAGAAGAAATATAAACCAGCAATTGCGATACCGAAAAGACCATTTCTCTTGTTGATGACATCTGGCGCAATTCACCATCCACCCGGCAGGTAATCAAGGCATCTGACGGGTCCAGTTCGGTTTCTATCCAAGGTCCGAGCGGGCAGAAGGTATCAAACCCTTTACCCCGTGTCCATTGACCATCAAGTTGCTGTAGATCGCGTGCAGTCACGTCATTGGCCGCCGAATACCCCAGAACTGCCTGCATTGCATTCCTTGCCGACAACCAACGGGACTTATGGCCTATCCATACTGCCAGTTCAGCCTCGTGTTCCACCTGTTGCGATTGCGGCGGCAGAATTATTGGATCTCCCGGTCCAATGACCGCGCTAGGAGGTTTTAAGAAGATCAACGGCACATCCGGGGCTGCAGCCTGATCAACACGGGCATGTTCAGGATAATTCCCGCCCACCGCAATAATCTTTCCTGGTATTGCCGGAGAAAGAAGTCTTACCCGTTCAAGTGGAATCTCGGGCTCCAGTCTTCTGTATTCAGCAAAAATGGAGCCTTCAATTGGCCCGATCTTGTCATCGATCAACCACCCGAAACGAACACCCTCCATACCGCGTTGATACCGGACAAACCGCATTATTCCTCACTTTTAGCAAGCATGCTCATAATATTTAAGATACAACGAGCCTGGCCTTGTGTTTAAGGTATAATTCCATCCGCAAATTCATTGGGGGCGGATAGCTCAGTTGGTTAGAGCGCATCCCTTACAAGGATGAGGTCGCAGGTTCGAGTCCTGTTCCGCCCACACTTTTTTTCTTCTCATCAGATAGTCAGACAGCCCATACTCCTTTTCCCAACCCGGGAAGTATATATACTTGGGGAGAATTGAATCCACAAGATCTCTTCACCCGATTCTATCACCAGAGGAGGATGGAGGCGAATGCAGGTAAGATAAGTACAACGCGAAAGGGTTTGTGATTCTCTGGATGGGTTTTCTTTGGCTTGTAACAGCATCTTCCAAGATGATACCAACCCCCACTGATTTGAATCTAGTTCTCAAAGCCTGTGTATAATGATTTACCAGTATTCTGACCAGTTGCACGTGCCGGCAAATGACACGAAAAACATCAACATCCAGATTCGGTGTATCCGGGAGAGAATCGCACGATTCCAGCATGTTCTACATGCGTAAGATCTATAAAACTCCAGAGGTCCAACCTCAACCAATACAAACGCCAGATACTTCAGGGGATACAAACCAGACCTGGCTTAACCGGATCTATTGTCATACGTCGGAGTCCATTCCCGCACCCTCATCTACGGTTGCATTGGCATTTACCTCTCCGCCATACAACTCGGGAAAAGATTATGATCCCGATCTTACTTTGGAAGATTACCTGGCTTTGATCGAGCGGGTTGGCAGGGAAGTGTACCGGGTTTTAAAACCCGGCGGCCGTTATGTGATCAACATTGCCAACCTCGGACGCAAGCCTTACATACCACTGCACGCCCATTATTACCGCATCCATGAAGCGGTCGGTTTCCTGCCCATGGGGGAGATCATATGGCAAAAAGGCACAGGCGCCAGCAGCAACTGTGCCTGGGGCAGTTGGAAAAGCGCCCGCGCCCCACGGCTGCGGGACCTTCATGAATATCTGCTGGTATTTGCCCGGGAACAATTTTCCCGCCCTGAACCTGGAGAATCGGATATCGATCGGGATGAATTTCTTGCGGCCACTTTGTCAGTCTGGAATATCAAACCGGAATCAGCACGGCGCATCGGCCATCCGGCTCCATTTCCCATTCAATTGGCCGAACGGGTCATCCGCTTGTTTTCATACCGGGGCGACGTTGTGCTGGACCCCTTCGCCGGATCCGGAACCACCTGCGTCGCCGCCAAGGCTTGCGGACGGCACTTCATTGGCATGGACACCTGTGCTGAATATTGCCGTATCGCCGAAGAACGCCTGGCTTTGATCAAGTAAAGCCTACTCCGGTTTTTTTAATTGAATTTATTTCAGGCGCAAATTAGAACCAATTCCTGCGCACAAATATCCCAATAACCATGACACTGATACCAACGAACATCAGGATAACGTAGGCATATGCAAGGGGGTTTTCACTAAACGGCAGATTCACGTTCATTCCAAAGAAACTGGTCACAATGGTTGGTATGCTGAGCACAATGGTGATGGATGCGAGGAACTTCATGACCACGTTTAAATTGTTGGATATGATGGAGGCGAAGGCGTCCATCATTGAGCTTAGAATGTTGGAGGATATGTTTGTCATTTCAATTGCCTGCTGGTTCTCGATGATCACGTCTTCAAGCAGGTCTTCATCTTCCGGGTATGTATGAAAGATCTGCCAACGTTGCAGTCGTTCCATAAGTAATTCGTTCGACTTCAAGGCAGTGGCAAAATATACCAGGCTTTTTGAATATTTAAGCAATTCCATTAGTTCATTATTCTTCATTGACGCCGTCAGCTGGTCTTCGAGGGTTTCCACGGTGCGGTTGATGTCACGCAGATAACTCAAATACCTTCCGGCTGTAGCCAGAAGAATGCGTAAAACGAAGCGGTAGCGCTTTGCAGTGGTAAAGCTGCGTAAACGGTTGGCAGCAAATTCTTCCATGATGTCATTTTGCCACCGGCAAATGGTAACAATAAAACTGTCTTTTAGGATGATACCCAATGGGATTGTGGTATAGGGAACATCCACCTTGGTTCCCTGATAGTAGGGGATGCGCAAAAGGATCATCGTTGTTCCGTCATCCTCCCGCTCTGTACGCGACCTTTCATCAACATCCAGGGGATAGGTTATGTAATCCTGCGGGATACCAATATGGGCGAGCTGTTCGATCTCATCGGTGGTTGGATCAACCACATGGATCCAACACCCGCTTTCCACCTCCTTAATCTGTTCCAGCCTGGCATCACGGGTGCGAAAGATTGTGATCATGGGACTTCTCCAGAACAGGGAAATTGCCGGATCATCACCGGCCAGGTCCATTTTACTCTGGTTTTAAGGTTATGGATGAAATTCCGCCTTGATAACCAGGCATAACCTGATATAATGACTAAGCATCGGGGATGACAGGCTTCGACGGGAGAGGCTGGCCCCGAATTGCGAGCCGAGAGGTGCCGACCTCGAAAAATCAGCACAAAAACATAAGTGCCAATCGCACTACCTACGCTGCAATGCCCCTCGCCGCCTAGCGGCAAAGGCTAGCAGAATGATCTCCACGTGAGATCACGTCTGCCCACCCCGTTCTCCGGCCGGAGGTGGAGCGGGCGTCACAATGCCGGAGTGCCGTGCAGTTGTGTCGCGACCTGCATGAAAGAGGGCTTTCGGGTCCGAGCGGCCAGCCGTGGGCCGTTTTGTCGGTTAACTCGCTTCCGGCCAGATGAAAACCGACTACGCTCGTAGTATATTCGAGGGACGATTCTTTCGGACGCGGGTTCAACTCCCGCCATCTCCACAACATGAACAGGAGGAAGCCATAAAACTTCCTTCTGTTCTTCTTTAATAAAAACAGGGATAATCCATTTCGTGTTCCAGGAATGCCTCGCTTCAGCATTTCCGGATAACCAACCCTTTTAGATATTCTCCTTCGGGGAAATTCAAGGCAACCGGATGGTCCGGCGATTGCGTCACTCTTTCGATCACCTGGGCACATACGCCGGCATCATGTGCCGCAGCGCTGACTATCTTCTGAAACACCTCACTGGTCACTCCGCCTGAACAGGAGAAAGTGAATAAAATTCCCCCCGGGTTTAATAGTTTGAATGCCAGGAGGTTTAAGTCCTTGTATGCCCTCAATGCCTTGTTAACATGTGCAACCGATGGGGCAAATTTTGGCGGGTCGAGGATAATGGAATCAAAACCATCACGACGGTCCCGCAGAGTACGCAGCACCTGAAAGACGTCCCCTTCCATCCATTGACAACGATCCAATGGCAGGTTGTTTAAAGTAACATTTTCTTTGGCAAGGGACAAGGCGGGCGCTGAGCTATCGATGGATAGCACCTCTAAAGCACCTCCAGCCAAAGCGCAAACGGTAAACGAACCGGTATAACAGAAAGCATTGAGCACTTTCCCCTGGCCAGCCCATTGCCGCACCCAACGCCGGCTAAGCCGCTGATCGATATAAAAACCAGTTTTCTGCCCATTCTGAATATCCACCCAATATTGATGGCCTTTTTCTTCAATCAAGATCCGTCCAGGGGGCAACCAGGAATTGACACTCCCCACCCGATCGCCAAGCCCTTCAAGCTTCCTAACGTCGGCATCCGATCTCTCGAATATTTTGTCAATACCACTTACTTCCTGGCAGGCCTTCAAGACATCCGAACGCCAGAATTCCGGCCCTGCGGAAAGTACCTGGATGACCAGCCAGTCACTATAACGATCCACTACCAACCCCGGCAAACCATCCGATTCACCGTGCACAAGGCGGCAGGCACCCCCTTGCCTGTAGAAGCCAAGACGGTTTCGAAGATAAAGGGCTTTGTTCAATCGACGGGTGAAGAATTCCCCATCGACAACTTCATTTGCATCCCAGGTCCAGATCCGCCCGCGAATGCTGGAAGCCGGGCTGTATGCGGCTTTGGCCAGCCATTGTCCCCCGAAGGAGAAGACATCAACGGTTCCTCCGCTGGGAGGTGCACCCTCCAATCGATCAACTGCGCCCGAATAAATCCACGGGTGATGCAACAGCACCGAATGCTCACGGCCTTTCTTTAACCACAATTTCGGATCGGTCATTCACTTATACCCAATATTTTCAAGAATCCCGTTTCATCCAGGATGGGAATGCCCAATTGCCTTGCCTTTTCCAGTTTCGACCCCGGAGCTTTTCCAACTATAAGGTAATTTGTTTTGTTACTTACACTATCCGTCACCTTGCCCCCGTACTTATGGATCAGGCTTTTTATCTCCTCACGTCCGTAATGCTCCAAGGTGCCGGTAACAACAAATGTCTTGTCTGCCAATGTGCCCCCCATTCCGCCGGTTTCCTTCCATTCCTCAACCGGCCAAACGTTGTATGTGAACAGTTTTTTCAACACAAGCCGGTTGTCAGGTCGGGAAAACCAATCGAGAATGGCTTGGGCAGTATTTGGCCCGATATTTACCACAGAGGTGAGTTCCTCAAATGTCGCACGGGACAGGCGGTCGAGATCCTGGAATTTATGGGCCAGGTCGACTGCCGTGGCCTCGCCAACCGAGCGTATCCCCAGGCCGTTGATCAGCCTTGGCAGCGATTGTTTTCGGGAGGCATCAATGGCCGCCAGCAGATTATCGGCTTTTTTTTCAGCAAATCCTTCGAGTGTTAACAGATCCGACCGCTTCAACCCATAGAGGTCGGCAACATCCCGGACGAAATTATTTTCCACCAATTGTTCAACGATCCGGATACCCAACCCCACAATGTCCATCGCCGGCCGGGAAACAAAATGTTCAAGGTTCCTGACCAACTGGGCAGGACAGGCCGCGTTGACGCAATACCAGGCAACTTCGCCTTCGAGATGTTCAACCGGTTGGCCACAAACCGGGCAGGTGCCAGGGGGGGTAAACGACTTTTCTTTTCCAGTTCGAACATCCCTGACGGGGCCAATGACGTATGGAATAACATCCCCTGCCCTTTTTACCAGCACGCGATCCCCAATACGGATGTCCTTCTCAGAAATATAATCAAAATTGTGAAGGGTTGCCTGCTTAACGATCACCCCGCCAATTTCAACTGGTTCCAGGATGGCGTAAGGCGTCAATACGCCGGTTCTTCCAACATTCACCCCAATATCCTGCAAGGTGGTGGTCACTTCACGTGCCGGGAATTTCAATGCCAGCGCCCCTCGGGGGTCCTTTCCGACATAACCCAGTTCTTCAGCCAGGAGGAGATCGTCCATTTTTATGACCACCCCATCTGCCTCAAATGGTAATGTGTCACGACTTGACATCCAGGAATCCAGGGAATTGACCAATTCAATAAATGAGCCATAATATTGAGCCGTGATCGGTATAGGAAAACCCAGTTCCTTCAGGTAACGAAGTGTTTCCCATTGACTGGCAGGCGCCATCCCGCCGGCTGCCTCAACGATCGTATACGTCAGCAGTTGAAGCGGCCGGTCCGCAGTGAGGTTTGGATCCAATTGTCTCAAAGAACCAGCCGCCGTATTACGCGGATTCAGATACGTACGCTCACCGGCTTCCTGCAGTCGATGATTCAGCACTTCAAAATCGTGAATGGAAATGAACACTTCACCCCGCACCACCAGTTCCGATGGTGGTTTCGGTCCGTTCGGGTCAACCGGGATCCGCAAAGGCAATCCGCGGATGGTCCGTAAATTCACCGTGACATCCTCTCCAACCTCGCCATCCCCGCGTGTTGCGCCACTGACGAACAAACCGTCCGAATAATGAAGAACAACGGTCAACCCATCGATCTTCGGTTCCAGAACAAAACCGCTCTGCCTTACCCGTTCATCCAGTTTGGCCACTCTTTCAAACCAGGATTGCACACCAATCCGGTCATTCACGGCGGCAAGGCTGAGGATCGGGCGCGGATGCCGCACTTTTGTAAACCGCTCCGCGATGACTCCTCCAGTTCTTTGTGTTGGTGAATCCGGGGTAATCCAATCAGGATGAAGGGTTTCCATATCCACAAGTCTTTTAACCAAGAGGTCAAATTCCATGTCGCTGATCACGGGTGCATCCAGAACATGATAGCGGTGGTTATGGAACTGAACCTCGTGCTTCAGTTTTTCATAATCCTGCCGGGTTACCTCATGCGACATTCGACTCCTCCCCAATCAAATGGAACATTTTCACGGACCATCCATGGAAGCCCTGTTAAAAAAATGGACATTGATATAATTTCAGTAACTATACCTTAATTCATTGTAAACGACCGCAATTTCATTATTGTCAGTGTGGATTTTAAATGTTACACTAATTCGTAATCGGAGGTATCCATGAAAGTTGGTCGACTGCTCGCCTATATTGCCGCTGCCATCCTGATCTTTTTTGGAATTCTGTTCATTTGGGCAACCTTCAGTCCGGAGGGGCAGATCGGCTGGTTGATCGTGGGTGTGATCAGTGTTGCCATTGGCTTTGCCCTGATCCTTATTGCTTCACACAAACAGGCCGCCGGTGCAGGGAAAGGGAGCGAAAATGTGACCCTAAAGATAGACCTGCCAGGGAACGTAAAAATGGATTCAATGAAATGCCAGTCCTGTGGGGGTGTCCTGACCTCGGACGATATAAAAATGGTCAACGGGGCACCCGTGGTCACCTGCCCTTATTGCCATACAACCTACCAATTAACTGAAGAACCGAAATGGTGATGGTCATCACCCCGGGAGGGATTGGATGAAAAAGAGAGTATTTCTCACTGCCGTCCTGCTGGTTCTGCTGGTGCTGAACTTCAGGTCTGCCCAGGCCCAAACTTACCGTTTTCAAGTACCTCAGAACGAAGTGAATATCTACATCGGTGCAGATGGATTCGTTACGATCGAATACCAGACAACCTTTCTGAACGATACCAGTACAGATCCAATTGACTTTGTGGATGTGGGATTGCCGAACAGAAACTGCTGCTCCCTCTCAGATATCAGCGCCGATATTGACGGGGTGCCGATCTCACATATTGCCAATTCGCAATACGTCAGCCCGGGTATTGAGTTGGGGCTGGGTGCCAACGCGATACAACCGGGGGCGACCGGACGGGTGCACGTTGTAATTACAAAAATACACAATGTTCTCCACCCGGGTGAAGAAGAAGAAACAGAAGATTATGCCAGTTACCAGTTCCAACCCAATTATTTTGGCAGTGAATATGTGCATGGCAGCACGAATCTAACCGTTACGATCCACCTGCCACCCGGTCTGACCACTGAAGAGCCCCGCTATTATCCGCCCAAAAACTGGCCGGGGACTGAAACACCGGTATCTGCCATTTTTGATGATGGCAGTGCGTACTACCGATGGTCATCCACCGAAGCAGACAGTTCAACAGCCTACACCTTCGGTTTTTCCTTCCCTGCACGCCTCGTTCCGGCCAGTTCCATCGTCAGCCCCCCCCCGAGGGAACGGTTTAATATCGATTCTAATATGATCTGTTGTGGAGGGTTCACCCTTCTCTTCGCCGGATTTTTTGGTTTTGCCATATACCAGTCGATCTGGGGGGCAAAAAGACGACTGTTGAAATATTTACCACCAAAGGTCTCCATTGAAGGGCATGGAATTAAACGCGGATTAACCGCCATTGAGGCAGCCATCCTCATGGAACAGCCCTTGGACAAAATCCTCACCATGATTTTGTTCTCAACGATTAAAAAGAATGCCGCCACGGTAATCACGAAAGAACCGTTAAAACTGGAGATCTCGGACCCATTACCGGAAGGGCTGCAAACCTATGAAAAAGCCTTCCTCAAAGCCTTCAATGAGGAAAAAACCAGTGAAAGACGGCGCCTGTTGCAGACGATGATGATCGACCTGGTGAAAAGCGTATCTGAAAAGATGAAGGGCTTTTCGCGCAAGGAAACGATCGAATTTTATAAGGGCATCATTGAACGGGCGTGGAAATATGTCAGGGATGCCGACACTCCTAAAGTGAAGATGAAGAACTATGACGAGGTGATGGATTGGACCATGCTGGACAAGGATTACGGCAACCGCACAAAAGAGATCTTCCAAAGCGGTCCGGTTTACGTCCCAATGTGGTGGGGCCGCTATGACCCAGGTTTTGGCGGGACTGTCTCTGCATCCGGAGGGCGCGTTTCCACGCCATCCACATCATCAACTGGAAAAGGTGGCAGCCTCACCATGCCAACCCTGCCAGGCAGTCATTTTGCCGCATCCATTGTCGGGGGTGCACAATCCTTTGCCAGCGGCATCATCGGAGATATTACCGGTTTCACCAGTAAAGTTACCGGGGCCACGAACCCCGTCCCCAAACCCACCTACAGTTCTTCCCGCAGCGGTGGGGGCGGAGGGCACTCGTGCGCCTGTGCCTGTGCCTGCGCAGGGTGTGCCTGTGCCTGTGCGGGTGGAGGTCGTTAAGCAGACGGGATCGCCAAGTATATGACCCAATTATCCAAATTGGCATCACGCGTGGGCATGCAGTTGGGTTTGGGAGAATACCCGGAACCTCCCAAACCCGGGCTTTTCCAATATTATCTGAACGATTCCGGCGGCAAGTCACATATTCACTTGAGGGTGGAACCGGATGGACAGGCAGTATTGCTCATCAATGCCAGCCGGGTATTTCGGCTAAACCCAACTGCCGCCTTCATGGCTTTCTTGTACCTGGAAGAAAATGACCTGCAAACCAGCATCCATGCGATCAGACGCCAATTTAACGTTAGTATTTCGCGGGCTCGGAATGACTTTCATGAATTCCGAGCCCGGTTCATTGAACTGATCCACCCGGAGGGCCCATGCCCGGTATGCGAGATGGAACTGGATACCCAGGCCCCATTTTCAGATCGACCATCCGCGCCCTACCGCATGGACCTGGCAATCACCTACCTGTGCAACAACGACTGCAGTCATTGCTACAACGCGATGCCCCGTCAGCGGGCGGAACTGCAAACCAGCCAATGGTGCGAAATCCTTGATAGGTTATGGAATATTGGCATCCCGCATGTGGTCTTCACAGGTGGCGAGCCCACGTTAAGGAAGGATCTTCCAGAACTCATTTCATACGCAAGCCAGTTGGGGATGATCACCGGGCTGAACACCAACGGCCGCCGGCTGGCTGACAGGCGTTTCCTGGATGTTCTCGTGGCTTCCGGTTTGGACCATGTCCAGATAACCCTGGAATCTGCCAACCCGCAAATACACGACAGCATGGTCTGCAGACAGGGCGCGTGGGAACAAACCTCTGCCGGCATCCGCAATGCGCTGGCAAGCCCGCTGTATGTTATGACCAACACGACACTCCTGCAAAACAACGCCAGTCCCGGGTCACTTTCCGAAACCCTGGATTACCTGGCCGCCCTCGGAGTTCCAACCGTCGGGTTGAATGCCCTGATTTACTCCGGCAAAGGCGCTGTTGCCGGCAGCGGGTTGCCTGAATCAGCCCTGGTACCGTTGCTGGAACTGGCCAGGACGAAGACCACAAGGTCCGGTCAGCGCCTGGTCTGGTATACACCAACCCGGTATTGCCATTTTGACCCCATCCAGTTGCAACTGGGGGTAAAGGGTTGTACGGCCGCCCTGTACAACATGTGCGTGGAACCGGACGGCAACGTCATCCCCTGCCAGTCCTATTACCAATCGGTCGGCAATATTCTTTCCGATCCATGGGAACATATCTGGAACCATTCCCTATCTCGCAGCCTGCGGGAGCGGACTGATGCTCCGGATTCCTGCAAGGGATGTGCGTTTCTGCAGGAGTGCGGCGGTGGCTGCCCACTGGCACGAAGAGATGATGCCAGCCAAATCCCTCAACCCATCGATCCGCTCCAGCTTGTCCTTTCGGAGAAAGCCCAATGAACATCTTCCAGCAACTAAAAGAGCGTTTGTTCCCCGATATCAGGCCGCTTTCCGCCGGCACCCACCATTTCCAGTCCCCTGACGACTCGCCTTATCGCCTGCACCTGCGCCTGGAGCCGGATGGCAGCGGGTTGTTGATCATAAACGCCAGCACCATCCTGCACCTAAATCAGACTGCGAGCGAATACGCCTACCACCTGGTCAAACAGACACCTGTCGATGAAGTGGCTCGCACGATCTCCCGCCGCTACAACGTCAAGATTGAACAAGCGGAGAAGGATTATTCCGACCTGCGGGAACGGATCGAGACATTGATCACCACGCCTGACCTGGATCCTGTCACCTTCCTGGACTTCGAACGGACTGACGTTTATACAAACCTTTCAGCACCCCTGCGGTTGATCTGTGCCCTGACCTACCGGCTGGAGGATGATCCGAACGCGGCACCCAGGGACCGGGTGAAGCGGGAACTCCTCGGCTCCGAATGGAAAACCATCCTGGCGAAAGCCTGGGAGGCCGGAATCCCCCATGCGATCTTCACCGGGGGCGAACCAACCCTGCGGCCAGACCTGGTAGACCTCATCGCCTGCACACAGGAATTAGGCATGGTCTCAGGCCTCCTGTCCAACGGCTTGCGCCTTTCCGAAAAACCATTGCTGACGGAGATCCTCAATGCCGGGCTTGACCACCTGATGTTCCTGCTGGAGGCCGGGGAAGACCAATCCTGGGAAGCCCTGCGTGATGTGCTCGCCGCGGACCTGTTCACCACGGTACACCTGACGATCACGAAAAAGAACAAGGGGAAGGTGTCCTCCATTCTGGACAAACTCGCCAAGATGGGCGTTGTGTCCATTTCATTAAGCGCGGAAGAGGAAAAACTGAAGCCGGAACTGGATGCAGCCAGGCAAAATTGTGCCGACCTGCATGTTCAACTGGCATGGGATCTGCCCGTACCATACTCCCATTTCAACCCTGTGCAAATGGAACTGGCGGCAGAAGGAACTGTTCCCAACGCCGGCGGCAATGCCTCGCTCTATGTAGAGCCGGATGGGGATGTGCTGCCGGCACAGGGCATTAATCGGGTGATCGGAAACCTCCTCACGGATGACTGGCAGCAGATCTGGAACAACCTGAAAGGAAAATAAGATCGACCTCCAGGGATGGGCGGAACGGTTCAAGCAACAAGCCGCCTGGACAAAGCCCTTGCGCGACCACCTGGTCGGCACCTTTGACCTGCCTGGTTTTCCCCGCATCCTGGAGGTGGGCTGCGGCAGTGGTGCGATCCTGCAGGAAATGAGAAACCGCATCCCGGGTGGAAGGTTCCACGGCCTGGATATTCGGTTGGAGCACCTGCTGGTTACGGGGATGGAGCCTCCAAGCACATCCCTTGTGCTGGCGGATGCCTTTCGCCTGCCCTACCCTGCGACATCCTTCGACCTCGTTTACTCCCATTTCCTGTTCCTGTGGCTCGGCGATCCGGTTTCTGCGCTGGCGGAAATGAAACGGGTGACCCGCCCGGGAGGCTGGGTTCTGGCACTGGCAGAACCGGACTACGGCGGGCGCATTGACCACCCAGCAGAACTGGCAAGGCTGGGAAGAATGCAGGAGGATGCCCTGAGCAGACAGGGCGCCGACCCCTGTGCCGGCAGGAAACTGCGCGGCTGGTTCAACCAAATTGACCTGCAACAAGTAAGGTCAGGAATCCTGGGCGCTGAATGGGTGGGTTCCATGAACCCGGATGCCATGAAGGCTGAGTGGGAGGTTGTGAGGTCCGACCTTGAGGGCATCCTGTCAGCCGAAGAACTGGAATCTTTTCAACAAATCGATGCCGGGGCCTGGTCCAAGGGCGAACGGGTTCTGTTCGTTCCCACCTTTTATGCCGTTGGGCAAGTGATAAAGGAGCGGGTTCCAAAAAATATTGCCAAATGAATTAAAGGCGGCTATAATTGCAGGGATCATTCGGGGCGTGGCGCAGTCCGGCTAGCGCGCTTGCATGGGGTGCAAGAGGTCGAAGGTTCAAATCCTTTCGCCCCGACTGAACACCGAGACCGCGTAACAGCGGTCTTTTTCATCCAGGCCGCAGCTCCCCATCGAGGGATGATATCAAATCCTTTCGCCCCGACTGAACACCAAGACCGCGTAACAGCGGTCTTTTTCATCCAGGTCGCAGCTCCCCATCGAGGGGTGATATCAAATCCTTTCGCCCCGACTTTAAAGAGACAACCGCTCGCAGGCGATTGTTTTGATTAAGGCCGCAGGTCCCCATCGAGGGATGATATCAAATCCTTTCGGCCCGACTGAACCTAGAGACCGCGAAACAGCGGTCTTTTTCATCCAAGTCGCAGCATCCCATCGAGGGATGATATCAAATCCTTTCGCCCCGACTGAACACCAAGGTCGCGTAACAGCGGTCTTTTCCATTCCAAGGGGTAGCCGGGCTGCCCACAACGGGTTTGACGGGAACGGCAAGCTGACCTATAACGAGGCTGCCTGCCAGACACTGATTGAAAGTAGCTCGTGAAGCGAAATTCTTAGTACCAACTCCCGTGGTAAAGCTAATTTGTACTTCTTTTGTCCCATTTTGGTATAATCCTCCCCATGGACAAACAGATGAGCCGCCGGGATTTCCTGAAACTCGCAGCCCTGGGAGCAGGCTCCCTGGCCTTTCGTTCCTTCTTCGGCAGTGGCGAGGAGACCGATACAGGGGACATCGTCCGCATTACCACCACATCCGTCAGCGTTTACTCCAAACCAAATGACAAGAGCCAGATCCTTTACCAGCGTTTTCGGGATGAACTGGTGAACGTTTATTATGAGGTGGTTTCCGAAGACGGGCCTGCGCATAACCCACTGTGGTACCGGGTCTGGCGCGGTTACATACACAGCGCCCACACCCAGCGAGTGAAAATGCGGATTAACGAGATACCCGGCGGGATTACGGGCGAGAAACAATTGATCGAGATCACCGTTCCGTTCAGCCAGTCCAGGCAGCACAACAAATACGACGGCTGGTACGATGTTTACCGCCTGTATTACGGAAGCGTTCACTGGGCTGTTGGAATCGAAGAAGGGCCGGATGGACGCGCCTGGTACCGGATCAAGGACGAACTGCTGGACGCCGACTCCACGGATTATTTCATCCCAGCACCACATGCCCGCTTAATTGAGGATCGCGAATACGCTCCCATCTCAACCGATGTTCCCCCGGAAAAGAAACGCATTGAGGTTTCCATCCCGATGCAGACGCTGACAGCCTATGAATACGACAAGGTGGTGCTGCACACGAGCATTGCCTCCGGCATTCCGATGGCTGAACCCCCTCCCGGACAGGTATCCACCGACACGCCAAAGGGGGAATTCCACATCCAGAACAAAATGCCCTCCAAGCATATGGGGGATGGCACCCTGACTGCTGACCTGGAAGCCTATGTGATCCCCGGGGTGCCCTGGGTGTGTTTCTTTGAACCGAAAAATGGGGTTGCCACACATGGCACCTACTGGCACACCAATTACGGTACACCCATGAGCCATGGCTGCGTTAACATGCGGACGGAAGAGGCCAAATGGCTCTTCAGATGGACCACACCGGTTTACGAGCCGGGAAAATGGGATAAAATCGGTTATGGCACGCTGGTAATCGTCCGGTAATCCTTAATTCCCCACAAATTCAGAAAAAACCCGGTTCCCCAACAGGCGGCCGCGCCGTGTGAGGCGCAGGATATCCCCATTTAGGCCGCTTCGCTCCAGCAAGCCCTGCCGGATCAATTGATCGATTTCCTTTGAAAATACATCCTCAGGAGCAATGCCGAACCGTTCCTGGAAGGAATGAATGGAAACCCCTTCATTTGTCAGCCGCAGGCCGACCATCATGGTCTCCTGCATCTCCATCCACCTGTTCACCTTCGTTCCCTGATCAACCGCCGGGCTGAAGGGGAACTTAACATCCCCGGGATGTTCCATGGATCGGATATAGGGGGATATCCGGGAAAGATTGGAATACCTCCACCCGCCAGCGAACCCGTGCGCCCCGGCGCCAAAACCCAGGTACTCCTGGTTGTGCCAGTATTGCAGGTTGTGCCGGCACTCCCAGGACTGCCCATCCCCAGGCAGGCGAGCCCAATTCGATATTTCGTATTGGTAAAAACCACATTCCTGTAAATAATCCATGGCAAATTCATATTGGTCCGCTGCCCGATCATCATCAGGCATGCAAACCAGACCATGGTCGACCCACCGTTGCAGGGGGGTTCCAGATTCCACGGATAGGGCATACAGAGACAAATGGCAGGGTTCCAATGCAACCGCCATCTGCAGGCTCCTTTCCCATTGGTTCAAGGATTGACCTGGGAGGCCATAGATGAGGTCGAGGCTGATGTTTTTGATTCCGGCTTGTTTACTCCATTCCACCGCCTGAATGACATCAAAAGTGTCATGTCGTCGCTCCAGAAAGCGCAGCTCTTCCGGAATGACGGATTGCATGCCCAGGCTTACCCGGTTGACGCCCAATGCATGGACAGCCTCGAGAAATGGATGGGTGAGTGTCCCGGGATTGGCTTCCAGGGTGATCTCACAATTGTCGGCTAAAGGAAAACCCCTCCGCACGAATCGAAGGATATGTTCCACCTGTTTCGCGTCCAGCAGCGAGGGGGTGCCACCGCCAAAATACACAGTGCCAACCGTTTTCTCCATCTTTTTGGATGTCCCGATTAACTGGATCTCGGTACAAAGAGCCTGAACATAAGCCGGGATCCGATCAACCATTCCGGCGTAGGTATTAAAATCACAATACCCGCAACGGTTCCGGCAGAAGGGGATGTGAAGATAAATACCAAGATCCTCAGGCATACCTGGCGAGCATAGCACATTGCCGCATGATTGAAAAGGACAAGGAAGGTGAAATACCCGCTTGTGGTATAATTTTCACTCGTTCGGGAGCATACCCCGGTTAATCCGATCATGAGTTTCGACCCTGCACCAACCCCTGGAAAAACCTGCCCTACCTGCGGCACCCGCCTGGCTGCGGATGCTCAACGCTGCACAGTATGCGGACGAACGTTCGTGCTGGAGGGCAAGAAATCCAAGGGGGTTCAAGGTCCCCGGTTGCCGGAAATCACGCTTTCCCTGCCCATCGCCCTTGGACTTGTCATCCTTGTGCTGGCCATTGGAGCGGCGATCGTTTTCATCGCACTCAGTTCCACCGGCCGCGTGATTGAGCCCACCCAAACTCCAACCATCACAACCACTCCAACTCTGACGCTGACACCGACCGCCAGCCTGACACCGACGCCCTACCCCACTGCAACACCCCTGCCACCCCTGGAATATACCGTCAAGGGTGGTGACTACTGCAGCACGATTGCGGCCTTCTTCAACGTTTCGGTACAAAGCATTGTGCTCCTGAACAACCTCCCAGCCGACTGTGGTACGCTGTACATCGGTCAGAAATTGCTGATCCCCCAACCCACACCAACTGCATCCCCTTTACCTTCTTCGACGCTCAGTGAGGCTGAAGCCACCGAATCGGCATGCGAAAAACTGCCCTATACTGTAGGGGAAAACGATACGCTCAGCGGAATTGCCCGCAATTACAACGTGAGCATTGAAACCATCAAGGAATACAATGGATTAACCAGCGACATTGTATTCTCCGGCCAGCCACTCCTTATACCTCTCTGTCAACGGCTGCCAACAGAAGGCCCAACGCCAACCCCAACCAACCCACCGCCATACCCCGCCCCAAACCTGCTGCTGCCGGCAGACGGGAGCACATTCCTGGGCAGCGGCGACACGATCACCCTTCAATGGGCAGCCATTGGAACCCTGCGCGATAACGAAGCCTATCAGGTGAATGTTGATGATGTGACCGATGGCACCGGGAGAAAATTGATCGAGTACGTCACCGACACGAAATTCATCGTTCCGGCAAGTTTCCGGCCGACCTCGAACCTGCCTCACATCCTGCGCTGGTGGATCATCCCCGTCCGCCAGACCGGCAGCACAAAGGACGGGCAACCCATTTGGGAACCTGCAGGTGCACAAAGCATTCCACGTGTGTTCACCTGGCAGGGAGTTGCGGTCGCCACCCCTACCCCGTAAAAGAAAACCAGCGGTTTGAGACACGCTGGTTACAGGCTAATATTTAGAATCCCCTGTGGGGAATTATTAGTATTCAGGATTGCGATGCTTCCAGGTAGCGGGTGACCTGAATGGCTGCGGCAGCTCCCATGCCCGCCGAAGTCACCACCTGCCGGTAATGCGGATCTGCCGCCTCGCCGGCGACGAATACCCCTGGAATGTTGGTCTTCATGGTTTCATCGCTGCGGATATAGCCCCTTTCATCCAAATCGATCTGGCCTTTGAACATTTCCGTGTTGGGGTTATGACCAATGAAAATAAAGATCCCGTCGGCAGAAATCGTCCTCTCCTCTCCAGTTTTTACATTTTTCGCCCGAACCCCGGTTACAGCATCGGAACCCAGGATCTCTGATACTACCGTATCCCATATGAAACTGATCTTGGGGTTCTCCCTCGCCCTGTTCTGGAGGATTGCACCGGCCCGCAAGGCATCCCGCCTGTGAATAATGTTTACGGATGAGGCAAAGCGAGTAAGGAATAGGCTTTCCTCCAGGGCACTGTCGCCCCCACCAACCACGATGACCTGTTTCCCTTTGAAAAACCAGCCATCACAGGTTGCACAATAGGAGACGCCCCGGCCGGCAAGTTCCTTCTCACCGGGAACCTGCAAATGGTTCGGGCTTGCCCCAGTGGCAATGACCAGTGTTTCTGCATGAACCTCTCTGCCATATGCCCGTATGATCAAGGGCTTTTTAGACAGGTCCACCGAGGAAGCTGTTTCGAATTCAAAACGTGCGCCAAATCTTTCCGCCTGTTTCTGGAAGAGCTCTCCCAATTGCAGCCCACCCACACCATCCGGGAAGCCTGGATAATTTTCGATCAAATTGGTTGTGCCGGCCTGGCCGCCCAGTTCCATGCCTGTAAAAACCAACGGCTGCAACTCGGCGCGAGCCAGGTACAGGGCGGCGGACATGCCCGCCGGACCAGCTCCCAACACGAGTACCTTGACCTTGTCGATCTGGGGAGGTTGTGATTTGCCCGAAGATTCTCCGGTAATACCAATAGCCATCTTGTTACTCCTGTATTTCAAACATCTCAACTATGACGAATTCATCATTCAAAGGTTACATACGGACAATTTTACGTCGGCTTCACTGCGGCATCAGCAATCTCCAGGGCTTTATCAATGATTGACAACCCTTCATCCAGTTCTTCCGGTGTAATAATGAGCGGGGGAATGATCAATATTGTACTCCAGTGAATGTAAACGAACACACCGTTTTGAAGCAGGTATTTTTGAATTTCCTCCATCTCCGATGAGGTCCCATTAAATGGCGACAGCGGTTCCCTGGTTACAGGGTTCCGAACCAACTCGATGGCAGCAAACAATCCAATCGAACGGACATCACCAACGGACGGGTGTCGGGCTTTCAACCCGGCCAATTCTTCTGAGAGGACCAATCCCGTGCGCGCTGCGCGGGGAACCATGTCCTCTTCCTGCATCACCTGGATGACAGCCGCCGCGGTTGCCAGACAAAGCGGGTGACCGTTGTACGTAAGACCACCCTGGAAGACCCGGTCGTTAAACTGGTCAGCAATCTCCTGTCGCATGGCCACCGCTCCCAGAGGCGCATAACCGGAAGTCAGACCCTTGGCAATGGTCATGATATCCGGCTTGACGTTCCATTGATCAACGGCGAACCATTTTCCCGTCCTGCCAAAACCACTCATCACCTCATCAGCAATTAGAAGTATCCCATGCCGGTCGCAAATGTTGCGCACTCCCTGCAGGTAGCCCGGAGGCGGGATAATGATACCGTTTGTCCCGGTCACCGGTTCAAGCAGGATGGCTGCAATCGTTTCCGGCCCTTCATACTGGATGATCTCTTCAAGGTGGTTCAAGTAATCAAGCGTGAATTCAGAATCAGGAATGTCAGGGTTGGTCCTGTGAAAAGTGGACCGGTATCGATGTGGATCCAGAAAATGAACCACGCCGGACATCACCGCCGGTTCCCAAGCCCATCGGCGGGGGTCTCCTGTAAGAGCCATGGCGCCGAAGGATGCCCCGTGATAGGAACGGTAACGGGCGAGGATCTTATTCCTGCCAGTGGCTGCCCTGGCGAACTTGATGGCGTTCTCATTCGCCTCGGCGCCGCCAAGGGTATAAAAATACCGGGTTAACCCCTCCGGAAGGACTTCGGCAAGCAACCCACCCAAGATTGCCCTCGGGCGTGTGGCCATGTTGGGGGCTGCAAATGCCAGTTCCCTGGCCTGCTGCGCGATCGCATCAATAACCCGCTCATTCCCATGCCCAATGTTTACGCACATGATCATTGAATTTAGGTCAAGATATCGCTTCCCTTCGGCATCCCAAAAATATACCCCCTTTGCCTGCGTAACAGGGAGTGGGGATACATGGGATTGGGCAGACCAGGTCCAAAAATTATGTTTTAGCGAAAGCGGTAGAATTTCAGAATCCAAAATCTGTCTCATTTTCGCTCCTGCACACCAAGAAATGCCTAATGCTACCATAATATCCATGCCGGTAAGGGTCATGGTTTTCCCGTTAAATGAATGACATGAATGATGGATAATGCATCATTCTTTAAAGCAGAGAACCATACGGGCATACTTCCTGCCCCGGATGGTTGCGTCGCTGTTGAAGATCTTTCTGCTTAATCGAGGTGAAGATGTTCTGTGATTAATGGTTGAATGTTGACGCCAATATACCCTGCCGGCCTGTTGCGCGTTTATTCCTCTTCTTCTTGAATTAAGACTGCCCGGGCTGGAGCGCCGTCGCTGCCAGCCAGTTTTATCGGCAGGCAATATAGATCATAGACGCCTTCCGGGACCCTTCCGAGATCCAACCCTTCCAGCAGAACAATCCCGGCCTGCAGAAGTATCTCATGGGTTGGTCGGCTTTCCCGGTAGGGTGCAACGGATAAATAATCGATGCCAACGAGCCTAATCTTCCGGTTAACAAGGAATTCTGCGCCATCGGGGCTGATGGCGACAAAATCCTTGTGGAACAAGGGGGTTTTTTCATCCCAGTATCTGGAATTGCGTGTTTTAAAGATTACCCGCTGGATATCCTCTTCAAAATGACAGGTTTCCAAAACATCGCTGGTGATCAGGCCAACATCTGTCGGAATCTTAACCACCTGTGCCGGCCCCAACAAAACATCAAGTGATAGATTCTCAACACTTTTCTCACCCGGCAGAAAATGGACAGGTGCATCAACGTGTGTACCAGTGTGAACACTGGTGACAAACCGTGATACGTTGGAAGCCCCTCCCTCCTCGATCTTGCTCACCCTTTCAAGGATAATCGTGGGATCTCCAGGCCAAACCGGCATGGTTGGAGAAATGGTCAAGGAAATATCAAATATCTTGCGCATGAGAAAGCCTCCGTTCGTGGAATCTTACCACTGACTACCGGAAAACGCATCTGCCAGGAGTTCCCTGCGTTCCTCTAGGGTCATTGGCCTGGGACGTGAAAAATCCTCCAACATGGCTGTTAACACCTCGGTCCCAATAAATTTGCCATCATAGAAAACATGACGGTCAAGAAATTCACGCCGGGTCCCTGAAATAACAAGATCTTTCCCCGTTGCCGGCACCGGCATCCACATCTGATCAAAGAACAGGTTGCCAAGCCCGTAATGAATGAGACTATCTCCAATAAAGGCAAAACCCTGTGGGTAATGGGACTGGCTCCCGCTCACAATGACCGCACCGGCTTCTGCAAGAGGGTTGAAATCGCGCACCTGCAAAGGGGCAGGGTTGAAAATGTAGTATTCAAAATGCTGCAGGGAAACAATGGGGAGGTATCCTGAATGTTTTAAGGACCTGATCTCGTCGATCATCCGGCTGTAATCACAAGATGCGGCCCCTGCCCGGTCTTTCTCAGCCCATACCGTTGGCGGGCCTGAAGAGTTACAGCCCATGAACGCCAGCCTGTTCCCGTTATTTTCGACAAGCAGCGGTTTCTGAGCTTCAAACAAATCCATCCCGCCACCATAAAAGGCCATTCCACGGTCCTTGTACATCTGCAGGGTTTTTACCAACGCCTCTCTTGAATAATCCACCAGGTGGTTGCCTGTCAATTCCACAATGTCAGTGCCAACTGCCTCAAGCAATTCGATGTATTCCGGCCGACTGCAAAAAAGCAGTGAACGTGAATAGGCATTTGCCGGAGGGCAGTAATCCAAAAACGAAACCTCATTGGATATGTGAACAAGGTCGGAGTTTTCGAACCACGGCATAATATCCCCAGCGGGATAAGTCATGCCGAATTTTTCCATTTTCGCACCAGTCGCCCGAACCAGCGCCGTCGTTCCGGTCATTAATACTGTTGTTAATTTTTCCGGTATACGGTTGCTGGTTGGCAGTTCCAGCCTAGGAGGCAAGCCTGACCCTGTAAAGCCAAACGGTATTACCAGGGGATAATTGCTGGGGAAAAAACCGGTTTCCAGCGGAGAGGCCCCATTCACTTTAAGGACCTTCCATCTTGGGTTCAGTTCTTCGAAGGGTATTAACGCCAGGCTGGGCTGGTCCTCCCATGCGGCTGTCAACAAGTCCTCCGGTTCCTTCACGGTCACATGATCATACGATGGCTTCCCAAAGCGATGCTCGAATACTGCCAGGGTGGTTTTGGAGAGGAAGATCTTCAAATCACCATTCTCTTTGGGGAACAGCCCTTTCCAAACCAGCCGAACATCATCAAGGGTGTATTCATCTTCGAGGGTGGGAAATGGGGCCACCAATAAATAAACCCAATGTGTCAAAGCATTGTTTTCGTCCGTTTCCCCCAAATGGACAGCTGCCTGATCCGCTTCCGCAGCAAGCAGGTCCTGCGGGATCAATGCACGAATTCCATCCGGCACACCAATATCCAGCCAAATTGCCCCATTATTAACAGGGTTTGAACTGGTAACCGGCGTTGCAGTTGGTTTTTGACCTGCCCCTGCTGCAAGGACAAGCTCCGGGCTGGGTTGCCCCAAAACAGGAAATAAATCTTCTCCAGGAGTAGGCCGACCATCGGCATTACATCCAACCAGAACGCCCACTCCAATAAGGATTAGGGTCAGAAGTTGAAAACCATGCTGATTATTCTTATAAGACGCCAGGGTGATTTTCATATTCGCCCATTATAGTGATTATCCACAAGAAGGAAAAGGCAGACATTAAGGTAATCGGTCAGGCTTGATAGTTCTTGATAGGATATTATTCTATAATTCATTAGGCGTCAGGGATTCAAAAAATTCAAAGCAGAAATTAGAGAAAGGGGTTGCCATGCGGGAAGTAGCCGTACTGGGAATTGGACAGACAAAAATAGAAGAACATTGGGACA
Source organism: uncultured Anaerolineaceae bacterium (assembly GCA_964420835.1). Classification (GTDB taxonomy): domain Bacteria; phylum Chloroflexota; class Anaerolineae; order Anaerolineales; family Anaerolineaceae; genus CAYQUO01. The sequence continues at coordinate 52,536 of CAYQUO010000008.1, forward strand.
AATCATTACGGGACCTGGCAGGGGATGCACTCTTGACAGCCTTGAAAGATGCCGACCTACCCAAGGTGGAAAGCATTATTGTGGGCAACATGATGTCCGGCACGGCGAACAGGCAACAACATCTTGGTGCATATCTCGCCGACTGGGTGGGGATACGCTACGCGGAAGCAGTCAAGGTGGAGGCGGCCTGCAGTTCCGGTGCGGCGGCATTCCGGGCTGCCCTAATGTCGGTGGCATCCGGAGATGTGGATAGTGCAGCAGTCGTTGGCGTGGAAAAGATGACGGACTCACCCGCTTCCGAGATCACTTCCAGCCTGGCCACAGCCGCCGACGCAGATTGGGAAGTGGACCAGGGTGTATCCTTTGTCGCGCTCAACGCCCTGGCAATGCGGCGATACATGCATGAGTACGGGTGGAAAAAGGAAGATTTTGCCGGGTTCTCCATCAATGCCCATGCCAATGGAGCACATAACCCGTACGCCCGCTTCCAGGATCCGATCACCCAAAAAGCCTATGACAGGGCACCAATGATTGCAGACCCAATCAATCTGATGGATGCCTCTCCAATGGGAGATGGTGCAGCAGCAGTCATCCTGGTTCCAGCCTCCAAAGTTGGCAGCCCAAATCAAGGCAAGGTCATCACAGTTCTTGGATCCGGTGCGGCAACGGACACCATTTCCCTGCATGACCGGGTGGAACCCACCTGGCTGTTCGCGGCGGAGAGATCTGCATCTCAGGCATACAAACAGGCTGGCCTGGGACCGGGAGATATTGATTTCTTTGAACTGCACGATGCCTTTACCATCATGGCCACTTTTTCTCTGGAGGCTGCCGGCTTTGCCGAACGGGGCCAAGGTGTCCGCCTGGCGCTTGACGGAGAAATCACCCCCAAAGGGCGCATTCCAATCGCAACCAGGGGAGGGTTAAAAGCCCGCGGCCACCCTGTTGGCGCCACCGGCGTATACCAGATCGCTGAGGTCGTTCAACAATTAAGAGGGGAAGCTGGTGAAACCCAAGTTGATGGGGCACGTATCGGCATGGCACAAAATATTGGCGGGAGTGGCTGTAACATGATCGCGCACATCCTGGGGGTCAAGTAAAATTGTTGTTATGCCCGAACTTTCTCCGGAGCAAATAAAATCATACCGGGGAATCACCTATTGTTCAGAACCCGGGCTAAGGGTTCATTCTGAAATTGCGGCGATCGAGTTTGTAAATCAACGCGGCTTCATCTTTTTCTGGCCCATCCAATCAGACCCTTTTCCAAGCCTTTGGACTGCAGTCGCTGGAAACCGTCCAGTTTCCGATGATCATGATGACCCCGGGCACATATGTTGGGGATGGAAGGATGCCATCCTGGGCACCGGAAAATGGTACTATGGGAAGTTGCTTCGCCGCCGTAATACAATAATTTCATTGGAGTTGCTCCCTTATTTTTATGCCCTCTCACCCAATTATGGCGACCCTGAAACCGATTATTTGGACGACTACAGGGAAGGGCGCTTGTCCAATGATGCAAAGGTCTTGTACCAGGCACTGCTTCAGGAAGGACCCTTAAACACCCTTGACCTGAGACGGAAAGCAAGACTAATGGAGAGGAGCAGTCAGAGCCGTTTTAGCAAGGCACTGGATGAACTACAGATGACTATGCGCATTATCCCCGTAGGCATAAGCAATGCCGGCCCATGGCATTATGCCTTCCTGTACGATATCGTTCCACGCCATTTCCCAAAACTGATCCAGCAAGCAGAGCCTATTGCTGAGAATGAGGCATTCTCCAAACTTGCCCGCTCATTCTTCCTTTCCCAGGGAGCCGCCAGTTCAACCGCCATGGCCCGGTTGTTCCATTGGGATGACCGGATTTTGGACCAGGTTGTATCCAAATTGGTTGAGGAGGGGTTTTTAATGGATAATGTTGAATTACCCGGTTCCAATGAAAAATATTTGGCAATCCCATCGCTGTTAAACTCCCCATCCAGGCAGTCCACCATTTTCGCCAAGTAACCTTTCTTACAATTATTGCCACTATATGGACAAATAAACCATGACAACATCAAAGACTTTACAAGAGAAAATCCATCAGGCCGGAATGATCATTCGGGAGGCAAACCATGTCGTTGTACTGACTGGTGCAGGGATCTCCGTCCCCTCCGGCATCCCGGATTTCCGATCTGAGGCTTCCGGGTTGTGGACACGGGACGACCCGATGGTGATTGCTTCGCTTACTTCATTTTTAAAAACCCCCCAAAAATTTTACGACTGGCTTCGTCCCCTATTGAATCAGCAAAAATCAGCACTTCCAAATTCCGCCCACCTGGCGCTTGCCGAGCTTGAGAAATCCGGCAGGCTGCAAGCATTATTAACCCAGAATATTGATGGGCTTCATCAGGCGGCAGGCTCGACCAACGTGATTGAACTTCATGGTGGTATGGGCTCGTTAACCTGTCCGAGCTGTCAATTCTCAACCGATACAGGCCCTTACCTTGAGCCACTGATTAACCATGGCAGTTTGCCACTCTGCCCAAATTGCGGAAAGGTCTTAAAACCGGATATTGTCCTGTTCGAAGAAATGTTACCCGAGAAGGCCTGGTTTACCGCCGAACAACACTGCGAACTGGCAGATGCATTCCTGGTCGTTGGTTCGTCCCTCTCTGTGACACCGGTCGCCAACCTCCCCTTGTACGCGCTTCAGCACAAGGCAAGGTTGATCATTATTACCTATTCCCATACCTATCTTGACCAGCGTGCCGATGTCGTCATAAACGAGGATGTTAGCCACGTACTGCCCCTCCTTGTGGAAGAAGTCGTCAAGGGGCATGCCTGATCAATCCAGGAATGAATCCCAAACGTCAACGACCCAGTAAATAAACGGAATTAAAGATACCGGTTTCGGATCTTCCAAACCCCGATACCGGTATTTAGTCCTTTTCAGAAACAACCCCACCACAGCGACCTGGTTTATGTTGAAAATATATCCACAGGCGCGAAAGCAAGCCCGACCAGGCTTGGACCTGTATGAGCCCCCAGCACAGGGGCAACCGGTGTTACAGGTTCAAAATGGCACTTACACCGGGACTGGATTAATTCGACCAAGTAATCAACTGATTCGAGATTCTTCCCATGAAGAGGTTGCACCCGAAGTTCACTTCCAGCGGGATAAACCGATTCTATAAAGTCAACTATTCTGTTCATGGCCCGCTTGAGCGTCACTTCCTGACCTTCAGTTCGATACTTGCCACTCTCGCGGTCCACAGTAATGATCGGTTTAATATTCAATAAAGAAGCGACCAGGCCTTTCAGGTGGCTAATTCTTCCCCCATGAATTAAATACTTCAAACTGTTCAGGGTGAAGACCCCAAAAGCCTTATCGCCGATCTCCTGCAGGTGGGTAAGTATCTTCTCCAGCGGCCAGCCGTTTTTTATCGCCCTAGCGGCCGCCTCAACCTGCCAACCCTGCGGACAGGATAGGGTTTTTGTATCCACAATCGTCACGCGGGCTTCAGGCACCATGGCGGCGCCGGCCGTGGCGGCACTAACGGTGCCACTTAAGCCAGAGGAGATATGTATGGAGAGAATATCCGGATCTGTCTCAGCCAGGTTCCGGTAAAGGTCTGCAAATTCTCCTGCAGATGGCTGCGAAGTGGTTGGGAACTCCTCGGTTTTGGAAAGCATGTCGTAAAATTCATCTGCAGCCAGATCCTTTCCTCCCTCATATGTTCTCCCTTCCAAGGTAATGCGGAGGGGAACATATTTTATGTCCAATCCGGTTTTTTGCTCTGGGGCCAGATCAGCCCCATGGTCCGTAACAATTTGCATTGTTTTCTCCTTGGCAATTCAGGATAAAAGATGTAACAATTGTCAGATCGGGAATTATATCCTAACAAGGAAATTTTGAACTCTCCAGCGGGGATTTGTATTCCGGATTTCACTTGAGGCAAAATGACCTATCGACTGCCTTTCCGACCGAATTGCCTCTCCAACAGATCAATCGAAAGGTGGATCATGGTGGGTCGTCCGTGGGGGCAGGTTCGTGGAGAACTGCATTTTTCGAGGTCTCGTATCAATGCTTCCTGTTCTGCAACAGATAATAATTGCCCTCCTTTAATAGCAACCCGTTTGCAGATACGAGCGATCAGGCGATTCTCCATTTGGGATTGCAATTGAGTTTCATCTTCTTCAAAATCCTCCACAATTGACCGAAGAGCAATCCCAGGGTCAATGTTCCCTAAAAATTCCGGAATGGCCCGGATGCGAAATGCCCCCGGGCCGAAAGGGTCAACCAGAAACCCGAGCTTTTCCAAGGTTGGCAGTTGCGCCTCCAGCAAGGCAGAACTATGCGGAGGAAGCTGCAGCAAACAGGGTTCAAGAAGGTTTTGTGCCAACACCTCCCCTCTTCCCAGGTTTAAATATTTCTCGAATAATATTCTTTCATGGGCGGCATGTTGATCGACCAGATAAAGCCCGTCCGGGCCTTCGGCGACCAGATAGGTTGCCCCAATCTGGCCTATCAGCCTTAGGATCGGGAAATGTGCCGAGCGAAGTGGTTCCTGGGTGTGGGTTTCCGGCCCTGCACCTGGTGGATGCAACTGATTACCATCGGGAGCAACCTTCCCGGCAACTGCCGCTTCTTCAGTGGACATTTGCCAGGATGGATGGATGGCATCTTTCCAGGTTTCAAGTTGGTCTCGTTGACCTGTTAAGCGCCCACCATCGTTCCAAGTCTGTTGGTAAACTGGCGGGAAAGGTGAATAAGCCAGCAAACCCCGCCGAACGGACCGTTGGACAATGGAAAACACCCGGTCTGGCTGTCGGAAGCGTACTTCAGCCTTGGCTGGATGGACATTTACATCGACCCACTCCGGGTCCATGGAAATAAAAAGAACACCAAGGGGGAACCGGCCAACCATCAGGTATGTGCGATAAGCCTTGAGTATGGCTGAAGTGAGTGAATTGTCCTGCACCCAACGCCCGTTAACAAAAAAGGTGATCTCTTTTCGATTCGAGCGGGTGAGCGTAATGGGGCTGACATAGCCACTGACCTCAAGTCCTTCATCCTTGAGGGAAATTTCAAGAAGTTGGCGTGAGATTTCCACCCCATACAGGGAAGCCATGATTTCACGACGGTCGCCCCTGCCTGTGGTCTGCAAAACCCTTTTTCCATCCTGGATCAGATCGAACCGTACGCCTGGGTAGGCGATCGCATAGCGGGTTACCAGCGAATCAATCTGTTGCCGTTCTGTAGAATCACGTTTGAGGAACTTTAGGCGTGCCGGAACATTAAAAAACAGGCTCTCTACTGAGACCAATGTACCCTGAGGCCCTCCATGTGCCTCCTCAGCAACCACCGCTCCACCTTCTACAACCAATCGGGCGGCCATATTTTGACTTTCATGCCTGGAGATAATGGACAAGCGGGATACCGACGCAATGGAAGCCAGTGCTTCGCCTCGGAATCCAAGGGTGGTGATACGGAAAAGATCTGCAGCGGTGTTCAACTTGCTGGTGGCATACCGTGTCAAGGCAAGTTTTAATTCCTCCGCAGGAATGCCGACCCCATCATCGCTTACGGTTATCTGTTGCCTGCCTGCAGCCACAACATTGATGGTTATGGAGCGCGATCCTGCATCCAAAGAATTTTCCAGCAATTCTTTGACCACGGAAGCAGGCCGTTCCACTACTTCGCCTGCTGCGATCTGCGACGCAACATCTTCCGTAAGGATATGAATGGGCATACCTCAATCCTCCGGTTATTATACCTTTCAAGATAACTCCCCCCTGCTGCAGACTGATCTCACCCGGCAATCCCCATACCGGAAGAGCATTCAAATTCGTTGAATCCCTACAATGTTACCGAAGAGGTAATAATTCATTTCAATACCTATTCTACGGGATTTCGCTATTTCCTGATTGCTATTTCTGGCCTGCACCACCAATGCACACCAATCCAAGTGATAAGATTCATGCAGGGGCATGGTTGACGAATGGATAGAAACCCATTATATTGAAATTGTCCCAGGCTGGCCGGGCGGTCGCGGTGCTGAAACATCAGCATCGAGGAAAGTCCGCACTCCAAAGAGCAGGGTGCCGGGTAACACCCGGAGCGGGGAGCCTCCCATGGGGCGAACCTGCTGGATGGGCCACAGAAACATACCGCCTTACCAAAGGCAAGGGTGAAATGGTGGTGTAAGAGACCACCGGCGCAGTCAGCAATGCTGCGGCCAGGCAACCCCCACCCGGAGCAAGGCCAAGCAGGGGCGAAGTTCATCCCCAAGGGATGGACGGGAAATGGCTCGTTTCCCGGTGAAAACGCCAAAGCCCCGGGTAGGCTGCTTGAACTGCCTGGCAACATGCAGTCCAGAGAGATGGCCGCCCAAACGGTGAAAGTCCGGAAACGGATACTCCACTGTTGGACAGAATGCGGCTTACAGGCCAGCCTGGGCCTGAAATCAACCCACCCGGAAATACTACCAACCTGAGGCTGTCATTCAGGGAAAAGACCCTTGCAGCCGGCAATGATCCGCCGTGAACAACCGGGCGGATTTTCCTTATCGCGTTGGGTGAATTTCTTCCAAAACCTGGTTAAGGATATCCGGCCGGTTTGTAACGATTCCGTGCACTCCAAGATGGATTAATCTGCGCATCTCCTCCGGGTCATCGGGATCCCAGGCAAACACCGACAAACCGTTCAGGCGGCTTTCATCGAGAACCGTACGATCACAATAACGGTAATAGCACGCCTGAATGTTGGCCACCGGAAGGACCTGGTCGACCAATTGCCGCGGCGTCAGGGTACCATCCTGGGGCCAGGGATTATGCAACGCTGGAGTAGCAGGAAGCAGGTTCCTGGCGTAGCGCAGAACATTCTCCGAGAATGCATCAAGGATGATGCGTTCCACGAAACCTTCTCTTTTCACAATAGACGCCACTGCCTCTGCAGTAGCAATTCCTTCTACTTCAGCCGTTTTCCTGTCTGTTGTTTCAGGCTCATATTTCAATTCCAAACAAAGGCGGACATCATGAGGGCGGACAAGTTCGATGACCTCCATCAGGGTGGGTACCTTTTCCCCCTTCCCGGCGTTCAATTGCTTGATTTCAGAAAGGTTTTTTTCCCACACCTTCCCTGAACCATTTGTCGTTCGATCCACGGTTTCATCATGCATTACGACCACATGTCGATCGCGGGTCAGCCGTAAATCCATTTCGATCAGATCCACTCCAATCTCGATCGCCCGTCGAAAAGCCATCAGGGTGTTCTCCGGGCACTCCCGCGAGGCTCCCCGATGGGCACTGCGAATCAAAGGATACTTCATAACACCTCTTGTAAATAACACAAAACCATGAACGGTTCTTGAGTATAGCCATGTCATAAGTGGTGGTCAAGGATTACCTGGTGGATGAGATTCCCACATCAGTATTTCATTTGACTTTCGTCGCATTATCCCTATAATAATCGTTATAACATGTTACAACCTGGTTCCTTTTGTCAGGAGTGTCCTTCAATGATCGCACCTGTTAAAACAAGAACCATGACCCTGACAGATTTGACGATCTGTGAACTGGAGAAAGCCATTGCCGAGGGAACTTTTCCACCAGGAGGACAATTCCCCAGTGAAAATGAACTGATTCGCTTATTGGGTGTTTCCCGCACAACCGTCCGTGAAGCGCTGCGGCGATTGGAAGAACGGGGAATGATCGTTCGCAAGCAGGGTGTTGGAACCTTTCTCCGAAATAGAGGCATTGTGGACCAGTTGAATGAAAATTTCAGCGTTGTCGAACTGGTCCGGTCGGCTAACATGGATTATGGCGCAAAAGATGTATCGGTTAATAAAGTTCCATCAAACAAGAAAATTGCCGAAAAACTTCAAATTGAAAGCGGAGAACCGGTTATTTTGGTCCAGCGGACCAGAACTGCCAACCAGAGGCCGGCCGCCTTCTCGCTGGATTACTTCCCATCCTGGGTGGTACCAGACCCCGATATCTTTAAAGATGCCGTCCTAAACGATACCCTTTACAGGGTTCTAAAAGAAACTTTACACATATCCATCTCCTACGGGATCGCCCATCTGTTCAGCGAAAACGCCTCATTGGCAATATCAAAAACCCTGGAATTGGAACAGAACTGTGCAATCATGAAACTGGAACAGGTTGATTACGACGCCCGGGAAAATCCAGTGCTGTATACAAACGACTATTATGCACCTGGCATCTTTGACTTTGTTGTTTTTCGCAAAGGAGGGGGAGTCAGAGGATAGACCATTAATCATCCATTGATAGAATTGTTCTCCTCAATCCATACCCAAGAAGGGACACCAGCAATGCCATGACGACCCTGACAATTAAAAACCTGGTAAAAAAATACGGTGACAACACCGTTGTTGACCACCTTAATCTTACCGTGAATGATGGAGAATTCGTCACCCTGCTTGGACCTTCGGGATGCGGGAAGACAACCACCCTGAGAGCCATCGCCGGCCTGGCGGAGATTGACGGAGGCGAGATCTACTTTGATGACAGGTTAATGAACAATGTTCCCCCCAACAAACGTTCCGCCTCAATGGTCTTTCAAACTTATGCCCTTTTTCCACACATGAGCGTGCAGGAGAATGTCGGATACGGGCTTAAAATGCAAAAGGTGCCCAAGGCTGACAAACAAAAACGGGTCAATGAAGTTCTGGAGATGATGGGACTAAGTGAATTGGCAAACCGCCGACCCGGGCAGCTTTCCGGCGGGCAGCAACAGCGAGTAGCTGTGGCCCGGGCGATTGTGACCCAGCCTTTGCTCCTTCTGTTTGACGAGCCATTATCAAACCTGGACCTTAAATTGCGTGAACGCTTGAGGATTGATATACGCGAACTGCAACGCCGCTTGAAAATCACGTCGATCTATGTCACACATGACCAGGCTGAAGCGCTGGTAATCTCTGATCGGATCGCCATCATGGACAAAGGGATCATCGTCCAGATGGGCGACCCTGTCAGCGTTTACAACCGCCCAAATTCCGCCTTCACTGCTGATTTTATTGGCCAGGCAAATACGATCAAAGGCAGGGTCATCTCATCGAACAACCAGGGCAGCATTATCGAGACACCCATCGGCACGCTGGAATCATCAGACATTCTTCAAAGCCATCCCAATGACGTCCTCGCCTGTTGGCGGCCTGAAGACATGATGTTTTATCAAGAGGGCGTGCAAAACAAGGTGGAATGTGTCGTCATCCGCAATATTTTCATGGGGAACCTTACCGAGATCTTCGTCGATGTGAACGGGAATACCTTCCGTATGCAAATCAGCGGTGCTGTTGATCTTATGCCCGGGGACAGGGTGACACTTGGCATTTCAAATGACAGGATCCGGGTGATTGGGGGTTCTCAATGACGAAAAAGAATCACACCTTTCTCATCCTGTTGCTCCTGCTTCCCGGTGTGGGCTACATCGCCTTAATGATCGCCTCAGCGCTGGTCATGACAATCCTGCAAAGCCTTGGCATGTTCAATTTTACCGGCGAGGATGTGTTTGACCTCCAACAGTGGGTTAAAGTCATGAACCAGCAAACATTGGACGCCTTTCTATACACGAGCAAAGTGGCGTTAATAAGCGCGTTTTTTTGCATGATCCTGGCCTACCCACTTGCCCTTTATCTAAGGAAAAATTTCTTTGCCAAAAAAATATTCAACGCCATCATGCGCATGCCGTTGTTCATGCCCGCGCTTGTGGCCGCCTTCCTGATCCTGAATGTGATCGCCTATCACGGAATTGTAAATGAGGTCCTTGTTCGCATTGGTATCCTCTCGGAACCTTTGCGATTAACACACGATGATTATGGACTTGGAGTGATTGGGATCCAGATCTGGAAAAATCTTCCCTTCCAAACCCTGATCGTAACCTCGGTGCTGGCGAGCATTCAATCGGACCTTGAAAGCGCAGCGAAGAATTTGGGGGCCGGTGGATGGCAGGTTTTTCGGGATGTTCTTTTCCCGCTCTCCATACCCGGGATCTTAACTGGCATCATCCTTGTGTTCATAGGAATTTTTGGGGATTATGCAATTAACACAGTCGCAGGCCCCAATTATCCTCCATCCCTGGCGATTCGCATGTATGTTAATGCACGCACATTTAATGACTGGGGGCAGGCTGCCTGCCTGGCCATTATCATAATGTTTTTTGCCATGTTGTATGCCTGGTTGTTCACGCGCCTGGCCAAACTTGTTGTGAGGTGAACCGTGACAGTAGCCACTGCAATCCCCAAAATAAGAAAACAAAACATCCAGATCTTCGGCAGGAAATATTTTGTGCCCATGTTGCTGATAGCCATTGTCATTGTTGTTAATGGATTGCCTGTTCTTATGGCTGTTTTGTGGTCCCTTGTCAACCCGGATTACCCCTGGTCTTACCCAGACATGTTCCCCACCAACATTTCGCTTTGGCAATGGAATCATGTATTCAAATATTCGGATATTACCAAGGCGATCATCACCAGTTATACCATTGCACCCCTGGCCACTCTTTTGGCATTTATTTTATCCCTACCCCCATCTTATGCCATTTCCAGATACAGCTTCCCGGGCAAGGAATTCATCAGGATCATTATCTTATTGCCGATCATTTTGCCGGGGATGGTCGTTGCCCTATTCCTTAGCCGTGTTTTCCAGTTTTTTGGATTAAGTCAATCACTTGCCGGGCTGGTTTTGGGCCATACACTCCTGGGGTTGCCTTACATGTTACGGTTGCTGTCCACCAGTTTTGAAGCCATCCCCAGGGATATTGGCGATGCTTCAGCCAATCTTGGAGCATCCACACTTCAATCCTTTTGGAACGTATACATCCCCATGTTACTGCCTGGCATCTTTGCCGGTTCCATATTTACATTTATCACCAGCCTCGAAGAATTCAACCTCACATACGTCATCGGAACGCCCACTTATCAGACGATCCCCACAATCCTCTTCGGTTTCCTCGGTTATCATTTCGTTCGCACGAACGCAGCAGTGGTATCACTTGTTCTCATGGTTCCGAACACCATTCTGCTGTTCATTGCCGACCAGGCATTGAAAACGGATTTCCTTACGGCAGCGTATGGTAAACTCTAGGTGGGAGAAGGAGGTGCCCGACGAAAACGGTCTTGTCAACCAAATATTGGCAGACCCTAATTACTGCTGAACAACTAAGGGTCAAACATAATCGGTTAGTATAGCAACATTCAACAAATATTGGAGGGCACGAATGAAGACTAATATGTATAAATTCCTGGTTGTTGCGCTGCTTGTTGCCCTATTGGTGCCAGCCTGCGCGCCGAAAGCAACCGAAGCACCTGCTGCAGAGGCACCGTCAGCCCCGGCTGCAGAAGAGCCAGCAGAGAAGGATTACCTCACAATGGCTTGGGACCAGGTTGTTGAAGATGCCAAGGCGGATGGGGAAATCGTTTTCTACATGTGGTGGGGCGAGGAATTTTGGAAAACTGCAGCACAAAAATTTGAAGAGAAGTACGGGATCAAAGCCAATGTCGTCATGGGCGATAACAATGTGGACAAACTACTCGCCGAAAAGGACAAAAAGGTCGGCACAATTGACGTTCAAGCCTTTGGCGGAGCAACGGTAAAAACAATCATTGATGGCAAATTGCTTTACGGCCCCATTCTGCCAGCCATGCCCTCAGTGGCCAACCTTGACCCAAAACTGGGATCCTACCAGGAAGGCGTTGAAACCTTGGGTTATCTTGTTCCCCTATACCGCAACCAGACCGGATTTTTGTATGACCCCGAAAAAATCTCCAATCCCCCCCAAACCTGGGAAGACTTGGTGAAATTTGTTGAAGACAATCCAAAACAATTTGCCTTCTGCGATCCCAACAAGGGTGGCATCGGTCAGGCCATGGTCTTTACCGCAGTTATCAACCTCACTGGTGGACTCGACCAATATCTATCGGATACTGAACTCGATCCTGCAAAAGTGGAAAAATGGAAGGCTGTATGGGATTGGTTCAATGCCAATGAGGATAAATATGTACTGACTGCCTCAAACAACGAAGCTCTCGACCTGCTCAACCAGGGTGCGGTCTCCCTGATCATTGCCTGGGATGATGACACCCAGATCGCCTTCTCCAAGGGCACCATCTTTAAACGAGCCAAGATGTACATCCCGACCATGGGCCTTCCCGGAGGTGGTGATTCGGTCGGTATCCCGAAAAATGCGCCCCACAAGGCTGCGAGCCTGCTCTTCATCGATTTCCTCACCAGCCCGGAAATGCAAAGTCTGATGAACGAGATGATCGGCCCATATCCGGCCCGAACCGATGTGGCCATTGAAAACTCACTCTTAACCGAAGATGAACGACAAAAGAATGGCCTGCCGTGGTACCCCGCTCCATATAAAGCCTATGGGAACGAGACCTTCACCGCTGAAGTTCTCATGAAGTAGGCGATCCAACCGTAATAAAACATCCCTGCTGCCTTGGGTGGCAGGGATGTTTTGTTTAGCAAAATTTATTCCTCACCCCTTTTCCGGCTCCGGTTTATAAAGTAAATTCCAACGATGACCATGATTCCACCCAGGAACTCTGGCAGGGTTAATTTCTCATCGAACAGCGGTATCGCCAGCAAGGCGGTAATGACCGGTTTGGCCAAAGTGCTGGGAGACACAATCGACGCCGGCAAATGACCCAAGGCGTACGTCATGGCAAAATATCCGATCATTTGATTAACCAGGGCGGCTCCAAGGAAAACCAAATATGTCATCCTTGAATATCCCAACAGCGGGTAGGAGAAGAAGCCATTGACAATAAAGAGCCCGATCGCACAACTGATTGTTGCAAGCCAGGTATAAGTCAGGGCATCAAAAAACCGCCTTCCAATCTGGGTGACGATGAAATATCCACCAAAGAAAACACTCGAAAGAACGCCCAAAAGATCCCCCACCCCCAGGTGAGGCTGGCGAAAAAGATCCAGGCCAAGGATCAACAACACTCCAGCCAGAGTAAGTGACAACCCGGCCCAGAATTTTCTGCCTAACGTCTCTTTAAATACAAACAAGGAAAACAATGCCACCCAAAGGGGCGCCAGGCTGTTAAAATAGGTTGCATTGGCCACCTTTGTCATGATGACCGAGGTGCTCCAGGCCGATTGGTCCAGCGTTATCATCAATCCTCCCAGGAGGCCAATCGGCAAACATCGATATAAGCGTGACTTGGGATATTTACGTACCGTTAAATTCCTTACAAAAAATGGGAAAAGGAGAACTGCTGCAATCATGGATCGATAAAAAACCGTTACCGGACCGGGGGCATCCGCCCATCGAACGAACATCGCTGAAAGACTGGTGGCAACAACGGCTAATAATAGAGCCAGGTATGCAAGAGTAAAGTTGGGAATTGCAGACCCTGGCCGACCTGGTTGAGGATTGATTAAGCGATGGCCATGATTGACAGTCATGTTGGACATCAATATAATAATTGTTATAACATCTTACGACATTATATCTCAAGGAATTTCCAGGACATAACACAAAACAGGAGAAGATACATATGGATTTCCCAATCGTTCGTATTGCTCACCGGGGTTCATCCATTCAGTACCCGGAAAACACCATGCTTGCGTTCCGCAAAGCCATTGAACAGGGGGTTGATTATATTGAAATGGATCTCCACCTCACCAAGGACCGGGAAATCGTTATCATCCACGACGAAACCTTGGAGAGAACCACCAATGGAAAAGGATTGGTTTGGGACCAGACACTCGCGGAATTGCGCCAGTATGATGCCGGTCTCGGAGAACACATCCCCACCCTTGTCGAAGGTGTTGACCTGGTTCGCCCAACACCCGTCCGGCTTTGCCTGGAGATGAAGTATGAGGTGGAGCGTACCTATACAGACAAATACCTCGAGGAAGGCCTTGCCACAACAGAAGCCGTTATCAAATTTCTGGACAGGTCAGGATTCAAAGATCGGGTGGTCTTAACCTCATTTTCGCCCATCATTCTGCAACACATCAAGGAACTGGAACCCCGTCTTCCACTGGTCATGGACCCGTACCCCCAGGACGGAAGCCTGACCCCCAAGGAGGTTATGGCGCAGGTCCTTCCATCCAGGGCGAACATCGTTGCGTATTACTATTCCAGTATTGACGAGGCGTTCATGGAAGAAAGTCGTTTATGTGGCCTGATGACCTGGGCATGGGACCCGGACGAACCCGATGAACTGCGTCGCCTGGTCCGTCTCGGAGTTCATGGTTTAATGTCCAACCGTCCGGACCTGGTTACCCAGGTTCTCTCTGAATTCCAATTTGATAAAGGATAGTTCATTGGCAAGGATCAAGCAATCTTTTTCGTGGTGGTGCTTTGAAAATCGCGGCGTCCCCGCCGGGGTTCTGTTAAGGGAAGCAGCTTCCATAGGTTACAAAGGTGTGGATCTGCTGCCCAACGAGCACTGGGATAGCGCACAAACTGCCGGTTTAACCGTTACAAATGGGCTTGGACCCAGACCCCTGGAAAAAGGGTTCAACCAGACCGCCAACCATGCCTGGTTAATAAAAGAGCTCTTCAAACAACTGGAAGCCTCCGCCAAAGGACACGTGCCCACCATTATCATCTTCTCCGGAAACCGGGATGGAATTTCCGACGAGGAAGGCATTGCCAATACTGTTCTTGGGCTGCGCCAGATCATGCCGCTGGCGGAAAAACTGGGAATTACCCTGCTGCTGGAGTTGTTGAATTCCAAGGTTGACCACCCGGATTACCAGTGCGATCGTACCGCCTGGGGGGTGGCAGTTTGTAGAATGGTCGATTCCCCCAACCTGAAGCTGCTTTACGACATTTACCACATGCAAATCATGGAGGGAAATGTCATTCACACATTATGTGAAAACCTGGACCATATCGGTCACATCCATTCTGCCGGAGTTCCGGGCCGCAACGACCTTGATGAAGAACAGGAATTATTTTATCCCGGTATTGTCAGGGCTTTAGGGAAAGCCGGATACAAGGGTTTTCTCGGTCATGAGTTTCTGCCGAAGGGGGATCCCATTCAAGCCCTTCGCTCTGCATTTAATTTGTGCAACGTTGAATTTTAACAAAGAAATGAGGATAAACATAAACATGCCATCCATTCCGCCATTCGATCAGCCCGGCAAGTGGTACAAGGGAAACCTGCACACCCATACCACTCAATCCGATGGAAAATTCACACCCGAACAGAATATTCGCTGGCATAACGATCATGGATATGATTTTGTATCCATCACCGATCACAACCGTGTAACCCTGTACGAACAGGATGGAAGGTGCCTGGTAATACCCGGAGTTGAGATCTCAGCCCATCGGGAAAGCACCAGAACTGATTACCATGTCGTCACCGTGGGGGTGCGCGATATGCCGCTCCCGCACATGCAGGACCCACAGGACACCATAGATGCAGTCAACCATGCCGGCGGCTTGTGCTTCATCGCCCATCCATACTGGCATGATCATACGCTGGAAGACCTGCTGCCCCTGAAAGGTCATATCGGAATCGAAATCTTCAACACGAGCTGCTGGGTTGAGATTCAAAGAGGTCATGCCCTTTCCCACTGGGACGCCCTATTGCGACGTGGTCCCATGCTTTGGGGCTTGGCCACCGACGATTCTCACTGGAAATACCAGGACCATGGTTATGGTTGGATCATGCTTAAAACCGAGGATTTCAGCGAGATGGGGGTGCTCGCCGCGTTGAGGAACGGCCAATTCTATGCCACCAACGGACCGGAGATCCACGACATCCAACTTGAAGGGAACAAGGTCCACGTTCGCTGCTCCCCCGCCCGTTCCATTTATGCCCTGGGGCAGTATTACTACAGCCCCAACAGTGTGAATTGCTGGGATGGACTGCCGGTTGGAGAGCCCATGGTGGACATTCTCGGCCGGATCAATTCCTTCCCGCTGATTACAGAAGCAACCCTGACGCTGGACAACCGACAGAATTATCTCAGGGTGGAGGTTGTGGATGCACTTGGCAGATCTGCATGGAGTAATCCGATCTCACTAACCTGATCTTACATGGCTAAAAAATGCCCCGGATTGTAACCCGGGGCATTTTATTTCGGATTTTTATTATTCAAGGGTGAAATATGGCGATAGGATTTTCACAGCCGCTTCATAGGATTTCCTGGCTGTTTCCAATGGATCCCACTCCCAGTATTCAGGCCTGAACAACTCTACAGAGCAACTTCCATCATAGCCGATATCTCTTAATTTTGAACATATCTCTGCATGAGGAATAACCCCCCAGCCGGGCATAACCCGAACGGCATCCGTAACCGCCTCTTTGGGAAGGTCCTCCAGGTCATTCAAATGGAAAGTGAAGATCTTATTCGGGTCCAGTGCATCGAGTTCCTTCAATAGCCCACCACCAGCGTAAAAATGACAGGTGTCAAAATTCATTCCGACATTTATTCGGTTGGCCTTCCGAACAATGTCATATGCAGCCCTGGGAGTGCGAACGGAACACCAGCCAAAGCCCAGGAATTCAAACGCCAACCGAACCCCGTACTTGTCAGCAATATCTCCCAACTGTTGCAGTGCATTGACGTGGGCACGAACCGTCTCTTCCCAGGGGAAGTTCAATTCTGGTTTTTCCTGGTACACCCTGGGGGTCGGGCTGGGTATCGTAACCAACAATGTGCATCCAATTGCATCCGCTATTTGAGAAAGCGTTTTACAATTTTCAACCAGGGCAGCAGGGTCGTCAGGAAAACCAATAAATTCCAGAGTATTGATCGACAGGGGTTCAACGTGATTATTCTGAAGGAGTTTTTTTATATCCTGGAGAGTATGATCCTTAAGGAATTCTACAATTTTCGGGTCCTCCAACTCAAGGCCTTTGAAGCCTGCTTGTGCACTGATGCGAATGTCGGTCGCGAGGTCCGCCTTCATCGTTGTCGCGCCATGAAAACCGAGTTTCATAATCTCCTCCTATAATCATTGGGGTTATTGTGTCTCATCACCACCAATTCAATGGTGGTCAACCCAGTTTCTCACTTTACCAACTGCCGCAAGGGCATACGGACGAAACTCATCCTCAATTTCAAGGATTGCATACCCGGTGTAAATGGTTAATTTTTTAAACGCTTCCTGGTAGGGTATCTTTCCCCAACCAGGGGGCATGTGCATATCGGCTTCACCGAAAGGCCATCGGTCAAGTTCATTCTCAAATCCGCGATCAAGAAAACCAAAATTATCACTCAGGTGCAGGTGCTTCAACCAGCGAGCGCTTTTTCCAACCTCCGTAAGAAAATCATCCCCTAAATGGTTGGAGGCAAGGTACAAATGGGCGAAATCCAGGCAAAGGCCGATATTTGGATGCCCGATAATGTCCAATTGACGCATGATATTGTCTATGCGCAATCTGCCATGGTATTTTTCCAAATCTCCAGCAGGTTTTCCAAACTTTTTTAGGGCATTTAATTCCCACAGGTGAGGGTCACCGTTTTCCACACAGATGATCACCCCGGCATCTGCCGCATACGGGGCCAGCCTATTCAGCACATCAATCTCCCTCCTTTCCCCCGCAAGGAGTTCTTCATCCGATGGGAGCGAATCGCGAAAACCATGCCAGGCTTCGGACAAAGCCTCCAGGCTGCTATGGATCACCAACCGATCTGCCCCAACCTGTCTGCAAAATTCAATCTGTGAGAGCATGCATTTCCAGACTAGTTCCTGTCGATCATCATATGCCAGGTTCAGCCGCATGTGACCATGTACCGTGTAATGAAAGGGATAATTACGGAAAATGGATATTGCCGATGCTGTAGGCTCATTGAGCAATTCACCGTGAATCAACAGGTGCAAACGATCGATCGAAATTTCCAGAATTTTCCAACCTTCCTGTAGATACCGGTCCAGCATAATATCATGCCCGGAATGATTGTAATTTGGTTCAATGGCGGGCAGGTCAATGCCAATTCCGTGAATTTTCATTTCCCTTCCAAACCATTTCTGCCCGTTAACAGTTCCTCTTCCGGCGAGAGAACGGCCTGGAACGTCTCCGTTTCTGTGTATATGAATGGTGGCCCCTGAATTGGGGCCGCCCACCGAACCCCGTTAATGATAACCTTTTGGATTTCCGGCTGATGGTATACGGGAAATGTTTCATGCCCGGGGCTGAAGTAGAATATTTTTCCCCTCCCCCGGTGGTAACAACACCCACTGCGAAACACTTCTCCTCCTGAATACCAGTTGATAAAAATGATTGTATCCGGTGCGGGGATGTCAAAGTACTCACCATACATTTCATCCCGGGGAATGACGAAAAATGCCGGCACTCCATCAGCAATTGGGTGGCCGGGAGAGACAGCCCACACCCTCACGTGGTCTGTCCCTTCACGCCAGCGCAAAGAGCAGGTTGTACCCATCAATCGCTTGAATAATTTGGAGTGGTGACCTGAATGAAGAACCACCAGGCCCATTCCCTGCAGCACCCGCTGCCGAACCCGTTCGACAATTTCATCCTTGACCTCATCGTGCGCCATGTGGCCCCACCAGGTAAGAACATCCGTCCCTTCGAGCACCTTTTCGCTCAAGCCATGCTCCGGTTCATCCAGCGTGGCGGTGTGAACCTGACAACCAGCCTTTGTTAAAAAACCAGCCAACACTTGATGTATGCCATTTGGATAGATCGCCTTAACTCCGTCATGCAATTGTTCATGCCGGTTTTCATTCCATACTGTGACACGTAATTTTTTCATTTTCTTTTCGTCCTGCCTAATTGGAGATATGGACAATTTTGCCACCCCGGTCTGCAGATTCAACAATGGCATCCCAGAGCTTCGCCATTCGTAAACCCACCTCCGGCGGGCATGGGTTTTCCAGCCTGCCCTCACGCACCATCAGGAATTGCTGCCAGGCGCCCAGGCTGCCAGGAACCTTCACTGCAGCCGGTTCCCGCTCTCCGTGCCGTTGCAGTTCAAGCCGTTCTCCCCACATGCCGGTGTGAATGATCCCGTGTGTGCAATAAACCCAAATCTGTGACTCACATGACGGAATGGTATCACCACAGGCTGTAAGTGAAACCATGGCTCCGGACTTCAACCGTCCCATGACTGTTGCCAGAATATCCACCCGGGTATTTCGGTTATCCATCCAGGCTGCCACTTCAATAAAATCCTCCCCGGCAAGGTCTGCAGTGGTATTAAGAAGGTGAGCTCCCGTATCAAAAAGGAAACCTCCCCCTGCAAGGGCGGGATCCTGTCTCCATGTGCCTCTCTTCTCCTCCTTCCAATTTTGCCAGGTCGCACCAGTAATATTCAGGATATCCCCCAACTCACCACTTCGCAACATCCTGCTGGCAAGGCGAATTTGCGGTGAAAGGCTCCCATTAAATGCAACCACGAGCAATCTGCCCGACCGGTTGCGGACAGCGATCAGTTCTTCCGCTTCTGTTGCTGAAACCACCATGGGCTTTTCCAGGAGGACATCCAGACCCGCCTCCAAACATGCCCGGGCTTGAGCAGAATGGGACGCATGCGGTGTGACGATGAGCGCTGCATCCAAGGACCCTTTGTAATTCTGCAAGAGCCTTTCAAGGTCCTTCTCATTCGGAGGCGGCTGGAGCCCAACCCTGGTAAAACACTTGGCAAACTCATCATATGCAGCATCAGAAGGGTCAGAAACAACCGGTATTGTGGTTGTGTCCAATTGGAGAAGGATTTTTTCCAGGTGCTCTCTCGCCATCGACCCGCAACCAATGACCGCAACCCTGACCTTTCCAGGTTCGATGTTATCAACCATATGTCACTCCTCAATTTTAATCAATGATAATTTCCTTCAAATGGACTAAATGTTAATACCAGTAATGGGACCATTGTACAAAACCGGAAATAAAAAATCAAGATAAACCCATCCCCCATTCAACTGTATCCAATAAGAACAATCCTTTGAAGACAACATTGCGTTAATCAAGCATATAATAATCCAAGGGGTTCTCTTTCTTACCCAAACCATCCATAAGTATTCAATTCCGATCAGGAGGGAGCAATGGCTGTGCAAATTACCGGGTATGGAGGCGTCTCCGACATAGGAGGGAACAAATTTCTCCTTGAAGATGGAGCGACCCGTTTAATGTTGGATTTTGGGACCAGTTTTTCTGAGGTTGGAAAATACTATAATGAATTCCTCAGACCAAGATCGGCCAGGGGAACGCTTGACCTGCTAATGCTTGGTATCATCCCCCCACTTGAAGGCCTTTACAGAAAAGACCTGGAACCGCCCAAACTATGGGAACGTATTCGCAGCAAACATGGCACTTACCGGGATTTACGGAGAAAAGATCAGCTGACGCCCGTAATTAACGGAGTATTGGTCAGCCATGCGCACCTGGATCACATTGGAGACATATCATACTTGGATGAAAGGATCCCCATTATTACCACCCGGGAAAGTGCATTTATCGGGCGGGCAATGCAGGTAACAGGGACCGGCAGCATGGAGCGCGAGATCATTTTGGTAAACCCACGGGAGGCGGGAGCAGGGGGCGAATTAAAATCGATTGCTTCCAACCCATACCGGTTACGACCTTTCTTATTTTTGGATGGAGACTTTCCAACCCCTGATTCGCAAGGCTTCTGGCAAAACGCAGGCAGCGGCAGCAGGAAAGGGATCCAAACTGTTCCAGGAACCGACATGGATTTCCTCGCTCATCACCAAATCAAGTGGTGGCCAGTGGATCACTCAATTCCTGGTGCATCCGGTTTCGCCATTAAGACCACGGCAGGCTGGGTGGCATACACCGGTGATATTCGTTTTCATGGAATTAACGGAGCCAGCACCTTCAAATTTGCTGAAGACCTGGCGTCGCTGCGACCAGTGGCGCTGCTTTGTGAAGGGACCCACATCGACCCTGACCACCCTGGGAGCAAACCCTTCCCGGAAACTGAAATCATGGATCGTGTACTACCCATCCTGGAGCGATTCACCGGCAGGCTGGCCATCGCGGATTTTGGGCCCCGCAACCTGGAAAGACTGCTTGTGTTTCTGGAAATTGCCCGTGCGACCAGCCGCATGCTCCTGGTCCAGCCAAAGGATATTTATTTACTGACTGCCATGCACTTGGCAGATCCCGAAAAAAATCCCGCTCCGGAAAACCTGGAAGGGTTGGGAATGTATGCCGATCCAAAAGTTTCACCAAAACCGTGGGAAATGATTGTTCGCGCCAAATGGTCCGACAGGACGGCAACTCCGGAGATCGTCAAGGATGCACCAGGCGATTACCTTCTAGCCTTTAGCCTCTGGGACCTGAACGACCTCCCCGACCTGGAAGGCATCAATGGAGGTGTATACCTTTTTTCCAACAGCCGTGCATACGATGACGAGCAACAAGCTGACCTTGACCGGCTGCGGGCATGGGTGGCCTGGCTTGGATTGGAATTGGTTGGGGATCCGGATGATCCAACGTCGCCATCCCTCCACACCTCCGGCCACGCCAGCGGACCTGAACTGGTTGAGTTTGTTCGTATTGTCCGCCCAAAAAACCTGATTCCCATCCACACCGCACATGCCGGTTGGTGGAAGGATCAGTTCAAGGAGTTACCGATTAGAATCCTCCCACTGACTTGCTCACAAGCCATGAGGTTATAGAGGAAGATTTTTTCTCTTATCTGCTGATACATGAAGACTCGTATTGTTTTTCCCAACTGCCAAGAACTGCGGATGCTGAGGTTCAACATGATAAAAGAGTATCTTAATCCAAGTCCGCGCTCTTCTCTTTTCCATGTATATTCTCTATAATTACACCAATGGTAAAAGTTCAACAGGTACACGAGATCCGGCCCAAACTGGAGGACGAATTTGCCCCCGGAAAATTCATCCCCCGGACCAAAGCCATCCAGGAAGCGTACGATTGGGGGTTGGAGCTTCATAAAGGGCAAAAACGGCTAAGCGGAGAGCCGTATTTTGAAACCCATTGTGGATGGGTGGCTGGATTTTTGGATAACCTTGTGGGGATAGAAAGCTGGACAATTGCCGCCTTGCTCCATGATACCGTTGAAGACAGGGGGGGCAGCCTGGATCAGATCCGGAAGAGGTTTCCCGGGCCACTTGGAGAGGAAGTGGCTTACATTGTCGATGGCGTGACCAAGTTAAGTGCGCCGCGAAGCGGCCGCTCAAGGGAGCTTGAAACCCTGCAGAAGATTGCCAGTTTTCGTGACCCGGCAATCTTTCTGGTTAAACTTGCAGATAAAAGTCACAACGTGCTGACATTGCAGCATATGTCCAAAGAGAAGCGGCGCCAAAAAGCCCAGGAGGCCATCCGGGCTTACGGCCGGCTGGCAGGGATTCTTAATTGCTACCGCTGGAGGCGCTGGCTGGAGGATATGGCCTTCCCATTTGCCGAACCGGAAATCTACGACACCGTCAAGGCAAAAGTGGATGGCGACGCCCGTGTGAATCCGGCATTCATCAACCCAATGATGCAAAAATTGGCCAAGGTAATGAGAAAGGCTGGTGTCCAGGGACGGGTGGAGATCATCGTCAACGGCTATTGGCAGGCCTGGCAAAAATTACGCCATATGGCCCGCTCAAGAAAAGCCTCGATGGAGAGTTTTTCAACCTTAAATGACCTTATCAGTTTTCGGTTAATCGTAACCAACAACCAGGAACGGGACTGTTATTTGCTGCTTTCGGAAGTGAACCGATTTCTTGGACCCTATATCGATCAGAACCGATTTGATGATTACATCGCCTGTCCGCAAAATGGCTACCGAGCTTTACAGGTCACCGCTTGGCTGCCAGAATATGGCGCAGTGGAGGTGGCCATTGCAACAGACCAAATGGAAGGCGAGAATTTGTGGGGAATCGTTTACCGGATAAAAAACCAAATGGACCTGAGCGTGTATCGGACGATTGAGATCCTTACACCAACAGGCGGCGCCCGTTTTCTCCCCGAAAACTCAACAGTCCTTGATGCCATTGCGTCCATACAACAGGAATTTCTATTGGATAAGATCAGCGCGGTGGAGGTAAATGGCAACCTGGCCCGGCTGCCTGAAAAGGTGCATGCCGGGGATATTGTAGAGGTGATCACCGGAGGCGGGAGACTTACTCCAAGCCCTGAATGGTTGAATTTTTGCAATGATTCAACGGCACGCTTATTGAGGGTCGTATTGGAGAATAAGGCATTAAAATCGGCTGCTGATGACGGAAGGGAAAAGGTAAAACCAATCATCGCCGAGGAGGGAATCCTGGCGCTGGAGGATGTTCAAGCCCTGCAAAGCGACCTGACAGACAGTTTAATCGCCAGGCTTGCCTGCGCAAGCCTGGAAGATGTGTACGTTGCCGTAGGTGCCGGGGCCATTCATCCATCGGAACTTTCATCAGCATTATTTGAAACCAGCATTTGCAGGAACAACCTGGGCTGGACTTCGCTCAACCTTCGTGCCAGCCCCAAGTCCAATCGGCCAGGAGTCCTTTCGCAACTGGCGGGCATCGTATCCAAACATGGCGGAAACATTCTTAGGGCCATAAACAACACCGAAAGCAACGGTGATTTCACACTTCACCTGGTTGTCGGCGGGCTTTCGGAGGAGCAAAAACAGGCAATGTATAAAGCCTACCAAAATTGTGGCATTGATATCATTTCCATTGAGATGGTTTGAAATCCATGGAGCTTGGCATTCTCTCAGACACCCATAATAATATCGTCAACCTGAAAAAGGCACTCAAGGTTTTTCATGCATCAAACGTACAAATTCTGATACATTGCGGCGATATCACCGATCCCGCCGTTGCCAAAGAAATGAACGGCTTTAAGGTGATCCATGTCCTTGGAAATTGCGATGTAGACGCCGAAGGAATCAAGCACGCTTTGTTATCCTGTGACACCAACAACATCTCACAAGATCAATACACCGGTTCGATCGAAAGGGTGCAATTTGCCGTCATCCACGGAGATGACCCTACCAAACTTCAACAGTTAATCGCAAGCGGTAATTATCATTTTGTCTTTCACGGGCACACCCACCGGCGACGGGATGAAACGATCGGTTTTTCCAGAGTAATCAACCCCGGAGCACTTGGCGGTCAGGATGTTCTTTCAAGATCATTTTGTATTCTAGACCTGGCAAGTGGTTATATCCGTTTTCTTGAGGTTTGAGAGAAGAATTTAAGCCTGACAAGCCTGCTGCATGAATGCAGGGCAAAAACTGCAAACTTGGTCTTCAACCACTGTTAATCCAGAGTCCATAATAAGGTATGGGGGATCTGCAAGCCATTCAACCACTCCCCCGAAAACAAGACCCAAACGGGTGAATTTAAATGCGCACCGGAGGGGAGGATTTCATCTTGGTGGAATCATTTACAGTTCAACCGGTTATGCAAACATGACGACAAAGAACATGATTGTGAAGGAGGATATTTAATTGGACAAGTTGGAATAACGCCCCTCACTCATCTTTGATGATTGTTCCGGTGAAAAATCGCCCACCAATTGAATCAAGTCTGACCAGGCTGAAGCGGTTCCACAAATCTTCTTGAGAAGTAGCCAATACTTTTTGATAGTTATCCGTCAAACCTGTCATAACCCAGTTGCCATCTGGTTTCTGCTTCCCGCTCTCCCACAGAACCGAAACGATCGATCCAAGAAAAAATCGGCGGTAGGTTTCCGCAGATACATCCAATACATTCCTCATGCGACGGCTGCGAATTTTTGCAACCGCCTTTGGAACCCTTCCGGGGTAAGAAGCCGCAAGCGTTCCAACCCTCGGCGAATACGGAAAGACATGGCCCCCGGAAAATGCCATTCTGCGAACATATTCCAGGCTATCTTCGAATTCAGTTTCAGTTTCACCGGGGAAACCTACAATAATATCGGTGGTAACAGCCATATCCGGACAAACCTTACGGGCCATATGGACAAACTCGGCGTACTTCTCTGGGGTTATCCTCCTTTTCATCCTTTTTAACACGGATGCAGAGCCCGATTGAAGTGGAAGGTGAAGGTGACGGCAGATCCGTTTATTTTCCCACAGGGAAAAGAAACGCTCGTCCAGGTCCCATGGCTCCAGGGATGAAAACCTTATTCGAGGAATACTGCTTTCATGTAAGAGCATGCAAACGAGGTCGTACAACCTGGTGGGAGGATCCAAGTCCAAACCCCATGATCCCAGGTGCACTCCGGTCAAGACAACTTCCCGTGCACCTCCCAATTCAGCAGCCTGAACATACTGAAGCACCAGTTCCTTGGGGGCACTCCGACTGCGGCCCCTGGCAACCCGGGTAATACAATACGAGCAGAAATTGTCACACCCCTCCTGGGCTTTAATAAAGGCCCGCGTTCGCCTGTGAATGCCAGGAAGGGCATGCCTGGCAATTGGAAGATCCAACACCCTGCTGCTTTGATCGCCGATGGTCCATCTAACCAGGTCAGGCTTTTGGTCGTTGTTTACGATCATAATCTCCCCCGGGATGGCTGAAGCCTCCGCAGGATCCATGGTTGCCCAGCATCCGGTTATAACCACCTGGCGTGCGCCCGCTTTTACCGCCTGGCGTACTTTCTGGCGAGAATCGGCTGCAGCCGCCGAAGTTACAGTACAGGAATTTAATATGACCAGATCCGCGCCGGCAGGATGTTCCAGTAGTTCATGGCCGGCATTCACAAACTGACCAGCCATAATTTCAATCTCACTTTGATTTAATCGACAACCAACACAATCCAGGTAGATCTTCACTAACCCAATAATACCTTGAATTATGGTTTTAGAACACGAAAGTCATCAAAAATAATATCAACACCCGGCACTTGATATGAACCCGCCATCAAGCCAACCTTCCCATGGATCAGTTTCGGGTCACCAACTTCGTATATCAGGTCATCATTTACCAGGAAAGTCAACCGGGGACCGACGCATTGAGCTTCCAGGCGGTTTGGAGCGGATGCCTGTTTAATCCGGGCATCAAACTGCAATTTACCCCCGGTGATCACCTCAAAATCACCATCCATTACGCGGGCAATTCCACCATATCCATCACTGCCAACCAGGAATGTGTAATAATTCCCTTCATCCTGATACCGGCAAACCAAACCATACAAATTATCCACTGGCCCACCAGCCATCGCGGCTGTCACCTGGACTTTACTGTCCTGAAAACTTAACCCCGGGCTTGTTCGAAAATCAAAATACGGTTGCCGGACGACCATCCTCAACCAGCCGGTGTCGTATTCCACCGACGAAATATGATCAGACCAGGTATCCCAGCCACTTTTTGGGTCTGAAAAATCATCCATGAAAAGAATACTTGAGTCATTGATCTGATTTTCAGCAACCGGTATCCAATTCGAAAAGATACACCCGATATTCATTATGCCAATGCCCAAAAAAGCCAGGAGAAGCCAGGGATGGATCCTGGCTTGAACTGCTGTCAACATCCCATCCTGATATTTGGATTGCTGATCGAACCCTGGCATGGTCGCTGGTTTTCCTAATACAGTATTTCGGCAAGCAACCGTTTTGCAGCACCATTTACTTCATCACCCTTGTTTGAACAGGATTCGGCTTGGGAAAGGTGCCTGTATGCCTGGCCGGATTCTTTCATTTGTAAATAGACCTGCCCCAGGAGAAGGTTTGCCTGCGGATGGCAAGGGTCAATTTCCAGGGCATGCAGCAGAGCTCGTTCCGCACCATACCAGTCTTCCAGCCAGTAAAGGCTCCAGCCAAGAACATCGTAAGAATCAGCAGACCGTGGTGCAAGGATGACCAACTGCCGGGCGGCCGGAAGACCTGTCTCCCGAATTTGCAGCCCCATCGAAGTTGAGAATACTGCCAGCGCTCTCCAATAGACAGGGCTTGTAGGTTCAATCTGCACCGCTTTTTTATAGAAACCAATTGCCGCAACCGGTTTGTTCATCTGGGCGGCCGTATTCCCCAGTTCCAGCTGCCAAAAAGCCTGCTGTGGTTCATCTTCAGCAACCGATGAAAGTGCCTCCATAGCCAGGGCGGTGTTGCCCTGCCGACGCCAATACAAGGCCAGCAACGCCCTGACCACCACGGAGTCCTTATCAAGCGTTCGTGCCTTTTCCAATTCGGGCCAGCCGTTATCACCAAGCTGTTGACGCGCCTCCCCAAGAAGCGCCCACGCTTCAGCATACTCCCCATCAAGCATTACAGCCCTATGGAATGCCAGGGATGCAAGGTCCCATTCACCAAGGCCACCCAAGGCGCGCCCCGTTACAACCAGCCTGTAAATTTCAGCGTGCGGCTCAGCCGCTTGCAACCTTATCCTGAGGGCATTGGCTCGTCCGGCAAGTCCGGGGTCTGCCATGGCTGCCCAAAGGGATTCAATGGCTTTGGCAGGATCATCCACGGCCAACAATAACCCCTCCTGAAAATCAGCCTCAGCGGGGTTATACGCCACTTGTTTCCATTGTTTCACAATTGTTACCGCAGCGGGTATGTTCCCCGTGGAACGATAAACCTGAATGAGGCGTGGGTAAGCGTCCATGACTGGGTCTTGGTCCTCAATGAGCTGTGTATAAACCTTGCTGGCCGCTTCCAGATCGCCAGCCCTGGTGTATGCATCGCCCAGATTAAGCAAACCAACTCGGGAGAGGTCTCCAAGTTCTTCCGATCGATAAAAAGCCTGAATGGCTGATTGCAGCTGACCAAACTGAAGCCTGGAAGCGCCATATTGCTCCCACAGGTCCGCCCGCCATGGAGCCAACTGGAGAATGATTGACCATTCATCCTCCTGGTCCCCGGCAGCTGTCTCGGGATCAATGGCTACGAGCATGTTAAGGGTTTCCCGAAAGACCCTTGGAAAGGGGCCAACGCCCAACCCAAGACTGACCAAAACTGGCAGGAACAAACAGGCGATGGATATACGCTTTATGGCAATTTCCCTTTAGTTGGACGAAATGCGTTCTTCACCAGGTTGGGATCGAAAAAGCTTCCCGTTGTTCCGTCCGCAGCATATTGATAGACGGCGGCTGTAAAAATCCCATTTAAAGTTGATTGAATCAACCCGAGCAGGACCAGCGCGATAACCATCAGTGCAATAACAGCCAACACCAGAGTCCAGGATTGTGTCAAGGAGATCAGAATGGCCACAAGAATGATGGCCGGGAAAATGATTACGAATGCCGCAAGGCCAAATACAGCGCCCAGTCCCAGTCCGCCGACGATCTGTTCCCCCCAGGTTTTCCGCAGCAACGCTACACTTCGCTTGATGGCTTCAATGGGTCCCACATTTTCAACTGCAAGCACAGGGACTACAAGGAAGGTTGCAATATTCCACGCAAACCCAACCAGTGAAACAATAAACCTGCCAAACCCCTTGGATTTCTCAGAAACGATCTTCAAGAGCATACCCACAGTGGCAGCAATGACTGCGAAACCCAGGATGGGGAAAAATTGTCTGGAGGCGATGCGAATCCCGTCCCCAATTGTCGGATCGCCACCGCGCAACCGGATTATTGCAGCACCGACCAGGGCTGTGTTACAGAAAAAAACCACCGAATATTGCACAATGTAATAAAGAAAAAGGACGATGACGCCAAAAAGTCCCGATCCACCTTTGATCAGTGAGTCAAGGATATTTGAGAAAAGAAAGGGCAAAAAGAAGGTGACTGTTATGATCAATGTTCCGATCACGGATATGATCGGAAAAATCATCAATTCCTTGTCCGCTACAAGCACTTTGGCACTTGCTTTGATCAATTCCCAGCTGTTCGTCAGGCTTTTCATAATTACCTCCTATCAACCATATATATGGTGAATCTTCCTTGACAGGTTCAATCAAGGTCTTTCTTGTCCGGAGGATGACCATTACGGCCAGTCCCCAATTCCTTGGTCCTTTCGTATGCCGCCCAGATAGCCCGTGACATGGCTGTTCGAAACCCTGCCTTTTCCAGGTAGTACAACGCTTCGGCAGTGGTGCCACCAGGGGACGTTACATCATTTCGAAGACGGGCAACATGTACACCTTTTAACTTGTAGTATTCCACAGAACCCAGGATCGTTTGGGCAACCAACTGTTCCGCCAGTTTCCTGGAAAAGCCAAGGTGCACACCTGCATCGATCATGGCTTCCATAAAAAGGTAAACGTACGCAGGGCCTGTCCCCGAGAGCGCGGTCGCCATATCCAGGTAATTCTCTTCATCCACAAGCACCTCAACACCTAGTGCCCCCAGTATCCTGCGAGAAATCTCTACCTGATCCGTTGTTACGCTGGGAGAATGAGCCCACACCGTGATCCCCTCGCCTATCTGGCCTGGTGTGTTTGGCATGGATCGGACGACCTTATCGTGGTTTAGAGTTTCACATATCCTGCCAATGGAGGTGCCAGCAACAATGGAAATCACCAAAGAATCCGGATCGATCTTATTCTTCAGACCTGCCATCACCCTCTGGACCAGTTGTGGTTTAACGGACAGGATGACCACCTGGGCTTGTTGAACCGCGGCAGGGTTGTCATTCATGGTTCGGATGCCGTACCGATCCCGGAGTTCCTCGTTTCTATCCAGTTCAGGCCCCGAAGCCAGGATATGATCACCCGTTGTAACCTGTTTTCGGAGCATCCCGGAGATCATGGCCTCCGCCATGACGCCCGGACCGATAATGGCAATGGTTTCCGGTTGTATCATCGTAGTCTCCCTTTTCCAACAATGTCATCTTCCTGAAGCGGACCAGCGGGCAAAAATGGCTGTTGAAAGAAGCCGTCCTGTTCCCTTTCCAATAAGCGCAATTTCTCCGGATTCAACGGTGCCTTTTATCTCTTTCATAAGTTCACCTAGCAATCCTGCCAGGGTCAGGTTGGACCCTTTCACCGCATAAGCGGTAAGATAGATGAACAATGGGTCATGCTTCAGAATCGTTTTGCAGTTCTCCAAAAGTTCGGGAAGCAGCCGGTAGAATTCCCACACCTCGCCTTTTGGTCCGCGCCCGAACTTGGGCGGATCAAGGATCAACCCGTCATAGACTATCTTCCGGCGAGCTTCACGCTGTGTGAATTTTAACGCATCATCGACGATCCAACGGATTGGGCTTTCATTCAACCGGGATAGCCGCTGATTCTCCTTTGCCCAACCAACCGCCTTCCGGGATGCATCCACATGGGTGACGCTGGCACCAGCAGTGGCTGCAGCAAGGGTGGCGCCGCCAGTATACCCAAATAGATTTAATATTTTTACCGGGCCGGATGCTTTTTTCACCCGATCTATAATCCAATCCCAGGAACTGGCCTGTTCCGGAAAGAGCCCCACATGCCTTGAATTTAAGATCTGGATCAAAAAAGTCAATGATTTGTACCTGACAGGCCAGGAATTAGGTATGGGCCTGTTCATCTCCCAGTGTCCCCCCAATTCCTCAGCCGTTGGATGGAATATTGCATCCGCGTTCTGCCATGTCTTTTCCGGCAGGGCGGTTTTCCACATCGCCTCGACCTCGGGTCGCACAAGGCGGTATGGCCCAAAGCGCTCCAACTTCCGACCGCCACCGCTGTCCACAAGTTCATAGTCCTTCCAATCAGGAGATGTGAGCACCTGGAATCGGGGAAAAACCTGGTTTATCAATTCCATGACTTTCAGTATATCAGAAAGGCCTGGAGGAACAATCTTGTAGAAATGATTGGATACTCTCTGTTGTTTTTTCAATGAAGTATAATCTTCTCACCATGCAGAGCCATTCAAACGATTTTGACCACTTTATCGAAAGACGAAGCAGCGATAGCATCAAATGGCGGCGCTATGATCCGGATGTTCTCCCCCTCTGGATCGCTGATATGGATTTTCGCTGCCCCGAAGTGGTCCTGCAAGCCTTGAAATCACGCGTTGAGCATGGGGTGTTCGGTTATCCCATGGAAGCCGACCCGGATTTGATCAGTCTGGTTGTCCAGAGGATGTGGTCGCGTTACCAGTGGAAGATATCTCCTGAGGATGTTTTCCTGGTTCCTGGTGTAGTAAGTGCGATCAATTTATGCTGCCAGGCGATCGGCAAACCAGGAGAGGGCGTCGTCGTGCAGACACCTGTTTATCCACCAATCCTGAACTGCCCGCAATTGGCTGAAATGGTCCGCCAGGGAAATGAACTGATTGTTCACGGATGTGGTCGTTATGTTGTTGACTACGATGCATTTGAGAAGTGTATCACCCCCAAAACGCGACTTTTCATTCTTTGCAACCCTCACAACCCAGTCGGACGTGTGTTCCAAAGGGACGAGCTGGAAAAGATGGCAAACGTGTGCCTCGAGAAAGATATAGTGATCTGTTCAGATGAGATACATAGCGACCTTGTATTTCGCAACCATGTACACATTCCCATCGCCTCGCTCGACGATGAGATCGCCCAACGTTGCATAACAATGATCGCCCCAAGCAAAACCTTCAACATTCCCGGGTTGGAATGCTCCTGCATGATCGTGCAAAACAAAGAACTTCGGGAACGAATTAAAGCCGGGAGAAGAGGAATGATCGGCTGGGTAAACTCGCTCGGCCAGGTTGCTGCAAAAGCCGCCTATCAATATGGCCAACCCTGGCTGGAAGAACTCCTGGTTTATCTAGAAGGCAATCGGGATTTCCTCGCCAGGTATTTACAGGAAACGCTTCCACAGATCAGGATGCATCCACCGGACGGCACCTACCTTGCCTGGCTCGATTTCAGGTCAGCCGGCATGGAAAAAGACCCCTACGAGGTCCTGCTGGAAACCGGCAGGGTGGCCCTTCAACGGGGTGAAGAATTTGGCCCGGGGGGAGAAGGTTTCCTTCGGATGAATTTTGGCTGTCCGCGAAATTCACTCATGGAAGCATTGGAGAGGATAAGGGTGGCAATACAATCCTGAAGGCGGTTTGTTCAACGTGGTATATCCATGTCCTTTCTGCCCGGTTCAATTAATAGGCCATG
This sequence comes from uncultured Anaerolineaceae bacterium, assembly GCA_964420835.1. GTDB lineage: Bacteria > Chloroflexota > Anaerolineae > Anaerolineales > Anaerolineaceae > CAYQUO01. Next base: position 84,381 of record CAYQUO010000008.1, read on the forward strand.
AAAACAAAAACAAACGCAAATTCCAATGGGAAGGGTGCCGGTTGCCGCCTGTTCACAGGTTTGCTTGCTGCTCTCGCCTTGATCTTTTTAGGAGTATTCATCGGTGAAGCGCTGCTGACAGGAGTAGCTGGTTTTCTAATCGTCGCCGATCCCCTTGAACCAGCCGATGCCGTGATTGTACTTAGCGGGGGTCAGCTTGACCGACTTCAGGAAGCAGCCCAAATCTATCATGACCGGGATGCCCAAATGCTCATCCTGACCGAAACCGGCGAACAACTAAGTGGGTATGACCAACCGTACCTTTTTTATATGGAACTTGAAGCCTTAAACCTGGATATCCCCAGCGGAGCGATTCTGCTCACTGAAGAACATGCAGCAGACACCCTGGAAGAAGCCAGAGCAGTGCTCAAATTGATGAAAAGGGAAGGCATGCATTCCGGCATCGTGGTCACCGATCCTTATCACACGCGCCGAACACGCCTGATCTTCCAAAATGTTTTTCGCGGAGATGACATCCGCATTTCTGTCCGTCCCGTAAGAAACTCGTGGTATCGATCTGCAACCTGGTGGACGAGCACACGCGGCTGGGAGGCTACAATACAGGAATACACCAGGCTCCTGGCATATTATTCGGGATTGATGAAATAAAAAAAACCGCCCTGACGGGCGGCTGTTTTTGTGTGTTTCAATGACTGTCAGGATTCCAATACTACATCTGCCGCCTGTAGACCGCGAGGACCACTTTCGATCGTAAATTCCACTTTTTGTCCTTCCTTCAAGAGACGATACCCTTCCATCTGGACAGCTGTAAAGTGGACGAATACATCGCTATCACCATCTTCCCGACCGATAAATCCGTAACCCTTTGAGGCATTAAACCATTTAACTGTGCCTTTGATGCGTTCTGTCATTTCACCTACTCCAAAAGGAAATTATTGGTTTGGAGGTCCCTTTGCCAGGCGCAATGGTTTTTGTACCCGGCGATGGCCTGCAAAAACAGGATGCCCCCAGCGGCTGCAAGGTTATCATCTCTTTTTGGGGATGTCAAGAACCTCGCGTGAGTTCACTATAGTTGTCTCCGTTTTTGTACATGTCATAATGACGACGATCTCTCCCTCCATGCAACCTGTTTTTTTTCAAGAACGCCCATGTTCCCTTTGGCACGGTTTCAAGTTTGACAACGCAGTCGTATTTCTATTAAACTAATCCCATGCTGGCAAGGATCTTCTCCTGTGCGGTAATCGGCCTGGATGGCGTTGTCATTGAGGTCGAAGTTGATACCAATAATGGTTTACCATCCATGGTAATCGTCGGTCTTCCAGATGCTGCCATCCAGGAAAGCCGCGAGCGGGTTCAATCTGCGATCAAGAATTCCGGGTTTTCCTTCCCCCGCAAAAAGGTTACGATCAACCTGGCTCCGGCATCTGTACGAAAAGAAGGTCCGGCCTACGACCTGCCAATCGCACTCGGTGTTCTTGCTGCAAGTGGACAGGTATCCACACCACTCCTCGAAAACAGTTTGGTGATAGGCGAACTGTCGTTGGATGGTGCTGTCCGCCACGTCCGAGGGATGCTTCCCATGGCAGCCATAGCCAGGCACGAAGGCTACAGGACCCTGTTCGTTCCAAGGGTTGATGCCCCCGAAGCCGCCCTTCTTTCCGATGTGGAGGTGTTCGGCATCTCCTCCCTATCTGAATTATGCGCTCACTTGAATGGACATACCCGACTGGAACAGAACCCCCCGATTAATCCGGACAGCCTGACTCTTCCAGTACAAACGGATTTCCAGGAGATAAAAGGACAGGAGCATGTAAAACGGGCACTTGAGGTCGCGGCTGCCGGAGGCCATAATGTCCTGATGACAGGCCCGCCAGGTGCCGGCAAGACTCTGCTGGCCAGGGCGCTTCCAGCCATCCTTCCCAGGATGACAATCGAGGAATCCCTGGATGTCACCCGCGTTTATTCAGTTGCAGACCAACTGCCTGCCGACATCCCCCTCATTCGCACCCGTCCATTCCGAGCCCCGCACCACACCATCAGCCACGCCGGCCTTGTCGGCGGTGGAAACTGGCCACGCCCCGGGGAGGTTTCACTTGCCCACCGGGGTGTCCTGTTCCTGGATGAGCTTCCGGAGTTCGGAACCCGGGTACTGGAGGTATTGCGCCAACCCATTGAAGACAAGATTGTGACCATCAGCCGGGCCCAGGGCTCACTGAGTTTCCCGGCCAACTTCATGCTGGTTGGTGCCATGAACCCCTGCCCCTGTGGTTATTTTGGCGATCCGGTTAAGCCCTGTACCTGTCCTTCCGGCGCCATCACCAAATACCAGAAACGTATCTCCGGTCCTTTGTTGGACCGTATAGACATTCACATTCAGGTCCCAAGGCTCGATTATGAAAAGATCAGCGACCAGAGGCTCGGCGAGCCGTCCGCATCAATACAGGCTCGCGTAGAAAATGCCCGTCAACACCAGCGGAGGCGATTTGCGGAAACGAAAATCACCTGCAACAGTGAAATGCACCCTGCTGAAGTACGCAAACACTGCCAACTGGATGATGCCGGACGGAACCTGATGAAAACCGCCATGAACCAGCTTCAGCTCACCGCCAGGGCATACCATCGGGTTTTAAAACTCGCCCGAACGGTTGCCGATCTGGCGGATTGTATGCAAATTCAGGTTGCCCACCTTGCAGAGGCACTTCAGTACAGGACACGCGAAAACGAAATGTAGTTACTGATGGAACTCACAACAATAATCCGGGGTGCAAAGGATCTATCTACAATTATGTTCAGGGAGAAAAGAAATTGGATGAGGCGAATTAAATAAATTGCCAAGGCATGATACGTACCTTGGCATGGGTTTTTAATTCTATTGAATTCCTAGTAAAAAATAGCCCTGGGGAGTTTCTTTGCCTGATCGATCCAGGATCTAACCTGTGCCACAGTAGGAAGCTGTCGGACTAACTTCTTCTCGGCGTTCGTTTTGACCAGTGCAGCATGCAGGTTCTCAGGAACCCGTTTGGCCAACTCCACAACAGTGTCGACGCCTGCTTCTTCAAGCAAATCCGAATATTCTTCCGCCACGCCCTTGATCCTCCACAGGTCGACATGATTTACCCACTCCAGGATTAATTTGTCGGAAATACCGGTTTTTTCAACGATTTCCTTTCTCCCTGCCGGAGTACTACCTTTCTTTAATAATGCTTCGGTTGAGCGAATTCCGATAGCCTTTAATTTTTCAGCATAAACTGGTCCAATCCCTTCAACTGAAATTATGCTTGCCATGTTTCTCCTCCTAAATATATTTTTAATCTAAAGAATAAACTGGAAAAGCAACAAATTACCCTCACCACATTTTCCACTCACAATAAATAGTGTACATCAAAAATCACCGATGGTCAACAAAATCTCCCGTAAGGACAGTCCATCCGAGACATCCAACAGGATGTTTTTAATTTGTAATTAATAAGATCAACTCAAATTCCACCCGTTGTTCACGAGCGTGGTGCAATAAACAAATGTGAACTGCCTCCAAGAATACAGGCAACCATCTTATTTATGACGCAGGGGAATGTTTATTAATTAAGAAGGAAATTCGTTTGAATTAATACTTGCAAAACCAATATCTTTAGGGTATACTGTGGTGGAAAGTGGTGGAAAGTGGTAGGAAGTGTCAGGTCGCCGGAGTATTCCGGCGTCCTGCTTGTACAGGAGAGTTAGAACTTATGTTCTTGGGCCAATATGAGCACTCCATCGATGAAAAAGGGCGGTTGATCGTTCCTGCCCGCTATCGCGAACTTCTTATAAGTGGTGCATATATTTCCCAAGGCTTTGACCAAAACCTGATGGTGGAAACGCCTGACAACTTCGAGAAATTGGCCAATAACGTCAGCCTGATGAGTGTCACCGATCCCCGCAGCCGAGACCTGCATCGTCTGATCTTTGGGAGCGCCGAACTTCTGGAGGTGGACAAGACGGGGCGCATCCTCATACCGCAATTCCTGAGGCAGTTCGCCATGCTTGATTCACTGGCAGTGATCGTCGGTATGGGAACTCACTTTGAGATCTGGTCTCCAACACTCTGGGCGCCCAAGCGTGCCGACATCAGCAACGGTGAAATTAATGCGAAAAGATATGCCGATCTAAACCTGCCAATCCACTAACATGAACACCAAGCCTGCCCCCGTCGCACTTTCACACCAGCCCGTGTTGTATCACGAGGTCATCGCCGCTCTTGATCCGAAAAGCCCGGGCCGGTATGTTGACGCAACTGCCGGGGCGGGCGGCCACAGCCGGGGAATTCTGGAAAACTCCGCCCCTTGCGGAGAGTTGCTGGCAATGGATATTGATCCCGACGCCGTTCTCACTGCCGGCCAGAACCTGGTTGAGTTTGGGAACAGGGTTACGCTTCGGAAGGCTTCTTACGCTGCATTACAATCCGAACTTAAGAAAATCGGTTGGGGACAAGTTGATGGTATCATTGCCGATTTGGGATTTTCGTCTTTGCAGATCGATAACCCCAAAAGGGGATTTTCTTTTCAATTTGATGGTCCCCTGGACATGCGTTTTGATACCAGCCAGGAACGAACAGCGGACATGCTCGTCAACACTCTGAGCGAGGATACACTTGCCGAGATCATCCGGGAATATGGAGAGGAACGACAATCGCGCAAAATCGCACGGGCGATCTGTAATAATCGCCCCATCCACTCGACAAGTTCCCTTGCAATGATCATCTCTCAAACCGTTCGTCGCTCGAACAGCCGAATCCACCCTGCAACACGAACCTTCCAGGCAATAAGGATCGCGGTAAACGAAGAACTGAAAACCTTGCAGAAATTCCTGCCCCAGGCTGTGAACTCCCTCAATCCCGGGGGCCGTCTGGCTGTGATCACCTTCCATTCCCTGGAGGACAGAATCGTGAAGAAATATTTCGCCCAGGAGAGTAAAGACTGTATCTGTCCGCCAGAACAATTGGTCTGCACGTGCAATCATAAAGCTTCCATAACGATTAAGAACAGGAGGTCAATTACAGCCGGAAAGGACGAAGTGGCAAGAAATCCAAGAGCCCGCAGTGCCAGATTAAGGGTCGCAGTGAAACGCAACCTGGCATGCGATATGCAGGAATGATGGTGTGCTTTCTATGCAATCGAGACAGAACACTGGACCTTCATCATGAACCGACGGCTAATGCAAGCCTACCAACAATCCCCCTGGCGAGTTCAGTTGCAGCGAGCCGGCTTGTTTCTTGTCGTTGTGGTTTCCATTGCCATTATCGCTTCCGTGTACCTGACGATATCTGCCAGGACCGCCACGGCGGCCATTCAAATTCAAACACTCGAGGATGACCGCGAGGAATACATGCGAAATATCGCAAATCTGGAAGCACAACTGGGTACATTGACTTCCTATGAGATGACAGACCAGCGGGCGTATGAAATGGGCTTCGTTGAATCGGACCCTGATTACTTCCAGTATATGATCATCCCTGCGTACCCCGGAAGGGATGTTGCCACTTTGGCTGAAAACCCCATGCGGGCTAATAACACGAGGAAACTGCTGCGCCCCATCTATACCCAATCCTTGTCCGATTGGATGGTGGACAACCTGGCCCGTCTTGCCCGGGAATCCAAGGCTGGTGGGAAATGAAAGAGAATTTTCCAACCCGCCTGAATATTACCGGTATCCTGTTAACAGTTGTCGGTTTATTAATCATAGTCCAAATGGGTCGGGTGCAGGCCAGCAGTGGGGGTCGCGAGCTTTTGGAATATTCCAACACCAATATCATCAACCCGGTTATCGAGGTTATCCCCGAACGCGGAAAAATCTACGACCGTTACGGACACCTGTTGGCCGGCAACCGACAGGTTAATGAAGTGGGCATCGACCTGCAAAAGGTCCTGGACCCTGAACAAATTGCCCTCACCTTGTCACAGTTGCTGGGGATGGAATACAACAAAGTTCTGGAATACGCCCAGATCGACTATATCCCTGGTGAACGGGAGTATATTCGTTTAAAAAGCGATGTGAATGATTCGGTTATCGACGAATTGAAACGTGTGAAAGAAGACCTTGCCAACCGACCGGTCCGAAAATTCCTCTGGCACCGTGAATATCCTCCCAGTATCAGCGGGGTTATTTGGAAACCCAGGCTGGAACGCTCCTACCCGGAAAACTCATTGGGTTCCAATGTCTTGGGAATATATCAATTCAAAGATGTGGACAATCCGTCTGCAATATTTGGGTTGGAGGCTCTGTACGACCTGGAAATGGCCGGCAAACCGGTAAAAGTGCGGGTAAACCTGGACCCCTACCAGGATGCTGATTTCACAGAGATCCCCCCTGGTGCCAGTCTTATTCTAACCATTGATCGTGAGATCCAGGCAAAAATGGAAGAGATACTGGATCGTGGGGTTGAAAACGCCGGAGCAGAAGGCGGGGTATTGGTTTCAATGGATCCAAAAACCGGAGAAATTCTCGCAATGGCAACCTCGCCCAGGATGAACCTCAACGAGTATTACGATGAGAAATACTGGACCAAGGGAAAATATTTTCCTGAGGGCACACCGTTTAACCCCATTATTTCCGAGACCTATGAGCCGGGCTCGGTGTTTAAAGTTCTTACCATGGCAACGGCACTTGATCTCGGGGTGGTAACGCCCGATACGACGTTCATCGATACAGGACAGATCACCATTGGCGGGGCGTACATCTCCAACTGGGACAACAAGGGCCATGGACCAGTAACCATGCTGGACTGTATGGAGCTCTCTTTGAATGTCTGCCTGGCCTGGGTTGCAACCCAGATCGGTCCGACGGATTTTTATCAACACCTGTATTCATTCGGTATCGGCCGCAGGACCAAGATTGACCTTGCCGGAGAGGCCAACTTTCCGCTGAGTGTGCCAGGGGATCCAACTTGGTCAGATGCCAACCTGGGAACGAATGCATTTGGGCAGGGCGTGGCTGCAACCCCAATACAAATGACAGCGGCCATTTCAGCTGTGGCAAACGAAGGCAGGATCATGGCTCCCCATGTGGTCAAGGCCATCGTCCAGAACGGTCAACAGACCGAAAAACCATTATCCATTGTTGGGAATCCCATCCGTCCGGAAACTGCCACCACATTAACCGAGATGCTGGCACTCTCTTTAGAAAATGAGGCTTCCGCCGCATTGGTTGATGGCTACCGTGTAGCAGGAAAGACGGGAACTGCCGAGATCCCGACCGAGATGGGATATACCAGCAACCTGACACACGCCTCATTTGTTGGCTGGGGGCCAGTCGATGATCCTCGTTTTATCATCTACGTCTGGTTGAAGAAGCCCACAACCGCTCCATGGGGATCTGTTGTTGCTTCTCCGGTTTTCAGCGAAGCCGCCAAGGCCCTGACCGTTCTTCTGAACATCCCTCCGGATCAAATCCGGCATTCTCTACAGGGGCAATAAAGGATTATTCCGTGTTCACTCTCGCCGAACTCCTTGAAGCCCTGACCGGCAAACCGGCCAAACAAGATACACCTCTGGTCATCAGCGAGGCTGTTGTCGATTCCCGGCAGGTGATCCCAGGCAGCCTGTTCGTTGCGCTCCCCGGCGAGAGAACGGATGGACATGACCATGTTGCAGAAGCGTTCGCGGCAGGTGCCCATTTGGCGCTCATCCAACGACCTGTCGATGAAGGGATTAATGTCGTTGATCTACGCCCCGGGGAACAGGGCCTTTCCAAGGGACTTCCCCCTCCGCCGTTCTGCCTGCATGTGAATGACACATTGCAAGCATTACAGGATGTCGCCGGATTTCACAGACGACGAATGCCGGCAAAAGTTATCGGCATCACCGGCAGCGTCGGAAAATCATCCACAAAGGAATTGGTTGCCGAAGTTCTGGCAAGGCGATTCCGTACACTTAAAAACCCTGGCAATCTCAACAACGAGATCAGCCTCCCTCTCACCTTGCTACAACTGGGAGAAGGTCATGAACGGGCAGTTCTGGAAATGGGGTTTTATGTTCCCGGAGAAATTAGTTTGCTATGCAACCTGGCTTTGCCGAGCATTGGGGTTGTGACCAACGTTGGAACGGTTCACGCAGCCCGGGCTGGCTCTCAGGAAATGATCGCCAAAGGGAAAGCCGAACTGGTGCAAGCATTACCCGAAGATGGAACTGCAGTGATCAACATGGATGATCCGTGGGTGCGTTCGATGGCATTTCAGACGAAGGCCAAGGTTTTCAGCTATGGCTTAAATCCCGATGCCGACCTGTGGGCTGATGATATCCAAGGCCTGGGTCTGGAAGGGATCCGATTACGGATACACCATGGCAAAGACGAACTCACGTTACGCGTACCATTGATCGGACGTCACTCAGCACATACCGTATTACGTGCAACCGCTGTAGGCCTGATCGAGAAACTGACATGGAACGAAATCATTTCCGGCCTGACCAAAGGCCACACCCAGCTTCGAATGATGGCTGTTCATACTCCGCAGAAAGCGCTCATTCTGGATGATTCCTATAACGCTTCACCAGAATCAATGCTGGCCGCCTTGAACTTGTTGAACGAATTGAAAGGACATAAGATCGCCATCCTGGGAGAAATGCGCGAACTTGGTCCGTATGAAAGACAAGGCCACGAGATGGTGGGGGCTCGGGCTGCAGAAGTTTGCCACGAACTTATTACTGTTGGTGAGAATGGTCAAATGATCGCCGACGCCGCCCTCCGGGCAGGGATGGATCCGCACCAGGTAACCTCGATCATTGAGGTCACGGATCTGATCAAAGCATTACAGGAACGTGAATTTGTAGATGGCGTAGTTTTACTGATCAAAGGAGCACATGGCCTGAGACTGGACCGGGTTGTTGCTGCCCTGGAGGAAGCAGAATGAAGGAAACATCACTGGCCCTGGCTTTGAGCATGTTCAGCTTCATGATGGCCATCATCTGGGGCAACCCGCTTATCCGCATGCTAAGACATTTGCGTATCGGCAAGTTGATCCGCATCGAAGGGCCTGATTCTCATGTAACCAAAATGGGAACCCCAACCATGGGTGGGGCCATGGTGATTCTGCCGGTGGCCCTTGTAACCGTCCTGTTGAATGCCGCATCCTTCCTGGGTGTTGACGTCCTGGGCCGTTCCGTCCTCGTACCACTCTTCGTAATGCTGATTTTCGCCCTGCTGGGCATTATTGATGACTGGGAAGGGATTCGGGGGCCGCGAAAAGGTTTGGGGATGCGGGCCCGAACGAAGTTTATCATCCAAATTCTTTTCGGGCTTGGTGTTGCAATCATTCTGAAGTACACCTTGCACGTTCCTGAAATGTTCTGGCCCTCAGTGGGTGAGCCTCTTCAACTCGGTGTCCTGTACATTCCCCTGGCAACACTGGTCATCGTTGGTTTTTCCAATGCGGTGAATTTTACGGATGGACTGGATGGTCTTGCAGGGTTGATCTCAGCAACTGCCTTTGCGGCATTTGGATCCATCGCCCTCATGCAAGGCCAGGTCTTCCTGGGCAGGTTCTGTTTCACCATCGTTGGAGCCCTGTTTGGGTTCTTGTGGTTTAACGTCCACCCTGCCGAATTGTTCATGGGCGACACCGGGTCTTTATCCCTTGGTGCCACACTGGGTGTGGTTGCCCTTATGACTGGCCAGTGGATTCTGCTGGCACTCATCGCGATCATTCCCTTGAGCGAAACGATCAGCATAGTTCTGCAGGTGGCGTATTTCAAGATCAGCAAGGGGAAACGGTTGTTCAAAATGGCTCCCCTGCATCACCATTTTGAACTAATGGGATGGAGCGAAACCCAGGTTGTTCAGCGGTTCTGGCTGATAAGCCTGCTATTTGCCATGTTGGGCATTGCCCTGGCTCTGGTGTGATCATGAACAATACCTGGAAAGGGAAACACATCCTGATCATCGGTGCAGCCCGGCAGGGGCAGGCATTGGCTCGTTACATGGTCAGCCAGGGGGCCAAGGTCGTCCTGAACGACCACCGGTTAAAGAGCGAGATGAAGCCGGAAATGGAGGCTCTTTCAGGTCTGCCAATCAAATGGGTATTCGGCAGCCATTCTTTGGAGTTGTTGAATGGGGTTGACTGTATATGCCCTTCGGCAGGTATTCCATTGAACCTGGAAATCATTAAAGAAGCCAGGCGCCGGGGGATTCCGCTTTCAAATGATTCGCAAATTTTTTTGGAAAATGCGCCCTGCAAGGTCATAGGGATAACCGGGTCAGCCGGCAAGACGACCACAACCACCCTTGTTGGTCGCATGGCACAATCCGCCCTTCAATCGCCTCGGAGAACATGGGTGGGAGGGAATATTGGCCAGCCATTGATCGCATACCTAGAGCAAATCCACCAAAGTGACCTTGTGATTATGGAGATCTCCAGTTTTCAATTGGATCTAATGACATTATCACCTCAGGTTGCCGGGGTGCTGAATATCACCCCCAATCATCTTGACCGGCATGGCACCTTGGAGGCTTATACAGCCAGCAAGGCAAGGATCCTGGATTTTCAGCAGGCTGAAGATGTTGCCGTCCTTGGCCGCGACGACCCCGGCGGATGGAACCTGAAATCACATGTGAAAGGCCGCCTGTTCACATTTGGGATCCAGCCTCCGTTGGAAAATCACCCTGGCACTTTTCTTAACGGTGAATGGTGTGTCTATAGGAATGGAGAAAAACAGGAAAACCTGTTTCGCCTCAACACCCTGGAACTTCGCGGCGAACATAATCTTTCCAATACATTGGCCGCCTGCGCCATTGCCATTGCTGCCGGCCTGCCGCCTGAATCCCTTGAAAGCGGAATTAAGGGGTTCAGGGGGGTTCCGCACCGGTTGGAATTCGTCAGGTATCTTGATGGGGTCGCATGGTACAACGATTCGATCGCCACGGCTCCGGAACGAACCATGGCAGCCATTCGGTCTTTTTCTGAACCACTTGTCGTGTTGCTGGGAGGCAGGGATAAGAACCTGCCCTGGGAGGAACTGGCAAAACTGGTTTGCCAGCGCGTTGACCATGTCATTCTGTTTGGGGAGGCCGCTGACATCATTAAGGCTTCGATCAATAAAGTGAGGAATAGTGGTAGGCCGTTTTCCATGGGGAAATATGCCCACCTTAAGGAAGCCATCCTGGAGGCAAGAAAGGTGTCCAAATCCGGGGATGTGGTCTTATTGGCACCCGGTGGAACAAGTTTTGACGAATATCGGGATTTTGAGGAACGTGGAGAGGATTTTCGCAAATGGGTGATGCAACTCTGATCAATCAGATGGATATTGCTCCCGAAGTAAAGCGTCGCCGCCCGAATTCACTTGTCGGAGACGTTCCATTGGCTGCAGCCGTAGCCAGCCTGATCCTCCTTGGATTATTAATAGTCTATTCAGCCAGTTGGAACTACTCGATCCGGAAATTTGATTCATCCTCTTACCTCATAAAATGGCAATTGGTATGGGTTTCCACAGGGCTTCTGCTCTCAGCAATCCTTAATAGGATCCCTTACCAACTGTACCGCAGGCTGGCGGTACCGATCATGGTCGGTACACTGGCGTCCCTGCTCATCGTTCTTGTGGTAAACGACAGCCCGGAAGGGTATGCCCGTACACTTCTGGGTGGGTCGATTCAGCCCTCCGAGTTGGCAAAACTCGCAATCGTTATTTACCTGTCCGTTTGGTTAAACAGCCGACGGGAGGAAATGTCCACCATAACATTGGGACTGATCCCTTTAATGTTAATCATGGGTATCACGGCAGGGTTGATCGTCATTCAACCCGATCTGAGCGCTGCCGCCACCGTAATATTCCTAGCCTGTTTGATGTTCTACCTGGCAGGGGCGGAGGTAAAACAGGTCATCCTGCTTGGGGTTGTTGTCATCCTGCTTGGCACGCTCGTAGTTGCCATCAGCTCAACCGGCCAGGAACGCATCGGCTATTATTTCAGCGGTTTGCAGGATCCTTCCAGTGCCCATTATCAGGTAAAGAGAGGGTTGGAATCTGTCGTTAGGGGTGGAATCTTCGGTGTGGGCATTGGTAAAGGGGTTACGAAATTCACGGGTCTGCCTGTTCCCTGGACGGATAGCGTTTTTGCCGTCATTGCAGAGGAACTGGGGCTGCTGGGCGCCATGGTTTTTATCGCCCTTTACCTGGTGATCCTTTGGCGGGGAATCGCCATTGCATGTATGGCTCCCGACCTTCAGGGGCGAATGCTCGCAGCCGGGATCACCATCTGGATCACACTGGAGGCAATGATCAATATCAGTGTAATGATCAACCTGCTCCCCTACGCTGGAAATGCGCTTCCTCTGGTAAGTTATGGCGGTTCAATAACAACTACAACGCTGGCCGGTATTGGGATTTTGACAAACGTTGCACGGCAAGGGCATGCCGAGCCGGAAGGTTTGGACAGGAGGTTTTTCAGTGCGATTGTTGATCTGCGCGGGCGGAACCGGAGGCGGAGTGTATCCGGCTCTGGCCGTCCTAGACGCCATCAAAGATGAAACCGAGACTGTTCTTTGGGTCGGAGGTGAAGGCGGCATGGAAGCCAACCTAATTCAACGGAATGGCATTCCCTATAAAACCATCCCTGCTGCTGGAATCCACGGCGTCGACCTGCCCAGACTTGCCGGCAACCTCTTCTCCCTGGCCAAAGGCTGGCTTGCATCCCGGAAGATTCTTCGGGAATTCCAGCCGAATGCTTTATTATTTACTGGTGGATATATCGCCGTCCCCATGGCTCTGGCTGCACGACGGTATCCTTCCTTGCTGTACATCCCTGACATTGAGCCCGGTATGGCATTGAAATTCCTAGCAAGGTTCGCCCGCACGATCGCTGTGACAACGGAAGAAACAATTCCCTATCTGCCTGGCAGCTCCCGGATTGCGGTAACCGGCTACCCAACCCGGGCAGGCATTGGACAGGTGGATAAAACCACGGCACGGGGCATATTTGGTTTGCAGGCCAGTATGCCCGTGCTGTTGGTATTCGGTGGAAGCAAGGGAGCGCACTCAATCAACCACGCCCTGCTTTCCTGCCTTCCAAACCTATTGGAATCCTGCCAGGTGCTTCATATTTGTGGAGAATTGGATTGGCCTGAAGTGCAAGCCTTCTCCACGAATCTATCCGTCGATTTGCGCGGAAAATATCGTGCCTTCCCATATCTCCATGAAGAAATGGCAGCAGCACTGGCATGTGCCGACCTGGCAGTTTGCCGCGCCGGTGCCTCAACACTGGGGGAACTTCCCCTAACAGGGCTCCCTGCGATACTGGTGCCCTACCCCTATGCATGGCGCTACCAAAAAGTCAATGCCGAATACCTTGTCCGAAACCAGGCGGCTGTAATTGTTGAAGACGAAAAAATGATGTTTGACCTGCAGCCCACAATACTTGACCTTATTGGGCATCCGGAAAAATTGGCATCCATGAGAACTGCAATGTTGGGTCTTGCCAAACCGGGGGCGGCTGGAAAGATTGCCAGCCTGATCGCTGCATTGGCATCACAATCCCAAACCCCGAAAGGAGCAGGCACATGATCTACCTGAATGTCCTTTTTTGGGTATTTGTTGCCTTTTTTGCCTTGATCGGAATGAACCGCGGTTGGGCAAAGGAAATGCTGGTCAGTTTTGCGGTTGTACTGGCAATTTTTATCACTACGGTTCTTGAAACGTTTTTTCCTCCCATCGCAAGCATTGCGGTGAATGGACCAGCGACAACCATGTTCTGGATTCGATCAGCCTTGTTGGTCTTTCTTGTTATATTTGGTTATCAGGGTCCGAACATCCCCCGGCTGGCTGCATCGAACCGGTTTGCCCGCGAACGACTGCAAGATTGGATGCTCGGTCTTTTCCTCGGCGCCCTGAATGGCTACCTTGTCATAGGAACCTTTTGGTCATACCTGAATACGGCAAACTACCCATTCCCTGGCATCATCCTACCGCCAGCCAGCGGTCCCGAAGGAGATGCAACCCGCTACCTGATTACCTTCCTCCCACCCCAATGGCTGCACGCTCCGAACATTTATTTTGCTGTAGCCATTGCTTTTGCATTTGTATTGGTGGTGTTCATTTGAAAAAGCACGTGCATCTTATCGGAATTGGCGGAAGTGGCCTCTCAGCCATCGCCCGGTTTCTCCTGGAAACCGGTCACACGGTGAGCGGGTCCGATCAATGCCTGTCTCCATTTGCGCAAAATTTGGTTAAAGCAGGCATTCAGATTTTCGTGGGCCACAAAGCGGAAAATATTCAAGGTGCTGATGTAATCATCCGCTCCTCTGCCATTCCAGACACGAATCCCGAGGTCATTGCCGCCAGGCAGGCTGGCATCCCGGTGATGAAACGATCGGAATACCTTGGAGACCTGATGGCAAAGCAAACCCGCATCGCAATTGCCGGGACCCACGGGAAAACAACCACAACTGCAATGCTCGCCTGGACGCTTGTCGCGCTGGGAATGGACCCCTCCTTTATCATTGGTGGGGTTTCCAAGAATTTGGGTACGAACGCCCACGCCAGTACAGGCAGTACATTTGTAATCGAGGCGGACGAATTCGATCGCATGTTCATGGGTTTGAAGCCGGACATCATTGTTCTGACCAGCATGGAATATGATCATCCGGATTGCTTTCCAACCCCCGAAGCCTACCAGCAAGCGTTTCAGGATTTCATCCGGACGATGAAGCCTGGAGGTACGCTGGTCTATTGTCAGGACTCATTGGAAGCCGCAACCGTCCTGCGTTTTGTCCCGAATAATTGTCAGATAATATCCTATGGCCTTTCTCCTCAATCCAGAGTGATGGGTTATGACCTTCAACCAAACCTCCGGGGAGGAATGGATTTTCGCTGGAAGGATCAAGCAACCCCCAGCACCAAGGGAAAATGTTCCCTGCAGATCCCGGGCGTTTACAACGTTCTAAACACGCTCGCAACCCTGGCCGTTGTAAACACAATGGATATCAACCAGGAAGGGGTTGCCCGGGCTTTGTTGGATTTCCAGGGCACAATAAGGCGCTTTGATATTATCGGTTACGAAGCAGGGGTTACGGTGATTGATGATTATGCCCACCACCCAACAGAGATCAGTGCCACACTTGCTGCAACCAGGAAGCGCTTTCCGAACCAACGGGTCTTTACAGTGTGGCAGCCCCATACCTCCCAACGGACTCTCATCCTGTTTCAAGGGTTTATGGATGCGTTCAAACAAGCCAACGCACTCATCATTACGGAAGTGTATGCAGCAAGGGAAACCACGGCGCTGATCACGGGTGCCGAAATAGCTGCACGGATGAAACATCCAAACACCAGGTATATCCCATCCTTCCAGCAGGTCACCGAATACCTACTTTCAGAATTACGTTCTGGAGATGTATTGCTAATATTGTCTGCTGGCGATGCCAACCTTATCGGTCAACAGGTTCTGCTTGGGTTAAAACAAAGGGAGAAAAACGATGTCCATTCCTAAACCGGCTGCGGATTTTATCAACACGCAAACCCCATGGAAGGCCGACAAACCCGGTGAGAAAAAACCAAACCGTAAGGATGTTCCGTTCGATAGACACGGGACATCAGGCTCGTATCCCATATCGATGGTAGATACTGTTATCAGAATCATAAAAGCAGTGAAAGACCTTTGAAAAATGAAAATGATCAAGAAAACACACCCTTTTGATGAACTCCGGGAAATGTTTGGAGACCAACTACAGGAGAACGTCCACCTGTCCAATTACACCACCGCCCGCGTGGGTGGCATTGCCGATGGATTGCTGATTGTGCATTCAAGCATTGAATTATTGGAAACGGTTCAGAAATTATGGGAGTTGGATGTACCCGTGCTGGTCTTGGGCAGCGGTGCAAATGTTCTCGTCAGTGATGAAGGTTACCAGGGGGTGGTGATCATCAACCGGGCAAGAACGATAAAAATCGAAGACCACCCACAAAAGCCCAGCGTTTGGGTTGAATCCGGAGCAAATTTGGGAGGGGTTGCCCGGCAGGCAGCATTGCGTGGTTTTAGCGGGCTGGAATGGGCCTGCACAATCCCGGGCACCATTGGCGGAGCTGTTTATGGAAATGCAGGAGCCCATGGGCAGGATATGAGTAAAGCAATTGTAATGGCAGAAATCTTGCATCGCACTCATGGCAAGGTGGTCTGGGATGCCACTGATTTTGCATATGGATACCGCACAAGCGTACTTAAACGCGGAACGGAGAAGGCAGTGATTCTATCGGTTCGACTGGGCTTGGAACATGGAAGGCGGGAGGAAATAGAACAGCGGATGCGTGAGTATTCAGAACGCCGACGTTCGACCCAACCTTCCGGGGCAAGTATGGGTTCAACTTTTAAGAACCCCGAAGGCGATTTCGCCGGGCGATTAATTGAGGCTTGTGGCTTGAAAGGAACGCGGGTTGGCGGGGTTGAAATCAGCACACAACACGCAAATTTTCTTGTCAACCAGGAAAATGCATCCGCCATGGATTACTGGAACTTAATTGAGAAAGCCCGCCAGCAGGTTAAAGAAAAATTCGGTGTGGACCTTGAACTGGAAATCGAAAAAATCGGGAAATGGCCGGAAGGTGAAATCCCTGGGTGATGAACAATGATGGTTAAAGAATCAAAGGAAAAAATTCGTTTGGGCTTGCTGATGGGTGGACGTTCCGGAGAACATGAAGTTTCCCTTGTCTCAGCTTCATCAGTGCTGGAAGTGCTGGATACAGACCGATATGACATTCTACCTGTCGGGATCACCCACAATGGAAGATGGGTCATCGGAGAAAATTTATTGGAAAAGATGAGTCAAAATTCCGTTGAAGGGTTAACACCGGTCGTATTGTTGGATACACCAAAGCCCGGCAGCCTTTATAAGATTCAAGATCAGGAGGGTCACTTTGGCCTGAAGTTCATTACATGCCTGGACGTGATCTTTCCAATCCTGCATGGCACTTATGGCGAAGATGGCGCCATACAGGGGCTCCTGGAAGTGATGAATGTCGCCTATGTGGGTTGTGGCGTTCTTGCATCATCTCTTTGCATGGATAAGGGAATAACAAAGGAAGTTCTGCGCGCCAACGGCATCCCGGTATTGGATTCCATGATCGTTTCCAAAAGAGATATTCAACAAAATATCCGGGAGGTCATGGAACAGGTTGAGAAGATGAGCGCTTATCCGGTTTTTGTCAAACCGGCGAACCTTGGGTCTTCGGTTGGCATCGCCAAGGCTACAAATCGCGAAACACTCCAAGCGGCAATTCTCGATGCAGCCCGATATGACCGCCGTGTCCTCGTCGAGAAAGGTCTTGAAAAACCACGAGAGATCGAAGTGTCAGTGCTTGGCAACCATGAGCCCATCGTTTCAGTCCCCGGCGAGATCATCCCCGAGGATGAGTTCTACACATACAACGCCAAGTACCATGATCCACGTACCGGCTTGGTGATCCCGGCGTCGCTTCCGGTGGATATGATTGCCCAGATCCAATCCATTGCCATTGCTGCGTTCAAAACTACAGATTGTGCAGGAATGGCCAGGGTTGACTTTCTGCTTGATCGGGAATCGGGAAAACTGTTCGTTAGTGAGTTAAATTCAATCCCCGGGTTTACCCCGGTAAGTATGTACCCAAAACTATGGGACTACAGCGGAATTAATTATCCCACCCTGATTGACCGCCTGGTCGAACTTGGCCTTGAGCGCAAGGCCGAAAAGGACCAACTTACGCGGTTCTACGGAGTGAAAAAATGAGCCAGGTCCGCCGCCCTACGGTTTCACGGTCTGATACTGTAAGAAACCGTCGCAATCAACAAAGTGCGAAACGGATCCAGCAGGCCGGTTTGCAGGCGCACCACCCTCCTGCAGTTCCACGGATAATGGTGCGTGGCGGTAGTCCGGTCATGGACAAACAAAAATTCAACCCTCCGCGGCGCAGGTATTCCATCAACATGGGTACCTCAGGTGCAGAGCTGCAAATGCCCGCCATGCCCGTTGTCCAACCCGGTTGGAGGCTTCTCTCTGGGTTAATCGCAGTGGTTGCCTGCCTGCTGTTTGTCATCCTTACCTCCACAGCGGAATTCGATATTAATAATATTGAGCTGAACGGCATCCAGCGAATTGACCCGAACACCATCGACCAGTACCTTCGGCTTAAAGGCTCTTCCATCTTTGAATTCGTACCCGCCGAAGCCATTCAGTCCATGCAAGAGGATTTTCCAGAGTTGTTCAATGTGCGGGTGAATGCCATGCTTCCCGGCACTGTATCGATCACTGCCGAGGAACGCCAGCCGATCCTCGCCTGGAATACAGGCGAAACAATCTTGTGGATCGATGCTTCCGGATATGCCTTTCCAGCAAGAGGTGATGCCGGACCATTGCTGACGATCAATTCAACCAATGAACCACCATATTTTCAACCGCAACCGCTGTCTGGAGATGGCCAACAAGCCATACCAAATACCCTTAACCACTTACGTGATACTGCCAAGGCTTCAACCTGGCCAAAACAGATCCCTGGCGATCTGCTGAAAGCAGCCTATGAACTGCGTAATACGCTCACACCGGAGGTGGTGCTGAACTATGATCCTGTTTCCGGTCTTGGATGGGATGATCCTGCGGGATGGAAAGTATTCATTGGCTCATCGCTGGAAGACCTGGACATCAAACTGGCCATGTACCAGACCATCATCGAGAACCTGTCAGCCCAGGGCATTCACCCGGCGCTGATCAGCGTAGAAAGTATTCATGCACCATATTATCGTTTGGAGATCTAGTGGGAATGGATGAACCGATTGTAGTTGGGATAGATGTTGGCGCCACCAAGGTATGCACCCTTGTCGCACGCATCGAAGGCGCGGGAAATCTTCGAATACTGGGGGTGGGCATAGAGCCATCCCAGGGAATTCGCAAAGGCGCAATCATCGACCTGGCCGCCGCTTCCCAATCAATAGCCAGATCTCTTGAGAAGGCCCAACGCACATCCGGTTATGAGATTTCATCCGCCCTGGTCAGCCTGGCTGGAACGCAGGTTTCTTCCATGAACAGCAAAGGTGTTGCCGGTGTGTCAGGACAGGTGATCGACCATGAGGACGTATACAAGGCGCTTGAATCTGCCCGGGCAGTTATTGTTCCTCACAACCGGGAGATCATCCATGTCATTCAACGGGGATTCACCGTGGACGGTCAGGACGGAATCAAGACACCCCTGGGGATGCATGGTTACCGGCTTGAAGTTGAAGCTCATATCATAACAGTATCCGGAGCGATGGTGGAGAACCTCCGCCATTGCGTAGAAGCCTCGGGTGTTCAAATATCCCAATTTGTCCTGAATCCTTTGGCTGCAGCAGAAGTCGTTCTGAACGATAACGAAAGGCAAATGGGCGTTGTCATCTGCGATGTTGGTGGAGGGACAACAGACATTGCCATCTATATAGATGGAGATGTCTGGCATACCACGGTGCTTCCAGTCGGGGGCAATCACATTACATCAGATATCGCCCAAGGTCTCAGGCTTCCCATTTCGCAGGCTGAGGAGATCAAGAAGCAGTACGGCTATGCAATCGAGAAGGACATCTCACCTGACGAGGTTTTTACCAGCAGGGGCTTTGGAAATGATGCCCCCCAACAGATCAGCCGATCCGATCTGGCACATATCATCGAGGCAAGGGTCGAAGAGATATTTGAGTTGGTTTTGAGTGAAATCAAGCGTTCCGGCTACGATGGATTGCTGCCCGCTGGCATGGTCCTCACCGGAGGAACCAGCGAGCTTCCGGGGATCAGGGCCCTTGCAAGCCAGGTCCTCCGGTTGCCTGTACGCCTTGCCCGGCCCGAAAAGCTTGTGGGGTTGGTGGATCAACTGCATTCACCCGCCTATTCAACCAGTATTGGTTTATTGAACTGGGCAATGCTAATGAATGAATCAGTTCCTAGAAAGAGGCGAATTTCTCGCCAGAAAGGTGGATCTATTGAGTGGGAATCGATAAAAGTCTTTCTAAGGAGATTGTTACCATAAACCCTGGCAACTGCCATGCCATGGAAATAATCACAACCTAAAGAACATGGAGGAGGTAAGAATGGAAACAAGAGCACAAGCCCAATCAGAATCATTTGCCCGCATCAAAGTTGTTGGTGTCGGAGGTGGCGGTTGTAACGCCGTCAACAGAATGATCAGCGAAGGCCTTCAGGGAATTGAATTTATCTCGGTAAATACCGATTCGCAAGCCCTGCTCCTTTCAAAGGCGCTAACCCGTGTGCGGATTGGGGACAAGATCACCCGCGGCATGGGCGCCGGCGGCAACCCGGAAATTGGTATGAAAGCAGCAGAAGAATCCGCCGACGAACTGTACGAGGTCTTAAAAGGTAGCGATATGGTATTTGTAACCGCCGGATTGGGCGGTGGAACAGGCACCGGCGCTGCTCCGATCATCGCACAGATCGCCAAGGAAATTGGTGCCTTGACCATTGGGGTTGTGACAAGACCCTTCAATTTTGAGGGCAAATACCGCACCCAATCAGCCGAATCGGGGATAGCCCGTCTCAAAGAGCACGCAGACACCCTGATAGTCATCCCCAACGACAGATTGTTGCAAATCGTTGATAAACGCGCATCACTCCCTGACGCCTTCCAGGTCGCAGATGATGTGCTCCGCCAAGGCATCCAAGGGATTAGTGAACTCATCACGGTGCCAGGTTTGATCAACCTGGATTTCGCCGATGTGCGAGCCATTATGTCGGAGGGTGGGGCAGCCTTGATGGCTGTTGGCAAAGCGGAGGGCGATGATCGCTCCCGACTTGCCGCAGAAATGGCAATATCCAGCCAGTTATTGGATATCACCATCGATGGTGCCAGAGGCATATTGTTCAATGTTACCGGCGGTAACAATCTGACACTCTTCGAGGTCAACCAGGCTGCCGCCATTATCAAGGAAACAGCCCACCCTGACGTGAACCTGATCTTTGGCGCCGTGATCGACCCAAGCATGGGTGATGAGCTGCGAATTACCGTGATTGCCACCGGGTTTGACCAATCCACGGTCAGGGTTTCAGAACGTCCACTACGTCGCATTATGGAAGAGACCAAGCCTCCGCAACGTATGCCCCAATTGGAACGCCAGGAGGAGAATGTCTCCGTTTCCGTGTCGCCTGCGGATGGTGACCTTAATCTTCATGATTTCAATCCGTTCACCGTGGATACAGAAAGGATCGACATACCTGCATTCCTCCGTCACAGAAGCAACCGTTAGCCAGTCGGATGGAGAAAGCAGAACAGAAAGCATATATCTATCGTCTTTGTCGACCTGGAACACTTATTCTTTTTTCAAGAATTCCAGGCGGGAAATGGAATTAACCTCCTCCGACCTTTTGGGCAGAAAGGTCAATGCGGGTTTGCAGAAATTTCTGCAAACCCGCAAGGTTTTTTTAAAGAAGTGTTACGGGGCAATTAGCGGTTCAGTGATCAGGTTCCAGCGCACGTGCGGGGATTCCTTCAACAGGCGCAGGCTGACCCCGCGATAGTCTGCGATAACGTAGTGTTCTGCAGCCCAGTCTTTGATCTTATCTACACCCCACTCGAAGGTTTCCACATAGGTTGGCTGCAACTGCTTGATGGAATACTCCAGGTTATATTTGATATGCCCAGGTCGAAAGTCAATGTCACCTGAAAGGTCCGGAGGCAGGTGCGCAATATACACATCCGACTTGCCCAGGAAATCCACTGCTTTTAAACCTGTGTAATATGGAATTACCCCCGCTGCAGTAACCCCTACCGTTGCATCTTCTTTAAGAATATCGCGAAGAGCAATGGATATACGAATATTATTGGCGTTCGCACCGGTTGTATATGCCTTCTGCAGGAAAAAGATCTCCCGTCTAAAGGCATAATTCGAGAGCGCCAACCCCAAAAAGACAAGCGTGCATACCAAGAACCCAGGAATCAAAGCGCGAGGGACAATAGGCTTGTGAAGAAAGTAATGCTGATAAAAACCAGTTTCTGCCAAACTCACGATAAAAGTATGAACTGCCAAAAGGAAGCCAATAAACAGAAGGGGAACTGCCGGTGATGTTATCCGCCAAAACGGCCAGGCATCCCCACCAATATATACCGTATAGGCCAATGCACAAAGAAATGTCAGGTTAATAAGAATTTTCTCACGGCTGTAGTTGAAAAGAAGATCCGACAAGGAAAAAATGAGGATCAGGATCATTCCCTGCATAAATGGCCGAGTAAACTCAAAACCACCCCTCAGCCGATCTCCCAGCGGCATACCGGCAATTTTTAGTGTATAGGTGTTGGGCAGCAATTCGCCATAATAACACCAGCGAAACAACAACTGACCAAGTACGATCAGCAGGAATACAGCAACGGCGGGCATCAGTCCCTTGAACAGGTTCTTTCGTGCAGGCTTTTGTATGAGCATCCATCCCCGGTAGGCGAACAATAAAACTGCGAAGATGGCCGCATCGGGCCTGGCCAGGTAGGCCAGACCATTAATGAAGCCAAAGAATAATCCGTTCTTCACACGGAATGATTCACTTTGAATTGCGATTTTAACACCCGTCAGCAGCAGGAACGTTAAAACGCCAGTTTCCATCCCCATGAGGGTCCAGAATATTAATGGGTAATAAGCCAGGCTAAACAACCAGACCAACACCCGCAGAAAGCTCCTTTGGCCTTCGCTCATTTCCCTTGTAAAAAATTCCATGATCCTTGTAGCCTGGAAGGCAATCCCGATCATAAGGAAGATCCCAATTATTTGGATAATCAGAACAGCGATCGACTTATCCACAACAAGCAAAGGGAGTGACATTATCAGGGTCATCAACAGGTTGGTATAACCTTCCACCCTTTCCCCGGTGTTCCAGACCAGCCCTTCGCCATGGGAAAGGTTCCATGCATAACGCATGGAAACCATCGCGTCGTCAAAAAGACTGAAATAACGCTTCCCATCGATCGATATCGTTGAAGAACGAAGGATGAAACCTACACTCCAGGCAATAAATGCAAGCAGAATGATCAGCAGGAATGCAACTTCGATTTTTCGATGAACCGTTTTTCCAACCATAAATCTCCCTCAACCGAAGCCTACTGTGTTGGTTTTCCACAGTAAATTATAAACCAACCATGCCATGCTGCATCTGGCCCACCAGTACACGACAATTTGCATCGATTTGGTATTCATACCTTGCTTGCGTTTTCTCATTCAATAAATGGTTGTAATGATGACATATTTTGGACCTTATTGATCGTAGACTGCCAACACCGGGTTATTTTCATGGCATTCACCAGGGTTTTTAAAACGTGTTAAACTCAGAACATCAGGTCTCGACATGGCAATACTGCAAAAAGCCGCCCTGGGCATATGGATTAGTATGCTGTTCGTAATTATTTTTCCCCAGCCTGTTCGATTCCGTTCAACCCGCCAAATTGTCACCGCAGAACCGGAGCCCTTATGCGCTTACGAACTGATAAATTTAATTAATGGCCAACGGACTGCCAACGGTTTGCCAGCCTTGAAAGTGAATTCAATAATAATGGCTGTTGCCCAAACCACAGCGGAGACAATGGCAGCCGCCCACATAAGTGGACATATCGGGGACGTGCGTGGGCGGTTGCGGGATGCAGGGTTTGGCGCAGGCGATACGGTCTTCGCCACCGAAAACTTCGTGGTCCTCCCGGCAGGCGGTCAAAACAATATCCTTTCTGCCTGGTCAGACCCCGACCACATGCGGCCGATGGTTGACCCCAAATATACCCATGTTGGAGCAGGAGTGGCACAAACAGAGGAGGGAGATTTTTATTACATTCTCCAAGCCGCCTATACCAGCAGTGGACGGTACGATCCGCCGGTTTCAACCGCACAGTTTTCAGGCACGCCCCGAACCACCGGTACCGTGGATCCAATGGCGGAATATATATTTGCTGTTCTTACTGTAACGCCACAACCCGACGGCAAACTGATCCACATCGTTAAACCCGGACAATCCCTATGGAGTATCGCCATTGCTTACAACACGAAGATCGCCGAGATCGCCCGTCTGAGCGGATTATCCATGGATAATCCTACGATCTATGTCGGACAAAAATTATGGATTCCAACCTCCATGGGTGCAGTCCAAGAAAGCACTTTCGCAGCCACACCCACCCCGACCGAGCATGCTTCTACATGGGCAGAAAAGACGACAATTCCATCAATTATCCCCACAATTTCAACCCCTTCCATAACACCAGAAATACCCGGGTCATTACCCAAGAATTCACCACCGGATCAAAAATTGATCCTGGCTAGCATCATATCAGCTTTAATCCTTGGATCCATCCTGGTGCTCTATGGAACTTTTTCCAAGAAATGATCTGGGTTTTTTATCGGCATTTTCAATTCTGTAAATGTCAACAAGTTACTGTATCAAAAATCCATAGAACTGGTAAAAGAGAGAGATGATCAGCCATG